>DATEHT010000006.1:0-22268 GCA_035279425.1 Terriglobales bacterium | reverse complement strand
GACCGTTAAGTTGATTGGGCGCTCTCGCATCCCGTGATGAGTGCGGGATGTTCGCATAGAAGAATCATGGTCGCAGTTCGAGGCCGAATCGATGGTTGGTGGAACGACGAGTCCACCGAGAAGTGATTCCGCGTGAGATTTCCAGAGTCTTGGTCCTCAACCGTTCTGGCAAACTCACCCGGTGCTACGCACCGCCAGGACAACTATGTCTTGACAACGCCTTCGCTCTTATCGAGGGCCACCCGTCCCTTTCGCGGCATAATGACGATGTGGGACTCCATATGAGCGGGTTGTCCCTTCCAGCCAACGACAAAATCCCTCTGACTAGCAATGCCCTCAAAGTGGTCGCTGAACGCAAATACGCTCGCGTGCGGCCCAAAACTGGCATGAGTCCCTGCAGCGGCTGATAATAACGTTGCAATTGCACGCTGGCCCAATGACTTGTTGATCTTTCGGGGGTTGAATGACACATGTCCTTTTTGATCTGTAACGGCCTCCGTTTCGTAAGGGCGCCGCTCGGCCGAGTAGTTTTGGCAAGTAAGCCGAACCGTTACCCCTGAGACAGGTTGGCCGGTTTGGTCGGTCACCCATACGTCCCAGGCCGGACAGTCAAGCGATCGGATTGGAACGATGAAGGCTAGAACCACCACCATCACAGCTATCCAAAATATCCACGACGACGTCTTCATTGGAATCCAAGTGTCTTCATCAGTTTCAGGAAATCACCATCTCGAGAGTATTTCTGAAACGAGGAATCAGTACGAGGATCAGGCATTCGTTCCCCCTTCAGTACGTGGCCTTTGTGTTGAAATGCAAAAAATAAATTTGCGAGGCGGGCTGGCCCACCTTTTCTTTTTGGTAAATGGAAAATACCACAACTGAGGATGCCCCACCCTTCGCGGCTTTCGAAGGGTGGGTAATACTAAACCCCAAAATCGCGAAATGGTCCGAATGTTTATCTAGCTTTTGTGTCTCCGTCAATTAAAGACTGGTCCAGCTTCTCCGAAGGCGTAAAACCGGTAGCTGCTGCATCTCCACTGCCCAGGTTCAAGAACCAATCCGCGCCGTACAGGATTAAGGTGAATATAGCGCAGTTTCTCCACCTTCTTCTCCTCACTCAAAATCAGGAAATCATAGAAGCGCTTCTGCCACACGTGTTCCGTACCGAATGCACTCCATAGATGTTCCTGACCAGTGGAGACGCGCGAGCGCCACTCACGCAGAATTCGTCTGGGGGTGTAGCATTTTCCCCTCAATCCCTAATATCCCGAACTTCGTTTGACCCTTGCCAGCATACCTCTTAAACTTCTAGCAGAGCCTGTTGTCCTAAACCCTTACACTGACGACTGCTGCCACTCTGCCGCGGGAGGTTTTCCTGAGCTCCGCTTCATCTTTTAAGCACGCATTTCGGCTGATCACCCTTGTCGCGCTGGCTTCGGCTTTTGCTTACAGTGCTGTCACTCCCAGCCCGGTCACTCTGGATACCAGCGAAGCGCTGTTTACCGTTCTTACCGCCATCAACAACTGCGGCTACGACGCCGAACTCGCCGCCTCTGATCCCGTTCGCATCGCTATTCGCGGAGAAGTCGGCCGCAACATCGAGACTTCCGATCAGGCCAAAGCAGCCGCTGACGCAGTGTGCTCCTTCTACCACGACCATCAGGCGAAGAATGACACGCTCACACTTTCCGAATACGTCTCGCTCGGTCTTTATTTAAGTCCTCCGCCTGCGCTGACCTTGAAAGTAAAAGAATCCGATGTTCCACCTGATGTGAGCGCGGTGCTCGGCCTCATTCCGTTGCTCGGCAAGTTTTACACCGCGGTCGGTATCCACGACATATGGCAGCGTCACCAGGATGCCTATGAAGCGCTTACCGATCATTACCGCGAAGGGCTGACCAGGATGATTTCAAGCACCGAACTGTATTTGCGACTGCCGTCGAATAGCTACATGGGCCGCACCTTCGCCATGTACGTTGAGCCGATGGGCGCACCTTCGGAAACCAATGCGCGCAACTACAGTCTGGAATATTACGTCGTCATTACCCCCGGCCCGAATACCGCACTGAAGATCGACCAGATCCGCCACGCCTATCTTCATTATTTGCTCGATCCGATGATTGGAAGATACGCCGGCAATCTAGCCGAGCTCAGCCCATTGATGGACGCGCTGCGCCTTGCGCCCATGGATGAAGCCTTCAAAGACGATCCTTCGCTGCTGACTACTGAGTGCGTCATTCGTGCGATTGAAGCGCGTACTTTGGCCGACGGGAAAGCCACGCGTCCCGAGCAGGAGCAGGCCGTCAACGACTCAATGGCACAGGGCTTCGCGCTCACCCGCTACTTCTACGAAAAGTTATTTGCATTTGAAAAAGACAATGTAGGTTTCAAGAATGCCTTGCCTCAAATGATCGGTGGGATCGACGTCCACAGGCTGGTGAAAGAAACTCAGCAGATTGAGTTTGCAAACGTTTCTGATCCGGAGATCCTGCACCTCTCGCGGCCAAAAGAAGGGAAGCTTTTGATGACCGCGGAAGAGCGCTTGTCTGCCGGCGATTCGGCCACTGCGGAGCGGTTGGCCAAGCAGGCTCTCGCCGAAAAAACTGAAGATCCGGGCCGTGCCTGGTTCATCCTGGCGCAAGTATCTCTCAGGGGAAATATCGACGGCGCTCGCGATGATTTCGAAAAAGCACTGCAAGCGACCAGCGAGCCGCAGGTCGTCGCCTGGTCACATATTTATTTGGGCCGCATCTATGATCTTGAAGATGACGAAGAAGGCGGCCCAATGCGAGCGCAGGCCGTGCAACATTACCAAGCTGCCGTGGGCGCCGCCGAGTCGCTGCCTGAAGCCAAAGCCGCTGCCGAGCAGGGTTTGCAAAAGCCATACGAGCCGCCAAGCAGCGCTCAGAAAGACGATCAGCAGCCGAAGAATGAAAATGGCGATGGAAACAAGTAGAGGCTTTGGACTGTTCAGCCACTAAGCAGTTGGCGCGAAGGCCAACAATGACATTCTCCAGACTACAAATCGTTCTTGCGATTGCGACGCTCGGCGCTCCCATCGCCTTCCCTCAGTCGCAACCCGCCTCCGTTCCATCCAACCAGACGCAACCTGCGACCGCAAGCACAGGCCGGGCGCCCATCCGCACCAAAACTCAGGAAGAATACAAAGCCTATCAAACCGCAATCTCTAACGAACTCATTCCTGAAAACATGGAAAAGGCGGCCGACGATTTCGCGTCTAAGTTTCCGGATAGTGAGGTCCGCGTGTTGCTCTATCGTGCCGCCATGAGCAGCTATCAAACCTCGGGCAATCCACAAAAAATGATGGATATGGGACTCAAGGTTCTCGCCATCGATAAGGAGGACCCTGAGGCGCTGATTGGGGTTGCGGAAGTCTTGGAGGAGCGCACCGCCCCCACTGACCTCGATCGTGCTCCACGTGAGGCACAAGTGATCGACTATGCAACCCATGCTTTACGCACCGTCGACACCGATCTCGCCGTTCCCGCAGGCACGCCGCCCGACAAAATTGAGGCCTACAAGAAATATCTGCGCTCGACCGCGCTCGCACTGCTCGGCAGTATTTATTACAAACAGGAGAATTATTCCGAAGCCGAAGCCAAGTTGCGCGACGCGCTTGGTGCCGATCCGGCAAATACCGACCCAGTCGTTGTCCTTCGGCTCGCGCTTGCTCTCGACCAGGAAAAGAAATACGCTGACGCTCTCCAGCAGGCCAACCACGCCGTAGAATTAACCAAGGAGAACACCGACCTCGGTACCATGGCCCGCAACGAACGCGATCGGCTGATAGTTCAAACAGGGGGAAGTCCCACATCAGTGCCTGCAGCTCCCAATTCGACCTCGACGCCTCCCCAGGCGCCGGCCCAACCCGCGGCTCCCGCCAACCCGGCGAGTGCGCCGGCAACTTCCGCGCCCACACACTGAAGCGGAAAATTCTATGGTGACTTCAAATGTCAAACAGTTGAACGCCCTCGAGGAATCTATTGGGCACGTGTTCTCTTCGCCTGAGTTGCTGGAGCGGGCCCTCACTCACAGCTCTCAAGCGCGCGAGGCGGAAATGCTGCGCCCCATTGCTGCCGGGCGCATTCTGGACAACGAGCAAATGGAATTCCTTGGCGATGCCGTTCTCGGCCTGATCACTACCGAAGAACTCTTCCGCCGCTTTCCTCAATTTACGGAAGGCCAGCTTTCGAAGTTGCGGGCTCACCTGGTCAGCAAGAACCACCTCATCCACGTCGCCGAGCAGCTTCAACTCGGAAGGTATTTGCGCCTCGGACGTGGAGAAGAAAAAAGTGGCGGCCGGAACAAGTCCGCTCTCCTGGTCGATGCCCTTGAGGCCGTAATCGGCGCAGTTTACCTTGATTCTGGGGTTGAACCCGCGCGGGCATTCGTTCTTCAACGCATCGTACTTCCGGAGCTCGAAGAGTTCATCTCCACGGGGCGCGCGGCGCGGGTCACTGACTACAAGTCTGCGTTGCAGGAGAGCTTGCAAGCAGTATCGCGACCGCAACCCGCGTATGTCCTGGTGAAAGAATCTGGCCCCGAACATCAAAAGACTTTCACCATCGAAGCCCGCCTCCTCGCGCCGGAGAATGGCGCTATTGAATTTGTGGGACGCGCCCAAGGTTCAACGAAAAAGACTGCCGAACAGGAAGCGGCGCGTCAGGTTCTCGACTACCTTGCTTCGCAACCCTCCGGGCAAGGAGTCACGCGTTGAATCTGGTGCGCAGGCAAGCAGAGCGCTATTCGGGATGGCCTGAGTCCGTGCAGGCCCTGCTCGGCACAATTATCGTCGCGGTTTTCGTCGTCAGCTTCATCGTTCAAGCCTTTCAAATCCCGTCCGAATCTATGGAGAATACGCTGCTCATCGGCGACTACCTTCTTGTCGACAAACTCCACTTCGGAGGCGACCAATTTTGGGGCCATTTTTTGCCTTATCGCAAGGTCAAGCGTGGCGACATTGTCGTTTTCTACTATCCGGTTCACCCGAGCGAGCATTTCGTGAAGCGAGTGATCGGTATTCCCGGCGATCGTGTTCGCCTTGTCAATCGCCGTGTATATGTAAACGGCGTCGCGCAAGTCGAGCCCTACGCGCATTTTTCGCGGCCCAATGACGGCGGCATCGATGCCATGTTCCGCGACGATTTCCCGCAATCCGCCGTGCAGGTCGCGGGCGTCACTGGTCCGTGGCGCCTTGAGATGGCTAAGCTGGTCGATAATGGCCAGCTCATTGTCCCGGCAGAGAACTACTTCGTTATGGGAGACAATCGCGACGATTCGCTCGACAGCCGCTACTGGGGCTTCGTCCCACAGGAAAATATTGTCGGCAGGCCGCTTGTGATCTACTGGTCTATGCGCGACGAAGAACCCGCAGGCGGCTCGAACAGCGATAAAATCGCTCGATTCATCTATGCTATGAGTCATCTTATGCAGATCACCCGCTGGGACCGCGCTATGCGGTTGGTGCGCTGAACCTTACGGAGTGGATGTCTCTACTGATCTCACGAACTACGAGGAAAATGCTTGGCCAAGAAAGATAAAGATAAAGAAGAAAAGCCCCGTGAAACGACCGTTGAATTTCTCGCCTCGCTCGCCGGCGTGCTTGTAACCGGCCTCTTTATTATTACGTTCATTTTGCAGGCCTTCGAAATTCCTTCCTCCTCCATGGAAAACACCCTTCTTATTGGTGACCACGTCTTTGTAAACCGGGTGCGTTACGCGCCCCCCAGCAGGTGGATCAAGCCCATCGTTCCCTACGGCAAAATCCATGATGGTGATGTGATTGTTTTTCTTTCTCCCGCTGAGTCGGACCTATACGTTGTAAAGCGGATCATGGGTGTGCCCGGCGACCACATTCATTTGCGCGATGGCGTCGTCTACCGCAATGGTCAGAAAGTCGATGAACCGTACGTTCTGAACACCGGCGTAGATCCTTACAATCCTTATCGTGACAATTTCCCTGACGTGCCTCCGCCCGACTTCAGCAACGTGACGCCCGAGTGGAAGCTCATCATGCCGCAGCACATCGAAAACGGCGATCTCGTCGTCCCGCCTGACAGCTATTTCGCCATGGGCGATCACCGCGACGTCAGCTACGACAGCCGCTACTGGGGATTCATCCCCGGCGAAAACGTTATCGGCCGCCCGATGTTTATCTATTGGTCCTTCGAAGCGCCAGGGGATGAGATTCTGCAAAAGGGCTGGGGAGATCGCGTCGGTTTCTTCGGTCACGTTGTGCTCCACTTCTTTGATAAGACCCGCTGGAAGCGAACCCTCAAGGTCGTACGTTGAGAAAGCTTTTTACTAAACGCGTAGTGGGTATCGCGCTTTTGGTTTTGTTAGCGCTGTTCCTCGTTCGTCCGCGGTTCGGTCTACTGCACAGAAGAGTGCAGAGCTCGCTCAGCACGGAACTCGGCCGCGCTGTCGAAATGAGCTCCGTTCACGTACGTTTTCTGCCGCGTCCAGGTCTCGAAATCGAAGATCTTGTGATCCACGATGGTGCTGATTTTGGCGCTGAACCGCTGCTTCGCTCGAGCGATGTAATCGCCTATCTGCGCGTCAGTGCGCTGTTCCGAAGGCGTTTCGAAATTTCTGGTCTCAGTCTCGCTGACGCCAGCCTGAACCTCAGCCGCGATCTTCAAGGCAAGTGGAATATTGAGGAATTGCTGGAGCGCGCGTCCAGGAGTTCTACCGCTCCCACGGGATCCAACCGGAAAGAGCCACGCCGCGAATTCCCCTACATTGAGGCCGGTCAGGCGCGCATAAATTTCAAGAATGGACTGGAGAAGACCCACTTCGCGCTTACTAATGCCCAGTTCTCCCTCTGGCAGGAGTCTGAGAATCAGTGGGGAATGCGCTTGCAAGCCAGACCCATCCGTACTGATGCCAATCTCACCGACACCGGCGTGATCAGCTTGAGTGGCAATTGGGCGAGGTCGGCGGTACTTGCCAATACTCCTGTTCGCTTCTCCTTTGCCTGGAAGCAGGCGCAACTCGGCCAACTTTCAAAATTGTTTTCCGGCAACGATAAAGGCTGGCGCGGCAATGTACTGTTGAGCGCCTCCATCGTTGGCACATTGGGTAATTCCAGCATCATCGCGGATACCGTTATCGATCAGCTCCGCCGGCAGGATATTCTGATCGGCGGCGATTTGCGGGTGGTCGCTCACTGCGCTGCCGACTACAACTCAGCACAGGCCTCTCTCACGAATCTCGACTGCGGTACTCCCGCTGGCGATGGCTCGCTCGAACTCAAAGGAACCGCTGTCGGCATTCCATTCTCTTCATACGATCTGACGCTGGTTGCCAAGGACGCTTCTGCGCAATCTGCTCTGGACTTCGCGCGGCGCATCAATCCCAACATCCCACAGGATTCACGCGCCCTCGGCAGCTTCAATTTTGCTCTGTCGGCGAATCGAAACGGTCGAGAGTTGCCAAAATTGGCCGGCGCCGGAGAAGCGCTCGGAGTACGCCTGACTTCCGCGAGTTCTGGAACTGAGCTGCAACTCGGAACGGTTCCACTCCGGCTCATCATTCCGTCGCCATCGAAGCGCTTGCCGGATTCCGCGGCCGCTCCCGAATTGCAAGCTGGGCCCATCAACGTCGGGTTAGGGCGGCCCGCGCCTGTTGTTGCTCAAGTTTCGATTTCGCGCGTCGGGTACGTTGGGTTCATCCGCGGGGATGCCACTCTCAAGCGCTTGCAGCCAGCAGCCAATGTTCTGCGCATTGCCATGTCGCCGATCTCCGCCGACGGGAACGTCACCCTGAATCTTGCGATCTCGCATCGCTGGGGCGAAACCACTCCTGTCATCACCGGCACCGCGCAGCTCCATTCTGTACACGCCGAAGTCCACGGCCTGAACTCTCCGTTGCAAATCCATCGCGCCGATCTCTCGATTTCACCTGAGTTGATCAACCTTACAAACCTTGACGCCAATGTCCGCGACGCCGAGTGGCACGGAGTGTTCTCCGTACGGCGTCCTTGCGCCTCGCCAGATTCTTGCTTTTTCGAGTTCCGCTTGCACTCTCCGCAAGTGAGCGCAGCCTCTCTGAATCAACTTGTCAATCCAGCGGCCACGAAACGCCCCTGGTACCGTATTCTCGGCCTCGGAAGCAACAATTCTTTTTTCGCTAAAGCCACGGGCGCTGGATCAGTCACTATCGATAAGTTGATATTGGGCGGAACCGTTTGCAATCACTTTTCGGCCGATTTGGGATTGGACAAAGCGAAGCTCTCGTTGGCTAAGATTCACGGCAACATTCTCGGCGGCAAGGCCACAGGGTCATTCACTGCCGACTTTAGCACGCGCCCGCCTGAATACTCCGGCAGCGGGGCATTCGAGAGCGTTTCTCTCGCAACTGTCGCAACCTTGATGCACACAGATTGGGCCGAGGGTTCCGCATCCGCAAGTTATGATTTCAAGACCGCTGGATGGAGCCTTTCGGAGTTGCTCAATTCCGCCGAACTGAAATCCGAGTTTCACATCGCAGAAGGGGTGTTTCCGCACGTCGTACTCGCGGAAGGCGATGAGCCGTTGCGCGCGCCTGTTTTCTCCGGAGATCTCCTTTTGCACGAAGGCGCGTTTTCCTTTGCAAAAACGGAACTCAAGAATGATGACGGGGTTTACGCTCTGAGCGGAACTGTGAGCTTGGCAGGAGCTTTAAATCTGAAGATGACATCCGAAAACTCCAGCGGCTATAACATTGCCGGCACCTTGAACCAGACTCGCGTTTCTGCCCTTCCCAACCCAGCCACGCAGGCCGAATTAAAACCGTGAGATTCTTCGCCGCGATTTCTCTTTTTCTTGCCGCTTTGCTTTGCTGCGCAGTCGCTGCCACTTCACCGGACGCCAACTCAATGCAAAGGAAGCTCGACTACCTCGGGAAAAACGGCCGCTCCGCTCACCCAAATCGAAAGCCAACCATCCTTACAGAGCAGGAGATCAACGCGTATCTCGCCTCCGACTATGTGAAATTGCCCGCCGGCGTTCAGTCCGTAAAACTCGCCGGGGAGGCTGGAGGCGTTACCGGCACTGCTCACGTTGATTTCGACCAGGTCCGCGAAGGCATTCACTCGTTGAATCCCTTGCTCGCAATCTTCAGCGGTGTTCACGACGTCGTCGTAGTCACGCATGCCCATGGCGACTCGGGGCGCGGCCAAGTTCACGTGGACTCTGTTTCGCTCGACGGCATCGAAGTACCCCGCTTTGCTCTTCAACTATTCGTCGAAAAATTTCTTACACCGAAATATCCCGAGATCGGCCTGGATTCGCAATTCGCTTTGCCGGACCGCATCGATTCCGCCGGCGTTGGTGAGCACGAACTAACCATCATTCAAAAATAACTATGCAGAAGGCGTCCTGTCCGTCCTTCGTGTACCTTAGTGTCCTTAGTGGTTAAAGCAGTTCTGACAAGGATGTCCCATGCCGCGCTACGAATACCGCAATCTTGGCCCCACTCCTGAAGCTCAAAAATCTTTCCTGCAATGGATCGATCGCCTCGATTCCGAATTCGCGAGAAAAGATCCCGAACACCGCGCCCTTATCGTCCGCGACACTCTTCACGAAGTCTACCTAAATCGGCCTTATGCCGCCCCCGCCGGAACGCCCGCGCAAGCCGCTCTCGTTCACTCGTTCGACCCACGTAACGCTACGCTCGAGCCCGAATATTACGGCGACGTCGATCCCGCAAAATATTCCGAGCGCAAACCGCTCATTTGGTTCTGGATGATGTACGACCGCTCCCCGCTAGGTCTAAATCACTGGCTTGGATTCCGCATGCGCGCCATGCTTGCCACGCACATCTTCAAACATTGCGGAAATAACGTAAAGATCTTTCACGGCGTCGAGGTCACCTTCGGATACAACCTCACGGTCGAGGACAACTGCACCATCCACAAATACGTTTTACTTGATGACCGCGGCGAACTCATCATCCGTGCGAACAGCTCCATTTCCGATTACGCCAACGTCTACACTCACGATCACGACTTGAACGATGGCATGATCATTGGCAATCACAAAACTGAGATCGGACCTCGCGCCCGAGTGACTTACCACGCAACCGTGCTGAGCGGCGTGCGTGTCGCCGAGCACGGCATGGTGGGCTCGATGGGAGTCGCTACAAAGGACGTCGCTCCTTACCACATCGTCGCCGGTGTCCCCGCAAAGACGATTAAGGTGAAGACCATCGCGCCGGCAGAACTTCGTCAATCAGAAAGCGGCAAATAACGTGTGCGTCAGGCCCTTTTGTCTGACACTTCAAGAGCGTAGTGCCTCGGTCCGCGCTGCGTGCCGAAGTCTGTCATTCCAAGTTACCTCTAGTCGCGCTTGCGTGCTCTCTCCTCCCCTGTCATTCCGAGGTGTCCGCAGCCGCACTTCTGCGGCGAGAACGACGAGGAATCTGCTGTTTCACGCTGAATTTGTTACTATCGAAGCCAAGAGCTGTGGTGCCAGGAATTGCGGAGGGCGGATATTTATGGCCGCGTTGCAATACCCCAAAACGGAAGCGAGCTTTGGCTCGATAGATGACCCTCCATCACGTTGACATCCTGTTTCAGATCCTCTCGTTTGTGTTCGCCATCAGCGTTCACGAATCTGCGCATGCCTGGATGGCCAACCTTCGCGGCGACCCCACCGCCCGCATGCTCGGCCGCATCACCCTCAATCCCATCAAGCACATTGATCCTTTCGGAACAATTTTGTTGCCCCTGGTTGCCATGCTCGCGCACTTCCCCGTGATCGGTTGGGCCAAACCAACGCCCGTAGATACTCGCAATTTCCGAAATCCCGTGCTTGATGACATTCTTACTTCCGTCGTTGGGCCCATCAGCAACTTCGCCGTCGTGGCATTGGCCTCGATCGCTCTAGGAGTGATCGCGTTCGCCTCAGCACTGGGGAGAGCAATCATTCATCTTTTGCCGATGGTTTATCCGGACCACCTCGACTTGCTGGCCGCGCAAACCAGCTCGCTGCTGATGCCAATCACACTATTTCTGTACGAACTCGCGATCATTAATATCGTCCTCGCCATCTTCAACTTAATCCCCGTGCCGCCGCTCGACGGCAGTCACGTTGTCCGTCATCTCCTGCCGCAATCTGCGCAACGCACTTACGACATGATTGGATGGGTCGGCCTGCTGGCGCTGGTTTTCTTAGGCGGTGGAATTCTCGGTCGCTTGATTTTTCCCTTTATTGACGCGCTTAACGCCGTCCTGGTGCGACTCTGATGACTTCGCCATCGCAACGCAAACGCGTCTTGAGCGGCATGCGTTCTACGGGCAAGCTGCATCTCGGCCACTATGTGGGCGCGCTGCAAAACTGGGTCGCGATGCAAGCGAAGTACGACTGCTTCTTTTTTGTCGCCGACTGGCACGCGCTCACTACCGACTACGCCGACACTTCGCAGGTCAAGCACAACTCCATCGAAATGCTTCTCGACTGGCTTGCCGCCGGCCTTGATCCCCAGCGCTGCACCATGTTCACTCAGTCGCACGTCCCGCAGCATGCCGAACTGCACCTGTTGCTTTCGATGATCACGCCCCTCGGCTGGCTCGAACGCGTGCCCACGTATAAAGAGCAGCGCGAGAACATCAAAGAAAAGGATCTCGGCACCTACGGATTCCTTGGTTACCCGGTTCTCCAGTCCGCCGACATCATGATGTACAAAGGCGACTTTGTGCCTGTCGGTGAAGACCAAGTTCCCCATGTCGAGCTAACACGTGAAATCGCGCGACGGTTCAATCAGTTTTATAGCTACCATGGCGAAGCCGTTTTTCCCGAACCACAAGCCCTTCTAACTCCCGCCGCTAAACTTCCCGGCACCGACGGCCGGAAAATGTCAAAGTCATACGGCAATACCATCATGCTCACCGATCCTGAGCCGATTGTCCGCCAGAAGCTCAAGACCATGGTCACCGACCCTGCGCGGGTCCGCCGCACCGATCCAGGAAACCCCGACGTCTGCCCCGTCGGCGATCTACACAAAGTTTTCAGCAGCAAAGAAACTATGGCCAAGGTCGATGCGGGCTGCCGCTCGGCAGGAATCGGCTGCATCGAGTGCAAGAGCTGGGCCGCCGACTCGCTTGTGCAAATCTTGAACCCAATGCAGCAACGCCGCAAAAAATACGAGGAGAATCCGCGCCTTGCCTGGGATATCCTTGAGGCAGGCTCAGAACGGGCGCGGAACGTGGCTTCGAGCACGATGAACGAAGTCCGCACCGCCATGAAAATGTCGCTCGACTACGAAGCGCCGTCGAGCGCCCAAGGGCAGGGAAAGAGTTAAAGCAACAAATAAAAAAAGGCGCCCATCCCAGCCCGGTTTTGGCTAGCCTGGGAATGACATGGGGTGACCGGCGCTAAACGAAAGCCGGGTTGAGCCCCGTCAGGGGCGAACGAACTTAGCCCAGCGCTTTAGCGCTGGGGATAGTGTGAGGCACGACAGAGTCCTGTAGGGACGGCACAAAGATTCATGGCCCAAGAAGCGCGAATTCAGGTCGAGGAAAGTCAGGGCGCCGACCCTGTAGCAAAAAACGCGACAAGGATGGGGCAACCGGGTTCTGGCGAGGCTTACGCGTCCGCAGCAGCTTCCTCAAAAAGCACCAGCGACTCTCCGTTTGCCGTCGCTGTCAGCAACGTCTACGAAGGGCCGCTCGATCTTCTGCTCGATCTAGTCCGCAAGCAGGACATTGACATCTATGACATTCCCATCGCTCAAATCACCGCGCAATATCTTGCCTACGTAGAAAAGTTGCGTGAGCTCGATGTGAACGTTGCCGCTGAATTCATCTACATGGCGGCGGTTCTGATTCACATCAAATCGAAGATGCTCCTGCCGCGTGATCCCGCCGCTAGCTCCGAAGAACAAGAAGATCCCCGCGCCGAGCTTGTCAATCGCCTTCTCGAGCATGAAAAATTCAAATCCGCGGCGCAAATGCTTCTGCAGAAGCAGCAGATCGAAGACGCGGTGCGCTCCAATCCTGCCATCCGCGAATTCATCGACGCCGAGGGCGCCGAACCCGAGATCGCCGCCGACGTAATCGACCTGGTAAAGACGTTCCAGCAAGTTCTCGAGCGCGCCCGTACGCGGCCGATGATCCAGGTCGACGAAGAGACCGTCACCGTGAGCCAGATGATCGAATACTTGCGCCGCCGACTTTCTCTTGAAGACCGACCGCTGCGGCTGAAAGAATTCCTACGTAACGTGCAGTCGCGCCAGGCGCTGGTGTGCATGTTCCTGGCAATGCTGGAACTCGTGCGGCTGCAGGCAATACAGCTCAGGCAAGACCGTTTGTTCGGTGAAATCCTCGTGCGCAAGCACGAACACTTCGACGCCATAATGTCGCAGCAAGCCGCCGTTCGCGACGACTGGAGATGAAAACAAGTGTCTAGTGGCCAGTATTCAGTTCAAAAACCTGTTTTGCTGACCACTGACCACTGATCACTATGTCTTTAAAAGCCAAAATCGAAGCCATCATCTACGCCGCCGAAACGCCGATCACACTCGACCAGATCATCGGGCTTGTCAAAGAGTCCTCCGGAATTACCGACAACACCGAACTGCGCCAAGCGGTGATGATCGCCATCGAAGAGCTTCGCACCGAATACTCGACCGACTCTCACGGTATCGAGCTGCGCCAAATTGCCGGCGGATATCGCATGTCGACAAAGCCTGAGCAGCACGACCTCGTCCGTTCATTCGCCAAAAGCCTGAAGCCGCCGATCCGCCTCTCTTTGCAGGCACTCGAAACGCTTGCCGTCATCGCCTACAAGCAGCCCGTCACTGTTCCTGAGATCAGCGAAATTCGGGGCGTCGATTCCAGCGGCGTCATAGCTACGCTGCTCGATCGCAAGCTCATCACCACCTCAGGCCGCAAAGACGTCATCGGCCGACCCATCCTCTACAAGACGACCAAGGAATTCCTTCTCCGCTTCGGTCTGAAAGACGTGAACGAACTCCCCAGCATGGAAGAATTTGAAAAACTTGTGTCGGAATCTTTCCAGAGCGACTTGATGCCGGCAGAAGGAGATGCTGAAAAGCCTCTGGAATCATTGCAGTCACCTCAAACTGCAGCGAATGCTGAGGCAGAACGGGTGGAAGTCGAAGCGGAAAAAACCGCATAATACAAATTCCAGATCTGAGCGGTGCCCGTGTGGGCCCGACATTCCGTCCGACCTGTTTTGTCGCAACAAACTTCCAGCCGGTTGCCCCACCCTTGTCGCTTTTCTTGCGACAGGTGGGAGGACGCTGCTTGGGCCAGCGGCTCACCCCAGCTCCAATTCCGGACTTGTGATCCTGAGCGAAGCCGAAGGACTATGTACCTGACATCTACCTCAATCCCATAAGTACATTCACTTACGTTCACCCCTTTGCGCACAGAACTCGCCATACAATCAGAGTAGAGCCTGAGCCGTGGAGATCACACGCACTCTCGAGCGTTTTGCCTGGCATATTGAACCGAAGCCGGAAGGCGGATTTATTGCGCGTTGCAGCGATCCTAGTGTGCCGCCGCTCGAAGCCGATAACCGTATCGAACTCCAGAGAAAAGTTCGGGAGAACATCACCGCTCACCTCGCGACCCAATTTCCGAGCCTAAAAATTTCTCTGGATAAAGAAGATATAAAGTTGCCTTTGTTTGATGCCGATGATCTCGCCGCTTCGAAACCCGGCGAAGCATCCGCGCAATCAGGTGAAGGCGGAATCAAAGGTGCCGTCGAGCAGTGGCTGACGAAAAATGCCGTCGCAGCGATCGGAAGTCAACTGCCACCCGAGTTAATGGAGAAGCTGAAAACTCAAGCCCACGACGGGAAGTTAAGTTTCACCGTTACAACAACCACGAAAGGCAGTGGCAACACTCAAGTCCGTACTAAGACAATCTCGTTCGGCGACGCCAAACTCCCACTTCAACTCGGATCACAGCCCCAGCAAAACTCGGCCTCCCTGCCGCCCAGCGCACCCGTTTCCGCGTCCTTCTCTAATCAGCAACTTGACACCGCCACGCCAATCACCCCTGTGAGCAGCAGCACTTGGTTTTTGAAATTCGTGCTGGCCGCGATTGTGGTGCTTGGGTTGATCTTCCTACTTACTCATTTCAAAAAGTAACTTACATTGCTTCGAGCATCCCTGTCCCACGCTTTCTGAACTATCTACACTATCGCCGCCTCAATCACCCTGAACGGAGACTTCGTCGGCACGATTCGGGTCGGGCGAAATCCTGCGCGGGAGAACAGATCGCGCCATTCATTCTCCATACGTTCGCGGCCGCCTGGGAAGAACAGCATTTCAATGTCAATGACCTTCGACGGATGTGGCTCGTTGCCGCGAGGCACTACGAATTCGAGTAGCACAATCTTTCCCGATCGTTTGCCCTGACTCTCAAATGAGGTCCGGCAATTTCGCAGAATCGTGGTCGCCTGTTCGTCGGTCCAGTCGTGCAAAATGTGCTTCATGAAGTAAATATCGCAGCCTTTAGGCACAGCTTTGAAAAAGTCGCCATGCTCGGTGCGGCAACGTTTTTCAAGGCCCAGTTCGCGAATCCGCTGGTCCGCGCCTGGCACAATGTCTTTCAAATCAAAAAGCACACCTTTCATTTGCGGATACTTTCTGAGAATCTCGCAAATTGCGAAGCCGTGTCCGCCGCCCACATCCACAATCGTGTCGCATCCTGAAAAGTCGTAAGCCTCAAGCGCCGCGCTGACTGCCATGGCGCTCAGGTTCGTCATCGCGCGATGAAAGCGGTCAAACTCCACCTTATCGCTCGCAAAATATTCGAACGCAGGTTTACCGGTGACGTGCTCAACCGTCGGCTGTCCAGTTCTCACCGAATGCAGCATCTCGGCGGCGACCTTGTAGTGGAACGGATCTGCAAGCCATACCACCGTATCGCGCATCGATTGCCGATGGTCCGAACGCAGCAGCTCCGCCGACGGCGTCAGCGCGAAATATCGTGGTTCGGTTTCCGCGAAAATTCCCACCATCGCGAGCAGGCGCAAAGTGCGAAACAACGCATCTTCATTCGTCTTAGTTTTTCTTGCGAGCTCAGCAACTGGCTTGGCGCTTGCACCCATTACGTCGGCCACTTTGAGTTCGGCGGCAACCCACAGCGCGGCGGAAACAACGTAGCCGGTGCTCATTTGGAGTAGAAGTTGCGCAGGATCTGGCGCGGGTCTTGTGGCGCTGGGTTCACGGTCTACGAGCGAAGGGATAGCTGACATTGGATCTCCTGACTGGGTGAGGATTGGTTTTGCGTAAGAGCCTGGTCGAGAACGGCTTTTGTCACAATCATACGGAACGCCGAAACCCCTGCGTGTAACTTTTCTGTGTTAGTTGAGCGGCGTTTTACACGAAATCCAGAGGGTGCCCCGTCCTTGTCGCGCTTGTTGCGACAGGGCGGGGAATTTGACTTTCACGCTGTGCATTCTCGCTGGGGCCGGAGCGGCACTCGAAACGCTGGCATCCGCTTTCCCTTGAAGCACGATTAAAATAGGTTTCCGAGTCGCACGTTTTTCTAATCAGGAGTTGTTGACCATGCTGCCGCGCTCTAGAAAAGTTATTCCCATCATCTTCGTCGCCATCCTTTGCATATCTTCTCTCGCTCAGGCTCCGGCCCCCGCGCAGCGCCCAACCAGCACTCCTTACACCGGCGATCTATCCATTTTTGATAACGCGGGAAGAGCCGACCGTTTGCAAATCAACCGGGTAATGGATATCCTCGGAATTTCGCCCGGCAAGAGTGTCGCTGATATAGGGGCAGGCTCAGGATTTTTCACTATGCTGGCGGCGCGCCGAGTAGGCGACAAAGGGATGGTCTACGCGGAAGACATCAATCCCGAGGCAATTCAGTACATCGATGCTCGCCTGAAGAAAGAAGACCTGCACAACGTAAAGACCATTCTAGGAAAGCCGGATAATCCGCTTTTGCCCGCTGGCGTGGACGCCGTGTTACTCCTCAAGACGTACCACGAGATCGCGCAGCCAATCGTTCTGTTCAGCAACTTGCGCCACTCGCTCGCGAAAGATGCCAAGGTCGGAGTAATTGACCGCAACGGCGACGGCACCAATCATGGCGTGGGCCGCGATGTGGTAATTCGTGAAATGAAACAGGCCGGCTACAAAGTCAGCAGGCAGGAAGATTACAAAAAGGACGGAATGGATTACTTCCTGGTGTTTACGCCTCAGTAATTGGCTCGGGCCGAACTCTTCGGTTCAAAATTCACCGTGGGATCAACACTTGGTAGCGTGTAATGGTGTATCCGAGCGCCGCTCCCAGGAAAACGTCCGACGGAAAATGCGAAAGCGTGGTTACGCGGGAGAAGCTGATCGCAGTTGCGAAGCCATAAGCGACCCACGGTACCCAGGCACGCTTGTGATATCGGCTGGCCACAACCGTTGCAACAGAAAACACTCCGGCCGCGTGGCCTGACGGAAAGCTGCTGCCTTTGAACGGTGATTTGCCGCCACTGAAGAAAGTGTCAGTGAAAGGCTGCCCCGGACGCACATCAGAAGGTCGTTCTCTGCGCGAAACAGCTTTGATTGCAAGATCCACGATGGCGCTGTCGGCATATGCCTCGCCAGCAAGCATCGCGGTGTCCACCTGATAATCGTCGTGTCTGACATAGCCTGCTACCATCAACGATGCTGGAACGGCGATAACTTCGCCGGTCGTGATATACGAATCGAATACATCGTTGATGTCGTCCAGATTCCGCTCATGCGACCGAAAATAGGGCATGACATGTGAGTCCGCGGCGATCAGGCCCGCGGTCAAGCCAGTGACGGCGAGCGTTGGTACCCAGTGGCGGCCTTTGGCCAATTGAGACGGGAATACCAGCCAAATGGCCTTTTGATCGTGAAGAAAGTCCTTTGGTAGGCGATGCCAGGATGTGACCCTTTCATATGGTTCATTGTCGTGCTGAGAACCAGACGACACTTGAGAAGGGGCATCCGGCAAGTCTCCTGGACCCTGGGCTCTGGCGATCGAGGACAGGAAAAGAGCAACGAGATAGATGGCAGCCAGTACCCGCAGACTAATCGTGCGTCTCACGGCTCTTTTGATGCCGTTCGTACGTTTAGGTTGGGATGCTTTGGGAATCAGTACCGCTATCTGAGACAATCCTTGGCGACCGTTGGCAATGATTTGGGCAATGATTTGCTACCTTGACGCTCCGTGCGCAGCTCCTTTTAAAAACGGAGCACGATTCCGGTGGAAAGACGACCGTGCCCCTGTGAGTCGCCCGAAAAATGCGTGTGGATGTAATCACCTTGGAATCGCCAACCGATAATTGGCGCAATCTTAATGTCCACACCGCCGCCAAAGGCACTGGCCAGGGAAACATCCGAGTTGATCCCGCTGATGGCGCTCAACCCAACCAGCACATGGGCAAATGGCCTGATCCCGTGGACGGATGCGGACAGACGAGGTCCAAACAATGCGGTGTAAAGGCTGCCGTTCACCGCGCTGCAGCTGAAACCCAGCGCCACGGGACAAAGGGGAAATACCGAAGTTCCGTAATTTCCGCCGCCATCGGCAACGATCCCCAGGAATGGAAGCACCTTCCCTTCAAGCGAGGCTTCCCATCCGTTCAGATTTTGCCGCTGGGAAGAGCCGGAACGTCCGCACTCATAAACGAATAACCAACGAAAACGTTACCTTTCGGAATCTGGGCACAAACTACGGTCGAAAAACTCAGCAACAGCAGTGCCCCGGCGATCACGCGCATAAAGAGCCTCCCAGCCTTGCGCTGATTGTAAGTAGATCCAGGTGAATTGGATACCAGGGTAATCTTTTTTGGCACTAAGGGCAGGTCAAAGTCGCGACCGTCATCAAGGGTCCGTCGCCTGCGAGCGCTATTTCAATTTTCGTGCTCTGCGATTGACCTGCCACACATTGCGCTAACCCGTTTTGATCGATGGTCGCAACGGTAGGCGGAAACGCCGACCATGCCGTGATGCAAGCCTCGATACCGCTCGACATTGAGCACGCCGGGAGCGGCGTTACGCGAGTCGGAGGCTTGTTGAAAATTCCCGTCGCCGTAAATTGAACTTGTCCGCTCGGGAAATCTTTCGCATCGGCGGTTGCAGGGCTAACGGTCACCGATTGCAGCATGCGAGGAGTACTCATCCCGCAACCCAAAGTTTGGACTAGGACGCCGAACAAGAGAACGTAAAGCATCTTCATACGGGTGGTCCTTTCGTCGAAGCATTCGTGTATGGATAATGAGAGCACAGATCGCACAGGGCCGTTGTCATGGAACGGTCACGGTAAGCGGAACGAGCAGATCACTGGAGTTCATGGGCAACCGCTCTTTCTCTTAACCAGCCTCTTAACCAACCAGGCGCCCCACGGGCCGAAACCCCGATAGACCTCAGAAATCCCCGGAAAGTCCTGCATGCCACCTACGAAACACGGTCAAATCCTGGCCATCCCGCGCAACCTTCCTGCCATGGTTTGCACACTAAATGGTTCAGCAAGGCGCAGGAGGTTACTCATGCAGGCGAAATTTCTAGGCCATCCCATTCACCCCATGCTGATCGTGTTTCCGCTCGGGCTGTTGGCTACGGCGGTCGCTTTCGACATTGTCGGGCTCGCGCAAGCGGACACCTCGTGGTTCGGCATTTCATATTGGATGATTGCAGCCGGCATCATTGGCGGTCTGCTCGCAGCCGTTTTTGGCCTGATTGACTGGATCGGCATCCCCTCCGGCACACGCGCCAAAACCATTGGACTCTTGCATGGGGGAACAAACGTCATCGTCGTTTTGCTTTTCATCATCAGCTGGTTCCTGCGCGGATCTGCAGCTAACACGCCGGGCAATGGGGCGCTCACGCTCTCGTTTGTTGCCGCTGTATTGGCGCTCATTGGTGGCTGGCTGGGAGGCGAACTTGTCGACCGTTTAGGAATCGGCGTGGACGAAGGAGCAAATCCGAACGCTCCTAGCTCCTTGTCTGGCCGGCCAGCGGCCACATCAACAACAACCATCGCAAAGGACAATTGGCGGAAAGCGGCGTGACGCTGCAACTGAGCTATTTGCCGGGTTTCTAATCTCCTATGTCATCCCGAGGACGCAGGTCATTACCCTCGTGAATGATCCTGTGAAGTCGCGGGGGCTTATGGTTTGATTGACTCACGTCGCCTTAGAACCACCTCAGTAGGAAATGTGCCACCAGCAGCATCAGCAGCAGAAACCCGCTAATAAAAACAAGAAACCGCGCAGTCAGTCTTGGAGAATTGATTTCCTTCTTGTCCACAAATCAAGAATATCGCAGGAGTGAAGCCGCCGCCGCGCCAGTGATTTATCGTGAGCGAAAGCCTGGGCCGTTTGGGTAGAGCAGAGCGTCAGCGCTGCATTAACGCTCATTCCCGTTTCCCTGTCATCCCGAAGCGAAGCGGAATCATTCGCTTCGCGAATGATTCCGCGAAGTCGACGAATCTGCAGTTATGCAAAGCGAACCGGAGTGCAGCACGCTTTCCGCAGTCCCCACACCTTGTCATCCCGAGCGAAGTATCGTGCGGAGCACGATACGAAGTCGAGGGACCTTGCGTTTGCCAACGATCAGCACGGACATTGAACAGGAATTCTCTCCACGTCCTAGTTTTAATTTTGTCCGGACAGTCGAGATCGAGCGTCTGTCAACCGCGCTAAACGAAAACGGATGGGAATGGCGGTAACGATGTTAGAACCCCACCCTGTCGCACAGAATGCGACAAGAGTCTGCCCGAGCGAAGTCGAAGGTGTGGGGCAAGCGCGTGAAATTCGGGCGAATGGCTGGGCCCGGCCCCATCTCCGGCAGTTGCGCTTTCAAAGTAATTACCTCGCCGGAAAAATCCTAATCCGCGAAGGCCACGGACCCGGCTATTCAGTTGTAATCAGTGGAAGAAGGGATAGAGGGGAACAAACTTATTCGCTTTACGTTCGCCTAGATAGTCGGGTACTCTGAACTTACATGGTTTTGTCCAACAATGGACCTATCTAAGCTTCCATTTGACCGGCTGTTCTTTTTCATCGCTGGAATTATTCCGGGTTCCATTGCTCTCCTCATTTTCCACGTCGCTCATCGCGGTGCATTCATTTGGTTCTTCTCCTTAGGTTTTTTCGGATACAAAACGATGCTTGCGATCGTCCTGCTCGTTTGTTTCGTAGTTGGAAACACGATTACCGTGTTTGTAGCTTCGGCGTCTGGGGCTGTATGTGGAGCAATTGGAGCTATGATGGCGCGCCGACCGTACCAACCATCGCACACATTCAAGGTTGCTCCGTGGCGAGATCAGAGGTGGCGTTCTGCTTTAAAAGCTTATCTCGGAGCCGACGCTCCGAAGGACACGGTCCTTATGTCCCAAGAGGTGTACGAACAGCGTAAGAAAATGATTTCGACCTCACTGCCTCTCCTGCCACCTATGTTAACAACCGCGATGGCGGAGCTGAACCTAGAGAAACTAAATTCTGAGATCGAAGATGGCCGCTGGCGCGAGTGGTACGAGCACTTCCATCAACTCGTCCTATTTCGATCCGAAAGGGATGCCTTCTACCATGTGCGTATCGGCCTCAATTCAAATATGGAGGCTGCCGGACTTTATGTGTTAGTAAGTGCTCTCCTCATACCTGCAATTCGACACTGGTGGTGCATCGTGCCTGCCTGCGGTTGGGCGATTCTTTTTTTGGCCGAGACTTACTCGGGCTTTTCCAATTACGGAAACAGATGGTCAACGATGTTCGAACAGATCAATTACCTGTCGAAAGCTCGTGCAATAGGCGGAAAGTGAAAAGCCGTCGGTTACGTTGCTTGCCTTTACTCTGCGCCACAGAATTGTCCTCGATGCTTTCGCATCGCCGGGTGCCCCATCCTACCGATGTCTGTGGCACCACAAACGAGGGTGGGGGCTGGCCCAGCTTTGGTTCTGGCGAGTACTGAAACAAAACGGGGCTGCCCCAGTCTTCGCGGTTTTCGAAGGCTGGGCACCACAGGCGTATGCGCGATGTTCATCCGTCACAGTAAGCACCGCGCCGACCATGATAGACAACGAACGTGCCGAATCGCCTTCATCGCTACTACGGCGCGGGTTACTCGCACTTCATCACCACCAGCTGTTATCAGCGCCTGCCTTTGCTGGTATCTCCGCGAAATCGCGACTTATTCCTGCGGGTTCTCGAACAAGTCCGTCGCCGCTACCGGTTTGTGATCGTGGGATACGTAGTGATGCCCGAGCACATACATTTGCTGATGAGTGAGCCGGAGCGTGGCAATCCATCGAT
>DATEHT010000005.1:0-106790 GCA_035279425.1 Terriglobales bacterium | reverse complement strand
GGTTTGATTGCATAACGACGTTGGCTCGATCGCAGAGTAAGTTGGAAGCTGCGAAATCGACCAAGGCTCGGCAAAGGAGCCAACGTCATGCTGATTATAGGTTGTGATTTTCATCCTGGGTTTCAGCAGGTCGCGATCTTTGACAATCGAACGGGAGAGATGGAAGAGAAACGGCTGCGGCACCGGGAGGAGGCGGAGCAGTTTTACAGTGGGTTGGGCGGGCAGCAAGTGCGAGTGGGGATAGAGGGGTGCGGGCACTATCCGTGGTTCGAGCGGCTGCTGGAGAGAGTGGGCATCGAGCTGTGGGTGGGAGATGCGGCGCGGATCCGTGCGGCGGTGGTGCGGAAGCAGAAGACGGACCGGCGCGACGCCGAACATCTAATGCATCTGCTGCGGCAGGATCGGTTTCCGCGGATCTGGGTGCCGAGCCTGGAGGTGCGAGACGCGCGGCAGTTGCTGGTGGAGCGGCACAAGCAGGTGCAGACGCGGACGCGAGTGAAGAACCAGTTGCAGGCCATGGCGCTGGGCCAGGGCGTGCAGAAAAAAGGCAAGCTGTGGAACCAAGCCGGACGGGCGGAGTTGGAGAAGCTGGAGTTGTTGCCGTACGCGGGACAGCGGCGACAGCATCTGCTAGGAATGCTCGACCAACTGGAAGCGGAGATCACGGAACTGAACCGGCAAGTGGAGGAGGAAGTGAAGCGGCGGCCGGAGGCGGTGAAGTTGATGACCCATCCGGGAGTCGGTCCGGTGACCTCGTTGGCCATGGTGCTGACGCTGGGACCGGCGCAGCGGTTCGAGAATGCGCGCCAGGTGGCGAGCTATTTCGGGCTGATTCCCAGCGAGCACTCCAGCGGCGGTCGCCAGCAGCTGGGGCACATCGGCAAGCAGGGCAATCCGTTTTTGCGCTTTTTGCTGGTGGAAGCCGGGCAGACCGCGGCGCGCTACGACGAAGAGTTGGGCCGCTTCTATCGCCGGCTGGCGACGCGCCGGCATCGCGCGCTGGCCAAAGTGGCGGTGGCGCGCAAGCTGGCGGTGAGGTTGTACCTGATGTTGCGCGAAGACTGGACGTACGCGCAACTATGCAGGGCCGTGTGCAGGTGAGCCTGAGTCATTCCGTGGACAGAAGACGGAAACCGAGGGTTTGAATAGGCAGCCTGCCTCCCCGACGAGCGGGGAGTTCGAAGCAGCAATCATGGGAGCGGTACGGGCCCGAAGAGATGAGTGGTGGACCTTGCGTCCACCGCGGGGTTGAGAGCACACGAGCTTTGGTCGAACGCAAAACCATTCTGCGAGAGCGAAATGGCGCTTTTTCAAAACGGAGAAGCGTCCACCGGAATCGTGTCGGCGCAAATCCCTTGACACCGGCACCCGTCGTTAGAGACGGAACGACAGCTGTTTTGACGCATGGGTGGAAACAGGCCTTCGGGCCGAGTGATGTCGTCCCGAAGTCGTTCGCAGGCGGACGAGAGAGGGATCGGACGATGCGAAAGGAACCAGTGTCGGTCTTAAAGTGCAGCGAATGTGCAGAATTGTGCAGTTAGGCGCCAGGTTGCGGTTTGCCTGCAGGCAATATGGCAGCCCTTCGTAAGTTGTTGCTGCTGCTGGGCTTTAGGCACGATTGGCAAGGACTGGTAGTTCACCGGCATTTGGCCCGGGAACTGCAATTTTCACCAGCAAGAAAAGAGGCACCAGCTACATGAGTCCGATCCTCTTCTTTTTTTTCTCGTTTCTTCGACCCGATTTTCGCCGTCCACTCAGCCGGACCGGCGCCCTCGATTGCTGTTCCTGATCCCGCCACTAGCCTCTTTTGAATCGTGGCCCCAGAAATGGGGCCGCTTTTTTGTAACCAAGCTGTCATTCCGAAGCGGTAGCGGAGCGTAGAGCGAGGAATCTGCTGTTTACAGCTCTCCGGGCTTTCCGATTCGATAAAAGAACTGGCCCATTCCTGCTTTGTTGATTGCGAAGATCAATTTTATAAAGTTTTCCAGGTCCCCCGCATTCGTCAGCGGCCCTGCACACACCGGGTCATAGCCGGCATCGCGATTGAGTTGCTCAATCACGCTTTTCGCTTCTTCGTCTCCGCACCACAAGTTACTCGGCCGAACCCGCGCTTTGCTCAGTTCCGGGTAGAGGGCCGCAAAATTGATGTTGAATGATTTCGCCGTCGGTCCATTCGTCTTCGACTTGATGAACTCTGCATTCGAATGAAAACCCGCCGGTGGTTCCACGCCAAACCGGTTGGTAGCATCAATGACGGTCTTGCCCGTCACGCCTTTTAGCTTTCCGATTGCGTCTGCGAGGGCATTGCCGGGAACCGAGATCAGAACGACATCCACATCAGAAACATCTCCCCCATCTCTTCCAAGCCGCTTTACTTTATGACCGGCCCGCTCCCAGAGGTCTGCGAGCCCGCCGCCAACGTGGCCTTTGCCGAATACCGCTACTTTCACGGTAGTCTCCTTTCGAATATCTAGATTGCGGCCTTAAGATGCCTCAGCGGTGTCGGATGAAGGTTCCATCCTGCAATTCGTGAAAAGCCTGCTGAAGTTCCTGTTGCGTGTTCATGACGATCGGCCCATACCACGCTACCGGCTCTTCGATCGGTTTGCCCGAGACCAGCAGGAAGCGAATTCCCTCCGGCCCAGCCTGCACAACGATTTCATCGCCGCGATCAAACAGTACGAGCGAATGATTGGTCGCGTCGTATTCAGGAGTCGCATTCGGATCAACAGCTGACTCCGTCAGCACCGCTCGCGGATCTGAGGCATCACGAAAAGTTCCGCTCCCCGCGAAAACATAGGCGAACGCGTTCCGAGTGGTCTCGATTTTCAATCGCTTCTTGAGGCCCGGCGGGACCAAAACATCCACATAATTCGGATCGGCAGCTACGCCCTCCACCGGTCCGCGTTTGCCCCAGAACTCCCCACAAACCACACGCACGCGTGTTCCATCGTCGTCAGTCACCTCCGGAATCGCACTGGCCGGAATGTCTTGGTATCGCGGATCGGTCAACTTCAAATTCGACGGCAGGTTCGCCCACAACTGAAATCCGTGCATGCGGCCCTGCGGGTCGCCCTTAGGCATCTCCTGATGCAGAATCCCGCTTCCCGCGGTCATCCACTGCACATCACCCGCGGTCATCTTTCCTTTGTTGCCCAGGCTGTCGCCATGCTCAACCGACCCAGCCAGAACATACGTGATGGTCTCAATCCCGCGATGCGGATGCCACGGAAATCCCGCCAAATAATCTTCCGGATTCTCGTTGCGAAAATCATCCAGCAGCAGAAATGGATCGAACTCTTTCGTCTTGCCAAAGCCGAATGCCCGCTGCAGCTTTACGCCTGCGCCTTCAATGGTGGGCTTCGGTTGAATAATTTGCTTGACGGCGCGGAGTGACATATTTTTCTCCCCGCCTTTTGATGTTTACTGTTTATAAAAGATTCAACACCCCTACCTTGCTTATGTGATCCCGAACGGGTCCGCCAATGCGGACGCGAGAGGGAGCTTACGAGGCGAACGTGCCAGCAGGGAAGTAGATGGGCTTACACGATTTGCCGTCGGCTACTCGGAATCTTCAGACCTAATTAAGACAAGACGGCCCGACTCAAAGGCCGCACAGCCCCGAGCATTACCGCAGTGTGACAACCTGCCGGAGTCGCCACGCTATAATCAAATCAGCGTCAATTCTTAGGAGTTTTCATGCCCCTGCAGAAGACCGAGAACATCTGGCACAACGGAAAAATGATTCGATGGGAGGATGCGAAGGTCCACGTAATGGCGCACGTCATCCATTACGGCTCATCGGTTTTCGAGGGCGTCCGCTGTTATGCCCCGCCATCCGGTCCGGCAATTTTCCGCGCCTACGAGCACATGGACCGCCTGCTCGACTCTGCCAAGGTTTACCGCATGGAGGTAGGCTTTTCGCGCGAGCAATTAGTCAAGGCCACGGTTGAACTAATTCAGGCTAACGGTGTATGGCCGTGCTACGTTCGCCCGATCGTTTTCCGCGGTTATGGAGACGCCGGGGTCTCGCCGAATCATTGTCCAGTCGAGACCTATATCGTGAACTATCCCTGGGGAAAATATCTTACTCAGGACGATTCTGGGGTGGATGTCTGCATTTCGTCTTGGACGCGCATCGCGCCAAATACTTTGCCCGCGCTCGCCAAAGCCGGCGCGAATTATATGAACTCGCAATTGATCCGCATGGAAGCCACGGTTAACGGCTATGTGGAGGGTATCGCGCTCGACGCCAACGGTTACGTGAGCGAAGGATCAGGCGAGAATGTCTTCGTCATTCGGAATGGCGTGCTGCAGACCGCGCCCCTCGGCAACTCTGTGCTTCCAGGAATTACGCGCGATTCGATCCTGAAACTTGCGCGCGAGATGGGAATTCCGGTCGTTGAAGCCGGCATCCCGCGTGAAATGCTCTACATCTCGGATGAAGCTTTCTTCACCGGCACCGCCGCCGAGGTCACGCCGATTCGCTCCGTTGACCGAATTCCGGTCGGGAAGGGAACCGTCGGCCCGATCACAAAAGCTCTGCAGCGCGAGTTCTTCGGCATCGTGAACGGGACGCAGCCCGATCGTCACCACTGGCTGACGGCGGTCCCGGTAGCGAGCAAGCTGCCGGTTGGAGTATAAGGGAGCGGAAAAGTTGCGCTTCACACCGCTGGGTTTCGAATGCTCAGAGGCCGCATGGAAGAGCAAATCCGTTTCATCGCACATAACGGTTGCAGAGTCCTTCTGATCGACGTTTCGAATTGCACGCCCGAGCAAATATCAAAGCTATGTCAGCTGGTTCCCAGTTACGTGAGCGCGGAACCGCGCGGCTCCGTGCTTCTGCTGGCCGATTTTAGTGGAGCAACTTTCAACAAAGAGGCTGTAGCCAGCCTCAAGGAAGCGACCGTTTACGTTCGCCCTCACTTGAAACGATCGGCCTGGGTAGGAGTCGAGACTTTGCCCAAAGTTTTCTATCAGAACATCAAGTCGTTCTCGCAGCGTGATCTGCCCACGTTCAAATCGCGGCGAGAAGCTTTGGATTGGCTAACTCAGGACTCACCTGCTTAGCTCTGATCAAAAAACGGAACTTGGATGAGCCTAAACACGTAGTCTTCAATCAAGCATGGCCTCTGCCACTCTCACATCAACACCGAACCGCGACCGAACTTCACCGGTGGTTACTGGTATGGCGATTATTTGGGCGATCGCGATAGCCAAATTTCTCTTTCATCTTTACTTCAATAATCGCTACGGATATTTCCGCGACGAGTTCGACTACATCGCGTGCGGCGAACATCTGGCTTGGGGATACGTCGACCAGCCGCCACTGATTCCCTTTCTTACCCATCTTTCTCGCGCCGTGCTGGGCGATTCGCTGCGGGCAATTCGGTTTATTCCCGCGCTGGCCTCGTCGCTGCTGGTGGTACAAGCGGCGCTTATCACTCGCGAACTCGGCGGCAAATTCTATGCAATGTTGCTTGCGGCGGTCGCCGTCGTTGTTGCGCCGCAATATTTATCTAACGGCAGTTTGTTGGGAACAAATTGCCTTGAGCCCAACCTCTGGATGGCGTGTGCATACTTTGTGATTCTCGCGATCAACCGTAACGATCCACGCTATTGGCTCTGGGTCGGCGTATTCGCCGGAATCGGTCTAGAGGAGAAGTACTCCATCGCGGTTTTTGTGTTTGGTATAGCCATTGGCCTGCTCCTAACTGAGCAGCGCAAGGCGTATCTCAGCAAATGGTTTTGGCTGGGCGCGTTGGCAATGTTTCTGATTTTCTTGCCGAACTTGTTGTGGAATATTCATTATCACTGGCCATTTTTGCAGCTCATCCACAATATCCGCGAAGACCACCGCGACGTCGTGCTTCCTGCAGGCCAGTACTTATTTCAGCAAATATTGCTCGTAAATCCATTCAACGCGCCGATCTGGATCAGGGGCCTGATTATGTTGTTCATTTCCTCCCGGCTTAGGCAATATCGAGCGCTGGGATGGAGCTACATCGTCTGCTATTCGATATTCTTCGCTCTTCATGGGAAAGTCTATTACCTCGCACCGATCTATCCCATGTTGTTGGCCGCAGGCGCAGTTGTAATTGACAATTTCCTGACTAGGAAGACTCTCCGGGCAACACCTTCGCGTTGGACATGGGTGAAACCAGCGATTGTGATCGTTCTTCTAACAAGCGGTGTCGACCAGCTTCCGATCACGGTTCCTGTCTTTTCTCCGGAACGGTTTCTCGCTTACGCCAAAAGGCTGCCCTTCAAACTGCCTGTCATGGAGCATGCACACGCCCGCGCCTCGCTCCCGCAGTGGTACTCCGACCAATTTGGCTGGAATGAAATCGTCGCGGAAACGGCTGTGGCCTGGAATGAACTCCGTCCAGACGAGCGCAAGGATGAAAACTGCGCCATCTTCGCGCAGGATTTCGGCCAAGCCGGAGCCATCGACTTTCTCGGGCGTCAATACGGATTACCGAAATCTCTCAGCGGACACCAGACGTGGTTCCTGTGGGGACCACGCGGCTATTCGGGCAACTGCATGATCGTGCTCGATGACCGCCGCGAGAAGCTCGAGCAACTGTGGAACAACGTTCAGTACGTCGGAACGTCTGCCGACAATCCTTACGCGCTCGAAAAGGAAATCCCCGTTTACATCTGCCGTGGTTCAAAGTTCGGAACGCTCGCCAATCTGTGGCCGCAGTTGAAAAAATGGCGATAGAGGCGTCCCATTCAGTTGACCTGCAACACCGCCCTGATGTGTTGCAGCTTGTTTTCAAATTCCTGCTTTCGCGCAACGACTACTTTCGGAAGCGGAATTACTTCACGCAACGGCATCGGTAGGCCAGCTAACAGTTGTTCCAACTGCGGCAGGGTGGACGGGTCCTTCAGAGCGTTGACGTATGCCTGCGTCACGCGGTCAAGTGAAATATTCTTCTGCCAGTCGGGACGATTTAGCACCGCCATTTCCATCCGCATGGCGGTTTCCCAATCGAGACCCTCTGGCCCAAGGCGCGCCACGGCTTTTCTCAAATTCGCGAGTTGTGCTGGCGAGAATCCGTTCAAATGTTGTAGCCCTTCAATCGCGCGGAAGTGGTCAACCAGAAGGTCCTGGGCCGCCAGGGTCGCAAACAGCGTTCCGCCATTCGCCACGTCATGCGAGAACCGAATCCCTGCAATGAGCACTTGTGCTGCGCCATCGTTATCCCCCTTCAGGCCCAAATGAAACGCGCCTAAAACATTGAGTCTTCCGAGTTTGAGCGCGTTTCGCACGTACTCAACCGGCGTGTTTTCGGCGAGTCCATAATCGAGTCCCCAATCGCAGTTCGGAAGAGCCGTACCCCGAGCCATGACTTCGAGCGCGTCCTTGTTTTTCTCGATGAGCTGTCCAAATTGCGAATCGTCGTACGGAACTGTCCCGTCGAGAATTCCGTTCAACTGCTTCGCTTGCTCTTCCGTTACGGCCCAATCCTGCATCTCTGAAAAAGCGGCCCAATAGCGCAACGCGGCGTTGTCGCCCAGTTTTACACGCTGTTCGCCCATCGCAAATAGCGACGACAGCAGCACTGTTGCCAAAAGTGAGAGTATTTTCAGCAGTTTCATAGCTTTGTTTTCTCCTCGCCCAGAACACCGAGCGCACTCCGCTTTCGATCAGGTACCGTTTGCGCGCGCGAGAACGCCATCTGATTAAGCGAGTCTCGCACCGAGGACGACTTAAAGAGCAATGTATTTGCCTGGCCGACCGTCAGGGGCTGTAACTCTTCCCGCGTATTTCGGATCGCGGTGGTCCTTAGAACAGGTGAACTCCATCCGCCACGCATGTATGCCCACGTTCCAACCGCGATCAATACAGCTGCTGTAACCGCAACCCACGCGAAACGCGCTGACCGCTTATTCTTTCGCCTGCGCGAGCTCGCAAACGGCAACGGCTCCGGTTCGAGTGGATGAAACTGCCGCAAATAGCGCTCTAGCTGTTGCTCATCGTTTGCCATACCATTCCTCCTTCGCACACAAAGCCTCGCGTAGCTTTTCAAGTGCGTATCGGTATCGCGACGCTGCGGTGTTCGCGCTGATCTCCAGCACCTCGGCGATTTGTGAGAATGTGAGCTCTCCCCACATGTGCAGGACCATCACCTCTCGTTGCTCCTCTGGTAGCTCGCTCAACGCGCGCCTCAACTTTCTCTCTGCCGCGTAATCTCTATCAGGCGGATCAAACCAGGCAGAATCTGGTTCCAGGCTGACCGACCGCCGTTGGACTTTCGCATCGTTCAAGACCGCATTGCGGACGCTGGCGAATAAATATGCTTTTTTATCGACGGCACGCGACAGGTCGCCAGTTTCCATTACTTTCGCAAAGACGTGGTGTATTGCATCTTGAGCACGGCTACGCTCACCTGCGATGGCTGTGGCAAACAGCACCAATCCCGCTCCGTGCTGTTTATATAGTTCCTCGATCTCGCGGGTGTCGCGCACGTGAGGTCTCACTATTAAGACAATCGTCGAACGGGAATTTGTCTAAAAAAGTTGTGAAAAAGGCCGTGAGGAACAGCCAGTAGGTTTTCAGCTAATACCAGTCTTTTCTTGTCAGCGGCATTCCGCTGCTGCCATCCGCCGTCTTGACCAGTAACGATTGATACAGATCCAGTTTGCCGGTCTGAAAATAGTAAGCGGAGCCAGCCAGGTAGAGGCGCCAGATGCGATACTTCAGCTCTCCTACCAAGTTTCGCGCTTGTTTTTCATTCGCTTCGAGGCGATGCAGCCATTGAACCAGCGTGAAGAAATAGTGCTCACGCAGATTCTCCACGTCGCGCACTTCGAATCCAGCCTCTTCGGCGTGGGTGAGCATGGTGGAGATCGGAATCAATTCGCCATCCGGAAAAACATAAACATCAGTAAAAGTCCGATCGGCGGGTTTCGTGCGATTGCCCGCCCGCCCAATGCCGTGGTTGAGAAACACGCCGCCGGGCTTCAGCAGTTGGAAGGCGCAGCGGAAGTAATCCGCCAGCGCGCTCTCGCCGACGTGCTCGACCATCCCAACACTCACTAGTTTGTCGAATTCGCCTAGCTGACGCGCATCCCGGTAGTCGAGCAAACGCGCTTCGCAGTGCGATGAAAGGCCCGCTTCCTGAATGCGCTTTTGCGCCAGGTCGAGCTGTTGCCGACTCAGAGTGATTCCAACTGTCTGAACGCCATAATTTTGCGCCGCATGAAGAATCAGTCCGCCCCACCCGCAGCCGATATCAAGCAGGCGTTCGCCAGCTTTCAGCCGCAGTTTGCGGCAAATGTAGTCGAGCTTTTGTATTTGCGCAGTCTCGACGGAGTCATTGGGCGACTTGAAATACGCGCATGAATAAACCATCGTTGGATCGAGCCACAACGAATAGAACTCATTCGAGAGATCGTAATGAAAACTTACGGCCTCTCTATCACGGCCTTTCGAATGCATTCTGCCATGCAGTTCCGCATGCGTTTCCTCTCCATGAAGCTTCGAGGGTAGGCCTAAGAGCATTGTTCCCAGGCGGATTTTTTGCGCTGCACCAAAATGTGCTTTTTCGAGATACTCCGCAACCGGAAAGACGGCGAGAATGTCGCCGGAGATATCGAAGTCGCCAAAGATGAATGCTTCGCCAAGAGCTACCTGGCGGTCGGAGCGGAGCAGTGAACGGAGCACAGTCGGATGATGAAGGCGCCAGGTAAAGCGGCAGAACTGGCCAGGCTCGGCGTCCAACCGCGAGCCGTCCCACAACTCGATTGCGAAGTCCCGCGGGCGATAGTCGCGCAATAATTCCCGCATGACCGCCATTGCTTTCGCTGCCGCCTCGCGTTCAGCTGTTCGTACTTGTTCTGCCATTGGCCGTCAATTATGCCCGACTAGTCTTGGATGTTTACAGAGAAATCTGTGCCCTCCCAACGCTGCACGTTAGGCCAATAAAATGTAAAAAGAACCGTGTGCCCGGCGTCCATCGTGATAGTGGGCAAGTCTGCAAAATAGATGCCTAAACCGGTGTCTTTCGTTGGAAGATCGTGCGCCGTTTGCCAACCATCTTTACTCCAGTGCACAACCGCCGGCGCTTGCACGGCGATGCGGAAAGTCTTTCCTTTGGGAACAATGCGGCACTTGTTGTTGAAACGCCACTCCCAGTGATCTGCCGAACGCTTTTCCATGCGATACCGCTTCACCGTCTGTGGAGGCTGGTCAAAAATCTTTCCGTCTTTCAGCGACCGCACCAGTTTGATGTACTCTGAATGTGCCCACACCAGCGGGCACGCAGATCCCGAGGCTTTGCCAAAGAACAGCTCTCGTTCCGGAATATCAGCTGCATCCCAAGCCTGCTCGGGCAACAGGCGGCTACCGTTCGACGACAAACTCATCGTCCGCAGCAGGTCCTCCGCTCCTGCTTTGTTTCCGGCCTCGAGCTCGTAATGCGCGCGTTCCCCTGAAAGCAGAGGCCAAGCGCGGCCAATTCCAGTCCCATCGAACGGTGACCCATCCAGGTGCTCGCCGTAGCCGTCATCGTTGTATCGATACCAGCACGGTCCCTGAGGCAGCTTGACCTTCAACAACGCATCAACGACTTTGATCGTGTTCAGGATTTTTTGATCCTCGGGGGCGCGCAATCCAAAACGCACAAGCGCCAATGCATCCGGACTAATAATGTGCGACGCGCGCTCCAGGTCTTGCCCCGGCGGGCGGTTCTTGATGGGCACGAAACCATCGGTTGGCGATGGCGCGCAGTCCGTTTCCGGGGGTGCGATGCGCACGTAATATCCATCAACGCCGATCTGTCGTGCCAGGTCACCATTCGTCGAATACGTCCAGCGCTCGATGTTGTCGTTCCAGTTGTCAGCCAGCTCACGCAGGTATGCCGCACTGTCGGCTTCTCCGACCAAATCTGCGATATCTGCTGCCCCGAGCAGTCCAGCAATTTCGACGGCCAGAGTAAATGGCGAATAGCCGGCATCCTCTTCCCACCGGTCTTGCTGGGTGACCGGCCCATTGCACGCGATAAAAGTCGCGGCGCGGCGTACCATGCTCCACCAGCGCTTTAGATCGCCCAGAGTAGCGGGTGCTTCGCGACGAAGAAAATCGACGAGCAAAATGGGGAACGCGGCTTCGTCCATCTGCGAGCCGCCCCAGTACGCCCGTCCGTCCAGCCACATGTTCTGCGGCCAGCGACCGTCGGCCTCCTGCGTCGCCTCAAGATAATGCAGCACCCGCACTGCATCGCCAACTGCGCCGGCCGCAAGAAATCCGCCCGCGGTTTCGACCAGATCACGCGGCCACACCAGGTGATATCCGCCAAGGTCCTCGTCGCCTTTATTGAAGCCCCAGGGAATCGAGAGGCTGGCGATCACCCCTCCGAGGAAATCTTTCGACTCATGTACGCGCAGCATTGCCGTACTCGAGCGATAAAGATCGTGATCGGTGTTGCGGTCGAGCGGCAACAAATTCTTCTGCCAGCTCTTCCACTGTGAAACATAATCCTGAAAAACGTGGTTGTAGTCGTCGAGCAGGCTGGCGCGCGCCTGGGCCGCGGCTTCAGCCCAGATCCCTCCGAAGCCGATCGCTAAGACGAATTCACCTCCCGCCTTGGAAAAATCGATCTCTCCGGTGAGCGCGACATTGCCGTTTTCCGCGCGCTGATATTCGCTTGTGAGCTGGAAATTGTGGGCAAGATCTTGCCAGCCGTCCGAATAGCCGGCGAATCCAACCGACCTTTTCTTCCAGGGAACCGAGCAGGCAAATGCGAGCGCGAGGCCGCCGGGAAATTCGGCAAACAGCATGGGAACACCCTTGTATTCGCCAACCCATCCGGTGTTGTGATCGCCAGAATTACCGAGATGCGGAGCGAGCAGCGCGTATAACCGGAAAACGAAGCTCGTGCTCAGCGGCGCAAAACGAGTCTTCTGTAGGACCACGTTGCGATGCGGATCTGCGAACACTTCTTTTTCAATCCGATACTTGCCACTGAGTTCCGTATTGCTCAGCCTGAATGCAGGAACTCCATGCTCAACCGGCGAGACCTCGAACTTGCAGTGACGTTTTTCTTCGGAGAAATAACTCTGGCCGTCGGTGACGAGCAGCCCCATATCGCGCGTACAGGCCATGTCGACTCGCGGGAAATAAATTTCATTGAGAATGCCGTGGCTCGTCGTGAACCACACACGGCTGGTGCGGTTAAGCGCTGTGCCAACGCCGCTCTTCGCGCTCGAAGTCCAGCGCGGGGGAATGCCCGGCCATCCGGGCGCTAAGTTGTTCGAATCGGCCATCGTTCCGGCCCCGGCATTCACGCCGGAGCAATTATTTCGAAAGAGAGATGTTATCAGGCAGCCGCAGTTGCCCGGAATAGAGCGCCATTCCGACCACTGCATCGACCCCTATTCGGTGAAGATGCTCGACCTCGTCGTAAGTGGCAATACCTCCGGCGACGATGAGCTGTTTGGTAGTCGCTGCTTTGAGCTGGCGCACTGGTTCAACCGGCAATCCGGTCATCGTGCCTTCCGTATCGATGTGCGTGTAGAGAAATGCGGAGCAGAATCGATCAAGAGCGCGGACCATCTCGAGCGGAGTAATGTTTGTGATCTCGCGCCAGCCCCGGATGGCAACTTTGCCGCCTTTCGCGTCAATCCCAAAAACAAGTCTGCTTTCACCCAGTTCTTTCGCGAGTTGTGCCGCGAAGTCAATGTCTATCGCGCCATGTCGAATCAGTGATGAGCCAAAAATTACTCGTTGTGCGCCCAGGTCAAGCGTTTGTCGCGCCGCCTCCAGCGACCGAATTCCGCCACCGACCTGGCAGGGAAGCCGCTTTACAAAATCTTCGATTAATTTGGCATTCGAGCCGCGGCCCATGGCGGCATCAAGGTCGATCAACTGGATGAGGGGGAAAGATGAAAAACGCGTGATCCATTCGTCGAAATTTTCAAATTCCAGTTTTTTTTCTTTTCCTTGAACGAGCTGGACAATTTTCCCGCCCATGAGATCGATCGACGGGATCAGCACGGGAACCTCACGGGAATTCCCGCTGCGAATAGATGAGATTTTAACTCTGAAATCGACTTCAGGCCGAAGTGAAAAATTGAAGCTGCCAGCGCTGCATCGGCCGCTCCTTCTCGAAATACCTCGACGAAATGTTCGGCGTTCCCAGCGCCACCAGATGCAATCACCGGAATGCGCACGGCTTCAGAAATAGCTTTGGTAGGTTCACAATCGAAGCCAATCCCGGTTCCATCGCGGTCCATTGACGTAAGTAAAATCTCGCCCGCACCACGAGATTCTGCTTCTTTTGCCCATCCCACCGCGTCTTTGCCCGTGGGTTCGCGCCCACCGGCCACGTACGCCTCGAAAGCAGAGCCGTTTCGCTTCGCATCAATAGCAACGATCACGGCCTGCGAACCAAACCGCTGCGCAATGCAAGTGATCAGTGAGGGATCGGCAATCGCCGCCGAATTGATGCTGATCTTGTCCGCGCCGGCGTCGAAGATCGCCCCGGCGTCTTGCAACGTGCGCACGCCACCCCCGACCGTAAATGGAACGAATAACTCTTTTGCGGTGCGACGAACCGAGCCGATGAGAGTCGAGCGCTTTTCGTATGTCGCTGTGATGTCGAGCAACACAATTTCGTCCGCACCCGCCGCACTGTGCGCTGCTGCTAATTCTGCAGGATCGCCGGCGTCGCGCAGGTTGAGAAATTGCGTGCCCTTAACCACGCGCCCGGCGTCAACGTCTAAACACGCAATGATTCTTTTCGTCAGCATCTAGAGCCTGCAGAAATTCTCCAGGATTTTCAGTCCTACTGCGCCTGACTTTTCAGGATGAAACTGCACGCCGAACAAATTCTCCTGCTCAACCGCTGCCGAAAATCCGCCGCCGTATTCGCATTCGGCAGCGGTTGCCGCGAGCAGTGGCACGCGATATGAATGGGTGAAATAAACGTAAGAGTCGGGAGCGACACCGTTCAGCAATCGCGATGCGTTGTTGCGAATTTGCAAGCTGTTCCAGCCCACATGTGGCGACTTCACACCCGCAGGGAAGCGGCTGCACTCGCCCGGCCAGAGCGCGAGCCCATGAACGTCTGGAGCTTCTTCGCTTGAGGCAAGCATCCATTGCATGCCGACGCAGATTCCGAGGAAGGGAACATCTTGCTCGATCTTTCCAATCATCACCTCGCGCAGACCAGAATCGTCAAGTGCTCTGGTTGCGGCAAAATGGCCGACGCCAGGAAGAACAATTTTCTTCGCCCGGGCGACTTCTTCCGGATTCGACGTGACCACTGTTTCCGCGCCAAGATGATCGAACGCCTTCTTCACGGAAGTGAGATTGCCTGCTTTGTAATCGACGATGGCAATCATCAGAGCAGCCCCTTTGTGCTCGGCAGTAGGTCCTTCATCTGTGGATCGAGCCAGCAGGCCGCACGCACTGCCCGCGCGAATGCCTTGAATAAGGCCTCGATTTTGTGGTGATTGGACCGTCCATAAAAAATGCGCGCGTGAACATTGGCGTTAGCGCCCCGAGCAAAGCCATCGAAGAAGTCAGTTATTAACTCCGATTGCAAATCGCCGACAATTCGCACCCGGACTTTGGTGTCAACAACAGCAGCCGCGCGTCCGGAAAAATCAACCGCAGCCAACCCCAGCGTTTCATCCATTGGCATTACGAAATATCCCGCGCGCAGAATACCCCGTTTACTACCGAGCGCCTGAGTGAAAGCCTGCCCGAGCGCGATTCCAACATCTTCGACTGTGTGGTGCTGGTCGACATCAAGGTCGCCCCTTGCTGCAAGTTCGAGATCAAATCCGCCGTGATGCGCAAACAACTCCAGCATGTGATCGAAAAAGCGGATTCCGGTCGAAATCTTGTATTGCCCGCTACCCTCGACCACCAGTCGCAGGCGAATCTGCGTTTCTTTTGTATTGCGATCGATCGCAGCCTTTCTCACCGCGCCACCCTCTCGCGCAAGCCAAGCTCGGCAAATACTTCACGCAGCGAGGACAGCAGCCGCTGGTTATGTTCGCGAATGCCCACGGTGATTCGCACACAATCTTTGCAGCCGTAATCACTCGACCGATCGCGCACCAGAATTCCCCGCGCTCGCATCTCCGCGATGAAAGGTTTCGAGCGCTCGCCGAGGTATATCAAAACGAAATTCGCACGGCTCGGCCAGAAACGTACTCCCCAGTTCTCCAGCTCAGCCTCAACCTGTTGGCGGCCTTCGAGCGCATGTTGAACGTAGGTTCGAATGTACTCTCTGTCGCTTAGCGCCGCAGGCAAACAGGCAAGCGCAACGGAATTCAAGTTGTACGGTGAACTGGCGCGACGCAGAAAGCACATCTGCTCCTCATTTCCCATCAGCACGCCAATCCTGAGTCCCGCCATCCCGTAGGCCTTCGAGAATGTTCGAGAGACAAAAAGATTTGGCACCTCGCGCCAGCGCCGAGCCATGCTCTCGCCGCAGAATTCGAAGTACGCTTCATCAACCAGAAGCGCCGCGTCTGGAGCTGCTTGAGCGATTACGATGAGATCAGAAGGTTCAGCGAAGGTTCCGGTCGGATTGTTCGGATTTGCTACTGCAATAAAACGCGTTTTGCCGGTAATCGCACTCAAAACCGCTTCAGTAGGGAACTCGAAGTCCTCTTCTGCAGGAATTGAAGTTACTTGCGCGCCGGTCTGCGCAGCGTAAATTTCATACATGGCAAACGTCGGCACGACAACAATCGCCTCATCCCCCGGTTCGAGATAAGTCTCGCAGACCAGGTGAATGGCTTCATCGGTCCCATTTGTCAGTAACAACTCATTCCGCGACACTCCCAAATTCTCTGCAACGACCCGTTCTCCCGGTTCTCGCTCTGGATAACGCGCGAGAGTCTCTCCATCCAGTTCCCGCAATTTCTGCAAAACTTGCGGCGAACACCCCACGGTGTTTTCGTTGAAGTCGAGTCGCAACCCTTCGCGGCCGCCCAGCGGCGGATGATACTCCTTCAATGTGCGCACCGCTTCTCGTGCTTTAAGCATTGGCGCACCTCACGCGGATGGAATCGGCGTGCGCTTGCAAACCCTCGGTCTCCGCCAGGCGGACGATAGCAGGCGCGATGCGCTGCAGCCCCTTTGCAGAAAGCTCCTGTACCGAAATCAACTTCACGAAGTCCAGCACGCTCAATCCGCCGCGGAACCGCGACGCCCCGGCCGTGGGCAGCACGTGATTGGGACCCGAAGCGTAGTCGCCTGCGGCTTGCGCGGAATAATCTCCGATGAAAACTGATCCGGCATTTTTCACCAGCGGCAAGTCTTTTTTCTCAACCGTGATGTGCTCCGGCGCGATGCGGTTTGCCCAATCGAACGCATTCTTTCGAGAGTCAGCGATCAAAACCGCGCCGCGTGTAGTCAGCGATTTGTGTGCTATTTCATTCTTGGGTAATTCCGGACGTCCACGCCCGCCCTCGTGCACCGCAGCCACCACGGTGCTCGCCAACTTTTTCGAAGTGGTAATGAATACCGCCAGCGTCTCCGGATCATGCTCTGCCTGCGCAACCAGATCAGCCGCAATGAACTCTGCATTTCCCTTTACGCTAACAATCACCACCTCGGTTGGCCCGGCAAGCATATCTACAGCGCAATCGAATGACACCAGTTTCTTCGCGGCAGTTACATACAAATTTCCTGGCCCTACAATCTTATCGACGCGCTGAATCACTTCAGTCCCGTACGCGAGTGCCGCAATCGCTTGCGCCCCGCCTGCGCGATAGAACTCCCTTACACCCAGCATCGCTGCCGCCGCCAGCACTTCCGAACTTGGCTTCGGAGAAACAACTCGAATCTTCTTTACTCCCGCTACTTGGGCGGGAATCACCGTCATCAGCAAGGTCGAGACCAACGGAAAGCGTCCTCCCGGAACATAGCACCCAACAGAATCGAGCGGGCGTACCAACTGCCCGAGAGTGATTCCGTTCCGCGACCGCGTCCATTCTTTCGGCTTTTGCCATTCGCAGAACTGGCGAATGTTTTGCGCCGCAGTTCGCAGGGCCGATCTGAGTCTCGCTGGCGCTTGCTTCCATGCACGTTTCAGCTCCGCGTCATTCACTCGCACTTCCTGCTCCGACCCGAGTCCATCAAATTGTCGTGCATACTTCAAGAGCGCCTCGTCTCCATGCTGACGAACGTCGTCAATGATTCCTCGCACGACTGGTTCAATGTCGCCTAATCGTGAGCCGCAACACTCGAGTTCTTTCACGTACGCTTCAGCGTCAGTCCCGGCGAGAGTCCGCATCACATGACCACCTTGTTCAGCGGATATTCCACAATTCCTTGCGCGTTGGCTTCTTTGAGTCGCGGAATCACCTGCCAGGCCTGCGATTCTTCAATGACCGTATTCACGGCGAGCCACTCCGGATCGCTGAGCGTTGAAATCGTCGGGCGTTTCAACGCGGGCAGCACGCCCAGCACTCGTTCGAGATCTTCTTTGCGAACGTTCAACATGAGCCCGACGCGGTCTTTTGCCTCCATCGCGCCGCGCAGCATGAGCGCCAGGTTCTCGATCTTTCGCCGTTTGCAGGAATCCGACCACGCCGACTTGTTTGCAATGATTTGCGTATTACTCTCCAGCACGGTTTCCATAATTCGCAAATGATTTGCGCGCAGTGAACTACCCGTTTCGGTCACTTCGACAATCGCATCCGCCAGCATAGGAGGTTTCACTTCTGTAGCGCCCCAGGAAAACTCAACGTGAACATCCACGCCGCGAGAAGAAAAATAATTCTTGGTCACGTTTACGAGTTCTGTGGCAACAATGCAACCGCTCAGGTCCTCCGGTTTCTGGTAAGACGAACTTTCCGGCACTGCCAACACCCAGCGCACTTTGCCACGACTCTGCTTGGCGTAAATCAGATCGGCGACGGCGACAACCTCCAACCCGCTCTCGATCACCCAATCCAGTCCTGTCAGGCCGGCGTCCAACGCGCCATGCTCGACGTAGCGCGCCATCTCCTGAGCGCGAATCAGCATGCACTCGATTTCCGAGTCGCCGGTTGAAGCGAAGTACGAACGCGAATTTACGTGAATTGGCAATCCCGCTTGCGCAAAGAGTTGCAGCGTGGCTTCCTGCAAACTGCCTTTTGGAATTCCGAGTCGGATCTTCATTTTGCGGTCTCCGCCACAGCTGGATTCGCACTTAACGGAATTGTTTTGGTGAAGCACGATCGCGTTCCCTCGTGACACACGACGCCTGCGCCTTCGACCACCACCTGAATCAGTAAGGAATCGCGGTCGCAATCAGTCGAGGCAGAAATCACCTTTAATCGGTTGCCAGAGGTTTCGCCTTTGGTCCACAATTCGTTACGTGTACGACTATAGAAGGTCACGTACCCGAGTGACTGCGTTCGCTCCCAGGCCTCGCGATTCATGAAACCAAGCATCAGCACGTCGCCGTTGCCTGAATCCTGTACCACCGCCGGAACCAGACCTTGCATTTTTTCGAAATCAATTTTCATAAGCGTTCTTTTCTTTTTATTCACCACGGAGTCACGGAGTCACCGACTTTTTGTGTCGCATATCACTGATAGTCCCGCACGCGTGCGAAGCGATTCAATACTCCCATGATTCAACATTTTTCTCTCTGTGTCCCTGCGCCTCTGTGGTGAGATTTAAAAACAAAAAGCCCGCTGAGCTTTGCGCTTCAGCGGGCCTTAAAACCTGTGCTTTGCTGTTTACCTCAGCTCCACACCCCCGCCGCCGCGCCATGCGCGTGATGGTGGTGATGATGGTGCCGGGCCAGCATGAAAGATAAGAGTACTGGTCGCGGTCTCTATCAGTCAATTCCGAAAATTCGATGCAGTGAATCGGTTTCTAGCATTGAGCAAAGCACTCGGCACTCAGCCAACCACTTGCGCGTCGAATCTTCCCGCAAGTTTTCGGAGGTCAACAGGCATATATCCATAGGCGGAATGCTGAGCACTGATTACCCAATGCTAAAATGTAATCACACCCACAACTTCCAGGAGATACATGCCTAAGATCGCCAAGACCGCAGATCGCAAGAAAGTAATGGATACCACCAAGAGTACGGATTGCCCGAAGTGCGGCAAGCCTACGCGCATCGTGAAGCGCGTGAAGGACCGTGAACGCGGAGTCCCCGGTGGGATTTTCATTTCCTGCTCAGCCTGCGAGTTCTACGAAAAGCTCTAGCCTGTAGAACTGAACGCACACCCGCGCACGAACAATCATTCTCAGAGCTTAACCAAGGTGATCGACTCTCTGCAGTGCTTTTAGGACGGGGAGATCAGGACGAGACCTTCGGCGATCTCTGCGGTTTAAGACTCTGCATTTCTTCGAGAATCAGGCGCGCGGCTGCCGCCGGATCTTTCGCAGCCGTAATGGGCCTACCCACAACAATGTGACTAGCACCGGCCGCGATTGCTTCAGCGGGAGTTACTACCCGCGCTTGATCTCCATGCGCCGAGCCGGCTGGCCGCACGCCCGGTGTGACCGCAAGGAAGTTGCTGCCGAGCGTCGCCCGCAGTGCCTTCACTTCGTGCGCGGAGCTGACGATTCCGGCACACCCAGCTTCCAGCGCCATTGTGCCCAGAGCGACCACCTGATCGACCACTGCGCGCTGCACCCCTGTCTCAGTCAAGTCGTCTTGCGCCATGCTGGTGAGAACCGTCACCGCAAGGACATGAAGCTGCCGGTTTGCAGAACTCGCTGCCTCGGCTGCGGCTTTTAGCATTTTCGTGCCGCCGGAAGCGTGTACTGTCAGCATGCTGACTCCAAGCCTTGCTGCTTCCCCGACCGCGGACGCAACCGTGTTCGGAATATCGTGATATTTCAGGTCGAGAAAAACTTCATGTCCTGAACGTACCAGCCCGCGCACAATTTCCGGGCCGGCTGCTGTGTAAAGCTGCATACCCACCTTGTAGCTATGCACCAGACCCTTGAGCTGAACCACGATGCTGTCCGCTTCGCTTGCGGAACTCACGTCAAGAGCCACAATCAATCGGGTGTCGGTCCACGCATTTCCAGATGGCGAACTTTGCGGCAGAGGTTTTGCGGATGGGGCCATCAGCTAGCAGTCTAAGGCAAACGCGGGAAAATTCCAGCCGGACTGTGGAGGCGCAGATCGCCAAATTTTCCGGCGCGCAAGGGCGTTCCGGAGTCTGTATTCGAATTTAGAGGATTGGGACGGGCCTGACCCGTCCCCCAGATTGCCTACGGTTGCAGCACCGGTTCGCGCAATAGCGCCATAGTGACGGCGTCATCCGTTCTCGGGAGCACGTCGAGCCGCACGCGCTGGATACCCTTGCGATCGAACTTTAAAACGCAGGCCGCATTGTAGGAAAGGTCTATTATCCGGCCCGGAACCACTGGGCCGCGATCGTTGATTCGAACGATGACCGATCGCCTATTCCTCAGGTTTGTGACCCTGACCAGGGTCCCGAGCGGCAGCGTCATGTGGGCGGCCGTCAGGTCATACATGTTATAGGGTTCGCCGCTGGCGGTCGGTTTGCCTTCAAAGTACTCTCCGTACCATGAGGCCGTGCCTACCTGATAAGGCCCGTAGCTGGGCTTGGTGATTGCAGCCGCGCTGGCAACTTTAGCGGGCTCGATTGAAACTGTCTTCGGGTTAGCTGACCCTGAGCTGGTTGGCCCCTGAGCCGCTCCGAATCCGACGAGCAAAATAAACGTCAGACCTTGAGCTATTCGTCCTCGCATCAGATACCCTCCATCGTCAAAGTCGTCCTCCTCGAAAGAACTTTCGTCCAATGTCGAAGATGCTACGGGGGCAGTATGGGGCTGTCAATTGGGATTGCTGTGTATAAGTACCTTCGTACGGTTATAGATAGGTGAAGTAATCTGTGTACAATTGTCAAAAATTCTATGTATGTTGCTGAATCGCACTGACATAATTGTTTACCTAGGAGTTAATACCCGGTTCCGAAGCGAGCTGTGCAATTTTTTCGTAATTGTTTTTTCAGCAACTTACAGGCATTTCCTGTAAGTCATTTTATTTTCTTACACTTACCTCAGCAAGAACCAACAATCAGCTCCTGTATTTGCTTGCTCGCGGTTTTCCGGTACATTTCCCCTCATGCCGGAAACTCCTCCCATCGTTCTAAGCATTGCCGGGTTTGACCCCTCATCCGGCGCCGGCGTAACCGCGGACATCAAGACGATTGCGGCCCTGGGTTGTTACGGCGTTAGCGCGATCACCGCCCTAACCGTTCAGTCAACCGCTGGGGTAAGGCGGGTTGTACCCGTCGAACCTGAGTTGCTCACCGATAGCTTGGAGGAGTTAACCCGCGACGTGAAGGTGTCTGCGGTACATATCGGAATGTTGGGAAATCAAGGTATCGCCGCCGCAGTTGCCGAATTTATCTCCAGGGCAAGGCTTCGAAACGTAGTTCTCGATCCCATTCTGGTCTCATCTTCCGGAGCCAGGCTTCTGGATGATGGAGGCCTCCAGGTTCTCACCGGCCAGCTGCTACCTTTAGCCGATGTCATAACCCCCAACATCGACGAAGCTGCAGCCCTTACCGGTCGCGAAGTGAAGAACCCAGAGCAGATGACAGCCGCGGCCGAGCGGCTTCACGAAATGGGGTCCAAAGCAGTCGTCATTACTGGTGGGCACTTGGACCCAGCTATAGACGTCCTGAGTATCAGAGGACAAGCCTCGCAGGTCTTTCGAGCCGATCGCCTAGGTTCGGCGAACACCCACGGAACCGGGTGCGCTTTTTCGACAGCAATAGCGTGCTACATGGCTCTAGACTGTCCGCTATCAACAGCAGTTTCGCGCGCCAAGAACTATGTGTTTGAAGCAATCAGGAACAGCTATTCGATAGGGAAAGGCCCGGGACCGGTCAATCACATGCACGAACCAAAGAAAGGTTAGAACGGATGGACTAATTCGGCGGCTTGCGGCTTCTCAGTAGAATGCCGGCGAGGAACGCCGCGCAGGCCGCCATCAGCCACTGAATGCGCCACAGTTGGACAGCCTGAAAGTCCGACGCATCATGCACGCTGATGAAACCCATCGAGAGCGCGACGACCATAAAAGCGATCCCAAGGAGGAAGGCGCACAAAGCGGGAATCGGCAAGCCAAACCAGGCTTTGACGCTGCCGAACTCGAGTGCCTGGAAAAAGCTCACATACCGGGCCCAGCTTGGGGAAGGGGAAACTAAATCCGCGCGGTGACGATTGGCGCCGCAGATGTGACAAAAAGCGGCGCCAACCATGAATTCAGTTCCACAACGCCGGCAGGCTTCGGCCAGGTTTGTCGCAGCACTTGGCTGAGACAGGGGAGGGCGCCAAAATTCCTGCTGGACATTATGAACTGCGTCACCCATTAACATGTTCCGGTTGTGCGTTGTAGCGCACGTTTCCTTCCAAAGCATCTCCACGGAAAATCCAATGGCCTTAGCAACTTACGTTTACAATCCATAAACCATGCTCGCTGTTGCCAAGCAAGAATTACCCTTAACTGGTGCAAACTTTCTAAGTATCGAGTAAAAAGCACGTAAATTCGCGGTCAGAACGGTACCAACCGGCTCGGCATAGCCGGCATTTCTCAGATACACTGCCAGTAAGTCTCTGCTAGGGTCGGACGGTTTTCCTTGCGTTTTCGTGCCGCATTTTTAGCTTTCATCCTACTGGTGGTTGGTCTGGGCTGCGCCATCGCGCAAGTGGCCGAAACCACTTCTTCTGCTCCGCCTAACACCCAGCTGCCGTTTGGCAAAGCCACATCTCAAAATCGCGAACCCCTCAGCTCTCAGGCTTTTGAGCGCTTCTACAACATGGAGTACGAGCGCTCGATCCAGGACTTTACGGTTCTGTATCAGCGTCATCCTGACGATCCCGACGCCATCAACCATCTCTTGAACGCAGTTTTGTTTCACGAGTTGTACCGCATTGGCGCCCTCAGCGCGGGGGAATATGCCAATGACAGCTTTCTGAGCGCCACCCATGAAGCGAGTGACCCGCACACCTGCGAGCAGATCAAATCACTGGTCCAGAAAGCATTGACCATCGAGAACCGTCGACTTGATGCGCACCCGAATGATGTGGCTATGCTCTACGCTCGAGGAGTGACGAAAGCTGAGTTTGCGACTTACACGGCACTGATTGAGCGGGCCTGGTTTTCGGCGCTGCGCAATGCGGTTTCCGCTCGCCACGACCATGAGAAAGTGCTGGAACTTGATCCCAACTATGTCGATGCCAAGCTGATCGTCGGGGCGCACAACTACGTAGTTGGAAATCTGCCCTGGGCGGTTAAGACTGCCTCGAGCATGGTGGGTCTCGGCGGCAATAAGGAAAAAGGGCTTGAGTACTTGCACCAGGCTGCCGCGGCAAATGGCGAGGCCAGCATTGATGCAAAGATCGTGCTCGTTGTTTTCCTTCGTCGCGAACGCAGATATGAAGAGGCGCTCCAAATTCTGCGCGGCCTTCAACCGCAATATCCGCATAATGTGCTTTTCGCGATGGAGGAGGGAAATCTGTTGAACGCGGAAGGAAAGCGGCGTGAAGCGGAGGAGGTTTACCGTCGTGTATGGCAGGATGGCCGCAAAGGAAAATATTCCGGCTTGCACTATGAAATCGCGGCTACAGCTCTTGGCGACCTGCTCCGTTCCGAGAAAAACTTCACGGCAGCAGCTCTGGCATACGAGCAGGTAAGCGAGATTCCCAAGCCCGACCCTGAAATTGCCCAGAAAGCCGCGCTCGGTGCCGGAGAAATGTACGATTTGTTACAGAAGCGCGATCTCGCCCTTAAGAAGTACGAAGCCGTCGTGGCGCTTGATTCCCACTCCACTCGCGCCGAGATAGCGCGAAAAAGAATCAAAGACCCCTACAAAGGATCGTAGTCCAGCCTTGCTTTTCGGGAACTTCCGGTCTATCTTGCGCGTATCTTAAACCGAGAGGTTAGCCATGTACTGCAACTATTGCGGTAAGTCCATTCAGGATGACGCGGCTGTTTGCGCCTATTGCGGCACGCGAGTCGGCGGGGTGATCGCCCGCAAGCGCCTGGTGCGGCCGCGCGAAGGCCGAAAGATCGCGGGGGTCTGCCTTGGCATGGCGGAGTACTTCGACCTGGACATAACGCTCGTCCGACTGGTTTGGCTGATTACCGGGTTCGTCACGGGCATTGGATTCATCGGATACGTCATCGCGTGGATCGTGATGCCGGAGGAACCCTACCTGCTCGCGCCCCAAACCCAGCAGGCGACGAACCCGTAGTTACTGCTGACGATTGAGGAATCCGGTAGAAGCGGGAATTTCGATTGCTATAATTTAAGGTCATGGCGAAAACGAAGCCCTTCGAATTTGAAACTGATCGCGTAGCGGGCCCTTCAGAGGAGGATCAGAGTACCCTCGCGGCAATCGACGAGGGTATCGCTGATACAGAGTGTGGACGCACACTCTCCGCAGAAGAGGTTCGCAAGCGATTAACGCAGTGGATTACAATCTTCTCTTCACGCAAAGGGCGCTAAAGGATCTCTCCGCGATTATCGGGTACATCGCCGACGATAGCCCAGATTCTGCTTCTCGTTTTTGAAACTCATTGCTCGACCATGTTGAGCTGTTGCGCCGTTATCCCCGAATGGGTGCAATAGTTCGTGATCGCACTCGCGTCCGTAAACTAGTACACAGCCCGATTGTTGTCTACTACCATATCGACGACCACCAACATGTCGTCGAAATAATTCACATGCGGCACGGTTCGCGCCGACCGCCCAGAAATTGAGCTAGACATTCCGAAATCTTGATATTGTGGCGTCCTTATAATCTCCCCATGCAGCGGATCGCCAGCAACGACGCCGACATCTCCTACGACCTTGCGGGCGGCGGCCCTTCGGTAGTCCTGCTTCATCCGTTTCCTCTTAATCACGAATTCTGGATTCCAGTGTCGCAATTTCTGTCTTCGCGATACCGACTCATCATGCCCGACCTGCGCGGCCACGGAGAGTCCGGCCTAGGCGATGGACCGGCAACCATGCAGAAGCATGCCTCGGACCTTGCGCGCATTCTGACCGACGCTGGAGTCGAACATGCGCCGCTGGTCGGCGTCTCTATTGGCGGCTACCTGATTTTCGAATTTTGGCGTCGCTTTCGTGAGCGAGTGAGTGCCCTGATCCTGTGCAACACCAAGGCTCCCGCAGATACAGTCGAAGCTCGAAACGCGCGGCTCGCTTCCGCCGATGACGTTCTTCAGCGCGGTACCGAACCATTTTTTGAAGACATGGCACAAAAATGCTGTGGCGACACCACCCGCCATTCGCGCCCCGATTTGGTCGAAGGCGCGCTGCGCATGATGCGCAAAATGTCAGCCGAAGATGTTGCCGGTGTGCAGCGCGGCATGGCCGAACGTGCCGACTCCGTGCCGACTTTGAAAACAATCAACGTACCAACTTTGATCATCACCGGGGACGAAGACAGAATGACCGGAGTTCCGGAGGCGGAGTTGATGAAACAGAATATTCCAAACAGCCAAATGAAGGTTGTCGCCAAGGCCGGTCACTACTCGCCCTGGGAGCAACCGGAGGAGGCAGGAAGAATGCTGCGTGAATTCTTGGACTCTATTCGAAGCTCCATGTAACCGGAGCCTTAAAAAAGAACGCCTCGGGCTTCGCTGAGACGGATGGAGCATGGTTACCGTCCCCTTATACCAAGAGGAAATCAGAACTTTTCCCCAAAATGAAACCGTCGAAGCGAGTTACTTCGGTCATCACAGAAGAAACATGCGCAAAATGCCATGGTTGCTGCGTCAGAGGTTACGATAGGCGCTTGTCTCAACCTTCGAAAACCTGTACCAGTGCGCGAAGGACAATCCCAATTGCATCCGCTATATTGAAATGACCCATGACTGAGAAGAAAAAAGTTGTGATTCGCCCGGCCAAGGGGCTGGCCGGCGCAATGAGTCCGCCGGGAGATAAATCTATTTCCCACCGCTATGCCATGTTGGGCGCAATCGCCGACGGCATGACCAAGCTCGAAAACTATTCCACCGGCGCCGATTGTGCGAGCTCGCTCGACTGTTTGAAGGCACTGGGCGTCAAATGGGAGCGAATCGGCAATTCCGTCGCCATCTACGGCAAGGGTCCGAAGCTCAAAGCGCCTTCCGAGCCGCTGGATTGCGGGAACTCCGGCTCCACCATTCGCATGCTGAGCGGAATTCTTGCCGGTCAGCAGTTCACCAGCGAACTCGTCGGCGACAAGTCGCTGTCACGGCGCCCAATGGCGCGCATTGTCAAGCCACTTGAAATGATGGGCGCGAAGATCACCTCATCAGACGGAAGTAAGCCTCCGCTGCGCGTAACAGGCGGCAAATTGAAGGGAATTGAGTACGAACTGCCTGTTGCTAGTGCACAGGTGAAGACATCTCTGCTTTTTGCGGGACTGTATGCGCGCGGCACAACCCACGTTAAAGAGCCGATCCAGACCCGCGATCACGGCGAACAGGCGCTTATGGCTTTCGGCGCGCACCTCGAACGCCGAATGAAGGAAGTCAGCATAGAGGGCGGCCAGAAGCTCACGGCGATTGAAGCTACGGTTCCGGGGGACATTTCGAGCGCTGCCTTTTTTCTTTGCGCTGCAGCACTACTCCCAGATTCCCACGTGACTATTTCTGGCCTGCTGCTGAATCCCACGCGTGCGCGCTTGCTGGATTTTTTGGTCGGAATGGGCGTGCGAATCACACTCAGCGATATGCGCGAAGGACACGGCGAACTTGTCGGGCAAGCTTTAGTGCAAGGCGGAACGCTGAAAGGGGCACGCATTACGACCGAAGACACGGCGGCATTGATCGACGAGATCCCAGTGCTCGCGGCGATTGCGCCCTATACCAGCGAAGGAATCGAAATTCGCGATGCTCGCGAACTTCGGGTCAAGGAATCTGACCGCATTGCCAGCGTTGCGAAGAACCTGCGCGCTATGGGTGCAGAAGTTGAGGAGTTCGATGACGGCCTGCGAATTCCCGGCAGGCAAAGATTGCACGGCGCTTCAATCGATTCGTTTGGGGATCATCGCATTGCCATGGCGTTCGCTGTTGCTGCTTTACGTGCACAGGGAGAAACGGAAATCAAGGGCGCGGACGCGGCCGTAATTTCATATCCAGACTTTTTCGATGTGCTGGAAAGCCTGGTTCAGAGGTAAGCGAGTTCCTCTGTGGTTGTTCCTCAGTATCGGCTGTGTTCTTTGTGGCTAAAGATTTTAAAGAGAGTAGCAAGGCGGGCGAGGGCGCCCGCCCCACACAGTTCGCCTCTACTTAATCTGCTCGGTTTTGTCGTCGTACTTCACCATTCCGTTTTTCTGGTTCACTTGTTCAACGTCCTGGTTGGTGATGGTACGCGTCGGAGGCTTCATGCTATGCGCAGTCGAGGAGGCAGCCACCGGACTCGAAGTTTCTTCCTCTCCCGCATAATACGTCCACGATCTCGCTGGCCCTCCGGCACGCTCATGCTCCCGCTCTCGTTCCATGCGGGCCATGTTCTGCTCTCGCGCCACTGGTACCGCAAGCTGTACTGCTGGCGACGAAATCAGCGGCGTCGTGCCTCCCGAGTACCAGACAGGTTGCGTGTACGTCCCGCCAACATTTCCGTTCAGGTTGCTCTCAGAAAGAGTGGAGTTGGTCGCGCCGGCATGAAGACCATAAGTCGCGTTGCTGGCGCCAACCGGATCAGCCGATACTGTTTCTAACGACACTTCCGGTGTCGTCACCATTGGGATGAAAGGTCCGCTGCAGCCGTAAGCTCCCGGAACTCGGGGCGCAACAGTCTGCGCAAGTGCTACAGACGAGAGCAGAAGAGCCGCAAAAACAATTCGCATACTACCTCCTGGGACAAAACTTAGCCTACGCGCTAGCAGGTGAGATGCCAGTTACGCAGAGGCGGGGGCAATTCCGCGAGATTTGCCTGTTTTTCCGGCAGATTTCGGATGCGAGGCGATTCCGTTGCTTGCGAACAGTGCAAACCATTGCGCAGAAGCCGCAACAATGTGAATCGTTCTCTGAGGTGGTTGCCCCACCCTTTGTCGCGCAGTTTGCGACAGGATGGGATTACGATCACAGAACCGGAAGCGGTCTAATTCCCCACATATCGCGCGTACAAACTTCGCGCTACCCCCGTATCTGTCGTCCCTTTGATAATCGCGCGCCCGTCGGGAAACAACGTCATCTCATATGGCTCTTTCCAAAATTTCAGCACGAAATCGTTGCCGCGAACCGTGCCGTGCGGCGCAAGACGTCTGCTTAAGTCACCGAGGTCTACCGATCGATTGTGCTCGTGAATCTGCACCGAGTTCCTTCCGCACAGCGTAATGTGTGGACGACCTCTTCCGGCAAGATGTAGGAATTTCCGCTGTACACACGTTCGGCAATCCGGCTCAGGTTTCTCCGTGGGAACCTCGATCCTCTGATTCCTCCACAAGTCATGCGAAAGCAGCGTGCGCCGAAGCTCGCGATAAGCTCCGGTCAGCAACTTCAAAGCCTCGGTCGCAGCGATCGATGCCGCCAAATTCACTGCTGAATTCAAAATTCCAGCCGTGTCGCACGTTTCGAGCATTCCGGTCGGGGGTTCAGGGAAAATGCATGAGAGGCACGCCGTTTCACCGGGCAAGATGTTCATGGTCGCGGCATAGCTTCCGACCGCAGCCACATAAATCCAGGGAAGGGAATTCTTGACGGCGTAGTCGTTGATCAGATACCGCGTTTCGAAATTGTCCGTCCCGTCCAGGATCAGCTGCACGCCACCGAGAAGCTCATCGGCATTCTCCGGCGTTAGGTCGTTCGCGCAAGGCTCAGCAACAATCTGCGAATTGAACTTTGCGATATTTCGGCACGCCGCAATCGCTTTCGGCACCGAGTCAGCCGCATCGGACTCGTCAAAGAGCACCTGCCGTTGCAGATTGCTTGCCTCAACATAATCCCGATCGATTATTCGCAGCATGCCCACGCCAGCCCGCGTCAGTAGAGATACCAGAGCTGATCCTGTGGCCCCGCATCCGACTATTGCCACTCGCGAATCGAGAAGCCTCTGCTGGCCTTCCGCTCCGATTCCCGCAAACAATATCTGGCGCGAGTATCTTTCCTGTAGTTCGGGTTTCATTTTGTAAGACTGTGAACAAAAAACATGCGCCACTGCAATTTACGAACCAGCGCGTCCACTCTAGTTCCTTCCTGTGACATTTATTATAGGAGTCAACCGCGCGACAGTCGCGCAATCCGCAGCTGTCGTCGTACCATCTTGCCGCGTTCAAGTCAGGAGTATGTTTGCTAAAAAGTGGCTCAAGCCGCGCTCTGGCCGCACTTCTGGTGTTTGTTTCGTTTTCAGCACAGAGGACGTGGTCACGAGTTCAAGATGACGCGCCAGCTCCAGCCAGGCAAATTGAAGAAGCCGCTCCCTTACTCCTGTCACCATCTCCATGTTTCGGCGCCCAGCTGCAAAAGGTCGACTTTCCCGGGTTAGATGACAGCGATCAGCAAATGCTCCGCGGCATGTTGCCACTCCATGAGGGGCAGCCGCTCGATCGCCAGCAACTTCAGCAAAGCATGCGGATTCTGTTTACGACCGGGCGCTTTGCCGATTTAAAGGCGGAATGCACGCGCACGCCGGACGCTGAAATACAACTCACCTTTCAGAACACGCCAAATTTCTTTGTCGGGCTGGTTACCGTCGAAGGCGCGCCCGGACATCCTACCGAGTCGCAGATTGTAAATGCCTCTAAGCTGCAGCTGGGCGAATTGTTCACTCAGGAAAAAATCGCGAACGCGGTACAGAATATTCAGCGCCTCTTAGAGGAAAATGAATATTACCGCGGCGTGGTCAGCTATGCGGAACGCAAAATCCCGCAAACACAACAGGTCGAAATCACATTCCACATACACTCTGGGGATCCCGCGCACGTCGGCAACATCACCGTCCAGGGCGCGGAGATTTATTCTCCCGGACAAATCGAAGACATTGCCCACCTCCATCCGGCCGATGTTGTCTCTGCCCCGAAGGTTCTGGACGCACTCGACCGGGTTCGTAAGCAGTATCAGAAGCACAACCGATGGCTCGCCCAAGTGGCGATCGCCAGCAAGCAATATGTTCGCGCCCGCAATGCCGTCGACTATGTGTTCTCAATCGAAGTCGGCCCGGTGGTTAAAATCCGCGCGGAAGGCTATCACATCAGCAATGCGACTTTGCGAAGAAATGTGCCCGTGTACGAAGAGCACGCGCTCGATGACGATCTGCTGAACGAAGGCCGCCGCAATCTGCTGAGCTACATGCAATCGCGGGGCTATTTCGATGCCAAAGTTGATTTGGAACGGGAAACCGACCCCAATACCCACGTTCTCGGCGTCACTTATCAAATCAGCCCTGGCAACCGCCACAAGGTAATGAAAATTGAGATCACCGGAAATAAGTACTTTCCGCAAAGTGCTTTGCGTGGACTGCTGCACATTCAAACCTCAAGTGTGGCGCTTTCGCATGGGCGATACAGTGAGGCCCTCTTACGAGGCGATGTGCGTGACATCGAAAATATGTACCGAGCCAATGGCTTCCAGAATGTGAAGGTGGATACTGAAGTTAACGACAATTATCGCGGTGAGAAAAATCAGCTCGCGATTATTCTTCACGTCAACGAAGGCCCACAGTTCCGCGTAGGAACATTCCAGATCGTCGGAAGTACGCAACTCGACAGCCCAACATTCCAGAACTTATACACTGGGCCGGGACAGCCATTCTCCGATTCCCGCATTGCCGACGATCGAGACATCATCCTGAACTACTACTTCGATAGCGGCTTTCCTAATGCAACTTTCGTCGCGGCGGCCACACCGGCGCCCGGAAACCGAATGAATGTAGTGTTCACGATCCACGAAGGCGAGCGCAGTTATGTTGACAGGGTTTTGGTCTCAGGAAGGGAGTATACGCACGCGTACGTAGTCGAGCACGAGCTGCAGGTGCAACCGGGCGATCCACTCAGCCAGGGTGATCTGCTGCGCACGCAGCAAAAGCTTTACGATCTAGGAATCTTCAGCCAGGTCGATACCGCAGTGCAAAATCCGGAGGGCACCGAGCCGAACAAGAACGTGCTGGTACAGGTACAGGAAGCCAAGAGATATACATTCAATTACGGCGCTGGGTTCCAATTTCAAACCGGTCAGCCATCAATTATCGGAAGGCAGCCGCTCGGCACCACGGGGGTGAGCCCATTGGCTTCGCTCGACGTGAGCCGACTGAACTTTCGCGGCCGCAACCACACAATTACGTTTGAGTCCCGAGTAGGCGAACTGCAGCAACGCGGGCTTATCAGCTACAACGCTCCACGCTGGTTTAACAATCCAAACTGGAAACTCACTCTCACGGGTTTTTTCGACCATACCCTCGACGTAACCACATTCACATCGCAACGCCTCGAGGGTTCTGTTCAGGCAGAACAAACCATCAGCCAGAAGCTCGATGGCACGCCGGTCAGTGTGATGAACTATCGCTTCAACTATCGTCTGGTAAAGGCTACTGATATCGAGGTCAGCCCTGCGGAAATTCCGCTGCTATCACTCCCCGTGCGCGTCGGCGAACCGGGATTCAGTTTCATCCGCAACCATCGCGACAACGATCTCCAAACTACCAGGGGGAGTTACAACTCGGTGGACGCCGGTGTCGCCTCCAGTTACTTCGGCTCGCAGGCAGATTTCAGCAGAATTCTGGTGCAGAATTCCACCTATCACCCCTTCGGAAAAATTAACGGCCGCCCGTTCGTCTTCGCGCGCTCTACTCGCATCGGGTTGGAAGACCCGTTCGGGGACACGATAATTACTCAGCCAGGCGCGTCCAGCCCCGGCAACTTGACCCCTATTCCCCTAGCCGAGCGCTTTTTCATGGGCGGCGGAAACTCGCATCGCGGCTTCGGGTTAAACCAAGCGGGGCCGCGCGATCCAATTACGGGTTTTCCGACGGGCGGCTCGGCCCTGTTCCTTAACAATATCGAATTGCGCTTTCCGCCCCCAACGCTTCCGTTTGTTCAGGACAACTTGAGCTTTGCCATCTTTCACGACATGGGAAACGTATTTACAGATGGTCAGCACATGATCGACAGCCTGTTGCGCTGGCACCAAAACAAGAACCTGTGTACCCAGGGGCTAAACACGGTTTTTCAAGCGGGACCAAGTCCCACCAATGCCGCCAGCTGTAATTACAACTACATCTCTCATGCGATTGGGATAGGTCTGTTCTACAAAACGCCTATCGGACCCGTGCGCCTCGATTTTGGATATAACCTCAATCCCACGGCATTTCCTGGAGTCATTCAGGTTAAAAAAACGCCGGTAACCTACCAGTTTGTCGGAACCAAGCAGGCGAGTCCGTTCAACGTTTACTTTAGTATTGGGCAGACATTCTGATGCTCATGCGACGGTTACTTCTCGTGCTTGTGCTCTCCGGCTGCGCAGCGGCCTTTGCTCAGGACGTGGGCCAAAAGGGAGACAGCGAAGTACTCGATCGGATTGTCGCCTCGGTAAACAGCCATGTGATCTTGCTCAGTGATTTAGACGATGAGCTTCGGTACGAGTACCTAGTTTCCGGGCGAAAGCTTGAGAGCGCGGTTCTATCCGATGAAAAGGCAGCACTCGACCGCTTGATCGATCAGGAGCTGCTTCACGAGCAGGTCCGCGTGATTGATGCGCAGCCGGCTTCGGTGGACCAGGTCCGAGCTCAGTTCGAGGCGATGAAAGCCGACCTGCTCCGGCAAAATCCCGGAGCGTCCTGGCAACAGGTCTTATCAAAATACCGGCTAAGCGAAGATTTAATCAGGGAGCGCATTGCGAACCAGCTGCAGCAGCTTCAATTGATCGACGCGCGATTCCGCCCGTCTATTCAGGTTTCACCAGCGGAAATCGAGCAATATTACAGAAAACAGTTTGTCCCCACACTGCCACCGTCAGATCCTGTCAGCCTGGCCGACGTGACCCCAAAGATTCGCGAAATTCTGGTCCAAGACAAAATGAACCAGATGCTCAGTTCCTGGTTGGAATCCTTGCGATCACAGGCGCAGATCAGGACTTTCATACCGGACTGGAACGTCCGCCCTACTCAGCCCGAGGCCGGAGCGCGATGAACTGGCCAAAGGTTCCGTGGAACAAACTTGGAAAATCAGTCCTGCTCTTATTTCTCTTTCTGGTCCTGGCGCTTTCCGCCGGTCTTTGGTACCTGAGCACAGATTCTTTTCAGCAGGCGGCTCGGCGAAAGTTGATCGCGGAACTCGAGCGCGCAACCGGTGGCCGTGTGCAAGTCGGCACCTTTCACGTAGTCCCACTTCGACTACAGGTCGATATTCGCGATCTTACAATCCGTGGTCAGGAGGCCGCTGGCGAGCGTCCTTTGCTGCACGTGGACCGCGTTGCCGCGGTTCTTAGTTTTTCCTCCGCTCTGGGAGCTAAGCTGGGCTTTCACTCACTGACGCTCGAGCATCCAGTCCTTCACGTCATTGTTTATCCCAACGGCACTACGAACCAACCCGCGCCCAGTCGCCAAGGCTCCTCCGACTTCGAGCACCTATTTTCGCTCTCAGCCCGCCGGCTGCAGGTGAAAGAAGGAGAGCTGCTCGTTCAGGACCAGCGCATTCCGATAAGTTTCAGCACGAACGACGTCTCCGCTAGTTTGAATTATTCCTTTCTTCACCTGCGCTATGCGGGAACAATTGCCGTCGGCAGGGCTGAAACGCGTATCGATGTACTTCGCCCTGTTGCCTGGTCAGCGCAGGCCAACTTCAACTTCGATCGTAGCGGCGTGCAAATTAATTCTCTCCAGGCAACGTCGGAGCGCTCTCAGGTGCACCTGACGGATCTTCACTTGGACTTGCAGAAACTCGCTGCCAACGGCAAGTACGACGTGAATGTTGATCTCGCACAATTGGCCGCGATTACTCACCGACCCGAGTTGAAAGGCGGTACGTTGCGGGTCATCGGAGATGGGTCGTGGTCTCGCCAAGGCTTCTCGTCCGCAGGATCATTCGGCGGTCGATCCATTTCATGGCAGGACTCGACCCTCCGAGGCCGCGATTTTTCTGCTGAGGGCAACTTTTCTCTTGATCCGTCGCGATTTTCGTTGTCGAAAGTCGAAGGTCAATTCTTGCGCGGGACCTTCAGCGCTGACGGCGACGTTGTGAACTGGCAGTCTCCGGTCACGTTCACTAAGAGCTTGGAACAACAAGGAGCTCTCAAGATCAGGGCCAAGAACATATCGCTCTCGGAGCTACTCGCCAGTTTAAGACCTCGATTTCACGGAGCGAATGAATTGCGGTTTGGCGGAAACCTCTCTGCAACTGCCGACCTTCGTTGGAGACGGTCGGTCCACTTCGCACAGGCGGCAATAAACGCCGAAGTTTCTCCTCCAGCTCGTCTGTCGGGCGATCAGATTCCGCTAACTGCCGCCACCACCATGACCTTTGATGCTCGTTCCGGAGATTTGCAAGTCGCGCAAATGTCCGCCAGTACTCCGGCAACACAAGTCCGGGCCTCAGGTTCACTTTCAAATTCGATGCGGCTGGCTTTTTCGACGACCGATTTAGGCGAGTGGCGACCCATCGTCTCTGACCTGTTCCCCAGGGGAGCGCCCTTTGCCGTTCATGGGCGGGCAGCATTTAACGGAACAGTGTCTGGGACACCGCCGGACATGCGCGTTGCAGGGAGCTTGCAATTACAAGATTTCAGCGCATTCGTTCGAGCAACGGCCCATGCGCCACGACAGGAAGTGCGGTGGGATTCTGTTAACACCGAGCTGCAAGCTTCATCGACTAATCTGTTTTTCCGCAATGCGGTTCTGAAGCGCGAAGCTGCGACGGTTAAGGCGAATGGCGCGATAGGGCTGACCGATTGGCAGGTTGTGCCTGAAAGCCCGCTGCGCCTTCACATCGATATAGAAAACGCTGACAGCCGGGAACTGGCGAATTTAGCCGGATATGGTTACGGCATTTCGGGCCAGCTTTCCGCACGACTTTCAATCTCCGGCACGCGCCAGCTCCCTCAAGGCCGGGGCGATTTCAACATGCTCCATGCCGGAATTGAAGGGCAGCAGTTTGATTCCGCGAGTGGGTCTCTGACGCTGAATCGTACTCAGCTCGAAATTACAAATTTGCAACTGGCTCACGGCAACGCGCGAATTGGCGGTGCGGGTTCTTATGATCTCTCCTCAAAAGCTTTCCAATTCAATATCCGAGGCTCAGAGTTCAACCTCGCCGACTTTTCGCAGCTGCATCAGTCGCAAATCAAAATTGCGGGAAAGCTTGATTTCGCCGCTCGTGTCTTCGGCACAACAGTGCAGCCGCAAGTTGCAGCAGACCTGCAATTGCGGAGCCTAAGTGTGAACGATCAACCGGAGGGGAATTTTCTGCTCAATGTAACCTCGCGGGGTGCGGACGCCCGCATCGTTGGACGCTCCGATTTCAAAGATGCGGAGCTGCAATTAGAGGGGAATGTCCGGTTGCGCGATCAGTGGCCTGCCCACGTGAACTTGCACTTTTCTCATCTCAACGCCGATCCGTTCCTGCATTCCTATCCGCGTGGCGCCGTGATAAAGCATTCCGCCGTGGCCGGAGCCCTGACCTTAGATGGTCCGCTGCGTAAACCGCGCGAGTTGAGCCTGGCGGGCGATCTAAGCGATGTTTATGCCGAAGCAGGGAAGACCAGTTTTCGCAACGATGGTCCGATCCGCTTTGCGTTATCCGGCAAGGGTTTCAAGGTGGACAATCTTCACATTTTGGGGGAGAACACTGATTTTTCGGGTAACGGCTCCATGCAGTTTGCGGGCGACCGTGCTCTGGATTTCCGGGCGAGCGGCAGAGTCGATCTCAAGCTGATTCAAAGCTACGACACCGATATCACTAGCTCAGGCGCATTGCTGGCGGATGGAAGGGTCACGGGCACGATTGACTCACCTATCGTCAAGGGCAAATTGCAAATTCAAAATGCTGCGCTTGCAGACATAAATGTTCCCAGCGCCTTGAGCGATATCAACGGAACGCTCTTATTCAGTCAGAATCAGGTCACGATCGACAGTTTGGAGGCACGTGTTGGAGGCGGAAATGTTGGCTTCACGGGCCACGCGGCCCTCGTAGGGCGACAGCTTGATTTCGACCTCAACGCGACCGCCAACTCCGTGCGTCTTCGCTATCCTCCGGGCGTGAGTTCGACCGCAGACGCTCAGTTCCATTGGAGCGGCAGCTCGGCCGGATCAGTTCTCTCCGGCGATATTACTGTCAATAAGCTGGGCTTTACCCCAGGCTTTGATTTCGGGGCCTACCTTGAGCGAACCGCGGAAGTATCGAGTCTGCCGCAAACTGATCCCGTCCTGAATACGATTCGCCTCGACTTGCACGTTACCACCACGCCCGAATTACAGATGCAGACTAGCGTGGTCCGACTGCAGGGCTCCGCCGACTTGCGGGTGCGCGGAAGTGCCGCCAAACCAATCCTCCTCGGACGCGCGGACGTTTTTGAAGGGCAGGCTTACTTCAACGGCACAAAGTACCGGCTGGAACGTGGCGGAGTTACGTTCAGCAACCCCGCAGTCACGACCCCATTCCTCGACCTCGAAGCCGTTACCAGGGTTCGCGATTATGACGTAACGCTATCTCTCACCGGAGATATCAGCAAGCCGAACGGTTTGAAGATCAACTACCGCTCTGATCCGCCGCTTCCTTCGTCAGACATTATTGCCTTGCTGGCATTTGGCCAGACCACAGAAGAATCTGCCCAGCTTCAGCAGACGAACCAATCGGCATTTAGTCAACAGGCGTCGAATGCCATGCTGGCGGCGGCGCTGAACGCTACCTTGAACAACCGCGCGCAGCATTTGTTCGGTAACAGCCGAATCAAAATCGATCCACAGGGCTTGGAATCGGAAACTTCTACCGTTACCCAAAGCGGGCCCGCAGTCACCATCGAGCAACAGGTGAAGGACAATCTCACACTTTCCTATACCACGGATGTTTCGCAGACTTCGCAGCAGGTGATTCGGGCCGAATACAATGTTTCGCGAAACGTCTCTATCGTTGCCATTCGCGATCAGAACGGCGTGGTGAGCTTCGACGTGAGAATTCGCCGCCGCAAACGATGAGCGCTTTGCACCTGCAAAATAGCACTGGCATCCAACCACGTTGATGTCACACCTTGAAACCGGCCCGGCCGCCTATCTCAACGAACGGCGAACTATGGTTGAGGCTCAACTCCGCGGTCGCGGAATTCACGATGAGCGCGTGCTCGACGCCATGCTGCGCGTTCCACGGCATGCAGTGGTGCCCGAGGAATACCAGCACGCAGCCTACGCAGATCACCCCATTCCAATCGCCGAAGGACAGACCATTTCGCAACCATTCATCGTGGCGGCGTCTTTGCAGGCACTGAATTTGAAGGGTACCGAGAGAGTTCTCGAAGTGGGCACCGGCTCCGGCTACCAGACGGCGCTGCTCGCTCTACTCGCGCGGGAGGTCTACTCGATCGAACGCCACGGCGCATTGGCGCACGATGCCGAAGCGGCGCTGTCGAGGCTGGGTTTTGCGAACGTCAGAATCATTGTCGGCGACGGAAGCAATGGTCTTCGCGAGTTCGCACCCTACGACGCCATTCTTGTTTCAGCCGCCGCGCCGAGTATTCCGCAAAGTCTTCTCGATCAATTGGCAGAGGAAGGACGCATGGTCATTCCGGTCGGACCGCCTCACGCCCAGGAGTTGCAGCTTGTCCACAATTACAGCGGAGGGCCGAGTGTTCAAGTGATCGAAGGCTGCCGCTTCGTCCCGCTGATCGGAGCCCAAGGCTACTAGCACTCATTTTGTCCCAACAGCCTCCCATGAGGGCTCGTGGGGTGGAGCAGCGCTGCGTTCGGATCTCGCCGTTCACGGCGCCTTTAGCCGCTGAGGTCCGCAATTCTTTTACAATACCCTGTGCCCCTCCTGAGAAACCTGCGCGTCACATTGGAAATGATTAAGTGGGAGCACTCGGTGTTCGCACTCCCATTCGCACTCTGCGGAGCGATGCTGGCAGCGGGTGGAGTTCCGACTGTTCACCAACTCATTTGGATCGTCGTCGCAATGGTGGCTGCGCGCTCGGCCGCTATGTCCTTCAATCGTCTTGCGGACGCTTCGATTGACGCCGCCAATCCCCGCACACGCACTCGCGCCTTGCCTGCTGGAGTGCTCACACAAGCTTTCGTCAGAAACTTCGTGGTGATTTCATCTGCGGTCTTCGTCTTTGCCGCGTGGCAACTCAACCGGCTAACATTTCTGCTCTCACCTGTAGCCCTCGCCATTTTGTTGCTCTACTCATACACCAAGCGCTGGACGCTCTGGTCGCACGTCGTGCTCGGCTTTGCACTCGGAATCGCTCCTTCTGCCGCATGGATTGCAGTTCGTGGCTCTCTCGATCCACGAATTCTTTTGCTTACCGCTGCGGTCACATTCTGGGTGGCGGGCTTCGATGTGCTTTACGCCTGCCAGGACTACGATTTTGACCAGCAAGCAGGGCTGCATTCGTTGCCGCGATACTGCGGAGTCGGCAATGCGCTTTGGATCGCCCGTTTATTTCATCTCGCGATGTTGTTTCTTCTCATAGCGCTGGTTCGGGCGTTCAACCTCGGCTCGCTGGCAATTGTCGGAGTCGCAGCCGTTCTTGCGTTATTGACCTATGAGCACTCCCTCGTTTCGAAGGACGATTTAAGCAAACTGAACGCGGCATTCTTTACGATGAATGGCATCATTGCCGTCATCTTCTTCGTATTTGTCGCGCTCGACCTTCTCGTTCGGCATTCGTTTACAATGTAGCGCTGCTCTTGAGAGGGTCCATGAATAAGATCGTTCTTCTGTCTTCTTTTGGAGTAATTCTGTTTTCCGTTTCGGGATTGAGTCAGCTTCCGCCACCCCCGCTCCGTTCGCCGGAAGTTCAGCCCGATGGTCATGTGATATTTCGCTTCCGCGCTCCCAATGCCCAGAAGGTTGAAGTCTCGATCGAAGGACAAACCGCGCACATTCCCATGCAGAAAGATGAGCAGGGCATCTGGACCCTCACCACCGGCCCGCTGCAGCCTGATTTTTACGGGTACTCATTCCTGGCCGACGACGTTGATCTGATCGATCCCTCGAACTCCGTAATCAAGCCGAACCTCTTGCATCCAGCGAATGAAGTTCACGTACCCGGGCCGTCTTTGCCTTGGGAATTGAACCAGGTGCCGCATGGCGAAATTCACCATCACTTCTATCATTCCAAGATCGCCGACCTCGATAGCGACTTTTACGTCTACACTCCACCTGACTATCGTGCGAATGCGAAGCAGGACTATCCCGTTCTTTATCTGCTTCACGGGTTCAGCGACGATGCGAGTGGCTGGACCGCAGTCGGCCGCGCCAATGTGATCTTTGACAATCTAATCGCGCAGGGAAAAATGAAGGCAATGATCGTGGTCAACCCGCTCGGGTACGGCGACTACGAAGTTATTCGCCGTGGCTGGGGCTCGTGGGGAGACAAAGATCTGGCGCGTCACAACCTTTCAAATTTCACCAGCGTCCTGCTAAACGAAGTCATCCCGCAAGTCGAAGGCATGTATCGAATAAAGAAGGACCGTGAGTCTCGCGCCATCGCCGGTCTTTCCATGGGTGGTGCGGAGTCCCTGCTGACTGGCCTGAATCATCTCGATCAGTTTGCCTGGATCGGGGCCTTCAGCTCGGGCGGAATTGACCTGCAGGATTTCGGCACTGAATTTCCCGGGCTCGACGCCGGCGCGAACAAAAAGCTCAAGCTGCTTTGGATCGCCTGCGGCACCGAAGATGGATTGGTAAAAGTAAATCGCCAGTTCAAATCGTGGCTGAAAGACAAGGGCGTCAACTTCACTGATATCGAAACTCCAGGCATGCACACCTGGATGGTGTGGCGCAGGAACCTGTCAGCCTTCGCGCCGCTCCTGTTTAAATGAAAAACCGTAAGACTGTCATCCCGAACTCGCGCCTGCGCGAGCCAGGGAACCCTACGATGCGGTTGGATCAGCACCGGCGCGAATCGGAATCACACGATCGCACCGCGCATCGTGTATCCGGAGTTTTAGTGCAGCATCCGTAGCGGCGGCCAACTCTGCGACGCTCCCTTGAACATGCTCACCGTGTTTTCCAGCCGGCGCGTCCCATCATGCACCGCAATCTGGTGCGGCGTACTGGATTCATAACCGTCCCAAAGAGAAACGCCTGCATAAGCGCCATCTTTCCGCAGGATGTAATAGACCATATCCACAAATTGCAGCCGTTCTTTCTCTCCGTTGTAATTGCGAACGATGCGCTTCAAGGCGTCCATTCCGGCGTCGAGCGGCGACATTCCATGCCGCATGTTCTCGACAATCGTGTGCGCCCCTACGATCTTGATGTTCTCCTCGCCGTTGCCTGTCGCTCCCGCCGAGCCTACATCCTGATCTGTGTAACAGCCCGCGCCGATAATCGGTGAGTCCCCAACTCTGCCCGGAATCTTCCACGCTAGTCCGCTGGTAGTTGTGCATCCAGAAATCGCGCTCTTCTCATTCAGTGCGGAACAATGAATGGTCCCAGTCGGTGGAAAAATCACATAGCGAATCGCTTCTGCCCGGTGCTCCGGCGCAATCCCGATGTCCGCCGCAATTTCTTGCATGCGCTCAATCCGAAGCTGCCACTCATCTGCGTGTGTTGGGCCGCTATATCGGCGTTTCCAATCAGGACTGTCCAGCCCCGGTCCCCACCAATCAGAATGCGTTTCCTTCCATAGCAACCATTCCTTGCGTGATTTATCGGTGAGCAGGTTCTCGCGAGGAAATCCCTGGGCCACCGCGAAGCGCTCGGCCCCTTCGCCAACCAGCATTACGTGACCGGTGTGGAGCCGCACCGCATTTGAAACCAGCGAAGCATTTTTTATATTACGAATGCCGCCGACGGAACCCGCCGTGCGCGTTGGCCCGTGCATGCAACAGGCGTCGAGCTCGACCACGCCATCTTCGTTCGGGTGCCCACCCAGACCCACGCTCTCGTCGTTTGGATCATTCTCCGGTCCTTGCACCACCTTGAGTGCGGCATCGAGAGTGTCGCCGCCGCCCGCCAGGAATGCGTACCCCGCATCAAGGTAGTTGTACCCGTTGTGTGCGGAAATAATGACAGGTAATTTCGCCGCCCGCCTTTCATGCCCTTCACCTTGTATTGATTCCGCATGTGCGGTCGTACCCAAGCCTAGAGAAGCAGAACCGGCTATTGCAGTAGCGAGAAAATCCCGCCGGGAAATAGACATATTCGTCCTTGAAGTATAAATTCAGAAAACATTCAGCAAGGAAGGTTACCACCGGGGAAGAATTGAATGCAGGTCACATGAATTCCCGGCTTACAAGGTCGTCACGAGGCTAGCAGTTGATTCTTATTTCGCTCCGCCCGGAACCGCAGCAGTGCCGCAATATTTCCGACGCGATCAAAGGTGTCGTCTCGCGGAACAAGCACCAGTTCGATATTGTTTTTAATGGCAGCCGGAACTAGCGCTTCACAAACGTCGTCAAGTTTTCGCGTTGCGTGGCCGCAAAGAGGACAGTAACGCACGAGATGCGAATCGATATGACCACAAGCAGTGCATTCCACTGCTCGGGCGGTGTAATCGTTCGTCATCAATAGAATTTCTACTTCTCCCTGTTCGGTCGCGCGCAACACCCTTCTTAAGCCGGTGACCCCCAGGCCATTGCTCTTGGCGCCCTCCATTGCTTCGAGTACCAGATCACGATGATGTCGCGACAGGCTTTCGCGCAAGATGCGCTCTGCTTCCGTTTTTACTTGATTGTCACCCAGGGTGCCTAGGTCGGCTGAGAAGCGTCCCAGCAATTTCTTCAACACGTAAGGCTGCATTTGGCCTTCAAACTCGGGCCAGTTCACGTCATGGCAACCGATCGCGAGCGCTTCAAACTGTTTTTTCTCCGCTGCAATCTTTAGAAATTCAGCTACATTGCGGTAATGCTTCCGGAACTCGTCTTCTTCGTGACGCTGGGAGTGGCCGCCGTCGTATCCGGCATATCCATCGCTGCGGCCATGCCGTGGCACTGGATTTGTCAACACTTCGACCTCGCGAAGTTGACCGAATTGAATCTCCAAAATGCGCGCGCGTTGGCGATCGACTAACGCCACCCATAACCGCGGCGATTCGGAAAAAACCGGCGCAAGAGGCTTCAAGTGGAACCGTCGATTCACAAACAATTTGGTTGTGCCTGCCGTTGTCGGGAGATCGAATTCTTTCCAAATACCGCGTCCATTGCAGGCAAAGATCGCCTTGGCCCGCCCGCGCCAGGTCTCCGCGATTGCAAGGATTCGTTCGAGATCGCCGAAGGCTGGACTCTTGCGACCGTTTCCTTGCAGTTCCTGCATGGTCTGTCGCACCACATCCTTCGCCATGATCGCCTCCTCGCGATGTGACCTATCCTGAGGCGCCGGGGGCCGGAAGTAAAAACTGATGGCGGCTTCATTGGGGTGACGGCATTCGAACAAGGCAAGTTGGCGTAGTTCTTCGCGAGTGATCATTCAGGCACTCCGAATTATGCAGTTCTGGTCTTATGAAGCAATTCGTCTTTGAAACGGTTTTCGACTGGCAGGCTGCCTCGCAACGCCTCACGCGCGTTCTGGATCGACTGTCTTACCTGCTCTGGCGCACGGTCAACGATCGCCGCAATTTCCTTTAGCGTAAAACCCTCGATGCCATAAAGGATAAAAGCTTCGCGGTCCTCACGCTTCACATTGCGAAGTGCGAACTGCACCAGCGCAATCATCTCGTCAGAGTAGGCTATCTGCTCCGGCGTCCACGTCCGCCCATCCGCGATCGCGCTCTCCGTAGTCATCGTTTCATCCGGCTGATAGAACTGCAGCCGAGCTTCGTCCCTTGCGTGTTGGTTCCTTCCGTTGCGAGGGCTATGTAGATCGACTTCTTCGCCGTTGCTGGGTCGTGAAGTGAAATCGTTGAGCGCCTGTAGAGCCAAACGATAAAGCCATGGCTCAAGCGTAATCTTGTCCGGCTTCTCCGCTTTATCATCGAGAGCACGGGCCACGGCTTCGTCCACGATTTCCTCCCAAGTCACAGAATCGGTCTCGATGTCCCCTGAGTTCTCGCGGAACGAAATTTCGCGTTCCACAAAGAGCCTCAACCGCCGAAGATTCGCGTTCAAATAAGAACGCACATCCTCGTCGGTGGCCGTTTGCGGCGCAACTGCGGCGAAGGTGGTTTCAAACGGGACTGCAGGCGCAGGAATGCCTTCGAGAACGCGATGCCTACGCCATGAATGAGAGTTGCGCAGCAGTTCCTTGTGTTTTCCGATCTGTGCCAACAGATCATCAAACGCAGCTTTGATTGCTGAGGTGGCCGAAGCTGCAGATTCCTGCACCGCCATCTGTCCAGATGGCAACCGCAAATTGAGAGATATTACTGTCCCCTCACGCGCTGAGCTTTGCTCCACCAGACCCTTTAAATGCACCAGTTCGGGACGAAAGACCTGAAGTCTTCTTTGAACTTTGCTGATCCAGTGCTGAATTTCTTTATCGATGTCGGGGGTTCTTTGAACTTTGTAACTGATGTGAACATTCATGCTTTGCCTCTGATGCCGGGAGGAGAGCCGGTGAAGCTTTCGCAAGCAAATTCTACACCCGGTTTCAAAGCACAACGCGGAAATTCGAGGAGGGTACCGGGCACGGTTGTTCCGCCGCTGGTCTAAGTGAAATACAGCATCCACCTATATCTCGGGAACAACTCAGGCCGGTGCCTTCGGTCTCTAAAGATCAACATGAGGTATCCTGGCCGGCTGCTCGCGATGTTCTGTACCGCAGTCTCCGCGTTAACTCTGCTGGGACTAGCAGGCTGCGGAGGTGGTTCGAAATACATTCGCCCTCCAAACCTTCCAGTAGTTGATCATGTTTTCATTCTGGTCAACGAAAATCATTCCTACACAGACGTAATCGGCAATTCGGCAATGCCATATACGAATTCGTTAGCTCAGAAGTACTCGCTTGCCACGCACTACTACGCCAACAGTCATCCTTCGCTTCCCAACTACTTCATGCTAAGCACGGGTGAGTTGGTTACCAATAGCGATGACTATAGCGGAACCGTAACGTCGGACAATGTCGCAAAGGCGGTTACTACAGCGGGGAAGACTTGGAAAATTTATGCTGAGACCCTGCCCAAAGTAGCCTATCTTGGGCCCACGGTTGCTCCCTACGATAAAAGCCACGATCCTTTCGCGTACTTTTCAGGGGTGCTGAGCAGCGGTTCGCAAGCCGCGAACGTCGTTCCCTTTACTCAACTCGCGATCGATATCCAGAGCAACACACTCCCAAACTACGCAATGATTGTGCCCAACATGACAGATGATGGACACGATTGTCCTAACGAAGCATCGCAGTGTACCGACGCGCAGAAACTGGCACAAGCCGATGGTTGGCTGCAAAAAAATATTGGCCCGCTGATCAGCAGCTCAGCGTTTAGCAATGGCGTATTGATTTACACCTGGGATGAATCGGAGATATCAGATTCCGCCAACGGCGGCGGCCACGTTGCGACCATTCTGATAGGCGCACACGTTCGCCAGGGTTACCAATCGACAACGCTGTACCAGCACCAGAGCACATTGCGTTTGTCGATGGAGCTCTTGAACGTCCCCGACCTTCCCGGCGAAGCCTCGAGTGCCCCAGATATGTCGGAATTCTTTTAGCTTGCAGGATTTTCGGACGGACAAGAAAGACTGCAATAGAAGCCCTGATTAAATTGCTTCTCTCCGTGACTCCGTGGCTCCGTGGTGAATTGCGGCCGTAAATCGCTGCGGAGAGAATACTGCCAAGTCGTGCCAGGGCCCTCGCCTCAAAACCACTTCCGTCATCACCCTTGCCGTTATCGGCGCTAGCAGAATGCCATCGCGATAGTGCCCGCTGGCGATGAAATATCCTGCTGTCGAGGTCTCGCCCAGAATCGGTAAATCATCCCGAGTTCCCGGGCGCAAACCCGTCCAGTCCTCGTGCTTCTTGGATTTTTCAAGCGCTGGCACAAGCTCACATGCAGCGTTAAATAATTGCTGAATCGTGCTCACATCAATACGTTTGTCATACCCAACATCTTCAAGCGTCGAGCCGATCACTATGCGCCCGTCTGTGCGTGGGACCAGATAAACCTTCTCGCCGCGGACAACATGGCACAAGCTCACGCCGCCCACGACAGCAAGCATCTGCCCCTTCACCGGACGCACTGGAAATTTCATCGGCGGAATGCACCCTGCCCACGCCCCCGCGCAATTGATAACCATTCCCGCCGAGTACGAACTCTTGTCAGTGCGGACTCCGGCGGCGCGACCTCGGGAGAGGAGCACCCCCTTCACCTCTGTCCCCGATGAAAGGTCCACCTGGCGATGCCTTGCAGCTTCGGCGGCTGCCGAAACCAGCGCCCGGGGATCGACCGACCGCTCTTCGAGGTAAGCTGCTGCGTGCTGAGGCGCAGCCTGTCGCGGACTCCGCAGCAACCACGCCGACAAGACGGGTTCGAGAGCCGACATCTTTTCAGGCGTCAGCGGTTCCGCGGCCTCGGGGAACTCTCCTTCACGCGAGATCAGAATCGTCCCCTGATCGCGCAAATCCACCTTGATCCCGGATTCGTCTTCGGTTTCGCGCACAAACTCGGGGTAAATGCGCGCGCTCTCAAGCGCCAGGGACTTCAAGGGAGCGGGAATTTCAGAGCCCGAGCCCGCCAGCATTCCCGCGGCCGCAGAGGATGCTTCACCACCCGGCTCTCCTCGCTCGACCACCAGTACCCGCAATCCTTCTTTGCGGAGAGAGATCGCCAGCGAGAGCCCGATGATTCCTCCGCCGATAACAATCGCGTCCCAGGACTTCACAGGCAAATTGTAATTGTAGAAGATACGACTGAAATCAGCTTTGCATCCATCAGCTATTGTGAAGTTCTCAAAAGCTCGATAACTACGCGATCGACCGGATCTCAGGCCGCGTTGCGTCTTTCTTGCTAATGATTCCAATAGCCAGTGGGACCGTAGTAAAGGCTCCCACCGCAGTCAGCGCGAATCCCGCGGCTTTCATCGCGTCTTTGCTTAGTCCTCTTGAAACCAGCATTCCCACGCCAACCCCGAGTGCGATCCGGGTTCCGGTCCACAGGATCATTTCAGGCAGAGAGATGTTGCGCTCAATCATGGTTACTGCTCCTTTTTAGAAGATTTGGATCTTGGATGCGACGAAGTAAGGACGAGATTACTACCGAATTACCATTTCAATCCGGCGACCCCGGTTGAGTGTCAACCCTGCAATCGGCTCAAGTATTCGATGATCTCTGGCTGGTTCCAATCGACCGCGCCGATGAACTTACGGCGAATAATCCCGTTGCGGTCGATGATGTAAGTCTCCGGAAGTTTGTACGTACCATAACGTGAAGAGACCGGCGCAATCACTCCCGTGTCCGTCCTCTGCCCAGCCTCTCGCACGGTGAGGAAATCGACGTTGTGATCTTTCAGGAATGTTTGGTAGTCCGCGGCATCATCGTCGACACTGATGGCGAGAATGGTCACGTCCGTTCCTTGAAGTTTCTTCTGCAGCCCAACCAGCGACGGCATCTCTGCATTGCAGGGCGGGCACCACGTTGCCCAAAAATTCAGCACGATAATCTTGCCGCGAAACTGGCGCAACGTAACACTATGGTCGGCGTCTTTAATGGCGAAATCGGGCGCGGGAATATTGATGTCCGTTGGTTTCGAGTGCGCATAACAGCCTGTGAGGATAAGGCCGGAAGCGCAGGCTAAAACAACCGCAAGGAAACGCACGTCAATATAATAATCGTTTCTGATTCGCTGAACATTCTTATGAGTTGTCATTCCGAATGGCTTCAGCCATAAGAGCCTGCCCTGAGCGACTGACCGAAGGGAAGCAGTCGAATGGGAATCTACTTTTGATCCCTGCGCAAGAGCCTACGTGGAAAAGAGCGAAGCCAATCCCGTCGTTTCCGTTATCGTCCCGGCCCGGAATGAAGAAGCATGCCTTGCCGCATGTTTGGAATCGCTCGTCGGGCAGACCGGCATCAACTACGAAATCATCGTCGTAGATGACGCATCGACCGACCGCACCGGAGAGATCGCACGGTCGTTTTCTGGATTGGAAGTCATCGAAGCTGGCCCACTCCCCGAGAACTGGACCGGAAAGAACCACGCCATGTCTGCAGGCGCGAAGATCGCGAAAGGGAAGTGGCTGCTCTTCACCGACGCTGACACAGTTCATAAACCGGGATCACTCGCTCACGCAGTTGCGGAAGCAGAGCAGCACGGCGCCGCACTGCTCTCGTATTCCCCTGAGCAGGAGGTACGCACGCTCTGGGAGAAAGCCGTCATGCCCGTGATCTTTGCCGAACTCGCGGCGACGCATCCTCCGAGCAAGGTGAGCGATCCCAATTCGCCAATCGCGGCTGCCAACGGTCAATATCTGCTCATCTCGCGCGCAGCTTACGACGCCATCGGCGGGCACACAAAAATCGCGAGCGACCTCCTCGAAGATGTCGCCATCGCCCGCCGGGTGAAATCCTCTGGCCGCAAGATTTTCTTCCGCTACGGTGGCGATGCCGTTCGCACCCGCATGTACCGCACTTGGGAACAAATGAAAGAAGGTTGGAGCAAAAACTTGGCGCTGCTATTTCCAGGGGCGCGAGTTCTAGGATTGCTTCGGGGATGCGAGTTCGTTTTGATTTGGGCAAGCATCGTCGCCTCGATCGCGCTCTTTTTCTATAAGGACGCGGAATTTGCGGTAGGCACCGCATCTCTGGCCGGGATTCTTCTAGTTCTGTTCTGGTGGCGGATTCGGCGGGCACATTTTTCCATTGCCTCCAACCTGCTTGGCCTCGGAGGCCTAGGAATATTTGCGTATCTACTGCTCAGGTCGGTTTCGGTGCGCCGAAAGGGCGCCGTCAAGTGGAAGGGAAGAGAATACGTAGGCAATTCGGAAGAAACGCAGGCCGAGCCCGTCCAAACCGGTTCCTCAGGCCGGTTCAGGTAAGCGAATTCCGCCTTCATCTGGGATTGGCCGCCAGCGGGTTACATCGGCCAGACCCAATAGGGCGCACCTCCTTGATTGCCTGTGAATAGTTGAAAAAATGCAACTTAGTAGCGTGTTTGATTCTTCTGGCATTTGGCATATACTTATGTATATGGCAAGGAGAATCCGGTAATGAAGCGAACGGCAAAGATCTTTATGAACAACCGAAGTCAGGCCGTGAGGCTCCCCAAGGAATTTCAGTTCAATACCAGAGAAGTGTTCATTCGCAAAGACGGAAGCGACCTAATACTGTCTCCTCGACCGACGAATTGGTCTTCCTATTTATCTGACGCACCTGTAGCCTCCGACCAATTTATGGAGGGGCTGGAGGACCTGTCCGTGCAGGAACGTGAGCTCTGATGCCGCGTTACATGCTCGATACAGATACCTGCTCCTACGTCATGAAGCGGTCCAATAGTTCCGTGCTCAAAAGATTGCGTGAGGTTCGAGTCGACGACGTGTGCATCTCTGTAATTACAAAGTCAGAGCTTCTGTATGGAGTCGAAATATCACCACGTCAGCGACAGGATGAAACCGCCCTCAATGCATTTCTGGTGTACGTAGACGTTTTGGAATTTCCTGATGAAGCGGCGCTCCACTATGCAAAGATACGCGCCGATCTGAAGGTGCGCGGAACCATGATTGGCGCAAACCATCTGTTCATTGCCGCGCATGCCCGCAGTCTCGGTGTGACGCTGGTCACAAATAACATGCAGGAGTTCGGACGAGTTCCGAACTTGATGCTTGAAAACTGGACAACCGCAATCTGATCTTTGTGGAGTATGCAGCCACTAACTAGCTCCTGAATGTCAAAACCTTGTCTCTCGCGGAGACGGGACGTTGGCCGTTACCCGTTACAATTAAATCGCAAACAAAGGAAAGGACCGACGGCCTCTTGCTCTACTTGACCCGCAAAGCTGAATTTGCCGCGTCGCACTATTATCACAATCCAGAGCTTTCTCCCGAGGAGAACCGGCGCTTGTTCGGCAAGTGCAATAACCCGAACGGCCACGGACACAATTACGTGCTCGAAGTTACCGTCAAAGGGAAAGTGGATCCGCGCTCGGGGTTCGTCGTCGATCTGAAGCAACTAAAAGAAATCATGAACCGCGAAGTGCTCGACGCAATGGACCACCGCTTCCTGAACAAAGAAGTGCCGGAATTTGCGAATCGGATTCCAACTACGGAGAACCTCGCAATCGCTATCTGGCAACGCCTTGCGCCGAACCTGTCAAAAGCCCAGCTTCATCGCGTGCGCGTTTATGAGAACCATGACTTATTTGTCGACTTTTACGGAGAGGATTAACGATTGCCAGCATGTGAATTCCGGGTCAAGGTCGGTGGCTTTTTTCTGTGGAACTCTGTGCTCTCTATGGTGAAGCTTTTTTGACTCCGTTAACCGGCAGACTCTAGATTCGAAATTGCCGATACCGCGATTACTCAATGCCAAAGGCATATCTTTCTCGCCGCTACCGATTCTCCGCCTCCCATCGCTTGCATAGCGATCAGATGTCGGAAGGTGAAAACCGCGCCACGTACGGCAAATGCAACAACCCGCATGGACATGGGCACAACTATGTCCTCGAAGTCACCGTGAGCGCGCAAGTCGACTCCAACGGCATGATCTGCAATCTGGTCGATCTCGACCAATGCGTGCAGCGCGAGGTTGTAACCAAATTCGACCTGGAAAATCTGAATATGTGCAGGGAATTTCGTGATTCGGTGCCTACGACAGAAAACCTCTGCACATTGATTTACGACATTTTGAAGCAAAAGTTTTCTCAGGCGCATCTCGAAAGAGTGCGCCTGGAAGAGACCATGATGAACTCATTTGAGTACGATGGAGCATGAGCTACTGTCATTCCGAACCGCTCAAGCGGTGAGGAATCTGCTTTTTCATTGTGGCGTACGTGAATGCAAACCAAAAGCAGATTCCTCATAGCTAAACCTATTCGGAATGACCTCACTTTAGAAAACAATGAAGCAGATCACTGAAACTCCAACTCTAACCGCGGCTGGGTTCGAGGATCTCGTCAAGGAAATGCTGGTCCGCCTCGGCGAAGACCCGCAGCGCGAAGGTCTGCTCCGCACGCCGGAGCGGGTCAAAAAGGCTCTTGAATTTCTCACCAAGGGCTACAACGAAGACCCAGATTCTATGCTAAAGAAGGCGCTCTTCACTGTTACCTATGACGAAATGGTGATCGTGAAAGACGTCGAAATGTTCAGCCTGTGCGAGCATCACATGCTCCCATTCTTCGGAAAGGTCCACGTCGCTTACATCCCGAATGGAAAAGTGATCGGGCTCAGCAAGATTCCACGGCTGATTGAACTGTTTTCGCGCCGCTTACAGATTCAGGAGCGGCTCACCACCCAAATCGCGGAGACAATCCAAAAAGTGATTCAGCCGCAGGGTGTGGGCGTTGTCATTGAAGCCCGCCATCTGTGCATGATGATGCGCGGCGTCGAAAAACAACACTCAGCCGCCGTCACTTCGTCCATGCTAGGCTGCTTCCGCGATGAGGAAGAAACCCGGCAAGAGTTCCTGTCACTGATCCGCCAGCGCCCGAACGGAATCTAGGAGATTGAATCATCAGGGAAATGAATTACTGGAGCATTACGCGCCAGCCGTCTTCCCTTACCGGACGTTTTCAATGACTCAAGCCCCCGCTGATTCAATGGTTCAATCTCTCCAAATTTCAGCTTGCATTTTCCAGCCATTCTGGGCTAAGTTGACTGCAACTTGGTGCTCTCTCGCGTCTTTGGGCTCCCTGGGGCAAATATGCCGCTCCGATTGGCAGTGATCCTGGTCTGCTTTGCCTGCGCTTTCTCCACATCGCCAGCTTTATCGCAAGTATCAAACGTCATTTCAGGCCCCGGCCTCACCCCCGGCGACAGGCCCTCGACTACTACGCTGCACAGCTATCACGATGGCAGCATTCGTGACATCGGGGCCATCGGCACCCGCAATATCGGCTGCGGGCGCGGAATTGGCAACTGGTATAGCCTGGAGCAGCAGATCGCGATGGGGCGAGAGTACTCCGATCAAGTGGAGGCCACTTCCAAGCTGGTTTCCGATTCTGCAATCAGCGAGTATGTCAATCGCATTGGACAGAATCTGGTGCGCAATTCCGATTCGCTGGTGCCATTCACGATTAAAGTCATCGAGTCGGACGACATCAATGCCTTCGCGCTTCCCGGTGGCTTTTTCTACGTCGATTCCGGTCTGATTCTGGCTGCCGACAATGAGGCCGAACTCGCCGGCGTAATGGCGCACGAGATCGCGCACGTTGCTGCCTGTCACGTAGCCCGTCAGAACACGCGCGGCAAGATGTTGAACATGGCGACCATCCCGCTGATGATGATCGGTGGGCCTATCGGCTATGCCGGATACGAAGCGCTTACGATCGCGACTCCGCTTACCTATCTAAAGTTTTCACGGCACTTTGAGTCTGAGGCGGATTTCCTCGGCGTTCAGTACATGTACAAAGCGGGCTACGATCCGCAGGCGCTGACCGCATTTTTCGAAAAGATCAAGAGCATGGAAAGAAGCAAAGAGAACGTGGTCGCAAAGGCCTTCCGCACTCACCCGCAGACCCCCGACCGTATAGAAAAAACCCAGGCCGAGATTAATACCTTGCTGCCGGCGAAAGATCAATACAAAGTGGACACTTCAGATTTTGAAGATACAAAGAGTCGGCTTGAAAACATGGAAAATGGCGGGGAACTGCACCTTCAGAAAGCCTTCCATCCAACTTTGCGGCGAAGAGAACCCGACCCCCAGCAGAATTGATAGCAGATAGCAGGCGCCTCGAGCCTGATAGTGGGTGCAGGCAACGGTTAATGAGATCCTACAACAGTTGCGATCATCGCCACGGCGGCGAGAGGATCGATCCCAGTTACGAGTTCACGAAGTCTACGACGCGAACTTTCCTGCCGCCAGGCCCCTCACTAATTCCAAATCTGCTTCGAGAAAATCGAAATCGGGCAGCTTGGCCGGTTCCGTCCAGCGAATCTCGCGAAAAATTCGGTTCTCGAGTTTGCCCTCGTATTCACGCACGTCGTAGAAACGCAATTCAACAGAATTACCATTCGGGTACTTGTGGCGGATGCGTGCAACCTCATCCCCGATTACGGCGCTGATTCCCAATTCCTCATCGAGTTCGCGCCGCAGTGCATCCCGCGGTTGTTCGCCCTCTTCGATCTTTCCGCCGGGAAATTCCCATTTCAGCGGCATTGTCTGGTGCTTGGTGCGTTGGCAAACCAGCAGATTGCCATCTTGCCAGATCAGCGCTGCGACGACGCGTTTCATAGACATTGGGGTAATCAACTTGTTATCGGGTAATTTAACAGATAACAGCGAGAGGCGCGTTAAGCGGTAGCAGCCTCGACCGCAATTTCCAACCGTGACGTTTAGCAATTACGGAATTATTTCTGGATTCGCCTAAGCCCCTCGCAGGGAGAGAAATGCTGCGGATGAATCGCCGCTGCGAGCGCGTGCAGTCCCTGAATCAGCGTCGCTGCCGGCGTGTTCAGGTGTTCGTCGCGGATGCAATACACCCGGCCATTTGTCGCCGCGGGAGTCTGTCCCCAGTTCCGCGTTTGGATAATCTTTTCGAGCGGCACTCGGTCCCCGGCTCCGCACCACGCCGCAATGAGCACATCAGGCCGCGCCTCCACTACGTCATTAAAAGAAATCTGCGCGCCGGGCTGCGCGACGAATGTACCTCCAGCGGTTTCCACCAGCTCCGCCACCCAGCGTTGAGAGGCGATCAATGGTTTGCCCCATTCCTCGCAAAACACACGTTGCCGTGACAACTCACGCGTTCGCGAGCACACGACTTCAATTTCTTCGATCATTTTCTGGACTACTCGCAATCCTTCCTCGCGCGCATCCATCAGGCCCGCGACGGCGGCAATATCCGCGTAGATGTCGCTCAACGATTTCGGTGCCAGGCCAAGAAAGCGCGCTCCGCATTTCATAATTTCTGCGATAGCTTTCTCCTGATAAGGGACCGACGCGATCACCAACTCCGGCTTGAGCTCGGCGATTTCCTTCGCCTGGGCCGTCCACGAATCGGCAACAATCGCGACCGTGTTCCTGATCTCCGGAACAACATCCGCGCAGTACTTCGTGCACCCCACCAGAGCGGAGAGCTTTCCGAGATCACGAAGTATCACCGTCGCGCTCGGCTGTAATGCGACCACGCGCCGGGGTGTGTAGTTCATGGCTAATCGTATATTCCGGCTAAAATGTCTGCATGTACTCTCCACAGATCCTCGATCATTTCGAGCACCCGCGTAACGCCGGCGTAGTCGCCTCTCCCAATGCGATTGCCGAGGTCGAGAATCCGGTCTGCGGCGATCTTCTTAAGCTCACGGCGCGAATTTCCGAGAGACGAATCGTGGAAATCAAGTTCTTGGCCAAGGGCTGTGTTCCCGTGATCGCATGCGCGTCAGCAGTTGTGGAATTTGCCGAAGGAAAAACAATTGCCGCAGTCTCTGCACTCAGGCCCGAAGAGCTGGTCAAAACTCTAGGCGGCTTGCCTCAAGCCTCAACCCATGCCAGTCACCTGACGCTCGAAGCACTCGCGCTGCTTGTCGATCAGATCGACCACTGATGGAAAGATAACAATGTAGGTGAATCTCCGGCGACCTTCCTTCGTGTCCCTTCGTGTCCTTCGTGGTTAAAAGTTTTCTCACCCCAGCCATTGCGGATTCTGGTAGGTTCCGTCGAAGTTGTGGGTGGTCTTGTACTCCTCAAATTCTCCCTTGGCCGCGGCCGAAGCCGTCTTTGCGAGCAGCACTGTTATTTGCGCCTGCGTCATCGTTTTGAAGCTTCGCGCTGCATCCAGAGCTTGCTGCAGAATCTGCATGGAATCACAGCCGGTGATCACCACGCTGGTAGGCAGGTTCATCGCGTAGTGTAGGCATTCAACCGGAGTTGCGGTCTTGCTCTGCAGAATTATTTTGTCGCCCATCGGCTTCATGCCCAGGACGCCGATGTTGTGTTTCACCAGAATCGGCAGCGTCTTCTTCTCGAAACTCTCGTAGTGCGCATCCATGACATTGAGCGGCATCTGCACCGTATCGAAGGTGAACTTGTGCGCGAACGCGGTTTCGAGCATTTTGTTGTGAATGTCTGGACTCTTGTGTCCAGTGAACCCGATGTAACGAACCTTGCCTTGTTGCTTCGCTTCCAAAACAGCTTCCATTCCGCCGCCGGTGGCAAATATGCGCTCGGGATCAGTGTCGCGAATCACCTCATGGAATTGCAGCAGGTCGATATGGTCGGTCTGCAAACGTCGAAGCGAATCATTTATTTGTTGGACGGCAGCCGACTTCGTGCGGCCATCGATCTTAGTCATGAGAAATGCCTTTTCCCGGTATCCGTCGCGCAGGGCCTTTCCCATCCGGACTTCGCTTTCGCCGTTGTTGTAGTCCCAGCAGTTGTCGAGAAAGTTGACGCCGTGGTCGAGCGCGGTACGAATGATGCGAATGGCTTCCTGCTCGTCGACCGATCGCGCACCGAGATGGTATCCGCCAATTCCTATCATCGAGACCTTCTCGCCCGTGCGCCCCAGGGTTCGCCGCGGCACCGGCGAATCAGAGGCTCGCGACCGTGATGGATTCAACGAAGCGGCGAAACTCGCAAATGCAGATCTCTTAAGAAAGTCTCTTCGGTCCATGGAGTCCTCCAAGGCCCTTGATGCTAGTCGGAAACACACTTGTCAAGCAAATCTACACTCGCGATCAAAACATCCGAAGAAGTAGCTGGGCCTTGGAAAAGGCATGGGACTGCATATTACGAACTGGCCACGCAACTACGTGCTGGCAATGGGGAGTGCATCGATTGACGTCTGATGATGTTCATACCACACTGCAAGTTCCAATCTGGAGAACATTCCTACCTTGTCATAAATAGTGCGAAGATAATTTCTGATCACGTTGTGCGTCGTATGCGCGCGCGCGGCCACTTCGGCATTCGTAAACCCCTGGCATACCCATGCTACGATTGCAGCCTCTTTTGGAGTAAGTCCAGGATCTATTCTCTGTTCCACTGGAACCTGCCCTGCCGCTTTCAGCAACGCTTTGGTTAAGCGTACCCGGCTAAGCCTTTCACCCGCCATCCCAAATCTTTTCCACAATATGTGTACGCGCGCTTTAACTGTTCGTACCGGGGAGCCCATCTCCGCCGCGATTGTTGCGTTGTCTGCGCCCTGCATCAAGAGTTCTGCAACCCTTCGCAGTTTGCCATCAAGGCTCTCATACGTAGTTGTGTGCTGCTGCAGAATCGCCCGCTGCTGTTCCTCGAGTGATTGTCTAATGAGATCTTCCATTTCTGTGCTGCGTCTAGCCGTCATGGAACCACCGCGGTCGCCTGGTTCGAGTAAGAGCTTTCGGCGCCGCCGTCAAATGCGGTCACCACGTAGTAATAAGTCGTTCCGCTCGCCACCGTCGTGTCCGAGTAACTTAATGTTGTTAGCGCCGATGCCACCAAGGCATAACCCGAGCCGCTACTGTCGCTCCGGTATAGGTTGTATGTGACCCCTGCGGTGGTGCTCGCCCCCCAGCTTAAGTTGACTGAATGCGCTGTGCCGGTGGTGGCGGTCGTGGTCGTGCAAACGTGGTCTCTGCTGGTTAGCGAGAGTGCTGTTGTATCTCTGCCGGTAACAGCAAAATGATAGGCGGTTCCACTGTTTAAACCGGTTACGGTCGCGGAGTGACTTGTGCTGTAGGAGCTTTCGTACGGTGTCCACCCGCCGTAGCTGGTGGTCGTGCCGTATCTCACGTGCCCCTCAGTTGCTGCGGCACTGCTCCAACTGATCGCACATGAGGTTGGGGATGAACTTACAGTAACTGTCGTAAACCATTGCGCCCACAAAGGGGCTGCGAGTAATGAGAAACACGCAAGCTTTGCCAGATACTTACATAACAGCATAGAAGTCTAATGCCCGGCAGACCCATAACCATCGAGGTGGACTCAGTAGACGTGCCGAGCTCTGCTGTCACTATGAGCGCTCATGCCTGTGGAGCTTACTTAGGCATGCCATGATATCCCTAGCTAGTCGTTGGACCCCTTGCCCGCTCAGAAGTCATTCTGCGGCAGGACTGTTATTGCCACTCTCTTCCGGGACTCTCCTTTCGGGTTCTGTTCTTCATACAACCGTGACTATGATGACGTGTCACCAAGGAGGTTTATTGCCGAACCCAAGTTTTTTGGCCTGTATTCCGGGTTGTAGAGTACGCATAAGAAGGCGGGCAACCTGCGCTAAGAGTTCGTAGCTAGCACTACAGTGAAGTACAACATGCTTCTAAATAGTTGCACCCCCAGTTAGAGCTACCCAGCTTATTCCAGGCGGGGTACTGGAATCCGCAACCAGAACGGCAGTTTAATAAACGTCTAAGTTGAAAGTTGAAGACAAGAAGAAAGAACGGGGTTAAATCATTGGACTTATGGAGCGGGAGACCGGGATCGAACCGGCGACATCCAGCTTGGGAAGCTGGCGTTCTACCGCTGAACTACTCCCGCTCAAGAAGGCAGTGAGGTCATGATAACACCAGAGTTCCGAACTTTGTCCACGGTCATCTACGCTAATGCCGGGACCCGAAATGTCAGGCCGGATTCCGATCTCATCTGAGCAGTTGCTATAAGCGCGGCTTTGAATTGAGGCGCCGCCACGATGCACGAGTAGACAATCTACTGCCAAGCGAGTAGAGTGTCTACATCTATGAACCAGAAAGACCCGTATAAAAACCGGATTGAGCTGCTGCAGGGAACACTCGACATGCTCATTCTTCAGACCCTGCAATGGGGACCGCAGCATGGATATGGCATTGTCCAGGCTTTACGTTTGCGATCCGGAGATGTGCTTCAGGTGGAGACCGGGTCACTGTATCCGGCTCTCCATCGATTGGAGCGTCAGAAATGGGTTCAGTCTGAATGGAAGCAGTCAGAGAGCAAGCAAAAAGCCCGATATTACCGAATAACGGCCAAGGGGAAAAAGCAGTTGGCCTCGGATCTGGACCGATGGCAGCAGATTGTCGAAGCGATTGGGTCGGTGATGTATGTCAAGCCGCAGGAGAGTGCGTCATGAAGTGGCTTCCCGGCTTCGGTTTTCAGAGGCGCAACCGCGAATTGCAGGATGAGATCGATGCTCACCTGCAGATGGCAATTGCAGATCGAGTGGCGCGAGGCGAGACGGAACAGTCGGCGCGACAAGCGGCAACCCGGGAGTTTGGAAACATTCTTCTGGTGCAGGATGTGACGCGCCAGATGTGGGGCGGAGGCTGGTTTGAACAGCTGGGCCGGGATGTTCGTTATGCCTTGCGGCAGCTGCGTAAGAACCCCGGTTTTGCTATCGGTGCGACCGCCATGCTGGCAGTAGCTATCTGCGCCAACAGTACCGTATTCAGTTGGATCGATGGCACAATGTTGCGTCCGATTCCTGGCGCGCGAAACACGGGCGATCTTGTGAGCCTGCAGCGGGGGGAACGGAACTTCTCTCCGACTCCGCCCTTCTCGTATGTCGACTATCGCGATCTGCGCGAGCAGAACCACACCTTCGCCGGAATGCTTGCATATCATAACGATTGGATCGCGCTGACTGGCGGCGCGCAGCCGGAGCGTGTCTATATTGCGAACGTGTCGGCGAACTATTTCGATGTGCTCGGTATCAAGCCGGTGCTGGGGCGTTTCTTTCTGCCGGAAGAGGAGTCGCGTGCAATTCCCAACGTGGTCCTGGGCTACTCGCTCTGGAAGACGCGTTATGCCAAAGACCCGGCAATTGTGGGCAAGTCGATCGAGATCGCCCGGCATCCTGTGACGGTGATCGGTGTGGCGCCGGAAGGGTTTGTCGGAGCAGCGCCCGGCCTGCGTGACGATCTCTGGGTAACGCTCGATCCCCTCGCGACGGATGGGTGGCGGATGACCCATCGCGATTCGGACTGGCTAATCGTAATAGGAAGGTTACGGCCCGGTGTGAGCCGTGGCCAGGCAGCCGAGGATCTCGACACCGTGATGCGCCATATTGTGGCGGCTTATCCGGACCAGCATCTCGGCGATAACCGGATCACGCTCGATCCCATGTGGCGCTCGCCATTCGGGGCCAACGGATACATGGCGGCGACGCTGCCCATTCTGCTGGCCTTCGCCGCTGTAGTGCTGTTGCTGACCTGCGCGAACGTGGCGACGCTCACACTGGTGCGGTTTGTATCCCGGCGGCGTGAACTTGCGATCCGGCAGTCGCTCGGCGCAAATCGTCTTCAACTGGTGCGCCAGATGGTTCTGGAGGGCGTGGTGCTTTCCATCGTCGCAGGAGCCGTGGCCCTTGTGTTGACTTCGTGGACCTCGAAGACATTCGCATGGTTCTTTCCGGCGACGTCGACTCCCCTCATACTCAACGGGAGCATGGACCATAAGGTGGTGATCGGGATTGCGGTGTCGTCCCTGTTGGCTGGCATGCTCTGCGGCGCTCTTCCCGCCTGGCGTTCCGCCCACGCGCCGGCCATTGAGGTATTGAAGGCAGAATCTGCAAGCATCTCCGGCGGCTCACGCAACCGGAAATTGCTCAGCGGGCTGGTAGTCGCGCAAATCGCGCTTTCACTTCCTCTGCTGTTGTGCTCCGGGCTCTTTCTGCGGACACTGCGGAATCTCGCCGGCGCGAATCCCGGATTTGAGCAGGACCACATTCTCACGGCGTCCGTGGGTCTGAATATTGCCGGCTACAGCAACGACGAGGCACAGTTGATCCGTCACAAGATACTTGATCGCGTGTCGGCATTGCCCGGCGTGGAGGTTGCGTCTCTTACGGACTGGATTCCGATGACCCTGATCCAAAAGAGAAACGATGCGTATCCGGAAGGGTATGTGCCGCATCCCCATGAATCTTTGCTGGTGGAGAATGCCGAGGTGGGCCCGCGATATTTCGAATCCCTTCATATACCCATTCTGGAAGGACGCGAATTTACTCTGAATGACGATGAAAAGGCCCCGAGGGTCATCATCGTGGATCAGACCGCGGCCAGGCGCTACTGGCCAGGACAGGATCCACTGGGAAAGAGACTCAGGGTGTGGGGCAGCCTTCACACGATTGTCGGCGTTGCGAGGAATTCAACCCATACTTTCGTGAATGAGTCACCGGAGCCGATGGTCTATATAAGTTTTTTCCAGCATCCGGGGTACGAGACCATGGTGCAGGTGAAGACCGAGGGAAATCCGGTCGACCTGGAGCCGGCGGTGGAAAACGCCATCCACGAAATCGATACACAGCTGCCGGTTTTCGATGTGCGTTCCATGCGGGAGAGTACCCAGATGGCGAGCAGTTTCGCCGTCATCGAGAGCACCCTGGCGGGAATGTTCGCGCTGATCGGGCTGGTTCTTGCGGTAACCGGAATCTACGGAATCGTGGCCTATCGAACCCAAATGCGGACCCACGAGATCGGAGTGCGAATGGCTCTAGGTGCTTCGCGCGTGGATGTGCTGAGACTCGTGCTGTTGCAGGGATTGTGGCTCACAGGCGTTGGGCTGGCGCTGGGATTGGCGTTTGGGTTGGGACTAACGCGTTTCATTGCCCGGCTGTTGTACGGAATCGGCGCCAACGATCCCGCGACCGTCCTCTCCGTCGTCACGCTCCTGGGAGCAATGTCTTTGCTGGCATGCTACTTTCCCGCACATCGAGCCATGCGCCGGAACCCCGTGACTGCGATTCGCGAGCTGTAAGCTGCAGTTCAAATTCGATGCGAATTGCGTGAATTACTCTGGCTCTCTACTTCCAGCGGCGTTAGTTCGCGAGTCCGTAAGGGTCGAACCTCGCAGTGCCGGCCGAACAGATGCGATCCGAAGCTGTCGCCCACGGCAGCGCAAGCGAGATCAACACCGATGTGCCTCTCGGGAAAAGACCGCATCCCGGTGACCTTTGTTCCGTGATCGAAGTGCAGTGAGCCCTCGAAAAGAAGCCCGTTCACTGATTGGACCAAAGTGGGAACTAAATCAGATTGGGCAGTATCTAGGTCTTTCGTGTGGCGGACTTCTCCGATTCACAATTATTCGTCTCTTTTTCAGCCTGTAAATTTGCAGTGTTGCGCCCGTCTTCATGATTTTGCCGTGATGCGCGGAAACACCCGTAAGACTCGCATCAAGCATAAGCAAGCAGCGGGCATGCACCTCGCTTTTGATCGAGCATGGCAATGAAACCTGGCCTTTTTGATAGTTCCATTCTCGCTTCCGCCCAGCAGGCGGTCGAATTCATCAGCAACATTCTCGAATCTTCCACCGAGTACTCGGTGATCGGCAAGGATCTCAAGGGCACGATTCTGCTGTGGAACGAAGGCGCTCATCGCATGTATGGCTATGACGCCGAAGAAGTCGTCGGGAAAATGAACTCCGAGCGACTGCACACCCCCGAGGATGTTGCCGCAGGCAGGCCGCGCGAAATCATGCAGGCGGCGCTGCGTAACGGAAAGTGGGAAGGGGTCATCGGGCGGGTTCGCAAAGATGGCCGGCGCATCAGCGCGCGTGTGGTCATTACGCCGCGCCGCGACAGTCATGGCGCGCCCATCGGGTTTCTGCTGATCTCGAAAGATATTTCTCACGAAATCCGCTTCACCGAGGAAACCAGGAAGGCCAAGCTCTTCGACAGTGCCATCGTTGGCAACGCGCAGGGAAGCGGTCGATTTCATCGCCAACATTCTCGAGTCTTCGACTGAATACTCCATCATCGGCAAGGACCTCGATGGCAAAATCTTGCTGTGGAACGAGGGCGCGCGACGGCTCTACGGATACGAGCCCTCCGAGGTGGTTGGGAAAGCCAATTCATCCATCCTGCATGCCCCGGAAGATGTTGCCAGCGGCAAGCCGCGTGAATTGCTCGATGCCGCACTCAAAGACGGCAAGTGGGAAGGCACCATCCGCCGTCAGCGAAAGAATGGGCAGCAGTTCACCGCCCGCGTGGTCATCACACCGCGCATGGATTCTTTGGGGAAGGCGATCGGATTCCTGCTTATTTCCAAAGACATCTCGGATGAAATTCGTCTGACCGAAGAATTAAAAGCCACGCAGTTTTATACCCGTTCGCTGATCGAATCGAACATTGACGCCCTGATGACCACCGATCCTTTGGGCATCATCACGGACGTAAACCAGCAGATGGTTGGGTTGACGGGTTACCTGCGGGAAGAGCTGATTGGGACCCCGTTCAAAGATTTCTTTACCGATCCCGAACGCGCGGAACAAGGCATTCGGCTGGTGCTGCGCGAGGGCCGGGTCACGAATTATGAGCTTACCGCCAAGTCGAAGGACGGTCGCGCCACGGTTGTGTCTTACAACGCTTCCACTTTCCGCGATGCCGCAGGCAAGCTGCAGGGCGTATTCGCCGCTGCGCGCGACATCACGGAACAGAAAAAGCTCGAGCAGCAGTTGCGGGAGTCCGAATCCTATAACCGCGGCTTAATCGAGGCTTCAGTTGATGGCCTGATTACGGTCGATCCGCAAGGCACAATTTCTGACGTCAACGAGCAGATGTGCCGCATGTCGGGTTATGCGCGCGAAGAGTTGATCGGAACCCCATTCTCCGACTACTTCCAGGATTCCGAGCGGGCAACGGCGGGGGTAAAGGAAACATTTGAGAAGGGCATTGTCACCGACTACGTTCTCACCCTGGCGCGCCGCAGCGGCACGCCCTTGCGGGTCTCCTTCAACGCGTCAGTGTTCAAAGATGCCTCCGGGGACGTGCGCGGCATTTTCGCCTCGGCGCGCGACATCACCGAGCAGTCGCGCCTGCAATCGCAGCTGGGAGAGGAACGCACCTACAACCGCGGCTTGATCGAAGCTTCGCTCGACGGGCTGATTACGGTCGATCCGGTCTTGAGCATCACTGACGTCAACGAAACCATGTGCCGCATGTCGGGCTATTCGCGCACCGAACTGATTGGCACCGCATTCCAGCAGTACTTTACCGATCCCAAGCGGGCGGCCGATGGTGTCCGGCAGACTCTCGACAAAGGTGCGGTCACCAACTATGAGCTGACGCTGCGCCGCAAAGACGGTCAGGAGCTCCTGGTCTCGTTCAACGCCGCGATCTTTAAAGACGCAGACGGAAAAGTTCGGGGAATTTTCGCATCGGCGCGCGACATCACCGAGCAGGCGCGCCTGCAGAGCCAGTTGGCCGAAGAGCGCGCCTACAACCGCGGGCTGATCGAAGCCTCGGTGGACGGTCTGGTTACGGTTGACGAGAAGATGCTGATCACCGACGTCAATGACACCATGAGCCGCATGGCGGGAAAGGCCCGCAATCAGCTCATTGGGTCGTCCTTCCCCGAATATTTTGTCGAGCGAGAGCGCGCCGCTGAGGGCGTCCGCCTTACATTTAAAGAAGGATCGGTCACCGATTACGTTCTCACGCTGCAAGCCGGCGCGGACAAACAAATTCCGGTCTCCTTCAACGCCGCCGTGTTCCGCGACCCGCAGGGCAATATTCGCGGCATCTTCGCTTCCGCCCGCGACATCACTGCGCAAAAGCGTCTCGAAGGCCAGCTGCAAGCCTCGCAGTTCTACACCCGCTCGCTGATCGAATCAAATATCGACGCGCTGATGACCACCGATTCGCTGGGCATCATCACCGACGTCAATCAGCAGATGGAGGCGCTCACCGGGCGCACCCGCGAAGAGCTGATCGGCAAGCCCTTCAAAGACCACTTCACCGATCCCACGCGCGCCGAAGAAGGTATCCGTTTAGTGCTGCAGCTCGGCAAGGTCACCAATTACGAGCTGACTGCTCGCTCGAAGAGCGGCCGGGAGATGGTGGTCAGCTACAACGCCACTACGTTCAACGATCAAGCCGGCAAGCTGCAAGGCGTGTTCGCGGCGGCGCGTGATATCACCGAGCAGAAAAAACTCGAAGAGCAACTGCGTGAGCAGCAGTCCTATAACCGCGGCCTCATCGAAAGCTCGGTTGACGGGCTGATCACCGTCGATCCGCAGGGCACCATCTCCGACGTCAACGAGCAGATGTGCCGCATGACCGGCTACGGCCGCACCGAGCTGATCGGCAGTCCATTCGCCGATTACTTCACCGAACCCGAGCGGGCCACGGCGGGAGTGAAGCAGACGTTTGAAACCGGCGTGGTCACCGAATACGCCCTCACCCTGATTTCGCGCACCCGCCGCCTTCTGCAAGTTTCGTTCAATGCTTCGATATTCCGCGATCCCGTGGGCAACGTGCGCGGGATTTTTGCCTCGGCGCGCGACATCACCGACCGCGTCCGCCTGGAAGAAAGATTGCGCGAGCAGCAGAATTATCTGCGCGGCCTGATTGAGAGCTCGGTGGACGGCCTGGTGACCGTAGATCCAACAGGCTTCATCACCGACGTCAATGATCAGATGTGCCGCATGACCGGCTACCTGCGCGAAGAACTCATCGGCTCGGTCTTCAAGCAGTATTTCACCGAGCCCGATCAGGCTGATCTTGGCGTCAAGCGTACGCTGACCGAGGGCACGGTCACCAACTACGAACTGGTTCTGCGTTCCAAAGCCGGACGCAAGGCCACCGTCTCATTCAACGCCTCGATTTTCAAGACACCTGATGGTCAGGTGCAGGGCATTTTCGCCTCCGCCCGCGACATCTCCGAGCAAGCCCGTCTGCAGCTGCAATTGGCCGAGCAGCAGGCCTACAACCGCTCACTCATCGAAGCATCCGCCGACGCACTTTTCGCGATTGCGCCCGACGGCACCATCACCGACGTTAACGAAGAAGCCACGCGCCTGACTGGCTACTCGCGCAAGCACCTGATCAACTCGCGCTTCTCCGAGTACTTCACCGAACCGGAACGCGCGCGCGCCGGCGTGCAACAAACCTTGGCCGAGAAGCGCGTCATCAGCTACGAGCTGGTACTCATCACCCGCTACGGCCGCAAGATCACCGTCAGCTTCAACGCCGGCGTGTTTACCGACACGGCGGGCAACGCGCTCGGTATTCTTGCCGCGGCCCGTGATATCACCGCGCAGAAGGAACTCGAAAAACAGTTGCGCGATTCCCAGTTCTACACCCGCTCCTTGATTGAATCGAACATCGATGCCCTGATGACCACCGACCCGCTGGGCATCATTACCGACATCAACCAGCAGATGGAATCGCTGACCGGCTGCACCCGCGAAGAGCTGATCAAGACTCCTTTTAAGAATTACTTCACCGATGCCAACCGCGCTGAGGAGGGTATTCGGGTTGTGCTGCGCGACGGGCGGGTCACCAATTACGAGTTGACGGCCCGCTCGAAGACCGGCCGCGAGACCGTCGTCAGTTATAACGCGACCACATTCAACGACCAGGGCGGCAAGCTGCAAGGCGTGTTTGCCGCCGCCCGTGACGTCACCGAGCGCAAGCGCTTCGAGCAGACGTTGCAGGAAAAGAATGTCGAACTGGAAAACGCCAGCCTGGCCAAAGACCGCTTCCTCGCCAGCATGAGCCATGAACTGCGCACGCCGCTAAACGCCATCATTGGTTTCACCGGGACTCTGCTCATGAAACTCCCCGGCCCACTGACCGACGAGCAGGACAAGCAGCTGCACACCATTCAGGCCAGCAGCCGGCACCTGCTTTCGCTCATCAACGATCTGCTCGATCTTGCCAAGATCGAGTCGGGCAAGGTTGAGCTGCGCATGGAGCCGGTTACCTGCCAGTCGGTGATCGAGGAAGTGCGGGGAACACTGCGCAATCTTGCCGACAGCAAGAACCTGACGTTTGAAGTCGAGCTTCCGCCGCATGAAATCGTGGTGCAGACCGACCGGCGTTCGCTCACCCAGATCCTGATCAACTTGACCAACAATGCCATCAAATTCACCGAGCAAGGCACGGTGCGGCTGGAGCTACACCAGCGTTTCCCAAGCAGCGGACCGATCGCGGAAATCTGTGTCATTGACACCGGCCTGGGAATCCGTCAGGAAGACCAATCAAGATTGTTTCAGGCGTTCATGCAGGTCGACAGTTCCAGCACCCGGGCATACGAAGGCACCGGGCTGGGCCTGCACGTGAGCCAAAAGCTGGCGGCCATGATTGGCGGGCGCATTTCGTTTGAGAGCGAGTATGGCAAGGGTAGCAAGTTCATGGTGTTGCTGCCGCTCAGCCAGGACGTGATTGCCGCGAGAGGTGCGCATGCCGGTTCATAGGCGGTGTTTATGGCGCGAATTCTGATCGTTGAAGACAACCGGGACCATCTGGAATTGATGGCTTATATTTTGCGGTCCCACGGCCATACCATAATGAGCGCCGGGAGCGCCGAGTCGGGCTGGACGATGACCGAGTGCTGCCAGCAAATTGACCTGGTCATCTGCGATGTTCATCTGCCCCGGGTCAGTGGATTGAGCTTGGTGCGTCGGCTAAGGCTCGCCGAACGTTACAAGACGGTTCCCATCATGGCCGTGACCGCCGGTTCCCTGGGGCAGGCGCATGAGGCATTTGCGGCCGGGGTGAGCCGATACATGCTGAAGCCCATCGAGCCGGCGCTTTTTATCTGCGAAGTGAATAGCTGCCTCGGGGGCGCCAATCCTCCTTTGGCGCAGGTGCCTTCGTCATCCTCCGCCCTGGGTCCCCAGCAGCGCGCGACCGTTCTGGCCGTTGACGATAAGCCGGCGAACCTTCAACTGGTGGCTGCGCTACTCGATCCCATGGGCTGTCGAGTTGTCCAGGCAGGCGGAGTCGAAGAAGGTCTGGCGCAAGCCCGCGAAAAGCATCCCGACCTGATCATCACCGACGTGCATATGGGAGATGGCAGCGGCTTCGATTTGCTCCGCCGCTTGCAGTCGGACCTGAATCTGTCACAAATTCCCTGGCTGGTCACCAGCGCCACCTATCTCGCGATGGATGAGCGCGCCAAGCAGTTCAATTTGAACCAATCGAACTTCATCCTGCAACCCTGGGAGGCAGGGGAATTCGTTGCCAAGATCTGCAGCCGGTTGCCGGCTGCAAAGCCGCGCGGGGCCAAATCAGCGAGTGGCGATTAGCACGCACTTGGAGGACACACTTACGGCACGCATTCTGGTTATTGAAGACAATCCCAACAACCTGGAGCTTTTGGTCTATTTGCTCGAAGCCTTTGGGCATCAGGTGCACGCGGCCAAAGAGGGCTCGGAAGGCATCGAACAGTTTCACCGGGAAAAGCCCGACCTGGTGTTGGTGGACATCCACATGCCGCGCATAGATGGTTACGAAGTGCTGAAGCGGCTTCGCTCGAACAACCAATCCGAAGGCATTCCCATTGTCGCGGTCACGGCGCTGGCCATGGTGGGAGACCGCGAAAGGCTCCTCAGCTCCGGCTTTGATGGCTACATTTCAAAGCCTCTCGATCCGGAAAATTTTGTCAACAAGGTGCAGGAATTCCTGCATGGAAAGCCTTCAGAGCCGCGCCGAAATTCACCCAACCACCCGCCTGCGTCAAATGCTGTGGTTGCTCGCCAACCAAAGCGCGGTGTATTCCTGATCGTAGACAATTCACCTGTCAATCTGGAGTTGGCCCGCAGCATTCTTGCTCCTCACGGTTATGAAGTCGTTACCGCAAATTCGGTTGAGGAGGGCGTGCAGCTGGCTCGCAAGCACAAGCCGAATCTGATCATTTCTGACGTGCACATGCCGCATCACGACGGCTACTACTTTATTGATCTGCTGCACAGCGACAGCGAGCTCCGCCATATCCCTTTTGTTTTCCTCTCCTCATCCTGTTCGTCGCTCTACGAGCACGAGATGGCGCAGGTTCATGGCGCGGTCAAACTCCTGAACCGTCCCATTGATCCGCAGTGCCTGGTAATCGAGCTTGAAAGCTGCCTGCGTTCACGCTGAAATCGGCAGAGCCTCCGCCGTCGGCATTGCATTCCCAAAATGGGAAGCCAGGCGTAGCTGTCCTCATCTTTTGTGTGGATAAGACTCCAGCCTTCGCGCCAGTCGTCCGATTTCGTTAAGTCAGGGTTCGTCGTCTATGTCGACCAATCTCACGCTCGAGCCTCCCCAGCCCGCAATTGCGGGCCCCATCTCCGGCCCGTCCTCAACCAGACAAAAGACCATTCTGGTGGTGGATGATCGCGCGATCAACCGCGATTTCCTGGTGAGCCTGCTCAAGCATTTTGGTTACAAGATGCGCGAGGCCGAGTCTGCCGAACAGGCATGGGGAATCGTGGCCTCCGGGGCGATTGATCTCATCATCACGGATGTTTGCATGGGTGCCATCGATGGATTGAACCTGCTGGAGAAGTTGGCAGCCGAGCCGTCGACGGCGCGCATTCCCGCCATCGTATATACAGCCTCGCACAAACATATCAATGCTGAACGCATGGTCCATGCGCGCCAGTTATATGCAGTGCTCACCAAGCCCACCGCGCCCGAGACAATTGTCGAGACCGTGCACCGCGCTCTTGGCGTTCAGCCTGGCCTCGAAAACCTGCAAAGGATCCCGGAAAACGGCAATGGGTCGCGGGCAACTGCGCTCATCGAAATCATGCAGGACCTCGCAGAGCAACGCGAGATACTGGCGCTTGTACGGACGTTTTGCAACGCGTCGAAGGAACTGGTTCATGTCCACGAAAGTTTTATTTTCATCCTGCCTCGAGACGAAGAACTCTCGTCGCGGGTGTTCTCGTCGGCGAGATCTCCGGAGATGGAAGAAGAAATACCCTACCCTCAGCAGATGCTCGCGGATCTTAAGCGTGTGATCAACGGACACGCCGTAGGACGGTTCCGCGAGGTCAATCCGCGGGAGTATGGGATTCCAATCGGCAACGGCAAGCTGCGTTCGCTGCTCTGCGTTCCCTTGTACACCCCGTCCAATGACTATGGCTGCGTCTGTTTCGTTGAGAAACAGGGCGCTCCGGATTTCGATGACGAGGACGAACGCCTGGCAGCCACACTGACCTCATACATGGCCAGGCTATACGAGAACACGGTCTTCTGTGACGAACTGCAGAGCCTGACGGTACGCCTGACCCGCGAAGCTGAAGACCGCAAGCTGGCCGAAGAGGAATTGGACCGGACGCGCAAACAGCAGATTCGACTGAAGGACGAGTTTCTCTCCCACGTCTCGCACGAACTGCGATCCCCTTTGATGGCTTTGCAGCAGTTCCTGGAAATTCTGAAAGAAGGAGTGTCCGGCCCGCTCAACGGACAACAGAGGGAATATCTCGACATCGCACTGCGAAACACCGATCAACTGGGCACGATGATCAGCGACCTGCTGGACACGACAAGAGTACAGTCCGGCAAGTTGCGGGTCGATCTCGCCAACATTCCCTTACCCGACATTTTGCGGGAGGCCGTGGTTTCGGCGCGTCCAGCGGCACAGCAGAAGCAAATTCAATTAAACCTGGAAATCGCCGCCGAGCTTCCGTTGGTGGTTGCCGATCGAAGCCGCGTCCGGCAGATTGCCACCAACTTTCTCGACAACGCCATCAAGTTCACGGATGCGGGCGGGTCGGTTGAGCTGAAGGCTTGCCTTGACCCAAGCGATGCAAAATTCGTTCGCATCAATGTAACCGACACTGGCTGCGGGATGGACCCCGAGGAGACCGACCACATATTCACTCGGCTTTACCAGATCCCGGGCACCCGAGTCGACGCACGGGCCGGGCTGGGCCTGGGGTTAGGCATCGTCAAAGAGCTCGTAAGCATGCACGGCGGCAAGATCGAAGTGCGCAGTGAAAAGGATAGAGGCAGCGAATTTTCCTTCACGCTGCCGGTCTTCTCCATTGCCAACCTGCTGGGGCCCATCTTCGCCGAACAACGAGCCAATCAGGCCCTCGTACTGATGATTGAAGTGCCGCCACCACAATGCGAGAGCGCGGATTTGATGAGTGCTGCTCGCGATACGGTTGAACGCTGCATTCTGCCGGACTTGGACGTGGTCCTGCCCGGCAGTTATCCGGCGCAGGAAGGGCGCATGCTCGTTGTTGTCGCACAGGCCGATGATGTTGGGGCCCAGGTCATGCTGCAACGCCTCCAGCAGCAACTCAAGGCCAATGATCTTCTGGCCGATGTGTCTTTCAATATTTCGCAGCAGTCGATACCGGAGCTCTGGCCGGAAGGCAAGTCGAGTACGGAAGAATATGTCTCGGCCATTGCAGCCCGCGTGAACGACAGAGTGCAAGCCATCCTGACCTGAAGGAACCTACATGGCCGAAAAGAAAATTCTGCTGGTTGACGATGATAAAGATGTCTTGTATGCCCTGAACGTGCGCCTGCGATCGAAGGGATACCAGGTGGCGGTGGCGGGCGATGCGATTTCTGCGGTAATCGCGGCGCGCAAAGAAAAACCTGATCTCATTGTGCTCGACATCGGGCTGCCAGGCGGAGATGGATTCCTGGTGATGCAGCGGCTCAAATTGCTTTACGAACTTGCTTTGACTCCCATCATTGTGGTCAGCGCGCGAGAGGCAAATGCCGCAAGGGCGCAAGCGCTCGGTGCGGGCGCCGCAGCCTATTTTCAAAAGCCGGTGAACACCAAGGAATTCATGCTCGCGGTGGAGAAGTCCCTGGGGCATGTGCCAGCCGGGCAGCCGACTTAGCATCTTGTGAGATAGACACAGCCCTGCCCGGCCTGTGCGTACGCCATTGACAAATGCGGAGCTTGCCTGACAAATGGCCACTATCCTCGTCGTCGACGATGACCCCAATGCGCGCCAGTTGTACATCTCGCTGCTGAAACCATTCGGTCACACTGTGCTCGAAGCTCGCGACGGTCACGCCGGTCTGAACCTGGCGCGTGAACATAAGCCAGACCTGATCGTCTCCGACATCTTGATGCCGACAATGAATGGATATGACTTCGTTTCGGCGCTGCGCAAACTTCCTGGCCATAGCGGCACCAATGTCATTTTTCAGAGCGCCAGTTTCCTCGATCGTGAGAGTCGCGCGCTCGGAAACACCTGTGGGGTCAGCGACTATCTATCAAAGCCATGTGATCCGGAAAAGATCCTGGAGACTGTTAATCGCATGCTTGGCTTGCCGGCCGCCCCGGTTCCCGTGGTCCCTCGTGGTGGTGCGCAAGCGGATCCGGTTTCGCTACTCGTAGATGCCTTTTATCACAAAGGACGGCAGGTTGACACTGCAAGCGCACGCCTCTCTGCCCTGGTGACGTTTGGGATTCAACTCTCGCAATTAGAGACCTGCGAATCATTAATGGAGGCGGCGGTTGATGCAGCTCGCAACATGATTGGCGCTAACTATTCAGGGGCGTCCATGCTGGCCGAAGCCACCATCAACGGAGGGCCAGTTGAGCTTCGCTGCTGCCGCTTCGCGGGAATGGAAGATACGCTATTAATCCAATGCGCAAACGCGCCGGTACCCTCTGCTTTTCTCCGGGTCCTAAACGGCAACAGTGTTGTACGGGAATTCGCCAGCGGTAAAGTTTGTAAACTGGGATTGCCCTCGGCACACCCTCCAGTGCATTCCTTTCTGGGCATGCCGATTCGTACCCTTCAGCGAAAGTATGGACTTATTTACGTCGCGGACAAGCTCGGAGGCGCCGAATTCGACGCGGAAGACGAAGCGCTTCTGACTACCGTCGCCGCCCGGTTGGCGATTGGCTGCGAAAATCTTGCTCGTGAGCAGAGGCTCAGGGAGCAGATGCTGCTTCTGGAGCGTGAAGTGGGGCAGCGGCGCGAGGCCCAGGATCGCTTTCGTCTTCTCGTCGAAAATTCCCCCATGGGCATCCTGCTGTGCGATAACCACGGCAAGATCACCGAAGCCAATTCCCAACTTCAAAGAATGTTCGGATACAACCGGGAAGAAATGATCGGGAAGCCGGTTGACATGCTGGTGCCGGAATCGTTGCGTTCTCTTCACTCCCGGCATCGCCATGAATATTTAATGAAGCCGCAAACCCGGCCCATGGGCGTTGGCATGGAACTCTACGGCCAACGGAAAGATGGCGCCACGTTCCCCGTAGAAATCAGTCTTAGTCCGCTCCGAGGGGCGGACCATCCCATGATTTCGAGCACCGTCGTGGACATCACCGAGCGCAAGAAGCTCGAGGAACAGTTGCGCATCTCACAGCGGCTTGAAGCCGTGGGAGGACTGGCGGCAGGTATCGCTCACGACTTCAACAATATTCTCACCGCGATATCGGGTAACGTCAGCCTCGGCCTGGCGGATCTTCCGGCCGGCCACCGGGTGCAGCAAAACCTGGAGGAGATCGCGAAAGCCGCAGCCCGCGCAACCAAATTGGTTCGTCAGATCCTCTCTTTCAGCCGGCAAAACGCGCCCAAACGGGAGCCGGTCAATCTCGCGTCCGTGGTAGACGAGGCTGTAACTCTACTGCGTGCTGGATTGCGCGCGAACATCTCGCTCGATACTGATTGTGCTTCAGACCTGCCTGCAGTGCTGGCGGATTCCACGCAAATCCACCAGGTTGTGATGAATCTCTGCACCAACGCGGCCGATGCGATCGGCGAGAAGCAGGGCTCCATCAAAATACAAATCAAAGAGGCAAATCCAGCCGATGCTGCGAATGTTTTCAATGGCGGGTTGCGGCAAGAGTCATTCCTGCAACTCTCGGTCACCGACACTGGCTCCGGCATGGACCAGCAGACGCTGCGCCGGCTATTCGAACCTTTCTACACAACCAAACCTGCAGGGCGTGGAACCGGACTGGGGCTTTCCGTGGTTCATGGCATCGTTCAACAACATGGAGGCGCGGTCAGGGTGCAGAGTGCGCCAGGACAGGGGAGCAGGTTTAACGTCTACTTTCCGGTAACAGCGGGCCAGGTTGCTAACGAAAAACGTCACCCGCGGGAAGAAGTGCGCGGGAAGGGGGAGAGGATACTTTACGTCGATGACGAAGAGCCTCTGGTCCTGTTAATGACGAAGATGCTGGAGCGGCTCGGGTACGAAGTCTCAGGCTGCCCGGGAGCGCATGAGGCGCTGGAGCTCTTTCGCAAGCATCCGCAACATTTCGACGCGGTTATTACCGATCTTTCAATGCCCGGTATGTCGGGAACCGACCTGGCCCACGAAATTCTTCAGATTCGGCCCGGTACTCCGATCATAATTACATCCGGCTATATCAGAGCCGAAGACAATGAAGCGGTTCGAAAATTAGGCCTGGCGGATATCCAGCTGAAACCGGACACGGTGCAGGAGCTGGCGAAGACGATCCAAGACCTGCTGACCGTGAGACCCGGCCAGCCTGCTCGGGCTTCTGCCGATTCAGGACCGCTGGCCAAGACAGCCCGCGCCGGCAATTAATAGAGGCTAGTAATCTGAAGCGCGAATACATATTCAGTCAGTGCTGGCTCTCTTTCAGCAGCTCTTTTAAATATTCCTGCCATACGGCGGCGTCGGTGTGAGTGCCGTGACCGTGAGTCTGGTCAGAAATTGGCAGCAGAACGAAGCGGCCATTCTTCACCTTTTTTATCTCGCGTTCCGCAATGCCGAGTTCAGGCGGATTGATGAAGTCGTCGGCTGAGTTCACGAACATCACGGGCGCGATGATCTTGTCGAGATTCGGCGACGGATCGTAATTGCGTGAGGAGCTCACGGCATACAGCAGATCATTGGCATCAAGCTCCGCCATTTCGCGCTTGGTAAAGTCCTCGAGATATTTATCCGCCGCGTCGCCGGTTGGATAATTCTTCTGCATCACCCGGGGCGCACTGCCCGCCATCAGCAACATATAAGACGCGATCTGCAACGCCGCTCGTGGCTCCGTCGTGTAATCGCCATTCTTCCAGTCAGGGTCCTCACGAATGCCATCGATAATCATTTTTCGGAAGATGCGATTGCGGCCCGCAATCTGCACCGGATTGCAGGCGAGCGGCATCAGCGCATCCATGAAGGTCGGATAGGTTTCTCCCCAGACCCACGAGTGCATGCAACCCATCGACGTCCCGAGAATCAGCCGCAGATGATTCACTCCCAAACCTTGCTCTAGCAGCTCATGCTGTGCGCGAATCATGTCGTCATAATCGTATTGTGGGAAGTGCGCGTGAAGGCCGTCGCTCGGCTTCGACGATTTACCGTGCCCTACGTTGTCGGGAAGAATGATGAAGTAGCGGCTCGCGTCGAGCAGCTGCCCGGGGCCGAAGAGCACTCCGGCGAACATGGGACGCAAGAATTGACGCCCAGATCCGCCCGTGCCATGAAGGATTAGAACGGCGTTGGTGGTCTTGCCCGAGGAGTCTTTCCTCGCTTGGCCAAAGGTGTAGTAATGCATGCGCAGCTCTGGAAGTGCGTCCCCCGATTTGAAATGGAAGTTATGGAGGGTGAAATCGGCTTCGGCTGGTGTGGGCACAGCTTCCTGCGCTTTAGGGGCAAATGACAGGGCAAAAACGACTAGGAAATTCCAAGCAAGTCGCGACATGGTCACCTCAGGGCAAGCAATGTAGCACAGAGATGCTGAACCGATACGAATGTCCGACCGAATCTACGGTGGTACACTCCCGACTTAAACTTCAACATCAAATCTGGACTCGGAGCGCGCATGAGCTGGGCGAGCAAATTGGCAGACGATTATCGGGTGGACCATCGAAAGAAGTTTCAGCTGAAGCATTTCGACCCTGAGAACACCGCCCATTTTCAATCCAAAGAACATGCGCAGGAATTGTTGGCCAAGGGCATCGACGATATGCGCGAGCTGCAGGACAAACTCTACGCCCAGGGGCGCTGGTCGCTTCTGATTATCTTGCAGGCGATGGACGCGGCCGGTAAAGACGGCGTCATCAAACACGTCATGTCAGGCGTGAATCCGCAAGGCTGCCAGGTCCACGCCTTTAAACAGCCCTCTCAGGAGGAGCTGAACCACGACTACATGTGGCGAGCAGCGTACAGATTGCCTGAACGCGGCCACATCGGCATTTTCAATCGATCCTATTACGAAGAAGTGTTAGTGGTGCGAGTTCATTCGCAGATTCTGAACAATGAGCGTATCCCCGAACAGTTACTCGGCAAGAACATCTGGCAGGAGCGCTTCGACGATATCTCCAACTTCGAACGATATCTCTCGCGGAATGGGACCGTGATCAGAAAATTTTTTCTGAATCTCTCTAAGAAGGAACAGAAGCGGCGCTTCATGGCCCGGCTCGACACTCCCGAGAAAAATTGGAAATTCTCAGCCGCCGACGTGCGTGAGCGCGAATGCTGGGACGACTATATGCACGCCTACGAAGAAATGATCGCCGCGACCTCGAAAAAGCATGCGCCCTGGTACGTGGTGCCGGCGGACAACAAATGGTTCACTCGCCTGGTGGTAGCGGCAGCAATCGTCGATGCGTTGGAGGAATTGAAAGTCTCCTATCCCGGCGTCACCGCCGAACAGCGGAAGGAATTAGCAGTCGCGAGAAAGCAGCTGAAAGCCGAACGCTGATGCGCCCCGCGCACACTGTCGTCGGCCTGGGAGAAATCTTGTGGGACATGTTGCCTTCGGGTCGCCAGATCGGGGGCGCACCTGCGAATTTCGCATACTGCTCTCATTTGTTAGGCGAGAAAGCGGTCGTGGCCAGCCGCGTCGGAGAAGACTTGCTCGGACAGGAAATTCGCGACCGGTTAACGAAGGCAGGGATCAGCGATCACTTCCTGCAGGCGGATGATTTACATCCCACCGGCACGGTCCAGGTACAGCTCGATGACGCTGGACAGCCAAAGTTCGAAATTACGCGTGACGTTGCCTGGGATTTTCTGGAGTGGACGGATGAGTGGCAGCGCCTCGCCCGGGAAGCAGACGCCGTCTGCTTCGGCTCACTCGCGCAGCGTTCTGCGCATTCACGAAACACAATCCGCAAGTTCCTCGATTCAACTCTGCCCAACACGCTGCGTATTTTTGACGTTAATCTTCGACAAACTTTTTATTCTGCTGAAATCGTCAGCGAGTCACTCCAGCGGGCAAATGTGGTCAAACTGAACCATGAAGAAGTGCCGAAGGTACGAGATCTGCTCGCGCTGAGTGACGCTACAGACCTCTCTCTTTGCAAAAGTCTAATCAAGCGCTTTGATCTTAAGGTGGTTTGCGTTACACGCGGCGCTCAAGGAAGCTTGCTTTGTGATCGGATTACCGCACACGAGCAACCAGGGTTTCCGGTGAAGGTAAAAGATACAGTCGGCGCGGGGGATGCGTTCACCGCAGCTTTGGTTGATGGACTGTTACAAGAGCATTCGCTCGCCCATATCAATGAGTCAGCAAACCGGCTCGGCGCCTGGGTAGCTTCACAACCGGGAGGCATGCCGAAACCTCCGGTCGACGGAATCGCCAAGCTGCTGATCGTTTGACGCTTCTTAGCGCCTTCGCCTCACCAGATCAGTGCGTCACTCGGAATGCGCGGGAAAGACTCCTGGTGATTGAGCAGCACCTCGACAGCGTGAACCACCTCGCTCCCGGTGTTCTTCGAAAGCGCTCCGCGAAAGCCGGCAGCGCGGGCCTCCCCAATCATCTGCTTTGAAACTTGTTGCACTGTGAGCAGCAACATGGGGAGTGCGGAGTTCTGTCCGGAGATTTCTCTTGCCGCCTGCAGGCCATTCATATCGGGCATGGCCAGGTCGATGACCGCCACATCAGGATGAAATTGAGACACCTTGGCTACCGCATCGTGCCCGTCGCGCGCTTCCGCGCAAACTGTCCAGCCGCGGTGGCTCTCAATCAGACGGCAGAGCAGCCGCCGGATGGCGGCGTCGTCATCGGCGATAAGTACACGTATAGACACAGGCAAGCGCAGCTCAGGCTCTACAAACCAGCCTGGAACCCTTATCCATTTGATGAGGTTAGACGACCCAGATGCAATACCCCGATTACCCGATTACCACATCCGTTACTCCCCAGATCGTCACCAATTTCAACTTGAGCAGTCCTTATACTGGCAACACCATGTTCCGCCCGGCGCATTTAACCTTGCGAAGACTTCCTATTCTGCTGCTGCTCACGACGGGCGCATTGGCTGAGACTGCGGGGAGCTTTCCCGCTCTGTTGAATTGGAAGGCAGTGATTATTCGCGGAAATCTAAGTCTTCTCCAACAGCTTTACAGCACCGATCCCCTCGCTCGCGTAACCGTAGTCATTAAAAATCCCACCGATATTTCTGTGCAGCAGGATGCAGAATTTTGGACAGGGCTCAGGGCGCGGCGACTGTCTCTGAACGTTTCACAGTCAACATCGCCACGGCCAGGGCTGCAGCAAGTGACCTTTGAAGCGACGATCACGCCTGCGCTTCCCGGGCGCACTCTTTACGTGCTCGCATCGCAACTCTGGCAACAGCAGGGAAGCTCGTGGAAGCTGGTAGCAGTCGAGCGCACCGATGCCTACCGGCTCGAACAACCGATGTCGGTCGATGCCAAGCTATACCCACCCGCGAGCGCGGCGCGTGGCGAGATTCAGAAGGCCATTGCGCGGGCGGCAAAAACTCACAAGCGCGTGCTGATTGTTTTCGGGGCTGATTGGTGCTACGACTGCCACGTTCTCGATAAAGCTTTCAAGCGGCCAGATGTTGCGCCAACTTTAAATTCAAATTTTGAAGTAGTGCACGTTGATGTCGGAGAAGGGGACAAAAACCAGGACTTAATGGACGAATACCAAGTGCCGATGAAGCGGGGCATTCCCGCGCTCGCCGTCCTCGACTCGAACGGGAAGTTGATTTTCAGTCAGAAGAACGGCGAATTCGAACGCGCTCGCGCCATGGGACCGGAAGATCTGGTGGCATTTCTGAACCACTGGAAGCCTGACTAATACTAGCTGGTGTTGCTTGTAAGTAGTTATGCGGCATAGTCGTACACCGAATTAGTAAAGCTGCGCCTGATCTATGGATCGCAGATCAGCCGCTCAGAAGGTTCGGTACCGAACAGTAGCAAACGAGTGCAGTAGATTGCACCTTCGTAAAACATTCGCTCCGCACGCGTGCCATTTTCAACCTGCCGCGTTCTGTCTAGCATTGAACACATGCCGACGCCGCTTCGCCTCAAGGCCGTTTTCCACAACGGAACATGGGCTGGATACCATGAATGTTCCGACTGCGGACAAAAGTTCTACGCCACAGAGACCGACCCGGACCGCCCCCGCCGCGAATTCGAACGGCACATCCAAAACGAACACACCGAAGACTTCTCCACCTACAGATAAAACACTCCGCGACTTTTGCTTCCGAGTGCAAAAAGTCAGAGTCCCACCCTTCGCATACAAACGCCAAGGATGGGATCTGACCTACTTTTATTCCTGCCCCGGTTGTTCGATGTGATCTATGACTAGTACCTGCACGCGAGTTGTTACCGGTTGTAGCGTGAGTCCCAACTGGTCTTGGATCGCGGTGAGAAGCGTCGGACCGGAAGCATCTGCTGCCTGAGAGTCGGGAGCAATCAGTTCCTTCTGTTGCATGCGTGCACGCTCTTCTGCATCTGGCGTCCAGTGAAGGGTATAGGCGTAGTTGCCGTTAAGGCCGCTCTTGTCCACCACCGGACGCCCGAGGCGCATTGATAGTTGCGCTGCGAGTAAGTCTAGTGGAGCCCCGTTCGCGCTGAGTTCCCCCATTCCCATGTGCATGAAACCGTGTTTGCCCTCCGCCATTTTTTGCAGCTTGCTGCCACCCTCGGCAACGCTGAGTTCAAATGCCGGAAGATCTCGCGCTTCCTGATGCACTTTCAACTTGAACTGGCCGGCTAACAATCCCTGAAGCATTTGTCCGGCCAAAGCGCCGCGCTGCTCTTCGCTGAGCTTCTGCCATTGGTCGGCCGCAGCTTTATCCATCCTCGCGTCAATGTCGAATTTTGCTGAGCCCAGCCAGTCCGGCGACTCCACCACTTGGGCATCTTGCACATGATATGCAAGTTGGATCAGGCTTTGTGCCGATACTCCTCTCGCCGTGAAGTTAGCATCCATCAGCGAAATCATTATCTTTGCTCTCGCCATTCCATTGGGATCTTCTGGATGAGGTTTGATGGAAACGTTCACGTAGCTCGGAGCAGCCCCGGTCTCGGACGCGGCATGCCCCGGAATCGGATTTAGCAAGCCATAAAAAACGGGGACGGCAATTGCCAGACAGGCGGCCATCCACAGTGCAAGTTTTCGCGTGAAGTTGAGTTTGCGGACTATGGAGTTGGTCATAATGTGAACCATCCTTTTCTTTAAATCAGAGCCCGTAACGCCTGACACGCAGCTCAGAGGAGAACTCAAACAGAATTCGCAAACCTTCAATATGCTTTCGGCGTAGGTATGGCGGCCGCCCCCCATTTCAACCACAGCTTCATCACATGCTCGTTCGCGTTCTTCGATCAGTCGCGTGCCCAGCCACCAAACCAGCGGGTGAAACCAGAAGATGCTTTCGACCAGCATGTGCAGCGCGGCGGCGAGATTGTCTTGGCGTTGGACGTGACAGAGTTCGTGGGCGAGAACCGCGTCGAGATGGCAATCGTCGAGATGGTCGGAGATAGAGCTTGGCCAAAGGAGAACCGGACGAAATATGCCGAAGACTCCCGGCTCAACCGACCCATGCGACAGTAATAACTTGAGCCTGCCAACTGTGCCCACGCTGCTCTCTAGACGATGTAACGCGGCCGCTTCACGGCTTTCCGGGGCAGCTATCGCGTGTCGCCTTGCTGCGCAAAGCTTCCACCAACGAGAAAGCCAGATGAGTAGGGCGGCCATTGCTCCGCCAAGCCAGGTAACCAGAAGCAATGCTTGCCAATGAAACGGTGTTGGTGAGTTGGCTACGATCGTCACTGTCGCATGGACCGGCGAGAGTGGCTGGGTGAATGGTTGAGCCACTTGCTCGACGAAATAAATTCCGGAGTTCGCCTGCGCTGGCGCGTGCGCCGGGCTGAGCCAGCTTCCGAGAGCGACGAGCAACGAAAATGGCACAAGAAATTTCAACGAAGCTGCGAGCCAAACTAGGTATCGAATGCGCGCGGATTGCTTGCGCAAAGTCAGGATGAGCAGGGCGGCGGCGAGCGCGAAAAGCGTCGATTGCCACAGGTGATCGGCCAATCCCGGTAATGTCGTGTTCAGGAAATAGTGAAGTGCGGCGGTCATTTGCCCTCCTTCTCGAGCTTATGGAGCGTCTCCTGCGCTTCCTTCAGGTCAGCCCACGTGACCTTCCCCGATTCAATCAGATGGGCCATCACGGGTTGAATACGCCCGCCGAACATCGCCAGAAAGTCATCGATCAATTTTCGTTGGGCCACTTCTCGCGACACCTGTGGCTCGAAGATATGGAAATTCCCGACCTTTCTGGCTCTGCGAACGGCCTGCTTGGCTTCGAGGCGATAAACCGTCGTCTGGATCGTCGTGTACGCGGGACGATGTTTCTCCGGAAAGCTTTCCTGGATCTCTCTGATCGACACGGCGCCGCGCTCCCAAAGGATGTCCATGACCTGAAGTTCGAGCTTGCTCAGTCGCGGAGTTCGCATTCGGTCTCCTATTAACGTAGGAGACAGTACTACACATGTAGTAGATGTGTCAAGAAAAAAGTGAAGTTCAGTCGAGTTGGCCTGGAAATTGTTTTCGATAAGAGACGGTTTGAATCTTCGATACCGTCGCAGGTGCGGCTTGAGCGCCTGTAGTCAGCGTTCCGTGGACTCTAATGTCGGGCCGAGGTCCGCTGGGTTACGGCCACCTTGGGGAAACGCTGCGCGCGGCAGGTTTTGCCGCCGGCTGAGCAGAAGCACTGGCAGCCGCGGCTGCGGGTCGTGCGGGCGCGGGCGTATGCGAGGGCTCGTCGGCGTCGAGAATGGATGCGTCCTCGTCGTCGTTCTCGGCCAGCAGCGGCGCGACTTCGCGAAGCTTATCGGCTGCCTGTTGCAACATCTCGATCTCTTTGCCGAGCTGGGCGTACTTAGCCTGTTTCCGCCGCAGGACCTCGTGGATGTCCTTCATGACATTCTCCTCTTGAGAATTTAAAAAGGCGCCTGCGTAGGGGTCAATGGGTGAGAGGTGACGCGTGGTTACTCACGTAATGCAGTGACTGCTCACTTTCAGAGCTTTCCTTCTGGTTTTCACCAGTGGGGCGAGGGACTTACGTCAGCGCGCATCACCGATGGCGTAGGACGCATGGAATGTTGAAGAGAACGTTCTGGCGAGAACTGAAAACTATGGCGACTCCGGAGGGACTCGAACCCCCAACCCTCGGTTCCGAAGACCGATGCTCTATCCAGTTGAGCTACGGAGCCGCGTTTAGCTGCAGCGAGAAGAAGTTTACATCGTTACGGCAATAAATGGCTCCGATAATGGGATCTCGCGTGCATCACCTGAGGGACATCGTTCCGAAGCCCACCAGTTGGTGCGAGGAATCTCGCGAAGAGCGGCAAGGGCCCCGCTCAGACCGTCATATCGGCTTGCGCCTTCAGGTTGAAGGTTTGTATCAGGGCACGGCTTCAGCCGTGCCAATTGCCGCCAATTCAGCCGCCAATTGAAAGACACAAAGGGAATGCGTATCGACCCTTCGTGTAACTTCGTGCCCTTCGTGGTTAATGCCTTTGTCGACCGCATTGACAACACAATGCCTGCCTTCTAGCTTTAAATGTCCGAAAGCGAGCAGAACGGATGATTAGATTTGGTTTGTGCGTGCTATTCGCATTTGTCTTGCTACAGTTTTGTCCTGCCCAACAATCAGTTGGCATCTTCACCGATCACTCCGACGTCGGCACGGTCCTGCACGCCGGATCGGCTGCATACGATTCAAAGACCGGCACGTACACTCTGCGCGGCAGCGGACTAAACATGTGGAGCACAGCCGACGCGTTTCAGTTTGCGTGGAAGAAAATGTCGGGAGACGTTGAACTCTCAGCGAAAATTGATTTCCCCAAATCCGCAGGCAATCCGCACACCAAGGCTGTTTTGATTCTGCGGCAATCGCTCGACGCCGATTCCCCTTACGTGGATGTAGCGCTCCATGCAAACGGCTTGGGCGCTCTCCAATATCGCGATGAAAAAGGCGCAATCACTCGCGACATTGAATCGAGCAATCTCACTCCGCGCAAGACCTGGGCCACAGGTCAGGTGTCGCCGGCTGAATATGTTCGCATTGCGCGTCGGGGCAAGTATGTCTACATGTTCGCAGGGGCCTCGGCGGACACGCACTACGATGGCGAATCAATTCCCATTCCATTCGATGGCGACCTCTATATGGGCATCGGCGTCTGCGCTCACGATGAAAATGCAATTGAGGAAGCCCGATTCACGAATGTAGAACTCAAGACCCTTCCGCCCTCAGCATCGCAGCCGACTCTGTACAGCACGCTTGAAGTTGTTTCTGCAAGCTCAGGCATGCGCAGAATTGTTTATTTTTCCGACGGCCGCTTCGAAGCTCCCAACTGGGCGCGCGACGGCTCGTATTTCTTATTCAATCGCGACGGACACCTGGAAAAAATTCCGGCGGCAGGTCGAACGCCCACTGTCATCGATACGGGATTTGCAGACAAAGTAAACAACGACCACGGCATCTCTCCCGATGCGACGCAACTCGCCATCAGCGATAACTCCCAAGAGACGAAGACCGCCGACGGAACCGTCGGTCACGATTCGCTCGTCTATGTTGTCCCGATCGCAGGCGGAACTCCGCGGCGACTAACGCAAACCGGTCCGTCGTATTGGCATGGATGGTCTCCAGATGGCAAGACACTGGCATTCGTCGGCCAGCGCAATGGCGATTTCGACATTTATACGATTCCGGTCGCAGGCGGCGACGAAACTCGCCTCACCACCGCCAAAGGCCTCGACGACGGCCCGGAATATTCTCCCGATGGCGAGTACATCTATTTCAACTCCGAACGTACCGGACACATGCAGATTTGGCGCATGAAGCCCGATGGTAGCGGTCAGGAGCAGGTTTTCTCCGACGACTACAACAATTGGTTCCCGCACATTTCGCCGGACGGAAAATGGATGGTGTTCCTAACCTATGAAAAAGATGTCACCGGCCATCCCGAAAACAAAGACGTCATGCTGCGGCTGATGTCGCTGGCAGACAAACAAATCACTGTGCTGGCAAAATTGTTCGGTGGCCAGGGAACCATCAACGTCCCCTCATGGTCTCCTGACAGCAAGTCGCTGGCGTTTGTGAGTTACGCCTTGATAGCGCCTGAGGATGTGGGAACCAAGTAAAAGAAGCAACGTATTCACGAAAGAGGTGCGGACATGCCGAAGCTCTGGAAAGGCGCTCTAATCGGACTAGGATGTGTTCCGCTCTTGCTCGCAGCAGCGTTTGTGATTTTCTTCAAAGTCATTCCTCACAGGATCGCATCCAGGCTACAACCACCTGTGCTGGAACACACGTTGTCAGATGCACCGGATTTCACCTTCCGTACATTGGACGGATCTCCTCGTCGCCTTTCTGATTCGAGAGGCAAAGTCATTTTCCTGGATTTATGGGGTACGTGGTGTATTCAGTGCATTGCAGAGATGCCGACGGTGCAGCAACTCTATGAACATTACCAGAATGCGCCTGATGTCCAATTCCTGATAATTTCCAGGCTTGATTCGCCTTCGGCAGTTCGAGCTTATTCGCGTCGGAACCGGTTTACTCTGCCATTTTATGTGACAGAAGATCGTGACGTGCCCGACTCCATGTATCTCGCACAATATCCTGCGACTTTTATTTATGCGCGGGATGGTTCGATCGCTGGATATCACGCTGGCGCGAGTGACTGGTCAACTAAATCCGTAATCAAGTTCATTGATCAACTCAGAGCCCGGCAATTGCAACAATAAAACTACTGTCATTCCGAGTGGGCTTCAGCCCACGAGGAATCTGCTTATCCTAAGTAAATAGCAGACTTTCTCGGAAACAAATGTCCCAAATGACATCACCCCGCGGCCAGTAAGTGCGGAGCTAACATTGTTATCTGGTGCCCGAAATCATCACGCCAAACTATATTTGCCCTTCTCAATCACTCTCTCCGCAATTTGCTGCCGCAATTCAATCGTGTTATATGGGTCGTGTTTCGCCAGCCGCCGCAGGATCGCTAATTGTGTTCGCAGCATGTCGCCGTCCGCCGAGCCCGCGACAACTTTCCGCGCGGCAGCTTCGATCTTGTCCATGGCTTGAGACAAATAAACGCGAGTCATCGCAATCGGCAGCGCCGCCGCGGACTCACCCTGGGCTGACGCAATCTTCATCGTTCGGAGCACGGCTGATTCCACGGCATACACTTCCATCACCATGTCGGCGATTGCGCCCATGATTTCCTGCTGCTGCTCAATCTGCATCATGTATCTCTGTGTCGCTACTCCGGCGGCAAACAAGCCAAGCTTTTTCGCTGAAGCAACGAGTTTCTGCTCTTCCGCAAGCAGGCCTTCTACTTCCTCGCCCAGAGAAGGTCCCGCAAGCACCTCATCCATCAGTTGCTTGATCGCCGGCATGAGCGGAAGTTGCCCGCCCATGGCGCGTTTCAGCAGAAATCCGGTGATGATGAGCCGGTTGATTTCATTCGTCCCTTCAAAGATGCGGTTAATACGCGCGTCACGGTAAGCGCGCTCGGCAGGATACTCTTCGACAAAACCGTATCCAGCGTAGATCTGCACGGTCTCGTCCACTACGTAGGAGACCATCTCAGAGGCCCACACCTTAATAATTGAGCACTCGACCGCATACTCTTCGATCGCCTTCAAAATTTTCTTCGCAGAATCGGCCGCTGATTTGTCGATAGCAGAAAGCGCGGCGTCCATCATGCCTACAGTCCGGAACACCACCGATTCGCCGACATAAGCAAGCGCGGCCATGTTGGCCAACTTCTCTCGCACCAGGCCGAAATCAGCAATAACTTTACCGAACGCCTTGCGCTGCTTTGCGTACGCGATCGAGTTATTCATTGACTCGCGCGCTCCGCCCACGCACATAGCCCCAAGTTTGAACCGCCCAATATTCAGAATGTTGAATGCGATGATGTGGCCGCGTCCAATTTCGCCGAGAACGTTTTCGACCGGCACCTTGCAGTCGTTCAGAATGATGGGGCAGGTGGATGAGCCGCGGATCCCCATTTTGTGCTCTTCCGCGCCAACGGAAAATCCAGGAAACGTGCGCTCGACCAGAAATGCCGTGAATTTTTCCCCGTCGATTTTCGCAAAAACGGTGTAGAGGTCGGCGAACCCGGCGTTCGTGATCCACATCTTTTCGCCATTCAAAAGATAGTGCTTTCCGTCAGGCGAAAGAACGGCGCGCGCGCGGCAATTCAGCGCATCCGATCCCGACGAAGCTTCAGAAAGCGCATACGCCCCAACAATCTCTCCCGCCGCCAACCGTGGCAAATATTTCTTTTTCTGTTCTTCTGTTCCGAAGTAAACCAGAGGCAAGGTTCCGATTCCCGTATGTCCGCCCCAGGTCGTAGCAAAGCTGGCATATTTCGCGATGTGGTCAGCAATAATCGCGGCGGAAACTTTATCGAGCTCCATTCCACCGAAGGCTTCAGGAATTTCGGCGCTACTTAGCCCCAGCTCACCCGCTTTCTTCAGGAGCTCCCGAGTGACGGAGTAGTCCTTGTGCTCCATCTTTTCAATATTAGGAACAATCTCTTTTTGCGCGAACTCTTCCGCCGTCTGCGCAATGAGCACCTGCTGTTCGTTGAAATCTTCCGGCGTGAACACGTCTTCAGGCCGGCGGGTCTCGAGAAGAAAACTTCCGCCGCGAACCGCAAGAGTTGGAGTTGCCGTGGTTGTCGCCATCATTGTCCCTTCCTGCCTGTGAGGATTTTACTGCTTTCTGAAGCCGTGCCAAGACAACCAGTAACAGGCAGTAACCAAGCAATAAGCACCGGACCTGGTTCTATTAACGATTCTCGCGTGGCAATGGTCTTCCAACCGTAAAGAAAAAGATTACTGAGGTCGGGTGAGCTTTGGTCTTGTTCCGTTTTCGTAACAAAGCGATGCTGGCGCCAATAAAGAGGAAAACCATGCGACGGTATTCAAAGCCAGAATGCAATCCGTGATTTTCTGGCTAATTTGCTTTAAGCCGCTCGTACAATGCCATCCCAACCACTTTAACAACAGCCTTTCGTGCGGCTCGCTTTGCGTCCAATGGTGCAATACTAGGCTTGTAAAAATGACCGCCTCCGCAGAAATCAAGGCCTTAGTTGTCACCCGCGATACGGGGCTGGCTGCCGTATTCACGCTAATTTCCGGCGAATTCGGCATCTCGGCGCAACCAACCGGGAACAATCGCGCCGCGTTTCCTGAAGAATTGATGTTGGCGAAGTATGAGGCAGTGCTGATCGACTATGAGACGGTGCCCCAAACGACCTCAATTTTGACGCAGCTGAGGGAAAACCCCACGAATAAGAATGCGGTGGTTTTCGCCGTTGTCGGTACTGATGATTCTCGACGGCGCGCCCGCGACCAGGGGGCAACGTTCCTGCTCGAACGCCCGCTTAAGGGCGACGAGACCCGGCGGGTGCTTCACGCCGCATACGGCCTGATGACGCGCGAGCGCAGGCGGTATTTCCGCTGCGTCGCAGAAATTACCGTGCGCCTGGTTCGCGACAGTGGCGAAGAAGTCCTGTGCAAGACGCTCAACATCAGTAGCAACGGGATGGCAGTCTGCACCCCGGGAGCGTTTCAGGCCGGCGAAAAGGTACACGTTTCTTTCGTGCTCCCCGGTGCAACGTCCCAGATGAGGGCCCGCGGGTCGGTGATTTGGGACGACCGCCACGGCAAGACCGGGATCGGCATCGAATGCGCAACCGCGCAAATGCAACTCGAGCTTGATTCATTTCTCGACGCGAACTTCAACCGCGTGCTGGGCAACGTAAATTAGTTTTCATCGCGCCATCAATTCGATTTTGGAATTCCATGCCAGGCGGCGCGGATCCCCACCTCATCTCGCCAATCACCGGCCCGAATCGACCGCCAACCAATTGAGCCAACCTGATATCTACCCCTCAATTAAATCGTTTCAATTATGATGCTAGCGCCAAGGTACTGCGTATAGCATTGACCTTCTTCGCCCAGGAGGCACATGAGAGGTTTTTCTTGCTTGCTGTGGTTGTCGCTCGTCGCTGTGGGTTCTGTGTTTGGGCAAACCGTTGACGTCGACATTACCCACGAAACCAATCGGTTCATTCCGAATCAGACACTCGGCGGCGGAATTGACCGGATTCCCGTAGCTGCAATCGACGCCGACTTCACGCCAGCCGCGCTTCAGAAAGCATTCGCCAGCGGCTGGGGCCCGGTAACCTATCGCCAAAACACCGAGCTCGCCATCCAGGCGTGGCACTGGAACCCAAAAGGCACGTGGAGCGCTGCGAGCGGCAAGGGATATTTCACCGGCTCTACGGAACCGGGCGAAAACATTCGCTATTCATACGGATACGATTTGCCGCACCGTGGCGTCACACGCAACGATGGAACTGGGAATGCTGGATTCTCCCGCCTGACCGATGGCGACCTGAACACCTATTGGAAAAGCAATCCTTATCTCACGCATCGCTGGACCGGCGAGAGCGACGCGATGCACCCCCAGTGGATTGTGCTCGATCTGCAGCAATACCAGATGATCAATGCCATCCGCATTGCCTGGGCCGATCCCTACGCAACCGAATTCCTGGTCCAGTATTGGACGGGAACTGCAGCCGAAGAGCCGATGCACTATCCCACCCGCGGAGTTTGGAAGACGTTTCCGCATGGCGAACTGCACCACTCAAAGAGCGGGACGCAGACGATTACGCTGAGTGATGCGCCTTTCCCCGTTCACTTTGTGCGCATCTGGATGACAGCTTCCTCAAACACCTGCGACACTCATGGTTCAAGCGACCCCCGAAACTGCGTGGGTTACGCCATCCGAGAAATTTACTTAGGCACTCTGACCGACGATGGCGCGTTTCACGACATCATGCGGCACACGGCCGACCAGGAGCAAACCGCCACCCAATCTTCTTCCATTGATCCCTGGCACGAACCGTCAGATCTGGGATCGCAAAAGCAGGCCCAGGTTGGATTTGATCTTTTCTTCCAGAGTGGCGTTACGCGCGGTTTGCCGGCCGTCATTCCGGTTGCGGGGATGTACGACACGCCCGAAAATGCGGCTGCAGAAATTGCCTATTTAAAAAAGCGAAACTATAACGTCGGATACGTCGAGCTCGGCGAAGAGGCCGACGGGCAATTCACCCTGCCCGAGGACTACGCCGAACTTTATCTGCAGGCGGCGCGCGCAATCCACAAAGTTTGGCCTGGACTGAAGCTCGGCGGGCCGTCATTTACAGGCGAGAACCAGGACATCGAAGCTTGGCCGGACGAAAACGGGAAAACTTCCTGGACAGGTCGTTTCCTTGATTACTTGAAATCACATAACGGCATGAGCGAGCTCGCATTTTTCTCGTACGAGCACTATCCACTTGAGGGCTGCCGTATTCCGTGGGGGAGTCTCTATGACGAACCAGAGCTGGTGAGCCACATCATGAAGGTTTGGCGCGAAGATGGTGTTCCAGCGGACATGCCGCAGCTGATCACGGAATCGAACCTTTCCTCAGCGGCAAGCGAAACCTTTCAAGACATTTTCGCTGGGCTCTGGCTGGCTGACTACGTCGGTTCATTCCTGAATAGCGGCGGAAAAGGGCTCTACTATTTTCATTATCTGCCGCTCCAGATGGAGGCCGGGTGCAACAGTTCGCCCGGAACGTTTGGAATGTTCACAGTCGACAAGAATTACAACGTGCAGCAGTATTTGTCACAATATTTCGCGTCGCAGCTCATTAATCTCGACTGGATCAAGCCGGGTGATGGCGAGCACCGTGTGTTCTCCGCAAAAAGCGACATCAGCGACGGCGCTGGGCATGCGCTGTTAACTGCATATGCGCTGGAGCGGCCAGATGGCGATTGGGCGCTAATGATCGTCAATCGCGACCAGTTCACCGCCCATAAATTCCGGGTCAACTTCCATGACGATAACGCGCACACAACTAGCTCATTTGCCGGCCAGGTGGCGATTTCAATCTTTGGTCGCGAGCAGTATCAATGGCATGCGGCGAGCACATATTTCATGGCGCACGCCTCAACCGCTGCCGAGCGTCCTGAACTGGTAAACACAAAAGGCTACGCCGACCCCGATGGCCCTGCAGTGCACACGACGAAGGATGCCACGCCGGAGATGAGTTACGAAATTCCCGCCGCGTCGATCATGGTGATAAGAGGGAAGCTTCGGTAGGCTCGTGGTATTGTCTGAGCACTATGTACCCAGGTATCCACGTCTTAGGCAGCATCTTCGGGCGCACGGTTGCGATCTACCTCGTCGTCCTCATCGGCGTCCGCCTCAGCGGCAAGAGGGAAGTCGGGCAGATGACGCCCTTCGATCTGACCCTGCTGCTGCTCATCTCGAACTCGGTGCAGAATGCCATGACCGGGCCCGACACTTCGCTCATCGGCGGCGTGGTAGCGGCGATTACTTTGCTGGTTATGAACTATGTGGTGGCGGAGTTCGCCGGTGCTAACCGGCGCTTCCGCAAATTCGTCGAAGGCCAGCCCAGCCTCCTGGTCCATGACGGCCAGCTCATCCTTGCGCACATGGCGAAGGAGCATATCAGCATGGACGAACTCGAGCGGGCAATGCGCGAGCATGGAGTCAACAGCTACCGTGATTTGGCGCTGGCTGTGCTGGAAGTAGACGGTTCGATCAGCTGCTTGAAGTACGACGATCTAAGTCCCGCGGCGCACAATCATCTCGCTCGTCGGCGCGTGATCCAAAAACACCAATAACTATTTCGTGATCACGACTGGTACTTGGTCGTAGGGCGCGATCGTCACGGTCAGCGACTTGCGCGAATTAAACACATCGATATTCACCGGATAACTCACGACGATCGTCCCCGAAAGCTTGCCGCCGGGCTGGAGCACGGTTTCAGTTTGGAGAAAATTGCGGGCGTTCTGCTTCAGGGCAGGGAAGGCCTGAAAATAACGCTGCGCATCGACCGCAGGTGAGGCGTCATCGGTATATTTGCCGGTGGGCGTATCGGCCGCCACCTCGATGGTGTGAATTTTCGACGACTGCTCCGAGTTGTTCTGCAGTGAGACGTTGATGGCTACCATCACCATGTCCTGACCGGGTATCGGAACGGCAACTACATCATCGATGGTGCCTGAAGAGAGCGCGTGCGCGCGGTGTGTGAGCGCGTATGCGGCAACAATCACCGCTACCACCGCCAAACAGATCGCCAGAATTCGCGCCGGCGGAAGGTTCTTCCGCGCAGTCCCGTATTCCTCGCCGATGTTGAAATCGGTTTGCGGACTGGAAGGCGTTGCCGTTGTGGTTTCGCTCGCGGGCGTCGCTTCGGATATTACCGGGCTCGATTGCTCCGGTGAAGGTTGATCAGGCGCGGGCGATGGCGGGGACGGCGGGCTCGACATAGTGCCCTCCTAAATCACAGATTGTACTCGCACCCGCCAAATCAATCGGGCCATGCGTGTTTCATCGCGCTCGCAAACTTCTCTGGGGCCAGCGTGTTCAAGACATCTCGCGAAGTGAGCCAGGCCCGCCGCGCTTGTAGAACGCCGAACCGGATCTTCTCCATGTGCGATGTGTGATGCGAGTCGGTGTTGATCACGACTTTGACTCCGTGCTGCTTCGCCATGCGCAGGTGCCGGTCGCAAAGGTCCAGCCGGTCAGGGTAAGCGTTCAACTCCATTGCGACTCTGTTCTTCGCCGCGGCCTGAAGAACTGCGTCCATGTCGTACGCATACGCATCGCGCCGCAGCAGGATGCGCCCTGTCGGATGCCCCATGATCGAAACGTTGGGGTTTCCAATCGCCTTCAGCAAACGCGCGGTCATTTCTTCTGCTGACTGATTGAAGTGCGAATGCACGCTCGCAATGACAATGTCCATCTGCTCGAGCACCGAATCAGAGAGGTCGAGCGCGCCATCTTCCAGAATATCGACCTCGATCCCCGCAAAAATACGAATGCCATCAACTCTCTCCCCGATCTTGCGGATGCGCTTGATGTGCTCGACCGCGCGCGCGTCGTCCAGACCATTAGCAAAAGCAAGGTTCTTCGAATGGTCGGTAATCGCCATGTACTTGTAACCGCGTTCGCGGGCTGCCTCGGCCATCTCCTGAATCGTATTGCGGCCGTCGGTTTCAATTGTGTGCATGTGTACGTCGCCCTGCAGCGCTTCTTGCGTAATCAGCTTCGGCAACGCATGCTTTTCAGCAAGATCGATTTCGCCGCAATTTTCGCGCATCTCGGGAGGGATGTAGTCAAGCTTGAGTGCCGCATAAATCTCTTCTTCGGATTTTCCCGCAACAGCCTGCTTGTCTTCCAGGCGTGCAAGGCTGTATTCGCTGAGCGTGTACCCCATTTTCAGCGCGCGCTGCCGCAGCGCGACATTGTGACCCTTCGAGCCAGTGAAATATTGCATTGCTGCGCCGAAAGAGTCCGGAGGCAAGAACCGAACATCCACTTGCATTCCGCCGCGCATACGAAAGCTGACTTTGTTTTCTCCGCGCGCGATGATCTCCATTAACCCAGGCAGCTTGATGATGTGGTCGATTAGTTTTTGGCGTTCGTCGTCCTTGCAACACGCCGGGCCGGTAACCAGAATGTCCAGATCGCCTACCGTCTCCCGCCCGCGCCGCAGCGATCCCGCGGGTATCGCCTTCTCCACGCCGGGATAGTCCCTCAAATGCTCGGCGATCTTCTCCGCCTGTGCCTCGGCAACGTTCAGCAGGAATCGGCCCGCAATTCGCCGGTAATCTTCAATCGCCTTCAGCAGCTTCTGTTCGTGCTTCTCGCCCATTCGCGGCAGAATGCGAATCTTGCCTTCGCGCGCGAGATTCTCAACTCCTTCGAGGTCGCATACCTGATACGCGCTCCAGATCAGGGCAACGGTTTTCGGCCCAAGGCCCTGAACCTTAAGTAGCTCCAGCATCGAAGGGCGATACTTCTTCAACAACTCCGCATGCAGTGAAAGCTTTCCTTCAGTGAACATCTGCTGCAGGTTATTGAGCATGCCTTTGCCGATTCCGGGGATGGCGAGAACCTGCTTGGGTTCAGAAATCAGTTCAGAGATTTGCTGTGGCAGCGCCTCAATCGCCTCGGCCGCGTTGCGATACGAGCGTATGCGAAACGAGTCCTGCCCATCTACTTCAAGCAGATCGGCGGTTTCGTAAAGAATTCCAGCGATGGACTTGTTATCCACGAGAAAAGATTAAATCAATTCCCGTAGCAATAAAAAAGGTGCTCTGTGGTGGAGGTTAAAAGCCCTCTGTGGCGCTTCTCTGTGTAACTCTGTGTTCTCTGTGCTGGAGGTTAAACGTCCTCTGTGGCGTTCCTCTGTGTAACTCTGTGTGCTCTGTGGTGGAGGTTAAAAGCCCCCACTGTGGCGTTCCTCTGTGTGACTCTGTGTGCTTTGTGGTGGAGGTTAAAAACCTCTGTCGCGCCTGTCTGTGTAACTCTGCGTTCTCTGTGGTGGAGGTTAAAAACCTCTGTGGGGTTCCTCTGTGTGACTCTGTGTGCTCTGTGGTGGAGCTTTGAAAGACCAGAGTTACACCAAGAAATGCCACAGAAGCGGAGGTGATTCGAGCATCAGAGCCAACGGCCCGGCTCTCCTCACGAACTCTGCTCCGTGAACAGATGCCCGAGCTTTTCTTTTTTTGTTCGTAGATACTCCGCCGCATGCGCGCTCGGCTGAACTTCGCAAGGCACGCGCTCTGCCACTTTGATTCCCGCAGATTCGAGTGCTGCGACCTTCTCAGGATTATTCGAGAGCAAACGCACACTCTTGACCCCGAGCGCTTTTAGTATCTCGGCGGGCAGTGCAAACTCCCGATGATCGGCCTTGAAACCTAACTTCTCGTTTGCCTCCACGGTATCAAGGCCTGAATCCTGCAGTTCGTACGCCTGCAGCTTCGGCATCAGTCCGATCCCGCGGCCTTCCTGCTGCTCGTAAATCAGGATGCCCGTGCCTTCGCCCGCGATCATGTTCAGCGCCATTTCAAGTTGCTGCCGGCAATCGCAACGCAACGATCCGAAGACGTCCCCCGTGAGGCACTGCGAATGAATTCGCACCAGCGGCGAAGCCGAGTGAATGTCACCCATCACCAGCGCCACCGCCTCTTCCGGCTTGCCGTTCACACCTTGAATCATCCGGAAGCCATAAATTCGAAAGTGTCCCCAGCGGGTAGGGAAGTCGGCCGAAGCAAGTTGCTGTGCAGACGAGCTCACATTTTCATTATAGAGGGCAGCGGCTCGGAGTTCGTGAGTCGTGGTTCGCGAGTCGTGAGTCGTGAGTCGTGGTTCGTGACTCGTGGTTAGTGGGCAGCCGTGGCGCGCCGAAATTCTTTCTCGGCGCTCTCTGAAGCTTTCTCTGCGATCTCTGCGGTTAAGAGCTTTTCGACGTCCCCATCGCGAACTGCTGCCGCACACCTGTCATTCCAACCACGAATCACGAGCCACGAATCACGAGCCACGAACCACGAGCCACGAACCACGAATCACGAACCACGGTCCTTTCACCAGCTTCCATACCTATAACTCCTCGTCCGCTGCCGGAAAATTTTGATCAAGATCAGCCCGGTGATGAACCCGCCTACGTGCGCCGCAAACGCGATGCCGCCTGTCTGGCGCGCTCCCGATGCCACTACGCTCGTCGCGACAAACTGAATCAGAAACCAATAACCAAGAAAAATCCACGCCGGAATCCACCAGAACGTAAAGAAAACGATCAGCACCACCAGCGTAAGCACTCGCGCTCGCGGATACAGCAAAATATAAGCACCCATCACACCCGCAATCGCGCCGCTTGCCCCGATCGTTGGCAGCCGCGACGAGGGGTCGATCGCAATGTCGGTTAACGCAGCAGCAATTCCGCACAGAAGATAAAAAATCAGATACGGAAAGTGCCCCAGGTGGTCCTCGATGTTGTCGCCAAAAATCCACAAGAACCACAGATTCCCCAAAATGTGCAGAATATCTCCGTGCAGAAACATCGAAGTCAGAATCGTGAGCAGCGTTGCTGGAAGGGCATATTGATGCGAACCAGCCAGAGCGCGCGTGACATGCTGCGGAATCAGCCCAAATTGCAATACCAGGACGTCAAACGTTCGGTGTCCTTGCAACTGCGCGGGCACTTCAAAGAACAGATAGACACACACATTCAACCCAATGATGAAGTAATTCACCATGGGCGTGCTGTATCGTGGCTGATCGTCGCGAATAGGGAACATGTGACGATTTTCTAATTCTGTAATTTGGTAATTTTGTAATTGAGTAAATGCGTCATCCCGAAGTCCCGACTGAAAAGCGCCGAGCTTCGGGATGACAGCGGGTTCTTCAAATTACAAAATTACTCAATTCTCCCATGAACGGCGTCCTCATCCTCGACAAGCCCTCCGGCATGACCTCGCACGACGTGGTCGCGCGCGTGCGTCGCGTCCTGAAGCAGAAGGCGGTCGGCCATCTCGGCACCCTCGATCCTGCTGCGACCGGCGTTCTCCCGCTTGTCCTTGGGAACATGACCCGGCTCGCGCAATTCTATCTGGCATCGGAAAAAGCTTACCAAGGCGTGATCCGTTTTGGTTTTGCTACGGATACTTACGACGCCGAGGGCGAGCCGCTCACCCCCGCGCTGGAGCCGAGATTAACCTTGGACGAAGTGCGCGAATTCGCCGCCAGGTTCCGAGGCGAAGTCTCACAGCTTCCTCCGCCGTTCTCCGCAAAAAAAATCGCCGGTGTTCCCGCCTACAAACTCGCTCGCAAAAAGAAAAATGTTTCGTTGCAGAAAGTGACGGTCGAAGTCAAAGAGTTCGAGATCGAAAAGCTGGAAGGCGCGCGCGCCCGTTTCCAGGCACGGGTCAGTTCAGGCACATACATACGAAGCATCGCGCACGAAATCGGACAGCTTGCCGGATGCGGCGCTCATCTCGAAGCTCTGCAGCGAACGTCCGTCGCCGAGTTCGAGCTGCAAGACGCCCATACTCTTGAACAGATCGAGCGAGCGGTGCAGGGCGGGGAAGCATTAGATAAGTTCCTGGTTCATCCGCGCAAATTGTTGCCCGCAATTCCCGCCGTGACCGCAAACGATGAGATTGCCGCACGTATTCGCCACGGCCGCCCAGTAAATCTGCCTGAGCTGTCAAGCGCCCGCCAAGTTAAGGTCTTCTACGGACAACGAGACCTGATTGCGATTTCAACCAGAGTGGCAGGAACGTTGTTCCACCCTAAGATCGTTCTCGGATGAGCGAAGTCGGGTTTCGTAGTTCGTGTTTCGTGATCCGCAGCATGAGGATACGACGGTCTCTGAAGTCCGATCGAGCCCCGAATCACGAGCCACGAACCACGAATCACGTAGATTTCACTAACCACTGCCCACTTCCTTATTCACCACATACGGCATCTTCTTTATATCTCCGCCGTAATTCTTTTCGAGCACGTCAATCAGCCCTTGTACGCACCTTCCCGACATGCCTTTGTCCGGATCTGGCGAGAGTCGCGTAATCGTCCCTGCACTCGCGAAGTGTGGAAACAATCGGCAACGGTCTTCAATTGCCGGATCGCGCAATGGCGAATCCGCAGGCAACGGCTCTTTCTCATAGACATCCAGCGCGGCGCCCGCGATCCAGTTCTCCTTCAGCGCGCGCACCAGCGCCTTCTCATCGATCACCGGTCCACGCGACGTATTCACCAGAAACGCAGCCGGTTTCATAATCCGCAGCGTTCGTTCGTTAAATAAATGAAAGGTGGGGGTCGCACTCTCGCCTTCGCGCAACAACGGCACATGCACGCTGACAAACTCCGCCTGCTTCAGCGCGCCCTCAAACGAAACATACTTGATCCAGGTTCTTTCTCTTTGAATGCTGCGTTCATGACGCAAATCCATCGTGGCTTGGATCGCCGAAACGAATTCGTGGTTCTGATACGCCGGGTCATAACACAAAATATTCATGTCGAATCCGGCGCACTTCTTGATCATCGCCAGCCCAATGCGTCCGGTGCCAATGATCGCAATCGTCTTCCCGGTAACTTCATCCCCCAGAAACGGCAAATACGGGTGCCAGAATCCCCACTGGTTCTCGCGCGTCAGATGCTCCGCCGGCCAAAGCCTCCGAGCGACCGCACCCATCATGAAGAACGCGAATTCTGCCGTCGCTTCCGTCAGTACATCCGCAGTATTGGTGAATGGAACGTTATACCGATTCGCATCCCCGCGATTGATGTTGTCAAAGCCTACCGCGTATTGCGCGACAACCTTCAGCGTGCCTTTGCCCGCTTCAAAAACTTCTGCGTCGATCTGATCACGCAATGTCGTAATCAGCCCATCGATCCCCGACCGCACCTTCTCGAGAATAAGCGCTTTCGGCGGCGCTTTCGGCTCGGGATAGACTTCAAGCTGATATCCGCGGCCGCGCAGAATGTCCAGCGCCTCTTTCCCGATATCGCACGTCGCAAACACCCGAAACTTACTTGTCATTCAGAAAAACCTACAATAGAAAACCTGCAAGAATGTCATTCCGAACCGCTTTTAGCGGTGGGGAATCTGCTTTTAGGACCAAATCTAACCACCGAGTTGGTTAATCTGTAAGAAATGCTCCGGCTGTGGGTTTTTCCTCGTGTCCTCCGTGGTTAAGATTTTTATTTGAAGCCAAAACGCCATAGGCAGTTTACGATCACTCGAAGATCCACTTCGTAGCCGTCGGCCCAAATTTCTTCTCCCAGAATCCAAACGCAACCTTGGGATGCAAACAAAACAGCGGGTCCTTCAACGCGATCAGATTCTCTCCCATCTCACCCAACTTGAATTTGTACTTCTTCTCATACAGGGGGACGAATTTCCGAATCGTGGGCACATCGCGCTCCGTCTCAACCACTCCTTCAACGATCACCGCTTCGGCCGCGTTGTCCCCGCACATCGTGCAATGCGGATTGTTCGCCAGATTTCTGGCCTTGACGGTATTCGCTCCAGTGCTGAAGTAAATCCTGCCGTTCATCCACAGCGCCCAAACCACCACCACATGCGGCCGTCCATCAGGACGCGTTGTCGCGATCCAATATTCTCGCGTTTTCTTCAGCCGGTCTTCCGCCCACTTCCACGAAAGCAACCCTTTTCTGCCCGCAGGCAATCCGTAACCGGGAATATTCGGCCGCGTCGCTTTCGGCAACTTCTCTCTTGTCCCCATTAGATTTTCCTTCGTGTAACTTCGTGTCCTTCGTGGTCGAATGTGTTAAGAGGTTTTCATTCGTATACCCTCGTGCCCTTCGTGGTCGAATGTGTCAGAAGGTTTTCCTTCGTGTACCTTCGTGGTTAGTGATTTTAGTTTTTCCGCGTACTCGGCGGCTAAAGATGCTTCGCCGTCCAACCGCCAATACGCTCCAGCGCTCTCCCCAGGTTTTCCATCGAGTTCGCGATGCTGAACCGCAAATATCCTTCTCCGAACTCCCCAAACGACGTCCCCGAAAGGCAAGCCACGCCTGCCTCTTCGAGCAGCGCATCCGCGAGCGCTTTCGATTTCCAGCCTGTCACCGTGATGTTCGGGAACGCATAAAACGCCCCGCGCGGCATACGGCAAGAGAATCCTCTGATCTGGTTCAGGCCGGCCACAAACATATCGCGTCGCCGCTGAAACTCCGAGCACATGTGCTCGACCGAGCCCTGATCTCCTCGCAGCGCCTCGATTCCGGCGATCTGCGAAAAGCTCGCCGTGCAGGATACCGAATTCGTTCCCAGCCGCGCCACTTGCTGCGCCAGATCCGCTCGCATCACTCCGTATCCCATGCGCCAGCCGGTCATCGCGAAAGTCTTCGAAAATCCATCCAGCAGAATGGTTCGATCTTTGAATCCCGGCTCGCTGATTATCGAATTGTGCCGGCCTTCAAAAATCAGCCGGCTATAAATCTCGTCCGACAATATAAAGATGTTACGGTCTCCAATCGCCTCCGCGATCTGCTGAATATCCCTCCCACTTAGCACGCCGCCAGTCGGATTATGCGGCGAATTCAAAATGATCAACTTAGTGCGCTGATTGATCAGTGATGCCAGTTCGCCTACGTCCAGGCTGAAATCCTTTTCTTCTCGCAGACGGATGGGTACCGCACGTCCGCCCACATAATTGATCATCGATTCATAGATTGGAAACCCTGGATTGGGATAGATGACCTCGTCCGCTTCGTCAACCAGTGCGAGAATTGAGAAAAAGATGATCGGCTTTCCGCCAGGAACGACCACGACCTCTTCCGGCTTCACCTGCACCCCGCGAGTGCGGCTCACCTCCTCCGCCACCGCCTGCCGTAACTCGGGCAATCCCGCCGATGGCCCGTAATGCGTCCAGCCGGCGTGGAGCGCACCCACTGCCGACTCAACAATATTTTTCGGAGTATCGAAATCCGGCTCACCAATTTCGAGATGAATAACTTCCTTGCCTTGCCGTTCGAGCTCCCGCGCCCGGTTCAGAACTTCAAACGCCGTCTCCGTCCCCAGCCGCAACATGCGCTCGGCCAATCGCAGCTCGAACTGGGAAGCGCCAGACATAAGACAAAACGCGTTATTTTACTCCACAGACCTAATCGGGCGTTTCAGCGACTACGCAAAATATTAATTCGCCATTTGCGACTGCTTTGATTTCAATGGTCTTTCACCCGCGGCGCGCATAAAATGCCAGCACGCGAATCTCGGTATGCTAAGGCATTACTACATCAACCGAAGCTGGGTCGTATCGGCCGGGGCACGCCGTGTTTATCGCGTCGCGGCAAGCCTGTCATTGATGCTGTTTTTATTGATTTTTGGCATACGCCTAAACGGGACGATCCCCAACACTCTGGTGCCAGTTCTGAAGCCGCTTCTCCTAGCCGGCGTTCTAGGAACTGCCACGACTTTGGTTGGAATGGAATACTTCTTATTCGGGTTCGACAACTCGTCCGCCTTCAGGAAGACGGTTTGGTTTTGCATCATGTTGCTTCCGCTACTCGGCCCTCCTCTTTACTGCTTCCTTGTCTACTCGCGTTCAAGTATGGTCAATGCGCCCGAGGATGAGCGTCTCACAAGCGGTTTGGTTTAGCTGCGCCCATATTGCGGTTATCATTCGCCGTCGAGGTTGTGCGAAACCGCCTCTGTGCGTAGACTTTTTCACAACTCACTCACATCCTCGTAGCATGGGACAACTCCCCATGGCCCATCGAATGCGCTCTTTGCTGTTGTCGGTGCTGCTCGCCATCTTAGTCTGCAGCCAGCTACTCGCCCAATCCGACACAACGCCCTTCCGCGTGGTCATCGCTGGGCTAACCCACGGCCATGTCGCCGGCTTTCTTGAAGCTGCCTCGAAGCGCACCGACATTCAAATCGTCGGCATCGCCGAACCAGACCAGCAGCTGGCGCATCGCTATTCCGCCCAATACAAACTCAACCCGCATCTTCTTTATACCGATCTCGACGAAATGCTCACGGCAGTTAAGCCCCAGGCCGTACTCGCCTACACCGATACGCTTGACCATCGCCGCGTGGTTGAAATTGCCGCTCGCCATCACCTGCCCGTGATGATGGAAAAGCCGCTTGCCGTTTCGGTTGAGGACGCCCTTGCCATCAAGCGTGCTGCCGACGCCGGTCACATTCCGGTTCTGGTGAACTATGAAACTACGTGGTACTCGAGCAACGCCGAGGTGTATCAGCTAGTAGAAACAGGAGAGCTCGGCCCAATCCGCAAGGTTGTCGTTCACGACGGGCACCAGGGTCCGAAAGAGATCGCGGTTCCTCCAGAATTCCTCTCCTGGCTTACTGATCCTGCTCGCAACGGAGCCGGAGCGCTGTTCGATTTTGGCTGCTACGGCGCCGACCTCATGACTTGGCTTATGCATGGCGAGTCCCCGACTTCGGTGACGGCTGTACTTCAAACCTTCAAGCCGCAGATTTATTCCCGCGTCGACGATGAAGCCACAGTGATCCTTACTTATCCGAAAGCTCAGGCCATTCTGCAGGCTTCCTGGAATTGGCCGTTCAGCCGAAAAGATATGGAAGTTTACGGAGAGACGGGTCAGGCGATCACCGTCGGGCGAGATCTGATTCGCTTGCGCCGAAAAGACGAGGGCGAAGAGCACCAGCAATCCGCTCCGGCGCTGAGTAGTCCGTACAACGATCCGATCTCTTATTTGATAGCGGTCGTCTCGGGAAAGATCGAGCCCGCAGGCCTCTCCGCGCTCGATACCAACATGACTGTCACTCGCATCCTCGCTGCCGCTCGCGAGTCCGCTCGAACCGGAAAGACAATTCGCCTGAAAGCGGAGTGAAACACGCAATCCGTGCATGCCGATTGCCGGATTGAATGTTTGTAAATTAGAAACGCTCTGCACTACATAATCAAACAATTCCTTACACTTCTTTGTCACTCGCGCGACTATCATTCCCTTCGCAGACCCGAGTAGTTGTTGAGCGAAGATCGTAGATTCCGAATAGACCCTAAGCACATCATCGGAGAATCCAATGCGGCACGCCCGAATTTGCCTCTCTGGTCTTCTGGTTGGCTGCCTGTGTCTTCTTGTGTCCTACGCTCACGGCCAGGACTCCGCACAAGAATTTCCGCGTGTTGAAATATTCTTTGGATACTCTTATCTACGTATCGATACCTTAAGTCTCAGTCCTACTTCATTCAGCCAGCAATGTGCCGCTGCATCGGGTGTCGTCTGTCCGTTCGCATTTGAACTTCATCCCGGTTTCAACGGATGGAGCTTGGCTCCGCAGTTCAATTTCACCGACTGGTTGGGACTGAAATTACAAATTTCAGGTCAGTACGGAAGTTTTGTAACGGTCAAAGTTGATCCGGCGTTCCCGCTCACGCAAGTTCCCATTCCTAGCCAGCGGGCGTATGACGTATTGTTTGGTGGCGTCGTTTCGCATCGCACGCGAAGGTACACGCTCTTTGCTCATGGCCTGCTCGGTCTGGAAGATTTTGGGATATCCACATTCCACGATAGCTCTGCGCCTGTCCTTGTGTTTCCTACAACTTCAACCACAGACACCGCCTTTGACTTTGGCGGTGGAATCGACCTAAGAATTTGGAAATTCTTTGCCATCCGCGCGGGAGAGTTTGACTATCAATTCGTGAACACATCGGACTATCGACATCGTGATGATTTTCGATATTCCGGCGGCATTGTGTTGCGACTGGGGCAGGTGGATTGAGGGAGAGGAATCCCTCGAATTCATTCTTGACCCTGACAAATAGCGCTCCACTGGTGCTGGATTCCTTCCGCGACCTAACCTCGCCAAACGAGATCAGAGGCGCGAAGCTCTGGTGCTACGCACAATCAAACAACCGGCGCAGTTGACAGGTGTCGCTATTTCTGCAAATATCGAAATATAGATATGAAGTCCCGCAAGCAGCTAAACACAACCGACGTTACCAAATACGCGGATATGTTCTCCGCCATGGGGACCGAAGCTCGCCTCCGCATTATGCAGCTGCTCCTATCCGCGCATCCCGACGGCCTGGTCGTGGGCGAAATTCAAGAAGCTTTAGATATTCCAAATTCAACTCTCTCCCACCATCTCGATAAATTGCGCAATGAAAATCTGGTAAACGTTCGCCGGGAGAGCACATTCCTGCGTTACAACGCCAACACCGAAGCCCTGCAGGAGCTGTTGCAGTTTTTATATGCGGAGTGTTGTACCAGGAACAAAGCGTTAAAGCCGCAAGCCATTATTCACATTTGCAAGTAAGCGAGGTTGAGATGAACACCACCGATATCAAATCTATTGTGCTAGAGAAATACGGGGAAGCCGCTTTGCGCGTCAAGACCGGCAGTTCCTGTTGCGGAGCCACACCAGGCTGCGGCTGCGGTCCTATTACATCCAATCTCTACACCGACGCAGAGGCGAGTGACATTCCAGCGGCCGCGTTGCTGGCATCTCTTGGTTGCGGTAACCCGACTGCATTGGCGAATCTGAACCCTGGGGAAATCGTTCTTGATCTCGGCTCCGGAGGTGGAATTGATGTGCTGCTCTCAGCCAAGCGTGTCGGCCCCGCCGGAAAGGCTTACGGCTTGGACATGACCGACGAAATGCTCGCACTCGCCAATGACAACAAGATCAAAGCAGGCGTGCAGAATGTCGAGTTTTTGAAAGGCGAGATAGAGAGCATCCCTCTACCCGACAATTCCATCGACGTGATCATCTCCAACTGTGTCATCAATCTTTCAGGCGACAAGGATCGTGTGTTTGGCGACGCATTCCGGGTCCTGAAACCCGGCGGCCGTTTTGCCGTCTCCGATGTTGTAACTCGCGGCGAGATCAGACCGGAGATTCGCAACAGCGTCCTTTTGTGGGTTGGATGTGTTGCCGGCGCACTCGACGAAAAGCAATATCGCCACAAGCTCTCGCAAGCTGGATTCGAACAGATCGAAGTAGAGCCGACAAGAATTTATCGAATGGAAGACGCTCGCGAATTCCTTTCCGATCAGAACATCGACGTGGACGCGATCGCCCCGCAGGTGGACGGCAAATTCACGAGCGCCTTCATCCGCGCCGTCAAACCGAAACAGAGCTGCTGTTCGCCTACTTGTTGCAACTGAGAGCCAAGAGTGAACATAATTGTGGTTTCGCCGCTAACCGGCCAACAATCTTGAAAAAGTGTTTGACGCTGTCGCTGCTCGTTTTCTTCTTTCTTGCGATTCCCACTCTTTGGGCGCAAGGCCCTCCCTATCAAACCGACGACCCCGTACCCGTCGACTACCGACACTATGAGGCATATATCTTCGGCACGGCCGACGGAACGCCTGTCGAGATGGACTCCACCGGCCCAGCCTTCGAGTTCAATTGGGGTGCCGTTCCCAGAATCCAGCTTCACCTCGTCCTGCCCCTCGGGACCATCGTCCCATCAAATAATCCGATTTACCTCCCAAGCGGCGCAGGCCCAAGTGCGTTCGGTATCACGGACGTAGAAACCGGCGTCAAATGGGCCTGGATAAAAGAAACCAAGCATCTGCCGCAGGTCGGTACGTTCACTATGTTCGAGCTGCCCACGGGCAGTTATTCAAGGGGACTTGGGGTCGGAAAGGTGTGGTATAAAGTCCCGCTCTGGCTTCAGAAAAACATCGGCTCGTGGACTCTCGACGGAGGTGCGGGCGAAACCATCGTGCCTCAAACTGAGTACAGAAACTTTCCTTACGGTGGATTTCTCGTTAAACGAGACGTCATCCACAACAGGCTTGAGCTCGGAACCGAAGTGTTCTCGCACGGCAGGGAAGGGGATGCCCCTGCTCAGATCCGCGCATCAACCATGGTCGACGTCGGCGGTTACTATCATTTCAAAAACCCGGATCACCAATTTCTATTCGCCTATGGGCACTCCGTCGCCGGCCTGACCGAGAACTACGCCTACCTCGGCCTCTACTGGACCTGGGGCAAAGACAAAGACCAAGACGAGAATAGGTGAAAAAAAATAGTACTTATACCAATCCGCTTCGAAGTTCACCGACAGCATCAAGCAATTCTTTACGTTTCTCCATCGCGAGTGCTCCTACCATTCTGCGTAACCGAGCAATAGCGAAGCCGCCCTTTTTTACCCGCGACCCATCTCCCCAGGGCGGCTTTCTGCTTTTAATTCGCGGAATAGCGTCACGACTTGTTCATTGTGAAACTGCCTGACCCCGTGCAGCCGCCGGTCGTTCCGGCTAGCGTCCACGTGCCCGTGATCGTGTTATTGCTCACCGTGCCTTGCAAACTCAGAACATTGCTTGTAGCGCCCGTCGATTGGATATTCATTTCAAATCCGCCAGAGGTCACCCCATTCTGGTTTCCGCTCAAGGTGAAGCCGCCGGTCGCTTTTGTGCCCGAGGCAAAACAAGGTGAGTTCGTGGTAAAGGTCAGGTTCGTAACGCTCAGGCCGCCATTGCTGGCTTCGGTGAGCGTGGTCGTAAAGTTAAACACCGCCGCGCCCGAGCTCGATTCCACCAGTGCCGCCGTCCAGTTTCCATTGATGTTGCCATTCGCGTTCGATCCGCATCCCGCGAGCACCGCTGCGATTCCGAGCACAATAATCGTAAGGATAGTTTTCATACGTCTCCATTGTTCAAATTGAAGTTTTTCCAACTGAGGATTTGCCCTATGAGAGGGACGGCATTACCAGACGCGCAATGTCGGGCTGTTTGCTGCGCGCGGTAAATACTCTAAGTTCCCTGAACCCCGCGCCCGGAGGTTTGTTTTGGTCAAAGGTAAGAATTTGTAAGCCTTATGCCTGTTCCGGCACTTTCGAATGGCGGGGGGGTGTTCTCGCCCCGGAAAATTAGCACCTGGTATCGGGGCGTGAGTTCACTCTCAACCGCAACGTGCGGAGAAATCGTGCTTGCCGTGGATTTCCGCTGGCTGGCATTTTCTTGGCATGCGCCTGCCTTTCGTGGCATCTTTTCTGCTTTCCGATAGTATCAGCTAAGTACAAGTAATATAATGTAGTTAAGGGAATGGAAGCGGTGCCCGGGAAGAGCACCACTTGACAATGCAGAGCTTACATTTTTAGAATTAGCACTCAGATAGCTTGAGTGCTAACAATCAGTAACTCAAATCAGCGCCATTAACAAAACCAATTTTAAGCACCACGAAAGCAATTCAGAAAGGAGTCTGAAATGGCTACGAAATTCACCCCACTGCACGACCGCATCCTGGTTCGTCGCGTGGAAGAAGGCGAAACCACCCGCGGCGGAATAATTATCCCGGACTCGGCGAAAGAGAAGCCGCAGGAAGGCGAGGTTGTTTCTGCAGGCAAGGGCAAGATCAACGAGGACGGCAAGGTCCGACCGCTCGATGTGAAGGAAGGCGACCGCATCCTCTTCGGCAAGTACAGCGGCACCGAGATCAAGCTGGACGGCGAAGACTACATCATCATGCGCGAAGAGGAAGTGCTCGGTGTACTCAGCGGCGCGGCCAAGAAGGAAACCGCTGGATCGCGTCGGTAGTGTGTGACGCGGACACTCTTGTCCGCAAAATGCAGATTCCTCACCGCTGAAGCGGTTCGGAATGACAAGGGTTTTGAAGTTGAAGCTAAGAGCTAAAAGCTAAGAGCCGGTTGCTCACAGCTCATGGCTCGCAGCTCACAGCTAACAAGTTTCACAACGAAATTCATAAGGAGCTTCGAAAATGCCAAAGCAAATTGTCCACGGAGAAGAGTCCCGCCAGGCGATTCTTCGCGGCGTCAACGTACTCGCTGACGCCGTAAAGGTCACGCTCGGCCCCAAGGGCCGCAACGTCGTGATCGACAAGAAATTCGGTTCGCCGACCATCACCAAGGACGGCGTCACCGTTGCCAAAGAAATCGAACTGAAAGACACGCTCGAAAACATGGGCGCACAGATGGTGAAGGAAGTGGCGTCTAAGACCTCGGATGTTGCCGGCGACGGCACCACCACCGCCACCGTTCTCGCTCAGGCGATCTATCGCGAAGGCGTCAAGACGGTTGCCGCCGGCGCGAACCCGATGGCCCTCAAGCGCGGAATCGAGAAAGCCATTGGCGTGATTGCCGGCGAGATCGACAAGAAAACCGGCGAGCGCGGCAAAGGCGAACTCGACAAACTGTCCAAGCCGGTCCAAGGCGAAATGATCGCCCAGGTCGGAACTGTCAGCGCCAATAACGACGAGACCATCGGCACCATTATTGCGGAAGCGATGAAGAAGGTCGGCAAGGATGGCGTCATCACGGTTGAAGAGTCGAAGACGCTCGAAACTCAGCTCGACGTCGTCGAAGGCATGCAGTTCGACCGCGGCTATCTCTCTCCGTACTTTGTCACCGATCCGGAGCGGATGGAAGCCGTTCTCGAAAACGCCTACATCCTCATCCACGAAAAGAAAATCTCCAGCATGAAGGACCTGCTCCCGCTGCTCGAGCAGATCGCAAAGGGCGGCAAGCCGCTCGTCATCATTGCTGAAGATGTGGAAGGTGAAGCGCTTGCGACTCTCGTGGTCAACAAGCTGCGCGGCACGCTGCACGTGAGTGCAGTGAAGGCCCCAGGGTTTGGCGATCGCCGCAAAGCCATGCTGCAGGATATCGCCATCCTCACCGGCGGCAAGGCCATCACTGAAGATCTCGGCATTAAGCTCGAGAACGTTCAGGTCTCGGACCTTGGCCAAGCGAAGAAAGTCACCATCGACAAGGACAACACCACCATCGTCGAGGGCAAGGGCAAGCACGCTGAGATCGAAGGCCGCGTGAAAGAAATTCGCAGCCAGGTCGACAAGACCACCAGCGACTACGACCGCGAGAAGCTGCAAGAGCGGTTGGCGAAGCTGGTTGGCGGCGTGGCCGTCATTAAAGTTGGCGCCGCGACCGAAACCGAAATGAAGGAAAAGAAAGCCCGCGTTGAAGACGCGATGCACGCTACCCGCGCGGCCGTCGAAGAGGGAATTGTCCCTGGCGGCGGAGTTGCGCTGGCGCGTTCGGCTTCGGCCCTCGACAAGCTGAAGCTCGAAGGCGACGAGCACATCGGAGTCAACATCGTGAAGCGCGCCATGCAGGAGCCGCTGCGCCAGATCGCCGAGAATGCCGGCGAAGAGGGCGCTGTGGTGCTCGGCAAGGTGCTCGACGCGAAGGAAGCGAACTTCGGTTACAACGCGTTTGCGAATGAGTACGAAGACCTGGTCAAGGCCGGCGTGCTCGATCCGACGAAGGTCGTTCGCACCGCGCTGCAGAACGCAGGCTCGATCGCAGCCCTCATGCTGACGACCGAAGCCCTGGTCAGCGAGCTGCCGGAAGACAAGAAAGCAGCTCCGATGCCGGGCGGCCACGGCGGCATGGGCGGAGACATGTACTGAGCTCTCAGCCACCAGCTGTCAGCTAAGACCGAAGCCCCGGTGAAAGCCGGGGCTTTTTTGTTGTCGTCTCAATATGTTTTTCCTCCATTTGAAAATCGCCAAGGGTGGGGCAGCCGAGTTTGTGGTGGTACAGACATTAAAGGTGGGCAGTCGCGCAATAACCTCCAACAACCTGTCTGGTCTGTTCGTCATCTATCGCGTGCGGGATCGAATCGATCAACGTGCGACAAATCAACGTGCACCAAATCGTCCTAGTCACAATTGCAGCGTTGATGATCGGAGTGCCCTCGCTATTTGCCCAAAAGCGCGTCGAAGCTGGGGTCTTTCTCGATTACCTCAGCATCTCGCAAACCGGTACGAGCAACTTCGGGGTGGGCGGACGCCTTGGGTATCGTGTTCATCGCGATGTGATGATGGAAGGCGAACTGGCCTATGACTACGGCGTTAACTTCGACGAGCTCTATCGAGATATCACCAACGAAAATCTCGTAGCAATCGGGCGCACCTCAGTGGGAGTGACGCACGGATTGTTTGGGCCGAAGGTGCAGCCTGAGGGCAGGGTGCGTCCGTTTGTTACGTTCAAAGCCGGTTTCGTGGATTTTCGCCTGAGCCCCAGCCTACTTCCGATCAATACTGTGGTCAGCTCGCTCCTAGGCTTGCGAACTTCGACGCTCAACGCTGCGATTTATCCCGCAGGCGGCTTAGAGGCGGCGATTGGACCCGTGGGGCTGCGTCTTGAACTCGGTGACGAGATCTATTTCAACAATAACGGTGCGCACAACAACTTTCGACTCACATTCGGGCCGATTGTAAGGTTCTGAGAATCGAATGAATATTTGATCGCATCCGCAATTCATTGAAACTGACTTCGTGCTCGAGTTCCCGCAACTGTTCGTCTTAATCCCACCATTCGGAAATCGCCAAGGTCGGGGCCTCGTTTGTGGTGGCCACAGACATTGGATGGGTGGGCCGGGTGCCCCTCGATAAGAGCGAAGGCGTTGTCAAGACATAGTTGTCCTGGCGGTGCGTAGCACCGGGTGAGTTTGCCAGAACGGTTGAGGACCAAGACCCTGGAAAATCTCACGCGGAATCACTTCTCGGTGGACTCG
>DATEHT010000004.1:0-137726 GCA_035279425.1 Terriglobales bacterium | reverse complement strand
ATGGAAGGGCCATCGCTCAACGGATAAAAGGTACGCCGGGGATAACAGGCTGATCGGAGCCAAGAGTTCATATCGACGCTCCGGTTTGGCACCTCGATGTCGGCTCATCGCATCCTGGAGCTGTAGAAGGTTCCAAGGGTTAGGCTGTTCGCCTATTAAAGCGGTACGTGAGCTGGGTTCAGAACGTCGCGAGACAGTTCGGTCCCTATCTGTTGTGGGCGCAGGAGATTTGCGAGGGTTTGTCCTTAGTACGAGAGGACCGGGATGAACGAACCTCTTGTGATCGAGCTGTCACGCCCGTGGCACCGCTCGGTAGCGAAGTTCGGTTGTGATAACCGCTGAATGCATATAAGCGGGAAGCACTCCTCAAGATGAGATCTCCCAAGACTTATGGTCTAAGAAGGGCCCAGGAAGACTACCTGGTTGATAGGCGGGAAGTGGAAGTGTGGTAACACATGCAGCTGACCCGTACTAATCGCCCGTTCGGCTTGACCATAAAATTTACTCGGTGCAGAAACAGTTGTCAGTTCTCAGTTGCCAGTTCTCAGTTAGAACCTGAACTGGAACCAGCAATGTTGTTTGGATGTCGTTCGAACCTGGATGACTGAGAAGCAATACTGACGACTGTGCGCCGACGCAATGTAGTGCAGCTGTGAGCGATGAGCAGTGAGCTCTGAGCAAACAGCCAAACCAATCTATTCAGTTATGAGGCTTCGTACCTCATGATCTTTTACAAGTTTGCGGCGTTCGCTCGCGGCTCATAGCTCGCGGCTCGCTGCTACGATTTGTCGGTGATCTTACCGCGGGGGATCCACCCGTTCCCATCCCGAACACGGAAGTTAAGCCCCGCAGGGCCGATGGTACTGCACGCGAAAGTGTGTGGGAGCGTAGGTCGTTGCCGGCATAAATAAAGGCTGCATTCAGAAATGAATGTGGCCTTTTCCTTTTTGTTAATAATTCGTATTCACGGTTTCCACTCTATTCTTCCTTGTGTGCCAGGGTGCGCTGCGTCAGGCTTATCCATCCACTCAAAGTCAATTGTCAAGTCGACTCGCAAATACTTCGCAAGCCGAAGCGTGTTCGACAGTGCGTGCGCTGCGTCGACATTTTGAATTGAAACGTCTATTTCCGGAACATATCGATAGCCTTTCTTCGTGTCCTCTGAACCGGGACGTCCTTTCATCATGTTGGAGCTGGTGGCGGCTTTCAGTGCGTCGAATGACTTCAGACGCAGAAAAGCTTCAACATGCGCAACATGGACGAGCTTGTTCCAACCGTCCGCCTGCGTGCTCCCAAAACGAGCGAAAAGTACCCTCGTATGTCTCAAATCAGGTGCGCTCTCCGGGCTGAACTCCTTTACTTGCTGAGTAGGCGTCTGAGGGCCGGATGAATTCGCGGCCCGGCCAGCATCAAGAGATGTCCCCGTCGGAGTACCGTTTGAACCGACCAAGATGTCTACCGCTCTGACTTTTTCCGATATCCACTGAGTGAATGCCAAGTTTAAGGACGCGTTCGACGTAATTGTCGGCGACAGGGAGGCAAGAGATCTGAGAATTTCGCGGTATTTCACGAGATCAGCATGTAGCTTTTCCAATCCGGAGGCCCTCCTCAAGTTTTCGAGCACCTTGTCTGTTTCAATTCCACCATTTAGGCTTTGATTCGCCATTGATTCATTCCTCCAACGTTTATATATGAGTGAATGATAGAATGAATGATCTATATTGTCAAGCTGGATTTTCTCCGCAGATTCGTGAGAAGCGAATCCAGAGATCCTTCGACTCCGCTGCGCTTCGCTCAGGATTTCGGCTGCGGGCCTCCCGCTTGTCTCCTGCGGAGACTCGCTGCAAAGCGCCTCAAGTTAAGCCCCGCAGGGCCGATGGTACTCTCCACCCCATCACGCGAAAACCGCGCGTGCTGGGGAACCCGGTGCACGCGAAAGTGTGTGGGAGCCCTTCGACTTCGCTCAGGATAAACTCCGGTCCCCTTCGACTTCGTCCGCTACGCTCAGGGTTTCGGCTGCGGGCTCGCACGCCCGCAAACCGCCTCAAGTTGCCGGCATAAATAAAGGCTATCAACAGAAATGTTGGTAGCCTTTTCCTTTTGCAGTGCTCATGTCCGCTCGGAATGACATGGCCGAAGGTGTGCTAGCGGCATAGTTACCGAAAACGCCGAATAAACAACGAATGCCTTTCCGATCGATAGAAGCCGACCACGTAGATAACCGGCTTTCCGTTCGATGAATAAATCACCTGCCTGATGCGTAGAACCGGCGCGCCGCGCGGCACTTCGAGCAATTGGGCAATACGTCCATCGGCGGCAGTGGCGTCGACTTCTTCATCGGCATACGTGAGCTGCAGATCGTACTCGCGCTCGAGCAGGGAAAATAATGAGCTCTTGCCCAGCGGTTCGCGAACGAGTGCGGAAAATCTTTCTGCGGGCAGATAGCAGGTCTCAACCGCGAAGGGCTCATCCGATGTGTGCCGCACGCGCTCGATCTTTACCAGCTTGCTGCCCGAAGGTAAGCTCAGGCGTCCGGCAATCTCGTCTTCATCTTCAACGATCTTTGACGCAATCACTTTCGAAATCGGCGCCAGGCCGCGGGCCAACATCTGCTCGGTGTAGCTCATTAACTTGTTGAAGTGAATTCGAGGAGGTGCGACGAAGGTACCGGATCCGCGGCGGCGTTCAACCACTCCTTCACGCTCAAGACCCGCAAGCGCGTGGCGCGCGGTCATGAGGCTGACTTTGTGAATGCGCGCGAGTTCCCGTTCGGAGGCGACCATGTCTCCGGACTTCAGGTGCCCGCCGTCGATCCGCTGCCGGATGGCGTTCTGAATGCGCTGATAAGCGGGGGTCGCCTTGCGGCCGTTCTGAGACATTCCAGTCAATATAAGGCTTTTAGGCGGGAAGTGAAACTACTTCGGCGGTGTACGCTGGAGGCCTCTGTGGCGTTCTCTGTGCTCGCTGTGGTAGAGATTTCAAAAGACGACCACAGAGAACACGGAGTAACACAATTCCACTGAGTGTTGCTCAGGCGTATGCTCGTGAAGCCGCAAGTGCAGCGTACGCGGCGCCCAAGACTGGCGCGTCGTGATTCAAAACGACGTATATGGGGATTCGCGCAAGCTCGTCGGCGAGTTTTGTTTTGTCAGAAAATGCGCGCACAAAGGTCCCATCTTTCAGTTTTGGCAGAATCTTCAGCGCAATGCCGCCGCCTATATACACCCCTCCGAATGGCAGGGTTCGCAGGGCCATGTTTCCTGCCTCAGAGCCATAGATTTGTGTCCAGAGGTCCAGGGTTTGCTCGCAGGCCGAACACGTTTTTGAAAAAGCTTGTTGGGTAATGTCTGCCGCTGAATCGAAGGAAGGATCCTCGAAGGAAGGGTGGCGCACTTCCGGAAACAGCGCTTCGTGGATTGCACGAAAGCCGCGCCCGGATACAAGTTCCTCAGTGCAGACGGGCCGCATTCGCTGCTGCAGGAACTTGAGGATGGTTATCTCCTCGGAGTTGCGGGGCGCGAAATCGGTCAGACCGGCTTCGCAGGGAGAAACCTGATAGCGAACTCCATTCCAGAACAAAATTGACTCCCCCAACCCGGTACCCGCCGCGACATAGAGCTTCGGAGCATGCGCCTGCGGTTTCGTATCATTCAGCGGCAACAAGTCTTCCTGCTCAAGATACGCAAGGCTTGAGGCGGCCGCCTCTACATCGTTTAGCAGCACAGTGTTCTGAGAAAGAATCCCCAAAGCTTCGGAAATTCGGTGGCGGGTGATAGTCCAGGGAAGATTGTTGCAGACTACTCCATCGCCGACGATTGCGCCTGCAACGCCGAGTGCAGCCGAAGTAATGTCGCCGGGTTTAAAAGACTCGACCTCGCGGATTGCGTCGCTGATGAAGTCCCGGAGAAATGCTTCGATGTTTGTGAACTGAGCTGTCGCAACCTGGCGGCGATGCAAGACAGACAAACGCCCGCCGTCATTTTCGAAAAGCATCACGTTGCATTTGGTGCCGCCCAGGTCCGCCGCGAGGATCATCTACATTGAGCCTAAATGGAGTACGAGCTCCAATCAAATTCAGCAAGCAAATGCAGATCCCTCGCTTTGCTCGGGATGACAGGGGGTTAGAAATGCAGATCCCTCGCTTCGCTCGGGATGACAGGGGAGGAGGAAGGAGAAAATTTAATCCCCTGCCATCTCCTGCAATTCGCGGGCGGCTTCGTTCTCGAAGACCGGCACCATTGACTCAGGGTTGAAGACTAGTCCACGCTCCCGCCGTAACTCTGCTTCGAGTTCGGCGAGTTGGTGGTCGATATCTTCGACCGCTTTGCGTTTGCGGATGACGTCTTCACGGTAGCGGCGCAGGAAATAATCGATGGTCTCGACGCGAATTCTGATCGAGCCCGTGGGCTTGTTCTCATCGAGGTCTTTGAAGCAAAAATATGGCGTGCCGGAATTTTCGATAATTCCTTCGACCACGCCGTAAATTGGCGCGTCATGCCCGCACTTGAAACTCGAAATCTCAAGCGCGACCAGGTTCGGATGTCGCGCCGTGAACTTGGCCGCCCAAACCTTGTGATTGGTGCTGCACGAGTAAGAGTTCTTCCAGGCGTCGTTGATGTCGAGGGGACTAGTGATTACGCCCGCGCGAACTTCCTCGCCGAAGAGACGTTCCAGCATGTCTTCATCGATGGGGAGAGTGTTCTGCGAGAAGATCGGATAGCCGAGCTTCTGGAACTCATCCAGAATCTCGTGATTCAACCCGGGATCGTGGTGATACGGCCGGCCGAGCATTACGATGCCGATGCGGTCTTCACGCTCGAGTTCATCAATCACCTGACGCGCACGACGGCGAATGCTCGCTTCGTATTCCGTCAGTGCTGCAAAGCCGGTTTCGACCGCGCGATCATTCTCTTCGTCCGACAGCCCGAGCACAGACTGGAACGCCTGCAGCATCTGGAATGCGAACAGCTTGCGGTCAGCGAAGTTGAGTACCGGGTCGATGTACTTTACGTTGTTTTCGGCGAATACGTCGTTTTCCTTGGTAAATGCGGCCTTCACGGTTTCCGGCGTGGCAGTCACCGTCGGGCAGGCGTTCGTGCCCTGCAGATTCACCAGCGGCGAGTGCAAAACGTCGTACATTGGGAAGAAGATCACGTTAAGCGGTTTCTTGCGGTGCTTTTCCTGAACCAGGTTATAGACGTGCGAAATGCCGATCTTCGCGGGGAAGCAGGGATCGATTGCGCCGCGGCTCGCGCCTGCGCGATAAAGGTCTGAGCTGGTGTAATCGGAGTAAATAATGTTCTCCGGTTGAACGCCCAGACTCTCGAAATATGCATTGAACAGCGGCGCGTAGGTGTAGATATTCAGCACGCGGGGAATGCCGATGCGAAGCTTGCTGCGGCTTTCCATCAGCGCGCGACGTTCTTTTGCCTCCTTACTCCATCGGCCCAGGAAGCCAGCGGTCGGCAGCGAATCGGAAACATTCTTCGCATTCGTCGGCCGGAAGACCTCTTTTGAAGCGTAGTCGACGAAGTTTGGATATTGATCGCGCAGCTTGTCGAGACCGGCTTTGATGTCCTTCATCTCGTTGACGTCTTCGACCAAGCCTTTTTCGCAGGTCGCGATAATCAGGCGCTGCTCGCCCTTCATGAGCGGGACCTTGGTGATCTTCTGAATCGGAATGAATTCTTTCGCCGGCTCAGTGCGAACATCGATAAATGTGCGCAGGCAATTGTTCTTGCAGAAATTACAGCGCGTGGATTCGTTACGCGTGGTGCGGTACTCAATTCTGCGCACTGCGTCGAGGCCGATAAACGAGGTTTGCAGGCCGTTCTTCCACAAACGAAGCGCCTCTTCTGCCGCGCCGATCGCCCCGGATTCGCCGCAATGTTCGTGAACGATAATTTCCGGCTTCTTTCCAGCGGCCCGAAAACTGCTGCGGATGAAGTCCACTTCGGCTTTGACTACAGCGAGATTGTTCTGCGTGCCACCTTGCAGCACAAATCGCGTGCCGAGTGCAGCGAGGTTCGGAATACTCGCGACATACAAGAACACGTTCTTCGGCAGCACGGCGGCGAGTCCCGCGAGAATCTCCTGCGCCTGCCAGCCCTGGCGCTGGAAGTTGACGATGTCTGATTGCATGAACACGGCGCAGCCGTAACCGAAAACAGGCATCGCTTTCGCCGAGAACGCAAGATCGGCGTACTTGTTAACGTCGATTCCGAAGCCTTCGGCCGTTGATTGTAGGAAGTATCCGTTGCCGGCAGAGCACTGCGTGTTCAGCTTGAAGTCTTTTACGCGGCCGTTGTGCAGAATGATGATCTTGATATCCTGGCCGCCGACGTCGACGATCACGTGCGGATCGTCGTAAAACTTGAGAGCCGATTGCGTGTGCGCGACTGTTTCGACCAGACCAACGTCGGCCTTGAGAACGTCCTTCAGAATGTCCTTCGCATAACCTGTGGTGGCGACACCCAAGACCTCCATCTTCGCGCCCTGCGCCTCTACTTGTCCGCGAAGGTTCTCGAACATTTCAATGGTGTCCTGGATGGGGTTGCCGTTCGAGAGCTGATACGACTTGCAAAGGATGGTTCCGTTTTCATCCAGCAGAACGGCTTTTGTCGAAGTTGAACCACCGTCGATGCCTATGAATCCCCCGACCGTGCTTCCTCTCGCAAACGCGACGGGCGTGAACTTCTTGCGTTTGTAGTCTTCCTTGAAAATATCGAGATCTTCCGGTTTTTCGACCAACCCTTTGCCGCCGGACTTGGCCTTTTCTTCCTGCCGACCGAACTCAATGTAGTGAACGAGTTGCTCGTATCCGAGATAGCAGCCGACAGCATCTTCTTCAGCCTTGCCGAATTCGACCGCACCGATGGCGGCGAAGTACTGCGCATTCTGAGGGACTTTGATCAGGTCTTCCGGCTTCGAGCCCTCCGGAACTTGTACTTTGCGCTCCTTCCACATGCGCGGGATATTCGCCTGCCAGGCTTCGCGCATGCCGCGAATAAAGCTGTTCGGGCCACCGAGCAGGAGGACATGCGGCCGCAACGTGTTGCCGCGAGTAAGGACGCTGAGATTCTGAAGAACAATGGCCTCAAACAGCGATGCCATCAGCTCATTCGGAGGGGTACCGACTTTTTGCAGACTGTTGATATCGGTTTCGGCAAAGACTCCGCATTTTCCGGCAACTTTGTGCAGCTTGATGTTGTGATATCCCTGGTTCCCGAGTTCGACCGTCGGAATCTTCAATTTGGCATTGATTTTGTCGATTACTGCGCCAGTCCCGCCGGCGCACTTGTCGTTCATCGATGGGATTTTTTTCTTGCGTCCGGTTTCCGCGTCGTCTTTGAAGACGATGATCTTCGCGTCCTGCCCGCCCAGTTCGACTACTGAATAGACCTCGGGGTGAAGCTTCTCGACTGCAAGCGAAACGGCGGTCACTTCCTGCACGAACTTCGCGCCGATCTGGTCTGCGATGCCCCCGCCGCCTGAACCGGTCAGAAATATGCGCGTGTTATGTTCATTGACTCCGACCTCGGCTTCCATGCGCTTCAGGAATTCGAGCGTCTTCTCCGGCTGCTTGGTTTCGTGCCGCTGGTAGTCTTGCCAGAGAATCTGATCGGTTGCGGCATCGACCACGATTGCTTTGACCGTGGTCGAACCTACATCGAGGCCGACGAGAAATTTCGTATTGTGATCGGCTGGCTTCTGTACAGACTTGGGTGCGGCTGGCTTGGGATCGATTCCCGAAATTTGAATCAGCGCTGGACCTTTTTTACTGTGGTCGTGCATCATTCCTCGCAAACTTGGCTACGGTCATTCCGATTTAGCGATGAGGGATCTGCTTTTCAGTTAGGAGAAGCAGATTCCTCGCGGACTAAAGTCCGCTCGGAATGACAGTTATGGGATACGTTGCGGCACGACTAAAGTCGTGCCCTTCCCGATTTTGCCGTTGCGGCACGACTAAAGTCGTGCCCTTCCCGATTTTGCTGTTGCGGCACGACTAAAGTCGTGCCCTTCTCGATTTTGCCGTTGCGGCACGACTCTAATTTCCAGCCGCGCCATTCAAATCAATCTCCCGACATTGCCGGCGCGGTTTCACCCACCCGCACGCGCGAACGCTTATGGAATCGCGTGTCGTGATCCATCCGCTCGTTCACATGCAAAATGAACTGTGCCGCAGTTCCAGCCACACCTTCGCGGTGCGGTACGTGATAAAACGGCCGCTTCAGTTCCGGATGCTCATCGATGTACTCGCGAATTTCTGCCATGCTCTTGCCGGTAGATTTCAGGCACTGCTCGAACTCGGACTTGGCCTTAATCTTGGCCTCGCCAAGCGCCATCTGCACGCGGCTGTGCGCGTTGACCTCGCCTTCGCCGGAAGTTTCGATGGGCAGAAAGATCATGTCTTTGAATTTGTTAATCACCCCCGACTGCGCGCCGTCAGACTGTGTGGATGGCATGCACCCGAACGGCTTCAGTGCCAGCACCATGTGGCAGAGCTTGTGCACCGTGTAGTAAATATTCTTGCCGACTTCGAGATGGCCTTCGCCGCCGCGCGCGAGTTGGTTATAAAACGGAGCGGCCAAGTCGGCGAGTTCCTGTTGCGGAGCGAGATGGTGCGTGATGCCCCCGAGTTTCTCCGCGGTGCGGTGATAGAAGAAGTTCCACATCTTCTGGCCAACGCCAATTCCCCACAGCTTCTTTCTCAGGCCGATGTAGTTTGCGAATTGCTTCTTGAACTCGTACCACTCGGGATTCTTATACGGCTGCTTGGCTCCCCACTTTGCTTTGGCGTGCGCCTTCGCCTGATACATCAGATACGCCACCCACGTCGCAATCGGTTCAACCAGCACCTGCGCGCCTTCACGCTCAAGAAATTCGAACATGTGGAAGTTACCGTCGCCTTCGGTTGTCTGGGCCCAGAATTCACCTGTGACTTTGACGACAGGCTTCACACGCGTGCGGTCAATCTCGATTGAGTTCATCCTCTCGCGGGCGTGTTCGAGGGCAGCCAAATAATCCTTGCCCCACATGTGCTCGTGCCACTTGCCGAAAACGTTTAACGTGTTGCGAAGAATCTTGTTGGTTTTGACTTTTGGCTTCAGCCACTCGGGCGCGCTCTGCTCGATTTCGAAGGCTTTGCGGTTCTTCAGGTCTTCGCAGAGGCTTTCGACCATCTCGTGGAACACGCGGTCCGTCTCGCCCTTGTTCACTTCGTAGGGGCGAATCTGGTAGATCAGGTCATTGATCACGTCCCCGAGGTGCAGCGCGTTCAACATACCGAAACCGAAATCGATCGTGAACTTCAAGCCCGGCTCGCCGGATGCGGCCTTGATTCCGTCGCTGTCCTTGAACAGCAGCACGCGGAAGCCATCGAAGCCGGCGTTCTTCAGCGCGAAGCGATACTCAGCCTCGTACATGCCGAAGCGGCACGGGCCGCACGATCCGGCGGTGAAGAAGACGTAGTTATCCAGAATCTGCTGGCGCGGCATGCCTTCTTTTTCGAGGAATTGGAGATATTGCACCAGATTGCCGACGGTGAAATAAGTTGGATTGCACTGGCCGTTGTTGCCATATTCTTTGCCGATCTGGAACGCGGCGACATCGGGTACCGGAACCTTCTCGCATTTATAGCCGCAGCCCTGGAAGACGGCGCGAATCAAATCCTCGTGCTTCCAGGTGAATCCGCCGAACAGAATTGTCGTGTGAGGACGCTGATCGGCCGTAAACGCACGTTCGATGGGACGATGAAAATGTTGAGGCTGGTCGAGACCGGCAAGTTTGCGCAGACGCGCGCGCTCGGCTTCCAGGCGGGACTTAATGTCAGGTTCATTCTCAATTTGGACGAGATTCGTCGCCATGTCTTCCTCCGGCATAGGTTGAATTGACTGTTTGATTAGAGCTTAGGAGAGCGCAGGTGGGGTGAGGCTTGTGACAGTTTCCGAAGGTGTACGAAAGATCCGAGAAAGATCTTGTTTGTACACATCTTTTTGACAGCGACAGCAACATCCGAAACTCCAAAAACGGGCTAGGAGGTTCGTGTCTTACACCGGCGGAACTACTCGTCTTGGGGGAGTTCCGGAGGCGCCGGGTTTTACAACAGCAGTTTCCCCTGTAATGCTGCGAACTGTACTTTCGTTCTGATTAGAGTTCCAATCGTTGCCCGTGAGCCGGACAACGGCATAGGGGCTGTTCTAGCACAAAGGCCTACTCTGGTTCAAGGTGGCCACAACGAGTACAACGTAGAACGATATCGAATTACATGAGCCGGCGATGTAAAGAATCGTATTTGCTGGTTAGTCCGTTGCTGTCGCAATTTGAGAATTTGGTCCGACTTCTTGGCCCGAGAAGGTTTCCCATCCGCGACGCGAAAGGTCCCAGAAAATCAGATAGCCGGCGATTGCCGCAATTGCAAGCAGAAGGATTCCTTCTCCCCACTGCTCGAAGACGAGCTTGCCGATTCCGAAAAGGCAGCCATAGACCAGCACCACGCCCATTACCCAGCTGAAGGCGTTGCTCGCGACATCTTTGACAGGCGGCAGTTCGGGAACGAGTTTCGCAATTCTTTGCCAGCCATAAACGGTCGGATGCACCCGCCGATAAAAGGAGATAAGAGTCGCGTCGGTTTCAGCGGGGGTTAGAAACGTAACCACGATCCAGGCAATCGTGGTGATTCCGCCGGTAATGAGAGTTTTCTTCGCATAAACAAGGGCATCATTTCCTGCGAACGAGAAGTTGCGTAAGCCAAGCGTTACCGCGGCGGCAACGACCATCGCGGAAATCTCGCTCCATGCATTGATGCGCGACCAGTACCAGCGCAGGATGTAAACCGCACCAGTGCCAAAGCCAACGTTCAGAACCAGTTCCCACCCCGCGCCTATCGATTTCAGCTGCGCGGCGGTGTATCCGCTGGCCAGAACCAACAATACGGTGATGACCCGGCTGACAAGTACATAGTGGCGCTCGGTCGAATTGCGCACCAGGAACCGCTTGTACAGATCGTTCACCAGGTACGAGCATCCCCAGTTCAACTGTGTACCCACGGTCGACATGAAAGCCGCGAGAAAGGCCGCGACCATCACGCCGCGCAGCGCGGGAGGCAGAAAGTCGCGTAAGACCATGACATATCCCTGCTCGGGATTGGCCGCGAACGCGGCACTCGGGTTGAGGCCGCCATTGGGCGAGTAAACCACGATCGCCACCAGTGCAGTCACAATCCACGGCCACGGGCGCAGCGCATAATGCGCGATGTTGAACCAGAGTGTCGCGCCGAGGGAATTTTTCTCGTCCTTCGCGCTGAACATGCGTTGCGCGACGTACCCGCCGCCGCCCGGCTCGGCACCCGGATACCACGCCAGCCACCATTGCATTCCGAGATAGACGATGAAGGTCAGAACGGGCAAGGTCCAAAGCGCATCACTCAGCATGCCGTGGCCGAAGTCTGGAAGGAAAGCCAGCGGATTTGACGTTCTGGTCCCAGTGGCCTGAATGTTCTTATTGATCACTTCCAGGTGTGCCGTCAGAGAATGCATGCCGCCGATCTTCACCACCGCGACCCAGGCGAGGACGATGATCATCGCCATCTTGAGAACAAACTGGAACAGGTCGGTTACCAGAACGCCCCAAAGCCCACCGATGAAAGTGTAGAGACCTGTGAAAGGAATGATGATGAAAACGCAGATTGCGAGGGCGGTATTTCGGGGATCGCCCAGGGTGTAGTGCCCGAGAAATCCGAGATCAAGCACGCGCCCTTGGGCAATCATCGGCCCAAGAAGTACCGTAATGATGCTAACCATGGCCCGCGTTACCCAGCCGAGGATGAAGCAATTCATAAACAGGCCGAGGTAGATCGATTTGAATCCGCGAAGGAACGCAGCGGGATTGCCTCCGTAACGAATTTCGCAAAATTGCACATCGGTCAGGATTTCGGCCCGGCGCCAATAGCGGGCGAAGAAAAAAACCGTCAGCATGCCGCCGACGCAGAATCCCCACCAGATCCAGTTGCCAGCGATTCCCTGTTTTGCAACCACGCCACAAACAAACAATGGGGTATCGGCGGCGAAGGTGGTGGCGACCATCGAAGTTCCTGCCAACCACCAGGAGACATCGCGTCCGGAGACGAAGAATTCTTCAGTGTTGCCGCTGGCGCGCCGGCGATAGTAAATCCCGATGGCGAGATTCACTAATAGATAACCGATGATTACGATCCAGTCGGTGAGTGTGAGAGGCATGGGGGCTCCGGGAGAAGCTGTTTGGGGAATAGCAGGTCGTTCGCCCAAAGTGCTATATAGCATACAGCGTTTCGGTCTGGAGGTCACGAAATTTGCGTGCCGTCAATCGGGGGAACGGGAATTTTTTTCGGAGCAGGACGGGAAGCACGAGTTCACTCGTGCCGATTCAATGCTTATGACAAGCCGGCTTCAGCCGCTGAGGTTTGTTCGGAGATTTACAGTACGCCTTACCCCGGGTTGATCTCAGATCCCCCAGCGGCTAAAGCCGAATTCTAGTCGGGGCTTTTCGGCACGACTGAAGTCGTGCCCTTCCCGGAATTGTGAGCGAAGGAAAACAATTCGCTTGCGAATCGGTTGCTTCGCTCAGATGGCAGGCGGAACAAGCTAATTGATCGGCGGCTGCAGTTGCCCGAAAACTTGCGTGATTGCCGAACGCCGGCGCAGTTCTATCAGCAGGGCCTGGGCGGCGTTCTGGTATGTCCTGCCCGGGTCCGAGGTGTCGGCCCAGACAGCGTCGTAAATGATTTGCGCCGCCTCGTGCAATTCGATGTTAAGCGCCGCCTCGAGAACGTCTACCCGATGTTGCAACTCGTCATAGCAGCTTTGGCAGATATTCGCCGCAGCCGGTGAGTTGGGATGTTTTTCCGGACGAGTGCAATGCGCGGCCGGCGCGTGTGACTCTGGCGCAAGTGGGGTAGCAATGACCTGTGCGTTGAGGTCGCGAAGAAAATGGTCCCGTTCTTCTTCGATCTGTTTCGGATCGCGCAACTGCTCGGCAGGAGCAACTTTGTGCAACACGGCCGCAGGTGATACGCGCTGAGGACTGTTGCAGACAGGACAAGTGGTGAGATCAGCGGGGTAATAGGTTTTGCAGTTCGCGCATGGCAGACCATATCCGGTGCGCGCTGGACTGACCGAAAGATTCTCCTGAAAACCTTCAATCTGCCTTACTCGCGCCGGGGCCGCAGCAGCCGCGATTGTGGAATCGGGGGGAGTTGCGCTAGCCATGTTCGTTCTCGGACTCATGCTGCCAATATCAATCTATTGCGAAGTTCCAGATCGCATCAGTCGAATCAACTCTTCTTCGCGTGCGTGGTAGAGCTGCTTTTCCGGATCAAGGCGGGTTGCGGTTTGCATCTCCGCCAAAGCTTCACGGTCGCGGCCCATGTTCATCAGACAGGCGGCGAGTGCGTAATGGTGCTCAGCCGACGGATCAAGGCGAACCGCTTCCTGAAATTCGACCAGTGCGGCGGGAAGCTGACCGTTTTGGAGCAGCCCGGTTCCCAGGGAATAGTGCGAAGCCGCCGAATTCGGGTCGAGTTCAACGGCGATCCTTAGCTCCCGAACTGCGTTTGCCTGTTGATCGGCGGCCAGCAGCAGTTGGCCTAAAGCGCGATGCTTACCCGCGCTTGCCGGGTCTTGTTCGATTGCCAGTTTCATCTCGTCGATGGCGGAGGAGTACTCGTCCTTTGCCATATAGGCGCGGGCGAGCGAGTCATGCCCATGCCGCCAGTTGGGATTCAACCGGAATAGCTCCCGATATTCGGCAATTGCTTTATCAACGTCGCCCTTTCCGAAATACACATTGGCCAGGTTCTCCCGGACTGAAGGCTCGTCCGGCACCATGGCTTTGGCCCGGTTCAACTCCGCAATGGCTTCGGCGAAGCGCTTTTCATCACCGAGAAGCGCTCCCAGACTGCTGTGCGCCTGCCAGCGTTTTGGATTCAACTCCAGAGATCTCTGGAACGCCTGGATGGCGGCGTCATTCGACTTTTGATCGCGCGCGACGAGCCCCATTTCGTAGTACACATCGGCATTATTGGGATCGCGGATGAGCGCTTCCTGGAAGGCGTTCATAGCGGCGTCATACTGCTCGTTTGCATAATGACCGAGCGCAAGCAAGCGGTAGGCAAGCGGATCATCGAAATCCATGCTCAGCGCAGTGCGGGCCTCGCCGATGGCGTTGTCGCCATCGTCTCCTTGATAGAAGACCAGCGCCAGACGATCATGGACCTCAGCGAAATCGGGCTCAGACTGTTTGGAATTGGTGTACTCGTCGAAGGCGTCATCCCAATCGCCCTGTTGCTGTTCGAGATAGCCCAAAGCAAAGTGCAATGCGCCGTTATTCGGGTCATTGTCCAACAACGAGCTCACGATCTGTTCGGCTGAATCAAATCGTTTGGCGTGCGCGTCAGCCGCAGCTTCGGCCAAAGTTGCTGAGCAGGCGCCCATTTGTTTGGATTGGGCGCGGCGCAATAAATTCAGTAATTCCGGTGACGCTCCCCCAGCTACCAGCTGTTTCGTCAACTGAGGCGTCAAGGCGAACGTGACCCCTCGCTGGCTTACCGTATTTAAGAGAACGTGGTTCGAAGCATTGCCCGCCAGCCATGCCATTAAGTGGTTGCAATCGACGGGACTTCGACTCCCTGCAAAAGAAGATGGGGTGGCAACAAGGATGAGGCCGAACACAACGAGGGCTGTACGCAAAGGGACTCCCGATTCGGCTGGCATACGCCAACTGATTGACTTCAAAATAAAATGTGTGGGTACTCAGGGCTAGGTAACGGAGGTAATAAACTATTGCGGAAAAAGGTACACTGGATTAAGTCCTGGCAAGCGGGCCACGTGCGCTGGCTGCGGTGGTTCACCACGACTTGGGGTCCCGGAGGTATTACATGGAAGGACTATTTCAGCCGACTCACTTACTTGTCATCTTCCTGATAGCCCTGCTGATTTTCGGGCCGAAGAAACTGCCCGACATTGGAAAAGGTATCGGCGAAGGATTTCGCGCGCTGAAAGATGGAATGAAGGACAAACCTGCTGAGGTTTCTGCCAAAGCAATCGCGCCGGTGGCCAACAACACTGAGCAGAAGGGGTAATAGTTCTCAATTGGCGAGTGACGCCTGGCCGATCCTTCCCATCTAAGCTTGTGAACTCCATTTCCAGGCGGTGTACCGTGGACAATACTCCTCAGCGCGAGCTCAAAGAACCAGAACAACCCGCAATCGAAGAACGCCGGAAGCACGAAGAAGAAGGCCTCGACAAAACCATCGAGGATAGCTTTCCCGCAAGCGACCCACCTTCGACGATTCCGAATCCTGACGAGGATGAAGAAGACGCGGCCTAGAGTAGGTCTATAATTTTGGTGGCAGGATTTGTTCGTTCAGCCATGGCAATTACTCTCCTCGTCAACGGCAGCGAACGCGTGGTTGATGTTCAACCAGAGAAGCCACTTCTGTATGTTCTGCGCGACGACCTTGCCTTGACCGGGGCAAAGTACGGCTGCGGCGAAGGGCAATGCGGCGCCTGCACGGTCCTGGTGGAAGGCTCTCCGGTTCGATCCTGCCGCATGCAGGTCTCGTCCGCGGCCGGCAAGAAGATCACAACAATCGAAGGACTTGCACGGGGCGAGCAGCTGCATCCAGTGCAGCAGGCGTTTCTTGAAGTTGAGGCCTTCCAGTGCGGCTATTGCACGCCCGGAATGATCGTTTCCGCGGCGGCTTTGCTGGAACGGAATCCTCACCCAACAGATCAGCAAATCATCAGTCACATGGATGGCAATATCTGCCGATGCGGAGCATACGGGCGAGTCATCGAAGCGGTGCATCGCGCTGCCGAGCTTCGCCGGGGTCAAAAAAATGGCTGAGCACGCCGGGAATTTGGAACCACTCGACAGCGAACTTCGCCAGCACGACGACATTTCTCAATTGCGACGCATGTTTGATTTCGATCGCCGCAATTTTTTCAAGCTGCTGGGCGGAGGTTTGCTGGTTGGTGTCGCCGCAGGCAACGTGATTGCTCAGGAGTCAGGCCGCTCGGCGCGCCATGAACACGAGATCCCCAAGACCCTCGATTCGTGGCTCCACATTGACGAAAACGGTCAAGTCACGGCATTTACCGGGAAAGTCGAAGTTGGCCAAAATGTGCGCACGTCGCTGGCCCAGCAGGTTGCCGAAGAGCTGCGCGTGCCGCTTTCGTCGGTTCGCATGCTCATGGGCGATACCGAGCTCACGCCCTATGACATGGGTACATTCGGCAGCCGCACGACCCCACAGATGGGCACTCAGCTTCGGACGGTTTCGGTGAGCGCGCGTACGGTGCTGATTGAAATGGCCGCCAAGCGCTGGTCGACGGATGAATCGAACCTTCAGGCGCGTGATGGAAAGATTCACGACGCGAAAAACGGCCGCACGATTTCTTATGGCGAGCTGGTTGGGGGCCAGAAGCTCGCGACTGTAATTCCGGATGATCCCGATCTCACGCCCGCGAAAGATTGGAAGATCGCAGGGACCTCAGCGCCCAAGAAAGATGGGCGCGAGTTTGTCACCGGAGCACATCAATTCACCTCCGATCTGAGTCTGCCAGGAATGCTGCATGGAAAAATCGTGCGGCCGGATGCGTTTCACGCCAAGCTGACGTCCTGCGATTCTTCGCAGACGGAGAAGATACCTGGTGTGACTGTGGTCCACGATGGCGACTTCGTAGGCGTCGCCGCGCCTGACGTGGTGACCGGAGACCGTGCTGTCGAATCAATGCGCGCGCAATGGGACGCGCCCTCGCAGATTTCCGATCGCGAGCTGTTCGATCATCTGCGTCAAAGCAGCAAACAAGATGATGACGACAGAGATCGGTTTGTTACTGGCTCAGTTGAGCAGGCGCGTAGTCAGGCTGCGAAGACTCTGAAGGCGACATATACGGTCGCCTACATCGCTCATACGCCACTGGAGCCGAGGGCTGCCGTCGCGCAGTGGAAAGACGGCAAGCTGACGGTTTGGACTGGCACCCAGCGGCCTTTTGCGGTGCGCGATGAGCTGGCGCAGGCGTTTCATCTTTCCGAAAACGATGTTCGAGTTATTGTGCCGGACACTGGTTCGGCTTACGGCGGCAAGCACACGGGTGAAGCTGCGGTCGAGGCCGCGCGTCTCGCGAAAGCTGCCGGCAAACCAGTCAAGCTCGTCTGGTCGCGTGAAGAGGAGTTCACGTGGGCGTACTTCCGTCCTGGCGGCGTGATTGATATCGCAAGCGGAGTGAAGCCGGACGGCACGCTCGTATTTTGGGAGCACGACAACTACAACTCCGGCCCGTCGGCAATGCGGCCGCCATACGACATCGCAAACCAACGAATCGAGTTTCATCCCTCCGATGCACCGTTGCGCCAGGGCTCCTATCGTTCACTGGCTGCGGCGGCCAACCATTTCGCGCGCGAATCGCACATGGACGAACTTGCGCACGAATTGAAGATGGATCCGCTCGAATTCCGCATGAAGAACTTGAAGAACGATCGCCTGCGCGCAGTTTTTCAAGCTGCCGCTGAGAAATTCGGCTGGAGCAAGATGAAGAACTCACCGGGCCGAGGATTCGGAATTGCAGGCGGTATTGAAAAGGGCGGATACATTGCTACCTGCGCGGAAGTGTCAGTTCAGCATGGAGCTGTTAAAGTGGTTCGCGCGGTAGAAGCCTTTGATTGCGGTGCGGTGGTGAATCCGCAAGGGTTGAAGAACCAGGTTTCGGGCGCGCTGGTCCAGGGCTTGGGCGGGGCGATGTTTGAGGCGATCCGTTTCGAGAATGGCCGGATTTTGAATCCACATCTTGCGGAATATCGTGTTCCGCGCTTCAGCGATGCTCCACAGGTCGAGGTCGTGCTGGTTGACCGTAAAGATCAGCCCTCGATGGGCGCCGGGGAGACGCCGCTTACAGGAATTGCTCCGGCGGTGGGGAACGCGATTTTTGGCGCAACCGGAGTGCGAGTGCGGTCGATGCCAATGGTCCCAGCGGGAGTGCCCGAAAAGGCTTCCGCAAGCGCATGAGTCGAAGTTGTTCTGCAACCGGAAGTCATTAAACGTCATCCTTCTCAGTTGTCGTAAAACTCCAGTTCTCTAGCAAGGTGCATATGAAGCGAATTGCCGCTGTTCTGTTCACGCTGCTCGGCTCTGTTCTGATCATCGAGGCTGTCTTTGCGCAAAGTAGTTCCTCACCGTTTTACGACTACAAACAAGAAAACCCCGGCACGGTGCGGCATATCACGGTGAAAGATTTGCCGAAGCCATTTGCGACCAGGTCGGCGAATAATGAGCCGGTGCCGGCATCGCGTCCGGAAGGCGCAATGCCGAAGACACTGCCCGGTTTCAAGGTTGAGCAGTACGTCAGCGGTCTGGACGTACCGCGCGAGCTGCGCACGGCGCCTAACGGCGATGTATTTGTCGCCGAAACGCATGAAGGTGAAATCAAGGTATTTCGCGGGGTGACCAAAGATGGCAAACCCGAAGTCACGTCAACCTTCGCGACTGGCCTATTTCGGCCATTCGGAATTGCGTTTTATCCGCCCGACAATCCGCAATGGGTCTACATCGCCAATACGGACTCGGTGAAGCGCTTTCCATATCACGCCGGCGACCTGAAAGCCACCGGTCCGGCGCAGACGATCATTGCCGAAATTTTTCCAGGTGCGAGTCACCCCGAAGGTCATACGACCCGGGACGTGGTGTTCTCGCCCGACGGGTCAAAGATGTACGTTGCAGTCGGATCAGGATCGAACATCGATGATCCGGACACGAACAAAACCGAATTCCACCGGGCAAATATTTTGGAGTACACGCCGGATGGTAAATTCGTCAAAATTTTTGCGTCTGGAATTCGGAACCCGGTCCAAATGGCCCTCAATCCGAAAACCGGCGAGCTTTGGACTGCAACCAACGAAAGAGACGGTCTTGGCAATAATCTTGTGCCCGACTACACCACCCATGTTCAAGAGGGCGGTTTCTACGGCTGGCCCTGGTACTACATGGGCGGCAATCATGACCCGAGGTTGCCGGACAGTCATCCCGACTTGCGCGCGAGGGAGATTACGCCGGACGTGCTGCTGCAGCCGCACAGCGCTCCACTTGGGTTCGCGTTTTACAACGGCAACCAATTCCCCTCCGAATATAAGGGAGATGAGTTTCTCGCACTTCACGGATCGTGGAACCGCGACCCGCGCACGGGGTACATGGTGGTGCGTGTCCCTTTACACGGCCAGGGCAAATCCTCAGGTGACTACGAGGACTTTCTGACTGGGTTCGTGACCGCGGATGGAAATGTTTGGGGGCGGCCGGTGGGAATTGCCGTCGCAAAAGATGGATCTCTGCTGGTGAGCGACGACGGGACGGGTTCGATCTGGCGTGTCAGTTATCAAGGTAAGTAGTTGCAATCTGTGGCGGCGGGCGTAATCTACACGCGTGGCGGCGCAAGATTCGGTATTCATCGCCGGTGGCACCGGTTACATTGGCGTGCCGTTCATCCGCGCTTTGGTGCAGCGAAAGCATAACGTTCGCGCCCTCGTGCGGCAAGGGAGTGAGCACAAGCTGCCGCCGGGATGCGCGTCAGTGGTCGGCAATGCTCTCGACGCGAGCTCGTATGCGGCACGCATAGCACCGAGCAAGATATTTGTTCAGCTCGTCGGCGTGTCGCACCCCAGTCCTACCAAAGCAGCACAGTTTGAATCAATCGACAAAGTTTCGGCACTTGGTGCAATCCAGGCGGCCAAACAATCGGGAGTAGCGCAGTTCATTTACCTCAGCGTGGCCCAGCCTGCTCCAGTGATGAAGACTTACATTGCAGCGCGTGCTGAATGTGAAACGGCCCTCAGGGCCAGCGGAATGAATGCGACAATTGTCCGTCCGTGGTATGTGCTAGGCCCGGGGCACAGCTGGCCATCCGCGCTGATACCCATGTACTGGATATGCGAGCGAATTCCATCCATGCGTGAAGGGGCGCGACGCCTGGGGTTGGTTACGCTCGACCAAATGGTGCGAACACTTGTTTCGGCGGTTGAAAATCCCAGTGCGGGTGTACGCGTGATCGAAGTTCCGCAGATTCGAACCGGCTCGGTGACGTCCGCGAGCAGGGCAGCGGTGGGCCGCTCTTGAGAAGGATCGCTGGATTGGCGCAGGCACGAGGTGTGTCTATAGTCGCTCAATTTGCGACCTCAGTTCAGACGCGATCGCTTGCGGATCCATCCCGCGCGGAAACGTCACGGGTGCTCCGATCTTGACTGTGATCTGATGCGGACGCGCCATTCTCTTGCCCGCCTGCTTAAGTTCGAACAATCCATCGATACGCATTGGCACAACCGGGATGCTCAGGTTATTTACGAGCAGACCAATGCCTGAACGAAACGGACGCATCTTGCCATCGGTGGTGTGATGGCCTTCCGGAAAAACGAGGATGCTGTACCCGCGGTCGACTGACTCGCCGGCAAAAGCAAAGCTGTCGCGAAACCCAGCTTCCCGTGGAAGAGGAAAAAGATTCAGCAGAGAAACGCCGAGGAACCACTCGATGCGGTCAAAAATTCTGCCGAAGATGTTGCGCGTCGCAGGCGGCGTGCGTAGGGCTTCGAGCGCCTCGCCTCCGGTTGCGGTAGCGAGTTTGTGGCGCAAATGGAACGGCAGAGCGGTTTGAATGAAGCCTACATCGACATCGCCAATGTGATTACAGACGACCAATACCGGGCCGTTCACACTGCGCACATTCTCGCGGCCCAGAATTCGCGGCCAACCAAGAAAGAACACCGACGGCCGGAGCAGCAGATAATGAATTGCAAATCGAATCCACGTCACCGGCCAACGCTGCACCCAAGTGGGATAGTGATAGAGAGCGCGGGGAGGAGCCTCGCCCTTCAGCATGCGCTCAAGATCTGCAACCGTATGAACGGCGGAGAACCGCGTTTCGCTGAGATCAATTTGATAACGGTCTTCGAGGGCGCTGAGCAACTCAACACGGTCAAGAGAGCTGAGGTTCAGATCGGAATCAAGATGCGCATTCGGCGAAAGGTCGCCGGCCGAGCGCTTGGTGATTCGAGAAATTAGTTCAGAAAGCGGTGCGCGAGCGGTCGGTCTCCCATCGCCTGCGATGATCCGGTTTGCTGTTTCCGCGATTTCAGCTCGACGTGGTTTTTGCGTCGATGTACGTGGGAAATCTTCGCCGGGCCAGAGAATCCAGCGATGTATTCGCTGATATTCCGACAGGTTCTGGTTTGTGCGGTCGACAATTTGTTCAACCATCACGTCAGCGGACTTCAAAATCAGCGCCGCGCATGGCTCGGCATTTCCATCTAAGGCAAACGGAACCACGACAGCGTCTTTCACTTCGGGCTGGCTTTTGAGCGCACTCTCCAAATCTTCTGGATAGACGTTCATGCCGGCAGGCGTGACAATAACTTCTTTTTTGCGTCCTTTGAAAAACAGATTATCTTCTGTGTCGAGTTCACCGATGTCGCCGGTGTGGTACCAACCTTCATCAGATGAAACCGGCCGCAGCTCGCCGCCGTTCCAATAGCCGGACGCGACCCCACTGCCGCGCACGAGGATTTCACCGTCGGAAGCTAACTTCACCTCGCGCCCGGCAAGCACTTTCCCGATCGAACCGCGGCCAACTTTGAAGGGATGATTGACGCTGATAATCGATGTCGTCTCGGTGAGTCCATAGCCCTGGATCACCGCAAAGCCGAGGCGCGCCCAGAATTCTTCGGTCTCGCGGTCAAGCGCTGCACCGCCTGATATAAAGGCCCAGAATTTCAGCCCGAATTGAAGATGAATGCGACGGAAGACCCACCAGCGGTGCAGGAAATGCTTGCCCTCAGCCGCACTGTACTGCCGGCGAAACGTCTCTACCCGGCGTGAATCTTCGAGATCACGTTCGATTTTTTCCTTCAGCGACTGCAGCATTCTCGGGACCGCAACCAGAACCGAAATCCGCTCGCGGTGGATAGTGTGTATGACGTCGCCGGGCTTTAGCGTCTCCTGAAAGAAGACTGTTCCACGCAACAGCGAGGGCAGGTACATTCCGAGAAATTGTCCGAAGACATGGCTGAGCGGAAGCAGATTCAGAAAGCGTAGGGGATGCACCAACCGCTCGTACTTGAGATATGGCCTGATCTGCTCTTCGAGCGGTGCAACGTTCGCAAGTACGTTTTTATGCGTAATGACGACGCCTTTCGGTTCGGCGGTTGTGCCAGAGGTGAAAACTATCTGTAAGGGATCCTCGCGACCAATCTCCTCATGAGCTAGAGCTGCCGAAGAGTGAGATTGGAGGACTGCGGGGAACTCTTCGAAGAGCAGAGTCGGCAATTCCGGTTGCGCGTGATCGCGGGAGCAGACGAGAAGCTTTGCCTGGACCTGCTGAAAAACCCGGAGCGCAAAGTCAGGCGAGGCGGCGTGGTCCATGGGAACGGCGATCACGCCGCGATTGGCACATCCGAAAAAAGTCGCGACCCAGAAAGCGGAGTTTGGGCCCCAGATCAGAACGCGATCGCCCTTGTGGATGCCACGGCGCGCCAGTTCTCGCGCAAAACGGTACGCGCACGCCGCGACTTCCACATACGTCGAGCGCTTGAGGCGATACCCGGCCCGCTCGGCATACGCTTGCGCACCACCGAGTTTTTCGAAATCCGCCAGGTATTCAGCGACGCTCGCTCGCATGCTGTAAGCCTAACGCATTTCGTGAGTTAGCCTGCCCGGGGAACTTCTCAGAGTTGCGGAGAAAATCTGCTTTGGCTAAAATTCAGGCCGTTCCGAAATCTCAGTTCCAGCCGTCTCTGTGGCCGACCGGTTCGTTCGCGGGTTCTCCCCCGCGCGGAGGGATCGTCGATGAGTTTCGTGGCGTGGAAAGTTCTGCGAAAAATCCCTAGACCGCTGATCGGCGTGCTGTTCGTGCTGATCGCGTCAGTGCGTGCATAGTTATTTTCCTTAGCTGTTCTTCCGAAGACCCTCAGTTCGAGGAACCTGCTTCTTCCCCTGCTCGATAGTCGAAAAGCAGATTCCTCATCGCTAAAGCGATTCGGAATGACAGCGGTTGAGTTTTGTCTTTAACGGCGCCTTCCTGTACAACCTTCATTTGAACCTACTCTCATTTATTGCCGCCGTGATCACCGCGGCAAGTATGGGCTACTGCGCACTGTGCATCTGGGCAGCGATCAGGTTCGCCCAATCGAAGGTCGAACTGCCACGTGGCACGAATCTACCACCAATTTCCATTCTTAAACCGCTCAAAGGCAGGGATCCGGAGATGTATGGGAGCTTCCGCTCGCATTGCGTTCAGGACTACCCTGAGTACGAGATTTTGTTTGGGATCGGCGATGAAAGCGATCCGGCAACGGCGCTTGTACTGGAATTGCAACAGGAGTTCCCTAACCGCGCGGTTCGGCTGATTTTGTGCGAGAAGAGTCTTGGCCCAAACGGAAAGGTCAGCAGCCTGGCACAGCTTGCGAGAGAAGCGAAATACGACTGCCTGCTCGTGAGCGACAGCGACATTCGGATTGGGCCGGAGTACCTGAAAAATGTCGTCGGGGAGCTGCAAAAACCCGGTGCAGGTTTGGCGACGTGTTTGTATCGCGGAGTTCCGGCGAAGACAATTGCGTCGCGGATGGAATCATTGGGGATCAGCACGGATTTCGCAGCGGGAGTGCTGGCTGCCCGTCAACTCGAGGGCGGGCTGCACTTCGGGTTGGGATCGACGCTGGCTTTGAACAGAAGAGACTTGGAAGCGATCGGCGGCTTCGAAGCTATCGTGAATTACCTTGCCGATGACTATGAACTCGGCAAGAGAATCGCTGACCGTGGATTAAAGGTCAACTTGGCGAAGGAGATAGTGGAGACATTTCTGCCTGCTTACAACTTCTCTGACTTTTTCTCTCATCAACTGCGCTGGGCGAAAACAATACGCGTTTCTCGGCCAGCCGGGTATGCGGGCTTGCCACTCACATACAGCTTATTCTGGGCGGTACTGACAGTTGTTTTTTCGCGCGGAGCGCCGTGGGCTTGGGGACTTGCAGGTTGCGCCGTTCTGCTTCGGGTCAGTATGGCGCTGACGACCGGAGGCTATGTCCTGGGCGACAAGGAAGTCTTACGATCCCTTTGGTTGTTGCCGCTGCGGGACCTACTGGCGCCGGTCGTCTGGCTCACGGGTCTTTTCGGAAACAGCATCACCTGGCGCGGTGAAAAATTCAAATTGGATCGAGGAAATCTAATCCGCGGTGACTAATCAGACGGCAACTGGCCGTTCTGTCGGCTTGCGAGTCTCTGCGATGATCTTGCCGTCTTTTGTGAAGCGATAAACTTCTCCCCGCCAGTAAAACTTGTGACTGAGAAAGCTGGCGACCCAAACAGCGAACCCCTGCAAATCACGGATCGGATACAGCCAGCAAAGCCTGAGGGCACGCGCGTCCCTGAGCAACCACCAACCAACCATCAACGATTGAATAATTCGGTTGAGCAGCGACGCGGCGAGTAATCCAACGCCAATGGCCCATTCGCCTAACGCAGTTGCTGCAATAACTCCCAACACTCCGAACGGCAGGGCGAACGTCAGCCCGGTGCCGATATGACCCAAAGGCCGAGAGTGCCGCGTGCTTTTCATCCAGCGCAACTGATCGCCGAGGGTGCGAAAAAATGAGCGCGGCGTGAGCACATGATCTACGAAGTAGTGGGAAAAGATGACTTTGTACCCGGCGGCCCAAATCTTATTGCCGAGCACATAATCGTCAGAGTAGTAGTCAGCCGTTGCCCGAATGCCTCCGATCGCGTCGAGCGCGTCGCGGCGGAATGCAACTGCAGGCCCGAGAGCGAAGCGAATTCCTTCCAGCATATCGGCAGTGACTACGCCAGATGACATCTCGACCGACATACCCAATGCTTCGAGAACGGACCAGAAATCATCCGCAGGATCGCCCCGATACATACACGTAACCAGACCGAGCTCGCGCTCTAACAAAGGCGGAATCACGTTCCGCAAAAAGTCAGGGCCGACCCGAACATCGCTATCGGAAGTCACAAAAAAATCGTTGCGTGAGAGCGCGATCATTTTGTCGAGAGTGAACACTTTCGCGTTCGGCCACTCCGGAGGGCCGGAGATGACGATTCGGCTGTTTATGTTCGGATGGCGACGGCAGATCTGTTTGGCCAGCAGGATTGCGGGATCGTCCTCGCTGCGCGCGCCGAGGATGATCTCGTAGTCGGGATAGTCTTGCTGAAAGAAGCTTTCGAGGTTCTGATCGAGACGCTCTTCCATACCGTGAACGGGTTTAAAGATCGTCACCGGCGGGAGTTTCTCGGGAAGAACCGCAAGAGTAGCTCGTCGTTCAACACTGGCACGGCGCTTGAAACGGATGGTTGCGATAATGACCAGGATGAGGAAGACGGATGAACTCAGTAATCCGAAAGCGCCAATTCCGAGCAGAATGCGCCAGACAAGAACCACAGTGTGGAAGGTCATGAAGCTATGCGCTCAGAATGTCCGTACGGGAGAAGTCGTCGCCGGTGTACAGCAGAGGTAGTCCGCTTTCCGATGCGAGTGCGTACGACATGCAGTCACCAAAGTTTAAAGCCGCAGGGTGGCGGCCCTTTCCGAATCTCAAGTACGCAGCTACTGCTGCTTCGTAGTGCTGCTGCGTAAAATCCACGATCTCAGCCTTAATGCGCGAAAGGAATCCCGCCAAATTCGGCCTCGCATCGCGCCCAAGGCGCCTAGACAAAACAATTGCTGCTTCGAAAGCGATCGGCGCACTTACAAAAATAGGATCGGTGCGGTTAAGCTTCTCGAACAGAATTTCGTATCCCGGTTCCTGTAGCAGAATAGAAACTAGAGCAGAAGAATCAACGATCATTCAGGGAACCCGTCTGGCCCTATACCGAGAATTTCTTCCACTTCACGCTTGGTTAACTTCTTTCCACGAACCTCAGCCGGAATTTGTGGCCAGACTTCCCGTTCCAGGAACGCTCTTGCTTGGGCAGTACGATCTCCGGGTTGCGCTACGTTCAATCTTAGGCGTTTTTTTCTCTCCTCTAGCGCTCGCCGAATCGCCTCGGTTTTTGTCTCCCGAGCCATTCGGGCGACCTCCGTAGCTAATCGCTCCACTTCAGCGTTTTTGATATTTAGAGCCATTTACTTTCCAATATTATACCATTATTACACCTTTATACCCCACCCTAAGGGCCAGCTCGGAGTTCTCTATTCACGAAGATCGACTTTCCCCCGCTACGCGCCAATAAATAGTGTGGCAGTCCAGCTAATTCTTTCGGCCGATCTTGATCGGTCCACATGAAAACCGTCACGGGCGCATTCCAAAGCTGCGCGAACGACGCTGGAGTCTCGAAGACATGCGGCGCGTCAGGAAATTTTGAGCCATACCAGAGGTTTCCGCTCGGCTCGTGCAATACCCGCACTCGCGTCTCCAGATAAAAATTCAGTGTCGAGGCCTGGTGATACTGGCCATCAATGAGTACGACATCTCCGGGCTGATAATGCGGTTTGATCGCAAGTGCCAGCCGCTTGGACGAGAGAATCGGCGAGAACGTCCCAAAGGCAGCGTGAACGCAGGTGAGCAAACCCACCATCATCAATACAAGCACGGCGTTTCCGTACTGCGGCCTACGCCGATATCGCATCCACAAATTGACTCCTGTGCCGACCAGCAGCGACGCGATTGCTCCGATCAGCTGCGGACGGAACATCCCAAGCGCCTCGGGCGTGAGGTCAAGAAAGTGGCCGAGCGAGAAATCGTAATCCTGAGGATTTTTTCGCAGCAGATCTGCAAGGTCAGCACCCGGGACTGGGGTTTTCGATGAGACAAGCAATGCCAGACCTATCGCCGAACCCGCGACTACGGCCGCGAAAAGGATCCAGGACGAAATCTTTCCAGCCTTTCCTTCTGTCGCCGGAGCACCAGCCTCGCGGTCTAACCAAGCGCCGACCAGCAAGGCGAGCGCCGGAACCGCCGGAATCGTGTAGTACTCCTGCCGCGTGGAAAAGGTGAAGAAGCCAACCGTCACCAGCGCCCAGATGGCAAAAAGGAGGCTGGCCCTCTGGCTGCGAGTAAGCTGTGAGTGCAGTTCGCGTACACGCCGCGGAACCTGCTTTAGACTTTGTGGAAGGAAGACCATCCACGGCGCTAGCCAAAGAATGGTGAGCCCCCAAAATATGAGCAATGGCACAGTGTCGTAGCCAGCTGGGACGCGCTTCCCGAGATAGCGCATGAACTGCTCATTGACGAAGTAAAACCAAAGGAAGCCTTTTACCGCGCCCTGGCTGGGATTTCGCAGGGCCGCCAAGATATGCCAGGGCGCCGCAATGGCCAGAAACACCAGCGCGCTCGATACCAGCCGCAGCTTCAAGATGTGCCGGAGATTCCGCGTGAGTAGCAGATACAAAAAGATGGACCCGAGGGGAAATAACAATCCGATCAAACTTTTTGTGAGAACATTCAGCGCGCAGGTAGCCGCAAAACCCCAACAAACCCAGCGCGTGGGTTGCTCCTGCTCGAGCGAGAGCAGAAAGAAATACGCGCTCAGGGCTAACCAGAGACCGACGGCTATATCGGGAATCTGGAAGCGCGTGAAGATGTAGGGCCCAAGAGAAGTCGCCAGAACAACAGACGCATACAGTCCGCCGCGCTCGCTGTATGCGTGTCGGCCCAAAAAATAGGTCACGAGCAGGAGGGCCAGAACACCGAGCATCAGAGGAAGACGAGTGCTCCAGTCGTTCACGCCGAAAATTTCGTAGCTCGCGGCGACTCCCCAATACATAAGAGGCGCCTTCTCCAGATACCGAATGCCGTCGGTATACAGGGTCACCCAGTCATGGCGAAGAACCATCTCGCGGGCAGCTTCGGCGTGGATGGTATCGACATCATCGAGCAGCGCCGGAGTGAACATCCCCGCGAAATAAATCGCACCCCAAAGAACAAAAATGATTGCTACAGAGGAATAGCGCAGCCGTTCAGCTTGTGGAGGAGAGACAAGAAATGGACCGCCCTCACCGCCAACCTCGGGTCGGGAAACTGAGATGGCCATGCTTGGCAGATTATACGAGAGCAGGTTGACTAACGGCCTGCAGCAGCAGCTGCGGCGCGCGCCGGAGCCGATTCACGCAAGACTTTTCTGACCTCAACGGCCAGGGTTTTCAATGGGAACGGTTTCTGCAGGAAATTCTTCCCCACGCTGGCAACGCCCTTGCGAAGCGCGACGTTCTCGGCGTGGCCTGAGACGAAGAGGGTCTTGGTGTGAGGCCAGCGAAGCGAAACTTGTCTCGCAAACTCCGGCCCGCTCATGCGCGGCATCACCACGTCTGCAATGATCAGATCGACCCTAGCATTGTGCTCTAACAGGCGGAGTGCTTCTTCTCCGTCAACCGCCGAATTTACCCGGTATCCGAGAGAGGACAGAAATTCCGCCATCGGCTGGCGAAGTGCTTCGGCATCTTCCACGATCAGCAATGACTCGTCGCCACGTGGAACAATGATTTCTTCGCGGCATGACGCCGGAGCCTTTTTCCCAAGTGGGGCTTCGATTGGCAAATAGATCTTGAAAGATGTCCCGGCGCCCGGCTTGCTCTCTGCGGAGATGCATCCCCCACTTTGTTGCACGATTGAGTGAACGATCGCGAGGCCGAGCCCGGTTCCTTTACCCGGAGCTTTCGTCGTGTAGTACGGCTCGAAGATTCGTGCCAGCTGATCAGGCAGCATGCCATGTCCGGAGTCGGAAACGGTCAGCAGTACGTGCTCCCCTGGTTTGATTGCGCGGTGCTTGCGCGCCAGCCCCTCGTCCACTTGCACGGATTCTGTTTCTATCAGCAATCGCCCGCCATTTGGCATAGCATCACGGGCGTTGACGGCGAGGTTGAGCAACACCTGTTCAATCTGTCCGGGATCGGCCCGCAGCATGCCGACGTGTTTGCCCAGCGAGACGCGGACTTCGATGTCCTCTTCCAGAATTCGCGAGAGCATTGCGGCCGTATCTTCGATGATCCAATTAATCGAGACCAATTGCTGGCCTCGGCTTGGCCGGCGTCCGATCATCAGCAACCGCCGAGTGAGATCGGAGGCCCTGCGCACCGCAGCCTGAATCTCCTGCAAGTTGCGGCGTGCGGCGTGCTCGGCAGGAAGAGTCGGCAGACCCATTTCGGCGTATGCGCCAATGACCATCAGCAAATTATTGAAGTCATGAAGAACGCCGCTTGCGAGGGCATCGATTGCGTGCATTGCCTGCGCGCGCGCGGGCTTGATAGAAATTTCGCGTTGAACCGCTACTGCAAGCGCGGTGCATACCAGGCTGGCGGCTTGGGTGTGAGGGTCACGAACTACGGTTATGGCGAGATCCAGTTCGGCTACGCTCCCATTCTTGCATCGCACTCCCAAAGCGCCTCGAAACACACCGGTCTCGAGCGCGCGGTCGCGAAGAAATCGCCACGCTTGGCCCTTTGGCAGTTCCACTGCAAGGTGGTCAATTCTGGTCTCGAGCAGTTCAGAGGACGTAAAGCCGGTGAGGATTTCACAAGCCGGGTTTGCGTATTGAATCGCCCCGCCAACATCGGTTACGAATACTAACTCCTGACATTGCTCAATAGCACGCCGCAGGGTGCGCACGGCGGCTGAAATCTTGCGGTGATGGCCTACAGCTTGGGAACTTTTCCCCACTCGAGAACGCTGCATAAGGTCTGACTGGTACATCGGACAGGAAGCCGGCTTCACAGCAGACGGTATTGGCGCGAAAGCCATAAGTACCAGGCGTTTTTCGCCGATTTGGAACAGTTCACTTATAGGAATCGCCTGCCGCCGTTTTTCGATCGCAATTGCGCCAAAAGATGACTTTGGGGTGCTGTCGTCTTCTTTGATTCTTGACACTCCGGAAAACCCGCAGCGACACTTCAAATTGAATATCCATGCCTCAGGCTGCAATCAAGCCCGCGCTCGAAGAGCAGACGGCAGACCCGGCTGTCTTTACTGATCTGGTGCTCGGAGCAAGACTCGAGTTCCATTTGTGTTTGCAGTTGCTTTCGGAGCGAGCGCGCTTCGTGACCGGCGCATCCTGGGCGGCGATTGCGTTAAGAGAGGAAGAGCGATTTGTTTATCGCGCGGCTACTGGCCTTGGCGCGCCAGAGATCGGGACAGCAGCCGCAATCGGTACGGATTTTTCCACCGCCCAACCTCGCTTTCAGCAAGACAGGAAATCGCTGCTAGGCGCGATATTGCGAGATGACCAGGTGGTCGGTTTGATTCAACTCTCCTCCGACGGTTTCGAGTTCCCCGATGAAGATTGGGGGTTTGTGGCGCGTATCTCCGAGTTGATCAAAACGGCCATCGATCAACTGGAGGCGGCAGAGCACTCGCGAGGATTGATTCTCGCCGAAGTCCAAGCAGAAAGAAATGAACCAGAATGGATTTTGAACGAGGTTCTGCCAGCCGCGAAGGCGCCAGCTCCACTCGTTTGGCACGCTCCCGAAGGCGCGCAACCGCGGATTCTGCAAAAGCCTTACCCCGAAACCACCAACATTGCCGTCCGGCTTTGTGAATCGTGTGGTTTCCCGGTCTCGCCGGGCCGCAAAATCTGTGTCGATTGCGAAGAACACAGAGTTATCCCCGCTCCGGTGTTGTTCAACTCTGAAAGCCCGGCAAGTTGGATCAGTTCCCACGGATACAGCATCGCGAGCTTGCTGGTTCCCGCCATAGCCGCCGCAATTTATTACTGGTTACGCTGATGTCCCATCCTCTGGCTGACTTTTATCGCGGCAAGAGGGTGCTGGTCACGGGACACACTGGCTTCCAGGGCGGATGGGCTGTGGCAACGCTAAAAACTCTGGGTGCGCAAGTCTACGGATACGGCTTGCCGCCGGCCACGCGGCCGAATTTCTTCGACGCGACACTACTTGATCGCGACATCACCTCCAGCTTCAGCGATGTGCGGGACCGCAATTCTCTCGCAAAAGCATTTGGCGAATTCCAGCCAGAGATCGTTCTCCACTGTGGATTGCGCTCGAATCCGCAATTTGCGACCCGAGAGCCGGTCGAAACTTTTTCTACGAACGTGATGGGAACGGTACATATTTTGGAAGAGGCACGGCTCACGGAGTCTGTCCACGCGCTAGTGATTGTTAATAGCGTTCATGCAAGAGACGATTTTGCTAATACAGAAAGGCCGGGTATGCGCGACGCAAGCATGACCTGCTCGGAGTCGGCGCGGGCTGCATTTCAGGACGCTTTTCTGCGCAATAGCAGAGCGGCGGCCGCCACCGCTTGTGCGCCGGATGCAATCGGAGGAGGCGATTGGGGAGAAGGACGCATCGTGCCGAACCTAGTGCGCAGCCTGATGGCAGGAGAACCTGTCCAGATATTGGACGGGCCGAAACTACTGGCCGGTCACGTGCTCGACGCGATCTACGGCTATTTGCTGCTGGCACAAAAATTATTTCAGGATGGTCAGAAGTATTCAGGGCTGTGGCATTTCTCGCCGGGTGCGCGACGTATGGCTACGCCAGCTGACCTCGCCAAAAAATTCCTGAAGCTCTGGGACGCGAAGGCGAAGTGTGACTTGGAAGATGCGAGACAGGAAGAGCGGCCGCTGTCGAGCGAAATCAAAGGCAAAGCGCGGACGGAACTCGGCTGGTCAGAACTCTTGTCCGCAGACTGCGCATTGCGATGGGCGGTCGAATGGTATCGCGATTTCTACGCCGATTCGTCTCTTGTCTGGCGCACAACCGAAAATCAAATCGAACGTTTTACGAAGTCGCTGCCAATCCTGGTTGAGGCGTAGGGTCACTTCGGAGATATGGGCTGAGCCGCTGGGGCCATGATCGCGCTTCGCGAACTTACTCTTTGCGGCACGGCTTCCAACCACTTGCGGATTTCTGGCAAAGCCGCGCGAGTGGCGGCTTCGCCGATTGCAACAAGCGCTGCGCTGTGCTCGAAGTCGTCATAACGATAACCGGTCACATCGGGTTCGATGACTAGATCAGCGCACTGGCGCGCGGTCGCGCAGTTCATGTCCTGAGCGATCGAGAAGCACTGCCCAATCACATCGAAGATGTGCCGTGGCCCCTCATTGTTTTTCCAGTGGCTTCGCAAGCTTACCGCCAGCACCTTGTCGGCTCCCATGTCGCGCACGGGGGTGGTCGGCAAAGAATGTGCCAGCATGCCATCGACTAGCAACCGGCCATTTACCTTGACGGGAAGGAACACGCCAGGATAGGCGCAGCTGGCCCGTACTGCATCGTTCAGCGGACCCGAGCGGAAGACCACTCCCTCACCCGATCCGAAATCCGTCGCAGTTACGGCCAACGGAATTTGCAGTTCCTCAAAAGTGTGGACTTTCAAAATTTTGTTGAGGAAGGTGATCATCCGCATGTTGGTTGCGAAACCGTAGCGTGACAAAGTCCAGCGGGCAAGATCCTTAAAACGCACGCGGGCGGCGATCTGCTCAAGTTCGGCAGGCGAGACTCCGCTGCAATAGGCCGCGCCGATAAGCGCGCCTACACTGGTTCCGGCGACGCAGCTTACCGGAATTCCTCCCTCTTCGAGCGCCTTCAACACCCCGACGTGAACGATGCCTCGCGCGAATCCGCCGCCAAGAGCAAGACCTATAGATGGGGCAGGAGAAGCGGCTATGGGGACAGGCAGCCCCGATATAGTGCGGCCGAGTGCACGCACCGAGCGGACGATTTTGTCGAAGCCTCTTATGGCCACAACAGGCCTCCCGCCGCTAACCTACTACTTACTGCAACTTTGATGCCGCTCCGGCGGCGCTAAGTTCACGCAGGAATCACCGGAAGTTACCGTATTCCTATTGCTTCCTACTGTTTAAGAACACGTGACGAAGCCTTTTGTTCCTGATAAGTTGAGTCGGGTTACCAAAATGTTACGAGAGATTTCAGCCGGCGGAGTGGTCGTGAGGCCCACGTCAGCGGGTTGGGAAATTGCTGTTATCGAGCCTCGGGGCGACACCGCCACCGGCGAAACTGACAAAAAAAGTCACAAAAAGGACCTTTTAGCGCTCCCGAAGGGACTGATTGACGCCGGCGAAAAAGCCACCGAAACCGCAGTGAGGGAGGTACGGGAAGAGACTGGCATCAATGCCAGGATTCTGACGAAGCTGGTCGATTCGAAGTACGTTTACGTCCGCACGTGGGGAGACAAACAGCGGGTATTTAAAATTGTCACGTTTTACCTGCTGGCATATGAGTCTGGCACGATCGATGACGTCTCAGCAGAGATGCGGATTGAAGTGAAGCAAGCGCGATGGATTCCGCTGGAAGAAGCGGAGAAGAAGCTTTCCTACCGCGGAGAACGGGATGCAGTGCGGCTGGCGCGAGAGCAGTTGAAATCACTCAAATTGGAGGCACAACCCTGATGACGCATGTCGGTCATGTGGAGCGGCATTTCACGGCCAGCAACTTCGTTCGCGACGTGGTGATTGGCATGTCCGATGGGCTTACGGTCCCCTTTGCGCTGGCAGCGGGACTCTCAGGCGCAGTGGCGAGCACGCGATTGATCGTGGTTGGCGGGTTGGCGGAGATCGCCGCAGGATCGATCGCAATGGGACTGGGCGGATATCTAGCCGCTCAAGGTGACGCCGAGCATTATGAGCAGGAACGGGGCCGTGAATATCGCGAGGTGGAGGAGATTCCCGAGCAGGAAAAGGCTGAAGTCAGTTACGTCTTCCAGGAATACGGATTGACGGCGGAGCAGAGCAAACCGATCGTGGACGCCCTCAGCCAGCGCACCGATGCCTGGGTCGATTTCATGATGCGATTCGAGCTTGGCCTGGAAGCACCCGATCCAAAGCGCGCGATTACCAGTGCAGCCACAATCGCTGGCGCCTACATTGCAGGAGGCCTGATCCCGCTCTCGCCTTACATCATGCTGGCGAATGCTTATCGCGGGCTAATAATTTCGGCAATTGTCACTCTGGCAGCATTGGGAATTTTCGGATTTATCAAAGGCAAGTTCACCGGGGCCCGCGCACTGCGTAGCGCGATTCAGACCATGCTGATTGGCGGGGTTGCCGCGGCGGCAGCGTTCGTATTGGCGAAACTGATCGCGTGAAAGAAAGTGGACACGGAGAGGTTGCCCCACCCTTGTCTCGTGTTTTCTCGACACCGGATGGGGTTGTTGATTTGAGAACCGTATTGTAATGGACTTCCCACCCTTCGCCAAAAAGGGTGGGGCAACCTGCCATGAAAACACGTCCCAGGGAATCCCGATTGTCTATTCCCTCCGCTCGATCTTCCGATGAAGATTGCTAGATGAAGCGAGCATTAGTCGTAATCGTTCTGTTGCACTCGTTAACCGTTCTGTCAGTTGCCCACACTCACAGAAACAGCAAGCCCGCATTCGACTCATGCTACAACGGTGCGCTGGCCACGGCGAACCGATTTTTGCAAGCTTGGCAGGCCGAAGATCACGAAACCGGGATCGTGATGCTTACCGATGCGGCTCGCAGCCACTCGTCAGCGGACGTGCTTCAGAGTTTTTTCTCGCCCGGATCAGATGCGGCCTACGAGATTGCACGCGGCAAACGGGTGAACGCCGCTACTTATGTCTTTCCTATAGTTCTGTTCAGCAGCGGATCGACGCCTTCGCATCGACACGCCAGCAAAATTGTCATTGTGCGAAACGGCATAAAGGACTGGGCAGTCAATAAGCTGCCGTAACCCCTAAGGCGCCTTCTTCCAGCGCTGCAAAGCCAAGTGCGTCGGCCAATAGACGACCAGAGGAACGAGGATCAAATATGCGACCAGGTAGAGCCAGGAAGGCACAACGTGCTGTTCGTGGCCGAGACCCCTTGCCCAGTTCACGTTGTACAGCGGTCGCCAGAAAAAATTGATTGGAATAAGCACCCACAACGTGAGCGTTTGAAACACCAGTCCCCGCCGGTCATACCCTAGCCGATGGACAGCCCACAGCAATAGCGGCGGAACAAGCACGTGGTACAAGCCAAGCAATCGCACCAGCAAGGGAATTTTTGGATCGAACATGTATTCGGTTCCACCAAGGGCGTGATGACCAGAGACTGCCGCTCCAAGCAGATCGAACGTATAGAGAGTTTGAAACACGAGCAGGCCCACAGCTTGCCAGGAGAAAATCAGCCTGCTTTCAAGCCATAAAGCCGCGGTGATCAGTAGATTGCCTAGATCGCAATAGAACAGAAAATTCTGTGCGCCATACTGCCGGTAATAAACCGGTATCCAGACGAGAACCCAAGTAGTCCATGTGATCTTCAGCCACAATGGGAGTGGCGCGGGTTGGCTTTGCTGAAGCTGCATTAGTCCAATTACGTCAGTAACTTGCCGCTCAATACCAGTGTACCTACCATCGCATTATGAGCTATAAGGCGCTCCTTTTCTGCCCCGACGAGGCCTCAGCCCGCCTGGTCACGCAAGTCCTGAGTGAGCTGGACTTTACCGTCGAACTGTCTTTTGAGCCATTCCTGACGGTCAAAAAGTTGGGCGAAGAAACATACGACGCCGTAGTCGTAGATTGCGCAAATGAGCAGAATGCAACGGTGCTGTTCAAGGGAGCACGAAGCTCCACTCTGAATCACAGCTCGTTGTGTGTTGCGGTGGCCGAAGGGCAGGTAGGACTGGCGAATGCATTTCGTATCGGCGCTAATCTGGTCTTAACCAAACCGATCAATATTGAGCAATCGAAAAACACTTTGCGCGTAGCTCGTGGCCTGCTTCGGAAGAACTCTCCCCAATCAGCCGGAGAATCAAAGCCAACTTCAACATCTGGCCCGTCCGCGCATACGGCACCCGCTCCGAATGTTCCGGCTGTACCGGCGATGGCCGCTCCGGTGGCGGCACCGAGTATGCCGTCTTCATTGCTTGAGGCCGAGCAGAAGAGATCTCAACCCGCATCGGGTTCGGCAGCAACTTCATCACCGGGTTTCGCCTCACCCCCGCGTCCTGCCGCTTCAACTCCGTCGTTTGGAGGCGGACATTCAACTGGATTTGCAGCGGCACCGGCGCTCGCGCCTGAGCGGACCGAGCAGGTACCGGCTGAGAGTAAAACCTTCCGCGAAATGCCAACTGCGTCCCCATTGGTCACGCAGGACCCGATTGTTGCGGAGCCTACTTTCCACGAAAGACGCCAACCCGCTGCACCGACATTTTCCTCTTATGCGTACCGCCCCGCGGCGAAGAGCGGCGTCAACAAGGCAATCTGGATTGTCCCACTATTGTTGATTGTGGGAGCCTCGGGATACTTCGGGTGGAAAAAATATCAGCCGATGCGATACATAAGAACTCGAAGCGTCGCGAACAACACAGCGACAGTGGCTGCCCCCGCGCAATCCGTCGCTGCGGAGGCCAAGCCTTCTCCCGCTGTGGATGTCACAGCTGAGGAGCCCAGTACCGTCTCAGGGGCATCCACCTCCGCCAATTCCACACCGGTTGAAGCCACCTACTCCAGCACTCCCGTCCCAACGGGAACTGCTGGCGCTGCGGAGGGTTTTCCGACGAAGGAACATATCGATATCAGCCAGCCGGCTGCGGCTCCGGAAAAGCCCGCAACAGTTGTGGCAAAATCTCAGCCATTTCAGGTGAGCAGGAAAACTCAGACTGCTCCGGTGGAGGAGGAGCAGCCCGCCCCAGCGCCGGCGCCCCCTGTGCTCGTGATCACCGGCAACAACCCGGCGGATGAGACTATTGCCGGCTTAGTGGCCACCAACGTCCCCGTGCCGAGGGCAGCGCCTTCAACCTTGCGCATTTCGCAAGGCATTACGCAGGGCCTGCTGATAAAGCGAGTGCCGCCAGTTTATCCATCAGCCGCGATTCAGTTGCGGCGCGAAGGGACGGTGGAAGTGATTGCTACTATCAGCAAGACCGGGGCGATCAGTAAGGTGAAGGTGCTTTCGGGAGATGCTACCTTGGCTAAGGCCGCGGTGGAAGCAGTTAAGCAATGGAAATACCGTCCATATCTTCTGAACGGCGAACCGGTAGAGATCGAAACCCAGGTCAGCCTGATCTTCCGGCTGCCGCACTAAAGTTGGCCCGAATTCTCGCACAATAAACCGGGACGCTCTTGCTCGTGCTCAGTTTCCCCGAAGTTTCTTCCGCTAGTACCCCGATATAATTGAAAGTTACACACTCGCAGATAGCTCCTTCTGTGAGCGAATCGACATGGGATTCCGCTTAGTTTCCGACTACAAGCCGAAGGGAGACCAGGGCAGGGCCATTGAAGCCCTCGTCCGCGGGGTGTACGACCGCGAGCAGCACCAGGTTCTACTTGGTGTGACTGGTTCGGGCAAGACCTACACCATGGCAAAGGTCATCGAGCAGGTGAATCGCCCCGCGCTGGTAATGGCACACAATAAGACGTTAGCGGCGCAGCTCTATCATGAGTTCAAGAATTTCTTCCCGCACAATGCGGTGGAATATTTCGTTTCTTATTACGATTACTACCAGCCTGAGGCATACGTTCCCGCGGCAGATCTCTACATTGAAAAAGAAGCCACGATCAATGACGAACTCGATAAACTGCGGCTTTCTGCCACTCGCTCGTTATTCGAGCGGCGCGACTGCCTGATTGTTGCATCGGTGAGCTGCATCTATGGCTTGGGATCTCCCGAAGCGTATTACGGGATGCTCTTGTTCCTCGAAAAGGGGCAGAAGATCAAGCGCGAAGACATTACCCGCAAGCTGGTCGAAATTCTCTATGAGCGAACCGAGGGAGATTTTCGGCGGGGCACTTTCCGCGTGCGTGGCGACGTGATCGAGATTTACCCGACCTACGACGACTTCGCCTATCGCATCGAGTTGTGGGGCGATGAAGTCGAATCACTGTCGCAAATCGATCCCCTGTTTGGCACGGTAAAACAGAAGTATGCGCGACTGCCGATTTATCCGAAGACGCACTACGTGATGAAACCGGAAACGCGCTCGCGGGCGGTCGATTCAATCAAAGAAGAACTCGCGTGGTGGGAAAAGGAACTGGAAAAGCAAGGCCGCATGGTCGAAGCCCAACGCGTACATCAGCGCACGATGTACGACCTCGAGATGATCAAGTCCGTCGGCTATTGCCACGGTATTGAGAATTACTCGCGTCACTTCACCGGGCGCATGCCGGGCGAGCCACCGCCGACGCTGCTCGACTATTTCTCGCGCGACTACGTGATGTTCATCGACGAGTCGCATCAGACGGTGCCGCAGCTGCACGGCATGTATCACGGCGACCGGTCGCGTAAATCGACGTTGGTCGAGTACGGCTTCCGTCTTCCATCAGCACTCGACAATCGCCCATTGACGTTTGAAGAATTCGAGCACCGGTCGAACCAATTGATCTACGTTTCGGCGACCCCGGGGCCGTATGAGCTGACGAAATCAGCAGGCGTTGTAGTTGAGCAGATTATTCGTCCGACCGGACTGGTGGATCCGCCGGTGGAAGTACGACCTGTTAAGGGGCAGATCGACGATCTGCTACATGAAATTCGCGACCGCGCCTCTCGGGGAGAGAGAGTACTCGTCACCACGCTGACCAAGCGCATGGCCGAAGATCTGGCAGAATACTACAGCGAAGTGGGTGTGAAATGCCGCTACATGCACTCGGAAATTGAAACCCTCGAGCGGGTGAAGATTCTGCGTGATCTCCGCCGTGGCGAATTTGATGTGCTGATCGGGATCAATCTTCTCCGGGAAGGCCTCGACCTGCCGGAAGTTTCGCTTGTCGCTGTGCTGGATGCGGACAAAGAGGGCTTCCTGCGCTCCAGCGGTTCTTTGATACAGACTATTGGCCGGTGTGCGCGCAACCTTAATGGACGCGCGGTGCTCTACGCGGACAGGATGACCGAATCCATGCAGAAGGCGATGGATGAAACCAGCCGGCGGCGCGCGATCCAGGAAGCCTATAACGCGGAGAACGGAATCACGCCACGGTCGATCGTGCGTCCGCTGGAGATGTCGCTGGCGAGAATTGTCGAAGCCGATTACGCGGAACTGGCCAGCGCCGAAACGGACGGCATTCCCGAGTTCAAGACCCAGGAAGAACTCGATGCATTCATCGCCAAGATGGAGACCGAAATGCGAGAGACTGCAAAGAAGTTCGAGTTCGAAAAAGCGGCCAAGCTGCGAGACAGGATCAAAGAGCTAAGGACGAAAGAATTCTTGTTCGCGTGAATTGCAACCTCGTTCGGAGTTTTTCGCCTCGGTTGTCCGCCGTCGTTAGCACCTTTAAAGGTGCTATACTTTTTCGCATGCTTAAAATTCCGACGGACATTCAGCCGCTCACCACATTCCGTCGCCGCTCGAGCGAGTTCCTTCAGCAGATCAAGAAGACAAAGCGCCCGGTTGTCCTTACCGTAAACGGAAAAGCTGCCGCTGTTATTCAGGATCCGGAGGCGTATCAGCGCCTGTTGGACATTGCGGCGCAGGCGGACGCCCGCGAAGGTTTTCGTCAAGGACTTGAAGACGCGCGTAAAGGGCGAACCCGGCCAGTGAAAAAGTTCTTCCGGGAATTTGAAGCCGAGCATGGAATATCGCGTTGACATCACCCAGCGGGCAGAACGCGATTTAGCTTCCCTGTACCTTCAAAACAACGCGACGGACTCTCAGCTTGCTCGCGAGTGGTATCGTGGGCTCGCAACTGCAATTCTGAGATTAAGTCAGCATCCGAATCGCAATCCTGTAACTTCCGACAACAGGCGCCTCCGGCACTTACTCTATGGAAGTAAGCGGAATGTTTACCGCGTAATCTATCGAGTTGTGAGCAAGTCGAAAGTGGTGCAAGTACTTCACATTAGGCACGCTTCACGACGACGGTTCAGAGCTTCTGACCTGCGGTAAGCGAAACCCAGGGCCGTTGAGTGTATACCAGCGAGTGGGCAGGAATTTTGACTCAAGTCTGTCGTACTGGTTCTGATGCGCGCTTGGTCAATACGGTTTCTACCGACCTTTCCAGCTGTTTCGTCCTGAATTCGCTCGCAACCAGCAGGAAAATCTCGCAGATATACTGCTGCTATGCCCCAGGGAAACCCGTTTGGGCGAGTCTTCGCCGTAGTCGTTCTCGTTTGCGGTCTGTTGCTAATAGCGAGGTACTTGCGCGCGCAACAACAAGAAACTGGGATGCAGGCTGCTCAAGCGCAGAGTTCGGTCTCAACCGGCGCTGCGCACCCGGCCGTGCTCGATGCCGAACATCGCCCGATTACCGCGGGAGGCTTCGTTGACTCCGGCCCAGTTGTCTTCCGGGATGTCGCCGAGAAAGCCGGTCTCTCCGCCTGGACTCACGTCATGGGCACGCCGGAGCGAAAGTTCATTATTGAGACCGTCGGCTCGGGAGTGGGATTACTCGATTACGACAACGATGGCTGGCTCGATATCTACCTGGTGAACGGATCGACTTACGACGCGGAAAATGGCAAGGCTACTCCCCCGCACGCTGCTCTATTTCACAATAACCACGATGGAACTTTCACCGATGTCGCGGCGAAAGCCGGCGTGACCAACGACCGCTGGGGCTTTGGCGTTGCTATCGGCGATTATGACAACGATGGGTGGCCGGACATCTACGTAACGAATTTCGGAAAGAACCGCCTCTATCACAACAATCATGATGGCACCTTCACCGATGTCGCCGAGAAGGCTGGCGTCGCGCTCGGCAATTGGTCCACGGGCGCGACGTTCGGCGATTACGACGGCGATGGCCGACTGGATCTTTTTGTGCCCGGTTACGTGCATTACGACTTCAATCATCCGCCGATTCCCGGCAGCTCTGCGGTTGCGTTTCCCTCGTGCGAATTTCGTGGAATGAAGGTTATGTGCGGCCCTCGCGGTCTTTTAGGTGAGCCAGACTATTTGTTTCACAACAACGGGAACGGCACATTTACTGACGTGACGGCAAAAGCCGGCGTCGTGGACAAAAACCGGTACTACGGACTGAGCGCGGTTTTTGCAGATTTCAATAATGACGGCAAAGTCGACCTTGCCGTCGCGAATGATTCGACTCCAAATTATCTTTACATCAACAAAGGAAATGGCACGTTCGAGGACGACAGTTACGCCTCCGGCTACGCGCTCAATGAGAACGGAAAAGAAACGGCGTCGATGGGAATTGCAGTTGGCGATTACCGGAACAACGGATGGCTCGATCTCTATGACACGGTATTTTCCGACGACTACAATCCGCTTTTCAAGAACGAGGGCGACGCAAACTTCACCGATGTGAGTTATCGCGCGGGGATCGCCGAAGTCACAATACCCTTTCTCGGTTGGGGCGACGGTTTTCTCGACTACGACAATGATGGATGGAAAGATCTGCTGGCGGTGAATGGTCACGTGTATCCCGGCGTAGACCAGAGCGACTGGGGAACTACGTTTGCGCAACGGCCATTGCTATTTCACAATCTCGGGGCGGGGAAGTTCGAGGCGGTCCCACCCGTAAAAGGCACAGGTTTGGCAAAAGTAATGGTGGGTCGCGGTGCAGCGTTCGGCGATCTTTTTAATGATGGAAAAATAGATGTAGTGATAAACACGCTCGATGGCGCACCTGTTCTTTTGCGGAACGTGAACCCCGACCATCACCACTGGGTGGGCATCAAATTGATTGGAGGGCCAAAGTCCCCACGGGATGCCGTTGGAGCAACGGTCTACCTCACCACGGGAGGGATGCGCCAAAGAGGAGACGTCTTGAGTGGCGGCAGCTATGCTTCGTCAAATGAGCAGCGGGTCCACTTCGGTTTAGGGACCTCAAGCGCTATAGAGCGGGTAGAAATTCATTGGCCGGACGGCACATTGCAAAAGGCTACACTGAATTCCGTCGATTGCTTTTACACAATCGAAGAGGGCAAAGCGCCGGTCCTTTCGCCACGCTAATGAAAAATCCAGGCATAAAAACATTACCTGCACTCCGGAGTGAGCAGCGTGTACGGCCAAAATAATCACTTGACCGGATTTCCGCCTTCGAGCGCGACGCGCGGCCAACCATCGCTCCAATCGATTGTGGAGAGCTGCATATAAGCATCACCGGTCTTGCCGTCATAAGCGTGAAAGACGATGATGTCGTGATCATCGCCAAGCCCGTGATCATTTCCCATGCGAATGGACTCGCCGCCGGGGCCGAACCATCGGCTGTTCCCCAACAACACTGGCGTCGCGCCGCCGTCCAGCATGGGCGCGCCCTGTGCGTCGAGGTAAGGTCCAGTGACCGCCTTCGATCGTCCCACCATAGCTTTGTAACTACTCTTCGTGCCACGGCAGCAAAGATCGAAAGACACGAACAGATAAAAATAATCGCCATGTCGCACGATGAATGGCGCCTCAATCGCCTGCCAATTCCCGGGCAGGCCAGGCGGATTGGGCGGGGGATTTGACGGACGCTTACGACGGGCAAGAGAGTAGAGAGTGGTGTCCTGGTTCGACAACTTCCCCGTGGAAGGATCGATGCGCCGCATTTTGATTCCGTCCCAGAAGCTGCCGAACGCAAGCCAGTAACCTCCTTTGCTGTCCTGCACGAGATTCGGATCGATGGCGTTGTAGTCGTCTTCAACGCGGGAGCGTAGAACCAGGCCGCGGTCTTCCCAGTGAAAATCAGGGCTGTGAGGATCGAGCGTCTTATTGGTCGCGAGCGCAATTCCTGAGGTGTTCTTGCCGAAAAGCGAGTATGCGTAATAAAGGTGATATTCACCGTTATAGTAAGAGATGTCGGGCGCCCACAATTCCCTGGTTTTCGGGCTGTCCTGCTTGATCCAGTCGGGTATTGACGCAAAGACGCTGCCGCATTTTTTCCACGCGTGCAGGTCCGCTGAGCAGCGGACGGGCAGTTCACCGTCTTTCGCTGGCCCGTTCGCGGTCCCGAAAACATACCAGGTGCTGCCATCCTTAATGATCGAGGGATCGTGGACGTATTGGACGTCGCCGGTGGTTGCAATCACCCTTGCTGAGTCGGCGAGGCACCGAACTGGACTGGACAGAACAAGCAACATTGCAAAAATGAGGACGCACATTAGTGGGTTGATCATGAGAGTGTAGTGTGCAGCGGGCAAACGTTACCCGAAGCGCGGTACGAAATGAATCACAACTTTTTCCGGTGCGGTTAGCTCGTGAGGATCGGGCGCCATTCGAATGATGAGTTTGCCACCCTTGACTTCGGCGCCGTTCACAGACGCAATCTGACCTGGATTCAGGATCTCAAGTTCGTACTCCGACGCCGGCAAGCCTTTACATTCGAGCGTGAGAGTGTCTCGCGATCCAGACCAGGTCTCGGAAGTAAAATGCAACGCTTGGCTCGAACTGCCGATGTACGGTAAGACATTCTGAAATGCGATCCCGAAGTCGTCTCGCAGCCGAATACGGAGCGTGCTTTTGCCCGATGCAAGTGAAAGTGTGGTTGCAACATGCTGATCGTACTCGTCAGGCAGCGTCTTGAATGTGATTTGTTTCCCGTTTAACTCGACGCCGAGCACTTTCGCGCGAGGACTCAGCGCGGGAGAAAAATCCAGGGTTGCGGCACCACTACTCTCAACGACTAAATAGATCTCGTCGGCCGTTCGGTGAAAAGCAAGGTCGAGGGTGACATCTCCCGCGCGCAGGTTGTGAATTGCAAATGAACTCCAATCAGCCGGGAGATGAGGAGCAAATGTTACGCGGTGCTCAGCGGCATAAGTTTCCAAGCCGAATAACCCGCGAAGCAAGGGGCTTATAACCATCGCTGCAGACCAAATCTGGTGCGGGGAACTGGTTGAGAGCGGCTGGTAGTAGTCACCAGAGAGAACTTCGGTGACGTGGCCGGGAGATCCATCAAGCGCAAGCAGGGCATTCGAACGCAAGTTTTCGTATGCGGGTAAAGCCCGGTGATAGCGGTATTCGCCGACCGATGCCCACCCCGTAAACAGCGGCCACACCGAGCCGTAGTGATAACCGCCGGCGTCGTAACGTGGGGAACGATCGGAAATAATGCGCATTCCCCAATCGGTTTCGTGATCAGGTCCGTCGAGTTGATCGATCATCGATTCCGATTTCTGCTGATCGAGAAGCCCAAACCACATGGGAACGGTTGCGAGGACGCTCGGCTCGATGACCTGCTGATTGTTTCTATCGAGCGCAAAAGCGTACGTGCCGGATTGCTGTGACCAGAACGCCTGATTGACCAGTTGTTTCTGTCGGGCAAAGTCGCCAGCAAGTTGTCTGCTGATGTCATCTTTGACCGCCGCATGCGCCAGACTAGAGAGCGCCGAAAGTGCCTGCGCGCCGAGGCCGCTTTGATAGAGTTCAGTCTTGACCGGAAGCAGAGGACCGCCTTCCACCCAACCATGACCGAAGCCGAAATTTTGCGGCAGACCTTCTGAATCGTACGTCGAGCGCAGGAACTGGTATGCCTTCCACAAGCTGTCCCACTTTTCTCGCGCGAACCCAACATCTCCGCTTTCCGTCACGTAGTCATTTACCGCGATGATGTAGAGAGGCGTGGCATCGGCGGAGGCGTATCCGTAGGGATAGTCCTTGAACCAGTTCACAAAGCTCGCACCTTGAGCAATTTCGTGGGGAATTTTTCCATCGGCGCGCTGGAATTTTGAGACGAACTCGAGGCCGGTGCGTGTGGTTGAGAAGTCTCCCTCGGCGTCGAGGGCCTGTTCGGTCCAGAAGGAATCGCGGCCGAAATACCAGGCAAAACCCGGCCGCTGGCCGGTGCCGGAGGTGCGGTACCCGGCGACGAGTCCGGTGCCGAGATATGGATTCGTGACCAATCCTTGAATCACGCTGACACGTGCCCAATCGTAAGCTTGCTGAAGTTGCGAATCGGGAAGCTGCAGGCTCGTAGTCCGAGAGAGATAGTCGGAGTAGTACTTCGCGGAATCTTGTTCGAGTTGCGAGTAATCGCTCGATAAGTGTTTGTAGGTCGCGTCTGCTTCAGGGCGGCCATTGACTGAGGCTGCGATCACGATGATCTTGGTTTCTCGGCCCTTCGCGGTTACGCCGAGGCGAAGCGCGCTTTCCTGCGAGGCCGAATAGTTGGTCTGATATTCCTGCTGAGTAAGCTCACCGGATGGCGATCCAACCAAAGCTGAAAATTTCTTCTGCTCCTCGCCGAGATAAAACGCGTGCAATACGGGGTCCCAGCTCATATAAGTTCCGCCGAGCGCGGCGGGCCATTCCAGCTGAAAATCGCGCGTGAATGCGGCTTCGATCTCGAGAGGATGCGATGTCTCAACGTCAAATAGGATGACAGCGCCCGCTTCGTGTACTGGGACGAAGACAGTTTCAATGACTGAAAAAGTATCGCCAGAATAGTGAATGCTGCTCGATTCAGGGCGGACGCTGACGGTGCGTACGAGAGATTCTGCCGGAAGCGAGTGACCGTCGGTCAGAAAACGTACGTGAAAGTCCCGGAAAAGTTTTAGCGGATACACCCAGGCTTCGAGGTTTCCGCTCTCGTTGCCGAATACACCGGCGCGAGTTCCGGTCGCACAGAAGAATTCCCAAGGACGTGCCGGGCGGGAGAGTTCGAGGTTCGGAGATTCAGCCGGTGCGAAGGTACAGAACATCAGGAAAATTAAGAAAGACTTTCCAAATCTTCGAAAACCGTGAAGGAGCGGGCGATCGGTGTTACAACTTGTGTTTTGGCGAAGTGTCAAACCCATGATGGACGCGCCGCAGACTTGCGAATCGCGAAGCCGTTCACTATAAAAGTAGCAACGCGTTGTAGCAAGCTAAACTCTGGGAACAGATTGTCTCCTTTGCCAGCCTCACGCCGTTCATTTCTAAAATCCCTAAGCAGTTCAGCCCTGGTTCTGCCGTTCAGAAATGTATTTGCGTTAACGCGATCCGTACCGAACTTTCTTGCGCTGGCGCAGGTCGCCGCCAAGCCGGATGCGCCGATTGGCGCGGCATTTGTCGATGTGGGGCGCGAAGCCGCATTGAATGTAAAAACGATCTACGGGGGCGAGCACAAGAACAAATATCTGCTCGAAACCACCGGCTGCGGCGTCGCGTTTTATGACTACGACAACGATGGCTGGCTCGATATTTTTCTCGTGAACGGATGGCGGCTGGAAGGATTTCCCGCAGGCCAGGAACCTACTTCGCATCTCTTCAAAAACAATCGCAACGGCACTTTTACTGATGTAACAGAGAAAGCCGGCCTTGTTCATCACGGCTGGGGACAAGGAGTTTGCATTGGCGATTACGACAACGATGGATTTGATGACCTCTTCGTAACCTACTTCGGCAAAAACGTCCTTTACCGCAACAATGGCGACGGCACATTCACCGACGTGACCGACAAAGCAGGCGTGGGTGGCGGCGGCAAGCGTTGGAACACCGGCTGTGCCTTCGTTGATTATGATCGCGACGGCAAGCTTGATCTTTTCGTTGCCAACTACATCGATCTCGACCTTGCGACTGCTCCGGTGCCAGAATCGGGCCCGTGTCTCTACAAGGGAGTGATGGTCGCCTGCGGCCCGCCAGGACTCAAGGGTGGCAAGAACATTCTCTTTCACAACAATGGGGACGGAACTTTTACCGACGTTTCGGAATCAAGCGGAATTCTCAACGCGAATGGCACATATGGGCTGGGAGTTCTTACCGGCGACTTTGATAATGACGGCTGGCCTGACATTTACGTGGCCAACGATTCCGCGCCAAGCGCGCTTTATCAAAACAAAAAAAATGGGAAATTCGAAGATATTGCCATCGAGGCTGGCTGCGCGCTCAGCCCGGACGGGAAGCCGCAGGCGGGAATGGGTGTTTCCGCTGCTGACTACGATCTCGACGGAAATCTCGACATTGTGAAGACAAATTTCGCGGGCGATACGCCATCGCTATACCACAGCGTTGGTGGCGCGAATTTTGAAGACACGACGTTTGCAGCGGGGCTCGGCGCACACACGCAGTATTTGGGATGGGGAGTCGGATTCATCGACTTCGATAACGACGGCTGGGCGGACATTTTGATCTGCAATGGGCACGTCTATCCCGAAGTCGAGCAACTCAAGACGGAAGCAGGATACGCGCAACACAAGCTGTTGTATCGAAATCTGCGGAACGGAAGGTTCGAAGAAGTGACGGAACTGGCTGGTCCCGGAATCACCGCCGCAGTTCCTGGGCGGGGGTGCGCTTTCGGCGACTTCGATAATGACGGCGATATCGATGTCGTGGTGAACACGGTCAACGGACTACCGCAGTTGTTGCGTTGCGATTCGAGCTCAGGAAACAATTGGCTAAAAGTGAAGCTGATCGGAACGAAATCAAATCGCAGCGCAATTGGGGCGCGTGTGACTTGCGTCGCGACGTTTCCGGGAGAGAGCAAGCCGCATCGTCAGATGGATGAAGTGCGAAGCGGCGGAAGCTATTTCTCACAAAGCGATTTGCGCGTGCACTTCGGGTTGGGCAAAGCCGAGAAGGTGGACCTGCTAGAGATTCGGTGGCCTAGCGGGCAGATAGAAGCTATGAAGGATCTTGCGGTGAACGAACTGGTGATCGTAAAGGAGGGGTCGGGGATCCTCCGAACTGAGAACTTTGGTGGGAAGCGTGCATAACTGCCAACAAAAGCTCTTAACCGCAGGGAGCGCAGAGCAAAGGCGGGGATCGCAGAGAAGACTTAAATGTAGTATGACTCAGGACGTCCGCGAAGACGCAGCTCTTCTCAGCGGGCTTGATCAGACTCGGCGAGCTCTGCGGTTAAAAGCTCTCCATCCGAATCGTTAGCAGGTTCCACATAATTGTTCACTAATCGTCGTATTCCGTTCTTAAGCAGGACGACGTGGAAGTTAATCAGAATCCCAAGGGACAGGTTAAGAAGCCTCAGATGAGACAAGAGTTGAGCTTCATCGACAGGGTGTAAAGCATCTTTGCACTTCAGTTCGACAGCCACTCTTCGAGCAACGACAATATCAGCGCGGAATCCACAATCCAACTTCGCTGCTTCGTAAATGAGCGGTACGGGCTTTTGTCGTTCGACAGCATAACCAAGCTTCACGAGTTCATAAGTTAAGCACGCTTCGTACGCCGATTCCAGCAAACCCGGTCCGAGCTTTCGATGAATCTTTATTGCCGAGCCAATAATGTCGCTCGTGAAATTGCGGTCTGACACGCGAAAGATTTTAACCGCAGAGTGCGCGGAGCCAACAAAAAGTTCGCGGAGCAAACCCATTTTGGGAATTCGGACTGGAGATTCCTGGTGTGGACATGTGCCGCTTTGGAGATATTTCTCAGCGAACTCGGCGAACTCTGCGGTTAAAGGCTTTTGATCGGGGCTACTGGACGGCCGCGATCAAGATTCCAAACGGTTGCAACTTAATTCCGGTTAGTCCGAATTCAGAGTCAGCCTGCTGCGGTGCTGCAAGCAGTACGTGCAATTTGTTTCCCTGTACTCCGAATCCCTGCAACGAGAAGTCCACCGTTTGCTCTTGTGCGCTCATGTTCAACGCGACCAGTACAGGGTCGGCTCCATCGTGCGAACTGCGCAGATATGCGAGCACGTTTGGATCATTTCTATTGACAGCAATATATGAACCCTCGTGCAGCGCCGGCAGTTCTCGACGAAGAGCGATTACTTTCTTGTAGAAATTGAAAATCGAGCTCGGGTCTGCTTCTTCTGCCGTAACGTTGTATTGTGGGGCGCTTGGCGGCACTGGAAGCCACGTCTTTGCCGCGCTGCTGAAGCCGGCGTTCTTTGAAGTATCCCACTGCATCGGTGTGCGCTCGCCGTCACGGCCTTTGTCTTTTGGCCAGCCGGTGCGGCCGACAGGATCTTTCACATCTTCGATTCGGGTGGGCACAGTCGTGCGCATCCCGATTTCTTCGCCGTAATAAATTTGCGGCGTGCAATGCGTGGTGAGCAGCAGCGTAGCCATCAATTTTGCAATCTGGTCGTTATGGACTCCGTCACCGTAACGGTCCCAGGTGCGCGCCTGATCATGATTGTTGAAAAAGAAATATGGCTGTCCCTTAAGTGGATTGAACTCAATGTCATCCAGCAACTCGCGGAATCGCGGCGCGGAGAGCTTGTTCACGTCGGCGACTTGAAAATCCATCGGCAACTGCACTTCATCGTTGTTCGCCCCGTACATTTTGTCGAGATCGCGAATGTTCGGCTCGTCAGCTTCGCTGATCAAGACCGGATTTCCGGAGTAGCCATCGACCAGGGTTCGCATCTCGCGCAGAACGTCGTGAACTTCGGGGAGATCATCGGTGTATTTGTGCTGAATGTTCGGATCGCCGAAGGCGTTCCTGCCGGGAAGAATTGGATCGTCGTGAAGGTTCGGATCTTCGAACAGCCGTGAGACGGCATCCATGCGGAAACCCGCCGCGCCGCGATCGAGCCAAAAGCGCATTACGTCGTACATCGCCTTGCGAACCTCTGGGTTGCGCCAGTTTAAGTCAGGCTGCTGCACGTAAAAATAGTGGTAATACCATTGGCCGGTTTTCTGATCGTAAGTCCACGCCGAATGGCCAAACCACGACTGCCAGTTATTCGGAGGCTGGCCGGGGCCTTTGCCGTCGCGCCAAATGTACCAATCGCGTTTCGGATTGTTACGCGACGAACGTGATTCGAGGAACCAGGGGTTCTGATCGGATGTGTGGTTCGCGACATAATCCATGATGACGCGAATATTTCGCTTCTTCGCCTCACTCATCAGGCGATCGAAGTCGGCCATCGTACCGTATTGCGGATCGAACGATTCGTAGTCGGCGATGTCGTATCCAAAATCGACCTGAGGCGAGGGATACATCGGCGTGATCCAAATCGCGTCGACGCCGAGATCTTTCAGATAATCGAGCCGCGACGTGATTCCATTCATATCGCCTACACCATCGCCGTTCGAATCCTGAAAGCTACGGGGATAAATTTCGTAGATGATCGCGTGCTTCCACCAAGGGTCGTTTGCCGCGGAATGGTGTTCGGTGTCCTGCGCGCGGAAAGGAACGGTTACAAAAAATGCCAGCAATGCTAAGGCGAATATGAATTTGAGCAAATATCTCTCCCGATGTCGCGAAAAGACTCTCGTCAAAGCGAGATATTACTTCAGGGTCTCGCGCACGCAAAGAAAATTTGAAACGCGAATAGCGTGAGTTCGTGTGGAACCGGCAAAAATTTCAACCACAGAACAGAGAGCACAGAGGAACGCCACAGAGGATTCTCCATCATGGTTTAACTGCGGTTCCAGTTCCTTCTTTCAGCTCGTGAATTGAATCGGCAGCGAGGTTAGTGAACCGCTCGGTAAGCCCACTTGGCCAGCGCACTTCGACAAAGTCAATTTTGGTCGTCTGCCCCAGGCCAAAATGCGGCCGCATGTCGCTGTTCGAGTCATAGCTCGAGCCGCTACGCACTTCGTCAACGCGTAACCGTCCGCCGGCGCTGACCGTAATGCGCGACCCAATTCCGTCGCGATTGGATTTCGTGCCGATCAAATGAAATGCCACCCAGTGGTTCGACGGCCTTACCGTATTGGCTAAGAGATTGAGGTGCGCATTCATGTTGGTGATTACCGCCGAGAGTTGGCCATCGTTCCAAAGATCGCCGACGGCGAGTCCTCGGGCGGAACTGGGCGCTGTTATCGCTGGACCAGCCTCTGCTGAAATATCAGTGAAGGTGCCGTTTCCGTTGTTGTGATACAGGATCTTCGGCTCTTGAAAATTGCTTCCCAGGTGCTGCTTGTCCACCTCGGGATAAACGTGGCCGTTGACCAGCAGCAGGTCGGGCCAGCCATCGTTATCAAAATCGAAGAACATCGCACCCCAACCGAGATATTGCGTATGCAGGCCCAATCCAGCGGCAAACGTCACATCATCGAACGTGCCGTTCCCGTTGTTGCGGTAGAGCGTTGAGGTGTCGTCGGAAAAATTCGTGCGAAAAATGTCGAGCTTGCCGTCGCCGTTGAAGTCCGCAACCGTGCTGCCCATTCCAGCTTGTGCCCGGCCGTCTTCGTTGAAAGCTGCACCGGCGACGATGGCAACGTCAGTGAATGTTCCGTCGTGATTGTTGTGGTACAGGATGCTGGGCGTGCTGTCGCAGGCAATGTAAATGTCAGGCCAGCCGTCGTTGTCATAGTCCAAAGTTGAAACGCTGAGCGAGTAGTGACCAGCCGCCTGGTCGATATGCGCTTTGGTCGTCACGTCTTCAAATTTTCCCTTACCGAGATTGTGGTAGAGGATATTTTTCGACCACGGCAGCCCGCGCGGGCCGCACATGACGGGGACGCCCTTCCAGATGCAATCGGCGCGCTCACCCGACTTGGGAGCAGTAGAAACGTCGAAGTCGACGTAGTTGGCGACGACAAGATCGAGCAGCCCATCGCGATCGTAATCAACAAAAGCACAGCCGCTCCCCCAGGCTTTGCCCGAGCCCGCAACTCCCGCTTGATCGCTTACATCTTTGAAAACACCGTGCTCGTTGTGATACAGGCGATTTTTCCCGTAGTAAGTGACGTAGAGGTCTTCCCAACCATCGTTGTCGTAGTCGCCGACACAGGCGCCTTGTCCCCAGCCGGTTGCGGTGAGGCCCGCCTTCGTCGTGACATCAGTAAATGTGCCATCGTGGTTGTTGCGATATAAGTGGTTGGTGGGCGCGGTTCCGGAAGAACGCCCTTCGAGTGTTGTTCCGTTTACGATGAAAATATCCGGCCAGCCGTCGTTGTCGTAATCGAAAATCGCTACTCCGGTGCCGGTGGTCTCGATAATGTACTTTTTGGTATCGACGCCGCCGAAGACGGTCGTCATTGTCAGGCCGGCTTTCTCCGCAATGTCTTCGAAATCTGCCAGCCGCGGGGTCTGCTGAGAGTGCAATGACGTGAGCGGAGTCGTTACGATCGCAATAAGCAACGAGAAGGAGAACAATCCTTGGACGGCGCGGCCCCGGGAACTCATGACAACTGAACCATACTACATGCGCTTCGACCTGGAAGCGCCACGTCGGAAAGGCAATCCGAGCGTAGTAGCATCATAAAAACTGTGATGCATTTCCATTCGCACCGAACCGGCTCGGCTCTCTGCAGATCTGCACTATGGATTTCGGTCGCCAGCGCGACGTTCATTTACGCGCAAGCTCCAAAGTCGCAGCAGCAACATAATGCGGAGCGCGCAAAACAAATTTATTCGCAAGGCATGTCGGCAGTCCAAAAGGGTGATCTGCCTGACGCCAAGTCCGCATTCCAACAGGTTATTCGTCTGGTCCCTCGAAGCCCGGAAGCCCACAATTCACTGGGTTGGGTCCTGCTTCAACAAGGCCAGGCGGAGCAAGCAATCTTAGAATTTCAGACCGCGCTGAAAATCAGACCTAGTTTCGGGCAAGCGCACGTGAACCTTGCTAATGCCTTCGCGGGCCAGCGGGATTTCGCAGAAGCCGAGTCGCAGGCGCGCCAAGCCGTTCAGCTCGCGCCCAAAGATTCGGAAGCGCACCGGCTCCTGGGACGCATGTTGAGTCTTCGAGGTAACCTGGCGAGTGCGATCAGCGAAATGCAAACTGCAATCGCTCTCGAGCCCAAGCGCGCCGACCTGCACGACGATTTGGGTTCACTGTTCGAGCAGGCAGGACGTGGCAACGATGCTGCTGATGAGTTTGCGGAGGCCTTACGCCTGCAGCCGGAGCTGGTTCCGGCAGAGCTGCACCTCGGGGTCGTGCGCTGGCAGCAACAATCGTTTGATCAGGCGCACGAACTGCTGGCGAAAGTTGTGCAGGCAGTGCCACAGAATGCGGCAGCACATTACTATTTTGCCCGGGTGCTCGAAGCGGAGAAGCGAACGGATGACGCGATCAAGGAATTGAAGACCGCTGTAGCTTTGCAGCCGGATTTCGCCGATGCGCAGGAGAACCTGGGACTGCTGAGTCAACGGGCAGCGGACACTCAAACGGCGGTTGCCGCCTTCCGCCAGCTGGTTCAGCTTCGCCCAGACAGCGCCGATGCTTACAACAATCTGGGGCTTGCATTGATGCAATCGGGGGATGCTGCGAGTTCCGTCCCAGAATTTCAGAATGCAATTCGCTTGCGTCCTGATGATTCTGGGTATCTTGAAAACCTAGGCAGCGCCTACCTGCAGCGCGCCGATTTTGATGGGGCGATTGAGCAGTTCGAGTCAGCCTTGCAGATTGCGCCGCAAGACGCGACGGCGCACTATGACCTTGGGCTGGCGCTGAAATTGAAAGATCAGCTGCCGAATGCGATTCAAGAATTTCGCAAGGCGGCGGAACTCTCGCCCGACCAGCCGGATATCCGCTACACACTAGGCGTAACTCTGTGGCAGACGGGCAATTTCGCCGATGCCGAACGCGAGTTGCGCGTGGCAACCACAGCAAAACCGGACTACGCGGAGGCCTACTACACTCTGGGAACGGTGCTGAAGCAGGATGGAAAGCTGGATGACGCTGCCGCTGCGCTGCGCAAAGCCATAGAGATAAATCCGAACCTAATCGGAGCACATACAAACCTGGCCGCAATTCTGCGCCAACAAGGCAACAGCGATGCGGCTGAGGAGGAAAGCCGCCGGGCGCGGGAATTGATGAAGCAGTCAAACAGCCTGCAGGCGGCTACCTTCAACACGAATTCAGGCAAGCGACTACTGCAAGCGGGCGATCTGGATGGGGCGATTTCGCAATTCCGGTCGGCTATCAAGCTCTCGCCGGAATACGCTCCGGCGCACCAGCAGCTCGCCCTGGCGCTTGCGGAGAAAGGACAAAAAGCTGAAGCGGAGGAGGAGCAACGCAAAGCCGCACAATTGACCCGCGGACACGAATAGTAAATTCCGTGCTAGTCCTTTCGCAGCGCGACCAATTCGGTCCCGACTGGGACTCCGCGCGCAACTTTCACGTGAAGAACGGCTTCGAATGGCTTCACAACGCCGGAGTCATTGACCGTCAATCGCAAAAGGAGTCGCTCGAGAGAATCTTGCCGGCAAACATACTCGGCCGCGGCCTGTGTTCCGATGGTCGTTGTCCCCGCCAGTATGAGAATCGAGCGCGAAGGATTCATCCCAGGAAGCAGACCGACAATTGCGTAATCTTCCGTAAGTGGCTCGCCCGACGGGCTGCCCAAGAACATCTTTGTCTCATCCGCTTGCGGATGGACGTTCACGATCGCTAGATCACCCTTTCGCGAGCCGGAGGTCGGACGCTGAAAAACAAATTCGTGGGTGTTAGGAATGTCCCGCAGGCTCAGGTTCTCCGCGGGAGAGCCGACGAAGATGAGGTTATTGTTCTGCGCGTCATCGAGCGAAAACAAACTTCCCCGCTTCACTCGTATCGAACGATGCAGCTCCGTAAAGACCTGATCGAGGTCATTCACGGCCAACACTTCGCCAACACCCGTATAGTGATCTAGAATCGCTTCCCGCGAGTCGCGCGCGGGGTTGAAGTACCGAAGCCCGGTCTCTGGGCGTCCGACGAAAGCTCCGTTGCTGAAGATCACCCATGGTGGATCGGGGGCAGCCGAGAATCCATTCCAGAAGACTCTCAATGCTGAAGGGATACTCTGTTCGGCCGCAGTCCTGTCGGCTGTTGCCCGGTTTACCCAAAGAACGACAATCGCTGCTATCGCCAGGGCGAGCAGAATTGAAAGGAGCGCAACCGTACGATAGGGGTAAACGGCATCTCGCTTTTGGGGGTCGCGCTCGTGCCCATCGCGCAGCAGCGCTCTCGTCTGCCCCGTGGCGGGATGAAAGGCCAGGGCGTACGTCCCTTTCGGAAGCTCGACTACGACGGGATCGTCGATGCCTTCGGAACTGTAATATTCGGCAATCTTAGAGCGGAGACGTCCAGCCTGCACTCGAACCAGGGAATCCAAGTGCGGATCGAAATCCACTGACCGCCCGAAGACCTCGGTCGCGATCTGATATTCCTTGAGTGACGTTCCTGGATGTTTGACGGCGTGGTCGCCCAGATATCGCAGCAGCTTGCAGAGCGACTCGGAGCCGTGGAGTGTGTGACTGTTTACCAGCCTCTCGATCTCCGAAAAGCGCGGCTCGGCTTCCGTTACATGTCCTGTAACAACCACAGTAACAAAGGGTAACAAACCATTTTCGCAACTTTCAAGCCAGAAACTTACAACCCGGTAACCGTAACAAACCCCTTGAGACTTTCAAATCGGCCAGTGCAGGCACATGCTTCTTCAACTTGGGATTGGACGCGGACTTCGTGTGTCAATCGATGGACTTGGTCGTGAGTTGAGAGCAAGGCTCAGGTGTCGTTTACCCACGGGCTTGATCAGATTCTAGAAAAATCTCCGCAAGAATGTTTACCGCGCCTATCCGCGTTCTGACTTCTGGCTCCCGCAGCAATGTCGAGCCGGCAGCTACGATTTTATTTTTTGTAGGGTACTTACGTGAGAATTCCATTTGGCATATGCGTCAGTCTTCCGTTCATGATTCAAAGCTACTTAACCAGAAAAGTTTCGGAACCAAAACTGCTTACCAATGAGTAACAGCTCTTTTCCTTTCTGGATTCTGCTGTCGGACCCTCAAAGGATTTTCCTATCGTGGGAGGAAATTCAATGAAGAAAGTGTTCTTACTTAGCGCTCTGCTTCTGATTGCTCTTATTTCGAGCGTGTGGACGCCGCGTGCGAATGCACAGGCGGTGTTCGGCAGCATTATTGGAACCGTTACGGATCCGCAGGGCGCAGCCGTGGCTGGCGCCAAAGTTACGATTACCGACCGGAACAAAGGGACGACGCAGACTGCAACCACCAATGACAGTGGGAATTATTCCGTTACGCACCTGATTCCGGACCCGTACTCGGTGAAAGTCGAGGCTCCGGGATTTAAAACCACTGAGCAGAGTAATGTGACGGTGCTGGCTGACGCGGATAGCCGCGCCGATTTGCAACTCCAATTGGGAGCGACTACAGAGTCAGTGGAGGTCACCGCGGAAGCTCCGCAGCTCAAGACTGACCGTGCGGACGTGGCGACTGAATTCAACTCCAGGTACGTCGAGGATGTGCCTATTCTGAATCGGAACTTCACGGAGTTGCAGTTGATGGCGCCTGGCTCGCAGAAAATTGTTGGATGGAGCCATGCGGCCACAGAGAACCCGCAAGGCAGCCAGCAAATCTTTACGCAGGGGCAACACTTCAGTGGTACCGCATTCGAATTGGACGGCACCGATAATCAAGACCCGATTCTTGGAATCATCGTGGTCAATCCGAACCTTGATGCGATCACAGAAGCGAAGGTCGCGCTGCAGAATTACGACGCGGAGTTTGGCAAAGCAGTTTCGAGTGTCGTAACTGCGCAAACAAAGTCCGGCACCAACGATCTGCATGGCAGCGCATTTTGGTTCCGTCGCACGGATGCCACACAGGCACGAGATCCGTTTACGCAGTACAAAGCTGATCCGATCACGCACCGCTTTATTCCGTCTTCCCGTTGGCAGCAATTCGGCGGGACCTTGGGCGGCCCGATCATCAAGAACAAGCTGTTTTTCTTCGGAGACTACCAAGGCACGCGCCAGGCAAACGGCGTCAGTGGGAATTTCACACTGCCGACTGCCACGGTTCTAAATACCTGCACTCAGACGACTGGGTTCTGTGATCTCAGCCAATATCTCACTGCGGGGGTCGGCGGCGGCGGACAGGTTTATGACCCCACTACAGGCGATCCGCAAAAGGGTACGGGGCGCACCGCATTCGCAGGAAACCTGATTCCGAACAATAGGATTTCACCCGCTGCCAGGGCCATTCTCGCGGCGTTCCCGAAACCGCAAAACAACAACGTCCTTAACAATTTCATCGGTTCCGGCTCGGGTCCCTTCAGTCAGAATAGTTTCGATACTCGCATCGACTATACGGCCAGCTCAACTGTGAATGTGTTTGGGCGCTTTAGTCTCGATTATTTCAAGTTGTCGGGCAAAGGGTTGCTAGGCGCCGTAGGTGGACCAGGGAATGGGTTGCTCGGTCTGGCAGGAAGCTCCATCACTCACAACTACAGCTTGGCAAGCGGGTTCACGAAGACTTTCAGCTCCTCACTGTTGATGGATTTTCGGTTTGGGTACTTCAAGTACAATCCGCAAACCCAGAAGCCCGACGGCGGAACACCGATGACGACGTTTGGGATTCCAGGAGCGAACACCAGCGATCCTAAGACTGCTGGACTGGGCGCCTTCTTGCTCGGGAGCGACCCCATCAGTGGGCAAGGCTGTGCCCCAAATAATGGTAGCGCCGGTTGCGCAATTTCCAGCTTCGGAGATGGATTGGGTGTTGCTCGGTGCAATTGCCCGCTAACCGAAAGCGAACAGCAGTTTCAGTTCGTGGATAACTGGACGAAGATGAAGGGTAATCATCAGATCAAGTTCGGCGCTGATATCCGCTACGCTGAAAACTTGAGAATTCCCAGCGATAACAACCGGACGGGCGAGTACAACTTCAGTCCCGAAGGTACATCGAACGGAGGAGTCGGAGGTTTGGATTTGGCGACTTTCCTTCTGGGAGATGTCACTTCATTTGCGCGGTACGTCAACAATCCTAACCTTCCTTCCGCCAACAACGCGGCCGAGCGACAGAAGCGCTGGTTCTTCTACGGGCAGGACACGTACCGTGTTACTCCAAAGTTGACCGTTAACTATGGTCTGCGATGGGAAATTTACTTCCCTGAATCGGTCAACGCCAAAGGGAACGGTGGTTTTGCAAACATTGTTGACAACAATGGCCTGGGAGGAATTCGAGTCGGCGGCTTCGGTTCGTATGGACTGAATGGCAACGTCAGCAATGACCTTCACGCCTTCGCACCTCGATTGGGAATTGCGTACGAGCTCACGCCCAAGACAGTGCTTCGCATGGGCTATGGTCGAAGCTATGACATTGGAGTGTTCGGCTCCAATTTCGGCCACACCGTAACGCAAAACCTGCCGGTATTGCTCAAGCAAAATTACGACGCCAGCTCTTTCTCATCGGCGTCGGGAAATCTGGTGCAACTGTTCAGCCTCGATGCGGGACCAAATTCAGTCGCTGGCATCGATCCAGCAACTGCATTTCCGGCGGTCCCCTCGAATGGATTTATTCCCTTGACCGCGCAATTGTCGGGCACTCACATTCGTCCAACCAAACAAGTTTTGCCGACCGTCGATGCGTGGAACGCGACGGTGCAGCGGCAACTAACCAATACGTTAACCGCAGAAGTCGCTTACGTCGGGAGCAAAGGAACACATGGTTTCGCCGGAGATGGACCGAACTACGACGTGAACCCAGTGACGATGAATCTGTATAACGTCACCGATCCATTAACTGGCAAGCCTTATGCTCAAGACTTGCGTCGCTTGCTTTGCGCACCAAATCTCGCGACCGACACCTGCAACAGGATTGGTTTCGACTTGGGGAACTACTACGGGAATGATGCCGCCAGCACCTACAATGCGTTTGAAGTGAAGGTGGAAAAGCGCTTCTCGCAGGGCTTGCAGTTCCTGACGCACTATACGTATTCTCACGCCGACAACTACGACAGCAACTACTATGCCGGCAATCACTCTATCGCCTGGGGCCCGGTCGACTTCAACCGTAACCAGGTGTGGGTGTTCAATACGGTTTACGAATTGCCTATCGGCAAAGGTAAGACGTATTTGGGTAATTCCAGTAGGGTGATGGATTACATCGTCGGTGGCTGGCAGCTGAGCAACACGACAAACTGGAGCAGCGGATTGCCGTGGACTCCTAGCTTCAATAACTGCGGGAGTGAGCAGGACGTCAATGTGTGCCGGCCGAACAAAGGTTCGGGATCGTTCAAGATGGGGGCCGGCTCTCTTCAATTTGGGCCGAGCGGGCCTTTTGTCCCGTACTTTACTCCGCTGAGCGCGCCAGTTCTTGGCAGTTCAACCGGTCCGTTCACGGATCCGGGTCTCGGTCACCTTGGAAATATCGGCAGGAATTCCTTCCACGGACCGGCGGGATTCTACTCTGACCTATCTGTAGCAAAGAGGTTCCGCATAACAGAAAGGACTAGCGCACAATTCCGTATGGATGCTTTCAACGTCTTCAATCACCCGGTCTACGCGTTTAGTGCAAACAATGGGGCGACGACCTGCATTGATTGCACTGGTGGAACGAATGGTGACATCACCGGCCTGGAAGGTGGAACGAACATGCGCGAGTTGCAGTTCTCCTTGCGGCTGGATTTCTAGAATTTCTTAGTAATTGCCTCCGAGGAGGGAGTTGCCAAACTCCCTCCTAATTTTTTGAGTAATATCTCTACGCGAACCGGGTTCATGCCTGTACCCTCCTTCTCATTTTCCCTCCGGCGGAGGTTTGGGAATGTCGGGAGACTCTCTACCGTTTTGATCTCGATCGCCTTAAACGGAAATTTTCCGGCTGCGATCGATAGAGCTCCGGGGCGGAGCAGCATTGGATTGAACCGGGCGCGAGTGCTCTGTGTCGCTGGAAAGTCGAATGAAGCGCGAGCAACCATAAATCAGGTTTTGGAGTTCAATCCTGATATGAGCTCAGCACGAGAGTTTCAGAAGACTTTAGAAGGAGCCAACCCGAGGTGTGACTGACAGTTGCGCGAGAGAACGTGAGCAAGTGCGTAGGCGCGATGAATCTTCACTGAACCGAAAATGAGAGTACTTCTCTGCATTGTTTTGCTGCCTGCGTTACTAGTCACCGCGAACTTCGAGATATTTCGAAATTGGCAGCGCCTTTCTGCGCGGCCCATCTTGTCACCTGAGGGTGATGGTTGGGAGTCGGCGGGCACATTCAACCCTGCTGTGGTCTTTAACAAAGGCAAGTTCGTCATGCTCTATCGCGCTCAGGATCGCAACGGTACATCGCGCCTGGGCTACGCGGAGAGCACGGACGGAATTCTTTTTTTTCGTCGCAGCCAAGCAGTGATGTTTCCACAGACAGATTACGAGAAAGACGGCGGAGTAGAAGATCCGCGTCTGGTTAAGTTCGAGGGTACGTACTATCTGACATATACCGGCTATAACAAAAAGGATGCTCAGCTCTGCCTGGCTACTTCCACCGATCTGGTTCACTGGGAGCGCAAGGGGGTCATCTTGCCGGCATATAAAGGTAACTGGAATGTCCGCTGGACAAAATCGGGAGCGATCGTGCCGCGAAAGATGGATGGCAAATATTGGATGTATTTTCTGGGGACGACTTCCGATGGAACCGATCAAACCGGACTGGCATCCTCAACAGACCTGATTCATTGGAAAGACGCTTCGAAGCAGCCGGTGCTTCCAAAGCGAGCAGGCAACTTTGATTCGCGAGTGGTTGAGCCGGGACCCCCGCCAATCCTGACCAAGGACGGCATTCTCCTCGTCTATAACGGCGCCGACGATCATCTTGTTTACCGTACCGGTCTAGCGGTTTTCTCGCGGGAGGATCCAGCAAAACTCTTGTGGCGCAGCGATCGGCCGGTGTTCGCGCCGGATAAGAACTGGGAGAAGGTTGGCCAAGTCCCCAATGTGGTTTTCGTAGAAGGGATGGTCAGAAAAGGCAGCCGCTATCTCTTTTATTATGGTGGTGCTGATAAATATATCGGAGTCGCGGAATCGAATCTGAGCCAGTGAGCTGGTTGGTTTTATATATCTCTCGAACACTCATGAAGCATTTACAAGTTGCTCTTCTTATTATTGTTGCATTGGCATTCTCGGCCTCGGCGCAGACACCCACTTCTGCGAGCAGTCAATCAAGCGCCACAGTTAATTTCAGCCACGCCCGCCAGCTTCTTGATCAAGGCAAATACGATGAGGCCATTGCCGAACTACAGCGGTTGTCTGCCTCTCATCCGCAGGGTTTGGAGCACGAACTTGGCGCTGCGTACTACCGCAAAGGCGACTACCCACATGCCATCGAGTCGCTGAAGCAAGCCTTGCAGCAGAATTCGGACGACAACGAGGCTACGCAACTGCTGGGAATTTCCTATTACTTGAGCGGCAAGCCGGCCGACGCCATTCCATTCCTCGAAAAAGTTCAGGGATGGTATCCGCGGGCCAACGTGGATGCTTCCTATATTCTCGGGCAGTGTTATATCGAGACCAGGGACTATGCCCACGCTCAACGGGCGTTTGCCAAGATGTTCAATCTGGTACCCGACTCGGCGGGCAGCTATCTGCTGACCGCGCGAATGTTATTTCGGCAGGAGTTCGAACCTGTGGCACTGGAGTATGCGCAGAAGGCAGTCGCAATTGATCCCAAGCTGCCGCGAGCACATTTGTTGCTCGGGGAAATTCATTTATTCGAGTCGAAAATCCCTGAGGCGGTCTCTGACTTTGAAGCCGAGCTGGCGCTGAATCCTGCCGACGCCGGCACCTACTACAAACTCGCCGACGCCGATTCGCGTATTCAGAAGTTCGACGATGCCGAGCGGCTGCTGCAACGCTCCATCTGGCTCGATCCGACCTCGACCGGTCCGTACATTCTTATGGGCAAGGTTCTGGAGAAAAAAGGCGAACCGGAATTGGCGGTGCGAGCGTTACGCCATGCAGCCACAATGGATCCAAACAACTCAATCACTCACCATCTGCTCGGGCAAGCTTATCGCGACCTCGGCGACAACGAAGACGCGGAACGAGAGTTGAAACTCGCGGGGCAATTACAAGACTCGGACGCCCAGAAGCAGTAGGCCGCAAGAGAGCAAACTGCCGACAGAAGTTGTTACTTTCGTTTGTCAGTAAGCCTTAACTGCAATTGCGAGCATTCCATGTGCATTTCTTCCAGGGGCTACTTTCAATTTTCTGTATATAAGTCACCGCTTCATACAAATTGACATAGAGTCCGTCCCTGACCGAGTAAATCGCTGCAGAAATGTCGGCGTGAGGCAACGTGTATTGGAAGCGAACGACTGTAAATGAATCCCTTGTAGATATCAGTTCGTCCCTTGTCTAAACATTCAGCGGCAAACCCGGTACTTGACGTGCGCTGCACAAGACTTCCCGAATAGCAAGAGTTCGTCACAAACCTAAAGAAGCGTAGGGGGACAAATGCAATTTCGACTGCGTGCTGCATGGATGCTCACCATCACGACCGTGTTCGTCATCACGGTTTCCGCCAATGCTCAGGTAGCATCGGGCTCGATCAGCGGTACAGTTGTTGATCCAAGTGGCGCCGTTCTTCCTGGAGCGACGGTCACACTCACAAATGAGGGCACGAGCGCCGCGCAGCACACCACTTCTACTGCTTCGGGCGGCTTTCGATTCCCGTTGCTCCCGGTAGGACATTACCAGCTCGAAGTTAGTCAAACCGAGTTCAGTAAGTTCAGAATATCGGGCATTCAGGTCGATGCGAACATCGAACGCGCGCTCGGATCGTTGCGGCTACAGGTTGGAGAAAACACGGAATCGATAGAGGTAACCTCCGCGCCTCCACTTATTGAGTCAGCGCAGGCTCAGATCAGCTCCGCGATATCGGGTGAAGCGTTGCAAAATTTTGCTGGCGTAGGCGAGTTTGAAGGAATGGATTTTATCGCGCTTACGCTGCCGGGAGTGGCCGCGAGCCGCGATAACCAATTCTCGAACACCAATGGGACTGGTTTCGTCGTGAATGGCATTCGCGGGCGCAACAATGATCAGCAGATTGATGGTCAAAATAATAACGATAGTTTGATTGCTGGACCTTCACTGCAACTGAGCGACACGGACTTTGTGAGTGAGTATCAAGCGACAACCGGGAACTTCGGGCCGGAATACGGCCGCAACTCAGGCTCCGTAATCAATCTGCTAACCAAGTCAGGCAGCAATCGTTGGCACGGCACTGTGTATGGCAAAGAAACCAATTCTGTTCTCACAAGTCTGACGAATGTCGAAAAGGATTTCAGCACGCCGCCGATCTTGAAGCCGCCACGGTTCAACCAGGAGTTTACAGGCGGAACTATTGGTGGGCCGCTCAAAAAAGATAGGGTTTTTGCCTTTGGTGGATTTGATGACTTAGTCGACGCATCTAGTTCGGTCTTTCCCAGCGGAGCTTTAACGCCGACTCCCACTGGAGTCGGACAACTGAGCGCATGCTTCCCAGGCAGTGCGAGCATGGCTGCACTCTCAAAGTACGGCCCTTTTGCGGTCGGCGGAGGGTCGCCTACGGTTTCAGGGCAAACCGTTACTTCCTATTACGACAATGCTCCGGTAAACAACACCACCGACCCAAATACGGGATTACCAGCCTGCGGATATGAACTTGGAGGCGTTCAGCGCACCTTGCCCAACGGTTTCCATTTTTATAACTTTATTGGCCGCCTGGACGTGCATCCCACCGATTCCGATTCGTTCACTCTTCGGTATCTGTTTGAAAAATCTCTTTTCTTCAACGCGTTCGCTTCACAGGGGGACATTGCCGCTGGTTACCCGTTTAATGAGCCCGCTCTGAGTCAAGCTGCGCTGGTTGACTGGACGCACACCTTCAGCAGTCGGATACTCAATGAACTCCGCATCGGTTATAGCCGCACTTCTGTTCAATTTGGCGGGAACACGCTCGGCAATACGATTCCGCCGATGTCCGATTTCGCCAATGCATTGACTGCTGTCGGATTTCAGAATCCATCTCTGCTCAACTTTGGCGTTAACATACTTTTTCCCGAGGGCCGCGTTGTTAATACCTATCAGCTTCAGGACAATTTCTCCTTTTCGCTCGGCCAGCACCAACTGAAATGGGGCGCGAACATCACGCACCAATACTCCCCGAACATTTTCCTGCCTGGTTATAACGGCCAGTTCACATTTACGGATTACGGGGCCTTCGCCGCGAATACACCTTCAGCCGTGCTCCAAGTGGTAGGGAACCCAAACTACGCTTTTAAGGAATGGGACAACTTTTTGTACGTCGGTGATGATTGGAAGCTGAAAAGCAATTTAACTCTGAATCTGGGCCTTACCTGGTCTTATCTTGGGCAACCGGGAAATATTCTGCACCAGGAGGGCGTGAAAGCTCAGGCAGCGAACCCGCCGCTGTGGGATTCGTCCTTGCCTCTTTCTGTGACAACTTTGCCGGAGCTTACTCCCATACGCACTCTCTTCGGCCCAAGCGTGGGCTTCGCATGGTCACCGAATGGACGCTTCATGGGGAATGGTAAGACTGTCGTTCGTGGCGGATATCGCCTGACCTACGATCCGTCGTACGACAATATCTATTCGAACGAAGCAGGTAGCGCGCCCGTTGTCTTATCGCAGAATTTCACCCCAACGACATCGATGCCCACCATCCCCGGTCTTCCCGCCGCTCCATTAGGTCCGGCTGTTCGCGCCGAGTACGCGAGCCTGTTGCCGTTGGGACAACTCGACCCGCGGAATTCTCCCGAAATCGTAAGCCCGGCATCGTTTCGGCCAGACAAAGTTCACGGATGGTCGCTTGGGGTGCAACGAGAAATTACTCGGGATGCCGTCCTTGAAGTGCGATACGTTGGCAATCACGCTGTGGATCTCTTCCAGTCCGTCAATAACAATCCATACATTGCCGGTCTCGCGTCCGCATATCCTTCTATGATCCCTTCAGGATTGACACCTTGTCCGGCTGCCAATGCTGCGGTGCCGAGCGCCGCTGGACGAGTCAACTGCAACGCCGGCATTCAGGTCGCTGTCGGTAATACCGGTTTCTCTAACTACAATGGTTTGCAGACAGAATTTCGCGCCACCAATATCTTTAATCAATTAACCCTGCGTACCAACTACACCTTCAGCAAGACTCTCGATAACACTAGCGAGATTTTTAATACATTTGGAGGTGGAAACACCGAAAGCTACTCTCAGAATCCGCTGAATGTCAGTGGAGGAGAGTACGGAATTTCGGGCATCGACTTTCCCAATACCTGGACTCTCTCATTTGTGGAAGAGATCCCATTCATGCGTGCCCAACACGGTGTGCTTGGACACATCCTTGGGGGGTGGGCACTCTCGGGAACTTACATCCTGCAGTCGGGCCAACCGTTTACGCCGGCTCAGGAGGTGGTGAGTGCTTTTAGCTCGCCGGTGGAAGACGTAGCGTTCAACGAGGCACTCAACAATGGCGTTCCGGACTCAGTGCGGCCTTTCCTCGGCAGCTCTCACGCTCCAATGGACCAGGTCGGCATCTATGCCGCCGACGCCTGCGCGTCCAGTCCGATCTTCGGGACTTGGGCGGGTGCATGCAATGTTGCCCCGGGCACGCTTCTTAGCCTCAACGGTCTGAACACGGGAACCGGAATTGTGACTCCGGTGAACAAGAATCAAGTGCGTGTGATTGCGAACGGGGCCGAAGCCGACTCAATTTTCGGTACTCCGTTCGGCGCAGGCCGAAACATCCTGCGGGATTATCACACCAACATCGGAGATTTCACCCTGTTCAAAAACATCAAGTTTGGTGAACGGGCCTCGCTGCAGTGGAACATGACCATGAATAACGTCTTCAACCATCCAAACTACGGCAACACGATTCCTGGCGTTAACCCGTTTATCGAGAATGCCGGTACGCTTGCACCATTCACAACTTTTGGCAATCCGAAGTGGGTTTCGAGCGCAACGCTTGCCTGCCCGGCGGGAACCCGCTGCGTGTTCTTCGGTTTGAAGGTGATCTACTGAGAGCCTTATTCTGACACAATGACTTGAGCGTGCGAGTGGGGGTCCCCCCCTCGCACACGCTCCCGTCTCGTGGGACGAAGTAACACGAAACAGATATCTGTACCTCTATTCCGTATACCATCCGAGTGATCCTCGAAAGCGCTTCTCCGTAAACTAATCTGACCAGGCATTCGCGTGGCGTTGCCTTGCTTATTCCGGCCACAACCGGACGGCTGAGGCACTGCGTTCTCCCGTGAGGCGAGGCCCATCTCTGTTAATGTGAATGCAAGCTAGAGTGCAGAAATCAGAGTTCATCGAAAGAAAAACTTGTCCTTGTTGTGGCGCTGACCTCTCCACGAGCACGCGGCAGACCGGATCGTCGGCCGGCGTGCATACGCGCAACCACAAGCCTTTCAGCCGCCACCGTCAATGGGTGATTTGGGTCGGAAGCCTGGCGGTCTGGTTGTTCATAACCTTAGTTGCCACGCTAACCGTGCTCCAGGTGTACCGCGCTCAGGGCGGTCACATGGATTTCAGCGAAGCCGCGTACATGCAGCTTAGCCAGATGATGCCTTTTGCGCTGCTGACACCCTTTGTTTTCGCGTTGGTAGCTCGATACCCAATTCGGCGCGAGAAGTGGATCTCGGTCCTATTGCTCTACATCATTGGTGCTGCGCTTTTTTCGATTGCCCATGTCGGCCTGAGGGGCCTCACCCCATATGGCGTATGGGACAGGAAAGCACAGATGTGGCATTCGGCAGCCTGGGATTTCCAAACTCACAAGTTCCACCTTCAGTGGACAGTGTTCAAGACGATGTTCGAGAACGAATCGTACGATGACGTCGTAAATACCTACGTGCCGATTGTGTTCGTAGCTTATGTCATCTCCTACTACTCGAAGCTGAAGGAACGCGAAAGAGTCAATGCGCAACTCGAAACCCAACTCACAAAAGCTAATCTTCAGGTACTGAAAAGCCAATTACAACCGCATTTTCTATTTAATACGATGCATTCCATTTCCGGCCTTATGTTTACTGATGTGCGCGCCGCCGACAGAATGATGACGCGTCTGAGCGAACTATTACGCATGACGCTGGAAGAAGGCACGGAACAGACCACCACGCTCAATCGCGAAATTGAGTTCGTTAACGGCTACCTTGAAATCGAGAAAATGCGCCTTGGCGAGCGCCTTACGGTCGAAATGAACATCGCGCCTGAGACCCTCGATGCTGAGGTCCCGCATCTGCTCTTACAGCCGCTGGTTGAAAATGCCGTCCAGCACGGAGTCTCGAAACTAACCTGCAAGGGAGAAATCAAAATTTCCAGCTATCGCGACGAGCGTAGCCTCTGCCTGACAATCTCAGACAATGGCCCCGGATTCAACGGAAATGGGGCACCAGCTGCCAAACCAGGGCTGGGAATTGGAGCGTCACGAGAACGATTGCAAACCCTATATGGGGACGCTCACCGCCTGGAGTTCCGTGCGCCGCAAAATGGCGGGGCGGAAGTTACAATTCGCATTCCATTTCGTCCAACTATCGACAACATCAACCCTAAGGAGTAGACACCGGAATGCGAGTCATTATCGCGGACGACGAATCGTTGGCGCGAGACAAACTCCGCCATATGGTAACTTCCGAGCCGGACGTTCAGATCGTGGCTGAATGCCAGAATGGCGCTGAAACCCTTCGGGCGCTAACTGCATATAGACCTGATTTACTACTGCTCGACATAAGAATGCCCGACCTCGACGGCTTTGAAGTGCTCACCAGGATGGACGCGGCAGAAATGCCAATGGTGATATTCACCACCGCTTACGATCAGCATGCGGTCAAGGCGTTCGAAGCCCACGCCCTGGATTACCTATTGAAGCCGTTCGACCAGGAACGGCTGCACCAGGCTGTCGAAAGGGCCCGGCACGAGCTCGTCAAAGCCAAAGATCGTGAAGCAACCCAGCGCATCCTTAACTATCTCTCCGAGACCGGAAAGCAGCTGGGAAGCAATCGGCGATTGATTGTGAAGGCCGGAGGACGTGTAGTCTTCCTGAGCTTCGACGAGATCGATTGGGTCGAAGCTGCCGCCAACTATGTCCGTATTTACGTCGGCAAAGAAGCTTACCTGTTGAGACGAGGGATAGGAGAAATCGCCGAGCGCCTCGACCCGACGCAGTTCATTCGCATTCACCGCTCTGCGATCGTCAACCTCCACAAGATCAAAGAACTGCAACCCGTCAACAGCGGCGAATACATCGTGGTTTTAAAGAACGGCAAAGAGCTGTCGTGCAGCCGCGGTTATCGGTCCGGTCTGCAACAGTTTCTCGACCGCACTTTATAAATTTGCACGAGCCGAAGAAGTTTCCGCTCTCAGCATTGGAATTGTGTGGAGACCGGTGTGGAAACTGAATTGTATTTCCAACACGAATGAGAATTTTCCGTGTGGCACGTAACTTCCCCGGACTCGGCCATAGCGCTGAGTATTCGTATTATGGCGTTGGCTGGTTTCTCTTTTACGCCGGTAAACGCAAAGGATCCCCGGCGCAGAATGGCGGAGTAGAGTTCATCGGAGGTCGCCGTTCCACCGGCGTCTAAGAACGCAATTCGACAAGCCCGCCATAGTTCTTCGTGAACGCGTCCGAGCTTACGCGCCTGGGCCCGGCGTTCACTGTTGGCACCGCGGCGCGGACGCCGCTTGTTCTCAGGGCCGGTTTGCAAAATTCCTAACCGCCGGCGAAGCGTCCGCGCGCGCAGCTTGACTCTAGCCTTCTCTCGCAGAAGTTCATCTAACTCGCCCTGCAACTGAACCACAATGCAGTTGAGCGAGTGCTGTAAGTCCAAGCCTGGATTTCCAGTTGCAGGCATCTGATTACTACGAATGATGCCAACAAAAACGGCAATTCGATCAAGAAAGGGACTGTATGCATGCAAATGAATGCGAGTGCATGCCTGTTGAAGTCAAGCCGCGAGCGACCTTCCTCGTGCTAATCCGTCTAACTTCCTAAGGTACTTATGAAGCCCGCAGCGCGCCCGGACTCATAGGTGCGGGTGTTCGTCCCCTGCTACTTGTTTTCGAGTGGCAAAAGCCTGTAACTGATCGAATAAGAAGTTTTTTGGAGACGCGTTTGGGAGCCATTACAACCGATCTGCCCGCAACCACCTCGGGAACATTTTCCGTTGAGACCGATTCGCCGCAATTTGCCTCAGCGCGGGATGAGAACCCCGGTCAGACAATCGAGCACATTCAAGGCGAATTGATTTCTCTATCAGTGCGCCAAAGAGAAGTACAACGCCGAATTCACCACGTGCGACATGCTCTGGGGGCTTTGGTACAGGCATTTGGTCCGGGAATACTCGCGGCGGCGAGCCCCGGCGTCAGGCTGCGAAACGTCTCTCGGTCTGCACCGAAAATGATTGAAGCTTTGCGTTCTGTGCTGAGCTGTTCCAGTGACTGGCTGACCTTCAGTCAACTGCTCGAGGCGGTCCGCGCTGAAAGCCCCTCGATGTTGGCCGGTTTCATAAATCCCGGCGTTTCTGTGTCGAACGCCCTCAGGGCGTTGCAGCGCCGGGGCGAAATCGAAGTTCTTACAAACGAAAGCCAGGCAATGTGGCGGTGGGCAGGCAGAAACAGATTGGCGCAAGCTGAGAAGTCTGCGGAGATACTTTGAATAATCCGCTCGCACGTTTCAACGAAACGTGCAAACTGTGCCGCAGGCGCTTAGTTACCGCGATTCAACTCAGTGCATGGTCACGGCTGTGCTTCGCGAAACTTTTGACCGCCGCCTTCTCTGTTTCCTGTCAGGTTTGGCCAAGTGCCGGTTAGAACAGGAACTTGAGCGCGAGTTGCAAGATGCGAGGGTTGTGAGCCGAAGCAATGTACAAGAAGTCGCTCGCTGGAAATGCGGTATTGCCTGATCCGCCAGCCGAGCCGGAGTCTCCACCGATATTTCCCCACTCAGTGTGGTTAAACACGTTGAAAGCCTCAGCGCGAAATTCGAATCCCATGCGTTCATTGATGGCGAAATGCTTGAACAGGGCCATATCGAAGTTCAGACGATCTGGATTTCGGAGAATATTTCGGCCGGCATCTCCAAAAGTTAATCCGCGAGGTGCCGCAAAGGCGGCAGGGTTATAAAATTGCGGCCCTAGGCCAGATTGCGGGTTCTGAGTGAACGCGCTATTCGGGTTTCCGATCAGATCCGGACGCGAAGAAGAACCGACACCGTTAGCGACGCCAGCATTGTCGCTGATATCGGAATAGGTGACGCTGAATGGCGAACCAGTATTGAAACTCGTTATGCCGGAATATTCCCACCCCGCGACCACATTCTTCACGAATTTGGACGAAGAGTTCTTTAAGAATGGCAAATCCCATACGTAGCTGAAGCTGAGAATATGCCGCTCATCGAAATTCGAGCTTGCTCGGCTGCTGCTGGGGTTAAATGAATTTACGAAGCTGCCGTCGAACCGGTCTGAAGAGTCATCGATCGAATGGCTATAGGTGTACGCAAGGCTTAGCTGTAATCCTCCCACATCTCGACGCGCTGCCAATTGAAAAGCGTGATAAATGGAGGAAGATTTGAATTCCAGGTGGCTAATATCTGAATAACCGGCAAACGGTCGAAAGATATCCGCAATGGTGCCGCACGTAGCGACTCCAAGATTGACAGCCGGACTCAGGACACCCAGTCCTCCGTACGGTACGGGTACCCCGCTGGGAGTCGTTGCTGCGGTTGGGACGTTGTCAGCGTCGAATGTTGTCCCACAATCATTACCGCCGATTGCCTCCCCCACCTTGTACGGATTCTGCGACAGCGATACCGGAGGAAGCTGATTCATGTCGGTCTGCCGGCCGAGGTGCGTACCCTTGCTGCCGACGTAGGAGGCGGTAACAACCGTGTGCGAGGGCAATTCATGCTGTACGTCCAAGTGCCATTGTTGAACGTACGGCCAGATTGCCTTGTTGGGGATCGAAGTAACGTTTAGCGGCAACTGAGCCGAAGCTAATGAACCCGAGCCGATATTGGTGTAGCCAATAATATTGCTCTGACTTACGGCATTTGCGAGTGGGGGAGAGTTTTCGAGCGACTCTGAATCTGCCTCATTTCCATTCGCATGTTCAAAAAATATGCCGTATCCGCCTCTGATAGCCGTCTTGCCTGTGCCGGTCGGATCATAAGCAAAGCCGATCCTGGGAGCAGGATTAAATAAATGACCTTGCATGCAACTCACCGGCACCCCTGGTGTAACGCCGCACTGCACTATTCCGTTCGGCAAATCGGTGACAGAGGGTGTACCGTTGTCCTTTGTCAGGAAATTAACCGTACCATCGGAATTTACGGTGGTTTGACCTGCTACATAGTGTGCCGGATCGAAGTTGAAGGCTTGATGTTGCTTTTCTCGATAGGTACCGAAAAGGCTCAAGCGTAGCCCGAGATTCAAAGTAAGCCGATCGGTAACTCGCCAGTCATCCTGGAAATAGGGTTCCAGTATCTTGTACCGATTGTAGTATTTCAAGAACGTATCTTGCTGGCCGAAACTGGAAATTCTTCCGAGTAGCAGATCAGCAAACGGATTGCCGGTGGACACAGCGCCATTTGACGAATCGAATGTCAGATAGCCGGGAACCGACCCCGCGCCAAGCTCACCGCCGAATTCATTCTTCTGCCCGAACACAGCATACGCACCAAACTGCAAGTTGTGTTTTCCGACGATTTTAGTGACGTTATCGCGATAGGTGTATGTAGGGTTTGAGTTATACGTGCCGTTTGGGATGTAGCCCGGATCCTCGCCAAAACCGCCACCGTATGCGGCGCCGCCGACCAAGTTGACTCCAGGCAGCGATCCGTTAAAACCATTCTGGAAAATGCCCCCAATTGTGACGTTCGATCCACGTTTCCAATTTCCAACGTTGTTCAAAATAATGTGATCGGTGGTGTAGCTGGCTACGAATTCGTTGAGCAAAGTCGGGCGTAAACTTGAGGTGAGTCGGGCGACCATACTCACACCGGGCCCCTTGAAGGCCGTTTCTACCGTTGGGAAACTCCCCGCATTTGTCCAAAGTGGGGTCGAGGTTATTGTGTTCCACGAGTCGTGAATGAAACGGAAGGTCAGCCGCTCATTTGACGTCAGACTGTGATCTATACGAAACAGTTCTTCGCGCCAGTTCGTGGGGGTACTGATGTTGGTATTGTAAAACTCCGCGCCCGGAGTGCCATTCGTAGGGAGAGGAATGTACCCCAGTAAGGCTTGCACGTTGGGATCGCTAGGATTAAACCCTGGAACAACATTGAGATTTGGAGTGTGACCTGTTCCGTCAAGAAATCCCGGGACGGCTGGGCAATCCGCCATGGGATCCTGACTTGGATCGGTAACAGTTACGTTAGGGCATAAATCACTGAAGTCCCCAGTCCGTTCCGCTGGCGACGGTATCGCCTGATTGAAATTGTTTGGCACACGATCCTTACGCCATTCCTGCGACCAGAAGAAAAATGTGTGGTCCTTCCAGATGGGGCCGCCGACTGTATAGCCATAGTCATTCTTTTTGTAGGGGGCAACGGAATTGTCGAAATAGTTTTTTGCGTTGAAGGCATCATTGCGAACAAACTCATAAACGTCCCCGTGGAATCCGTTTGTACCCGACTTGGTTTCCACTTCGACGGTTCCCGATCCATTTCGGCCGTACTGCGCGCCATAGTTCGAGGTGAGAACTTTGAACTCGGCAATGGCATCAATGCTGGGATAAACGTTCAGCGTGTCGTTGCTGCCGTTATCCATGTTGTCGCCGCCGTCGAGCTCCCAGTTGTTGTACTCAACACGGCCGCCATTCACACTAAAGCTAACGTTTCCATACACGCCGACAGTGCCCTCATCCTGGCCTGTTTGATTGCTAACGCCCGGAGTAAGGGTTACCAGCTGAGTAAAATTGCGGCCATTCAGTTCAAGCTGACTGACTTCTTTTCCTGTAATCACTCCGGCGAGGTCTGACGATTGGGTCTCGACTTGGGCTACATTTTCGCCTTCGACATTCACAACGTCTTGGATCGCGCCGACGGTCAACTGCACGTTCGCACGCGCCTTTTGGCCTACATCAAGGACAATCCCTTTGGCATCGTATTTCTTAAACCCCTGCGCCGTGACATCCAGGTTGTAGGAACCTACCGGCAATGCTGAAAATAGGAAGTCGCCGCTGTTGTTCGTTGCGGCGGTACGACTGGTTCCCTGAGTAGCGCTTGTGACGATCACTTGCGCGTTTGCAACCGCCGCACCGGTGGGATCGGTGACCGTACCCGTAATCGAGGCGGTATCCTGCGCCAAGACAATTGCCGGCATAGACAAGCAAGCCAGAAGGAAGAATTTCAAACCATGTGCTTTCATAAGCTCTCCTTTGCGGTGGCTAGACCAGGCGAAACTGCAGGAATTTACCTTGGGTTCATTAAAACTGTTTATTAAAACGTGTTAATACTGGCGGAAATGAGAATTCTCTGTCAAGCAAAAATTGAGCAGATGTTATTCCCTCGTCAAAGGCGGGTGAGTTGAATCGCGAACAATCAGGTCCGGCATCAGCTTGCGATGGGTCACAGTAGTCCCATGTTCGTGTTCGGCGTTGATGCCGTCTGCCACGATGCTGACAGCCATCCGGCCCATCTCCTGCATAGGTTGCCGCATGGTGGTTAACGAGGGAGTCAGCAAACAGGAGTCAGGTATGTCGTCGAATCCGATCACGGAACACTGTTCGGGGACCGCAATGCCATTCTTGCTGAGCGCTCGAATCGCGCCGAACGCAGTCATATCATCGAACGCCATAATCGCCGTGAACTGCCGTTTTCCTCGGATCAATTCCTCGGTCAGGCTAATACCGGCGTCAAAGCCAGAGACGGGATTGCTGGACTCCGGCAAGTCGACGACTAATTCAGGATCAATGCTCAGATCGTGCTGTTTCGCGAATGCCTGAATGCCTTCCCAGCGCGGCACGGTATCGCTGATGCGCTTGGGCCCGCGAATGAACGCGATCTTACGGTGGCCAAGCGTGTAAAGGTGTTCGAGCGCTTTGTGCGCACCTGCTTCGTTATCAACAATAACGGAACTGATGGAGCCAGCGTTCAGTTCATGGCCGATCATTGCGGTGGGAATGTTGCTCTTCTCGAGGTCCCCGAGTACGTCGATATCCACGAATAGCCAATTCGCCAGCACGATCAATGCTTCGACGCGGCGCTCCAGCAACATTTCAAGATAACGCTCGAAGCGCGTGCGTTCGTTATGTACGTCCGTCAGGATCGGCAGAAACGATGCTTCATACAGCGTACTTTCAATTCCACGCAGGATCGGAATGCAATATGGATCAGTCATGTCGAAAACCATGACGCCTACTGTATGAGTTCGCCGGCTGCGCAGAGTGCGTGCAAACAGGTTGGGACGGTAACCAAGCTTCTTTGCCGCGCGTTGAATTCGAATCTTGGTGGTGTCGGGTATGTAACGCGCGAGCGGCGCGTTATTCAAGACAATCGACACCGTCGCGGGAGAGAAACCGCTTTCCTTGGCGACTTCGCGGATCGTTACCACAGCGGGTGATGGATGAGTTCTTGAAATCACGGCCTCCGTTGGCCGACACTACAGCAGAGACCCGCGCCAGTGTCAAGCCTCTTCCGATTTTTCATCTTTTCGAATCTCCTGCTTTACGAAGTTTGCGGGGGGTTTGCACTGCCTCAGTCGAACGATGCACGATCGACGTCTTCGCACGCGGAAGGTTCCGATCCGCGCTCGATTTTTCAGCACGGACAGAACGCATTGGCGAATGGAAGCCTGAAGCAGGCTGAGCAAGATTTTCTCGAGGTGGTCCGTCTTGACCCGCGTTCCGATGCAGCCTACTCGAATCTTGGTGTGGTCTACATACGCGAAAAGCGCTGGGATCTGGCGCTTGAGAATCTTCACCAAGCCGAGAAACTCGCGCCCAATGTTCCTGGAATCCGGCTCAATATAGGACTTGCCTATTTCCGCCAGAGCAAATTTGCGCCGGCAATTCCAGCTCTGCAGTCGGTTGTGCGCGACAACCCAGCCTCCGCACAGCCGCGTTATCTTCTGGGGCTCTGCTATTTCTTGACGGAGCAATACTCAGACGCGGTAACTACCCTACACCCACTCGAACAAGTTGAATCCAACGACTTGAATTTCCTTTATGTTTTGGGGATCTCGGCTTGGCAAGCAAAGCAACCGGAAGTGGAGAACACTGCTTTCTCACGCCTCGTCGAGATTGGCGGCAACACTCCCGAATTTCATCTGCTCATGGGCAAAGCGCATTTGAATCGCGGTGAATACGAGGATGCGGTTAAGGAGCTGAATATTGCTGCCCAAGGTACCGCGGCATTGCCCTTCACTCATTTTTATCTCGGCGAGACCTACATGAAGCAGCGTGAGTTCGACCGGGCCACGGCCGAGTTCCTCCAGGAAGCCAAGCTGGAACCTGATCTCCCTTATGCCTATGAGCGGCTTGGCGTGGTCCAATTCGAGCAACAACACAAAAAGCAAGCAGAGGGGTACTTTCGGCGTGCGTTAAAGATAGATCCACGCCTTGCCAGCGCTCATTACTATCTTGCCCGAATTTTGCAAGCGACAGGCGAGCGGGAAAGTGCCCTGCTGGAAGTAGATGCCGCCGCGCTTCTGGTTCCTGAGAACGCCAGCGTTCATTATTTGCGCGGCAGGATTCTTCAGCAGCTGGGAAGAACCGCCGAGGCAAAAAAAGAGGTGCAACGCATTAAAACAATTTCCGACGCAGCTCTAAAGCGTGATCAAAAAAAATTGGAAACCGGTATTTCCGATCCGGAGATCGTTACGCAATCGGCTCCATGAGCGGCCGTCGGTAGTGAGAAGTTTCGGGACGTCTACTCGTGCTCAGAATTCCCGGAAACCAATGAACGGCGTTGGTATGGTAGAGCTTGCGGAGAACCTCGCGTGGCAATCCCAGGCCCTGGGTCTTGTGGCCCTTGTACTCGAATGTGTCGTGGGTAGAAAAGTAGCGCCAATCACGTGCATATTGGCCCTGCCATTGCTTAACAACATCACTTACCGAGTCATCTTTTGAGAATTCCAAATCAGTCCCATAAACAATTCGGTCCTGATATTTCAGTATGAATGCTCGCACCTTATCTGTTGGCATCACGACCAAATGAACAACCCGCGCGGCAGTGTCCACAGCAAAGTTTGGATAGCGATCCAGCCGCTGACCGAGTCCCTCGAGGTCGTCCTCCATGCTTCCCAAATGTGCCCCGACCACGCGTAACTTCGGGTTCTGCGCCAACAGGCGATCACGCGCATCGAGGATCTGCTTCTTCGTCGGCACGCCCGGTTTGTTGTACATGTACCACGTCGGATGCTCCTTGTAGTAGGGGTAATCCAGGCCATTCGGGTTCGGCGGTCCCCATGCCTCGTCCGGCTCCGCCTGGTGCGCAATGAGAGTGCGATTGTGCTTCTGGATGTCCTGGTAGATTGGCTCGAATTTCGGACCGTCGGCAAAGACGTAGTGTCCATCTTTGTCCTTCAACTCCATGCCGATGTTTTTCCAGATCTTCACCGCAATTGCGCCATTTGCGAAATCCTGATTCAGACCGTGAATTGTTGAAGCAGTGAAATCTGGGTTGCTGAACAGAAATGGATCGAAGGTTGTACAGAACGCAGCGTGCCCGTTGCTTGAATGAACAACGTTCTGAGCGTCCTCCTGCTGCCTCTTCAAATCTTTTCGGTAGGCATCGTGATCATCGAAGTAAGCGATGTCGAGGATATGCATGTGTAGGTGACGAAGCATCGCGTAGAAAGCGGGATCGCCTTTCGCTATGTGAGTATGAGTGTCGAATGGCTCGAGAGCTGAGAGCGCGCTGAGATCGGCAGTGGCTGCCTGTCCTGCCGACTTCGAAGTTTGTGCCGCAACCAATAACAAGAGTGCTGCTAAGACCGAACTCGCGTGCGCGCTTCTAAACATCGGGGAGGCTCCATTATTCTTTTTAAAAATCGAACCAGGCAGAAGAATGTTTAGCGCTAACGAAGAAAGATGATCTCCGCGCGAATGTATTAACTTCTTGCACGTTTGTCAACCTTTCTGTTCGTAATTGTTTGATAGTTTGCCTTTTGCACGCTTCATCCTGCATTTCTCACGTACAATGTGAGCGCAAAATGCTAGCCGAAGAACGACGCTTCCAAATCCGCGAAGTTCTCACTGCGCAAAGGACCGTCTCCGCCGCGGACCTTTGTGACCGGCTGAAGGTAACGGCCGCCACCATTCGGCGCGATCTGGCTGCGCTCGAGCAGGAAGGCGTGTTGGTCCGTTCGCACGGCGGAGCAGTTTCGCGCATGTCGAGTACTAACTTCCAGCCGACCTACGACGCGTTGCTGCGAAGCGAGCACGAGGAAAAGCGGCAGATTGCGCGCGCTGCGGAACAACTCGTCATGGATGGCGACACAATTTTTCTCGAAGGCAGCACGACCGTTTTTGAACTTGCCCGCAGGCTGGCTCACCGGCATCGGCTTACGGTGGTGAGCAATTCTCCGACAATTGTCTGTGAGCTCCAGCGCAGCACTGCCGGGGTTACGGTCATGAGCACAGGTGGGGACCTGCAGAAAGACACGTTCTGCCTTTACGGAGAGTGGACGCAGCGTGCGTTGTCTGAGATCCGCCTGGACAAGGCAATCCTTGGAGTAAGTGCAATCGATCCCAGATACGGCGTTTCTACTGCGCACCATGCAGAAGCTCAGATAACCCGTATGGTGTCGAAAGCCGCCAAAACACGAATTGCGCTCGCGGACCACACGAAATTTGGCAGGCAGCGATTCGCGTTTGTTGGCCCGGTTACAGATATCGACATTCTGATCACTGACTCCGGAACCGATCTCAAGCACGTTGAGCAGCTTCGCGAGGCCGGCCTGCAGGTGATAATTGCGGAAACAGAACGCGGCAAACTTATCAATCACGCACAATCAAGCAAGAAAGTTGACAATCGCTCACATACGAACTAAGTTGGCTGAATCAAAGGAACAGGGAGCGCCACTAGAGGTGAGCTTTGCCTAACCCGAGTTCGAGCGAGTTAACGCAGCCACAGTCTTCAACTTTGGGCGCCTATACGCTCGCGGAAATTCTCTCTCAACCGCAGTGCTGGGTAGAGAGCCTGAAGCGAATTGAGTCGGGAGAGACACTCCGCAATATAGGAAAGCAGTTTGGAAAGAATCCAGAGTGGATTTTTATCGGCTGCGGATCAAGCTATTACATCGCGCTGGCGGCTGCGGCAAGGTGGTCGGCGATCACAGGGACCCGGGCCCGCGCCGTGCCCGCGTCTGAAATCTTGCTCTTTCCTGATCTGGCCTTCAATGGCGCTAATGAATTTGCTCCAGTTCTGATCTCTCGCTCCGGGCAGACTTCGGAAGTATTGCGGGTGGCGCAACTACTGAATCAGAAGCGCATAGCCAGCCTTGCGATTTCCTGCACTCCCAACCAAAAGCTCGAAAGCTCAGCTACGCTCTCGATCGTGCTGCCCGAAGCTGACGAACAGAGCACGGTAATGACGCGATCATTTACGTCCATGCTGCTGAGCCTGCAATATTTGGCGGCAACGCTCGCGGGAAAAGACAGCGTTCTCGAAAGTCTTCGAACTTTGCCGCGAGTTTCGGCGAGGATGTTAGACGGCCTTTCAATCCGCGTGCTGGAATTTGTCGGCCACAATCCATTCGCCGACTTCGTGTGTCTTGGACAGGGGCCACTCTACGGCCTGGCTTGCGAATCAGCCCTTAAAGTCATGGAGATGTCGCGGACGTATGCGCAGAGTTTCCACACACTCGAATTTCGCCACGGGCCTAAATCGGTCGTGAGCGGCGAAACTCTGGTTGCTTTTCTGATTTCCGAAGAGAACCACGACGTAGAGGTCGATGTGCTGGAGGAAATAAAGAGTTTAGGCGGCCGAACGCTGGTGGTAGCGAATCACGTCACGAGTCGCGCGCGTGCGGCCGGCGATTTAATCGTCGAACTCGATTGCGCTCTTCCGGAACCTGCACCCCTGGCCCCGTTCGTCTTTGCCGGGCAATTGGCAGGTTTTTACAGGGCACTGAACAAAGGCCTGGATCCGGACCGCCCAACCAATTTGAGCCGGGTAGTTTTTCTTGGCGGCGATGGCGAACGCCCCGAAGCGGCTGATGAAACATGAGCGCCGCAAGCAAACCTCGCTTTGACATCACTATTGCGGGCGAGCTCAACCTCGATCTAATTTTGTACGGCTTGCCGCGCGAACTCCCGCCGGAGCGCGAGATCATCGCCCGCGACATGGCCCTCACGCTGGGCGCATCGTCAGCCATTGTTGCCCATAACTTGTCTGCGCTCGGCAACCACGTCGGGTTCATCTCGCGAGTCGGAGACGATTCTTTCGGGCAAACTGCGATAGATAGGCTAAGCGCGGCGGGAGTTGATGTGTCGCGGGTGCGCCGCTCAAGTGACGGAACCGGAAGCGGCCTTACCGTCATCCTCCATCACGGCAGTTCTCGCAACATCCTGACTTATCTCGGAACGATTTCGCAGCTTAGGTACGAAGATCTCGATCTCGACTATCTTTGCTCAGCGCGTCACTTCCATCTTTCGTCATTTTTCTTGCAAACCGCATTGCGCCCACAGGTGGCAGAACTGTTCAGAACACTCAAGGCTTCTGGACTCACGATTTCGCTGGACACGAATGATGATCCCGATGATCTCTGGGAAGGACTGCGTGAAGTACTTCCCTATGTCGACGTGCTTCTTCCGAATGAGAGGGAAGCGTTAAAAATCTCCGGCGAGCAGGAATTGGAGACTGCTATCTCTCGTTTAGCTGAAATGGCCCCTGTCGTGGTAGTCAAATTGGGACCGAAGGGTGCGATCGCGCAACGCGGCAAAGAACGTTTTCGCAGTTCCGCTGTAAGCGTTGACGCGGTCGATACTATCGGCGCGGGGGATAGTTTTGACGCCGGCTTCCTTACGCAGTTTGTCCGCGGCGCGGACCTCGACGTCTGCCTTCGCTTCGGAAATGTCGCAGGAGCGCTCTCAACGACTAAGTCAGGCGGGACCGAGGCGTTTCTCGACCGCGCGCATCGCGAACAATTTCTTCGCGAGAACGACTCGGACCGGCAAATTGTCCAGCGGTAGCTTACAAAACCGGCGGGGGTCTCATCAGCAGGCCAGCTGATCGCGGGTCAATTTTACTCCATTAAGATTGCCGAGTATGGTGACTGCGATGCTTTCGGTATTGAAGAATTGGTTGGCAAGTTCCCGCAACTCTTCCGCCGTCACCGCCTCGATTTTCGCGATCAGTTCATCGAGACCGTAGAAGTGATCGAAGTACATCTCTTGCCGTGCCAGGTTCGACATGCGCGCATTTGAAGATTCAAGCGACAACATCAAGCTGCCCTTGAGCTGGTCTTTCGCGCGGCGTAGTTCATCTTGCTGAACCGCTTCGGTCTTTAGTTTGCGGAATTCGGTGACGATGCATTCGACGACTTTCGCCGCGGACTCGCGCGATGTTCCCGCATAGATCGAAAGGCATCCGGTGTCGCGATAAGGATTGAGATCGCTGTATATCGCGTAAGCCAGCCCTTGGCGTTCGCGAATATTTTGAAACAGCCGCGAGCTCATTCCTCCACCCAGCAGCGTATTCAGGATGTAAGACGAATGCCGTCTCTCGTGCGTGATCGGGTACGAAGGAACTCCCACGCAAATCTGTACCTGTTCAAGCGATTGCTTGTTGCGCAGAACGATCTTGGGAACAATTTTGGGCGGCGCGCTGTGAAAACCATTACTTTTCGGCTTCATGTCCTGGAAATGCTGCGCGACGAGCTCTACGAAGCGCTCGTGATTGAGATAGCCGGCGGCAGTAATGATCATGTTGCCTGGCGAAAATCTCTGACTGTAGAAGTCGATCACCGGATTGCGATCGAACCTCTTGACCGTGTCCCGAGTGCCCAGGATGGGCCGGCCCAGAGGATGGTCTTTCCAGAAATTCTGGGTGAAGATTTCGTGGACAAGATAATCCGGATTGTCTTCGTCCATTTTTATTTCTTCGAGGATCACGCCGCGTTCGCGTGTGATGTCTTGCACATCGAAGACCGGGTTCAAGACCAGATCGCTTAGGACGTCCATTGCAATCGGCAGATGCTCGTCGAGCACCTTGATGCTGAAGCTGATGCACTCCTTGGCGGTGAACGCATCCATGTTGCCGCCAATCGAATCGACCTGCCGCGCGATCTGCTCCGCGGAACGATGCTTGGTGCCTTTGAAGACCATGTGCTCGATAAAGTGCGAAATTCCGTTCCACGGAAGGTCTTCATCGCGCGAGCCGGTCTTCATCCAAATGCCGATGGAAATGGAACGGATATGCTTCATTTCCTCAGTGATAACGGTGAGGCCGTTAGGAAGCACCGCGCGCCGGATATTGCGATCAGCGTCCATCGTCTTTCAATTCTTACATACAGGGCAGAATTGCGCGAATCAAGGTTAAACTGTTGGATTTATTGCACTTCTATGATACTTCGACGGTTCTTTCCTGTGAAACTCTTATAAAATGGGTAAGTCGCAGCGGCTCAAACAAGTCTGTTAGATGCAATGAACAAACACCAGAATACGAATCTTTTGGGGCTTGAGCTTCAGGAACTTACCAGCCTGGTTGAGGAAAATAACCAGCCCCCTTATCGCGCCGAACAACTCTTTCATGCCCTTTATGGCGATCGGGTCGGGGCGACGGATGAAATTTCAACTCTTCCAAAGGACTTCCGGTCCGTGCTCAAACAGCAAGGAATGAGTGTGGGCCTGCCCGAGATCTCGAGAACATTTATGTCCGCCGATGGGACGGTCCGGTACTTAGTCAAGGTGGCCGACGGCGAGACGGTCGAGACGGTATGGATGCCAGAGGGAGATGACGGTGAGGCAGGTGATGGCAGCGAGACGGAATCAGACTTCACGGGCAATTGGCATCGTGCGACTATCTGTGTTTCGAGTCAGGTCGGTTGTGCGGTCAACTGCCAGTTTTGCTTGACTGCTCTTTTGGGGATCAAACGTAACCTGACAGCCGGCGAAATTGTGGGGCAAGTGATTGCCGTCTTACGCGACCGGAATGTCTCTCCGCCTCAAGATCGCATCAATCTGGTTTTCATGGGGATGGGCGAGCCGTTTCTGAACTTTGAGAATTTTACTAAGGCCGTGCGACTGCTTGCGAAAGGCGTCGGTATTCCCGAATCCAGAATGACGGTTTCGACTGCCGGCATCGTGCCGCGAATTTACGATCTGGGAGAAGAAAAGGTCCGCCCGAAATTGGCCATCTCGCTGAATGCGGCGAATGACGAACTCCGAACTCGCTTGATGCCGATTAATAAAAAGTGGAACCTTGATCAACTCCTGACGGCAGCTCGAGAATATCCGCTCCGCAATCGGGAAAAGCTTACGTTTGAATATGTGCTGCTCAAAAATGTGAATGATTCCTTCCAACACGCGCGCGAACTCGCCGAGCGGGTACGTGGCATGCGAGCGAAGATAAACCTGATCGCGCTGAATCCCGGACCAGGAGTTCCGTTCCAAACCCCGTCCGAAGAAAATGTGCTGGAGTTTCAAAGGGTATTGGCGGATGCGGGAATTCCGGCATTTATTCGCCGTCCGCGTGGGCGAGACATTTACGCCGCCTGCGGACAACTTAAACGCACGCTGGAGTTGGTTTCCTAATCGTTATAAGCAGCTTGTGCCTGGACGAGCGCTGAATGGGCGTTCGCGGATTCTAGCGCCGGCAGATCGATCTGGAAAATTGCCCCGCCGCTCTCACGGTTGCAACACGAAATCTTGCCGCCGTGTTCTTGGATGATTCCGTAGCAGGCGCTCAATCCCAACCCGGTACCCTGTCCGACCGGACGAGTGGTATAAAACGGATCGAAAACCCGGGCCGGTTCCAGAATGCCCGGGCCGGTGTCCGCAAACTTAATCAGTACCAAGTTCCTCTCAGCAGAAGTTGAAACCGTAACGCTGCCGCCATGCTCCGACATAGCGTGTACCGCATTGTTGAGGATGTGCGAAAAAACCTGGAGCAACTGGTTCGAATCCGCGTGGACGCGCGGTAACGGGTTAGCCATCTCGATGGAAGAGGCGACCCGCGCAAATTCCATTTGCGGCTGGCACAGCTTGATGCAGGTCTGGATGACGGCGTTGACATCCACAGCGGTCTTACTGGTGGGGCCCTGCTTGGCGAAACTAAGCAAACTGGATACCAGGCCGCGCACCCGCTTGGTCTGTTGCGCGATCTTGTTTGTCAAATTGCGCTGCTCCGGAGTAAGTTCTGTCCCGGCAAGAAGCTCGGAGTAGCCAAGCATTGCAGTCAAAGGATTATTCAGTTCGTGCGCTGCTCCACCTACCAACTGGCCCATCGAGGCGAGCTTCTCCGATTGAACGAGTTGTGATTGCAGAAGCTGAAGTTCCCGGAATGATTGCCGCGATGCACCCAGCAAGCGGAACAGCTCGATGTCGAGCAGGTGCTGCTTCAGGAAGACCATTGCCCCGAGTACCATCATCGCGATGAAAGTCAGCAACAAGCGGAATGTGCGGACCGGGGCCGGTATCGAAGTATCAAACGCGGCGAGCCAGCCAAAGATCGGCAATGAGAAGACTGCAAGCATCCCCAGACGTGCCGCCCACACGCCTCGGGGCAGAGATTTTGTTTCTTTCGTTTTTTCCGCAACCCCGTTGACGGCGAGTAAACCAGGGACGCTGATCCATGCCATCGAGACCACAAGTGGCAGGTCGTAGAGGCTTCCGGAGTAATAAGTATGTTCGCCAACTGCCCGAGTCGCCACATAGGAGCTCGCTGAATAAAGAAGACTCGCGCCGAACCAGTGGCCATACAGAGTCTTCCATTGCCCGGAACTGCGCTGCCACAGCAACGCCAACCCGCCCAGCAATGCCACTTTTTCAACCAGGTAGGAGGTGTTGAGGTTTAGCTGGTACGCCGGAGGATTTGCGAACGCAAACTGCCAGGCAAGCACCGAGTACACGTAAACAAAAAGCCACCACAGGAAGAGCATGGCGAAATCGAGCGAGCCGACCCGCAGATCACGCTCCTGGTGCTGCACATTCGGTTGCAGCGCAAGCGCTCCCATCATCGGCACGATATGAAGAAATAAGAGAGCGTCCCAGATGAAGAGATCGGGAATCTCTCGTTGCTGGATTACTTCGACCCAGGTCCAAACGAATTGATACCCCAGCCAGGTAGTGAAGCCAATGCCCATTAAGACCCAGAAAAGGCGCCTTCGGCCACGTGTCTGCGAGATGCTGGGTAGACAGGAAAGGGCTGCTGACACCAGCAGGAGGCACTGTAAGGTGTCGCTGATAGCAATTAAGGCAAAACCACGGTGCGCGAGCAGGGAGGCTGCTATCTGGAGCAGCACAAGACACACCAGCCCCATACCCCACGCTTTAGAACGCGAAGACATTCACCCTGGCCCCGGTGCAATTTTAGGACGTTTGCGCCGCACCGAGATATTACGTCCGTAACTACCCGAATGACACTAAAATAATTGTCGCCAGAAGGAGGGCTGCCGGGCGCTTGCCGCATAAGCGCCAACGGTTTGCCGTTGACTGTAGATTCGAGCGAGAACACGTTTGCCTGAATCGTCGCTAATTTCGTGGTCCCGTTTTCGCCCGCGCGCTTTGTGGCGTAAGTCACCGTTTAGTCCCGAAGAGAACCTTCGGACTGAGCGCTGGCTAGCGACGGCACGGGTGTTTCTTGCCTTCTCGGCACTGATAGCCTTGTGGCTGGATCCGGTGCAGGTCCGTTCAGGTTGGGCCTACGGCCTATTGGGACTCTATATCGCGCACGGCGCGGCGATCATGTTTCTGCTGCGCCACCCGCAACAGTCCACGACGGGCTTTCGTGTATTGGTTCATTGCGTCGACGTTCTCTTACCGGCTTTGCTTACACCATTCACAACTGGCACCAGCAATCCGTTCTTTCTGTTTTTCGTATTTGTGTTGGCGGCGGCGGCATATAGATGGGGCTTGTGGGAAACGTTAATGACCGCCGTCGGTTCTCTCTCCTTGCTTTGGATGGAGAGTTTGTCATTCGAAGAGGGCATTCTGCGGGCCATGAACGCCTGGGCCGGAGAGAACCGCATGCCGCAGATCCGCGCCGATGCGCTTGGCATTGCGCCGAAGCGGCTCTTTATGGAGTCGGTATACCTGATCGTCATGGCCCTGCTGCTGGGCTATCTTGCCGAGCGGCAGAAGAAATTGCGTGCGGAAAGAGACGTCGCTGCAAAGATGCTCAGCCTGGTTCGCATGGATGTGGGACTGACAGGAACACTCTCGCAAATAGTGGGAGAGTTTTTGCGCCTCTATGGCGCCAAACGCGCGCTGCTCGCCGCGCAAGAAGGTGGTGGGCACCGCGTAGTGTTGGGTGTGCTCGAACTGGGGAGTTCTCTCCCTGATCTGCAATGGATGGATTCTGGACACTCTGCCTTCGAAGACTACTTGTGGCAGAGTTCCGCAACTGCATGGTACGCACGCAAACAGACCGTGCCAAACGATTTCCGGATCACAGGGCTCGACTCCACCGGCAACGTTGTGCGCGACGTCGATTTAAATGGATTTCGGCGGGTGGCGAACCAGTACCCGTTTCAGGCGCTCGCCGCAGCTTCGTTTTCGTTCTCCCAAGAGCTCTCAGGAAGAATATTTCTCTTCGAGCCGGAGTTCACATCCGGCACCGAAGAGGAGCTGAGATTTTTCGAGGACGTAGTTCGGCAGATTACTCCCGCGATTTACAATCTCTATCTTTTGCGTCGCCTGCGCAGCCGTGCCGGTGCCGCCGAACGAGCACGTCTGGTGCGCGAATTGCACGACGGCGCCGTGCAGTCACTGATCGGCGTTGAGATGCAAGTGGACGTGTTGCGCCGCCATTCTCCAGGAACTGAGTCGATTACCGCGGAACTGGAGCGCATCCAGGGACTGCTTCGCGAAGAAGTCCTGAAGCTCCGCGAACTGATGCAGGAAATGAAGTCGACCGAAGTCGACGCGCGCAAGCTGCCGGGCTTTTTGCGCGACACCGTGCAAAGATTCCAGCGTGAAACGGGAATTGCCGCGCAATTCGTGATGGATGCGGATGAAATCGTGCTGCCACAAACCGTCTGTCGCGAACTGGCTCGCATCGCGCAGGAAGCATTAGTAAACGTGCGCAAGCACAGCGGCGCGAAGCGGGTGACTGTCCAACTCTCGCGGGATGGTCAAAAATTGCATTTAGTAGTCGAAGACAACGGGTCGGGATTTCCCTTCTCCGGCCGCATCGCACAGGCGGAATTGGACCTCACTGGGAGGACGCCGGCTGTAATTCGGGAACGCGTGCGGCTTATTCAGGGAGAATTAGCGATAGAATCTAAACCGGGCAAAGGGGCCCGGGTAGAAGTTTCGGTAGCTGAGGTACAGACGGTTCAGGCGAACGGCAATTCGCAGCTCCTGTTTCGCTGAAGGTTTGTCTCAACCTGAAAGTCGCAAACTCTGAACGTGGCTGTCTTTCAGAGTCAATATTCCTGGTCAACTCATCAGAAAAAAATGGAACTTCGAAGGTCGCAACCTGTTCGCATTTTGATTGCAGACGACCATCCGATTTTTCGAGATGGTCTCAAACGCCTTTTGGAATCGGAAGGCGAATTTAGGATCGTCGGCGAGGCATGCGACGGCGTCGAGGCGGTGCAATTGGCGCGCCAGCTTGTGCCGGAGGTCCTGCTGCTGGATTTGGCAATGCCGCGCAGGACAGGCCTTGAGGCGCTGCGCGATCTGGTTTCTCAGGCAAACTCTGTGCGCGTGATTCTTCTCACTGCAGCCGCGGAGAAAGAACAGATAGTCCAGGCGCTGCAGCTCGGCGCGCGCGGCGTGGTGCTGAAAGACTCCGCCACGCAAATTCTTCTGAAGAGCATTCATGCGGTGATGAGCGGTCAATACTGGGTGGGACGCGAGAGCGTGCCCAATCTGGTGCAATATCTCCGCACGCTGATGGCGCCGACAGTCACTTATCCGCACCGGAACCGTTACCGCCTCACCCCGCGAGAGCTGGAGATCGTGTCAGCCGTAGTTGCCGGTTACGCCAATAAGGAAATTGCTCAACACTTCAAGATCAGCGAAGACACGGTGAAGCACCACCTCAGCAATATCTTCGACAAGGTCGGAGTTTCTACGCGATTGGAGCTTGCGCTTTTCGCAGTCAATCAGTCATTGCCACTCAAACCGCTCGCTTGAGGCACAGCTCAGCAGTGAACGATATTCGAGCTTTGGATGCCGCGCGTCGCTTTTCGTGTGTCCACGACGAGCTTCGCTTCCTTCACGATGCGCTGATAGTCGTAATCCGAGTGGTCAGTCACAATGAGCACGCAATCGTATTGCGCGAGATTTTCGAGCGGAGCACATTTCAATTGCAGATCGTACTTCCGACCGCGGCCGACCTGAGGGAAATACGGATCGTTGTAACTGACCTGCGCGCCGCCCTTTTGCAGTAATTCGATGATGGTTAGCGCCGGCGATTCCCGTAGATCGTCAATGTCTTTTTTGTATGCTACCCCAAGCACCAGAATCCTCGATCCGTTCAGTGCTTTCTTCTGCTGATTTAACGCGCGCGCCACCGACTCGATCACGTGATAAGGCATGTTCGTGTTGATCTCGCCGGCGAGTTCGATGAACCGGGTATGAAAATCCCACTCCTTCGCTTTCCAGGAGAGATAAAAAGGATCGACCGGAATGCAGTGCCCGCCCAGTCCGGGGCCGGGATAGAAAGGATGAAACCCAAATGGCTTCGTAGAAGCCGCTTCGATTACTTCCCAGATATCAATTCCCATTCTCAGGCACAGCAACTTCAACTCATTCACCAGCGCGATATTCACGCAGCGGTAAATATTTTCCAGCAGCTTTGTCATCTCCGCTGCAGCCGGGGTTGAAACCGGTACAGTGCGATTGAAGATGGCGCCATAAAGAGCGCCTGCCAGCTGCGAGGCATTCTTGTCCAGTCCGCCGACGACTTTCGGAATATCGCGCCGTGCGACCGTTTCATTACCGGGATCTTCGCGTTCAGGTGAAAACGCGACGAAAAATAATTTTTCTCCATCATTTCCGTTGCGTGCCGCCTTCAATCCTTTGCGATTGCCTTTCTCAAGAATGGGGACCAAAACTTCTTCCGTCGTCCCCGGATAGGTCGTGCTCTCCAGGACCACCAATTGTCCTTCCTGCAAATTAGGCGCAATCGATTCCGCCGTCCCCGTGATGTAGCTCAGATCAGGCTCGTGATATTCATCCAGCGGCGTCGGTACGCAAATGATCACCGCATCCATCGTCTGGATCCGCGAATAATCTGAAGTCGCGGCGAATCCATGGCTCTTCGCCTTCTGAATCTCATCGCCGGTTATTCGATAGATGTACGACCCGCCCGCATTGAGCGTCGAAACTTTCCGCGCGTCGATGTCAAAGCCCGTTATCGGGAAACCCTGTTCACTGTAGAGCAATGCCAGCGGCAGCCCGACGTAACCGAGACCAATAATTCCCACTCGGGCTTGTCGTTGCTCGATCTTGTTCTTGAGCTTTGAAAAATGTATCGAGGAAGCAGTGAGATTGTTCACAATTAGGGAAAGATTCTAGCATCCCGGGTTTGAACGGACTGAGCAGTTCCAGCTTGAAGTGGTGTTCTGCGGCTTGCAAGTCTTGAGGAAGTAGTTTGCCGCGACATTCCGATAATGAAAAAACTCTTGATCGCATTGCTCGTCATCGTTACTACGGCTTTGATCTTTATCGCGACATCAGGAGGGTTCCTCGTCATCGACACTCCCCAACATTCGGACATGATTGTCACGCTCGCCGGCGAGACCGACCGGCGTCCGGCGCGTGCTCTGGAGTTGCTGAGGCAACACCTCGCCCCGCGAGTCCTGCTCGATGTGCCGGCCGGAACCCAGGTTTACGGCGTCAGCGCGTTGCAGTTGGCCCGACAGTATCTTGACCAACTCCCGCAAAAGGATTCAGTGACGGTCTGTCCTATCTTTGGACTGTCAACCAAGACCGAGGCACGGGATGTAGCCCGGTGTCTTCAACCGTGGAAAGTACACAGTGTGCTGGTTGTGACCTCCGACTATCACAGCCGACGGGCGCTGAGCACTTTTCGGCATGAGCTCCCTGGCTATCAGGTCTCTGTTGCGGCGGCGTACGATCCCGAACAGTTTGGTTCAGCGTGGTGGCAACACCGGCAATGGGCAAAACAGAATCTTAGCGAATGGGTACGTCTGGCGTGGTGGGAGTGCATCGACCGCTGGCGTTGACGCCGCTGCGCGGCAGAATTCAACGCTTGCTAAGCGGCTGAATGTATGGCCCCAGAAATTGCTGGAGCTCATCTTTGAGCTCCAGGCCGCAAGCAATCAGCCCATCGATCAAAAGTTGCTCGCGGTCAAAACTCAACGTGGAACTGAGCGTTTGAATGTATCCACCGCCTGCAAGAACGAGCGCCGCGCCGGCCGCAATATCCCAGTCGTGTTTTGGCGTCAGAGTAAATGTTGCGTCAGCCAATCCTGCAGCAACTCGCGCCAGCTTGTACGCTACCGAGCCTACGGGCTGAACTTTGAACTTCGCATTCTGAAATTTTTGCCACTCGCCGCGCTTGGTTTCGCTGCGGCTGGCAAGAACCATTGCTCCGCCTAATCCGGTGCGTTGACTCGCGCGCGCGGGCATGCCGTTGTAAGTAAGTCCGCGACCGGCAGCGCCGAGAAAAACTTCATTCGTCGCGGGATTGCAAATCCCGCCCGCCACCGGCTTTCCGTTTTCGACCAGAGCGATCGACACGCAGAACTCCGGAATTCCTTCCACAAACTCGCGGGTGCCATCAAGTGGATCGACCACCCAGACCCGTTCACGTTCTAGTCGCGAAAAATCATCGGCGCTTTCTTCTGAAAGCCACCCCTCGCCTTCGCGCAACAAAGTTGCCCGGAGGAGGGAATCCAGTGCACGGTCAGCTTCGGTGACCGGATCATGGCCTGATTTATATTCCGCTGCTATCTTCCCTGGCGTGAACTGGCTAAAAACTTCTTTTGCGGCATCGATTGCGGTTTCAATTCTTTCGAGCACATCCGAATAGGAAGATGTCACCATAGACTTGAGCGCCGGTCAGGAAGGCATCAACATTCGCGCGCCGGTTGTCAGCAGTACCGCGCAAAGAATCCGCCGCAGCCACAATACGGGAACGCGAGTGCTGAGATATGCGCCCAGAATTCCTCCCGGGACCGATCCCACAAGCAAATACCCCACCAGAGCCGGGTCAACGTTCCCCAGGCGAAAATGTAGAGCGCTGGTTACGCCGGTCAATATAACAGCGTGTACGATGTCGGTTCCAACCATCACTCGTGGTTGGTAGCTGTAGAACAAGAGTAAAAGCATCATGATGATGCTGCCCGATCCCACCGAAGTCATTCCCACCAAGAATCCGGCAACGATTCCGATGATGACCATCCCGCTTACTGATTTCGCGGTCGGAGGTTTGCTTGCCACCTCACGCTCAATCCTCCTTTGGAACAGCAGCAAGGTGGAAACAAGAATCAGAAGTATGCCGACAGCAGACTTGATAAAGTCATTTACTCCCCCCCCATACACAGTTCGCAAATGCTGAAGCCACTGAACTCCGAGGATTGATCCGGGTATGCTCCCGATAGCCAGCGCAATCACGACTCTGTAGCGCACCGTGCCCTTGCTGAGATGAACGGCGCTGGAGGGAATCTTAGTCAAGAAGTTGAACGCCGCGTCTGAACCCACGGCAATGATCGCCGGGATGCGAAGACCAAAAATAAGAATTGGCAGCAGCAGAACGCCGCCGCCTAATCCCGTTAAGCCGATCAGGAAGCCGACACCCAGGCCGATCAGAATTTTGGCAACAATCAGGTCCATTGCAGTTCAGTGACGAACGATCGTTTCTTTTATGCTACGCAGCCGAGAAAGCGGGTTCGGGGCTGACGCCCACGAATCCCTGCTGCTCGAGGTGCAGAATGATCTCCTGCGCGGATTCTTCCGCGCTCAACTCCGCCGTGTTGATCACCACTTCAGCGTCGGTCGGCGCTTCGTAGGGATCCGAAATGCCGGTGAACTCCTTCACGATTCCCGCCCGGGCCTTGGCATAGAGTCCTTTGCGGTCGCGCTGCTCGCAGGTTTCGAGCGGCGTTGCCACGTGCACCAGCACAAAGCCGCCATGTGGCTCGATCAGTTGCCGCACATGCTTGCGCACGGCATCATACGGCGCAATGGGAGCGCAGATTGCGATCCCGCCATTCTTCGTGATCTCTGACGCCACATAGCCGATCCTGCGAATGTTGATGTCGCGATGTTCCTTCGAGAACCCAAGCTCCGAAGAAAGATGTTTGCGCACTAGGTCGCCATCCAGGATTGTCACCGGACGTCCGCCCATCTCCAAAAACTTCGTCAGTAAAACATTCGCGATGGTTGACTTTCCAGATCCCGAAAGGCCCGTGAAGAAGATCGTGAGTCCCTGTTTGTCACGCGGCGGAAAGCTGCGACGCAATTCTCGCACCACCTCGGGATAAGTGAACCAGCTTGGAATCTCCCTGCCCTCATTCAGTCGAGCGCGCAACTCGGTGCCTGAAATGTTGAGGACGCGCGCGCCAGGCGGTACTTCGTTATCAGGAACGTAACGGTCTTCGGTTTCTAGATAGACCATCATGCTGAATGGGACAATGGTTACCCCAATCTCCTTCTCATGTTTTTTGAACAATTCCTGTGCCTGGTAGGGCCCATAGAACGGCTTGCCGTCAGTATCTTTTCCCGGCCCGGCGTGATCGCGGCCGACAATGAAGTGGGTAACGCCGTGGTTTTTGCGGATCAGGGCGTGCCAAATCGCTTCTCGTGGGCCGCCCATCCGCATGGCCAGCGGCAAAAGCGAAAGCTTCACCGTGCCCGGCGGATACTTGGAAAGCAAAAGCTGATAGCAGCGCACGCGAGTGAAATAATCAACGTCGCCGGGTTTGGTCATTCCTACCGACGGATGAATAAGGAGGTTGGCTTCGACGGTCTTCGCTGCCCGGAACGTCAGCTCGACGTGCGCCCGGTGCATCGGATTGCGCGTTTGGAAGGACACAACTCGCCGCCAACCCAAGCGCGAAAACTCCGCGCGCAGCTCGGCGGGAGTCAGCCTCAAAGTTTTGAAATCATAGTGGGTCGGCGGCTGCAGGCCTTCGAGCTTCCCGCCTACGTACCAGGGGTTCGATTTATTCAGCAGATAATCGACGCCGGGATGCGCGGCACTGGTCGTGCCAAACACCGATTTAGCCTCATCCTTGCGCTCGGGCTGCCATACTTCTTCGACGTTCAGCACCGCAACCATTACGCCCTCTGGATCGCGCAGCGCCACCTTGCTGCTTCCAGGCGTTAACTTTTTTGCGAATTCTTCAGTGACATCGAGCGTGATCGGCATGGGCCAGATCACGCCACTGGTCAGGTGCATGTTCTGGCAAACGCCTTCGTAATCGGGGCGATTCATAAATCCGCGCAAAGGAGAGAAGCCTCCGCTCACAAGCAACTCCACATCGCACAATTGCCGCGGGGTTAAATCCCACGAAAGCCACTCCCGCGAATGGGCCTTCAGTTCAGCACTGCGTTCTTCAGAAACTAAAAGTTGAATTAATTCTCCACCGTGCGGTGGAATCAAATGACTCGGCGAATGGGTCAAGTGTGAATCTCCTGGTTTTTATGATTTCCAGCGTCTTGCTGGGAGTTACGCGAATAGAACGAGCGAAAAGGGTATTCTCGGAGGTGTCAACAACAGCAACAACAGTGGAAGAAGTTCTGCATGAGTGCTGAGAAAAATTCTACCAGAGTTACCTGAGTTGTGCGAGTTCGGTTGGCCCGCCTACTCTCGCACTCTGTCACGCTGCTCTATCAATGATGTTTTCCGCGGGCGATTTTGGGCTGCGACCCCAGGCTCCTTGGCCGAATACTTGAGCAAGCACCAAAGCGCTCGCACGCCGTCTTTCCAGCCAATTTTCTTGCCTTCCTCATATGTGCGTCCCCAGTAACTGATGCCGACCTCATATATGCGAAGCCGCCGCTTAGCCACCTTGACGGTAATTTCCGGTTCGAACCCGAAGCGGTCTTCTTCAATGGGGATGGACTGGATTACCTCTCGCCGGAACGCTTTGTAACAGGTCTCCATGTCGCTGAGATTGATGTTGGTCAAGCAGTTGGAAATCAAGGTGAGCACCGAGTTGCCGACCGAATGCCAAAAATAGAGGACGCGATGCGGCCCGCCGCCTAGAAAGCGTGAGCCATAGACGACGTCCGCCCTGCCATCTATAAGCGGTCCGAGAAGGACTGGATATTCCGCAGGGTCATATTCAAGGTCGGCGTCCTGAATGATCACGAAATCGCCTGTGGCCTCCTGTATTCCCCGGCGCAGTGCCGCGCCCTTCCCCATATTTTTTGGCTGCAGAATAACTTTGACCTGTGGTTTTGCCGCCTGCAGCCGGTGCAGCACTTCGCGGGAACCATCCTGTGATCCGTCGTCGACGCAAATCACTTCAACTTCCAGGGGAACGGCGAGTACACGTTCCACCACAGTGCGCAAGGTGGCACGTTCGTTATAAATCGGCATGATGACCGAAAGTTTCACGTGATGAACAGTAGTGTAAGGCATTCCCCGCACCGATTTGACGGAACAAAACGACTGCCGCGATACGAGTGTGGTACGTGTACTGTTTTTAACAATTCTTTACACGAATGGTACTTGGTAGTGCATCCCGCGCTGGGGTACTCTGAATCTATCCCTTCAACCAGCGCCATTCCGTGTCGTCGCGACTAATATCGTTAGGAAGCAATATCTATGCTCAAGAAACCCTATGCGCGTTTCTCGGTCGCTGCCTTTCTTGTACTGGCGTCAATTCTTTCGCTATACATCCTAAGGTTGGCTGCACAGCAGCCATCAGGGCGGATCACACGGGCCATCGATGACAGTGCGCGCGTCACACTTGCGGGAAGCCGTCCTCCCCGGCTCCAGGCCGCGAGCGACTTAGGGCCAATGGACACCGCGACCAGACTTCGCGGCGTCAGCATTGCTTTCAGCCGCTCAGCGGCCCAGGAAGCCGCACTCCAGAAACTCATCGCGGACCAGCAGAACCCTGCCTCGTCGCTTTACCACAAGTGGCTCACGCCTGATGAGTTCGGCGCCCGTTTTGGTCTTTCCCAGTCGGACCTTGGCAAGGTACAAACCTGGCTCCAGCAGCGCGGGTTCACAATCAGCAGCATCTCGCGCAGCCGCAACAGCATTCGATTCTCAGGCACCGTCGGACAAGTTGAATCTGCATTCGGAACGGAAATTCACAACTACCGCGTAGGAAATGAAAACCACTTTGCCCCTGCGCGGGAGATCAGCATTCCAGCGGCACTCTCCCCGGTTGTGCTCAGTGTCGGCAATCTTTCGACTTTCCGGCCGCGTCCTCATGTCAAGAAAGCTAGGCCGAACTTTACTTCCAGCATCAGCGGCAACCACTTTCTGACTCCGAAAGACATTGCGACGATGTACGACGTCGACAACCCGGACATTAATTCGAGTCCGAGTGCCGCGGGTGGTCCGAATGGCGCAGGGCAGGCAATTGCCATCGTTGGCCAATCCTCGATTGCGATTTCCGACATCGAGAATTTTCAAAATGCTCTGGGAATACCCGTGAAGGACCCAACGCTCGTGCTTGTTCCGGATACAGGCGCGGTGCAAGAGCTCTCCGGCGACGAAGCCGAATCCGATCTTGATCTCGAATATTCGAGCAGCATCGCGACCGGTGCTGCGGTTTATTTCGTTTACGTCGGCAACGATGGAAATTTCAGCGTGTGGGATTCGATCAACTACGCTATCCAGACGCAAATAGCACCCATCATCAGCAGCAGCTATGGAATCTGCGAAGCTGCGCTCACTCCAAACGACTATTCAGTTCTCAACGGAATCATGGCGCAGGCTGCTGCGCAGGGGCAGACAATTGTAGCCGCGGCGGGTGACAGCGGCTCAACCGACTGCTCCGGCGTAAGCGGATTAAGCGCAGCACAACAACAGGCGCTCGGGGTAGATTTTCCTGCGAGCAGCCAATTCGTTACCGGCATGGGAGGGAGCGAGTTTTCGTCCGCGGATGTTGCGGCTGGGAATACACAGTTCTGGCAAGCCGCGAATGGCACGGACGTCATCGGGTCAGCTATTCAATACATCCCTGAGCAGGTTTGGAATGATGATGCTTCGACGGGAGTTTCTTCCGGCGGCGGGGGCCTGAGCACGTTGACTGCGGCGCAACCTTGGCAAAATACCAACGTTCCTGGAATCACGACCGCTCCCAGTGTTCGCATGGTACCGGACATTTCATTGCCTGCATCCCCAGTCAATGTGCCCTTTCTGTTCTGTTCCAGTGACAGTGGTTTCACGGGCGTTACAGGCAGTTGCTCGAGCGGCTTTCGCGACAGCAGCAGCCAGACGCTCACCTTGGCCGGTGGTACGAGTTTTGACGCACCGATGTTCGCCGGCCTTATTGCGCTTATCAATCAAAAGGAGAACGCGACCGGCCAGGGCTCAGTCAATTCCACCTTGTATTCGCTTGCTGCCAATTCAACCACATATGGCAACGCGTTCCACGACATCACCAGCGGCGGGAACCAATGCTCGGCTGGAGCCAGCCTGTGTACCGGATCGGCAACGACAAAATATCCTGCCGGAACCGGATACGACGAAGCTTCAGGCTTAGGCTCGATCGATTTCGCGAACCTGCTCTCGGCTTGGCCATTATCTTGTACATCTTGTTCAGCGAAAGCCGCTTCAAGAACCACGCTCTCGCCGGCATCCAATGCGCCTGCTGTCGGCGCAATCGATGCGATCACGATCACTGTTGCTCCTGCTTCAGGGTCTTCCACAACTCCGACAGGCGTACTCACGATTCTTACTGACGGTGGCGTTTCTCAGGGAGGCAGCACTTCGACTCTCACACTGGGAAGCACCGGCTCCTCCATATTCAATTTCACACCGCTTGCAACTGGTTCCCACACAATCGTGGTCCTCTATCCAGGGGATTCGAATTACGCCGCCTCGAATGGAAGCGCCGTCGTCGACAACCAGGCATTCAGGGTTACTGCGAGCGATGTCACTGTGACTGCGGGAAAATCGGGAAGCTCCACGGTCACAATCACGCCTCAGGAGGGCTACACTGGCACGATTCAGTGGAAGGTCCCGACCCTTACGAACGCTTGTCTCTCGATCTCGAACACCACCGTATCTGACGCTAGCCCAGTAACGGCCACTCTGAGTATTCAGACCAGTTCATCGGCTTGCTCCAGTGCATCACTCCAACGCGGTCTTGGAGATCGAACCATCAATCAGACGGAAGTGGCGGCGGTAAGTTCGCGACACCTTCACTCAGCCCGGGCAATGATACTTTCGATAGGACTGCTTTTTGCCTGCACGGTTGTGGCTGGTCCATTTAGTCGCCGAAAGCTTTGGACCATCGTCGGCGTCTTCATTTTGCTAGCAATCAGCCTTATGGCCGTGGGGTGTGGTGGAGGTCCATCATCGGTGGTGCCCCTGCCTAACAACTCTGGGAACGTTACCCCTGGAACATACAATCTGACTTTGACCGGAACCGACACGTCGGATTCCGCGATCAGCGGCGCGGCAACCTTGACGTTGACGGTCAACTAAAGAGGTCAGGGGCTACTTCTAAAGTAAGCCGGTGCATTGCCGATCTTCAACGAGTGACCCAATCCGGGACTCTTCCTGCTCAAGGCGTGCTCGATTCAGGCGCGCGCCTGCACTACGTAGCGCGGCAACCCATACTCACAGTCGGCGAAGAAGTGTTTGGTTACGAGCTATTGTTCCGGGATGGGGTTGAGAACCACTTCCGGGAAACCGATTGCGATTCCGCCTCCCGCCGTACCCTCGATACATCTCTTCAGATAGGACTCGAAGTTCTCTGCGATGGCCGCCGCGGTTTTGTGAACTGCACCCGCGATGTTTTACTACAGGATTTTATGACGCTCCTGCCATCCAAGCTGGCCGTGGTCGAGGTCCTCGAGTCGGTGCCGGTCGATAAGATGGTCATCGCTGCCCTTCGCCGCCTGAAAAGTGAAGGATACGTAATTGCCCTCGACGATTTTGTAGCCGGCGATCCGCGCGCGCCTCTGACCGAAATTGCCGACATCATCAAAGTCGATATTCAGCAAACCAGTTTTGAGCAGAGCGCGGCCATGCTGAAGAAATGGCGCTGCCGACTGCTGGCCGAAAAAGTGGAAACCCGCGAAGAATTCAACGCCGCGAAAGAAGCTGGTTTTATCTACTTCCAGGGATACTTCTTCCGCCGTCCGGAAGTGCTGCACGCAAGAGATATTCCCGCAAACCGTTTGAACTATCTGCGGCTCTTGCGCGAGGTCTCGCAGCCGGAGATTGACGTTCGCAAGTTCGAAGCTATGATCAAGCAGGAGGTTTCGCTCTGCTACCGCTTGCTGCGCTATATGAATTCCGCGGCATTCGGTGTGCGGAATGAAGTCCATTCCATCCGGCACGCTCTTGCCATGCTCGGCGAATCCGAAGTCCGGCGCTGGGTTCGACTGGTCGCGACATTGACGATATGCGAGAACCGCTCGAGCGAACTGATCTCATCCGCGATGATCCGCGGAAGATTTTGTGAGTTGCTGGGCCCGCGAGTTCCGCATGGCCAGTCCGACTTGTTCCTCATGGGCCTCTTTTCGATGATTGACGCCATCCTCGAAATTCCCATGGCGAAGGTTCTCGAAGTTGTTCCCGTAGACCATGAAACGAAAGCTGTGCTTCTTGGTGAGCGCAGCAGGATTCGACCGTTGTACGATCTGATGCTTGCTCGCGAATCGGGAGACTGGGCTACGACCGCACAACGCTCGCGTGAACTGGGTTTAGCTGAAAACGAAGTAGCCGAGGCGTCTTGGCAAGCAATGCAGTGGACGAGGCAAATCAGCGCCGTCACATAGATGAGCTGGCCCGGCATCCCCTCGGAAACAAGAAACACCTGTCCTACCATTACCTCTGTGTAAAACTAAGGTCAGTTAGCGCTTGCGCAGCTTTGGCGAGAGAGATACCATATTAATGTTCCCAACGGCCAAGCCCCCACGGCTGGCCTTCCGCGCCTCTCGGCTCCGGGCGCATAACGAACATAGTTCAAAGAAAGAGTTCCAGCCGCAATCGGTTTTCGTACGCTAGCGCATCTTGCGCGACGCAATGTTCAACCAATCGCGGTGAGTTGGGCCGCAAAATGCGTTCGCTTCTCAAGCGAATTAAACAGGACTTAACGAGAACAATATGAATGCAGGACCAGGACGCCCCTCCGGTGGAGGAGGGGGCAGAAACAGGCGGCGGCGTGGACGCCGTCCCCGAGGCGGCAACCCGCATGGCCGCTCGAATCGTGACCAACGCGACAGCATTTACACCGCACCGATGGATCACAGCTACCGTGCTGCGTTAGCCGGGAACAATCACAACGGCTCGCGCCCGGGACGGCAGCGTCCGGGCTTCGCGCCGAACTATCCCCAGCCCGAGCCTGATCCGTTGCCCACGCGCGAAGACGCGGCCCCGAGAATCTTCGGCTTCGTCGACGACCTATTTTTTCAGGCCAAGATTCAGGAAACCGCCCGCAAGCTGAACGTGAAGGTCGAATTTCTGAAAGCTGAGCAGGAATTGACCGATCGCATTAAGACCAACGGCGACGAGCGGCCTTCGCTCATCATCTTCGATTTGAACAGCAACAGCGTTCGCCCGCTCACTCTGATTCCCAAACTGAAGAGCAAACTGAAGAAAACTTCCGTGATCGGATTCTTGTCGCACGTTCAGGGCGATCTGAAGCAAAAAGCCCACGAAGCTGGATGCGACATGGTGCTGCCACGCTCGGCATTCTCGCAGAACCTGCCGCAACTGTTGCGGCGTCATGGGGCGGCGGAAGAAGAGCAAAGCGCCGAGCAGTAGCCGGTGTGGCTCGAACATTTGGAACAGGGCGTCCGGGTTCGTGGAGTATTCGACTTTCCTCGCGTCCTATTTTTGTTCGGCGAACTCTGCGGTTAAACGCTTTTTGATCTATCAGCTCGGGAAGTGAAAGTGCACATCCTGCCGCGAGCTGATTGCAACTCCATCCACACTCGCCGGCTTGAAGCGCCAATTTTTCAATGTCGCAATCACTTTGTCGTCAATCTCCTGCTGCAATGACTGCAGCACGCGCGTGTTGGTTACGTTGCCTTTTTCGTCAATCGTGATTTCTACGATCACGTCGCCTTGCAATCCTTTCGCCTGCCACGGATAGACATCAGGGTCAGGAAAAACGACGGGCAGCGCCGGCATGGCTTGTGTACCGCTGGCGTCGCCATGAAAGAACGATCCATTTCCCGATCCCGCACGCGCCGAGTCGGCGGTTTGAACCACAGCCTGTTCGACCGGTTTGAATTTCCTTTTTCGCCGGAAGTCCAGCTTCTTCGAAACTTTGTTGGGCTTAGGAGCGGTTGGGAAGTAAACGAGATTTTCGGAGTTCCCGTGCAATCCCCAGGCGATTGAAGAAGGCTGCACAAACATCGGCGGACGCTCCAGCCACAACGCAATGAATGCACAGTGAATAAGGAAAGAAGTGATTAGCGAAAGCCTTGTAGCTCTGTTGCGTGGCTTGGAGACTTCAAACATGCGCCATTCCGGCCGGATGCCTTATTGTAGCCCTACCCAGGTGGCCAGCGAAGATCACGGCCGCCGAGCAGATGGACATGTAAATGAAATACTGATTGCCCCGACTTTGGGCCAACGTTCAGGACCGTACGATAACCGTCTTCGATCTTCCTGTCCTTCGCGATCTTTGCGGCTGTGAGATGGCACCGGCCAACGATCTCAGCTTCGGCCTCCTGTGCTTCTTTCAGACCGCGAATGTGCTTCTTTGGGACAATGAGCACATGAGTTGGAGCCTTCGGGTCGATGTCTTCGAAGGCATAGGTGTGCTCGTCCTCGTACACCTTCTTCGAAGGGATCTTGCCGGCGATGATTTTGCAGAAGAGACAATCTTCCATAAAAGAGCAGTGGCTAGTGGTTAGTGGTCAGTGGCTCGTGATTCGTGGCTCGTGGCTCGTGATTCGTGATTAGCACTCAGAGGAAATCATTGCTAGGCCAGCCACAAGTCACGACCCACGAGGCACCCACGAGGCACGACCCACGACCCACGAATCACGAATCACGGCTACTCTAATCCAACCTCACCAGAAAAATCCCGCCTTCCGGGGTCGTCGTATCGCGAACGATTTCTTCTGCCCTCGCGCGCAGATCATCTTTTACTCGCACCCGCACCCACCAATCACCCGCCGGACTATTAAATGTTAATACCTGAGCGCTGTGGTAGCGTCGCGTGAGATGGTCCGCCAATTCGCGCGCCCGTTTCTCGCGATCGAATCCGCCGATCTGCACCGCCCATTTGCCGCCAGAATCAAGGGACTGAGGCGTCTTAAGCAGCTCGACGCGTACTTCGCCGGTGCCTTTTCTAATTAAGCCAACTTTCTCGGCCGCCGCATGCGAAAGATCGATGATCCGGCCCTCGATGAATGGCCCTCGATCGGTAATGCGAACCACGACCGACTCGCCCGAACTCAGGTTCGTCACTCGCACGATCGAGCCCAGCGGAAATGTTCGATGCGCCGCAGTCAGCGCATTCATGTCGTAAATCTCGCCATTCGACCCGCGGCGATTGTGATAGGGCGCCCCATACCAGCTCGCGATTCCGGTTTCGACGAATAGAGGTTTTGTATCGGCTGGAATCTCGTCTTGCGGCGGGATAGTCGACTCTGGAACTTTACTTCGCTCGGCCTCGACCGGAGGCGTTCCCGCGGGAGCTTCGGGTTGCGGAGGCGGCGTGGGCGGCACTGCGACCTGAGCAGGCTTGTGATTGCATCCCACCAGTACCAGCAGCAAACATAGGAGCCAAAGCCACTTCATTTGCGGGCCGAGTGCTGCTCCATGTAATTGGCCAGTTCCTGCATTTTCTGCGCAGCCACTCTCAGGGCCTTGGTTGAATGCTGACGAACGGCAGGCACCACCTCGTCGTTTAAGTATTTGATGAACTGCTGGGCTTCTTGCTCCAGGCGTTCAGTCGTTTCCTCAATTGTTTTTCCCATACGCGCGCTTGCCCCTTCCACCTTGTTGTTCCAGTCTCCCATGCAGCTAAGATTACCTCGCTTCAATCGTCGAACGTAAGCACATTATTTCGTGACGAGGGATTGCGGTCAATTATGAATGTGGTCTCGGGTGGTTACCCTACGTTCTCAAAAAGCCTCGGCGATCTCTGCGGTAAGGGCTTCAAGATTCCGAGTTTAATCCTTCCTGTCCGAATTACAATCCGTTCAGCCGAATGCAACCGCGTGCCCAACTTTCGCCGCGCCGCTTACCGCGCTTTCGGGAATCGTTGCTCGCGTGGTATGACGCGAACCGCCGCGAACTTCCCTGGCGCAAAACTCGCGACCCCTACCGCGTCTGGATATCCGAAATCATGCTTCAACAGACCCGCGTTGCCGCGGTGCTGCCACGGTACGAACAGTTCATGTGCAAGTTCCCTTCGGTGGGGGAACTCGCGGCTGCGAAGGTGACGGCTGTTCTCGCCGAGTGGAGCGGGCTTGGCTACTATCATCGCGCACGAAACCTGCATGCCGCAGCCAAGAAAATCGTGCGGCAACAGGGCGGTGCGTTTCCCCAAACGGTTGAAGGCTTACGCGAGATGCCTGGCATCGGCCGCTACACCGCAGCCGCTATTGCCAGCATCGCCTTTGGCGAACCCACTGCGGTGCTCGATGGAAATGTGGAACGCGTCCTGCGACGCATGTTCAACCGACTCCATTCGAACCGCGAGTCGTGGGCTGCGGCGCAGAAGTTAATCGATCACCATCGACCCGGCGATTTCAATCAAGCGATGATGGAATTGGGCGCGACGGTATGCGTGCCGAATCAGCCCTTGTGCGCGCAATGCCCAATCATGAAATTCTGCCGCACGCGCGGGTGCGGTGTCGCCAGAACGACGAAGCCGCGCCAGCAGAAAAGAGCCGCCTATTACTCCTTGGCCGCAAAACGTGGTTCCGTTCTTTTACTGCAAAGATCGTCGAAAGAAAGCCTGATGCCAGGAATGTGGGAGCTTCCGAAACTTGATTGTTCAACTGGCAAGCCTTTGTTTGCAGTTCGCCATTCCATAACGGTTACGGATTACACGGTCTACGTCGTGGCGCACTCAGGCGTTTCCGTCACTTCCGCAAAATGGATCAGAATCTCGCGCCTGAAGCAGCTTCCGTTGACAGGCCTGACGAAAAAAATCCTCCGTAAGGCTAGAATCATCGAATGAATTGGCTGAAAGCCATATTCGGAGCACAGCTCGGAGGAAACAAGATGGCCGCTCTCGACGCCGGAGTACAAGCTCCACAATTCGAATTGCCTGCATTGGAAGGCCCTGGATTTTCTTTGCAGAGCGCACTCAAGAAAGGGCCGGTGCTTGCCGTCTTTTTCAAGATTTCATGCCCTGTATGCCAGTACGCCTTTCCATACTTCGAGCGGATTTACAAGGCATATGGCAGCGGCAATGTGAGCATCGTAGGCATTTCGCAGAATGACAAGCAGGAAACCCTTGAGTTTGTGAAGCGCTTCGGGATTACATTTCCTGTGTTGCTCGACAACACAAAAAGCTTTCCAGTTTCAAATGCCTATGGGCTCACCACCGTTCCCACGGCGTTCTGGATCGCCCAAGATGGCGAAATTGAAGTTTCGAGCGTAGGTTGGGTGAAGCAGGACATAGAAGAAATTGCGCGCCGAGTGGCTTCGGCCGGCAGAGAGACTCCGAAGCCAATTTTCCAACCCACTGAGCAGGTCCCCGACTTTCGCGCAGGTTGAGGGTCCAGAAATTAACCCGCAGGTTGCGGGGAAAACAGCTCAACATGAAACCCAGAATTGAGGAAATTTCGTCAGCGCTCTGTTTCCCATCCGCATTCTGGGGTGCTTACTTCTGAATTCTCGCAGAACACTTTCCCGTACAATATCCCTTCACTTTCATTCAGGAGCCTTTCCGAATGCGAAAGACCGCTTATGTGGCGCTTCCGCTAGTCTTTATCGTTGTCTCGATCGCCCTCGCCGCCAGTAAGAATTCCAACAGTTATGCGTCAGCGCACCTTTCCAGTGTCGCGATTGCGGCGCTGCAGAAGATTGACCCTGAGCACATTCGCGCCAACGACAGGTTTCTTTCCCTCGATCTGCTCGAGGGGCGAGGGACCGGCCAGCGTGGTGGGGACCTGGCCGCCGAGTATATTGCCACGCAATTTTGGCTCGATGGACTGAAGCCCGCTGGCGATAACGGCACCTTCATGCAGAAAGTACCACTCGTAGGAATCACGGCGGCACCGGAAACTACTTTTGAGCTCGCGCCGCACCATGGCGATGCCGTGCAACTCAGGCCGCTCGACGAATACGTGGCTTACGACCAAACGCAACGAACTTCTGACGATATCGACGCCGAGATTGTTTACGTCGGGTACGGGATCGAAGCCCCCGAATATCAATGGGACGACTACAAAGGCACTGACGTTCGCGGCAAAGTCCTGCTCATGCTGGTGAACGAGCCGCCTTCCGGAGATCCTAAGTTTTTCAAAGGCCAGGCTCTGACCTATTACGGCCGTTGGACGTATAAATACGAAGAAGCTGCGCGCAAGGGAGCCGTGGGAGCCATTTTGATCCACAAAGCCGACATGGCGAGCTATCCGTGGGAGGTGGTGCGCAATTCGAACTCCGGAGAGAAGGAATTTCTCAAGAGTGAGGCTCCGCAACTGAAGGCCGCCTCCTGGATTCAGTTGGATGTCGCACGGCAATTGGCGCAAAAGTCAGGTATGGACCTCGACAAAATGATGGCCGAGGCGCAATCGCGAAATTTTCATCCGGTAACGCTGCCGGTTAAGTTGAAAGCTCACATGGTCAGCAAGGTGCGCCAGATTACCTCGAACAACGTAGTCGCCATGCTTCCGGGTTCTGATCCGAAGTTGAAGAACCAGGCTGTGGTTTATACGGCTCACTACGATCACTTGGGCATTCGTCCTGATATGCCGGGAGACAACATTTACAACGGCGCCGAAGATAACGCTACAGGCTGCGCAATTTTGCTCGAATTGGCACGTACGTTTGCGCTGGCGCAATCCCGGCCGCGGCGATCGATAATTTTTGCTTCGGTCACGGCGGAAGAGCAGGGCCTGCTCGGCTCCGAGTATCTAGGGAAACACCCGCCCGTTCCGGCAGGGAACATCGCTATTGATCTAAATTTCGATGACATACCGCCTCTCGGCGAGCCTCAGGAGGTCGAGGTTTCCGGCGCCGAACGAACCACGTTTTATCCGACTGTGGAAGCTATGGCTAAGGAGTTCCGCCTTGCCATCCGGCCTGACTCCCACCCCGAGGCCGGCCACTACTACCGCTCAGACCACTTCAGCATGGCGCGGGTGGGCGTGCCTGCGTTTTCGATGAACGAAGGAATGAAGTACAAAGGCCACTCGATTGACTGGGGAATGCAGCAAGCCGAGGACTACACCAACAAGCACTATCACCAGCCGAGTGACGAATACAGCCCGAGCATGGACTTTCGCGGCGATGCGACCATCGCACGCTTTGGGTTTGCTCTAGGTTGGGCCGCGGCGTCGCAGCCGAACTTGATTGGGTGGCAAAAGGGAGACGAGTTCGAGAAAGCGCGAACGCAAAGCCAGGGCGTGCAATAGCAACCGCTTGCGGAACTTCAGGCCGTTCTAAACCGTATATTCAACCAGAGAGGTTCGCGATGATTGCCTTTTTCCTCTGGTGCCTACTCTTTATTCTTTGCTGGCCGTTGGCCCTTGCGGCGTTAGTGATATATCCCTTCGTCTGGCTGCTGCTCCTGCCGTTTCGCATTGTGGGGATCGCAGTTCAGGGGGCGCTGGCGCTCGTCTGGGCAGTAGTGATGCTCCCGGCTCGCCTTCTGAGCGCGCCATTCCGACTTGTGTGAAGTGAGTGTGAGAGGGACAGGCGATCCGGCGGTCAGAAAAGCATGGTCCTGAGATTCGGGCTCGCCGTCAGCTTCGCGGCCGTCGCCCGCTGAACCTCTTCGAAAGTCAATCCCGGAGCGACTTCCTCCACCACCAATCCCGTCGGCGTCACCCGAATGTAGGCCATCTCGGTCACGATTGTGTCCACAACCTTCGGTCCGGTGAGCGGCAACGTGCACTTCTTCAGAATTTTCGGCGCGCCCTCGCGCGTGGTGTGCTCCATCGCAACTACAACCCGACGCGCGCTCGCGACCAGATCCATGGCGCCACCCATGCCTTTGACCATCTTTCCCGGAATCATCCAGTTCGCGATACTGCCTTCTTCATCTACTTCCATCGCACCGAGAACGCTGAGATCGATATGCCCACCGCGAATCATCGCGAATGATTCAGCGCTCGAAAAGTAACATGTCCCGGGCATCTCAGTGATGGTCTCTTTGCCTGCGTTGATCAGGTCAGGATCCTCCTGCCCCTCGACCGGATACGGTCCAATGCCGAGCATGCCGTTCTCGCTCTGCAAGACAACGTGGACCCCTGCAGGAACGTGGTTCGCCACCAGCGTCGGCATACCGATGCCGAGGTTGACATAGAAGCCTTCACGCAGCTCGCGGGCAATTCGCCTCACGATGCGTTCGCGCTTTTCGGTGTCTTTCGGAAGCTTGATGTTTGCAGGCATTATTTTGAACGTGGCTCGTGGCTCGTGGCTAGCACAACACTCACAGCCACGAGACACGAATCACGAGACACTCGCTTTTCTTACCGTCCTTCTCTCAATCCTTCTCTCATACATTTCGCCTTGAAAAATTCGCTTCACGTAGATGCTTGGCGTGTGGACGAGATCAGGAGCGATTTGGCCGACTTCCACCAGATTCTCGACCTCGGCGATCGTGACCTTCGCCGCCGCCGCCATCATCGGGTTAAAATTCCGCGCCGTCTTTCGATAGACTAGATTTCCCCACTTGTCGCCTCTCCACGCTTTCACAAAAGCAAAGTCAGCCTTGAGCGCGCGTTCCATCACATACATGCGGCCATCGAAGTCGCGTGTTTCTTTGTTTTCCGCGACCAGCGTGCCAAACCCTGTTGGCGTGTAGAACGCCGGAATTCCCGCTCCGCCCGCTCGGATGCGCTCTGAAAATGTCCCCTGCGGCGTAAGCTCGAGGTCGATCTTTTTCTCGAGCACCATCTGCTCGAGCAACTTGTTCTCACCGACATAACTGCCGATATGGCTGCGAATCTGGCCATTCGCCAGCAGCAGTCCCATCCCGTAGCCATCCACGCCAACATTGTTGCTGATGGTCTTCAGGTTCTTTGTGCCTTTTTGCACGAGCGCGCGGATCAGGTTCTCAGGAATGCCACACAGCCCGAAGCCGCCGATCATGATGGTTGCGCCGTCAAAAACGTCGCGGATGGCTTCATCGGCGCTGGTCACGACTTTGTTCATCTGAAAGAGTTTAAAGCAAACTATCTGCCGACTCACGACACAGGATTTTCGAGTACGCCGATTCCATCGATCGTAATCCGTATCACGTCCCCGCTTTGCAACGTGAAGTCGTCGCCGGGAACAATTCCTGTGCCCGTCATCAAGAACGCACCGTCAGGAAAGCTGCTGTCACGAAAGAGAAATTTGACCAACTCCTTCGGTTCTCGTTTCAACTCAGCCAGAGTTGTCGTTCCCGAAAATGCTGTTTTAGCCTGCCTGGCGATCTCCAGGCGAACCGTTGTGTTTTTTGACGGCTCGGGAGTCAGCAATATGCACGGACCTAGCGCGCAACTTCCGTCGTAGACCTTGGCCTGCGGCAAATAGAGCGGGTTTTCGCCTTCGATGTCGCGCGAACTCATGTCGTTACCGATCGTATAGCCGATGATTGCACCAGCCGGACTAATCAACAACGTCAGCTCCGGCTCTGGAACCGACCATTTCGCGTCGGACCGAATTCGTACCGGCTGCCCAGGGCCAACCACGCGCCGGGCAGCGGCCTTGAAAAATAGCTCCGGGCGCTCAGCCGCATAAACGCGATCGTAGAAATTACCGCCGCCTGCATCTTTACTCTCCTCGATTCGAGCAGTGCGACTGCGAAAGTAGGTCACGCCCGCTGCCCAAACTTCCTGATTTCCGATGGGCGCGAGTATTTGCCCGGTAGCGACATCCGTCGCAGCCCCCTTGCCAATCGCGGCACGTGCTCGATTGTGTAAATCGGAATCACAAACCAGAAGGTCCCAATCCTCTGCCGTTGCAATCGGACACAGATAGTGGAAATGACCTCCCTCTTCCACAAACGCGCCTTCGTTTGTGCGATATACCCTCACGCGAATGACTTTATACGATTATCGAAAACTTTGCCGGTAATCAAAGTGGAGAACAGGCAGCCGCGACTTCAGCGTAGAGAATGTGCATAACAGTTTTTCGAGGGGAATACCGAAGACCTTCGGCACATCGCCGGTTGATTACACATGTTGATCCTGGGCCTCAATACATTTCACGCTGACGCTTCGGCGGCCATCGTGCAAGACGGCGAAGTTCTCTTTGCCATCGCCGAAGAACGGCTGAACCGGGTAAAGCACTTCGCTGGTTTTCCCGCACTCGCAATCAACGCCTGTCTCAAAGCGTGTGGCGCGACCATCTATGACATTGATCACGTTGCGATTGGCCAGGACAGCGATGCCAATCTGGCAGAAAAAGTCCGCTATGCGGTTCGCAACCCGGCAAAGCTGCTGAATTTCATCCAGCTGCGTCAGCGCAAACAAAAGATCCGAGACCTGCGCACGCTGATTGCCGAGTCACTCGCCTGCGATCCCGGTGCGCTTCGCTTTAAGGAACATCATTTGGAGCACCATATCGCGCACATTGCCAGCGCGTACTACTGTTCACCCTGGGAAGAAGCTGCCGGATTCAGTTATGACGGCTCGGGCGACTTCGTCTCCACCATGATGGCAAAGTGCGAGGGCAATGAAATACGCGTGCTCGACCGCATCTTCCTGCCGCACTCGCTCGGAAGCTTCTACACCATGATTTGCGAGTTCATCGGATTCAATCATTACGGCGATGAAGGCAAAGTCATGGGCCTGGCCCCATATGGCAAGGATAGATACTGTGACCAGGTTCGCCGGCTCTTGATGACCGAGCAGACCGGCTTTCAACTCGATCTCGACTTTTTCAAGCCCCTGGGCAGCAATGAAGGCATGCGGATCAACTCAGACGGCACGGTGTTGCTGGCGCGGCATTTCTCAGCCCGGATGATTGAAATGTTTGGCCCTCCTCGCATTCCAGGCTCAGAGGTCACCCAGCGCGACGCCGACCTTGCATACGCCATGCAGTATTGCTTTGAAGAAGTCTTCTTTCATCTTCTAACTGAATTGCACAAGAGAGTGCCTTCCGAAAACCTCGCCATGGCCGGCGGTTGCGCCTTGAACAGCGTTGCAAACGGGAAGCTCTTCTCCCGCACTCCTTTCCGCAACACCTGGATCCAGCCGGCGGCCGGCGATGAGGGGCTGGCGATTGGCGCGGCCCTGCACACTTACCATGCCGACCTCAGACAGCCGAGAAAATATCATATGAAGAATTCCTATCTCGGCCCCGAGTTTGCAGACGCGCAGATCGAAGCTGCTCTCAAGAATATGCGGGTAAAGTACATCAAGTTAGGACGCGGGCCGCTGCTCGAAACAGCCGCCCAGCGAATCGCGGCGGGAGATGTTCTCGGATGGTTTCAGGGCAGAATGGAATGGGGCCCGCGGGCGCTGGGTAACCGATCGATCCTTGCCCATCCCGGCCGGCCTGACATGAAAGATGTTCTGAATGCGCGAATCAAGCGTCGCGAATGGTTCCGTCCTTTTGCCCCTTCCGTTCTCGAAGAACGCCAGGCGGAATATTTCGAGCACGATCATCCTTCGCCATTCATGCTTCACGTTTACAAGATTCGCGCTGAGAAACGTGAGCAACTTTGCGCCGTCAATCACGTGGATAACACCGGCCGCCTGCAAACCGTCGCGCGCGATGAGAATCCGTTGTACTACGATCTGATTCGCGCCTTCGAACGCGAAACTGGAATTCCCGTAATTCTTAACACCAGCTTTAACGAAAACGAACCAATCGTATGCACGCCCTCCGATGCGATCGAATGTTTTCAACGGACACATATGGATGCAATCGCGATCGGGCCATTTCTGGCTCATAAATCTGAAAACTAATGGCTACTTACGCAGCACTTCAGACCGAGCCGAGGCTGCGTATTGAACCGATTTGCAGCTTTCGCCACCTGCGGGCACTGGCGTGGCACAACGATGTTCTTTACGCTTCTCGCGGCTACACACTGTACTCAGGACAGATACAGTCGAGGGACATTCTTTGGCGCGAAGTTGGACGGTTTCGGCCTTCGTGGTGGCGTAATCTAACCTGCCATAGCTCCTTAGCGGCGAGGCTGGTTCGCGATGGCTTTCATGCTTTGGCGGTCTTGCCAAACGGGAACCTGGTAGCCGCCGTTCCCGGTGCGATCATCACAATGCGCAAGGATGAACGTGAATTTTTCGTAACCCATGAAATCACGCGTGGCACGCGGCCTCTCCACATTTGCGTCACACCTGTGGGGCACGTGTTTTGGGGCGAATACTTCAATAACAAAGAACGCCTGGAAGTGTACATCTATGGATCGACCGATGGCGGCATCACCTGGAAGAAGGTATATAGATTTTCCGCGGGCCAAGTTCGTCACATTCATAACATCGTTTACGATCGATGGCGTAACTGTCTTTGGATACTCACCGGAGACTACGGCATGGAATGCCAGATTCTACGGGCTTCGATGGATTTTGCGCGGGTTGAGCAGGTCTTGAAGGGCGGACAACAAGCCAGAGCTGTGGCTGCGGTGCCTACTCACGAAAGTCTCTATTTTGCCTCCGACACACCCTTAGAAACTAACTACATTTATCGTCTGGACGCGCAGGACAGAGTCGATAAGCTTTGCGAAATTCCGAGTTCGTCAATTGATGGCTGTAAGAACGACTGCGGAATTTTCTTCGCCACAATGGTTGAGCCTGGGAAAGTAAACAGAACTCGCCATGCCACAATATTCGCCAGCTGCTCAGGAGACAGTTGGAGTCAAGTCGCGCAATGGCGAAAAGACCGCTGGCCAATGCGCTTTTTCCAGTATGGGACCCCACTTTCTCCGTCGGGGAATAACTCTACGGATTTTCTCGCCGTCAGCACTATAGCGCTCGCGGGAGCCCGGGATGTTCAGACGACAATTTATCGCACACTGTTGTCGTAACTTCCTTGAGTAACCGTCGGCGTAATCACATCGAAGGCACTAAGTTACTCTCGTGAACACACAAGCTGCTGAAGGCTGATGTTACAAAGGGCGTATCATTCCGCGCTTCGAGTACTCTTTCCCCGCTAAATAGTTAGTGCACACGACAAATAGTTGGTACATCGCGACAAACTACGCCAACAGTTTTTTGCCAGAGTTTCACTATGGCCTTCTGACTGCTCTTTCATGTACCTCCGAAATCTATTCGGTTTAGCTACGCCGACGCAGACTGTTTCCACCCTCCCCCGACCGCACCATTAACGCACCATTGCGGTGTTGTATGGGGTAAGGCCCATGAGCACCTATGATGCGAATCCAAACAACCCGGCGATTCCAACGCTGTAAGCAGGCGCATCGAACGACTGTGACGCTGTTACTGCTGTCGCTCGGAATAGGCACTTTGACCGGGTGTGCAGGGCTCAGTGCAGGCGCAGGTTCAAACCAACAGCAGCAACAGCTAGGTAGCTTGTCCCTAGGTAGCGGTAGTTTGAACTTTGGTAGCATTGCTGCCGGAAGCAGCAAAACACTTAGCCTTACGGTGACTAATCTCGGCTCGGCAACGGTCACCATCAACAGCGCCAATGTCTCGGACAACAGCTTTTCAGTCACGGCACCAAGTCTTCCGGCGACGGTGACATCAGGCGGCAGCGCTAGCTTGAGCCTAAAGTTTGCGCCAAATGGGGCGGGAGCCTACAGTGGCAATCTCACTATTGCCAGTAACGCTTCTAACTCCAGTGTCAGTATTCCAGTAAGTGGAACCGGCGTTGGAAGTGGGCAATTGACTGCGAATCCGGCGAGCGCGGCATTCGGTAACGTCCTTGTCGGCACGCAGCAAACGCTGTCAGAGACAATCACCAACAACGGCTCGAGCAGCGTCACTGTTTCGCAGATCTCGACCATCGGCACAGGGTTTACCATCAGTGGAATCACAAACGGAGCATCGTTGGCTGCAGGACAAAGTACAACGTTCACGGCCACATTTTCTCCTCAAGGCGCAGGCCCAGTTAGTGGCAATGTAACTCTGACATCCAATGCGAGTAACTCAACGCTGACTGTTCCACTTTCGGGTACCGGCGTGACCGCTGGACAGCTTGCTGCCAGCCCATCCAGCGCGGCTTTCGGCAATGTAACTGTAGGCAGTAAGTCCTCGATTTCAGAGACAGTGACCAATACTGGCGGGACCAGTGTGACTATTTCGCAGGCAACTGCCAGCGGCGCTGGATTCAGTGTGAGTGGAATAGCAACGCCAGTAACGTTGTCCGGGGGCCAAAGTACAACATTGACCGTGACCTTCACGCCTCAGGCAGCTGGAGCAGCAAGCGGCGGCTTGACGCTGACCTCCGATGCCACCAATCCGACGCTGACTGTGCCGCTATCGGGAACTGGTGTAGCAGCAGGTCAGCTTACCGCCAGCCCGTCAACCGCTGCCTTCGGCAATGTAACTGTAGGCAATCAATTATCGATCTCAGAAACAGTGACGAATACTGGTGGGAGTGGAGTCACTATTTCGAAGGCGAGTGTTAGTGGTACGGGATTTACCCTCAGCGGGATCACAACACCAGTTACTTTGTCCGGAGGTCAAAGCACGACGCTGAGCGTGACGTTTACACCTCCTGCGAGCGGAGCAGCAAGCGGTAGTTTGACCTTGACCTCCAACGCAACTAACCCAACGCTCACCGTTCCACTTAGCGGCACAGGAATTGCACCGGGACAACTTACAAGCAATCCCGCGAGCCTAGCGTTTGGTAGCGTAAATATCGGCAGCCAACAATCTCTCACGGCGACCGTGACTAACACTGGCGGAACGAGCGTATCAATTTCCCAGATATCAGCCAGCGGCGCTGGGTTCACTCTTAGCGGAGTCAGCACTCCGCAAACTCTGGGAGCAGGACAAAGCACCAGCTTCAGCGTGACCTTTGCTCCGCAGGCAGCTGGCGCGGCGGGCGGTAGTGTAACCGTAAGTTCGAATGCTCCGAATCCGACGCTCACGGTTCCGCTCTCCGGGACTGGCGCGTCGACCCAAACGGCTCAATTAACGGTTTCTCCGGCCACGCTGGCTTTAGGCAGCGTCCAGGTTGGCTCGAGCGGAAGCGGCTCCGGCAATCTGACAGCTGGTGGTGGAAGTGTAACGGTCAGCGCGGTGAGCACGAATAACTCCGCGTTTACCGTGGGAGGTCTGTCTCTTCCGGTCACCATTTCGACGGGACAAAGTGTGCCGTTTACCATCACCTTCAGTCCGCAGGCAACCGGAGCAGTGACAGCTACCCTGACCATCACCAGCAATGCGCAACCCGCCACAATCACCGAAACGTTGACCGGTACCGGAGCAGCGGCGCCAACGCACTCGGTCAACTTATCCTGGACCGCCAGCACCTCGAGCGACGTTGTCGGCTATAACGTATATCGTGCTGCGTACAGCGGTACGTGCGGCTCGTTTGCGCAGATCAATCCCACTCTGGATACCACAACCGTCTATACCGACAGCACCGTCGCCAATAGCACGTCCTACTGCTATGCGACTACCGCGGTCGACACCAGCAATACCGAGAGTAGTTTCTCGAACATCGTGTCGAACATAGCCATCCCGTAAGCGGTCGTCGATTGAGCGCCGCATGCGTTTATCTATGCCGTCTCTTACCCGGGGCGGCATGGTAAACTCAATTCACCTCACGAGGAGCCTCGCCATGAAATACCAGGACGAACTTGCCAACATCTCCTCCTTCCACGCCAAGTAGTAAGCGTCGCCGAGGATTCCCTTCCGAACACAAGTCAAGCGCGGTCGCAGAACCGTACACGCGGGCAAAGAGCTTATAGAGAAGCTCGGCCGGAACGACCTCTTCCCTTGTGGTTCGGGACGCCGCTTTCAAAAAGTGCTGCATGCAGTCCGGCAGCTATGACGGCGGCCGACGCAGTTACTTCTTTCCGCGAATAACGTCCATCCGGCGCGAGGCAGTAATGCCTCGCTGCCACAGGGACTTCTATGTACTTACGATTTGTAGTATCTGAAATCGACGAAGACTCCGAACGTGCGCTCGGCGTCTTTCACGCGCTGGGGGACCTTCGCGATGCAGGAAAGCTCTATTCCCACGAGGAAGAGCAGCACGATACGGTTCGTTGGTGGTTCAGTGCGAACCTGGAGCGCCCAACCCGCTTCACGGCAGCTAAGGCGCCTTTCTGTCGAAAAAAACACCGGGCCCTATGCTGGTTCAAGGACACGGCAATCATTCATATTGCACAGATTCGAGAGTTGGTTTGGATGCTGGAGAGTCATAGCGTATACGTACGTACTCTGAAAGCAAAACGCGTGGGCTACGTCGTGTACGAGGATGAGTACCAGATCGTGGCAGAACCGTTTGCGGAAAACGTGTTGTTAGCGGCAGGCGTTCTTCTTAGGACGGAAGGCGGAGGGCCTATCCGGCCCCCAGGTTTGATTCAACCCATTCCTTGATTCGCTTTCGCCGCTGGTCAGTCTGGTCGAAACGTACGCCAAACATCTTGCCGGCAGGCTTTACCCAACTCACGCTTCCGCGGCACCATACTCGCGGCAGGGTCAAAAGCCCGAACGCCACTTCGACCGGCAATCCCAATGATATTTCCTGGTTAGAGCGCAGGGACATGCCGCCGCTGCTGATCTCAACGCTGCTGGCGTCAAACTGCCGATGCGTCGAGGTGGCCATAACCGTAACCTGCGTCAGCACCGGAATTCGCGCATAGCGTCGATGCTCGTGCATTACCAGCATCTGCGTCGACCGGACCAACTTCACGGCTGCGGTCCGCTCCAGCGGCTCCTCAAAGATCGCGTTGATGCCATACTGCGAGAGCGTCAAGGCGTCTTTGGCCGTACCGCCCAGTCCGTAAATCACCATTCGGCTGTTGGAACGTGAACTCCGCGCGGATTCGAGCATTGGGCCGGCCTTGCTGCCAACCCGCACTACACAGGCTTCAAACTTTTCTTTCGCCAGGCGTTCCGGCTTGTCGCCCGGCATGGGAATAGCATCGATCCCAAATTGCCGGAAGCATTCGGCGAGCAATGTGGTGGTGTTTGGGTGCAGGTCGACGAGCGCCGCACGTGCTGAAAACCTTCGGGTCGGGGAGGGGGGTACGAGAAAGTTTCCCAAGGTGTTCTCCGTTTTCTGATTTTTGTGACTCACTTATGCTATCGGTGGATGTGCCGTCTTCCATGAGAAAGCCGGTATCATCGGCCCGAAACCCCATTCTGGCGCGGCATTTCAACCGCATCAACTGTGCGTTAGGACATCTCTAAGTCAAAGGTGCCGTTACGCGAGGTGACCATAAGCACGTTTGCCCGTGCCAAATTCCTGCGGCGCTCTGAAATTTCCGAAATAACAGGTATAAAGACCGAATTCCCCAGCACATTTTGGGCACACAATTTTGCCCGTGTGGAATACACTTTTTGCGCAATCAAGAGGAGGCGTGAATGTCGGTTCTCGGATTTGTGCGTCGCTCTGTTCTCGCTACTTTCATATTTTTTGCGATTTTTTCTGCCGCTGCGGAAATGCCACGTCTCGTAAAAAAAGACGGCCGCTATGCCGTCTTCGTCGACGGTCAGCCTTTCCTCATTCTGGGCGCGCAGATCAACAATTCGAGCTCCTGGCCTGCGGTGCTTCCCGAAGTCTGGCCCGCGATCGAGGCCATGCACGCGAATACAGTGGAGGCCCCGGTTTATTGGGAGCAGGTCGAACCCCAACGCGACCGGTTCGATTTCGCAAATGTGGACGAGCTGGTCAAGCAAGCTCGTGCCCACCACGTTTATCTCGTCCTGCTCTGGTTCGGCACCTGGAAGAACGGCAAGATGCACTATGTCCCGGAATGGATCAAGACTGACCCGGTGCAATATCCGCGAGTAGTCAACCAACGCGGTGAACGAATCGAGGTGCTCTCTCCATACTCCGACGCGAATCTTGAGGCCGACAAGAAGGCATTCGCCGCGCTCATGCAGCACCTGAAGCAAATTGACCTCGAGCAACATACCGTGATTCTTGTTCAGGTCGAAAACGAATCAGGAATCCTTCACAGCATCCGCGATTTCTCCCCCGCCGCCGAAAAGCTTTTTCAATCCCAAGTCCCTACCGATCTCACGCAAGCCCTGCATCGCCATCCCGGCACTTGGAAAGAGGTCTTCGGCGCTGACGCGGACGAAACTTTCTCCGCTTATTCCGTCGCCCATTACATCAATGAAGTTGCCGTGGCCGGCAAAGCCGAGTTCCCGCTACCCCTCTATGTGAACAACTGGCTCAAGTACCGGCCCGACTCCGTTCCCGGCGCTGCTTATCCTAGCGGCGGCCCGACCTACAACATGCTCGATGTGTGGAAAGCAAGCGCGCCTGCCATCGACATGATTGGCCCCGACATTTACAACGATGACTCGGACTTTTACCGTGAGGCGGTCGGCCAATTTCATCGCCCGGACAACCCAGTCTGGATCCCCGAAACCGGCCTTGAAGATTCGTACGCGAAATTTTTCTTTTATGCGCTCGGGCAGGGCGCGATCGGGTTCTCACCATTCGGAGTCGACTACACAGGCTGGACCATAAAAGATGAAAAGCCGCCGACGCTGCACGCCGAAAATTACGCGCTTATCGCTCCCATGGACCGCGAGATCGCGCGCCTGAATTTCGACGGTAAACTGAAGACCGCCATCGAAGACGAAGGCGCAGCCCGCGCTGCGATTGATTTCGACAAATGGCAGGCAGTCATTTCCTTCGGCCTTCCTCAATGGGGGAGCGAGAATTCCAAACCGCCAGGCACCAAAGATCACCACGGCCGCGCGCTGGTTGCGCAGCTTGGCCCAGACGAATTTCTCGTCACTGGAATTGACGCGCGAGTCCAGTTCAATGTCTCAGGGAAGGAATCCGGCCACATGCAAATTCTCCGCGCCGAAGAAGGACGCTACGAAAACGGCAACTGGAAATTCCTACGTCTCTGGAACGGCGACGAAACCGACTTCGGCCTGAACTTCACCCACCAGGGCCAAGTCGTCCACGTAAAGCTAGGAACTTACTGAAAGGACACGAGGGTGCCCCATCCCTTCGACTTCGCACAGGGCAGGGAGGGGTTTTTGACATTTTCAACAAGGGGTACGGGCCAGCACAGGCGGGAAGGGCACGACTTCAGTCGTGCCGATTGGGGGATGACCAGAAGACGGCTTTAGCCGCTGAGGTGAGCTTTGAAGCCGCCAGTCTCTCGTCATGGCCCTCAGCGGCGGAAGCCATCTCACAATGAGGCTTGTTCGGCACGGCCACAAGCCCTGCCCTTCCCATTCAAGTTGCGTGATGTGGAGTTCTAACCCCGAATCCCCTGCTCACCCCTCATCATCTGAAACTGAAAGGAGTCTCCTGTGGCCCGCGTCGAAGGTGTTGACCCTAAACAAACTTCATTCCTTATGCGTCAGGTCTTCAAGAAAGTACGAAAGGAGCTCGGCCGTGACCTCACGCCACAAAAAATCGCCGCTCGCGTGCCGCGCGTCTTCTGGGTAGGCGTTCTTCCCGAATGGCTTCTCGGCCAGAAAGCTAGAGTGCCGCAGCGCCTGCGATCAATCATTCTTCTCCGTACCGCAGTCCGCGTAGGCTGTCCGTTTTGAATCGACGCCAATTCTGCCGGCGGCAGAATGTACGGGCTCACTGATGACGAAGTCACAGCCATTCGCGAAGGTCGGATTGAGTCATTTGTTCCAGCCGAACTAGCCCTGCTGCGTATGGCGGACGCAATGGCCGACACTCCCGCGAACGTAAGCGACGAACTCTACGCCGAGTTACGCCGTCATTTTTCCGAGGAGCAACTGATCGAACTCGCCGCCAGCGCCGCCCAGGAAAACTACCGCGCCCGCTACAACCGCGTGTTTGACATCGGCAGCGACGGGCTATATAGGAAAGGCTTGAAATTCAAGCAGAGATAGACATCGAGCAGAAAGGCTGGACGTTTTTCATATGAGAAGACTGAAATTGCAGATGCACATATCCATTGACGGCATGGTCGCGCTGCCAGCGCAAAGCGGTCGTGGCAATTTCAACTGGGATGCCGAACTTAGACAGTACTCGATATCAAACGCCGCCAACGTCGACTGCATTCTCCTCGGACGCAAAACCGCAGCCAGTTTCATCCCTCATTGGAAAGCGGTGGCCGACAACCCCAAAGACGCCGATTTCGAGATCGGTAAGGTGATTACAGACCTACCCAAAGTTGTCTTTTCAAAGACTATTCAGAAATCAGAATGGCCGAATGCGACCGTAGCGAACGGCGAGATCGCCGACTCTGTGAATCAACTCAAAAGTCAAACCGGGAAAGACATGCTCGTGTATGGCGGGAGTGGTTTCGTCGCGTCCCTGATCGAAAACAATCTGATCGATGAGTATTACCTCCTCGTCAATCCGGTGGCCCTCGGTAGCGGTCTAACGATCTTCAGCGGCTTGACGGGCCCCTTACGTCTCACTCTCGTGAACCACAAAGTATTTTCCTGCGGAACGGTATTGCTCCGTTACGAACCGGGAGGGGTTTGAGGTTTAAGCAAAGGTATTTCTCTCGGCACTCTTGGTCAGCACAATTGCGATCTTTCGAGGTCAGGCCAACGTCGGCCTTCGTCCCGATCAGCCGAATTCAAAGTTTGCCGGGTATCTGGGCGCTTGGGAACTGCTGAAAGATCATCGGTAGATCGAGTCCGAGGTTGCCCCACCCTTGTCCTGTTCTTTAGGACAGGGTGGGGATTTTGAAGTTTCTAATGACAGCACGTCCCCTAAGTCTTTTCACCAACCGAAAGCTTCAAGAAATCGTTCGCCCCAATGACGCCGAGAATCATCCGCACAACAAATGGAAATTGCCGTCGCGCGCGATCGTGCTCGACCACGGGACGAGTCAGCCGATACTCCCGCCCGCAAGTTACAAGCGAGCATCCTCCGGCTGCGAGAACATTCCTTACCCACTCCGCCTCTGGTCCATAAGTGAGCGCAATTAGAAAGCCATCAGGCCTCGCAAACACATTTACCGGGGTGTGAAACGTCCGGCCCGACTTTCGCCCAACATGCGTAATGATTCCAAATCCTGGTAGCCGGTCTGCGAACCGTCCAGTAATCCGGTTCGTCACGCGCAGATTAAAAGCCGCCACCCATCTTTTTCGGAAGCGTATCAGGAGAACCGGCGCGAGAAGTATCGCAAGAATCAGGACGATGATCGCGATCCGCATACTCGGATATTCCTGGAAAGGAGCCGGTTGTCCCTGTCTTTGGGACAGAGCCTGCCCCGAGCGAAGTCGAGGGGGTGAGTCAGTTGACTTCCAGGAGAAATTTAAGGGTGTCCCAGTTCTCGCTGCTTTTGCGAGAAGTGGGGACTTTCAACTGTATGAAACCTTCCGCTCACCCTTCACAATCCGCCCCACCGCATAATACTTCTCCCCTGCGCGGTCAAGTACGCTTTCCGCCTTTTTGAATTTTTTCGACGGGACCACGACCAACATGCCTACGCCCATGTTGAACGTACGCATCATCTCGTCCTGCGGGACGTTCCCGAGGTATTGCAGGTGAGTAAAAATCGGCAGCACCGGCCATGAGCCGTATTCGATGATCGCGGACATTCCGCGCGGCAGAACGCGGGGAAGATTCTCCGTGATCCCGCCGCCAGTGATGTGCGCCATCGCTGAAACGCAATCGGCGGCCAGCAGCTTCTTGATGATCGGCCAATAGCTCCGGTGCGTCTGCATCAGTTCGTTGCCGACCTTGCCTTTGAGTTCGTTGACGTAAGTTTCGGGTTCGTATTTCGCAACTTCGAACAGCAACTTTCGGGCGAGTGAATATCCATTGGTGTGTAGCCCGGTAGAAGGCAGTCCAAGAATAATGTCGCCGACTTCGACCGTCTTACCGGTAACGATCTTCTCGCGCTCGACTACACCAACAATGAAGCCCGCAAGGTCATATTCACCTTCGGAATAAAATCCTGGCATCTCGGCCGTCTCGCCGCCAATGAGCGCGCAACCGTTGTGTTTGCAGGCTTCGGCGAGTCCTTCGATCACTTTTTCGGCAATTGCCCGGTCGAGTTTTCCAACTGCGAGATAGTCCATGAAGAACATCGGCGCGGCGCCTTGCACTGCAATGTCGTTCACGCAGTGGTTCACCAGGTCAGCGCCAACCGTATGGTGAAGGTTCATCTCGAAGGCCAGCTTCAGTTTGGTGCCGACGCCATCCACGCTCGAAACCAGAATCGGATCGATGTACTTCGCCTTGTCGATGGCGAAAACCCCACCAAACCCGCCAATCTCGCTGAGCACGCCTTTGGTGAATGTCTTATGCGCCAGGTATTTAATGCGCTGTTTGGTGCGATTGGCTTGGTCGATGTTCACGCCTGCATCGGCGTACGTAATGGTCTTGGGAGGATTCGGTGGCACGGTATCTGTTTCGGTTGTGCGGGAGCCTAATGCTTTAGGAGAAAACCTTTAAGAGTGGCTCATTGTAGCACGGCAACATAAGAGGAAATTTCGAAGTAGCACGGCAAGAACCCACGCGTTAGGATATGTTGCCCGTTGCCGTGATCTTCGGGAGGGCAGAATGAAAGCATCTGTTTGTTATCGAATCGCCGCTGTTCTTCTGTTGCTTTTCGCGGTCGGGCACACACTCGGTTTCCGACAGTCCGATCCAAAATGGGGAGTGGATGCCCTGATTGCATCGATGCGATCGATTCATTTCGATATGCAGGGATCCAGCCGCAGCTATTGGGAACTCTTTGAGGGCGCCGGGTTTTCGGTTGGCGTGTTCTTTTTGTTCTCGGCAATATTGGCCTGGCAACTGGGTGGGCTTCCCGCCGCAACTTTGGCGCATACGCGCGCTATTGCTTGGACATTCGCGCTTTGCTATGCCGCCATCACGGCCGTGAGCTGGAAGTTCCTCTTCATCGTGCCGATCGTTTTTTCAATTCTGATCACAATATGTTTGGCCGCGGCTGCATGGTTTTCAGGGAAGCAGGGTTCGAAGGCTTCCAGTGCCGCCGCGAGCTGAGAAATTTAAAGCACAACCGGTTCTGTTTCGGGAACTTTCTCACAAAAGCTGTGACTTTCTCCTTTTCTTCGCTTGCAATACACGATATACTCCAGCCAGTTCATCCAATCGGGCGGAGCTACTCCGCCCTATTCTCAGGAGAATTCTTCATGGCCGACGAGCGGAGCCGGGCGATTGACTTGGCATTTGCGCAGATCGAAAAACAGTTTGGCAAGGGCTCCATTATGCGGTTGGGGGCAAAGGAAGCGATTGTCCCGATTTCCGTGATCTCAACCGGCGCAATTTCGTTCGACGCGGCGCTTGGCGTCGGTGGCGTTCCTCGTGGCCGCGTAGTTGAAATCTTCGGGCCCGAGTCGTCGGGCAAAACAACGATTACGCTCCAAATTATCGCCGAGGCCCAAAAAGCCGGGGGCATGGCGGCATTCGTGGATGCGGAACACGCGCTCGATCCTACTTATGCGAAAAAGCTCGGCGTCGATGTCGACAATCTTCTCGTCTCGCAGCCGGATTACGGCGAGCAGGCGCTTGAGATTACCGAGCAACTGGTTCGCTCGGGCGCAATTGACGTTCTGGTCGTCGACTCGGTCGCCGCGCTGGTTCCGAAGGCGGAGCTCGACGGCGAAATGGGCGACAGCCACATGGGCCTGCAAGCGCGGCTGATGTCCCAGGCGCTCCGCAAATTGACGGGAACGGTCTCAAAGTCGCGCACCTGCCTCATCTTTATTAACCAAATCCGCGAAAAAATCGGCGTCATGTTCGGCAATCCCGAAACCACCACCGGCGGACGCGCCTTGAAGTTTTACGCTTCCGTCCGCATCGACATTCGCCGCATTGCCGCAATCAAAGAAGGCGACGTTGTCACCGGCTCCCGCACAAAAGTCAAAGTCGTTAAGAACAAAGTCGCGGCGCCTTTCCGCGACGCCGAATTCGACATACTTTATGGGGAGGGGATTTCGCGCGAAGGCGATCTCCTGGATTTGGCAGTGAACCAGAACATTCTAGAGAAGTCCGGGTCGTGGTTCAGCTATAAGGGCGAACGCATTGGCCAGGGGCGCGAAAATGCCCGTCAGTTCCTGAAAGACAATAAAGATGTCACGGCGCGGCTGGAAGCTGAAGTTCGCAAGGCGCTTGGATTAATTTCCGCCCAACCCGCGGCCCAGACTCAGGGAGCGGCACAGGGTGCTGCAGCTGGCCAGAGTTCGAAAGTCACAGCCATGCCCACCGGAACGGAAGGTAAACCCGGGCCGAGACGGTGATTAGGTACTCTTTCGGTCGCCGTAGATGAACTCGAAAGCGCGACCGCGGATTGTATGCTGAAATGAGCCAAACTGCTCAAGCGCCCCATCTCGAGTGTCGAACACGCCGTGATCTCGCACGAGAAATTTCGAGAGGTCGTGTTCTGGATGAGCACAAGCGGCACTACATGTTTTACCAAGAAAATCGACCGGCTTGTCTGTTATTGCCTCGAAGATGGACTCTCCAGTGTTTGTGAATCCGCGAGTTGATTTTGCAGCCAGCTCAGAAGCGGAACCGTGCAGTTCATCAAGGTCTAGCCACTTTTCTTCGACATAGAACTGTGGCCAAACCAGCAAAATGCTATTCGGGATGAACATTCGCGTGAACTTGAAGCGCGGATACCAAAAGCTCCCCTTCACGAAGAACGCATGTACTCTCGTTGGAACTCCAGCAGTCCGGGCGACTGCTTCTAGCAGGGCGGCTCGCTGGCTGCATGAACCTCGTCCCTTTCTAAGAGTGACGGATGCTGGTTGCCATTCATCTACGGTGTACACCGGTCTCAGCGTTTTCACTAAGTGCAGATGTGCCCCGCGGAGAAATGAAATGGCAACACTGGATCGCTGTAGGACCTTGGCTAATCGTCGTATATCTTCGTGTCCACTATCCAGAATTGACGTGGGCCCGAGATTGTTAGCATTTGGAAGATTGGATTGCTCTGCCGACACTCAAGTAAGTGTAGAGTATGGCTGGAAGCAATGCTGGTGACGAGAACCCCGACCAGAGAGAAAGCAAATGGAAGGAAGCTGCGCCCACCAGATTGGTACAGATGGCTCGGTTGGCTACCACTACTACTACTCCCTTCTATTACGTTGGTGGCAGGCAGCGCTCTTGCAGCATGGGAGTTTATGTGGGCCTTGGCCGTCGCGATTTTCGCCGGGTTCAAATGGTTTACATGGTGGTACGCGAGACCGCACGTACGACATGGATGGTGGCGTTCTGCCGCTTATCTTCTGATGTGGCCCGGCATGGATGCAGAGTCATTCCTAACAAATAAAGGCCCCACAGCGCCGACGTTGAGTCAGTGGCTTTGGGCGATTCTTAAAACCGGTTTAGGTGTCGTGCTTTTGTGGGGAGTTGCGCGCACCCTTCCTGGGAGTGCGCCGCTGTTGCGCGGCTGGATTGGTATGCTCGGGCTGATTCTCCTCCTGCACTTCGGAAGCTTTGAAGTCTTAGCACTTTTTTGGCAGTGCGCCGGGGTCTCGGCGACTCCGATCATGCGTGCGCCGCTGCGCTCTCAGTCATTGGGAGAATTCTGGGGCAAACGGTGGAACTTAGGATTCCGCCAGCTATCCCATGATCTGATCTTTCGGCCGATGTACAAGTACCTTGGAGCCGCTGGCGCAGGTTTTCTGGTATTTGTGATTTCCGGGTTACTTCACGACCTAGTAATTTCAGTGCCCGCACGAGGAGGATACGGTCTGCCAACGCTGTATTTCACGATCCAGGGAGCAGGCGTAATCGCGGAGCATTCGGTAGTTGGCAAGCGAATCGAACTCGGGAAAGGCTTTCGCGGCTGGCTTTTCATGGCTATGGTTACAGCCATGCCGGCGTTTTGGCTCTTTCATCCGCCGTTCGTTCGCAATGTCATACTTCCTTTTATGAAAGCAATTGGCGCTCTGCCATGAGCACAACCGCACAAGAGTTTTTTGATATCGACCTCTGGCTCGCAGCCATAGGACACTTCGTGATTCTCCTTGCAAGCTTTCAGGTGCCCTATCAGCTGCGATGGAAAGAGGACCTGAAACAACTTATGCCTTTGAACCGGAAGCTGCTTTGGGTACAGAGTTCATTTACTGTGTTAACGATCATTGCCTTTGGAATTCTTTCAATCGTTCTCCACAAGGACATGCTGCGTGGGGACCGCGCCGCGCTAGCGCTCGTCGCGTTTATCGGTGTTTACTGGACCGCGCGAATCCTCGTGGACTTGGTTTACTTTTCTCATTCGGATTGGCCGCGGGGCAGACACTTTGTGATCGGACATGTACTGCTGCTGGCCTTATTTTGCTTCCTTGCTGCGAGTTACATCGCGGTTTTTGCGTGGAAAGTGCGCGGATAATGATCGACTTTGGGCTTGAGATTGCCATTTCCCTGTTACGGCAACTAAAATCAACTCATCCCAGCCCGCCTGTTTTAGCGCGCAAAACGAGGCTCATTGAAGAAAGTCACTGCCATCTATCCCGGGTCGTTTGATCCGCCGACGAACGGGCATTTGGACCTGATCGAGCGGGGGAGCAAGATTTTCGACGAGTTGATGGTAGCGATTTTGCGGAACCCGGACAAGAGTCCGCTGTTCAGCGTCGGCGAGCGGCGCAAGATGCTGGAGGATTTGACCGAAGAGTTCAAGAACGTTCGGGTTGATACCTTCGACGGGCTTACGGTTGAGTATGCGGCGAAGGTGAAAGCCAGCGCAGTTTTGCGGGGCATTCGGGCGCTGAGCGATTACGAATACGAGCTGCAGATGGCGCTGATGAACCGCAAATTGCGGCCTGAATTAGAAACGGTTTTCATGATGCCGGCAGAGAAATATTCGTACCTAAGTTCTCGGCTGGTGCGAGAAGTCGCAAGGCTCGGCGGAGACGTCAGCAAGCTCGTACCAGAACTGGTTGAACAGCGGCTCAAGGAAAAACTTGATCCGGCATACAAGCTTTCGAATCGAAAAATAAAGGTAGGGAGAGCATGAGTACAGTAACCGCAGCACCTGTTGCGTTGAAGTTGACCGAGCGAATCAACCGCATTGAAGTTTCAGCCACCATGGCCGTCGCTGCCGAAGCCGACAAGCTTCGCCAAAGCGGCGTGGACGTCGTTGACTGGACCGTTGGCGAGCCGCATTTTTCGACACCGCAGCATATTAAAGATGCGGCGATTGCGGCGATCAACGGCAATTTCACGCGCTATACCGCTGTCGGTGGCACGGTCGAGCTGAAAGATGCTATCGTTCAGCGCCACGCGCAGGACTTCGGCTCGAAATACAAGCGCGAAGAGACAATGGCTTCAGTTGGCGGTAAGCACGTGCTGTTCAATGCCATGCAGGTGCTGGTCGATCATGGAGATGAAGTCATCCTGCCGGTGCCCTATTGGGTTTCGTTCAAGGACATCGTTCGCTATGCCGGTGGAAATTGTGTATTGCTCGAGACCGACGAAGCCGAAGGCTTTCGCGTGACTGGGGAAATGGTTTCTCGCTTGGTGACACCTCGTACGAAGCTCATTATCTTGAATTCGCCTTCGAATCCGTCTGGCGCCGTTATGTCGCCAGAAGACATGACCGAGGTCGTGCGATTTGCTTCCGAGCGAGGCATCTGGGTTATGTCCGACGAATGCTATGTCTATTTGAATTACACCGGCCGCGAATTTTCAGTTGGATCGCTCAACGAATACCGCGATCGCATGATCGTGGTCGGCTCATTGTCAAAAACTTACGCCATGACCGGCTGGCGCATGGGATACGCTCTTGCGCCTGCCCCGGTAATCTCCGCGATGCAAAAGCTCCAGAGTCAATCGACATCGAACCCAACTTCGATTGTGCAGAAGGCTGCCGTAGCTGCGCTGAAGGGACCGCAGGACTGCGTGGCTGAAATGCGCAAAGAATACATTCAGCTTCGCGATCACGTGCTGGATGGGCTGAGCAAGATCGACGGGATCACATGCGCCCGGCCGGAAGGCGCGTTTTATGTTTACCCGAATATTTCGTCGTTTTTCGGTGGCGCGGTGAAGTCTCCGGCAGACTTTGCACGAAATCTGTTGCATGAAGCGCACGTCGCTACAGTCCCAGGCGAAGGATTCGGAACCCACGAACACGTCCGAATCTCTTACGCGACTTCAAAGAAAGAGCTTGATCGCGGGCTGGAGCGGCTTAGGAAGTTCGTGGATTCTTTATGACGTGATGCACCCCACCGTGAAGACTCGGTGGTTGGGTGCGGGCTGTAGGGTATGAGCGTTGACAGCGGTGAACGATGTTGGATCTTCGCGATAGGCCTAAATAGTGGAACTGGAACGGCTTTGGTGGATTCTATTGCTGATCATCGGGCTCGGGGCGGTGGTTCGCGGGCTGGCGGCTAAACAATTTACGTTCTTTTGGAGGGGCGGCCTCGGCGAAACAGAGCTGTACCACCCGGAGTGGTATCATCGCGGTTTCGTAGTACTCGTCGGGTTATTCATGTCAGTAGTGGCCGCGTGTCACCTTTTCGCAATTCATTGCCCGTTTTTGAAGTACGTTCGAAGGTTTTAGTGACTGCTATTCGCGGTTCCCCCAACTGCGCGGCTCGTAGGGTGAAAGTTCTGATTGAGATCTGAACCTCTTTTGCGGGCAGCCTCTCTCGTGAGTTACGCTTCTAATGCAACGCGCAACTCACAATGTCGGGCCTCTATCCATTCTTAATGCAGCCTTTGTTCGATCCCCGGCCCTGGGGAACGAATGACCTTTCGCCGATTTACCCTCGGCAGTTCACAGAAAAGATAGGCGAATCGTGGCTTACGGGTGACAACTGCAAGATACAGAACGGAGCTCTTGCCGGAAAATCGCTATCCGAAGTTTCGACGCAATATCAGCGCGAGTTGGTCGGAGATGCGGCGCCGAACTCGGATCGCTTTCCCTTACTGGCGAAATTCCTGTTCCCACATGAAAAGCTGTCCGTGCAAGTCCATCCTGATGACAATGATGCCCGCGCGATTGGGCAGCCGTGGGGAAAAACCGAGTGCTGGTACGTGGCGGATGCGAAGCCTGGCGCGGAAATCGGGCTGGGACTAAAAAGGGGCACAACGCGAGCTGATTTTGAAAAATCAATTCACGAAAATCGGGCAGAAGAACTACTGAATTGGATCAAAGTTTCGAAAGGCGACATGATTTACGTCGCCGGTGGCACCGTCCATACGCTCGGTCCGGGAGCAATCATCGTCGAAACCCAGCAGCAATCGGACACAACATTTCGGCTTTACGATTATGGCCGCCCACGGGAACTGCATTTAGAACACGGGCTGCGGGTGATCAAGGAACAGGCGGGATCGGGAAAAGTCCATTCGCAGGCTTTTTCAAAATTCGGCAGCAACGGCAACCTCGGACAGAAGTTAGTTGCGTCTCCTTATTTCACCGTCGAACGATTCGAGTTGCACGGCGCGCAACGATTCGAGTCGAGCGCACGGACTTCTGCGCAGATTCTCGTCGTTGTGCGGGGTTCTGCTGCGGTGCATGTTAATGGATGTGAGGCGGTGCGGTTCGGAAGAGGAGACGCGTTGGTTGTGCCTGCGTGCATCACGCAATTCGAGATCCGGCCAGAGCAGGAGATCGAGTTTTTGAAATCGTCGGTGCCCGCAGGGAGCGTTCTGCCGCCGGAAGTATTCTGAGTAAGGGGTGACTCGCGTGTTCTCGGTGGCTGAATCTTAAAACCTAACCACAGAGAACGCTGAGTTTCACAGGGGCTGAACACAGAGTTTTGACGGATGATTTCTTAAATTGATGCCAGTCAACTTCTATCCCGTAGTACTTGCCGGTGGTCGCGGAACCCGTTTTTGGCCGCTGAGCCGTAAGAAGCGTGCTAAGCAACTGCTCGCACTCGACGGCAAACAGACGATGATTCAGCAGACGGTAGCGCGGCTGCTGCCGATTGCTCCGGCAAAGCAATTTTGGGTAATCACAAACGACGACTTGCGGCCGGAAATCGTGAAACAACTGCCCAAGCTCCGCCCTGACCACATCCTGGCGGAGCCGGTCGGACGTAATACTGCACCGGCAATCGGACTTGCGGCTTTCATTCTGCGACGTAAGGACCCCGATGCGGTAATCGGACTGTTCCCTTCCGATCACGTGGTAGGAAATGAGACCCGCTTTCGCGAGGTCTTGAACGAGGGGATCGAAATCGCTTCCGACGGTGAAAACATCGTCGTGTTGGGCATTGAGCCGTCCCGTCCGGAGACAGGTTACGGGTACATCGAGGCCGGATCGCTCTCTGCTGGAAATGCTCGCCACGTGCGTCGTTTTACAGAGAAGCCCAATGCTGAGCGAGCGGCGGAGTTTGTCCGCTCTGGGAACTTTTATTGGAACAGCGGAATGTTTTTATGGAGCGCCAAGACTCTGACGGACGCGATCACTGAACACTTGCCGAAGACCGCGTCGGTGCTGGAGAAAATTGCAGCCGACTATGGCACGCGGAAATTCGCCGCTAACTTTCGGCGGCTCTATCCAAAATGCGAAGACATCAGCGTAGACTTCGCAGTGCTCGAGCCGCGGTCGGCCAAGGGCGAGCAGGAATCAAGTATTTTTTGTTTGCGCGCGGATTTCGGGTGGAATGATTTGGGTTCGTGGACCGCGCTTCATGAGCATCACGTTGCGAAGAACACGCCAGCCGACGGCAACCTGGTTTCAGCTCAGGGCATCTTCACTTTGAACGCCAGCGGGAACTACGTTCACTCGCCTAACAAGTTCGTTGCGGTTGTAGGAGTGAATGACATTGTCGTCGTCGAAACCGAGGATGCCCTGCTGGTCACGACACGTTCGAACTCGCAGGATGTGGGGAAAGTAGTGAAATATTTGGATGAAAAGAAATTGAAGCAGTTGGTTTGAGTCGTGCGCCGTGAGTCGTGCACAGATCGAGTAACAAGGCGGTAATCTCATATGGCAGCAGATACCCAGAGTTTGATCGCAGATACAGTTGGCACGATGAATAAAAACCAACAGCGCACGAGTCACGACGCACGACCCACGAATCTCATTAAGTTCGGGACCGATGGGTGGCGGGCCGTCATTGCAGACGACTTCACATTCGAGAATGTGCGGCGTGTAGCGGGCGCGATCGCTTCCTATGTGCTGAAACATGAAGATCCGTCGCGCGGCCTCGTCGTCGGCTACGACACGCGTTTCGGATCGCCACGATTTGCGCGCGCTGCCGCAGAGGTGCTGGCTGGAGCGGGAATTCCGATAAGGCTCGCAAGCGACTATTCGCCGACGCCTTCGATTTCCTATGCAGTGAAGAATACCGGTGCTGCGGGCGGCGTTGTTATCACCTCAAGCCACAATCCGTGGAACTGGAATGGAGTGAAGTTCAAGGGGAACTTCGGTGGTTCGGCAACTCCGTCGATCATGAAATTGATCGAGCAGGAAACTGCGGCGGGAGCAATGCCGAATGGGAAGCACGCGACCATTGAAGAGGTTGATCTTAAACCGGCGTACATTCGAGCCATTTGCAGATTTGCCGATCTCGATCTAATCGCAAACGCCAAGTTCAAGTTTGCTATCGACTCAATGTACGGTTCCGGGCGCGGCATTTTGGCCCAGATCTTCAGCGAACACGGAATCGATTTTGTCGCGATTCGCCAGGAAGTTAATCCCTTATTTCCTGAGATTAATCCCGAACCAATCGAACCCCATGTGCGCATGCTTCAGGAGACAGTGGTCCGCGAGCGCTGCCATGCTGGATTTGCGACGGATGGTGACGCCGACCGGATAGGCGCTGTCGCCGAAGATGGTAGCTTCGTCGATTCACACAAAATTTTCTCCGTTCTGCTCGATTGGCTGCTGCGTCGCAAACAGTGGCCGGGCGATGTTGTGCGTGCGTTCAACACAACGCGCATGCTCGATCGTATTGCGGCGAAGCACGGGCGCAGGTTGTACGAGGTGCCGATCGGGTTCAAGCACATTGCCGATCTAATGATGGAGCGCGAAATCGTTATTGGGGGAGAAGAATCCGGCGGGATCGGCTATTCGCGATATCTTCCGGAGCGCGATGGAATCCTGAACTCGCTGCTGCTCGCGAATGTGATGGCGGAAGAGAAAAAGCCACTGGGTGAATTGGTGGCCGGGCTTCAAAAGGAATTCGGGCCGCACTTCTACGGCCGGCGCGATCTTCACATTCCTGACGACGTGAAGTTCGGCGCCATTGAGCGCGCTCGTGCGGATGGAACTAAAAAGCTTGGCAGTTATGGGGTGATCAAGAAGGAAGGGCTGGACGGAATCAAGTTCTTTCTTGACGCTTCAAGGGAGAACAATGGCGCTGAAGCGTGGGTGCTGTTCCGTGCCTCTGGAACCGAGCCGCTACTGCGTGTGTACGCAGAGGCCGCATCTCCGGAGCTAGTACAGGAAGTTCTGAGTGAGGCGGAGCGGTTTGTTCATTCTGCGTGAGGTACTGGTTCCGAGCAACTGGTTCAGAGTGGTTGATGATTTGATACCGGCTGAGTTGGCGTCGGGCTCTTCCTGTGATTTCCCACTACGATCTCCGTTCTCCGTTTCTTCAAAGAGAGTCCATACAGGGAAAACTGTAGCTCCGACTAGGCGAGCTGTTGATAAGCTGTTGATTCTGTGAGAATTTGCAGCAGGTGCGTGCTCAAGAGCCCGTGACGTCGCCATTTTGAAGCATGGCGATTAAAGCTTTGCGGTCGACTTTGCCGCTGCTGTTCATCGGCATTTCTGCCAGGAAAAACACGCGGCTCGGAACCATATAAGGAGGCACACCGGACTGCATTCCTGATTTTATCTGCAACTCTGACGTACCCTTTGAAACCATAAAGGCGACAACTCCCGTCGCCATACCGTCGCTAATCGGCCAGGGCACCGCCGCTGCCGTTTCACATTTGGCGACCTCACGCAAATGGCTTTCGATGTCCTCAAGTTCGACCCGATATCCCAATATCTTCACCTGGTTGTCCATTCGGCCCCAGTAATGAAAGGTTCCATTCGAATCGCATATCCCGAGGTCGCCGGTACGGTACCATCTTTGACCGCGAAGAGTGACAAACTTTGAGGCGGTCGTTTCCGGATCGTCAAAATAGCCTAGCGCCAGTTGAGGGCCGCTCAGCAGAATTTCGCCAGGCACACCTGCTGGCAGAAAGTTATGGTCGGAGTCCACGATCGCGGCAGTCATTTCCGGGAAGGGCTTACCAATAGCCAGGCAATCGCGAGTAACGGCGCAACCGGGCTCAAGGATCTCAGTGGTCATTATCACCGTTGCTTCCGTCGGGCCGTATAGGTTCACAACCATTGAGTTCGGACAAGCTGCCTGCCAACTCTGGGCCACGCTCATCAGCAGAGCTTCGCCGGCGAAGAGTGACAAGCGTAAATCCGGAAAGGCGCCTTCCGTTAGCAGACCCATTTTCTTCATGAAAGCTGCAATCGATGGTACGGACATCCATACCGTGATTCGTTGATCTCGCAGAAACTTGACCGGTCCCATAGCTTGGGTGGGAGGAATCAAATGAAGTGAAGCACCTGCTCGCCATGCGGCGAACATGTTGTGAACCGAAATATCAAAACTGGTATCAGCTGTTTCCGCGAAGCGATCTTCGGCCGATAAAGGGAACTGCTGCTCCATGGACCGCAGAAAACTTTCTAGTCCGCCGGTCGGAACCACCACGCCTTTAGGTTTGCCGGTACTCCCCGATGTAAAGAGGATGTACGCGGCTTCATCTCTGCTTTTCGGAACCGGCTCACTCACGGAGTTGGTTGCGCGCAATTCACTCCAGAATGTGGGTCGAGGGTCCGTGCTACGCGGAGTCGTTTCCGGTACAGCAAGGACCTTTGGCGGAGCAGCACTCAATACTGCATGGGTGAGCATCTTCGAGCCGGTTCGGTCCGCAATAATACCCGACAGCTTCGTTCTTTCCAGGATTTCGATCAGGGCCGACTCGGGCTGTTTCAAATTCAGAGCAACATAGGCCGCCCCTGCCCACGCTGCGGCAAGCACCCCGATGCATGCTTCAGCGCTGCGGGATGCCAAAATTCCGACGCGCTCAGGGGTCGATCCGTCTTCAGGCTTCAGCCATGCCGCAACCGCCGCTACCTGGTGTAACAATTGTGCATACGTGTATGACTTCCCATCCGCAACCAGTGCAAGTTTGTCAGGCCGTAAGTGCGCACTCTCGTAAAAAGGAAGGCGATATTAAAATTCATTCCGTGGGCGGATTATATCGCGCGCATAAATAACACAAAGAACCGCAGATCACTGGTTTAATCTAAGGTAATTGTCTCTGCTTCAGTCACGTGTCACCAAGATCGTAATCCTTCAGTTTGTTTCGCTATGGGAAAGTAGTGTCAGAATGAACCGCCTGTTTGCATGAATGTTGAAGTCATAGACCCGCAATGATAGCCGCTCCTGTTCTCGAAGCCCCGGTGGCACCCTCGAAATTGAGCCCGAAGGGATGGATGTCGTTTCGCCTCATTCCCCCGGTCGAAACATATCCGGCTGTGGTTCGCTTTGCGCAGACGACGGCGGGGAAGCTATTTTTGCTCGCGTTTTTCGGCATGGTTTTTACGAATTATGGGCATAGCACTAGCTGGCTGTCGACAGGAGCACTAGCGGTAATCACGTTCTTACCGCAGCACAGGCGGTCCCTGGTTGCATTCTTTACGATTGCGATCCCGATTTATGAAAGCCAGGGCCTTAGGTCGCTCGCTTGGATTCTGGCCTGCCTTGCAGTCGGCACGCTATTGTTCTATGCCGCGCGAAAGTGGCCGAAATCGGCGTTCGGAAGACGGCCAATTTTATTTCTACTGACGGGCTTCGCTTCGTTCATCGTAATCGCATGCCTGGTTCCCAAGTCATACGGGATCAATCTGGAGCTTTGGACAGGCGTAGGGCTGTTTTCCAGCTATGTGTGGTTCATAGGCTATGCGCTCCTGGATCGCAGCGCGGATTTCGGCCGCGATCTGAAGCTTGAAGTCGGCACTTTCCGTCCCTTCTGGGGCTCGACTAATACACCGTTTCCTAAAGGCGCTGCTTACCTTCGGCGGATCGAAGCGCACAATTCGGAGGAATTGGCGATCACGCAATTGAAGGGAGTGAAACTGCTGGTTTGGGCGATGCTGATTTCCCTATTCTCACACTATTGGTATCGTCTCTGGCATGGATACGCGCACATCCCAACGCTTGCTGAGGCGATCGGTCGCAGCGCCGCACACTCCCCGGCTCCAATTGGGATTTGTTGGGTAAGTTTGCTGTTGGCCTTTTTCGAAAGTATTTTTTGGGTTTGCATCCTGGGGCATCCCATTATCGCCTGCTGTCGAATGGCTGGTTTCAGGGCCCTCCGCAATACTTACCGGCCATTATCGAGCGTCACGCTCTGGGAATATTTCAATCGTTTCTATCTTTACTTTAAAGAACTGCTAGTCGATTTCTTCTTCTACCCAACATTTCTTCGATATTTCAAACGATATCGTCGATTGCGCATGGTGGCAGCAACCTTCGCCGCGGCGGCGTTCGGAAACGCTTTTTACCATTTCACCCGCGATTGGCAGATTGTCCAGGAAGTTGGCCTGCGGAAAGCTCTCGTAAATTTCCAGGTGTACATCTTTTATTGCGTCGCTCTCGGCACGGCGCTTAGCGTTTCACAACTCCGGCGCCGGCGTCATCGCAGCGGCTTCGTACGTGGGCGACTAATTCCTTTATCCTGCGTCATCCTGTTCTACAGCTTGCTTGATATATTCGGGTCGACACAGAGAAACTATCCTTTGGTCGAGCATCTCCGGTTCCTGGGATATTTATTTCACATCAGCTTTTGAAGGAACTCATGGATCAAAGAGCGGAAGTTCGCAGCCTAGTACAAACGCTGCTGCAACAAAAGGGAGATGCTGGGGCTTTCTCGGACAATTCTTCTCTTCTGCTGAGCGGTCGTCTCAGTTCGATTGAAGCTGTGGAAATTGTCATAATGCTGGAGCAAAACTTTGGCATTGACTTTAGCGAAATCGGATTCGACCAGACCATGATCGACAGCGTTGATAGCATTTGTTCTCTAATCTCTACTGAGAAGTCCGTCTAATAGACAAACGGAAAATGACCCTCGCACCTGTCATTTCAAGCGAGACGCTCAACACTTTAAAGCGACATCCCGGTGTTCGCGATGTAGCAGTCGCACGGTCGGAGGCTGCCCCAATCCTGTTCGTTGTTCCCGAGGATTGTTATCTGGATCGAGTGCTCGGAAGACACGATGCTGAGCAGAGGCGATTACAAGCGTGGCGAAAAACGTATGACTTGATGCAACTTGGAAAAGATGCCAAGAGCGCCGCAGCAGGGTTCAATATAGCCGGCTGGAGGAGTAGTTACACAAGGCAAGCTATTCCTGATCACGAGATGCGTGAGTGGGTAGATGCTAGTGTCGGTAATATCCTGTCGCTCGCGCCTCGGGATGTTCTTGAGGTTGGGTGTGGATCCGGTTTACTGCTGTTCCCGGTTGCACCACGGTGTCGGCGCTATGTTGGAATTGACTTCTCGTCAGTATCACTTCAGCGAATACGCGAACAAATGCAATCGCGAAGCGGAGACTGGAGCGGGGTGGAGCTACTGGAACAGTCCGCCGAAGACCTGACTGGGTTTCCCGAACAGTCATTCGACACGGTGATCATCAATTCAGTCGCGCAGTATTTTCCCAGTCTCAGATATTGCACTCGCGTGCTGAAAAATGTAATTCGGCTAATTAAGCCGGGTGGTCACTTGTTTATCGGTGATTGCCGCAGTCTTCCCCTGCTTCCAATGTATGCGGCGTCCCTGGAAGTACATGACTCTAAACCGGAGGACGAGGAATCGGAATTTGCACACCGTGTGCAACGCCGGATGGAGCGCGAGGAAGAACTGGTGTTGTCCCAGGCATACTTTCTGTCCCTTGCCAACCAGGTTGAGGGTGCCTCAGTCGAAGTTCGGCCCAAGCGTGGAACGATTAACAATGAGTTAACCCGGTACCGATTCGACGTATTTTTCTCAGTAAGCGGGCCTGCGGATGCCCAGCCGGTTGAATGGCACGAGTGGTATGCCGACAAATGGACTTTCGCAAAGCTGCGCGAACAGTTGCTCAGCGAGGAAAGCCACGTTCTCGCCCTTAGCGGAATACCGAACTCGCGTCTGCACATTGACCTTGAAATACTTGCCACCAAAGGTGTCATTGCTCAATTCGATAATTCAAGGTCGCAGCCGGAGCAGGGCGAGCTCGATCCGCAAGCCATCTGGAACCTTGCGGCCGAGGCGCGATATAACGCGCGGCTAAGTTGGAACAGTTCACGTCGAGATGGCAGTTTTGATGCCGTGTTTATTCCCGAGAAAATGGCCAGCCACCCTATCAAGTGGCCAGTGCCATCTGCCAAGGACACGGTGCATTTTGCAAATTGGCCTGGCCAAGCCGGAATTTTGAAGCGGCTAGGAGAAGAACTAGGTGGGCTGCTTTCCAAGGAGTCCCCGCGAATAGTATTTGTCGATTCGATTCCGACCTACGAGGACGGAACGGCGGATGAGGAAGCGCTATTGGCCAGTGTGTATCAGACGGGCTTTCGCAATCGTTGATCTGCGCCGATTGTGCCTGCCGAGACAACGCCCCCGAAATGCGGCGTTTCCCAGGCTCGAGCGGGCACCAAAGTGTCAGGACCACACAGGTTCCCGGATATTTTTCCAAGGTTCAAACCTTTATTTCCTCTGGAATTACGAAAGCGCATGGACATGGGACATCTTCTAGCTTTCGAGGTTGGATGAGATGTTGAATGCGTTCGAAAACGCGTGATGGCCAGCAACGACTACCTTGACGATGTTCATGTGCGCATGTTGCGCGTGACCGAAGATCTGCGCGCCATCCAGCAGGAACTCAACTGTGCGGCGATGCAGGCGCCGACTGATCCCGAATTGATGGAAAGTCTGGCGCAGTTACCGGAAATTGAATCACTCGAAATGCTGAAATCAGCTCTCGATCAGATGCGGCATTTCCTGTGGTTTTACGTCCAGGTAATGACCACGGGTTCAGAAGCAGTGGAAAGCCAGCAGCGGCTCGCGCAGAAAGTGGATAGCCCGAAACCAGAGTCGCCGCTTGGCAAGTACAACACGCTCAGTGAAGCGGCCCTTCTGCGGCACTTTGCGAATTCAAAGAACCGCAAGCCGAACTAGTCGAATTACTCCAGAGTCACTGACTTCACCAGGTTGCGCGGGCGGTCCACGTCTAATCCCTTTCGTACGGCCATGTAATAGGCAAAGAGCTGTAAAGGGACTATTTCTAAAATTGGCGAAAGCAACTCCGACGCCTGCGGCACGAAAAAGGTATGGTCGGCGACGGAAGCCAGTTCCTCATCATCTTCGCTGGCAATTGCGATCACGCGCGCGTTCTGCTGCTTGAATCCCCGAATATTGGCCACGTTCTTCTCGTAACGCAGCACCGACCCGGGATCACTGCGGTCGCAGGTCGCGACGATCACAATCGGCAGATTTTCATCAATCAGAGCATTGGGGCCATGCTTTGTTTCGCCGGTCGGATAGCCCTCGGCGTGAATATAGGAGACTTCTTTTAGTTTCAGTGCGCCGTCCATCGCAATTGGGTAGTGGATCGCACGTCCCATAAAGAGAAAATCTTCGAACTTGTGAAAGCGCTCGGCAAGCCGCTGGCACTCGCCAGCATGCTGCAAGACCGTTTCGGTTTTCTTAGGCAGCGCCAGAAGTTCCTCAATCCACTTTCGCCGTTCGGCCTTCGAGAGCGCTCCACGGACCTGCGCAAGATATGCCGCGAATAAAAACAAGACTGCCATCTGCGCGGTAAACGCCTTGGTGGAGGCAATACTGATTTCCGGGCCGGCATGGGTGTAAAGCACGCCGTCAGCTTCGCGGGCAATGGTTGAGCCAACAACATTCGAGATGGCGATCGTGCGCGAACCTTTGGCCTTGGCTTCGCGCTGTGCGGCCGTCGTATCCGCGGTCTCTCCCGACTGTGTGATTACAATCGTGATCTCGCCGCTGCCGATCATGGGATTGCGATATTCGAATTCGCTGGCGTAATCGACCTCGACCGGCAGGTGCACCAGTTCCTGAAACATGAACTGCCCAACCATTCCGGCGTGACGACTGGTGCCGGAAGCGACAATATTCACGCGCTTCAGCGCACGCAGCTCGTCAATGCCGATCCGGACCTCGTCTGCGATGCGAACCTCGGCGGTTTCAACCGAGACGCGAGGAGCGATCGTGTCGGTCAGTCCGCGAGGCTGATCGAAGATCTCCTTGAGCATGTAGTGCGGGAAAGGTCCCTTGTCTGGCATCGTTCTCCTTGTATTACTGGACGACTATTCCTCCAATGACCGTTGCCCGGACTTTTGCAGTCGGGCTCAGCACGACAAAGTCGGCGTCGGCGCCGGGCTCTATGACCCCTTTTTTAGGAAGGCCAGCTACTTTGGCAGGATTGGCGGTTGCGGCCTGTGACGCCTGTTGCAGAGTCAGATGAGCGAATTTCATCGCGTTTCGAACGGCCTGGTCCATCGTTAGAACGCTGCCAGCGAGCTTGCCATCACGCATGCACCTTCCATCCTTTACATCCACCTCGACGGTCCCCAGCCGATACCGGCCTTCAGGCATGCCCGTGGCCGAGATTGCATCCGTAACTAAGACCAGGTTGTCGATTCCTTTCGCCCGGAACAACAGGTCCACGATCTCAGGTTCAACGTGAATTCCGTCGGCGATCACTTCGGCCGTGAGCCCATTATTCGTGAGCACCTCGCCGAGAATTCCGGGATCGCGATGGTCAAGCGGACGCATGGCGTTGAAGGTATGCGTCGCATGGCGCGCCCCAGCTGCTACTCCTCGGCGCGCCTGTTCAAGAGTGGCATCCGAGTGGCCAATGCTTATGCAGACCCCGCGCCTGGTGGCCTCAACAATAAGCTCTTCAGCGCTATCGAGCTCCGGGGCGATGGTCATATGGCGCACATGCCCGCGTGAGGCCTGCCACAGTTTTTCAAAGGTGCTCACGCGTGGAGGAAGCAAATTTTCTGGCGGATGCATGCCACGCCTTGTGTGACTTAGAAACGGGCCTTCCAGGTGAACTCCGAGGGCCCGCGCGCGTCCTTGGCCCACGTCCTTCGCCTCGATTGCATCTGCTAAGTGCTCTAGAGCAGTTAAGGTGACGTCAAGCCCTGCGGTGACCGTGGTTGGATAGTAACTCGTGACGCCGTGCTGCGCCAGGAATTTCTCAAAGCGCTTCAGGTCAGCCAAGCTGCCGCCCATCACGTCACAGTTGGCGCCGCCGTGAACGTGAATATCGAAAAAGCCAGGGACTATTGTGCAGTCATCGAAGTCCATTAGCTGCTGATTTGACGCGGTTCCCAAGCTGCCGCGGTTACTTAACCTGGCGATGGTGCCATCCTCGACACACAAAACGGCGTTCTCAACCGTGTGAAGCGGCGTGTAGAGTCGCTTTGAGGCAAAAACAGTCATGGCTGAACTGCTGGGTGTGAGTCCCTCAGTATAACAACACAAAATGAGGCGCGGAGGAGATTTCGCACTGATCGACCGATATAGAGCAGTTTGGCCCGATATGGCCCGCTGCTGAAGCTAAATGTGCGGATGTTAACGCAAAGGGAAGTCGTCACTGCGGCCCTCGCTTTGCTAATTTCTCGACCGCGTTGAGCGAAACATAGCGTCCCAAGCGCTATCGGCGGGTGCTTCGCAGCGTGAATTCATTCCCCGCGGCGAGGAGTGTACCGTGTAGCGCGATGTATAATTTCAAGAGTTGTTCTTCTCTCTCGCGCTCGTTGCCGGAGCAGATCATGTCGGGGAGTGGCTCAGCCTGGTAGAGCACCTGGTTCGGGACCAGGGGGTCGGAGGTTCAAATCCTCTCTCCCCGACCAATGCCTCAATCCCGTCATTCATGCTAGTTTTTCTGGTGCACAGCACTGCTGCCAAAAGCTACCTCTCGCTTGGCACGTTTTTGCTGAAGGGT
>DATEHT010000003.1:0-843866 GCA_035279425.1 Terriglobales bacterium | reverse complement strand
TCCCAAGGGACTTCATCCTCCACGCGGCGTTGCTGCGTCAGGGTTTCCCCCATTGCGCAAAATTCCCCACTGCTGCCTCCCGTAGGAGTCTGGACCGTGTTTCAGTTCCAGTGTGTCCGTGCGCCCTCTCAGGCCGGATACCGATCTCAGCCTTGGTAGGCCATTACCCTACCAACTAGCTAATCAGCCGCGACCCCCTCCTCAAGCGTCTTTCGACTTTGATCTTGCGATGTTATGCGGTATTAGCCCCGGTTTCCCGGGGTTATTCCCCACTCGAGGGCAGGTTAGTCACGTGTTACTCACCCGGTCGCCACTTTACTCATGGATTGCTCCACTTTCTCGTTCGACTTGCATGTGTTAGGCACGCCGCCAGCGTTGATTCTGAGCCAGGATCAAACTCTCGTTTGAAACCTGAAATTTGTTCGGAATGAACAAATTCGCTGCCGTGAGCTGCGGGCATTGAGCTACGAGCTTTGAGCAACCAAAAGATTGCTCGCCGCTCACGGCTCACCGCTCGTCGCTACGCGACAACTCGCTTCGCGTCTGACGGAGGTCAGGACGCTAGCTAATTTTGTGAGAAGTTCAGACTTAACTCAAGCCTTTCCTCTCACGACTGGCACGTTCAACCAAGTTGTCAAAGACCGAAATCGCTCTCCGCCTGAGCGGCGCGCTTTCAGTCCAGAACGAAATCTGTTTAGAGGCGAATCCGTTAGATCCACCTGATCGAGCGAAGCTCGATCCAGATTCCGTCTGTCCTCGAAACCTTTTAAAAATATCGTTATGCTTGCGCCCAAGTCAATCGACTGAGTTCACAGGATTTCCACATGAAATCCGGCGCTGGGCTCTAGGCGTCAGGCTCTAGCAACTTCGCTTTTCCTATAGCCCAAAGCCGACAGCCTAAAGTCGCATTTCTTCACGCAGCAAAACGCATCTTCCTTCCGCTCCAAGTGCCGGAAAGTCAGGCTTTAGGCTTTCGCTCCTAGGCTTTAGGAAATCGCTAAAGCCGAGCGCCTAGAGCCCAGAGCCGTTTTTGGCACGAGCCGGTCGGAAGATGATCGGTTAAGAAAAGATCCCATGGAGGTTCTTGCTATTCGAGACCTGAATCTCGCTTGACGAACCCTTCGAGGAGCGCTGTCCCCGAATCTAGACCCCGTGGCCGAGGCCAACTCCAGCATCTTCTTTCTTTTGCTGGGTACTACATTTGATGTTGGGCCCGGACGGAAGATTCAAAATCCTAATCTTCGCAATCCAAAACTCCGTCAGCCCAACCAGCCACACTTGTTCTCGACGGTTTGTCTTTTATACCACTCGATGCGCCAGAGCGCAAGTGGGAGTTGACTGATTTGATTCGTCACGCGCCAGTTTGGCACGTCCACAAGCGAGTTGTGACATGCGTCACCAGCGCCAAATTCCGACACGCATCCCGCCACCGCGCGAATGATACCTACTCTCAGTACATGTTTTCCTGTGTAGACACACAAAATGAAAACCAGCATCTTTGTGCATTACGAGGTCTTCCTATGCACTCCCGCATAACTCTGATTGCAGTGCTCGTGCTCTCACTATCCTTCTTCTGCCACGCCCAACAAACAGCAACTTGCGATCACTGGACATTTTTCAAAAACTTCTCACCCTCAGGAATCAATCAGTGGAACACGGTCGTCGGCACCGGCACGCTTTCGGACGGCAGCACCGCCGGCTTCATCCGTTATTCAAACGGAGGCGTCACCACCTATAAGTTTCCCAATGGAACTCAAACGCATTTTTCCAAACGCAATAAAGACGGCGTTACCGTCGGCGACGTCGACTTCACTCATGGACTAATTGTTTCCGGCTCCAGCGCAACGACGATAGATTATCCCGGCGCACCACAGACCATCCTCACTGGGATTAATAAGTGGAACTCAATGGTGGGAACTTACCAATACAATGACGATGCCGATTTTGGCCCCGAGTGGACCGGATTCAAAATGTGGAAGAACGGCAGTTTCACCCCAATCGGCGGCCCCGCGGGGACGATTAACTCATATCCCTCGAGCATCAGCGACACAGGGATGGTTGTAGGCTGGTATGAGGGCCACGACATTGTGCCCTTCACCCCATATCCCGACCACGGGTTCGTGCTCGCGAACGGAGTCTACAAGACGGTCGACTATCCCAATGCCTTCCGGACCTTTTTGAACGACATCAATTCTGCAGGAGTCATCGTTGGTTCGTGGGTCAATTCTGACGGCAACGGAGGCGGGTTTCTTTTCGTGAACGGCAAGTTCAAGAATGTTCTCGCACCAGGTGGCGCGAGCACGTCTGTGAACGGCATCAACGATAACGGCTATGTGACCGGTGCCTCCAGCGCCGGGTCATTCATAGCGCACTGCCAGTAAAGTTTCTGGGCCGTGTTTGAGGCTCGCTAGCAGTATCTCTGTCTCTTACTTCAACTCCCATGCGATTACCACATGCGTGTCATCTCGAGCGGAGTAGCGCGTCCGCTTGCGGACGCGATGCGGAGTCGAGAGACCTTGTGTTTATTTTCCCAAAACGCAAGGTCCCTCGACTTCATATCGTGCTCTGCACGATACTTCGCTCGGGATGACAAAGCTGAGGTCGTGGCGAGGAGATCGAAACCAAGCACAAGGTCCCTCGACTTCGTATCGTGCTCCGCACGATACTTCGCTCGGGATGACAAGGCTGGGGTGGTTGTGGCGTACGTTTTTCGCGCAATAGTTCGGGTAATACAAGTACCCCCGACACCCGCTTGGCACATATTCCGACCCACGGCATTACCACATCGTGTCATCTCGAGCGGAGCAGCGCGTCCGCTTGCGGACGGGCTGCGGAGTCGAGAGACCTTGTGGTGACTCCTTAAGTTGCTCGCTGCGCTCGCCGCTGAAACGCAAGGTCCCTCGACTGCGCTCGGGATGACAGAGTGGGGGTGGTGGCGAGGAGATCGAAACTAAACACAAGGTCCCTCGACTGCCCATCGTGCTCCGCACGATACTTCGCTCGGGATGACAAGGCTGGGGTGGTAGAGAGGTTCAATTCAACTTCCGGGCGATTACCACATAGGTGTCATCTGGCGGAGTCGAGAGACCTTGTGGTGGTTGTTCACAAAACGCAAGGTCCCTCGACCTCGTATCGTGCTCCGCACGATATTTCGCTCGGGATGACAGGCTAGAGGCACAAAATGGCAAGGTGGTGCGACTACTTCGTCGATGAGGTGAGGTGTGGAAACCAGTCGGCGGCGAGGTCGCGCCATTGCGAGTTCGTCTTTTCGATTAGCCACATCTTCTTTTCTCTGCGCCAGCGCTTGAGCTGCTTTTCGCGAGCGATGGCTTTGCCCACGCTATCGTGGTGCTCCCAATAGACGAGGCGAATGGTGTTGTAGTCGTCGGTGAATCCTTCGAACTGATGCGTCTTATGCTGGAAGACGCGGTGCCGGAGATTGTTCGTGACGCCGATGTAAAGGGCGCGGCGGGATGCACTTTGCAGGATATAAACGTAAAAGTGATATAGGCGTCGCATAACTCAAGAACCAAACACAAGAGCACTCTAGCTACGCTTTCTAAAGCAAACACAAGGTCCCTCGACTCGCTCGGGATGACACGGTTTTGTTATCGCACGATTCACCGACGAGCGATGTGACGGATGTCACAATGTCGCAAATTTCCCGTTTTGGGCGGAAGCGTCATTCATTCTTCGTTGTGGAGGAGGTGCCAGGCTTCTTCGTATTCTCCGTATTTGGAGGTGGGGCGGTGGGGAGTGAGGAGGAGCTCGAGCTGACCGCAGGTGGCGTGGACGGGGATGATGAACCAGACGGCTACAGTAATGATGTAAGCGGCGATGAAGTCGAGCTGGTCGGGGCGGTAGGCGGTGCGGTTTGAGTCGATGTGGCATTTGTATCCGTTGTGGTGCTTGCAGCGCGTGGACTTGACCTGGATGCGGAGGAAGTCGGGACGCGTGCCGGGTTTCGATTGCGAGACGATGGCGACGTCGTAGGGGGAGGAGTCTCCCCAGGGACGGGCGATGGCGAGGCCTTGCTCGGCGGCGCGGGCCATGAAGAGGAGCTCGGCCCATTCGCCTTGTTGTTTGTAGTGAGAGAAGGTAGTGATGGAGTTAGGTGACATGGTTAATCCCTGGAATCCGTGGTTCGTGATTCGTGACTAGTGCCTAGTGATCAGTGGTCAGTGGCTAGTGGTCAGTGCGACCGAGACGATCATGGCGGGCGAGGGCGCCCGCCCCACACAAATTCTTCTCAACAAAAAAAGCGGCCTGCGAGAGGTCGCTTGGATATAGCTTCTACTTACATTATATCAATTGGAAATGGGCAACTGTGACCCGTCGAGCAACTTTATATCTGGCGTGTTTTGTTGCTGATTAGCGCGTTCGTGTAATTCCTGCCTATTGACAAGAATTTTCCGGAGTTTTCCAAAGGCCGCGTGCAGTGGACGGAAAAAGCAGATTCCTCGACTGTGAAGATCATTCGCAACGAATGATCTTCTTCGCTCGGAATGACATGTGTTTAGGGTCAGGTACTGAGTCATTTGCCTCGGTCAGTACAGGTACAATTCTTCACCGAACGGGTGAGCACATGACGAGATCACGACGCAAATTTTTGATTGATGCTTCGGCTGGGATTTTAGGCGCGGCTGCGGTGAAGAGCGCGGCGCAAACCCAGCCTCCACCGGGAACTCCGCCGGCATTTGGAACTGGGCCGCAAGTTGGGCCGGAGGTTTCGCCGACGACGTTCGCGGAAGCCGAGAAGCTGGTGCAAATTGAGCTGACGGATGCTGAACGAAAGCAGGCGGCAGATAGCTGGCGCAGCAACATGGCGTCGCTTTATGAACGGCGAACTGGGCCGCGCAAGCTAGCGCTCGAATCGACCCTCGCGCCGGCAACGAAGTGGAATCCGATTCTGCCGGGAGTGAGTTCAGGGCCGCAGCAGAATCAATTCATCCGAACCAATGCCGATCCGGGAGCGCTGCCGTCACGGGATGAAGACATTGCGTTTGCGCCGACGACGAAGCTCTCGCGCTGGATTGAGCAACGAAAGCTTACGTCGGAGCGGCTGACGAATATCTATTTGGATCGGCTCGAGCGGTTCGATCCGAAGCTGCGATGCGTGATTACGCTGACGCGCGAGTTGGCGCTCAAGCAGGCGAAGCAAGCCGACGCTGAAATCACGGCGGGGAAATATCGCGGACCGCTGCATGGAATTCCGTGGGGCGCGAAAGACCTGCTCGACACGGCGGGCATTCCGACGACATATGGCGCGGAGCCGTTTCGAGATCGCGTTCCGAAAGATGACGCGGTCGTGGTGAAGCGCTTACATGATGCGGGCGCGGTGCTGGTTGCGAAGCTGAGCCTGGGCGCGCTGGCGCTGAATGATATCTGGTTTGGCGGGCAGACGATGAACCCGTGGTTGCTCGAAGAAGGATCGTCGGGATCGAGCGCCGGGCCTGGAGCTTCAACAGCAGCAGGGTTGGTTGGGTTCGCGATCGGCAGCGAAACGGGCGGCAGCATTATTGGTCCGAGCATGAGATGTGGTGTCACGGGGTTGCGACCGACTTACGGAAGAGTGGCGAGAACGGGAGCGATGACGCTTTGCTGGTCGCTCGACAAGCTTGGGCCGATGGCGCGGACGGTGGAAGACACGATGCTGGTGCTGAATGCGATTACCGGACCTGACGCGGGAGATGTTGCCAGCTTGCCGAGCAAATTGGATTTCGACGCGCAGGCGAGCGTTCGCGGTTTGCGGGTTGGATATTTTCCTAAATGGATGAGTGAACCGCCAGCCACGGAGGTTGACCGTGCCGCGCTTGAAACGGTGAAGAAGGTCGGCATGGTTCCGGTGGAGGTTGCGATTCCGGACTGGCCTTACGATTGTCTCGATTTGATTCTGTTCGCGGAAGGAGCGGCTGCGTTTGCGGAGATCACGCTCGATCACGAAGTGGATCAACTGAAGATGCAAGTTTCGGATGCGTGGCCGAATATTTTTCGGCAGTCGCGATTTCTTTCGGCGGTAGATTTTGTACAGGCAGACCGACTGCGCCGCAAGGTGGCGGAGGAAATGGCGCGCGTATTTTCTGAAGTCGATCTGTTGCTGGTGCCTTCGCTGCGGGATGAGATGCTGACGATCACGAATTTCACTGGGCAGCCGTCGCTGACGCTGCGGGCGGGATTTGTGGAGGTCTCGGAAGCTCGCAGTGATTGGGCACCAGATCCGAATCATCCTTTGCCGAAGTTTTCGCCACCACGGCGAGTTCCGCATGGCGTCACGTTGATTGGGCGGTTGTTTGAGGAAGGAGCGCTGGGGAGAGCTGGGATTGCATTAGAGCGCGCCTTCGGCGTAGTTGATGAGCGGCCGGGAGGATTCTAACTTTAGGCTCTACTAAATCGAAAGTTAAAACCCCCATCCTACGATGCGGCACCCTTCAGTTGTTTCCAAGTTCCGAAAGCTCCGCTGGAAACACAAGGTTCCTCGACTGCGCGTGATCTTCGCTTCGCTCAAATCCCGCTACGCTCGGAATGACAGCGTATTAGGTTGCTCTGCTGTCGGAGGCTATGCGGCTTTGGCTTTGCGTTCGAGCGGCAGGCCGGCGTCTTGGTAAGCGTCGAATCCATCCTTCAATGCCCAGACTTGCTCGTAACCGCGCTCAAGAAGTTTTTGCGCCAAACTGGCGCTTGAGCCTTCGTTGGGTCAGGTGCAGTAGGTGACGATCGGCTTGCTCTTGGGAAGGCGTGGTAACACCTGTTCGAAATCATCGAGAGAAACGCGAATGGCATGACGCGCCTTGACGTCTGACGTGGCCCATGCCTGCGGATTGCGAGTGTCGACGAACACGAAATCTTCTCCGGCCTGCATGCGACTTTTCAGTTCGTCGGCAGTGATTCTGGGGGCTTCGGGCATAAGACCTCCTCGGGCGGAATATAGGATGCGTCGGGCAAATTTTAGGCTGTGCGTCAAAGCGTTGTCGTCCACGCGAGATTCCTCACCCCGCTGGTGAGAACGCGGGGCTTCGGAATGACGCCGCTTATATGTGCCTCGATTTTCGCGCGCTTTCCCACAGGAGTTCTGGAGTATACTGCGCACAAGAGTTCAACTTTCTCTCTCCAGGAACGCAATCATGTCCTTAAGAATGGCGGAAGAGTTATCCACGCAGGTTCCGGCCGACGATTTTCAAGCCCTCGAAGACAAGATTTATCGCACTATTGAGCTATACAAGTCCGCTCAGGAAGCGCGCGCAACCGCGGAACGCGATGTGAAACGGCTGCGGGAGCAGCTTGAGGAGCGGGAAGAAGAAGTGGAAGGTTTGCGGCGCGAGGCGGTCAGTTTGCGCAAAGAGCGTGAAGAGATTCGGGCGCGGATCGAAAAGATGCTTTTGCAAATCGATCACATGACGGCAGAGCAAGCCGCGAGCTAAATCAGGTTGAGGCTCATCAGGTTTGAGCTTATTGGTTTGAACATATTGGTTTGAGCTTATTGATTTGAACATGGCAACGGCCACCAAACATCCAGTCGTTCAGGACGCCGCGAATACGAGTGTGCGGGTCGAGATTTTCGACCAGGCGTATAACCTGCGAGGAACTGATCCTGACTACATTCTGAAGCTGGCGGAATACGTTGACGGAAAGATGCGCGCCGTGGCCGAGCAAACTCACACGGTTGATAGCTCACGGCTGGCGGTGTTGGCTGCTTTAAATATCGCTGACGAATATCATCTGCAGAAGGCGAAGCAGGAAGGCGGCACTACGGATTCGACCAAACGGGCGCGCAAGCTTTTGGATGCGCTCGATGAAGTGCTGCAGGACGGCAGGCGGGCTGGGTAGATTCTCTTTTTATTCGCACGGGCGAGACGACCGTGCGATCCACGTTCAATTTAGGTCGTGTGCCGTCCCTTGCGGGACTCTGGCACTGGCACGGCTTTCCCAGCACTTACGTGCTGGGCTAATTAGATTGCGTCGCTTCGCGACTGGTTCGGTCGGGCTCATGCCCGGCGGTTAAAAAGCGTTTACCGCAGAGGTCGCACAGCATGAACCGAGTTCGCGGGGAAAAACACGCAACCTTAATCGGTTCGGCAGTTAAAGAGCTTTACCGCAGAGCTGCAGGGTATGAACCGAGCTCGCAGAGACAATCAGATGATCTTTACTGCGGCCACGGGCCACGCCGAGAACGTTCGGTGCCGCGTTTCGCGGAGAGAAGCACACGATCTTTAGCTTCGGAGGAATGAGGTTTCGCCACCGCGTTTTGCGATCGAAGTGAGCACCAGGTCCGCTCTCATGCCGCGCTCGTTCAAATGCTTCGCTACGCGTGATCTTATTTTTTCCGCCGAAACGGCAGGGTCGAGAAACATCAGAACAGATGGGCCGGCGCCGCTCAAGACGGACCCAAGGACGCCGTTCGTGGCCGGGAACTCCTGAAGGGCGGGCAACAATGGGCACAACTTCGCCCGATACGGCTGATGGATACGATCTTCGAGGGCTGAGGCGAGCAGCTTTCGGTCACCTTGAGAGAAGGCTGCAAACAGCAGCATGGAATTCTGAATATTCGATACCGCGTCCTCACGGGAATACTGGAGGGGAAGAGCTTCGCGGGCTTCTTCGGTGGGCAAACTATCGGCTGGGATTGCGAGCAGCAGCGGCCATTTTCCCTTCGGCATGAATCGCGCGACGTGGGCTTCACCGTTTCCAGACATGCGGGAGACGGTGATCCCGCCCATCCAGCAGGCGGCGGCATTATCGGAGTGATGTTCGCGATGTGATGCTTCGCCGATCATGCGCGCGCTGTTCCATCGCAAGCGCCCGAAATGAACTGCCAGCGCAATCCCCGCGAGACGCGCAGCCGCTGACGAACCGCAACCTTTGCCAATAGGAAACTCGTTGTGAATTCTCAGCGCGAGCGGAATTAGCTGCTTTCCTTCAGCGGCCAGCACCTCTTTATATGTGGTCAGAATCAGGTGGTTCTCAACTCTGCCACAGATGCCCGGATCGCAGCCTGTGGCGAAGATGGAGAATTCTTTCGCTTTGTGAGCTCGAATCTTCAGAGAAAGATTCAGCGCCAGAGCCGCAGTGTCGAACGCCGGGCCGAGATTGGCGGAGGTTGCGGGAAGGATGAGTTTGAATTCGGGCATTCTGTTTCAAAACCATTAACCACGAGGGACACTAAGGTATACGAAGGAAATGCTATTTCTTAGTCATTAATTGCTTCTTCTGTCTTTACTTTTGTGCGTCGTTCTTGCTGGTTCATGGTTTCCCAAAGGCATTTACCACGAAGGACACTAAGGTACACGAAGGAAACTGCTTCGCTCTGTCTTTTACTGTTGTAACCCTTCTTGATGGTTCATGGTTTTCCAAAGGCACTTACCACGAAGGCCACTAAGGTACACGAAGGAAATGCTGTTTCTTAGGTCCATCAATTGCTTCTTCCGTCTTTACTTTTGTACGTCGTTCTTGCTGGTTCATGGTTTCCCAAAGGCATTTACCACGAAGGACACCCTTCGACTTCGCTCAGGGCGGGCTCCGGTACACGACAAAAAACACTATTTTTCGGCGGAGTGCAAAAGATCGACTACGGCACTCACATTCGGCTCTAAGACCAGCGGCGCGCGTTGTTGTGATTTGGCTGCACGGCTCTCGGATTCGTACGGCGTTCCTGAGAACAGATCGCCGCGGTGGAATTTCAGCGTGAACTCGGAGTCTTTCAAAACATGGCCAGTTAGAACAAGCACCACAGCGTCATTCGCTTTCACGAACCCGCATTTCACCAGTTTCTTTAACCCCGCTAAGGTCACGGCAGATGCCGGTTCACAGCCAATCCCTTCAGCGCCGATTTCGGCTTTCGCGATCGCAATTTCGACTTCACTTACCTGCTCGACGGTGCCGCCCGATTCCTGAATCACTCGCAATGCTTTCTTCCACGACGCCGGATTGCCAATGCGAATCGCCGTCGCCATGGTTTCAGCCTGGACGGGAATAAGTTTCTCACCCCGGTTCTCGCGGAGCGTACGCACAAGAGGATTCGCGCCCTCCGCTTGAATGACTGAAATTTTGGGCAGGCGAGAGATCAACCCGAGCTGCTTCATCTCTCGCATAGCTTTTCCGATCGCTGATGAGTTCGCGAGATTTCCTCCCGGAACAATGATGTGGTCGGGCACTTGCCACTCGAATTGCTCCAACAATTCGAAGGCGACGGTCTTCTGTCCTTCCACACGATACGGATTCACCGAGTTCAACAAATAGACCGGCATGCGTTCGACGACTTCATTGAGAATGCGCACGCAGCCGTCAAAATCGGTCTTCAGCTGGCAGGTGATCGCGCCGTAGTCGAGGGATTGCGACAACTTGCTCCAGGAAATTTTCCCATCGGGAATCAGAACCAGGCTGCGCAGGCCACCGCGCGCGGCGTATGCGGCCATTGAAGCGGAGGTGTTACCGGTCGAAGCACATGCCACCCATTTGTATCCAGCCTGCCGGGCGAAGGATGCCGCGACGGTCATGCCGGTGTCTTTGAACGAGCCGGTTGGATTCATTCCCTGATGTTTGGCGAAAAGACGTTTGATTCCCGCGCTTTTTGCGCAATGCGGCAGTTGATAAACCGGCGTATTTCCTTCGCGGATGGTAATGACCTGATCTTGCGCGATTTCAGGCAGGATTTCGCGAAAGCGCCAAACCCCGCTCTGGTCGGCGGGACTAAAGGATGCACGCCGATCGGACCACAGTTTTCTCAGCGCGGCGGAACCCAATCCCAAAGGGCCGGCGTCATCCCATCCTGGATAAATGATCTCAAGCAGGTCGCGGCAAGTTTCACATCGGAAACGATCGGGCAGAGCAATGCGCCCGCAGCCAATGCAGCGGAGTTGCGAGACAGTCTTGTCGGCTTGAATTGCCTGTTCGGCCATTCGCATTAAACCTAAGATTTGGGACGAAAGATAAAGAATAGCAGAGCCGCGCCTGGCTCTTAAGCGGACAAGAAAGTGACGATGGCTCACTTTGAAATCTGTGGTGAGGGTAATTCTAAGCGAACCGTGCTTCCGCCGGAGCGAAGGATGTTAGCGGCGACCACTCTGCACGCGAGATTCCTCGCCCCGCTGGTGAGAACGCGGGGCTTCGGAACGACGCCTTCGACTAACCTTAAAACTGACCAACACCCCTTATCTTGTGACCCAGACTTTCTCTTCGCTAACGTTCGTAGTGTGAACATCCGGATTAGCGAATGGTGATCCCGGGACAGAGGTCATTTGCCCGTTACCTTGATTGAGTGAGAAACCAAGTACGGCGCCGGTGCCACCGCTGCAGCCGGTCTTCGTGCTACCTAAGTTGTAGATGAAGCTGCCCGATGGATCCACGTTGACCGTATAAGGAACGCAGATTCCATCCTGAGTATTTTGGCTCGAGCCATCATAGGTGGCAACACCCGTACTCTGGTTCAATTTGAAGATAGAAATATCGTTGAACTGATCGTCGGCGACAAAAACGAATTTGCCGCTTGGATCAACGCTTTCAGTCCAGGAATCTGGGCATGCGCCAAAAGCGTTAAAGGGACAGAAATTTCCTTCGGGAGACTGCTCCGGATAGGGCGATCCGGGAAGGTCGCTGAGCGCGCCGGTGCTTCGATCGATGGCCCAACCCGCTAAAGCACTCTCTTGGCCTAACGTGCCGTACAAATATTTACCTTTAGGTTCAATCCCAAGGTCAGTCGGAACTTGCTGACAGAAATCGGCCCCAGGATTACACGCGCCGACAGGAACTATGAATGGACTGCCAGGGACGGGAGTAAGTTCTCCAGTTGTCTGGTCAATCCTGTAAGCAGCCACGGCCCCTGCGTTGCCGCTCACGTCCGATGCGTATAAATACTGACCAAGCGGATCCATTGCCAAGGCAGGAATACTTGCTTGAGCTTGAAACGGAGAGCCAGGTACAGGCTTAAGTGAACCATTGCTCTGGACTGAAAATGCGTTGATGTGGCCGATCTCGGCTCCGCCGCTGGTTGAGGTGGTACTGGTGACGTAAACAAAGTGCGCGGATGGATGGACCACAATTCGGTGACCGATACCATCGATGGGGACTGGAGAACCGGAGACTTGAGTGAGATTGCCGCTGCTGCGATTAATTGAGTACGCGTTAATATCGTGCGAGCCCTGATTGGCAACATATAAATAGTTACCCCAGTGATCGGAAGCGATATCAACCGGACCCCAATGTGCCCAGCTCCAACCCTGGCTCGTGGGAGTGATCGATCCGGTGAGCGGATTCACAACGTACTCCCCGATTTTCCCCGCTTTAAACTCCGTTGCGTACAGGAATTTTGGAGGAGCCAGGTTGATTTTCGAAACGGTGATGTTCACAGTAGTCTTGCCGACTCCGCCGCAGTTGTCCCATGCCTGAACCACGGTGCTGTAACTGCCCTTCGGCAAGTTAATGTTCGTATTAAGACTGTTGGCGTTGACGGTATAAGCATTCACTCCAGGGGCGGTATAAATCCGGATCGCAGAAATTCCTTTTGAACATCCAGAGCTGGAAGCTGATGCGACGTAGTTTACCGGGGAACCAATGCTCGAGCCTGGCGCGGGTGATGTAACCTTCACGATCGGCGTGGTCGCCGAAGCCAGTGCTGCTGAAGAAACGGCAAAGAATATGAATTTGAGTGTTCGAGAAAACATCTTCTGGTCTCCTTCCAGGTTGCACAATTAGAGAAGGAGCCTGAACGCACAGTTGCTCAAGCCTGATGAAATGACAACCGATTGGACAGCCCGGCGCCTTAGCGTCGCATCGGCGAAGTCCGGTACTTGGCCTCTAAGGTCACGTAAAGAGCAGCGTGCGATGCCTACTTTCGCAAATAAATATCTGTTTTATTGATCCAATCAGCGCGAGGCGGATGGAAAATGTCGAGGTCGACGGTGTCTTCGAGAGCTTCGGCTTTGTGCGGCATGTTTGGCGGGATGGTGAGTACTTCACCCGCGCGAACTACGATTTCTTTATCGTCGATGAAGAATTTCAGCGCACCTTCGAGGATGTAACTGAGTTGCTCGTTGACATGGCTGTGTAAAGGAACGATGCAGCCTTTCTTCAGCAATACGCGCGCCAGCATTACTTGATCGCCGACGATCAACTGACGGCCAAGCAGCGGATGCATGGTCTCAAGCGGAACGTCATTCCAACAGAGATACTGCAAAGAACTGGGCGTTAGTTTGCGTGGGCCCACGGTCTTTTTAAGCGCAGAGCCGGCAGACGGTTTCGCAGATCTATTCTTTTTGGTTCTTTTCGATATTCTTTTCTTCGGGCTCATAGTCCTTTGTATGTTCCTCCATCGACGAGAATTGTTTGTCCGGTGATATAGGACGCACGTTCAGAGGAAAGCCAAACGATGGTGTCGGCAACTTCGCGCGGCTCGCCTACCCGCTTTAGCGCGGAATCATTCGCCCAGCCAGCAAAAATCTCGGCTTCGCCTTTGCCCTGGACTGCTGAGCGCGTCTTCGCTAATTCCTTCAGACGGTCTGTGGCCGTGAAACCCGGGCCGACATTGTTCACCAGAATCCCATCTTTACCAAATTCATTGGCGAGACTCTTCACCAGCCCGACAACGGCTGCACGCACGGCGTTCGAGAGTACGAGATCAGGCACCGGCTGCTTGGTTGAGACGGAAGTGAGAGTAATGATTCGTCCCCACTTTCGCCGTTGCATGTGTGGGATGACGTCGCGAGCAAAATAAACTGTGCTAAGAAAATTCGCGTCGATTGCCTTCCGCCACTCATCAACACTCGCCGCCAGAAATCCTTTCGCAGGCGGGCCGCCGGCGTTGGTCATACAAATATCAATTCTGCCGAACTTCTTCGCCACAGCTTCCACGAACTGATGCACGGCGTTCTCATCCGTCACGTCGAAAGCCTGCGAAAACGTTGCGACGCCGTAACGCTCGCGGATGCCCTTTGCGGCGGCCTCGAGCTTATGCTTATTGCGGGCGCACATCGCGATGTGGCATCCCTCGGCGGCGAATGCCTGCGCCGTAGCCAGGCCGATTCCCTGGCTGGAGGCCGCTATAATCGCTACGCGATCTTTCAAGCCCGTTTCCATAGGGATTGAATTATAAGATCAAGCAGAGTCCAGGTGTCCCGGTTGCCCTGATCGGAGAAGTAGCGATGAAGAAGCACAGGATGGCTTTGCTCTTCGTATGTATATTTTTGCCGGGTGCGCTGTTTGCGCAGACGCCTGCTTCCGAGAGCTTGTTGGTCCTGGCAAAACAAGACAGCACGATGGCAATTGTCGACCCTGCAAAATTAACGGTCGTGGCGAAGGTGCCGGTTGGGGAAGATCCGCATGAAATCATAGCGTCTGCTGATGGCACGACGGCGTACGTGTCGAACTACGGATTCGGAAGGTACGACACGATTTCGGTTGTGGATTTGGTTCAGCAGAAGCGGCTACCCTCGATCGATCTGGGGCCGTTGTATGGTCCGCACGGTTTGGCATTCGTGGGCGGAAAGGTATGGTTCACCGCCGAAGGAGCGAAGGCGATCGGGCGTTACGATCGGGTGACGAAAAAAGTTGATTGGATTCTGGGAGTCGGCCAAAACCGCACTCACATGATTTATGTGTCCGAAGATATGCGGCAGATCGTCGCGACGAATGTTAACTCGGGAACGGTAAGCATCCTTGAGAAGGTGACGACTTCTCCGCCCACTGGGCCAGCTGCCGCGATTATGCCGCAGGGTCTGGAACACCGGCCGCCGCCGCGGTTTGGGAGCGCAGCGCCAGGTGGCGACTGGAACGAAACTGTTGTGCGTGTCGGCAATGGATCTGAGGGTTTCGACGTTTCTCCTGATGGCAAGGAGATCTGGGTTGCGAATTCACAGGACGGCACGATCTCAATCATTAACCGCGCCAGCAAAACTGTTAGCGAGACGCTCGACGCCAACGTGCACGGCGCGAACCGGTTGAAGTTCACTCTGGACGGAAGGCTGGTGCTCGTTTCCATGTTGAGCGGTGCTGACGTAGCGGTCTTCGATGCAAACACTCGGAAGGAAACAAAGCGCACTCCCGTTGGGCATGGCGCTGGCGGTATTCTTATGCAGCCCGACGGCTCTCGGGCTTATGTGGCTTGCGCGCCGGATGGCTATGTTGCGGTTATAGACTTAAGATCGTTAGAGGTCATTGGGAAGGTTGAAGTCGGCCGAGGGCCGGACGGTCTGGCCTGGGCCACTCGGCATTAATAAAGGAGTGATTTATGAAACGCCACCGCTTCCATCCGGAAACAGAGTCCGTACGCGGCGCCGATAAGCTCGAGAAGCGCAATTCGCCAATGGCGCAGCCGATTTACCAGACTTCGACTTTTCAGGTAACGGATTCTGATCAGCAGCTGCGTGCGACCTCGACCGATATGTTCTACACGCGATATGGAAACCCGACGCACACAGCGGTCGAGAACACGATTGCTGAACTCGAAGGCGCGGATGCTGCGCTGCTGTTTGCTTCGGGAATGAATGCGATTACCACGAGCATTCTGGCGCTGGTGAAGAGTGGCGACCACATCGTGGCACAGCGAGATATCTATGGCGGCGTCACAAAGTTTCTCTCGACGTGGCTGCCGAAGCTGGGGGTTGAAACCACGTTCGTCGATACCACCGACTACGCGCAGCATCAGAGAGCCATTCGCCCGAATACCAAAATTCTGCATCTTGAATCGCCGACAAACCCCACGGTGCGCGTCGTGGATTTGCGGCGGGTGGTGGCGATCGCCCGCGAGAACAACCTTATTACTACGATCGACAGCACCTTCGCAACGCCGATCAACATTCGCCCAGCAGAATTCGGGATCGATGTAGTACTTCATTCGGGAACGAAATATTTCGGTGGACATACAGATTTGATCTGCGGCGTAGCCGCAGGCCGGCGTGACTTGATCGATAAGATCCGCGAAACGCGAACCACACTCGGCGGAGTGATGGACCCGCATGCCGCATTTCTACTGCTCCGCGGAATCAAGACTCTGGCGGTGCGAGTGCAGCAGCAGAACGAGAGCGCGCTGCGCATTGCAGAATTTCTTGCGCAGCACCAGAAAGTGCGGTCGGTGAACTATCCATTTCTGAAAGACCATCCCCAGCACGCTCTTGCAATCGAGCAGATGAAGGGCGGAGGGGGCGTACTGAGCTTTGAAGTTGAGGGCAGCGGCGAGGACGCCAAAAAAGTGAGCGAATCACTCCGGCTATTCAGTCTAGCGCCGAGCCTGGGCGGGGTTGAGTCGCTGGTTTGCCTGCCGGTGCTGACTTCACATGCCATGATCTCTGCCGATCAGCGGGCCAAGATGGGTGTGACCGAGCAACTGATTCGGCTTTCGGTGGGCATAGAAAATGTGGATGATCTCATCGCCGACCTGGACCGTGCGCTTGCCGCGGTCGGTGATGCCCGGTCGGTAAGGGTGCGTGAGGCGCAACCAGCGGGTGTAGCGGAATAGATGAATGTTGCGGGTTAACTTCCGCGAAGAGTGCCGCCCTGCGTTTGTGTCCCACTTCTGCCAAAAGCAGGCAGGGTTGGCACGCTTGCGAGCAGCGCGAGTTATTCCTCGATCAGCCACTCGAGAGCTTCGGTACGTGACTGAAAAATGCCCCACTCGCGGCGGGAGAAATTTTTCATGCCATCGTACACGTACTTGGGCAGGCTGCTGGTGCCGACCAGCGCGGATTTCCTGACATACGGTTTGTCGAACACGGCAGTTTCCTTTAGGGCCATTACGCTGTCGGTGTCGAAGGATGCGCCGGTGAAGGCAGTTAACACCAGGGCGGAGCCGAGCGGAAGAGTAGAGACGATATCAGGGACGGCGCGGACGGCATCTTCAACGACGCGGGCGGCGCAATTCGAAAGATCCAGAAACAGAACCTGCTTGCCATTCCGATTTAAAAACCGAATGCGCTGGTGTACTGGCGCTCGTTTCTGACCCGATATCATTTGCCTCTACCTTTTTCGCGCCAGCGTGGTGAAGCATCTTCACAGAGATGCATGCTTTAAATATCGGCAGGGGAAGAAAAAACTGTAGTTAAGAATTTGACGAGGATCTTAGTAAGTGGGGAAGGTAATCAGGTTTTATGGAAGTGTTCCGCTGGCTTTTGCCCGTAGCGCCAGGATCTCCATTACTAACTTGTTCTGTGCCTGAGCGAGCTGCTCGATCGATTGGCCGTTCGCTTCTTTGAGTACACCCTGGATCACCGTCTCCATCAGCGCCGGGGTGACTTCGGGCATTTCGAGTTTCTTCATCAGGCCGGTGAAACCCTCCATAAACTGCTTTACAAAATGCTGAATGCCGCCCGCGCCTCCAGCCAGATGCCACTGCAAGCTGGGGCCCATCACACCCCAACGAAGACCTGGCCCGTAAGAGACGGCTAGATCAGCATCCTCGACGCTGAGTACGCCTTGTTGAATGAGATACAGAATTTCCTTGTAGAGCGCTGCTTGCAGCCGATTTCCTACATGCCCCGGCACGGCCTTGCGAAGCCGAATCGGCTTCTTGCCAATAGAGGCGTAGAAGGCCATCGCTCGTTCAATCACAGCCTCGGAGGTCTTCGCGCCGCCGACTACTTCAACCAGTGGCATGACGTGCGGAGGATTGAAAGGATGGCCTAACACGCAACGTTCGGGATTCCGCTTACAGCTTGACTGAATCGCATCGATAGTAAGAGCGGATGCGCTCGATGCAAGAATTGTTTCCGGACGAGCGGCCTCATCCATTTGGGAAAACACTCTCGCTTTCAACATCAGTCGTTCAGGCACACTCTCCTGCACAAAGTCAGCCTTCGAGACGGCCTCATTCATATCGGCGGTGAAGGTCAGCCGGTCGCGACTTGCGCCTGAAGCGAGTCCGATTGTGGTGAGTAGTTCCCAAGCGTCATCGACCGATTTGCGTAATGTGGCCTCAGCGTTTGGCGCAGGATCGGTCGCGATGACATCAAGACCGCTGGCAAGATACTGCGCCGCCCAACCCGCACCAATCAAGCCAGTGCCGACGACCGCTACCTTGCGAATTTGCGCATCGACCACGTGGTTCTCCGTCAAAAATCGTATCCCGACTGCACAGTAGCATGAATCCGATAGTCAGTCGAACGAGGTTTGCATCAAGCAGCGTGTTTCGGGTCGAGCGTGGATTTGAGGCCGAGAATAAGGACGATGTCTATCTACAGGCAACCCTGCAGAACGCATTCTCGGCTTCGCGGCAGCTGCTAACCCCGCCCTGTTACGCCCCTCGTTCCTACTCGCAAAATTGTGATCTATTACAAACTTCGCCTGATACCTCTTTGCCACCATGAATCTCTAGAGTTGGTCGAGAGGGGGTAGTCGCATGAGCATTTGGACAATTTTGTTTGTGATCCTGCTGATCGCATGGATTAGCGGTTTTGCGTTGTTTCACGTAGCGAGTGCGCTCATTCACCTATTGCTTATTTTCGCCGTGATTTCTCTGATTTTGCACTTCGTGTTGGGCCGGAGAGCAGCTTAAGACCGATGCTCGTCCAACCGAGAGCGTCAATTTATTGAAATCGGCAACTCTGAAGGAGGCTTGTTGAACGCAAACGAATTACAAGGAAAGTATTCCGCTGCTGTGACCAGGATTACGGCTTCTTCCGCGTCGGGAAAGGACAAGCGGAGTACACCAATCTTCCAACGTGAACCAGCCGTTACGGAAAAGCAATCAATCGAGGACGCAGCTACCGCCCTCGCGGCACTTTGGAAAATCGCCAAACGTTAGACATCCCCGCTCCGCATTGATTTCGCTACTCGAGTTCACCGAGAACCGCTGATGCCTAACGTCTTCACACCGGCACTTGCAGGCCCGGCATCGGACGTCCGGCAAAAAGATAACGGCAAGGCTTGGCGAGTAAGCGCACCCATCTGCCGGAGCGCGATACCCGTGCGCTGTCAGTGGCGATACCGGTGTCGGCGTACATTTGCCGATAAATTTTCGAGATGAGTAGAAATGCCAGACGCCCGCGTCTGGACCGGATGAAGCTGGAACGTTTCCAAATAGCGGCAAAGCTGTAAAAGTTGTCCCACACTTGCTGAGTTCGCGAACGGATCTCTTCCGCAGACATAAGAGGATGGTCCCAATACAACTTGGGGCGGAGCGCTTGCGGAATGAGCCAGCGTCTGGTGAGAGGAACTCCGGCGATCGTCGGCGGATTCGTGCCCAAACTCTTTTCCCAGCGGTTGAAATCCACGGTTCCAGGATAGGGACTTAACATGACGAACTGGGCGAAGGTGATGTCGGCCTGTTTGGCCGCGGCGACGGTGGCATCGAAGGTCTCAGGACGATCGCTGGGCAGTCCGAAAATAAATGACCCGAGCACATGCACGCCGTGGTCGCGAAAAGTCTTGAGCCGCGCGATCAGGTCCGCCCCGGCAAGATTGAAATCCTTATAAACATCTTTCAGCCCGGCGGGAGTAACAGATTCAACTCCGACGAGAGCGCCTTTAATGCGGGCCGCTTTCATTGAATCGAGGAATTCGACATCTTCGGCGGCTTCCATTGTGATCTGAGTGAAAAAAACCATGTCCTCGGGAAGTTGCGCCAGGCGTTCCATCAGCGCGAAGCGTTCGGCGCGAAGGGCTTGGAGTTCCTGGAGCCGCGCGGAATTGCTTTGTTGCGTGGCCAGCTTCAGGTCGGTAAAACTTACGGGATAAAAGTTATCGTCTGCAAGGGCGATGAAGCGAAAACCGAGGCGGCGCAATTGCACGATCTCTTCGATCACGACATCGGAGGAGCGCTGGCGAGGCCGCTGGCCATCGGTGCGCCACACTGAGCAAAACGAACAATGCTTGGGACAACCGCGGACCGTCTGCACTGAAGCCCACATGTAGCGATCGCGGGGAATCAGGTCCCAGCGCGCCTGAACAAAGTCGCGCGCCTCGATCCGCCCTCCAACGTAGACAGGTTGCGGATTACCGATCTGACAGTCCGCCAACGCGTTCGCCCAGACAACGTCTCCATCACCCTTTACAACCGCGTGTGCGCCGCCGAGTTCACGCGCTTCCTCAGGATACAGAGTGGCGTGAATCCCGCCAAAGATCACATACGCGCCACGAGCTCGCGCCAGCTTTCCAATTTCATATCCTCGTAATGCGTTCGCGGTGTGAATGCCGATGCCGACAGCGTCGCCTGATTGAATTCGGCTTGGATCAATCGGAAACAGAGTCTCATCAACCAGTATCGGATCTCCGAAGGTTTTCGGGGTCGCGCCCGCAAGCACGTATTGCCAGCGAGGAGTTATGACTGCCGTCCCAAATGACACCGTGCTCGGGTTCACCAGGTGAACTTTCATTCTTGTTCTGCCTTTTGCCTCGCAGTTTGCTCAGCACTTCGTATGCGGCTGACAGGCTGTCACACCTGGCTCATGAAGTCAACATTCTTAATTGGAGGCTGCCGACGCATCCGCGCCTTTAAGGGGATTGACCGACCACGTTTGGAGCTTGGCCGAATTGTTGAATATTCCATGCCATGCTATTTAAGACACGACCCACTCATTCGCGTCGCAACCGCTATTCGGAGTAGGGGAGTAGAATAGAGTTAGTGAAAAATACCAAGTTCCTCGTGAAATTGACCCGTAGCGGCATGCACAGTCCTACATTCGTGCAGCGGCTTGACCGCACTCCAATCCAGACGACAACCAACCCGAAGCTGGCGCTGTTAATGGGGAGATTGACGGCGGAGGACGCCATCAAATCTCTCCAAAACTCGCGCTGCACTCCGGAGTTGGTTTCCGTGCGGGTAAGCGGATAGAGTTAAGCTTGGCTAATCAGATCCTCGGACCGAGGACTCTTTGCGAATTTTTTTGCGGGCACGCTTTCGCGCCAAAGCCTGTTTCACTCGGCGTTTCTCGCCGGGCTTCAGATAAAAGGAATGGCGCTTTACATCTCTAATAATGTCTTCCGTCTGAACCTTACGCTTAAAGCGGCGAAGAGCATTTTCGAGCGACTCGCCCTCTTGCAGTCGAACTTCTGCCAAATCATCACCCCCAATCAGTGTTTCAGTCAGACTCCAGCATACTAGAAAGACGGGCAAAGCATCTTTGAATTGCTTCTAACGCCCACATAATGCAGGACGGCGCACGCTAAATGTAATCTATTGAACAAAGACTTCGCCCAACTGTTCCAACGCCCGTCTAAGCTGGGCCAATTTGCCGTCCAACTCCTGCCGTTTGTCATTGCTGAGAAGAACGCGATGGCTCAAGTGGTAGATGGAATCGAAAGCTTTGCGAGCATTTGCCTTATTGCGAGTCCTCTTTTCCGAGCCTTCGGGGGCATGGGATGCAATTCGAGCAAACGTCATTCCCAGTTTCAAGTCTGTGATAAGAAAGGTGAATCCCGGTTTCCCGACTAGATCAGAGTTGCGTAGAATCTGCTCGGCTCTAGCCTGACGGCAAAGGGCACGCTCGATTGTTTGTTGCGCCTTTGCGATTAACTCCGAGGCGTTCTTACCCGGTTGCGGCCTACCACTAAACACAATGTCAGTAATATAACATTGTCATTGAGCAGACATTTGGCCGTCCCGGGCCGGAACCGGTATCCAAGCGCTCCGGCGGTTTTGCGTGTTTGCGCCAGGGCTGATCAAAATCTCGCCGAATTGAGCTTCCTGCAGCTCCAGCACTCGCACGTGAGACACGGCAGCACTACCCTAAGATAGCGACTCAATGCACCGGGACTTCCTTGCCAATTTTTCCGCCAGGAGAGCAACTAACATGTCTGGCATGAAAAATTCGCAACGGCGCAGAATGGCGGCAAGCGTCTCGCAAATACCATACGGATCATTCACATTCCTATCGTCAAACGGATGCACCTGTGGCGTAAATACAGTAACAGCCGTATTCCGCAAGGGGTTTAATGATTTTTGATTTCTGGTTTCCGGATGCGAACTGTCGTGGTGCCCAGCCTTCGAAAACCACGAAGACTGGGGCAGCCCCTTATCTATACGCTTACAGAATCAAAGCTGGGCCAACCCCCGGTGGTCCATTGTTTTGTAGTCCTTCCATTATGAAGAGTGGGCGGGTTGACCTATCCTTTCGCGTCCGGGCTGAAGCTCAGCTGAGACTAAGAGGACAACGGTTAAGACAAACTCTCTGATGGAAGTCTAGCGCAGCGCAGACAGTCACCATCCGACTCCTCGATGGTATAGTTCTCGCCCGTGCGCACCAGCTCAGTCGCTGCGGCCTTGGCCTCGTGCTCTGTCTGGAAAGGTTCCCAATCGAGCTGTTCATCGGCGTTCCAGCGGATGTGGTAATGCCGCATAACTGCGTACCTCCGTCTCATCGGTGGGACCCGCCTGGAGCGGAATCCAGTCGAATCGGCTTGGCAGCCTCTCAGATGCAAAAGTGTAATAAACGTATATTTACATTGTCAACAAAAGTTTTTTGCGATTGTGTAAACAGCTCAAAACAGCGTCTCTGTTCGTTGACATACAGTCGCGGCTATGGAATACTTGTCGAGTTTGGGGATGAAAAAGCATCGCGGGCAGGTCATGGACGGGAAGAAATATCCTAACTATGAAAGAGTTCCGATAACGGGCCTGAAGAAGTCACGCAAAGGTAAGCACCACGAGCTACTAGGGAAAATTATGGAGGACTTGCGCGAGGCTCCCCCAAATGTCGCTGTGCGAATTCCTCTCTCCAGCATTGAGGGAGTGTCCGTCCTCAACCTGCGGTCAGCCATTGTTCGCGCCTCAACCAAGGAAGACATACCCGTTTCAACATCTTCCGATGATCGGTATTTTTACGTATGGAAGGCGAACGATTAACACGCCGGAAACCTTGTGTCTGCTGTAGAACAGACCTGTCAGGGCCGATCTCATTGACTGATACTCCTCTCGAACCGAGCATCTTCAGAACCCGACCAGCCATCACGCAGAGAACTTCGCGGAGATGAAAAGGCCTCTTCCTTCAGGGATGCTCAAGCTGCTTGTCGCTGTAACTGTTTGGGGTCGAAACTTGCTCCTTTCTTCCACATGGTCAGAGTGATGCTGGCGATCTTGCGGGCCAGGGTGAGACGAGCCATGGTGGGTCGCATTCCATTCTCCACCCGAGCCAAATAAAAATCGTGCAAGGGACCCGGACGGGTGCTGGCTGAGATGGCCGCACTTTTGAACAGGCTCTTCAGGTCCTTATTATGGTTATCATTCAGACCGCGAACCGTGATGCGCTCACGGTTGCGTTGTAGCTTGCCGCGCACGTAGCGATACTCACCGCTAACGTGACTCTCCACCGCGAAACCGCTGTAGGCCCAGAGCTGGCGCTTGGTGCGGAAACGGTGAGGCGTCTGTAGCAGTGCCACCAGCAAAGCCGCCCGAATCGGACCAATCGAGGGAATCTGACGCAGTAACTTCACGGCAGCATGCTTGTGACTCTGACCCAGAAGTTGGCGTCGTGCTTCGAGACGGAGGGGCTGCAGGCCGTCGAGCTGCTGATACAAATGCTGGGCGCGAGCTCGCACTCCTGGTTCCACGATCTTGGCCAACCATGCTTCGCGATGACGGGGAGCGTAGACCGTGGTGCCGCTGCAGGGAATCCCCCAGCTGCGATACAGCGCTTTGATCCGATTCATCACGCGAGTCGTATCTTGGGTGATCGTCAGATAACTGCGCCCCAGCTCTTTCAAGCTGCGCATGCCATGCTCTCCGTGGTAGACCGGCTTCAGCTGATTGGTGCGAAGCAACTCCGCGAGCTTGCGGGCGTCGATTCGATCGCTCTTGTTGCCGTCCTTCAGCAGAGCCGCTTTTCGCGGATCGCAGACCACCAGCCGGCTGACATGGGGGTTGAGCAGATCGTGTAACCAGGCCGCCGAAGTGCCTTCCTCAAAGGTCAGGCACAGCGATCCCCGCAATCCTTCAAGGAACTGCACAATCGTGCTGGCTTTGGTTTCCAGCACGCATTCCATCAACAGCTTGCCTTCAACATCCATCACCGCAGCTGAAATCGTGGCTTGGTGAACGTCCATCCCGATATACTTCTCTTGACTCATAGGCGCTCCTCTTCGCTAAGTTGGCGATGCAGACAATCACAACTTACCGCGAGAGTGGGCGCCTTTTTATATTGCGTGATATGGCGATTTATCGCCGACGATACTTTAGAGTCCAGCACGATGAACTCCGATGAACCCAGGGTCAGTGAGGGCAGGCGAATCGCATTCAAATGGACAATTCAATCTGGGCAGCTTATCGGTGACGGACCAAACTCGGCCAATTTTCGCCCGATACTGGCCAGCGCGTCCTTATACAGAACAGGCACTACGTGAAGCGTATGCTGTTTACCCGCTCGTTTTACCGTCAGCAAGATTGGCTTCGCATCGGTTGGCGAGAGTTGTTTCGCCACTTCGTTCCGGCTCATGCCACTTACTGCTTTACCGTTGATTTCGAGGATTTCACTTCCGGGGTGAAGGTGTGCAGCAAAGGCCGGGCACGGAGGATCGAGGTAGTCGGCCATAGCGCGATGCCTTTTCTCGTCCCATAGTAAAGTAATCCCAGTTATGTACGTTGTTGCAGTCGGTTTCGCGAAGTCAGGCAATTGCCTATCCGGTCTCGAAGCAAATATTCCCGCTACAGGAATCGTTTCCATCTCCAGGTTGAGCAGCGCCTTTTCGCGGCGCACTTGCACCACGATTTTGCCTGGTTTTGAAAGCTGGGATTGCAGAATGTCTAACCCGATGGTCGCTATAAGTTGCCCATTAACGGCGACCACCTCGTCCCCAACCCACAGGCCTGCCGTGCCTGCTGGAGAACCGGGCAGGATTGATCCGACCAAGGCTTCGGATGGTTGTTTGAAGAGGATCACACTGAACCCGGCGGAATACCCGTTGTGTGTCCGTCCGATAGTGCCAAGGATACGATCTGAGTGCTTCAGAGCGTCTCGAAGCCGCTGGACCGGTTCGTCAGGCATGTCCTGCGGAACCTCCATACCGCTGACCACTGTGAAACCAACATTTGTGAGCAGTCGTTGACGGAAACTCTCGACGGACTTCACATCTTGTTCTGTGACGTAGTCTGGGACGGTAACCACGACGTCTGCCCAAATCGATGGCGGACGGATGAATTTTTCACCACTCAGTGCCGCCAAAGTAGTCTCGCGGACACGGGGCACGGTGAAATCAAGGACTTCTTGTCCACGCTTGATTTTTAGATGTACTGGCGTTGGCGTGGTTGAAATCAATTCGTGCTGAAGCTTCGCCCAGCCCATATCAGCACTTAACCCATTCACTGCGACGATTTGGTCGCCGGAGCATACTCCCGCTTTTTCTGCCGGGCCCTTGTGCCACGTTCCGGCCACAGATATGCCGCCCCCATCGTTTACGCTGATGAGTGTTCCCGGCACATAGGGATTACAGATTCCAAGATAGGTCGGAGCCGAGCAAGCTTGGGCTGTACTCGGTGCGGTTGGGCCTGATAGACAGAGAGCTAGAGTCAAGACAAAAAAGGCCGCAGCCGTTCGCATCATTACCTCCCAGCAACTCCATTCCGCCTGAGCCATTGTCGCCCATGCTGTCAATCCTGATAACAGGCGTTATCACGAGTTTGCGCTATTTATTCCCCATTTTAGGCGAGCCACAGCTAGGAGGGAGCATTTTGCCGTCGGGAGACATAAGCCCAGCCGCTGTTTGACCCTTTTTTTCACTGAACGATAAGATCAGTGCTGAACGTTTTCCTAATGTCCACTGATCAACACAAAAACGATCAACACAAGAACGAGCTCCCCAAAGCGTATGAGCCGGCGGCCATCGAGGCGAAGTGGGCCAAGTACTGGGTTGACGAGAAGCTATTTCACGTCGAGGCGCCGGCGACGAAGGCTCAGGACATTGCGGGCGTGGGCGCCCGCGCCACACAAGAGAACCGTCCGGTGTTCAGCCTTCTCCTGCCGCCGCCGAACGTGACCGGCCGGCTGCACATGGGGCACATGCTCAACCAGACACAGATGGACATTGTTATGCGCTGGCATCGCATGCGGGGAGATGTGACCTTGTGGCTCCCAGGGACGGACCATGCGGGAATCGCTACGCAGATGATGGTCGAGCGCCAGCTCACGAGCGAAGGTATAAAGCGGCAGGACCTTGGGCGAGAAAGATTCGTTCAGCGTGTGTGGTGCTGGAAAAAGCAATACGGAAGCGCAATTCAGGAGCAGATGCGCCGGCTGGGCGCTTCGGTCGACTGGAGCCGCGAGTACTTCACCATGGACGAGAACCTCTCGCGCGCGGTGCGCGAGGTGTTCGTTCGCTTGTATGAGCAAGGCCTGATCTATCGCGGGAAATACATCATTAACTGGTGCCCGTGGCACGAGACGGCGATTTCCGATCTCGAGGTCAAGCATGAAGAAGTTCCGGGCAAGCTGTGGGAAATTCGCTATCCGGTTGTGGGTACGCACGAATTCATCACGGTTGCGACCACGCGGCCTGAAACGATGCTTGGCGATACTGCGGTCGCGGTGAATGAGCGCGATGAGCGTTACAAACATCTGCACGGCAGGAAAGCGTTGCTGCCGCTGATGAACCGCGAGATTCCGATCATCACCGATGAGATTGCGCAGCCGGAGTTCGGAACCGGCGCCGTGAAGGTGACGCCTGCGCACGATGCGAATGACTTTGAAGCGGGAGCGCGAGCTAAGCTTCCGATCATCGAAGTGATGGATGAGCACGCGCGCATGAACAAGAATGCGGGCGCGTATGCAGGGCTGACGCGCGAGGAAGCACGCAAGCGTGTGGTGGAGGACCTGCGCGCGCAGGGCTTCCTGGTTGGCGAAAAGGATTACACGGTTGCGCTGGCGAAATGCGACCGCTGCGGAACGGTGGTTGAGCCACGGCTTTCGATGCAATGGTTTATCAAAATTCAGCCGTTGGCGGACCGCGCGATTGAAGTGGTTGAGAAAGAATACATTCGCTTCACACCGGCGAACTACCGGCAGATTTATCTCAACTGGATGCGCAACATTCATGATTGGTGCATCTCACGCCAGCTGTGGTGGGGACATCGCATTCCGGCGTGGCACTGTTCGTGCGGTGAAATTATTGTCGCGCGGGAGACGCCGAGTTCGTGTGCGAAGTGCGGCGGATCGGAGTTGAAACAGGACTCGGACGTGCTCGACACGTGGTTTTCGTCGGGGCTGCTGCCGTTTACTTCGTTGGGATGGCCGGAGGCGACGCGCGATCTCGAGGTGTTTTATCCCACCTCGCTCCTGATCACCGGCTTCGACATTTTATTTTTCTGGGTGGCGCGCATGATCATGCTCGGCTGCTGGTTCATGGCGCCGCCGGAGAAACCGGGGACAGGAGACTCCAAATCTGGCGGGCGCTCCACACAGTTATCGGCAGATGAGCTGCGTGCTTCCGTTCCATTTCGCGATGTTTATATTCACGCACTCGTTCGCGATGCCGAGCGGCAGAAGATGTCGAAAACAAAAGGCAACGTGCTCGATCCGATTCAGGTGATCGAGAAATACGGAACGGACGCGACACGCTTCACACTCGCAGCAATGTCATCGCCGGGAACAGACATCGCGTTCAATGAGAGCCGGACGGAAGGCTATCGGGCTTTTGCCAATAAGATTTGGAATGCGGCAAGGTTCATGTTCATGAATCTGGAGCGGCTGGGGTCGACTGGGTCAGATATTCGGAAAGCTTTGTCGGACAAGAGTGTCCGACCCGCCGACGCCGTTGCGCTCGAAGATCGCTGGATTTTTTCACGATTTAATAACGTTGCGGCAAATGTGAATGAGTCGTTGAAAGCTTATCGTTTCGATGAAGCAGCGAATTCCATTTACGATTTCTTCTGGGGCGAATTCTGCGATTGGTATGTTGAGCTGATCAAGCCTCGGCTCGCGCCAGAGCGGGGAGGAGAAGCGCGGAGCGCATGTACGAACCTGGTTGGTTTGTTCGAAGCTTCGTTGCGCCTTCTGCATCCGGTAATGCCATTTATCACCGAAGAAATTTGGCATGCAATTTACGCCGGAGATCCGCCGCTGAAGTCGCTGGCGCTTGCGGTTTATCCGCAGGCGGATGAGAAGCAGATCGATACCACCGCAGAACGAGACATGACGATTTTGCAGGACTTAATCGTTAGCGTCCGCAATTTGCGGGCGGAGTTGAAGGTCGAGCCCAAGCTCAAAACGCCGATTGAAATCTTCACGCAGGAGCCCGCGATTCGTGCGTTGATCGAGGAGAACCGTTCGGCCATCGAGAACGACCGGCAAGCGAATGTAGAATCCCTGAGCTTTGTGGCGGCATCTCTAGCTAAGCTCGCAAATACGCGCCATACTGCCCGATTCGACGTTCGCCTAGTCTACGAAAAAAAGATCGACGCCGCTGCCGAATGCGAACGCTTGAAAAAGGAACTCGAGAGGATCGAGAAGGGAATCAATAGTGGCCAGCGGCAGCTGGGGAATGAGCAGTTTTTGTCAAAGGCTCCCGCGAATGTAGTCGAGAATTTGCGCAAGCAGCAGCAGGAACTGGTTGTGTTACAAGAGAAGGCGAGGAGCAAGCTGAGCGAATTGGGTTGTGGGTAGGGGATCCATGGGGAAATCCGGATCGTACGAAAACGGTTGTCGACTTCGTTCAGGGCAGGCTCTGGGTCGGGCAACCGAGGTGAGAAAAAGTCAAAATCCCCACCCTGGTCGCAAAAGGCGCGACCAAGGATGGGGCACCCGGTTTTTGATACTAGAGAATTGGCGGGCGAGGGCGCCCGCCCCACACAGAACGCCTTATGGACTTTAACAGCCGGCGCATCACGGCAATATTGGAAAACGCGCTGCTCGAGGACCGGGCGACGCGCGATGCCACCAGCTACGCCTGCATCGACCCCAAGCAACTCGCCGCCGGGACGATTCTGGCAAAACAAGAGTGCATTCTTTCCGGCCTCGGCGCGGTGAGCCGCATTCTTGAGGTTTACGCCATCCTCGATGGCGCAGTCGTTTCGCACCACGAGGTCACGAGCCATCCAGAAATTTTCGACGGTGTACGGCTGCACAAAGGACAGTCGATTGCGGTAATTCGCCATAACGCGCGCGTTCTGCTCTCGTGTGAGCGGGTGATACTGAACCTTTTGCAGCGGCTTAGTGGAATTGCGACCCTGACCCGAAAATTTGTGGATGCGGTGGCCGGAACTAGGGCGAAGATCCTCGACACGCGAAAAACCGCGCCCGGTCTGCGCGCGCTCGATAAATATGCGGTACGGTGCGGCGGGGGGCAAAACCACCGGCTCGATCTCTCCGATGGGATCCTTATTAAGAACAACCATATCGCTCTTGCCGGAAACATCCAGGTCGCACTCGAGCGCGCGCACCGGAACCGGCGCGGGACGCAGATCATCGAAGTGGAAGTTCGAAATCTTGACGAACTCGAGGAAGCGCTGACCTATGGCGCTGAAGCGATCCTGCTCGATAACATGACGGTCGAAATGACGCGCGCTGCGGTCGAGCGTTGCTCACAATCAGAACGCCGCATTCCGCTTGAAAGTTCGGGCGGAATCAATCTCGAAAACGTTCGCGCCTATGCCGAAACCGGTGTGAACTTTATTTCTGTGGGCGCGCTCACCCACTCGGCAGCAGCGGTCGATCTGAGCCTGCGCATCGTTCCTGCGTAACCGAAGCTCACTGGCCAGTTGCGCCTGATATACCTGTCCTAAAATTACAAATCCAGCTATTCACAAGAAAATCGTTTACCTGTAACATTCCGGCAATGAAAAGTAATCTGCGCCGGAGCCTCTTTTGTGGGTTTTTCACCGTTTTGCTCTCAGTTCTTTTGAGCTGTGGCGGAAGCTACAACAATGGTGGAGGTGGCAATGGAGGCGGTGGTGGAGGTGGAACTCCACCGGCGGCGCCCACGAATGTAGTTGCTACGCCGGGCAGCCAGCAAGTTGCACTCACCTGGACTGCGAGTTCTGGGGCGACCTCGTATGCAGTAAGTCGTTCGACTACCAGCGGCGGGCCTTATTCGTCCTTGGCCACTGCGAACACGAATTCATATACCGACGCCGGCGTAACCAACGGCACGACGTACTATTACGTGGTCGTAGCAGTGAATTCTTACGGGAAAAGCGGTAGCTCGACCGAAGTCTCAGCCACTCCGGCAGCACAGGCCCCAGACGTTACAGTCACAGTTGACCCCAACCAGACGAAATCGATTTCGCCTTGGATTTACGGGATTAACTCCTATTCCGGCGTTCCAAACCCGCCCCATGTCACCTTCGACCGCGCCGGTGGAAACAGATGGACGGCATACAACTGGGAAAATAACTATTCCAACGCCGGTAGTGATTTTGGGCCGTACAGCAACGATACATTTTTGAGTAACAGCGCGACTCCTGCTGAAGCCGTGCGCAGTTTCATCGCTGGGGATCATACGGCCGGCTTAGCCAGTCTGATGACGGTACAGTTGCAAGGCTTGGTATCAGCGGATGCCAATGGCAACGTTAGCGTCGTAAGTCCTCCTGATATGACCCGCTTCAAGACCGTTGTGGACAAGAAAAGCACTGTTTCGGGTGTGCCATTTACTACTACGCCCGACACCACGGATGCCAATGTCTTTATGGACGAGTTTCTGTGGGCGTTGGACCAGAAATTTTCTGGTCAAAATATATTCGGGGCCAACCCGGCATTGCCGACGTTCGTGAGCCTCGACAATGAGCCGGAACTGTGGAACTCGACCCATCTGGAAGTGCAGGGGCCCAATCCAGTCACTTCAAATGCATACATCACCAAAACCATCAGTCTGACGCAAGCACTGAAAGACCAATTCCCCAATGTCGTTATTTTTGGACCTGTACACTACGGGTTTCAGGGCATATACAGCTGGCAGGGAGAACTTAGTCCAACTCCTGGCGGAACTGACTGGTTTCCGGATAAATATCTCCAGGCCATGCAAACCGCCTCGAACACGTATGGCAAACCGCTAGTTGATGTTTACGATTTTCACTGGTATCCGGAGGTGTATGACTCTGGCAATACCAGGATCATATCCATGAGTGGTACCAGCTTGTCGGCGGCTGACGTCCAGCTGATTGTGCAGGCTCCGCGCGACTTGTGGGATCCGACGTTTAACGACGCCGGCAACAGCAATCCCTGGATATACAACGAGCTTCGCCAGACGCCGGTTCAAATTATTCCGCGCTTGCAGGCCAAGATCACTGCTGAATTTCCGGCGATGAAGGGCCTCTCGATCACCGAATACGAGGGTGGAGGATGGAACCACATTGCGGGCACAATCGCAGAAGCCGACATGCTCGGCATATTCGCGGACCAGGGGCTATTCGCGGCCGCGTTCTGGCCTCCCAGCGGAACCTATGATTACGCTTTGGCTGGTTTCCGAGCGTTCCGCGGATTCGATGGAGCGACTGCGAACTTCGGCGACACCTCGGTGCAGGCGACCTCCAGCGATGTTTCGAAAGTCGCAGTTTATGCAAGCGAGGACAGCGGAACTCCAGGCCGGCTGGTTTTTGTGGCGATCAATCGCTCGACTTCTTCGCAAGTTACAGACATCAGTGGAATGGCGCTCTCCGGCACTGCCTCGATTTACCAGATGACGGCGAGCTCGGCCCAAGGACAGACGCCGGTTCATCCGGTACTTCTGGGAACGATGCCTGTGAGCGGAACATCGCTCCAGGTCACGTTGCCGGCGTTGAGCGTGACAACAATCGATATCCAGTAGGTCGAACCGCGCTTGTTTTTGGCAGGGATTCATGCACGGAACTGCGGCTTTGAGTTTCTTTGCTGTTTAATCGTTTGTGTCCGATAATTCCGGCATCAAGCTCAAAGCTCGAACTCGCGCGTTAGCTGATTCCTCGACGACATCTTCTTCGCTGCAGACTGATGCGCGGCTTGGCCGAATCGTTCGCGTCCTGACGAACTATCCCACACTCGTCATCAGCGGGACTAAGCTGGCGCAGGAAATTGGCACGACGCGGTCAGAAGTGTGGAGGCTGGTGCAGCAGTTGCGCATGTTCGGAGTTGAGATCGCAGGCCATCCTTCAAGCGGATATCAGTTGACTGCGGTTCCCGACCTGCTGCTGCCGGAAATGCTGGGACCCTTGGTGCGGGGGACGATTTTCGCCGAGCATATTCATCACTACTATCGCGCCGGTTCCACGAACACGCTGGCTCTCGAAGCTGCCAATGCAGGCGCTCCCGAAGGCGGCGTTTTTCTTGCCGAGCAACAAACGGCAGGGCGCGGACGCGGGAGCCATGAGTGGCATTCGTCGGAGTCGGCAGGAATTTATTGTTCAGTCATCTTGCGACCGGTGCTTCCGCCCTCTGAAGTTTTGGTGCTCTCGCTCGCGGCCGGTCTCGCGGTGCAAACGGCGGTTCGCGAGATTGATTCGACGTCAAGGCCTGATCTGAAGTGGCCGAACGATCTTCTCATCGATGGCAAGAAATTTTGTGGCATTTTGACCGAGATGAATGCCGAGGCCACTCGCGTGCGGCACATTGTGGCGGGAATTGGAATCAACGTTAATCACCCTGAGTTTCCCGCTGAGTTGCAGCACACGGCGACTTCGTTGCGTCTCGCGACGGGAAAGCAATGGTCGCGAATCGAGCTGTGTGCGGCTTTGCTAAAATCACTCGACCGCGAGTACCGCGCATTGTCACAAGAGAGTGACGCTCGCGATCAAATTTTGCGCCGGTTTGAAGAGAACTCGTCCATGATCCGAGGAGCGCGCGTACATGTCGAAGAAAACGGCGGCTTCGAAGGTATAACGGAAGGGCTTGATGGGCGCGGGTTCCTGCAAGTGCGCACGAGCTCCGGGCTGCGCGTGGTTTACAGCGGCACGGTAAGATTGAAGTAAGTTGCTCGTGATTCGTGACCCGTGCTTCGTGGTTCGTGGTCCGTGAACGGCATTGTTGCAGACCAGGGGTTTGTTTGAGCTCGCGGCCGCGGTGTCCGGGTGAGCGAGTAATTACTGTTTCTAACTTGAAGCACCACTCAATAATCACGAGCCACGAATCACGAGGCACCGTTTTTTATGCTTCTCGTTCTTGACGTCGGCAACACGAATACGGTCCTCGGAGTCTTCGCCAAGTCGCTGGTTGAAGCGGGCGGTCCGGCGGGCCCGGGATACGACAAGCTGGTCGCCAACTGGCGGGTAACGACACGCTCGGCCCAAACCATCGATGAATACGGCGTGCTCTTCCGGAATTTATTTTCGATGGAGGGTCTCGCACCGAAAGACATTGGCGGCATCGTAATTTCATCGGTGGTTCCGCCGCTCGACTCCACGCTGCGCCGGGTTTGCGAACGATACTTTGACCGCAAACCGCTGTTCATTGAGCCCGGCGTGAAGACAGGAATGCCGGTGCTGTATGAAAATCCTGCCGAAGTGGGCGCCGACCGCATCGTCAACTCCGTCGCGGCATTTGAGAAGTATGGCGGGCCCTGCGTTGTGGTTGATTTCGGGACGGCAACGACGTTCGACTGCGTCACCGCCAAAGGCGAGTATCAGGGCGGCGTGATTTGTCCCGGGATCGGCATTTCCGCCGACGCACTGTTCAGCCGCGCGGCGAAATTGCAGCGGGTAGATATCCGCAAGCCACCGCGAATTATTGGATCAACGACGGTCGGCAGTCTTCAATCCGGTCTCTATTACGGATATTTGGGATTAGTGGATGGAATTCTGGAACGTCTGCTAGGTGAGCTGGGCAAATCCACGAAGGTGATTGCAACTGGCGGACTGGCGTCGTTGATTGGATCGGGATCGAAGTACATTCAGGAAGTCGATGAATTTCTCACGCTCGAGGGCCTGCGGATTTTGTGGGAAAGGAATGCGGCGGGGAAATCCCCGGAGCAACAATCCGGCAAGAGCCGTGCAAATCGAGCGAAGTAAGCGGTGAACGACGAGTGAGTCGTGAGCGGACCCGCGTCGTCCGCTAAAGCGGACTCGGGTCATGCTTCGATGCTCCCCCGGCACTTACGTGCCGGGCTATTTAAATTCCGCCGTTACGCGGCTGGTGCGTAGTTGTTATTGGATCCCGGATTATCCCCAAAGTTTATCGATGTATCGTCGCTTCCCTGCGTGAATGTGTTCCCTGCTCGTTGCTCGCAGCTCATCGCCCATAGCTCACTGCTCGCTTGCTGCTTGCTTTAAGCTAAGAGCTAACGGCTAAAAGCTGATAGCTTCCTTGCGCAACTACTTCAATTACTTCACCGAAATCGAAGAGCAGTTCCAGCGGCGGCGGGGGACGATACTCATGCTCTCAACGCTCGATTGGGCGCTGATCGAGACGTGGAAAGATGCCGGCGTTCCGCTCGAAGCGGTGCTGCGCGGAATTGACTCCGCCTTCGACAAATACGATTCCAAGCCGTCGAAAACGCGCAAAGTGAACAGCCTCGCATATTGTGCCCAGGAAGTGCTTGCCGCTGCCGAGGACATGAAAGAAGCGGCTGTAGGCACGGCAAAGGAATCGGGGCCGAAGGGATTTGATTCGGCGGAAGTGGCGGCCTTTCTGCTACGTAATGCGAGCGAACTCGAATCGGCGAAACTGCCGTCGCGGACTGGAATTTCACCCGAAGCGGTTGCGCGAGAAATTTCAGAGAGCCTCAAGCAACTCGCACAAGAAATCGAATCGAAGAGCTTGCCCAGTCGGTTGGAAGACCTTGAACGAAGGTTGGCCGTGCTGGAAGAAAAGTTTTTCGCAGTGCTGCTGGCTGCCGTTCCCGATGATGAAATCGTCTCCGTGCGCGCGCAAGCCGATCGCGAACTAGCGCCGTATCGTAGCAAAATGCCTGCGGCACAAATTGAGCAGTTGCAAAAGCAGTACCTTCATAAAAAGCTGCTCGAGAAGTACAAGGTACCGAGACTCAGCTTGTTTTACGTGTAGCTTTTTTGCTGCTGGTCGACTTGACGAGCCCGTTCAATGAGAGGTGTGAGGCAGCGACTTTCCGGCGGAGAGCGGCCTTTCGGCCGGCATGGGCGACTTCCGCGGTGCACCTTTGATCACGCGCAAGAGGAAGTATTCGTTTGTTGGACGATCGTCCCGCAGAACCGGTGCTTGTGGCGCTTCGGCAATCAAGCTATCAAGTGACATCTCGTTCTTCAACAGACGAGCGAATTGCCCTTGCGCGGTGACTTCCGGGCCCCACTCGACGAAATCTCGGCTTGCGTCGGCGTCAAGCTGACGTGCCAAGTCGCCGGCATCGCGGTTTGGGAAGGGGGAGTTGCTCGCAAGAAAGTGATGGCCAGTGCCGCGCAGGGAACGGAAGACTCGAATGTACTGGAAAGAAAGCTGGAGCGCTTGGGCTACTGACGAGAGAATTAGCGGATCGGAATCTTCCTCCGGCAGCCATTGCTGCAGGATCCCGTGAGCTCCCAGGCGTTTTTTTGCCAACGCGTAGAATTCAGTCGAGTACAGCAAACTCGATCCCGCAGCAGAAACCGGTGGAGGGGGATCGATGGTGATTAGATCAAACGAATCGGAGGTGCGTTCGAGATAGCGCCTGCCGTCATCGATGATGACTCGCGAAAGCGGAGAGCGCAGCAGCTCCGGCGCGTCCGAATGAAAATACCAGAACAGCTTAGGGACGCTCGGCACAAGATCAACCGCGGTGGCGTGAATTCGCCAGGAAAGCACCGAGCGAAACGTAGTCCCCATTCCAAAACAGATCACCAGGGCGCTCTGAGGCTGATGATCGAGGAGAGCCAAAGGAAGATGTGCCATGGTTTTTGTGATTGGAGTGAGCGTAGTAATACCCACTCCGTTCACAATGAGATGTTCGTTGAGGTCGGTCCCGGCGGCGATTACCGTCGCTGTGTTATCGCGGCGTACTACTCGAATGCTAAATATCCTTTCGTATGTCTTGGGGAGAAGCGCCAGCAGCAATGTGAGCACTGCGAAGGAAGCTGTAACCGGAGGTCTGCTCCACGGCCGAGCACGTGAGCCGCGGCTTAAAAGCTTCGACGGTCCAATTAACAACCAGGGAACTGCAAAGATGAGCAGAATCCAGCGCTCGCTAAGCAGCGGAAGCAGGACAAATCCGGCCAGTAGTGGACCAAGAATGCAGCCCAGCACATTGATGGCGTAGGCATCACCTGCCCGGTCGGCATCGCCACCAGACCAGAGGTCAACCAGCTTGGGCGTGAGATAGCCAACAACGGCCGCGAAAGGCACTATTCCGACAAACAGTCGCAGCGGAAGGTAAATCTTGTTGGGCGCGCACGACCAGGCAGGCAACACGGTAAGAATTGATAAGACTGCCCAGGGCAATTCAGGGCTGGTGTAATCGTTGCGCGCCGCAGAGTTGTGCCAGGAAGACCCTATAAAGGTAGCGACTAAATAAGTGCCAAGTATCATGGCGAATGAATAGACCATTACGCCGACAAAGGGGGTGAACATCCGTATCCACACGACTTCCAGACCCATACTGGTCAATCCGGTGAGGAAGAGGACGAGCAGGATTCGTCGGTCAGGCTCGACCTGGGACGGCGATGGTTCCTCGCGCATGTGGCTGGAAGAGCTTTTCCGAATGAATGTGACGCCATAGGCGGCAGCCGCAATGAGGCAGTTCATCAACATGCCGAATTTCAACGTGAAGTGAAAGCCGCGCAACTCGATGACGGCGAGTGGCAATATTGTGCCCAGTACGGCGCCAAGGACATTTGAAGCGTAGAGAAAACTGAACGAGCGCCGCGACTCGAGCCGAGCGTCGGCCCGGATGGCGAACATTGCAACAGGGATAGTCGCACCCATGCAGGTACACCATGGCACGAAGGTGAGGGCGACGCAGATTCCGGAGATCAGGGAATACGTTACTGATGAAAATGCAACGGACCTTGCGAGACTGGATAGCAGATGATGTCCAAGCGACAGTTCATACGGGACCGCAAGTGCGGATAGTCCAATTAGAAATTCGGTGACGGCATATAGCCGCAGCGGAGGAAAGCGGATTGTTTCGCCGTAACGCCGGAGCAGCCGGCCTGCGGCTATCGAACCAAGCCCAATTCCGCCCATGAAGGCGGACAGAACCATGGAGACGAGCGCAGTAGTCACACCAAACTGCGCCATAGCGAGTCTCAACCAGACCAGCTCATACAATATTCCGCAGAAGCCGGAAAGCAGGAAGAATGCGAAATACCAGAACATGGAGGCTTCCCTACCGCGCCTTTCGTGAGCAGGTGATGAAAGCGAGAGGTTAACACGAGCGTAGTCGCAGGCTGGTTTGCGATACCTGAAATCAAAAAATCCAGATGGAACTTAAAATCGAAAAACTTGTTTATGGCGGAGACGGGCTCTCGCGATTACCCGCAGATGAGCGCGGCCCGGGCAAAACCGTATTTGTGCCGTTCTCAATGGATGGCGAGCAAGTTGAGGCGCACATTATCGAGGAGAAGCCGGGTTTTGCGCGTGGGCGAATCGAGCGGATCGTAAATGCATCACCGGACAGAGTTGAGCCGGGATGTCCTTATTTTTTGCGATGCGGTGGGTGCCAGTATCAGCATGCCAGCTACGCGCACCAGCTAAGCGCGAAGGCGGCGATCCTGCTGGAGACGATAAAGCGGACCGCAAAGATCGAATTACCGTGTGAGTTGCAGATTCATTCCTCGCCTGAATGGAATTACCGCAACCGCACACGGCTGAAGGTACAGGCCGCTCCAGAATTCCGGGTTGGCTACTACAAATTTCGCTCACACGAGCTCTTGCCGGTTGAGCAGTGTCCGATCAGTTCGCCATTAATTAATCGCGCGATTGGGGAAGTGTGGGCCGCTGGACAGGAGGGCAAGGTCCCGGAAGGAATCCGGGAGATCGAATTGTTTGCGGATCATGAAGACGAGCGGCTGCTCGTCGAGGTGTATTGCGGGCCAGCGACAGCCAGAAAAGATGCTGAGGATCTTGCTGCCAAGCTGGAGCAAATCTTCTCCAGGTTTTCGGGCGTGACAGTTTTCCAGCAGCCGATTCCGAACCAACTTGCCGAACCCAGGAGGCTGGCATTTGTCGGATCGCCAGAGCTCGAATATCAAACCAAGTTCGCTGGTTTTCGCGTCAGCGCCGGGGCATTTTTTCAGGTGAACCGTTTCCTGATCGGTGAACTCATAGACATAGTGGTCACGGGAAAATCAGGAAAGCTGGCGCTCGATCTCTATGCCGGGGTTGGGCTCTTTTCGGCCGTTCTGGCCAAAAGTTTTGCACAGGTAATTGCCGTTGAGGCGTCACAGACTTCGCACTCCGACCTGCGCCACAATGCCCCGCAGGAGGTCAAGGCAGTTCTGGCGACGACCGAGCAATATTTGGAACCAGCAATTGGAATGCGACCTGACTTAGTGGTCGTCGATCCCCCACGCGGCGGGCTGGGTGAAAACGTTGTTCGCGGACTGGCAAAGGTGGCTTCGCCTTCGATGACCTATGTCTCGTGTGATCCAGCAACGCTGGCCCGCGATTTACGAATGCTGGTCGGATCAGGGTATCGGATGGTTGAGGCGCACTTGATTGATCTGTTCCCGCAAACCTTCCACATCGAGAGCGTATTTCACCTCGCCCGTTAACGAACTGCCGCTCTAAATTTGGCAACAGCGAAAACTGCACTCCTGCCTGCGCGACTTCAGCGCCGCTTCTCCGCAAAGCCCTCAATCCACGGTTGGTCTGTACGTGCCAGCGCCGAGCAGAGGTCTGCACGACAGCCGCTGTTCTGGGCAGCACTCGCGTTTTCCGCAGGAATCTGCACGGGTGAGTACATGTGGAGGCCGCCGGCTTTGTGGGTGCTGGCGGCGATGGTTTTTGTTACTGCGGCGGGCTCTCTGGTCAAGAGGAGAACGTTGCAGAGCAGGTTTCTGGTTCTCGCAGCACTGTGGGTGGCTGGCGCGCTGTCGATCCAACTCCGCGAGACTGGTCAGCCAACGCCGTTTCAACCATTCGGCGATCAGGAAGCCATGGTCACCGCGCATGTGATCTCGGAAGGAGATATCCAAGCAGAAAGCCCAACATCTTTTCGGCAGCGGATAGATGTTGAAACCGAACAGATCAGCTCAGGAGTGGAAACCCACGGCAGTACGATGGGAGTACGCCTAAACGTTTATCAAACCGACGGCAATCGTATCGCGCGAGTCATGCCGCTGTTCCGCTATGGGCAGCGGATTAGATTTCCCACGACACTCACTCCGCCCCGCAACTATCGCAATCGCGGCGCGTTCGACTACGCTGGCTATCTGCGTGACAGCGGCATCGTCGCGCTGGCTTCTACAAAATACGCAAAGGTCCAATTGCTATCAGGGTTCTCGGGCAGCCGATTCGAGTTCTGGCGCGCGCGCGTTCATGGCAGCATCATCGCAAAAATCCATACGCTCTGGCCCGAGCGAACAGCCGGATTGATGGATGCCATCGTTCTGGGTGAAGAAACGTTCATCGAGCGGCCCACGCGAGTCGACTTTCAGCGCTCCGGGACCTATCACGTGCTCGTGGTCTCGGGTATGAACGTGAGTATCCTTGCGCTGTTTACGCTTTGGGGCTTGCGCCGCCTCGGGCTTGGCGATGTTGCAGCGAGTGCTTGTGCAATCGCGGTGATTCTCGTGTACGCGGTTCTGACCAAGGAGGGTTCACCGGTTTGGCGGGCGGCGCTGATGTTCGCAGTGTACTTGTGTACGCGGCTTTTATATCGTGACCGCGCGATGCTGAACGCGCTCGGTCTGGCGGCGCTTATTTTGCTGGCCGCCGATCCCAAACAACTTTTCGGCGCCAGCTTTCAGATGACCTTTCTGTGCGTCGCACTTGTTGCCGGCATAGGAGTTCCGCTGCTCGAGCGCACGACCCAGCCTTATTCGCGGGGACTGCGAAACCTGAACGCGATTGCATATGATCGCGCCCTGCCGCCGAAAGTCGCCCAGTTCCGTCTGGACTTGCGACTCATCCTGAACCGCATTGGGTTGATTGTTCCGGGATATTTTTCGCGAATTGCACTGCTTGGCGGATTTCGGATTTGCGCCGGCGTTTTCGAGTTGATGGTGATGTCGGCAATCCTTCAGCTGGGGCTCGCCTTGCCGATGGCTTATTACTTTCATCGAGCAACATCGGTTGCCATGCCGGCCAATTTGCTGGTCATTCCGTTTCTTGAGTTGCTCATGCCGGCGGCGGTGCTTGCGATCGGTCTTAGTTATTTCTCTTTGCATTTGGCGAAAGTTCCCGGGGTGATTGCCGGAGCTGCTCTGCAGGGAATTGCTGGAAGTGTTCATTGGCTCGGCGGAGTACGGTTAGCAGACATTCGCGTTCCAGCGCCAAACATTGGAGTGGTCCTGTTTTGCGGAGCTGCGATTTTTGTTTGCTCTATTCTTGTGCGCGAACGAAAAGCACTTGTTGTTTCCGGCATGGCAATGCTCGCTGCGAGTGCGCTATGGCTGTGGTTGGTCCCTCCTCGCGAGGACATTCGAGCGAATGTCCTTGAAATGAGTGCCATCGATGTCGGCCAGGGTGATTCGATTTTTGTGGCCACTCCTAATGGCCGCAAAGTGTTGGTCGACGCGGGAGGCATGCCGTTTTGGACCCATTCGCAGCTGGACATCGGCGAAGACGTGGTCTCGCCGTACCTGTGGGCGAGAGGAATTTCGCGGCTTGATGCAGTCGCACTGACCCACGCCCATGCCGATCACATGGGCGGAATGTTTTCAGTGATCTCGAATTTTCGACCGCGCGAGCTGTGGCTACCGCTGGGTATTCCGTCCGCCGAGATAGAGCGGTTGCTGTCCGAAGCGCACGATTTCGGCGTCCTGGTTATTTATTACAAGGCGGGCGACGTTTTCTCGTATGGAGGGACATCCGTACGAATACTCGCTCCGGCCTCCGATGCGGCGCAATCCGAGTCGCGAAGAAATGATGAGTCACTCGTCATGAAACTCTCGTACGGAAACACCTCTGCGCTACTCGAAGCCGACGCAGAGAAACCAACGGAAAAATATCTTACCAACGAAGAGCCTTCCGCCGACGTGCTGAAAATCGCGCACCATGGCAGCGCGAGCTCGACCGCTGACAGTTTGCTTGCAGCCGTACATCCGCGTTTCGCAGTGATCTCGGTGGGCGCGAGGAATGTGTATCACCATCCACGTCCCGAGGTCTTGCAGCGGTTGCAGAACGCTCGGGTGATCACGTATCGAACTGATGTCGATGGCGCGACCAGCTTTTTCCTGGACGGGAGAGGTGTAGTGGCCCGAGTGACGATTGTGCATTGAGTGCGGCCGTGCTCTCGCGCGAAGGCAAAGTGCCGTGGCTAGAGGGTGATTTCCATCTTTGTTGAAATTGCTTTCCGTTGTAACATTCGCATAGATGGACACTGCGGCGGTCGTTCTCGGAGTGATTACTATAGCGGCAATTATTGTGGGCCCGATAGCGGCTCTTTGGGTACAACGCAAGCTCGATGAGGGGCGCGACACGCGCAAGAGAAAATTATGGATATTTAAGACCCTCATGAGTAACCGAGCTACAAGGCTGTCTCCGCAGTATGTTCAGGCGTTAAATTTGATCGATGTCGAATTTACAGCTGCTAATCCTAAGGAGAAGGGCGTGCGCGATGCGTGGAAGGAATTGAACGACCTGTACTCAAATTACAAAGAAACGCCCAATGCTGCCGATAAAGCAACTGAATTGAATGCCGTTTTACTCGCGGCGATGGGTAAATCGCTTGGATATGACTTCGATAAGGTATATCTCAAAAAGGGGGCGTACTATCCAGAATTTCTCGGCAACATCGAATTTGAACAGCATGCTCTGCGACGGGCATTACTGGAGTTGCTGGGTGGGAAGCGGCGAATACCCGTTGGGGTCTTTGAGGAGAAGTTTGCGCCGATCAGGGTCCCCAAAATCGAAGCGACGCTCGGACCACAATCTGACATCGAGAAACCCAGGCAACTAACTGACGGGTAGATCCGAAACCTTGGTTAATTTAAGGGCGACTCCTGAGCCTTCGTTCCCTACAAGGCTGCCTGTACCCTTCATAGTATTACCATCAACGACGACGACAATGCGCAATTCAAAGTCACCGCTAATCCCGAGTACGCTTGGGATTCCTGGAAGAAAATTGGAAACTTTCACCTGGCCTGATAGGTTTTTGCCTTCGGCTCGATAGTTCCCGGTATATACGAATCCCGTATCCCCGCCGAGGATGCGACCTTTCATAAAAACTGCCACACCACCACCGTTACCTTGGGACCCCTCGTACTGGACAATCCAAAGTCCTTCGACCATTTACCTGCTCCAATCTTGTGAACCTAAATGGTAGCAGGAATGGACAAACGGTCACCGCGGAAAGGGTGTGAGCGGTGTGACCTGCCGCCTTACGGCTGATCAACGGCGATCGCGGTAGGAGATTGCCCGACGGCATACGGCGATCCGGCAATAGGCGTTAGCATTCCTGTTGCGGCGTCGAAAGCGTAGGCGCTGACATTGTTCGATCCTGTGGCCCCGGAGAACGCATAGCCGCCGTTCGCGACATACAGAAAGTTTCCGCTGTGGTCGAAGACCGCTGCGTTTGGCGCGGTGCCTGTCGGGAAAACGTGGTCGGGCGAGTCGCTGAGCGCACCAGTTGCGGGATTGATGGACATGATGTGAACCAGATTGTTGTTCACATCGGTTACAGCGAGCCACTTACCGGAGGGATCGGCTGCTAATCCCAGGAAGAGATCGCTCGGATCCGGACTTACGAAGCCGATTGCGCTGGTAGGATTCCCGCTTGACGCATCTACGATCATGCATGCGATCCAATAGGTTCCCGACCAATCATCGACACAGGAGGCATACACCAGGCTGCTTCCCGGCTCCGATGCAATCGCCACAGAACCCGCCGTGATGCAGCCGCTCACGGTGGAGAATCCGCTAAGCGTACCGTCGCTGTTGCGCAAAGCGATGCCGAAGTTTCCGGCAGGCGTGTGCTCGTTCTGCGGAGTAATTGAACCCATGTAGAGGAACTTGCCCGAAGGATCGACGAGAATTGGCCCCGAGGTAACGGGATTACTCCCGCCGCCAATGCTGAACTGATAAGGTGAACCCGCGAGTGGGCTGAGCCCATTCGCAGCTGAAAATCCTGCAACTGTGCCATTCGGGTTGGCTTGCGTTCCTCCAGTGGTATACGCGGAACTCGCGGATGGGTCTACTGCGACCGAGAAGCCACCCGAGGTAGACGTGGAAGACGACAGGTTGAGGGCGCCACTCTGAGACGCAATCGAGTAAAGCGAAATGCCGCAGCTGCCATCCGGATTGCAGCCGCCGACCAGCAAGGAATTGTTTCCTATGGAAAGTTTAGACGCAGGTACGGTGGTCGTGAACGGCGAGTTAGTAAGGGCAGTGAGGGTGCCGTCACTGTTGATCTTGAAACCAGAAATCGTTCCTGCGCCGTTGTTCGCCGTGTACAGGTATTGAGATTGGCCCGCGCTCCCGCCTCCCGAACCGCCGTTGTTCGTACCGCTTCCCGTAGCTGTGTTCGATGAATGACCAGAGTTGCTGGAAAAACCTGAGCACGACATCGTGCCCATCAGGCCCAGCGCGATAATCATGCAATACACTCCCATTGACACCTGTCGGGCGCGCAATTCCACGACTCTGAGATTCCGGAACATTGGTTGCGTGTTGTCTCTAATAGGGGAGGAGAGGACTCATTTGGCCAAATTTGGGAGGCAACGCCAGTGGCGGCCCACGGGCAAGTTACGGTCACCGCATTTATAATTTCGAATTCGGCCCACCGATCCAGCCTTCGGCTATCAGCCTTCAGAAATCAGTACACGTGCACGCGTATTCAGGTTGAGCTGACGGTTGATGGCTGATGGCCGATAGCTCCTCTGAAAGGCAAAACTTGCTCGACTTTTTAGGTGACTTAAAACGCACGCACATGTGCGGCGCTCTTCGTATATCCGACGCCGGCAAGAAGGCGGTGCTGATGGGATGGGTAAACCGCCGGCGCGATCTCGGAAGCATCATCTTTATTGACCTGCGCGACCGCACCGGCGTGACCCAGATCGTCTGCAACCGCGAATTGAACCCGGCGATGCATGACAAAGCAAATCTGCTGCGCAACGAGTATGTGATCGCCGTCGTCGGTACGGTGAAGCGGCGCGATGCTGACACGGTGAACAAGAACATTCCGACGGGCGAAGTCGAGCTCGTGGCCGATGAGTTGCGCTTGCTGAATGAATCGAAGCAGCCGCCATTCTTGCCGAGTGAGACAGTCCTGCCGAATGAAGAGATGCGCCTGAAGTATCGGTATGTCGATCTGCGGCGCGACGCGATGCAGTTCAACATCGAGATGCGGCACAAGGTATCGAAGGCGATTCGCGACTATCTTTCGGCGCAGGGATTTTTTGAAATTGAAACGCCGTTCATGACGCGGTCTACGCCCGAGGGTGCGCGCGACTATCTGGTGCCGAGCCGCGTGCAGCCAGGATCGTTTTATGCGCTTCCGCAGTCGCCGCAGATGTTTAAACAGATCCTGATGATTTCGGGATTCGACAAATATTTCCAGATCGTGCGCTGCTTCCGCGACGAGGATTTTCGTGCCGACCGGCAGGCGGAGTTTACGCAGATCGATTTGGAAATGACATATCCACAGGTCGAGACGGTGTGGAACGTGGTTGAGGGCTTTCTGACTGCTGCGTTCAAAGCGGCCGGACACGAGATCAAGACGCCGTTCCTGCGGATGAGCTACGACGAAGCGATTCGGCGTTATGGCAATGACAAACCGGATATGCGCTTGCCGGCGATGGTTGATGCGCGCGAGGCGCTGACCGCTGAAGAGTGGGATGAGCTCGCGACGAAGTTCCGCATGCGCAAAGAATTCCCGCTGCAGGCGATTCGCATTCCGAAGGCTGGCGATATTTCAGGGACTGAACGGCGCACGATCGGGACATATGGCGCTTATAACCACGTTCAGGGGCAGACGTTTGTGCAGTTGATGACCGACCCGAAGCGGTTCGCGAAGGACTACCCAAACTTCTCAGGGAAAATTTTGAACTTCGCCAGGATCGAGCCGGATGATTTGTGGCTGATGGCGGGCGCGGCGAACCGTCCGGAGAATGCAGCTGTTATGGACCAGAGCGTGCAGCATTTCTGCGAGAAATGCGGTTTCCTGCGGCTTGATCTGGCGCAGAAATATGCGGCCAAGCACAAGGCTTTCGAAAAAACCGGAGATGTGGATAAGGATTTTCGGTTTCTGTGGGTTTCCGACTTCCCCATGTTTGAGTGGGACAAGACCGAGAAGCGCTGGAACCCGGCGCACCATCCGTTTACTACCTTGCATGAAGAAGATTTCGCCAAACTGGATGCGAACATCAACTCGGTGAACGATCCGAAGTCGCCGTTGGGCGAAATTCGCGCGCTCGCCTATGACGTGGTGCTGAATGGAACGGAATTAGGGTCAGGCTCCATTCGTATTCATCGCCAGGACATTCAAAAGAAAATTTTCCAGGCGCTTGGCATGAGTGACGAAGAAGCCCGTGCGCGTTTCGGATTTTTCCTGGAAGCTCTGCAGTACGGCACGCCCCCGCACGGCGGAATTGCTCTCGGCTTAGACCGGATTGTGATGATTCTCGCCGGGGCCGAGAGCCTGCGCGAAGTGATTCCGTTCCCAAAGACGGCGCGGGCGGTGGATTTGATGGTGGATGCACCGACGCCGGTGAGTGAAGCGCAGTTGAAGGAACTGGGGATTCAGGTTAAGAAGCAGCTATGAAGTTATGCTGAAGATTGATTCCACTCAGCGCTTCTCTTCCCGCGTAACTGACTACGTTCGCTACCGGCCCTCGTATCCGAAGGAAGTTATTGGAATTCTCGAAGGTGAGTGCGGACTCACGCGCGAGTCTGTGATCGCCGACGTCGCTTCAGGCACCGGTATCTTTACGAAACTGTTGCTTGAGCACGGCAATCGCGTTTTGGGGATTGAGCCGAATCCCGATATGCGGCGCGCCAGCGAAGCATTTCTTGAGCAATACCCGAAATTTTGCAGCGTTAATGGCACGGCCGAGGCCACAACTCTTGCTGATCGATCTGTCGGCTTCATTACTGCCGCTCAGGCAGCGCATTGGTTCAACCGTGACAAGGCGATGCCGGAATTCGAGCGCATTCTGAAGCCAAACGGATACCTGGTGCTCATTTGGAATGACCGAAAAATGCATGGGAGCAAGTTCAGCGATAAATATGAGGAATTAGTCGAGAAGTATGGGACTGACTACAGTGAAGTTCAGAGACTCGGGCGGACGATCGAAGGCGGTGAATTCTTTCAGGAGTACAAGTGCGAAAAGCGCACGTTGCCGAATCATCAAGAGTTCGACTATGCGGCGATTGAGGGCAGGTTGCTTTCGTCTTCGTATGCGCCGCAGCGCGGGGAACCGGCGTGCGCTGGAATGCTCACTGATCTGCGGCGAATTTTCGAAGCGTGTCAACAGAACGGAATTGTGCGCATGGAATACGACACAAATATTTATTTCGGCAGGCTTTCCTGCTAGGACTTTTTCATGGCTTCCAAACCCTCCGAATCCGCCAAAAACAAAGACAAGTCCTTTCACATGTCGCCGGAGGAGTTCCGGCGAAACGGTCACGCGGTCGTCGATTGGATCGCGGATTACTACTCGCGAATCGAGTCGTTCCCAGTGCTCTCGCAGGTGAAGCCGGGGGAGATTCGGGATTCGCTTCCGGCCAGCGCTCCGGCGCGCGGGGAAGAGTTCGCCGAACTGCTCAAAGATGTTGAAAATAAGATCCTGCCGGGAGTAACGCATTGGCAGTCGCCGAATTTTTATGCATTCTTTCCCTCGAATGCGTCCGGGCCGGCAATTCTCGGTGATTTACTTTCCTCGGGACTTGATGTTCAGGGAATGCTTTGGGCCACCAGTCCGGCCTGCACGGAACTGGAGACATTGGTCCTCGATTGGCTGGTTCCGGCTCTTGGCTTGCCGGAGAAATTTCTTTCGACCAAAACCGGTGGCGGAGTGATTCAAGACACGGCTTCGAGCGCGACACTTTGCGCCATCCTTGCTGCGCGAGAGCGGGCGACGAATTTCAATTCCAACCGCGAAGGGTGTCGCGGGAAGTTGGTCGCATATACCTCGGCGCAGGCACATTCTTCGGTTGAAAAAGCGATTCAGATTGCAGGTGTCGGACGTGAGAACCTGCGGCTGACAGAGGTTGACGATTGCTTTGCGATGAAGCCCGAAGCTCTGGCAACTGCAATTGAGAAAGACCGCAAGTCGGGACTGATGCCATTTTTCACATGCGCCACTGTGGGAACAACATCATCGAACGGAATTGATCCGGTGCGGCAAATTGGCGAGCTGTGCCGCGAGCAGAATATTTGGCTGCACGTAGATGCGGCGATGTCCGGTACGGCCGCGCTGTGCCCGGAGTTTCGTTACATCCACGATGGGGTCGCTCTCGCCGACAGCTATTGCTTCAATCCGCACAAGTGGATGTTCACCAACTTCGATTGTGATTGTTTCTATGTCGCCGACCGCAAGGCGCTGATTCAGACGCTGAGCGTGCTGCCGGAATATTTGCGAAATAAAGCAACAGAATCCGGTGCGGTCATCGATTATCGCGACTGGCAGATTCCCCTCGGGCGCAGATTCCGTTCGCTGAAGTTGTGGTTCGTCCTTCGCTATTACGGGATTGAAGGCTTGCAGTTTCATATTCGCGATCACGTGCGGCTGGCGCAAGAATTTGCGGAATGGGTAAAGAACGACGACCGCTTCGAATTGGCTGCGCCGGTTCCTTTGAACCTGGTTTGTTTTCGGCTGAAATCAGGCGACGAAGCGAACCAGAAGTTGATGGAGGCGCTGAATCACAGTGGCGATCTTTATTTGACGCATACGAAGCTGGGCGGCAAGTTTACGTTGCGCCTCTGCGTAGGCCAAACGAACACGACAGAGCATCATGTACGAAGGGCATGGGGCCGGGTTCAGCAAGAAGCTTCCAAGCTGTAAAACCGGGACTCCATGGCTCATGTCATCCGAAGAACGTTAGTCGTGAGGAATCTGCTGTTCATTTCAGAAAAGCAGACTCCTCATCGCTAAAGCGGGTCCGAAATGACATCGCCACTAAATACGTGGCGTTCTTTCATCACTTTGATTTAAATTAGCTGCCCAGAGTTCCGGACGCACTTTAGTTCACATGTGCAACTTAGTTCAGGAGACGCTCCGTCCATGAGAAAAATCGTCCTTGCTGTAGCGCTTTTAACGACCTTCAGCTTCGCTCAGGAGGCGCAACAGTCGGGCAAGACCTCGCAGAGTCCCGCTGATCTTGCGAACGCGGCTTTTCGCAACCCAGCGTTGCCGACCGATCAGCGGGTGAACGATCTGGTCTCGCGCATGACGCTTGAGGAAAAGGTCTCCCAAATGGTACACACGGCGGCGGCAATTCCGCGGCTGGGTGTTCCGGCCTACAACTGGTGGAGCGAAGGATTGCACGGCGCTGCGCGCGAAGGTTATGCAACGGTGTTCCCGCAGGCGATCGGTTTGGCGGCGACATTTGATCCTGATCTACTGCACCGTGAAGCCGGCGTGATTGCGACGGAATTCCGCGCGAAATATTCGGAGCGGTTGAAAGAAAAAGGCTACAGCGACTGGTATCACGGGCTGACGGTATGGTCGCCGAACATCAATATTTTTCGTGATCCGCGTTGGGGGCGTGGGCAGGAGACTTATGGCGAAGATCCCTTTCTGACCGCACAGATGGGAACGGCTTACGTCACCGGGTTGCAAGGCGACGATCCGAAATACATGAAGGCACTGGCGACTCCGAAGCACTTCGCGGTACACAGCGGGCCGGAGCCGACGCGGCATACGGTTGATGTGAAGGTGTCAGACCACGACCTTGAAGATACGTATCTGCCCGCATTTCGTGCGACGGTGACAGCGGGGGCTGGTTCGGTGATGTGCGCGTATAACTCGGTGGATGGAAAGCCGGCGTGCGCGCAGCCACTGCTTCTGGAGCAACACCTGCGCGACGATTGGCACTTCAGCGGCTACGTTGTCTCGGATTGCGGAGCAGCCAGCGATATTCAGGAAGGGCATCACTACACAGCCACCATGGAGCAAGGCGTCGCCGCCGCGGTGAAATCCGGCATGGATATCATCTGCGGAATTCCAATGGACAACGTGCGGGTGGAGAAGGACGCGTTGCTGAAAGCCGTGCAGGGAGGGTTGCTTTCTGAAGAGGACGTGAATCGTTCGGTGCGTCGGCTTTTTACTGCACGGATGAAGCTGGGGATGTTCGATCCGCAGGAAGACGTGCCGTATTCGAAGATCACGATTTCGGAGAATGACACTGAACCGCACCGTGAACTTGCGCTCGCGGCGGCGCGGGAAACGCTGGTCTTGCTGAAAAATTCCGACCATCTGCTGCCGCTCGGGACGAAGTACAAAAGCATTGCTGTGATTGGGCCGAATGCCGACAGTGTTGATCCTCTGCTCGGGAACTACAACGGAACGCCATCACATCCAGTGACGGTTCTGGATGGGATTCGCAAGCGCTTTGGAGATGCCAACGTCATCTATGCGCAGGGTTCTTCGCTGATTGGCGCTCCTTACGAGCCGGTGCCGGGGGAGTTTCTGAAAGATAGTTCGGGCCGGCCCGGACTGAGCGCGGAGTATTTCAATGGCACGCAATTCCAGGGCTCCGCGGTGATTACGCGGACCGATCCCAAAATCGATTTCACGTGGAAAGATGGCGCTGGGCCGGAATTGAAAGAGAATTTTTCCGTGCGCTGGACGGGAACGCTGACTGTCCCTTCAACCGGTGATTACGAAATTGGATTTACCGGCACGGACGCATTTCATTTCTTTCTGGACAATCAAGCGATCGGGCAATCGTGGTACAGCGACACCAGTAAGACGCGGTTGAAGACCGTACATCTCGAAGCCGGACATGCGTATCCGGTAAAGATCGAGTGCTCGCAGGAAGGCAGCGCGGGACTCGCAAAGTTGGTGTGGCACGAACCCGGCGAGAAGAAGGACTACACCGAGGCCGTGCAGAAGGCCGACGCGATTGTCGCGGTGCTTGGTTTGGCGGGTGAACTGGAAGGCGAAGAGATGCCGATCAGCGTGGAGGGTTTTGCCGGCGGCGATCGCACCAGCCTCGATTTGCCGAAAGCGCAATTGCAGTTGCTACAAGACCTGGTGGCGAGTGGCAAACCGGTGGTGCTCGTGCTGATGAATGGGAGTGCCCTGGCGGTGAATTGGGCAGACGAGCATGTGCCGGCGATTCTTGAGGCGTGGTATCCCGGAGAAGAAGGCGGAACCGCCGTAGCTGAGGCCCTGGCGGGAGACTTCTCGCCCGGAGGAAGATTGCCGCTAACGTTTTATAAGTCGATCTCTCAGATACCGGCGTTTGATGACTACAACATGAAAGGGCGCACGTACCGGTACTTTGCGGGCGAGCCGTTGTATCCGTTCGGGTATGGGTTGAGCTACACGAGCTTCGAGTACAGCGGCCTGAGCTTCGAGAAGAATTCAGTCGGTGCTTCAGATGATTTAGTCGCCAGCGTTAATGTGAAAAATACGGGCTCGATGGCAGGTGACGAAGTTGTCGAAGCTTATTTGATGCATCCGGGAGTAAAAGGCGCGCCGATTCGCGCGCTGGCGGGGTTCAAGCGGGTGCATTTGAACGCAGGCGAAAGCCAGAAGGTGCAGATCACGATTCCAAATCGAAATCTGAGCTACGTGGATGAGAGTGGAACACGGCGGATTTCGGCGGGGACCGTACAAATTTGGATCGGCGGTGGGCAGCCGGTTGGGCGTGCAGGTTTGGGAAAGCCAGCGGGAGTTGCTGGATCTTTCAAGATTGTGGGTAGTGCGGCTCTGCCGAAATGATGACTGCGGACCCTCTGTGATGCATCTTCTCTGTGCTCTCTGGTGTGCTCTGTGGTAGAGCTTTTAAAAATCTTTAACCACAGAGGACACCGAGTTACACAGAGGAACGCCACAGAGAAGCGACACTATTTTCCGCTCACCCGCGGAATGTAAAACCTGAAGAACGCCTCTGAACTGGACTCAAGACACACTTGCGCATTCGGCGGACCTTCGGTTGGGCGGGTCATTCCGTTGTCGTCTACGACGATGTGCATTGGCTTGACTGGGCAGAGTTTCGGGTCATCGATGAATGCGATTGTCATCGGATCGAAAAGCGTGGGCGTTTCCTGTCCCCATTCGTGATAGAGAAGCGTCAAGGCGTCGGTGATGGGTGTTCCGGCCTGGAACAAAATTGCGCGTTTGATTTCGTCCATTTTGAGTTGAGTTGAATCGAGCGGCATCATGAAGACCGGTACTCCGGAAGCAAGAACTTTTCGCGCGGACGCGGGATCATTCTTGATGTTCCATTCCGGCTCCGGCCCACGCGGAGGAAAATAGCCCCAGTCGCCGTAGCCTTTGTAGATCGACCCTCCCATCAGCACGACGCGACGAAGTTTGCGGAAAGCCTGCGGGTCCTTGTCGATCAGAGCGCCAAGGTTCACTTGCGGGCCGATGGCAACGAGAGTGATCTCACCTGGATGCTGGCGGATTTGGTCGAGGATGAAATCGACTGCCTGGGGATGCGACGGCCGCGCGAAGTGTCCGCCCTCAGCGTAGCGGCGTTGGCTAAGACTGGTCTGAATTTTTGGATTGGGCGTTCCAATTGCGACCGGGATGTCCGATCGTCCGGCTTCTCCGAGCAAGCGGTCGAGCAGTTTGGCGCGGATTTCGGTGTCGCCGAAGGTTGTGGTGATTCCAAGGATTTGCACTTCGGGGCTGCGCAGGGCGAGAGCGACGGCGAATGCGTCGTCTATGTCATCGCCGATGTCGGTGTCGATAATGATTTTTTCGGGATGAGAGGGAGAAGGCGTTTCTGAAGCTTGAATTTGATTGAGGCCGGTGCACGCTAACAGGACTACGAAAGAGATCGCCGCACGCCATGGTAAGTTTCTGAACATATGCAGAAAGTATTGCATAGCTCTGGGCCCATCACTTGCCTTGTCTTCCTTTGTGTCATTTCGTAACGCGAAGGAAACCCCAGGGTTGCGCTTTACCGATTCTGCTTCGTTCTATAGAATCATAAGTTTGCTGCCTGCAGGTTTTTGCCGCAAGCGCCCCGCCTGCTTCGGGAAGCTGCATGAAAATTCACGAGTATCAAGCCAAGGCAATTCTGAAGAAGTATGGTGTCGCCGTACCGCGTGGCGAAACGGCGGCGAACCGCGATGAGGCGCTGACCGCCGCGAAGCGCTTATTCGATTCTGGCGCGAGTGGAGTGGTAGTAAAAGCGCAGATTCATGCCGGCGGTCGCGGTAAAGGTGGCGGCGTAAAGATTGCGAAGTCGGTAGATGAAGCCGCTGATCTCGCTTCGAAGATGCTGGGCATGACGCTGGTGACCCATCAAACCGGGCCGGAGGGACGCGTCGTCAAACGGGTGCTGATCGAAGAGACTCTGCCAATCGAAAGAGAACTTTATCTGGGGATTGTGATTGATCGCGCCGAGGCAAAGCCGGTGTTTATGGCTTCCGCCGCAGGGGGAATGGAAATTGAGCAGGTCGCGGAAGAGAATCCAAACGCGATTTTGAAGGAATACATCACGCCGGGCCTGGGCCTTGAAGCATTTCAAGCGCGCAAACTGGCCTTCGCACTCGGGTTGAATGCGCAGCGGATCAATCAGGCTGTAGAGTTCATGACTAAGCTGTACGAAGCTTTCGAGGAAACGGATTCCTCGTTGATGGAGATCAATCCATTCATCACCTGCACTGACGGTCGGCTGTTCGCGCTCGACGCGAAGATGAATTTCGACGACAACGGTCTCTTCCGGCATCCGGAGCTGAAGGAGCTGCGCGACGTCACCGAGGAGGATCCGCTGGAAGTAGAAGCGTCAAAGTATAGCCTGAACTACATCAAGCTCGACGGAAATGTTGGCTGCATGGTGAATGGCGCCGGACTGGCGATGGCGACCATGGACATTATCAAGTACGCCGGCGGTATGCCTGCGAATTTTCTTGACGTGGGCGGCGGAGCTAATGCCGAGCAGGTTACGCACGCGTTCGAAATCCTGCTGAGCGACAAGAACGTAAAAGCAGTTCTGATCAATATTTTTGGCGGCATTCTTCGCGTGGACACATTGGCTCGGGGAGTGGTCGAGGCAGCGAATAAGACGCAGATTCAGCTTCCGGTTGTGTTGCGCCTGGAAGGAACGAACGTGGAGCAGGGGCGCGAGATTCTGCAGCAGTCGGGATTGAATTTCATCGTGGCGGAGACCATGAAGGACGCGGCAGAGAAGGTGGTTGCAGCAGCAAGGGCGGTGTAATCTCTGCGCGAAGTTCTTTGAAGCTCAGTTTGCTCTGTGGTGGGGTTTTTAAAAGCTTAACCACAGAGAACACTGAGTTTCACAGAGGAACGCCACAGAGGCGGCGCGAAGTTTGAGTCAGGTAGAAAAAGCAGATTCCTCACCGGCTAAAGCCGGTTCGGAATGACAATAGCTTTCGACAAAAGGAATGAGCATTCTCGTAAACAAATCGACGCGCGTAATCGTCCAGGGACTGACCGGGCGCGAGGGGACTTTTCACGCGAAAGCGTGTGCGGAGTACGGAACCAAGATTGTCGGCGGAGTCACGCCTGGCAAGGGCGGCACTACGCATGAAGGCTGGCCGGTGTTCAACACGGTACAAGAAGCCGTCGATAAGACCGGGGCCGATACGTCAGTTATCTTCGTCCCGCCACCGTTTGCCGCCGACGCGATCATGGAAGCGGCAGACGCCGAGATTGAATTGGTGATCTGCATCACCGAGGGAATTCCGGTGGTCGATATGGTGCGCGCATGGGAGTTCTTGCAGAATCGCCGCGCGCGGCTGATCGGTCCCAATTGCCCGGGAATCATTTCACCCGGCAAGTGCAAGATCGGAATTATGCCTGCGCGAATTCACAAAGAGGGCAATGTCGGGATTGTCTCGCGCTCGGGAACGCTGACCTACGAGGCGGTATACCAGCTCACGACGCGCGGCATCGGGCAGTCGACCGCGATCGGGATCGGTGGGGACCCAATTATCGGGACCAATTTTGTTGACGCCCTAGACTTGTTCAACCGCGATCCGGAAACTGAGGCTGTCATCATGATCGGCGAGATCGGCGGCAACGCGGAAGAGACCGCGGCAGAGTTTGTGAAATCGCGCATGAAGAAACCAGTGGTGGGTTTTATTGCCGGGCAAACGGCTCCCCCAGGACGGCGCATGGGCCACGCCGGAGCGATTATTTCCGGCGGTCACGGCACGGCTTCGGAAAAAATCAAAGCCATGGAAGCGGCGGGGATTCGCGTGTGCAAGTCGCCGGCTGAGATTGGGGAGACGGTAGCGGCGGCTATGGGAACAAAAGTCACCGCGTAATTTAGACCATAAAGACTTTAACCGCAGAGATCGCCGAGAAAAGCCGCCAAGAACGCAGAGAAAAACAAACAAATCTATGAAGACACTGCAACGCACATTCACCATCATCAAACCTGACGCCGTCCGCCGAAATGCGATTGGCGACATCATCGAGCAGTTCGAGAAAAACGGCTTTCACATACTCGCGATGAAGATGCTTGAAATCTCAAAGCACCAGGCCGAGCAGTTCTATGCGGTTCACGCGAACAAAGGCTTTTTCAGCTCTCTTACCGATTTCATGTCGAGCGGCCCCATCGTGGTTCTCGCGCTGGAAAAAGAAAATGCTATAGCCGATTTACGTAAATTGATGGGCGCAACGAACCCGGCCAACGCTGAGGAAGGAACCATTCGCAAGCGATGGGCGGCCAGCATTGAGCACAATGCGATTCACGGATCGGACGCCGAAGACACGGCGCGGTTCGAACTAAGTTTCTTCTTCGCGGGATACGAACTGACGCAGTGAATCCGAGCTCTTAGCTCCTTTAGCTAAGACATCTCAGCCAAGCGGCTCGTATAGCTGTCCATCTACGCGGTCGGCGATCTTCGGCAAGTCTTTCTTCGCGTGTTGCAGGAAGTGCGCTGCTCCGCGGTGGGCCTCAAGGGCCGCATCGTCTTTGTACTGCTCGTAGATGAAAAAGCGGCGGGGCTCGGTGCGATGCCGGTGGACCTGATAAGTCACGCAACCGGGCTCTTTGCGAGACTCGGCGGTAAGTTTCGAAAACAGCTCGGCCACTTCAGTTTCTCGTCCGTTTTTAGCGACCCATGTGACTGCGAGCACGACCATGCTTTCTTCCTGCTCCTCTCATCGCGTTCCAGATTTCGCCTCGGTACGCTGAGTTGCCGACATTTTATCTAACTCATCGGCAAAATCATCCACAAAGAGCGTTTCCTCACGGCCGGGGCCGGTTGAGACCACTCCGATGCGGGCGTCGGTTTCTTTCTCGACGAATGACAAATATTCGCGGACAGGTTTCGGCAGCTTCTTGAAATCATTTATTCCCTGAGTTGAACACTTCCACCCCGGCATTTTCTTGTACAAGCATTCAATTCTTTCCCAGTGGCTGGCTTCGGCAGGAACCTCTTCGGTCTTTTTGCCGTCGACTCTGTATCCCACGCAGATGGGAATTTCGTCAAGTTCGTCGAGAACATCGAGTTTGGTGACGACGAGCCAGGAGGTACCGTTGATCATCCCCGAATAGCGTAGCAGGGGAAGATCGAGCCAGCCGCAGCGGCGAGGACGTCCTGTGACCGCACCGAATTCGTTGCCACGCTTGCGGATCAGATCGCCGGTCGAATCGAAAAGCTCGGTTGGAAATGGCCCTTCGCCAACCCGCGTGCAATATGCCTTTGTCACGCCGATGACAGAACCGATGGCCGTGGGCGCAACACCGGTCCCGATGACTGCGCCGCCGGAAGTTGCGCTCGAAGAAGTTACAAATGGATAGGTTCCGTGGTCGATGTCGAGCATGGTGCCTTGCGCACCTTCGAACATCACGGAATGACCTTCAGCGATCGACTTATTCAACAGTACCGCGGTGTCACAAACGAAGGGCGCGATTTTGCGCGAAACCTCGGCGTACTCCTCGTACATCCTGTCGGCGTCGAGCGGCTCCGAGTTGAAGAGGGCATGCGCGATCATGTTCTTTTCGCGGCAGGCGTTCTCAACATGCTTCTTCAATAGATTGAGATCGAGCAGGTCGATGACGCGCAAACCGCGCCGCCCGGCTTTATCTTCGTATGCAGGTCCGATGCCGCGTGAAGTGGTGCCGATCTTCACACGACCTGGCGCATTCTCAGACGCCAGCTCCATCATGCGGTGATAAGGAAGAATTACATGCGCGCGGTTGCTCACGAAGAGGTTGCCGTCGACTTGCACGCCGGCTTCTCTCAAAGCAGAGACTTCTTTCAGGAAAGCGATTGGGTCGAGCACGACGCCGTTGCCGATAACACTGAGGCACCCCGGCCTTAAAACACCGCAGGGGACAAGCTGGAGGACGAAACGTTTGCCGTTGATAATGACGGTGTGCCCGGCGTTGTGACCGCCAGCGTAGCGTGCCACAACAGAGAATTTCTCTGAGAGCACATCGACGATTTTGCCTTTGCCTTCATCGCCCCATTGGGCGCCGATTACAACTGCGGTTTTGGTTTTGGTCAAAGCGGCCCTAACTTTCGCACGGGCGGCGATCGCCCGAAATTCGCACACGCGCCCGCAGTGCTGCTGATAATGAATATTCAGGGATTAACCGGGCAGAGGTGTACTTTGAATGATAACCTGCGGGATTAGACCGGGCCAAGCGGATTCACGTGCAGCAAAATCGATTAGCCGCATCGGATTGACGCATTCCCGGCAGAATGCTATAAAAGCTAGTCTTGTGCGTGCCTGCTGAGGGAGCTTCTGGCTCTCACCTTACCAGCAAAACGCATCAAACGTCCGACGCGGCCAAATCAGGACTCCCTCAATTATGGTGGAAGCGCGTTCGGAGGGCGGCACTTCGCGCTCTGCCGGCAAAGCGCAGCGCGAGAAAATCAGCGGCGGAGATTAGGCCGGAACCCGTAGTCATCATGTTATGTCATACAGGAGGATTCCCATGCGCAATGGTTTGCACCGGATTGCGTCGAAATCGTGCAAGTTTGTGAAATCAGCGGCGACCCTAACTTTCCTTCTCGCACTGAGCGCTTCGGCAGCGATGGCGCAACCCGAGCAGGCGAGCGGCGAGGCCAATCTGAAACTGCCGGACCTTTCGAGCGTTTCGTTCCTTGGCATGGATGGGCACAACCTGCTGATGATCGGAATCCTGTTCTGCATTTTCGGTCTGTGCTTCGGGCTGGTGATCTATTCGAGGCTCAAGAACCTGCCGGTACATCGCGCCATGCGCGAAATGTCGGAGCTCATCTACGAAACCTGCAAGACCTATCTCGTGACTCAGGGCAAGTTTCTTCTTCTTCTGTGGGCGTTTATTGCGGTCATCATCCTGCTTTATTTCGGAGTGCTGCTCAAGTATGACGCCGCGCGTGTGCTGATCATTCTTGCGTTCAGCGTGATCGGAATCATAGGCAGCTATGGCGTGGCGTGGTTTGGCATTCGCGTAAATACTTTCGCGAATTCGCGGACTGCGTTCGCCAGCCTGGGTGGGAAACCATATCCCATTTACCGCATTCCGCTTTCGGCTGGCATGAGCATTGGCATGATGCTGATCAGCGTCGAACTGCTCATGATGCTGATCATTCTTCTGTTCATTCCGGGCGATTACGCGGGGCAATGCTTTATCGGGTTTGCAATTGGCGAATCTCTGGGCGCAGCGGCGTTACGTATTGCCGGCGGAATATTCACCAAGATCGCAGACATCGGCTCTGACCTGATGAAGATCGTCTTCAAGATCAAAGAAGACGACGCGCGGAATCCGGGCGTGATTGCGGACTGCACGGGCGACAACGCGGGAGACTCAGTCGGACCATCGGCAGACGGATTTGAAACCTACGGCGTGACGGGCGTTGCGCTGATTACATTCATTCTGCTTGGCGTGAAGAGCCCGACGGTACAAGTTCAATTGCTGGTGTGGATCTTCGTCATGCGCATCATGATGTTGATTTCGGCGGCGGTGGCGTACTTCTTGAACAGCGCGATTGCGAAATCGCGTTATGCAAATTCGAACGAGATGAACTTCGAGACGCCGCTGACTTCTCTGGTCTGGATCACTTCGCTGGTCTCAATCGGCCTCACGTATTTGATTTCGTACTTGATGATCCCGCTTCTCGGCAGCGACACTTCGCAGTGGTGGAAGCTCTCGACCATCATCTCCTGCGGAACACTCGCGGGCGCGGTAATTCCAGAACTAGTCAAAGCATTTACCTCGGTCGAATCCCGTCATACCAAAGAAGTCGTTATATCGGCGCAGGAAGGCGGCGCTTCTCTCGGAATCTTGTCAGGATTCGTGGCCGGGAATTTTTCCGGATACTACCTGGGCTTGACGATGATGATTCTCATGGCAATCGGCTATTACGTGAGCACCATGGGACTTGCCGATGCGGCAACCATGATTGCAGCGCCGGTGTTTGCGTTTGGATTGGTCGCATTCGGCTTCCTCGGCATGGGCCCGGTCACAATCGCAGTCGATTCGTACGGCCCGGTCACGGACAACGCACAGTCGATTTACGAGCTTTCATTGATTGAGAATGTGCCCGCGGCCGAGATCAAAAGAGAATTCAACATTGATGTGAATTTCGACCGCGCCAAGCACTTGCTCGAAGCTAACGACGGCGCCGGAAATACGTTCAAGGCTACGGCAAAGCCTGTGCTCATTGGCACGGCCGTTGTCGGCGCCACAACGATGATCTTTTCGATCATCATGGCGCTGACGAACGGCTTGACGGCAAACGTGGATAAGTTGTCCCTGCTGCACGCGCCGTTTGTGCTCGGACTGATCACCGGTGGCGCCACGATTTATTGGTTCACAGGATCGTCGACGCAAGCCGTAACTACTGGCGCGTATCGTGCTGTTGAATTCATCAAAGCGAACATACGGCTCGAAGGGGTGGAGAAAGCATCGGTTGCGGACAGTAAGAAAGTTGTGCAGATTTGTACTCAGTACGCGCAGAAAGGCATGCTCAACATTTTTCTTGGGGTGTTCTTCGCCACGCTGGCCTATGCATTCGTTGAGCCTTTCTTTTTCATTGGTTATTTAATTTCGATCGCCATCTTCGGACTCTACCAGGCAATCTTCATGGCCAATGCGGGTGGCGCCTGGGACAACGCGAAGAAGATCGTGGAGGTCGAGTTGAAGCAAAAGGGAACGGCCCTTCACGATGCAACGGTGGTTGGAGATACTGTAGGAGACCCGTTCAAAGATACTTCTTCGGTGGCCATGAACCCGATCATTAAGTTCACAACACTATTCGGGCTGCTAGCAGTTGAACTCGCGGTAGAACTCGCGACTAAGAGCACCACCCTCACACGCGTCCTAGCGCTGATTTTCTTTTTGATCTCGTTCTACTTTGTCTACCGTTCGTTCTATGGAATGAGGATTGGAGTGGAGGCACGCCGTCAAGAGGTGACCGCGGCGGCGGATTAAAAAGAGAGTGACTAGTGGTCAGTGGTTAGTGGTTAGTGGTTAGTGGTCACTGGTCAGTGGTTAGTGGTTAGTGGTCAGTGACTAGTGGTCGCGTTTAGTTTTCTCCGCGCATTTTTGTTCTGACACTGTGCGCTAGCTTTTCGATCTCCTCCGCCTTCTTGATTACGTCAAGCGAGAGGACGTTCTCGTTGCTCTTGTCCACATATTCCTTCAATTCTGTCGAAAGTTTCAAAAGACGGTCGGTGTCGCGCTTGAGCTCCGCTTGCCTTTGCTCGTTGGCTTTTTTCTGCATGTTCCTCTGCGCGTCGGGCGGCAAAGTAGGGGTCGGCTCATCGGCGTGCGGGTTCGCGACGGCGGGTGGGAGCGGCATCTGCTGCGAAGGCAACCCCGGAACGACCAGAAACAAAAACAACATGCAGATCATAATTTTGGACACGGTGGACCTCACCTGGCAAACGGTTGCCTAAATTATAAGTCGGCGTGCGAAAAGGGCGTTTTTCGCGTTGCTATAATCGACCGCTGAATGACAGTTCTAGGTTTCCTGCAAAACGCGGGGCTGCACACAGAAGGGAACCTCCCGGTATTGCTCCGTGACTGGCGCGACGATACGGTGAACTTCCTGCGCCACGGCGTGCCGAAAATTGTATTCATCATTATTGGAGCGTATGTCCTCACGCGCATGCTTCGCGCTTTTGCGCGGAAGAGTGCCGATCTTCACGTACAGAAGCTTCCCGAGGGTATACGCGTCCAGCAGGTCAGGACGGTAGCGACGGTCCTCACGAGCGTGGGGGTATTTGTCATTATTTTCGTCGCGGCCCTGATGGTGCTGTCGGTTTTTAACATAAACCTTGGTCCCATGCTGGCCAGCGCCGGCATTGCTGGTCTGGCGATTGGCTTCGGCGCGCAGACGCTTGTACATGACTTCATCAATGGCTTTTTCATTTTGTTTGAGAACCAATACGACATCGGCGATACAGTTCGCATAGCAGGGGTGAAGGGGACGGTCGAAAGAATGAGCTTGAGAATGACCGTGCTGCGCGATGAGGATGGAACACTTCACCTGGTGCCGAACAGCGCGGTGCAGATCGTCTCGAACACTACGCGAGATTGGGCGCAATTACCACTTCGGGTGACGGTTGCCTATAGCGAGCCGAGCGAAAAGATCATCAAGCTGCTGCACGAAGTCGGCGAGGAGGTGCGGCACGATCCTGCGTACGAAGGCGACATCGTGAGCGACATTCAGGTGCCGGGAATCGACCGGGTTGGAAGTGGCGAAGCGGAGTACCTGATGCTGATCAAGACACGGCCAAATAAGCAATACCCGGTGAGCCGCGAACTGCGCCGAAGAATTAAGGAGTGCTTCGAGAAGAACAACATTCAAGCCGCGGGGCCGGGCAGGGTTTATGTGATGGACCAGGGAACCGGGAGAGTCCCATGAGGCCCCGGCGGCGAGCAGAGCCTCCTGAATAAAACGGAGTTCCTTCTTCCCGGCCAATTTGTCACTATGCGGTGACCATTTTTACCGACCAGCTTTTTACAAATGCTCCGAATCGCTCGAGCGCTTCGGGGAAATTGTCTCCGACAGCGGCGAAGCCAAGGCGGAAATGGGAGGGAGCATCGAAGCAATCGCCAGGAGCGAGCAGAACCCCGCGCTCAGCCGCAGCTTGGCAAAATGTGCGATCGTTCTCTGCGGCGACTAGCCATGGGAATGCGGTCATTCCACCTTGCGGTGAAATCCAGGCGATCACGTCGTGGTGATCTGCCATGAAACGATCGAGAACCTTTAGATTTCGAGTAGCAGTTTCTTGAGCTCTGCCGAGTACTACATCACGATTACGAATTGCGATTTCCGAAAGAATTTCTCCCGTGGTCGTATTCGTAATTGAGAAGTAGGCGCGCGCTGTCCAGTATTGCTGCAGACGACGGGCATCATGCTCGATCATCCATCCAGTGCGCACACCAGCAATGGAAAATGCTTTCGATAAATCGGAGATCACGGTTGCGTGCGGAAAACGAGCCGCCGATTTCGTCGGTTCGCCATGATAAATGGGGTGGTACACCTCGTCACTCACGAACTGAATACCTCGCCCGGCGGCAAAATCATGCAGGGCCTCCATCTCTTGGTCTGTGACGGTCGCGCCGGTAGGGTTGTGCGGATTATTTACCAGAATGAGCTTGGTGTTTGAATCGGCAAGCCGCTTAATCTCGTCAGGGTCGAGACGGAAGCCGTTCTCGCGGCGCAAGTGATAATAACGAATTTCCAGGCCGAGAGACTCCGGAAGCGCGGAAAATGTGGTGAATCCCGGCTGCGGAATAATGACGTTCGCGCCGGGCTCGGCCGCTAGCCACATTAAGGCGACAAGGGCTTCGGACGCGCCAGTTGTGACTTGCACCGTCTCGACCGGAACGCCTTGCATCTCGGCAATCGCGTGCCGCAGACTGTCGGCCCCGGCGGGCCGGCTGTACACCAGCTTGTGATTGAGGAAGCGATAGCGCGCGTCGTCATCGGCGAGACCGAGGACTTCATTTACTGTCCAGGTCGGCCCGGTACTCGCAGCGAGGTTAAATTCAGTTTTATGTTCGTATTGATCGAGCCAGGCATCGAGCAGAAACGGCTTGAACTGCATGCGTGGTCACCTCGAACGGGAAGTCGACTGTGTTCATTGGATTCCGCCAGTCGGACGTCCGACTATCTTTATTATGACCAGACGAGTGTCGATTTCACGATGTCGGAAATTGGAGCGGTGGCATCACTTCTGGCATTTCGGGCAATAATGGCTGCTGCGGCCCGCGATGACGATCCGCTTAATTGGCATTTTGCAAACCAGGCATGGCTTATCTTCTCGCCCGTAGACCCTGTGCTTGAATTGGAAATAGCCTTCTCGACCGTCGGCATCGACGTAATCCGAAATGCTTGATCCGCCGGCGCAGATCGCTTCCTGCAAGACTTTTTTTAGAGCTGCATATAAGCGCCGCAAATCATCCCGCGTCAATGAAGATGCGCGCCGGCGAGGTCTGATTTTGGCGCGGAACAGCGCTTCGTCGGCATAGATATTGCCGACCCCGCTGAGCAGTTTTTGGTTCAGCAAAGCGCTTTTGATCGGAGTCTTGCGCCTGCGGAATAACGCCGCGAACTCTTCGAACTGAATATCGAGTGGTTCGGAACCGGGAGCCTGGAATTGTTCGATTACGCTCAGGCGGCCGAAGCGGCGAGGATCGACAAATCGCAATTCACGACCTGAGGCCAATTTCAAAATTGCGTGGGTGTGTTTCTCGATTTCCGATTCAGGTGGGGAAACTCGCAGGCTCCCTGTCATACCGAGATGCACAATCCACTGAGTTTGCCTCTCGCGCCGCTCCCCATTTTTTGCAGGCCGAAGATCAAAGACGATGTGCTTTCCAACGCGGCGAACTGAAGAAATCATTTTCGATTCAAGTGCAGCGGCGATCTCTTCTGCAGGAGACTTCAGCGGCTCGGGTTTGGAGCCCAGCCACACGGACTCGATGACATCGCCGGTGATGCGATTGTTCAGTCCGCGCGCAATGGTTTCGACTTCGGGAAGTTCGGGCATGCAAGAATTTATTTCGTCCCCACTTGCCAGAACAAAAAGGAATAGATGTCGGTCAAGTCTTCGACCTGCTTGGCAATGGGTTTTCCTGCTCCGTGGCCGGCTTTGGTATCGATGCGTAGCAGAATTGGCCGCTCGCGGCTGCGGCCGTTTGCCGCTTCGGTCTGCATGAGCGCGGCCATCTTTTTTGCGTGCATGGGATCGACGCGGGTATCGCTGTCAGCAGTCATAAACAGAATGGCCGGATACTCCTCGCCTGCCTTGACGTGGTGATATGGCGAATAAGCGTAGAGCCAGTCGAACTGCTTGGGATCGTCCGCCGATCCGTACTCCGGAATCCACAGTTTCGCAATTTCGAAATTCTGATAGCGCAGCATGTCAAGCAAAGGGACCTGGCAGACGACGGCGCGAAACAGATCAGGCCGTTGGGTTAGAGCAGCGCCCATCAGCAGCCCTCCGTTCGATCCGCCGCGGATTGCCAAGTGGTCTTTGTCGGTGTATTTCTCCGCGATGAGATACTCGGCGGCAGCAATGAAATCGTCAAAGACGTTTTGCTTCTTATCCAGCATTCCGGCGCGGTGCCAGTCTTCGCCAAACTCAGAGCCGCCGCGAAGGTTCGCAACCGCAAAAACGCCGCCGTGCTCGAGCCACAAATAACGGTCGCCTTGAAAATTTGGAGTGATGCTCAGATTGAAGCCGCCGTATCCAGTCAGCAGCGTAGGATTTTTGCCGTTAAGCTGCAGCCCTTTCTTGTGAAAGACAAACATCGGCACGCGCGTGCCGTCTTTGGAATTAAACCAGACCTGCTTCACCTCATAGCGAGAAGGATCGATTCCTGGTGAGTCGACTTTGCTCCACATCGTTGTGCTGCGGTCGGACAGGTTGATTTGATAAATCGAGCTTGGAATCGTGAACGACTGAAATGCGAAGAAGACTTCCTTGCGGTCCCATTTGCCTCCGGTTCCAACCACGCTGCCGATTGCGGGCAGCTCGACATCACCGAGCGGCTTGCCCTCGGTGTCGAACAATTTCAATTGCGATGTGGCGTTCTTCTCATATTGTGCCAACAGCATTCCATTCACTACGGAGGTGCCATCGAGTACGGCATCGGTTTGGGGAATGATTTCCTTCCAATTCGGCCGTTCCGGCGCAGAAGCATTGGCTGAGAATGCGCGATAACGGGGCGCGTCTTCATTGGTTGTGATGAAAATCGTTCCATTGACGATCTGCGCTCCGTACAAGAAATCTTTCCCGTCAGTGATGCGAACCGGGGCCGTGCCGGCTTTCAGGTCCTGCAAGTAAAGTTCAGTTTTTGTAAAACCCTCTTCGACGGTAATGATCAACCAGCGGCCATCGTTTGACAGATCTACGCCGGGCCAGTCCTGCGCATCGCGGCCTTCGCCGAAAATCAAGGGATCTTTCGCGGCATCAGATCCGAGCGCGTGATAAAAGACATGGCGGTTGTAATTTTCCTGCCCGGCAGCGACTTCGCCTTTTTTCGGATAACGCGTGTAATAGAAGCCGGAATCGTCGAGCTTCCAAACCAGGCTGGCGGCACGAGTACGGTCGATCGAATCGGCAAGAAGTTTGCCTGTCCCGCTTTCAATTACGCGCAGAGTGCTGAGTTCTGAACCGCTGGGCGAAGTGCCATATGCAACGTATTTACCATCATCCGAGGGTTGCCACCAGTCGAGAGCAATCGTGCCATCCGGGGCGAGCGCGTTCACATCTACGAGCGTGCGGTCTTTACCCTGAAGTCCCTCGCGCACATACAACACAGGCTGGTTCTGGGTCCCCTCGCGTTTCGTATAGAAGTAAAATTTGCCGCCAATCTGCGGGGCCGAAATCGTGCCGATCGAAAGCAGCTGAGTCAGGCGGTCATTGATCTCCTTTCGACCTGGCAGCGGATCGAGGATGCTGCGGGTATACGCGAGTTCTTCGGCAACCCATTTCTGTGTCTCTGCGCTCTTCGCGTTCTCAAGCCAGCGATATGGATCGGTAATGGTGTGGCCGTGCAGAACTTCACGCACGGGTCTCTGCTCGGCACGCGGCGGGCCAGAACTGGAAGGAGCTTCAACCGAGTCCGCAGCGAAGACTGCGGCCACGAAAAGAAAAGAAATAAAAACCAGCAGAACCAAACGGCACCCTCCTGACATAGTCACCTCTCTAGCCAGAGCAGGTTTCAGGTTAGCAAAAACCTGGGGGCGACGCAGGAGCCGAGAGAGCCAATCACTGAGCTGCACTTGAACGGCGCTGCTTAATTTTTCGAATCACCTTCTCCAGAGCTTTGAGAGCCTGTGGCCGAGTAAACGTCGATCGCGATACGAGTCTGATGGTCCGAGAAGAGCCTCGGGCCAATCTGCGTAAAACAATGCGCGAGTCGGTCACTGACGATGCCGCGAGTTGCGGGACCAGGGTGGTGCCGTACCCTTCAGCGACGAGTTGGATCAAGGTGCCGAGGCTGGCGGCTTGAAGAGGCTGCTTCTCGAGCGCCTGCCGGCCGCACGCCATCAGCGTCTGGTCACCGAGGCAATGACCTTCCGAGAGCACCAGCACGTCTTTTGCTAAATCTTTTTCATCAATCGTTCTTCGTTTCGCAAGCCGGTGCGTTCGGGGAAGCGCCGCCAGAAATGGCTCCATAAAAAGTGATAGAGACGTGAGCTGCCCTTCCGCGACTTCGGTTGCAATCAGCGCCGCATCAAGTTCTCTCTTGATGACGAGCTCAAGCAGGGATTTGGTTTGGTCCTCCCAGAGATCGATTCGCATGTTAGGAGCCGAAGTTCGCAGTTCCCTGAGAACAAATGGCATCAGATAAGGTGCAAGAGTAGGAATTACTCCTAATTTAAGAGGCCCGGCGAGCTGGTCTTTCGATTTTGCAGCGACGGTGCGAAGCTGTTCCACCGCCTCGAGTGCATCTTTGGCGTGGCGAAGTGCGCTTTCGCCGATGGGAGTGAGTGCGACGTGTTTGTTGGAGCGTTCAAAGAGCGCTACTCCAAGCTCCTGCTCCAGCTTTCGCACCTGAGCGCTCAAAGTAGGCTGGCTCACATGGCACGAGCTGGCGGCATGGCCAAAGTGCCGCTGTTCGGCTAACGCCAGGAAGTAATCGAGGTCTCGCAGGTTCACAACTAAAGACATTACACAAGATTCATAGGCATTGCCAATCGCAACGTTAGGAACAATCGATTTTACTTATCACAGACCGTCTTCTAAACTAGACAAAGCTAATCCACCACTAAAAGAAGTTGGCTCATCCGAACGGGAACGCCTACCCGTGTACTCCCAGCGCTTGCCCGCAGATGTTGACAACTGGAAAGAAGATTTTCATGGAGAACAAACTCGCCGCAGCGGACGTCGCTGCTCCCAATACTTCGGAACAAACTCATTCGACTGAATCCAAGTGCCCGGTCGCGCACGGCGCCAGTAAATTCCGCAGGAACGCGGATTGGTGGCCGAATCAGATGAATCTGAATGTGCTGAACCACCATTCGGAGCTTTCCGATCCCATGGGGACCGAGTTCAACTATGCAGAAGAATTTAAGAGCCTCGATTTGAACGCCGTAGTGAAAGACCTTCACGCGCTGATGACCGACTCGCAGGAGTGGTGGCCCGCCGACTTTGGCCACTACGGGCCGCTGTTCATTCGAATGGCGTGGCATAGCGCGGGCACTTACCGCATCGGCGATGGTCGTGGCGGCGCGGGAGCGGGCCAACAGCGTTTCGCGCCGCTCAATAGCTGGCCAGACAATGTGAACCTGGACAAGGCGCGCCGCTTGCTGTGGCCGATCAAACAGAAATATGGCCGCAAGATCTCGTGGGCGGACCTCATGATTCTCGCGGGCAATGTCGCCCTGGAGTCGATGGGCTTCAAAACTTTCGGTTTTGGCGGCGGCCGCGAAGATGTTTGGGAGCCGGAAGAGCTGAATTGGGGTCCCGAAGGCACGTGGCTCGGGGACGAGCGCTACAGTGGCGATCGTGAGTTGGCCGGCCATTTCGGCGCAGTGCAGATGGGCTTGATCTACGTGAATCCGGAAGGGCCCAATGGAAAACCGGACGCGATTGCTGCGGCGCGGGACATCCGGGAAACATTCGCCCGCATGGCAATGAATGATGAGGAGACAGTGGCACTCATTGCCGGCGGCCACACCTTCGGCAAAACCCACGGTGCTGCGGTCCCCACGCAATACGTTGGCCCCGAACCGGAGGGCTGCGACGTCGAGGAGCAAGGGCTGGGGTGGCGAAATAAATTCGGCACCGGCAAAGGCGGCGATGCGATTGGCAGTGGTTTGGAAGTCACCTGGACCCAGACGCCGACGAAGTGGAGCAATAACTTTTTTTCGAATTTGTTCAACTACGATTGGGAACTGACCAAGAGCCCGGCGGGTGCGCATCAGTGGACGCCGAAGAACGGCGGGGGCGCTAATACGGTACCTGATGCTCACAATCCATCGAAGCGTCACGCCCCGTCGATGCTGACTACCGATCTCGCTCTGCGCTTCGACCCTGCTTACGAAAAGATTTCGCGGCGCTTCTACGAGAATCCGCAGGAGTTTGCCGATGCTTTCGCAAAAGCTTGGTTCAAGCTGACACACCGCGACATGGGACCGATCTCGCGCTATCTGGGGCCGCTGGTTCCGAAGGAGCCTCTGCTGTGGCAAGACCCGGTGCCTGCGGTCGATCACACGTTAATCAACGAGAAAGACGCAGATGCTCTCAAGGCGAAGATTCTCGCGTCCGGGCTGTCGGTTTCCGAACTGGCTGCAACCGCCTGGGCGTCGGCGTCAACGTTCCGTGGATCCGATAAGCGAGGTGGCGCGAACGGAGCACGGATTCGCCTGGCGCCGCAGAAAGATTGGGAGGTGAATCAACCAGCCGTGCTCGCAAAGGTGCTGCAGAAGCTCGAGGCGATTCAAAAGCAATTCAATACTTCGCAGACGAATGGAAGTAAGGGCAAGAAGGTCTCTCTTGCTGATCTGATTGTCCTCGGCGGGAACGCCGCTATTGAGGCGGCTGCCAAGAAAGCTGGGCACGAGGTGAAGATTCCGTTCACTCCGGGCCGCACGGATGCTTCGCAGGAATGGACCGATGCGCACTCGTTCGCTGTGCTCGAACCGGCGGCTGACGCGTTCCGCAATTACCGCCGCAAGGGAGAGCAAAGAACGCCGGAAGAACTGTTGCTCGACCGTGCGCAGTTGCTGACGCTGACGACTCCCGAGATGACGGTGCTCATCGGCGGCCTGCGCGCATTGAACACGAATTTCGGCCAGTCGAAGCACGGTGTCTTTACCAAAAGGCCCGAGACGCTGACGAATGATTTCTTCGTCAACCTGCTCGACATGAACACGCAGTGGCAGCCGTCGACGAATTCCAACGGTTCTGGAACCGTCTACGAAGGACATGACCGGAAAACGGGCGAACTCAAGTGGACCGCCACGCGCGTGGACCTTCTGTTCGGTTCGAACTCACAACTTCGAGCCATCGCGGAAGTCTACGGACAGAGTGACTCGAAAGAGAAGTTCGTGAAAGACTTCGCGAAGGCGTGGAACAAGGTGATGAACCTTGACCGCTTCGAGCTTGCTGGGGCCTAAATACGACAGGGGTGCGATGGATAAGTCGCACCCCTCGACTCTTATCTGCGCCGTCTCCGCAACACCTTCCACGCCTGTACCAGTTCCTGAATGCTCTGCGGACTAGGCAGCCATGCCGGTTGCAGCGTGCACCTGTGATGAGCGCTGCGATAGAAGGCCTCAATTTCGAGGACGCCGGAATTCGCGAGTTTCTGCTGAAGCGCCATTAGCTCTTCTCGGGTCAACGTCGGAGGCTGGTCACGTTGATGACGCCGCACCATAGCGGCTGGAATTGTATCAGCTTCGCCTTTTGTTCGCTATAAGTCTGAGGTAAGGTAAAGCGGGATCGAAAGGCCGCGGGAACGATTTCAGGCCAAACTCCCCGCCGGAAGATGAGGTTCTAGGGCGCCGCTTTCCGGCAATTCTTGCAGACCCCGCCAACTTCGAGCCGCGCGACCCGGATCAGGAATTCCGTCTGCTTCGCCATATCTTCTTTCAACTTTTCGAAAGCCGGGCCGGCGTATTCCATAATGGCTCCGCAGCGGAAGCAAGCCATGTGGCAATGATCGCGATTAGTCTTTGCTTCGTAATAGTGTTTTTCGCCTTCAAGGTGCATGAGGTCAAGCTCATCGATCAACCCATGCCGCTTCAATAACGCGATGGTGCGATACACCGTGGCGCGATCGATATTTGGGTCCTGCTTTTGCGCCAGATGGAGCAATTTAGCCGCGTCGAGGTGGCGCGGAGACTCCTGCATGATGTTGACGAGAATGCGCCTTTGACTGGTGATGCGGACTCCTCGCGACGTGAGTTCTTTCATGAGTGACGGGCGCGTGATGGTGTGGTCAGTCTTCAGCCTTCCCAATTGCGATTCGGTCGCAACTAATGCCCCGATGGCCACTTCACAAACCTCCAATGGAATTACGGTTCAACCGCAGATATCAAGAACAAAGCAGAACATTCATCAGTCAAACGCTTACTTGGCAGGCATGCGAATTTTCTCGACATGCTTACACTGCAAACATAGGTTGCTGCAGTAATAAAGCGGCCCCGCCTTCGGGTGCAACCGAAAGTGGGGGGTAAATCAGCTGTGCGGAGTAAGCCACATGCGGATCTCCGGCGAATTATATATCGATAAGCAACCACTCTGACTCGCAAAGTTCTCGGACCTAACTGAATCGCAAGCCCGTGCCGCTCTCGGATCACGTAGACTAGTGCAGCGAAGCGTGTTTCGAACGTACCATCATTGGGGACGCGGCTATTTGCAGCGGTATTTGAACGAACTGGATTTTCGTTATAACAACCGCAAGGTGAACGATTTCGAGCGCACGATGCTGATGCTGAAAGCGACGGAAGGAAAGCGGCTCACACTACGGGAACCAAATCGCGCTTCGGCGTAGATCATCCAAATACCACTCTCAGGCTACTATGTCCCCGAAAAGGTAGCTGTAAGCCATTGATTTATAGTACCTTCGCATAATTTTCGCTTGACTATCGTCACGTGACCTGTGTAACGTGCAACCCAGGGTATATACGGTGTATCTACATAGTAAAGCGCGTGAGGTGGAGGGAGTCTCATATGGAGGCGGCACAGGCACAGATGGTCAGGTGGGGGAACAGCCTAGCTGTTCGTATCCCGAAGAATGTCGCGGACGAAGCCCAGCTTTCAGAGGGCGATAAGCTGGTATTGCAGTCAGAAGCCCCCGGAAATGTTGTCATCAAGGCAATCGAGCGGCCTACCCTGAATCAGTTGTTAGAGCGAATCACTGACGAGAACCTGCACAAAGAGGTCAATTGGGGTAAGCCAGTAGGAAATGAGGCTTGGTAACGAAAGACTGGATTCCAGACGCGGGTGACGTGATCTGGATTGACTTGAATCCTACCGTTGGTCACGAAATGGCGGGGAAGCATCCAGCACTGGTGCTTTCCCCTTCTTCTTATAACGCTAAAACCAGCCTTGTCGTCGCATGTGCGATGACGTCACAAAAGAAGGGATACCCGTTCGAGGTTGAAATGCCGGACGGCGGAATCGTCTTAGCCGATCAGGTTAGGACTCTTGACTGGCGATTCCGCAATGCACAGCCCAAAGATACCGCTCCTCCGGAAGTAGTAAAGCGCGTTTTAATCCTGCTTGGAACACTCCTGCAAGTTTGAAATTCTAAAGTTCCCAAGTTGGGAATTTTTGTTTTTACACCCTGGTGTGTGAAGGTGATAATTCCGTTCATTTAACTGAAGTGCGCTCTATCTGTCAATTGCAACGCCCGCGGGATGATTGCTGGCGGATCTGATTGTAGAGGCAAGTATCAGGCTGCGGCGGGCATTTCTCGGTGCAATCATCGTGCAAGAACGAAAGACTGCTTCGGCCCCGTCCAGGCTGGGTCGCCTGCAATCGGTTAGTCAAAGTCTGACGCGGTAGAGCACGACCCCATGGGACGGAACAGTGGCGCTGATGCTGCTGCTTGTTTTCTTCGTCCCGCTGGTCGTCTCTCCGCCCCAAAGGTCGTGTAAGGAATAGCCGCTTTTATTTTCGGCGAGGCCTACGGTGGAGATTGGAACCGAGACTTCCGCTGCGTTTCCGCCGGTGTTGAACAAACCGACGATCACGTCTCCGTTCTGCTCTTTCTTGGCGAAGACCTGCTGGTTGCCCTTATTGAGCACACGTTTCGCGGCGATCGAATCCTGGTCGATAGCGAGGACTTCGGCGTTCTCCAGGTATTTATGCAGATCCGTTTGGTCAAGGTGAGTAAGATCGATACCGAGGATAAAGGATGACGCCCCAAGGGCCCACAGGCTGATTTGAGTCTTGCGCTCGTCCGGAGTGAGGCCGTCGTTCTCGCCATTGCCTACTTCGATAGAGTCGTAGTCGTTGAAACCACCGGGACCAGCGTAAGGCTGCCACTTGGCGACGAAGTCGAAGCGGTTGGAAATGTCGGCCCAACTGGTCAGAGGGTAGCTGCTCCCACCTTTTTCGCAACGATAGCATTCGACGTCGGGCGCAAATTCCCATTGATTGGCGTACTTCATCAGTGTCGGAGCGAGAGCGCTGGTATAGCTTCCCTGCGTGACATCCAGGACCATGGGTCGGCCGCTTTTCCGTATAGCATTCGACCACGCCTTGACGTCAGCAGCATTGCTGTCTTGCATGCCGTCGATCTTTATGTAATCGACTCCCCACGCCGCGAGCATTTCTAACCAGGAATTCGTGTACTCCTGCGCTCCGGGTTTTTTGTAGTCCACGCGGACCATGCCCTTGCAGTTGTAGTTGTTCTCCTTGACGGACGGTTCCGCAATCTGGTCAGCCGTGTACGACGTGCCCTTAATCTGTGTCTTCCGGCTGACGGCCTGCTTGGAAATACCCGGCGTTACGTAAATTCCGAACTTCATTCCGAGACCGTGGATGTAATCAGCCACTACCTTGATTCCATCGTTGTCGCCCTGGGGCGGGAATATCGACGGATCGGTTATCCAGCGGCCATAAGAGTCAACGATGGGCCCTTGTGGTCCCGGACACTGATACCAGAAGTCGTCGAGGTTTACGTACTCGTACCCGAGTTTCTGCAATCCGGAATTATGCAGCGCGAGCGCCTGAGCTTTCATTTTGTCGGCCGTAGGAAGTTTGCGGAGGAAGCTCCAGCTGCTCCACCCGAGAACGGGCGTGCGCTCAAGACCGTTATCCTCTGCGCTGGCGTTCTGCAAGGTCCCGCCCGCCATCAAGGCGATCACCAGTGCTGCGGTTAAGGTGTGTGTGCATTTCCTCAAAGAAATCATTCTTTCCTCCATCATGAGCTGGCAGACAAAAACGATTGCCATGGCCAAGTGGCGCACATTTGCAATCATGATTGCTCGACGCCGGGCCGAACGCCGTGATCAATTAACGATCCATATTACTCATTGGCGTCATCAAAGTCCTGCTCTCACTCTGTCTCGGGCTGGATCCGGGGGCGGCAACGACCAATAAAAAATGGTTTCCGAAATCTCTTCGCTCGACGTTTGCCCCGCGGTGTATGCGGTCGCGCGGCCTTGACCAATCCACTTCGTCGTGTAAATCCCGCGTCTCCGAGTACACGTATTGGTTACTCCCGTAATCCAGACTGACGCTGTAATGACAACTGAAATGTTCGAGCCGGACGAACATAAGATAGGGATGAAAGACGTTTTTACCAAAACGTTTCTGCTGGCGGCTGCGTGCGTAACAGTGTGCGCTGTGGCCGCGGCTCAGCAGGATATTCCACCGAGCGTTTTATTAGACGCGAAACCTACACCGGTGCTTTCTGGTGGAGTTGCGTTCGTGCCGACGTGGGAGGCCGGCGATCCTACGCTGGTTTCGATCATCTCGCCGGTGGTCCTGGTCCCGCTCGGAAATAACTTTGTTTTTGAGTCACGCGGGGAATTTGAAGGCGACTTCGAGCGCCGCAACGGCAATTCCGGAGACTTCACCGGCGCGATCGATAAGTCGATTGAATACGCGCAAGTGGATTATATCGGGAACCGCTATGTCACAGTTACGGTGGGCAGATTTCTTGCTCCGTTCAATATTTTCAACGAGCGCCTCTATCCCAACTGGATACGCAACACGCAAAGCGACCCACTGATTTATCCCATCGGTACCGGCAGCGACAACGGAATCATGCTGCGTGGCGGAGTGCAAATCGAGAAGGACGTCACGTTAAATTACGCAGTTTATTTTTCCGCACTCTCGAACGTTAATCACCTGGAATCCGAGCGTCACGCGGGCATGAGAGCGGGAATTTTTCTGCCGCGTGAACGCCTCGAAATCGGCGCCAGCGTCCAGCATGAATTGCAGGATGCTCGCCTGAATCGTTATGGCTCCTATCTCGAGTGGCAGCCACGGCGCATTCCGTTTGATCTTCGGGCCGAGGGAGCTTATTCGCGGGAAGAAGGAAATGGACTGTGGATGGAAGGGGCATATCGCTTTCGTAACGCCGGCCCAGAGATGCTGCGCCGAGTTCAAGTCGTGGCGCGCACTCAGATATTTCATGCAAGCACACTCAGCGCTTTGAACGGGGACCTACCGGGCACTGACACAAAGCGAACCGAGAGTGGAATCAACTATTACCTGAATGACGGGTGGAAGGCGCTGGCGAGCTACGGACGAACTTTCACGCCGCTGGGCGACAGCAATATCTGGACCGTGGGCATGACCTACAGATTCGTATTTCCGTTGGGAGGTATGAGATGAGAGGCCTGCGCACGATATATGTCGCTCTTGTTCTGACCGTTGCCACTGCAGGCGTACGTGCCAGCGAAGCCGTCAAACCGCCGCAACCCGCATCATCGGCCACATCGGAAGCGAACCCCGCCGCCGAGATGAACGAGAAATGGATGATCGAAGGCCAGAAGAGATTCCTGACGAACTGCGGGCGCTGCCATCAATCGCCGCACCTGTTTTCACCGCGCGAGATGTCCATGGCGGTGCGGCACATGCGTGTACGGGCCATGCTGACGCTGCAAGACATGGACTACGTCCTGTACTTCGTTACCCACCAATGAGAGAGCTCTGCCGATTTGCGATGGCCTGCGCCTTTCTTGCGCTTCCAGTTTCTTATGCGCAGACGGGCGCTGCGGTTTCGCCACGGGTCATCGTACTCACCGCCGATCACGATAGCCGTTATCGCGCGGAAGGAAAAGTTGCCCCAACCGTAGAAGCCGCTCCCGGCGAGCCGCTGATTTTGCGAATCACGGCTTCACGAGCAACAGAAGTCGCTCGCGATGGCAGCGTTCATGGTCTCGCGCTTTTGAACAAGGACCTCGACGCGGTGCCTGGCTGGCGGTTCTATCTTCATCCCGGAGTGCAAGAACTCGCCGTTAAAGCGCCAGAACAGCCGGGACGTTATACCGCAGTGTGCACAGTCATTTGCAGCGATATGCATGATGGTATGAAATTCACCCTCATCGTGACTCAGAGACAGAGCAAAATTGTTAAGGAGTGAGTAATGAATTCATTGAAAGTTGTCTTTTTACTGCTTGCGGTCGCGGCTTTTTCCTCTGCGGAGAAAAAAAACGTGTTCCTGGGCGAAATCTCAGACTCGCAGTGCGCGATGAACGTGCACTCGCTGAGCCGCTCGCACCAGGAGATGATCGAGAAGAGCACGATGGGTACAGATGCCGCGTCCTGCGCGAAAGCGTGTATACGCCGAGGCGGTGAATGGGTCTTACGCGATGGCGATAACGTGTATCGGCTAAAGAACCAGGCGGATGTCGATCTTTACGCCGGTCAAAAGGTCAAAATCAGCGGAGTACTCGATCCCAAGACCAACACCATAGACAATACCCATATCGAAGTTTTCCCTGCACCGCGGCACTCGCAGCCAGCTAAGGTTGACTCGGTCTTAGTCGTGCACTGAAGGTCGTGCACTGAAGCAAGCCGTTCTCGGTCGCTATTCAGTCGAATTGGGCCTTACTCTTCGCTGATTTGCTGGCTTAGATAGCGTTCATAACCAAGTTTCTTCAGTTGCTTGGTATATTTAGCATCCTTGCGCAATGTGCTGCCGCCGTTTCTGCCATTCCTCGCTCTGGAACAACTGCGGACCCACTTCAATGAGGCGAGGCAGCATTTCGAAAACGGACACTGGAGTCCACCTCTCACCGCGCCGCGTGCGAAATCCCCGACGATTGATTTCGTCCGCAATATGCGCGTATGAACCTTCTTGGACGATCAGCTCCAGCAACTGCAATAAAATCTCCCGTTCGGACGGATTCTGTTCAAGTCCCTGAGTGTCAGGGGCAATACGAAGTCCGAATGGCACTTCAGTCAATAGCTCATCGTCCGCAGTTTCAACCTCGCGCTCCCATTCAACGGCTACCAACCTCCAGCCTCCGTCGGTTCGCTCTTGGAGATCGGTTGATTCCAGCGGCCCGGAAACCATCTGCCGCACCCGTTCAGTTCGTTTCACCGGACACCTCACATTAAAGAGCAATTCAGCATGCAGCGTTCCGTTCCAGGCAAAGGAAAAGGTCTGTGCTCACAACAGCACGCTTCAACGACGCCGTCCGCTACTGGACATAGACGTTCAAGATCGGACAGGGTAAGGCTGGCGGTCCCATAATAATTGGGAACCGCTGCGCCGCAATCTCGTATAACCATTGTGGAATTGGAGCGTCTCATGTCTAGAGGTCGGGCGTCTAATGATTGAGAACATTCGCTATTCGCTGCGGCAATTCATCAAAACCCCAGGCTTCACCACCACGGCGATTCTCACTTTGGCGCTCGGCATCGGGGCCACCACCGCCATCTTTACCCTTGTCCACGCCGTCTTGCTCAAGTCACTGCCCGTCAGCCGTCCCAGCGAGCTTGTTCGAATTGGCGACCAGGAGAACTGCTGTATCAATGGCGGCTTGCAGGACGACTGGTCGCTGTTCTCGACCGAACAATATCGAGAGTTCCGCGACCACACGCCGGGGTTTCTCTCGCTCGCCGCTTTTCAAGCTGGCCGCAGTCAAATCGGTGTCCGTCGCGCCAACACCAATCATCCGTCAGAGCCCTTCGGAGCTGAGTTCGTCTCGGGCAACGCTTTTGATACCTTCGGCCTCCGCGCATGGGCCGGCCGCCTGATCGAGCCGTCGGACGATCAGAAGGGTGCGCCCCCAGTCGCGGTAATTAGTTATCGAACCTGGCGGCAGAAATTCGATCAGGACCGGTCGGTTGTCGGATCTTCCTTTCTTATCAATGGCAAGGCTTTCACCGTCGTCGGCATCGCGCCTCCCGGCTTCTTCGGGGAACGCCTCACCGCTGATCCTGCCGCTTTCTGGCTTCCGCTTAGCGACTCTCCTCTGATCCAGTCCGGCAGCTTCGACGTTTTCGACAGTCCCGAACTCGACTGGCTCAACCTGATAGGGCGCATCCAGGGGGGCACGAACCTGAAACAGATGGAAGCGCACCTTCAGGTTGAGCTGCGCCAATTCCTGCTCAATCCCATCAGCAAGGTTGAGAAACGCGATCAGACGCTGATCCCGAAGCAGACGCTGCACCTGTCTCCTGGGGGAGGCGGTGTGCAGCAGATGCAGGACTCGTACAAATCTGGCCTACATCTGCTGATGTGGATTTCGACCTTCGTCCTTCTAATTGCGTGCGCCAATCTCGCCAACCTGATGCTCGTCCGCGCCATGGCGCGTAAGGCCCAGGTTTCGGTTCGCTCCGCGCTTGGAGCATCGCGCACCATCCTGGCGCGCCAGGCGCTCACCGAAAGTGTGGTTCTCGCAGTCCTCGGCGGGCTTGCCGGATTGGGCGTCGCCTACGGAGGCGCACGCCTGATTTTGCACCTCGTCTCTGGAAAGAGCTATCTCCCCATTGAAGCCACACCTTCACTCGCGGTGCTCGGCTTCGCGTTCGGCGCCTCGCTCATCACCGGTGTGCTCTTCGGTGTCGCCCCCGCGTTGGTGACCGCGCATGCTAATCCCATCGACGCTCTGCGTGGCGCGAACCGCTCTACTCGAGTGAGCGGACTGTGGACGCAGAAAATCCTCGTGGTCATACAGGCTGCGGTTTCGCTCGCCCTGCTCTGCGCTGCCGCCTTGCTCATCCGCTCACTCAATAACCTGCAGCACCAGCACTTCGGCTTCGAAACGCAAAATCGGTACATCGTCCACATCGATCCTCAAATGGCGGGATACGAAGCTTCACAAGCCGATGTTTTCTTCCGCCAGCTCCATGACACACTCGCCGCCATTCCGGGAGTCAAACAGGTCAGCTACTCGCTTTACAGTCCCATGGAAGGAGATAATTGGGGCAACGGAGTCTTCATCGAGGGCCAGGCCCCGCCGCCGCCCGGCAGCGGCGAAAACAGCTCGTCGTGGGACCGCGTCAGTCCCGAATACTTTGACACGATTGGTACGAAGATCGTGGCCGGCCGCGGTTTCACTGAGCAAGACGACGCCTCCGCGCGCCTGGTCGCCGTGGTCAACCAGACCTTTGCCCGCAAACACTTCAAGAATGGAGATGCCATTGGCCACCACTTTGGCGATCTAGACCAGAAATATGCGGGAAATTTTGAAATCGTGGGAGTCACCGAGGACACGCAGTATTGGGATCCCACCGAGCACATCCGGCCGATGTTCTTTCTTCCTGCCGCGCAATGGGCGAAGTACGACGACAAGTCGGAAGTGATGTTTGAAAGCGTCTCGCATCTCGAGATGGGCGCCATCGAGATTCGGACAGCGGCGCAAATGCCCGGACTCGAAGCTCAGGTCCGACGCGCGCTCATGCAGATCAATCCTAGCCTCACCATTCTCACCTTCAACACCTTCGCTGGACAGGTGCACGATCAGTTTTCGCAACAGGAGTTGCTCGTGCAGCTCACTTCCATCTTCGGAATTCTTGCGCTTATTTTGGCCGCCATCGGACTATATGGCGTCACTGCTTACTCGGTGGCACAGCGCACGAATGAGATTGGCGTGCGTATGGCGCTGGGCGCCGACCGCGGTGGAATTCTGAAAATGGTGCTTCGCGGCGCATTCTTTCAGGCCGGTATCGGATTGCTCATCGGGATCCCCGCCGCGATCCTTGCCGGACACTTCATGGCCGGGCAATTATACGGTGTCGAGCCATGGGATCCTGTCGTCCTCGTCGAGACCACAGTGGTGCTTGGTCTTGCCGCATTCGTTGCAGCGGTTCTGCCCGCACAGCGCGCCGCGGGTATTGAACCGATGGTCGCGCTGCGTTTCGAATGATCAGATGATGGGAAGGGATATCGCGCTGGCGCGTTCAATGTCGATGTAAGGTCATCAAGGTAGCAACCCATCAAGGACTACTATGTCGGCGTTGGTATCAGCGACTGCCGCGTAGATATATTTGCCATCGGGAGACCAGGAAATCCGGCGCATTATCGTGACCGAACGCTGCCCGAAATCTGTGATTTGTCGCATGCGGCCGCCGTTCACCGACATAACCCAGAGATTAGTTGTGCCGCGGTCGACCAGAGGCGCTGCTAACCAGTTGCCATCCGGCGACAGGACCTGCTGCCACACCCAGCCACCAAAGGGGAGGCGGGAGCCCGGTATGCTGGCAAGCAATTCTGGCGGAGCGTTTTCCGGCCTCGCTTTCCAAATTTCAATACCGCCGAATACATTTTTTGCTTCATCGTAGTAGTAGAGTGTCGAGCCGTCAGGCGATAGCGATTCAGGCTCAGGCTCGTCTTGACAGCGAACCCGTAAGGCAGGTCCGCCATCAACCGAAATTTTCTCGATACAACGCTCCTTCTCGTAATAGAGCCACTTTCCATCCGGAGACCAAGTGGCCCCTGAGCCGAGCGGCACTAATTGCCGCAGATTACTGCCGTCGGGACTCACCAGCCACTCGCCGGTCCTTCCCTGTCGAGTAACAATGAATACAATATGGTCTCCCGCTGGAGACCAGATGGGTACACCGATGACGACTGTGGGGTCGCGCTCGAAGGTGATTTGGCGATTCCTGGATCCGTCGATGGCGGCAACCCAGAGATTACCGTGACCTCCGCTGTCGGAAAGGTAGGCGAACTCCTTGCCATCGGGACTTGCCGATGGCGTCTGCGCCTGGCCTGTTTGATTGGTCATCCTCACCGCATCTTTAGTGTTCTGCTGCGGAGAACCAGCGACTGGGAAACTCCAGATGTCCGACTGGATACGAAGCCGGGTCGCAACCAGCCTTCCCGCCACCACGTCCGGTTCCACATAAGAAACCTCGCCGAAGGTGAGTTGACGGTCGCCATCTCCCGTCTGTTCAACGAGTCGGAGATTGAAGATCGGCGGATAGAGGATGGTACTTCCCGAAGAGGAAGAGTAAACGAGGCCGGCGCCAACGGGCAGCCACGAAAAACCATGCAACATCTCACCATGCGCGGCGTCTCGCGGCTCGCCTCCCGCGGAAGAAATGACCTGAATGGCAAAGTCGAACAGGTAGCCCCAGCCGCGTAAGTATGCGATCCAGCGATCGTCCGCTGACCAGCGCGGCATGGCATATGCGTAAGCATTCGGGAAGCGCTTTATTTCGCGCAGCATGGTTCCATCGCGGGAGATAGTGACGAGCCGGACATCTTCTCCCTGCAACTGGAAGGTTGCGATACGCTGTCCGTCGTGGCTGACATCTCCACCCGACACTGCTGGCGCGATCTTTCGGGCCACACCGCCGAGCGCGGATAGCTCCCATATTGCGCCCGTCTCTTTCGGTGAAGCATTGGGTGTGAAGTAGATTAGGGAATTGGAATCGGGCGTCCAGCGGGGCTGCTCATGATCAGCGTCATCGTAGGTGAGCTGCAGGGGTGAGCCTCCGGCCAGCAACCGAATCCAGATTTGCTTACGGCCGTTGACGGGTGCTATGAAGGCCGCAGTCTTGCCATCCGGCGAAATAGCCGGTGACTCTTTCATACCCACGAAATCAGTGATCCTTTGCACTTCGACACTTTTCGTGGTGCGGCTGCGCAGCCATTCTTTCGCGCCCGCAATGTCGAAGACGAACACAATCGTCAGCAGCAACGACCCGCCGATCAGGCCGGCGACCACGCTCGTGATCAACCGGTGAAAATAAGGGGTGGCCGGCCGCCGCGCACTCTGATTCATGCGTTCGGCCGTGGGGGTGTCAGGCGCGGAGGGCGCCATCGTCACCGGCGCGATGAACCGATACCCACGACGCGCCACGGTCTCAATGAAGCGTGGACTCTCGGATGAGTCTCCAAGAGCGTCCCTTAATCTTGCGACCGCGCTATAGAGGCCCTGATCGAACTCAACATAGGTGTTGACAGGCCAGATTCGGCTGCGCAGTTGTTCCCGGTTAATGATCTGCCCGGGACTTTCCAGAAGGAGCTGAAGAACCTTCAGTGGTTGTTCCTGCAGCTTTACCCTGACGCCCTGCTTGCGCAGTTCGCCGCTCAGCAGGTCGAGCTCAAAAACGCCGAACTGCACCAGTTTCGATGTGGGTGCGGATAACGTCATGGGCGACAACGCCGAGCGAGTCTAGCACCCCTCGTCAGACCACGCCAGATGCTGACCTAAACCATTGCTGCTTCCTGAGTTAGCTCGTCAGAAACAGGTTGGTTGACCGCCGCCCCGAGGCGGGCTAATTTCGCCCGCGTTGTGCCGGAAAAACTCATGAGCCGTCAGACGCTGGTAAACGCGCTGCTGATCATCGCAGGGATCGTGCTTGCCTTCGCGCTGTTTGGGGCAGGAGTCCTGTGGCATAGCCGGGCTGGATTTTGAAACAGTCAGTCCGAATTTCTGAAAGGAAAACAAACTATGAAAAGTCACTATATGCGAGTCATGATGATTGCAGTGTTCGTTGCAGGGACCTTGATGGCGACATCCCGGATGGCGGCCGCGGCGTGCGGTGGAATTGGCCAAATGCAAGCGGCTGTCGTGAGACAGGCCACAGCTTCGCCGGCTCTCGCAAGTGGGCTGGCAGAGGAAGATTCCGCGCAGGGAATCGTGGGCTTATGGCACGTCAACTACACTGATTCGACAGGCGCTGCGTTCTACGAATCGTTCGACATGTGGCACGCTGACGGGACGGAATGGGAAACCGCGTACTCCGATCCACGGCAGGGCAATTATTGTCTGGGGGTGTGGAAGAAGGTTGGTTTGCACTCCGTCAAACTCAATCACATTGCCTGGAACTTCAACCCGGACGGAAGTGCGGCGGGATATTTCACGATCAGCGAGACAAATACCCTCAGCCGCAGAGGCGATTCGTACACGGGCACCTTCGATTACAAACTTTACGACGTGAACGGAAACCTGGTCATAGAAGTGACCGGTACTCAAGTCGCGACCCGCATCAAGGTGTGATGGGCTGGCGAGCGAAGCCTTTCCACCAGGGGCGGGCCGCGCAGTCCGCTCCGCGGGTGGAGAGGGTGCGCAAACTTGTGATAACGCAAGATTGCGGAAACCATCGTGGACCTTTGCCCCACGAGCAGTAGCTTGAATGGGTGGCTCTCGGCATCAAGCTTTCCTCATTCCAATGGCGACTAAGAACCAAGCGACGGTAAGGCATGCGAAAGAGGCCACAACCGGCGCCAATCCCTCAGAAAAAGCAGTCGCTACCCAACGGAGGGAAGTCAAATCCAGGGCGTTCATCATGTTGACAGTACGGACGCCGTTGGCGATAGCCAAAACGAAACCGCAGAGGGCTGAGAAAAGCGCACCCAGTGTTAGAGGCCTCATAAGGGCGAGCAGGCGCTCACTGGGCCGGACTGCAAACCAGGCCGCAGCAAGCAATGGCACGACACAGAGCGCAAAACTGAGTAGGGAAGCGTAACTTGCAGCAGCAAATCCGCGCATAAATGTGCTCCTTTTCAACGTGGGTGTAACACTAGGGAATAACGCCAAGCTCGAGGAAATGTGACAGTGTCACAATCTACGAGTTTCGGCGTTATCTACACTGTGGAGCAGGAAAGCGACTTCGGGTTGGTGGAGCGCTTGCGTGCTGGGGACAGCGCTGCATTTGACGAGATCTATCGTGTATTCAACACTCGGCTGCTGAGCTTCCTTACGCGAATGGCTAGAAATCGGTGGGTTGCCGAGGACCTGGTGGAAGAGACTTGGCTGAGACTGGTTTCGTCTGCCGAGGACCTTCGTGCGAATACTCGTCTGGCTGCGTGGCTGTTTACGGTCGCACGAAACCTCTATGTCAGCTATTGTCGCTCTCGTCTGCGGGAGAATGCCTACACAGCCGATCTGGTCTTTCTCTGGCCGGGCGAACTGCCCCGAACTCCGTTCGAGATCGCGTCGCTCAATGAATTCGAAGGACGGCTGGAAGCCGCTATCGCACGGCTCCCGCCCACATACCGCGAAGCGATCCTGCTCGTCGGCATCGAACAACTTCGCCCCGCGGATGCGGCGGCGGTTTGCGGTGTTAGCGCAGAATTGCTTCGGCAACGTTTGAAACGAGGGCGGGATTTGATCTCGCGCTTCATGGCCAGACAAGATTTATCCAACGAGACGGAACGTAAGGAGTGGAGTCATGACACCAAATGATGATCCTCTGTTCGAAGCCCTGGCAGGTCTGCCGCGAATTGACCCGGGTGCCGGATATGAATCCCGCGTTCGTGGACGCTGTCATTCGGCAATCGCGAACCGTGCCACGTTGCTAAAGCGGACCAGCAGAAATCTGTCTAGCGCAGCTCTCGCCGCCATTTCTGGCGCCGTCATCCTTTGCGCATACTTAGCCGTGATGTTTGCGCAAGTGCTGCGCTTAGCAAAACCCTGATTTCGCCAACGTGATTGCACCGGGAGAATCGGCTCGTCTTCAAGCCGGGATTTCGAGCTGTCTATCGACAGTTTCGCCTGGCACGGATCGTCATCAAGATCCGCTTGCGACTGCGCACTGCGATGCTTCACCGGACACAGCAGTTCGGGATCGAGCCGAGCCAGCCGGGCCAGTGTCTGGGCATCGAGGCGATCATCCTTCTTGCGGCTCTCCCCGATCAGCCGGCCTTCTCATCCCATCTGTTATCGTCACTTGACCGTCGCGGGAGGATGCACCGTTACGCTTTCTCCGACTTCAAAGCTCATCAAATCCTCGCCAACTTCCAAGGGACCAGCGTAGGTTTTTCGAGTAAGCGGAACCAAATCTGTGGCATCCCCGGGCACGATGTGGGAGTACACTGCGAGCTTTGGCTTCACTTGGGTGAAAATAGTGCCGGCGACCTCCGCAGGTGTATGGTGTCCGATGATAGCCTGCAAGCGTTCCGTAGACATGGAGGGGTTTTTTGCGCGAAACACGTGCGGCTCAATCACCTCATGAATCAAGAGATCCACATTTTGAGAAAACCGTATCAGGTTCTCGGAGTATCGGGTGTCTCCGGACAACACTACGGAATGCCCTCCAAAATCAACGCGATATCCCAGCGCAGGTTTGACTACCCCATGATCCACCAGGAACGCCGTAACCTTGATGCCAGCCCGGTCGTACACGACACCTTGCTTAATATCGTGAGCGACGACGGCTACGCCCTGCGCAGGCAATTTATCGTCAACTTGCCGGATATGAATGTCGAACTGATAAGCTTCCGCGAGGTGCGTCATCATTGCTTTGGTCCCGGCGGGCCCCCAGACTTCTAGAGGCCCTTTCCGCCCACGAACCCAGCCCGTCAACCACAGATCTGGTATTCCGACGATGTGATCAGAGTGCAAGTGCGTGACGAACAACGCGTCTATGTCTGTGAAACCGATCCTGAGTTGCTCAATCCGTTGAGCAACGCCACGGCCGCAATCAAACAGTAATTTCTTCTCACCGGCTTCAACAAGAACACTGGGGCCAAAGCGGTCCATCCTGGGCTGCGGAGAACCGGTACCCAGGAGGGTCACTTTCAAGGTTTGAGCAGGCGCGGCCAAAGCAAAAGCTAAGCTCATTAACAATATGAGGTTTGTTCGCCAGGCAAATTTGTTGACCGTGCTCACAAGGTGACATCCTCGCTGTTGCGCCAACAGTCTATACATTTGGCAGTCAGGTGTCATGGCTGACGTAACATTCCATACCACTCATTGAGCGCCGTGGTGAAGATACAGAGATCGCTTGAGCAAGCCGAACCGCCAAGAAGAAGCTGCTCACATTTCTTGGAAACAACTAAAACTCTGTGAGCTTCTGTCGGTTCTTGTGCACTCGCTCGCCAATAAATTCCAACCAGGGGTGGTGCCGTTTTTCCGGTCGCCACATCCTACCCACCTGCGGTTTACGGCTTCGCAACACCTCATTTATACTTTTTCTTCAACAAGATTCAGGCAGATGCATTTGCTGAGGACAGGAGCGCAAGACTTTTCATGCCGAAACGTACATTCCAGCCGAACCGCCGACGCCGTTCCAAGACGCACGGTTTCCGTGTGCGCATGAAGACCCAGGGTGGACGGAAGGTCATCTCGCGGCGCCGGGCAAAAGGCCGCAAGCGGGTTTCCGTGAAACCAGGGTTTCGGGAATAAAGCGGCTCCAGGCTTCGGGCGTTAGGCTCTGGGCCATGCCCAAGGACTTAGTCATAGTTTGACTACCGTTTGAACGGAGTGGCTAAAGCCTAAAGCCGGGAGGCTAAAGCCTAGAGCCCAGAGCCAATTTGAACTACGCTGCCCAAAAGCCTGCAGACAAGAATTTTCCGAAGCACAATCGCTTGTTGCGGCACGCGGATTTTGAACGAGTTTACAAGCAGGGCCGAAGGCATTTCGCGGCGCACCTAACTGTGTTTTATCTGGCCCGAACGGAACAGGAACCATACGGGCCGCGTATCGGTTTTACAGTGGGAAAGGCGCTGGGCGGGGCTGTGCAGCGCAATCGAATCAGACGTCGTTTGCGCGAAGCAGTACGACTGAACGGATTTTCGCCGGCGCGGAACGTTGATGTGGTGATCAATCCTAAACGGGCCGTGCTTACGATAGATTCCCCAGACTTGCGGAGCGAAGTGGCGATGGCATTTGAGGTGATCGCAAGAGCAATGGAGAAAGCAAAGGCACGATGAAACGGCGGCTTCAGGCTTTAGGCTCCGGGCTTCAGGTCATCGCGGAACTGCCGAGCGCGATCCTGCTTTTCGGGTTGAGTTTGTATAAACGTTTGATCTCGCCTTTTTTCTTGCCCGCCTGCCGTTACGTGCCAACATGCTCTGAGTACGCCGCAGAAGCAATCGTAAAACACGGCGCCATTCGCGGAACCCTGATGGGCGCGTGGCGGCTGTTACGCTGCAATCCCTTCGTGAAAGGTGGATTCGATCCGGTGCCGGACGTTAGGCGGCAGAGCGCGCGACGCGCGACGCACCATGCCCAACCCACCGCTGCTTGCAACCACTAACCAATGCCAGAGTACAAGAGCCCGCAATCCGAACCCGGCATGGAACAGAAGTTCCTGCTCGTGTTCTTGCTGATGGCAATCGCGATCTTCGGCGCGCAATGGTACATGAAGAAAAACGCGCCGCAGCAGACGAGCTCGGCGCGGCCAACCCAATCGAAGCAATCGGCGCCGGCGCCAACTCCCGTTCAGCCGGCGACTCCGGCCCCACCGGCAGCACAAGTAAGTCCAAAACATGCGACCCGAAAGTCATCCGCAAAGTCATCGCCCGCACCTGTTGCTGTAAAGCAGGCGGAGAGCGAATCGGAAACCGTGATCGAGAACGATCTGTACCGGATCACTTTCACTAATCGCGGGGCGCAAGCGAAGTCCTGGATCCTCAAAAAATATCAAGACGACCAGGGTCATCCGCTTGACTTGGTAAATCAGCCAGCAGCGGCGAAATACGGCTATCCGCTCTCGCTGTGGACTTATGACGAATCAGTGCGCAACAAGCTGAATTCAGCTTTGTACGTCACGAGTGAAGTCAAATCACCCGATCCGCTTGGCGAGGAGACTACAAAAATTACTGTCATCCCCGCTAATGCGACGCCTGCTGGCCAGACACTGCGAGCACCCACAACAATCGTTTTCGAGTACTCGGACGGTGGCCTCGTTGTCAAAAAGTCACTGCAGTTCGACAACACTTACGTAGTGCATGTGCAGACTTCGGTTTTTCAGAACGGAAATCCAGTTAGCGCCTTTCCCGCGTGGCCAGCCGGCTTCGGCGATGAAAACACGGTGTATGCATACGGCCTGAGCCAATTCGAATACCAGTACAACAACAGCACCGAGCACCTTTCATACAAGAAGGTTTCAAGTGGAAATACGCTGCACGGCAACTACGATTGGGCGGGAGTAAGCAGCCAGTATTTTGCCGCGATATTTATCCCCAATAATCCTGAGAATCAATCGGTCGTTCAGCTTCGCAACTCCGTAGATGCGCCCTCGAGTGCCGGCAGCAATCAAACCAAGCCTGCCGACGCGCTCGGCGCTGCAGTTGGTCAGCCTGGGGAAACCAACGAACGCATGTTCGTTGGGCCCAAATCGCTTGAAGTGCTCGAAGCCACTTCGGTGCCCACGATCAACGGCGCCGATAAAGACCTCCGCAGCGCTTTGAACTTCGGCTATTTCAGCCTCATCGCGCGCCCGCTGTTCATCTGGTTGCGGTGGACCAATCAGTATGTTCACAACTGGGGTTGGTCGATCGTGATTCAGACACTGATCATCACCTTGGCGCTGTTTCCGCTGCGCATCTCGCAGATTAAATCCACGCTAAAAATGCAGCGCGTTCAGCCGCAGATGAAGGCGATCCAAGAGAAATACAAGAAGTACAGCATGCGTGATCCGCGCAAGCAGGACATGCAGAAGGAGATCGGAGAGCTTTACAAGCGCGAAGGCGTTAATCCGGTGGGCGGCTGCTTGCCGATGCTCGTGCAGTTGCCGTTCTTGTGGGCCTACTACCGAATGCTGCCGGTGGTGATCGATCTGCGGCAAGCGCACTGGCTGTGGATACACGATCTCTCAGCTCGCGATCCGTATTTGATCTTGCCCGCGATCATGGTCATCAGCATGTTTGCGATGCAGCGCATGACGCCGCAGGCCGGCATGGATCCGACGCAGCAGCGGATGATGAATATCATGATGCCCGCGTTCATGGGTTTCATCTTTTACAGTCTTGCTGCCGGGCTGAACCTGTATTACGCGGAAAGCAATTTGATCATGATCGGGCAGCAGTGGGTGATGAACCAAACTAAGCTCGGCCGCGAGATGCGCGAGATCGCAGCCAAAAGGGCAAGGAAAAAGGACAAAAGGGCTTGAGCTACGAGCGACGAGTAATGAGCAGGCGAATTTTCAGCGCCGGAAGCTCAATTACTCAGAGCTCGTAGCTCAACGCTCCCAGCTTCTTTATGGACAAAGTTCAATCTGCCAATCAGCTCAACGGATTCCTGAACGGGGTGGTGAAACACGCCGGCCTCAAGGTCAAATATCGAATCGTTGTTGACCCGCAAATCGCGGATGACCGTGACTGGGAGCGGCCTGACATTCTGGTTGAATTCGCCGGACCAGATTCGTCTCTGCTGCTTGAGCGCGGAGCCGAGTTGCTGCGCTCGCTCGAATTGCTGGCCATGGAGATGCTTCATCTTCCGGGCAATGAACACGAAAAAATCAGCTTCGATTGTATGGGACATCGCAAAGCGCGCCTGGAGGAGCTGCGCATGTCGGCGCGGGTGGCTGCTGACAAAGTCCGGCAGAGCGGAAGCCCTTATCACTTTGCGCCGATGTCCTCGCGCGAACGCCGAATTTTGCACTTGGCATTGCGAGATGAACAGGATCTCGTAACCGAAAGCACAGGTGAAGGTATGCGCCGGTCGGTCGTGCTCTACCCCAAGGAATACAAGCCCGCGGTCAGTCAAAGGCGGCGATAACTTTCCCCCAAGGAATCCCGATAATTGGGGGTACGGGCGTCCTCGCCCGTGCTCAGTGCCGAAATCTTTCCAATAGATACAGAACTACTGAGAGTACAACGCTGAGCACAATGCAAGTTGCCAACGGGAAGTAGAACGTGGTGTGCTTGCCGCGATAGAGAATGTCGCCCGGCAACCGACCAATTGGAAGGTTCGTTCGGCCGAAGAGAACCAGCACAAGTCCAATGGCGGCGAGCAGGACGCCAAAGAATACGAGCATCTTGCCAATTTCAGTCACGAATCAATTCTAAAAGTAAAGGCCCTCGCTCGTGCGAAGGCCTTTCAGTCCTGTGTGGGGCGGACGCCGCGCCCGCCAACTTACTTCTTCTCCGCTCCCGCTCCAGTTCCGGCTTTGCCGTACTTGCGGCGGAAGCGCTCGACGCGGCCGGCAGTATCGACCAGCTTCTGTTTGCCGGTAAAGAACGGATGGCAACTCGAGCAGATTTCTACGTGAATATCGCCCTTGTGCGTGGAGCGTGTCGTGAACGTGCTGCCACACGCGCAATGCACCCGTACTTCGTTGTATGCAGGATGAATAGCTGCCTTCATTGAGTCTCCAAATAACTTGCCGAACATTTGATTCTAAAGGAGGGGCGCGGGATTCAGCAAACCGCGCTGTCCACCATCTACGTTATTCGCGCAGATCGTCCGCCGCTCATCTACTTTGGTTTGACTCCGCTTCCGCCAACTCATAACATCTCGCCAAGTGTCTAGCCCCTCCAAATTGATCGGCCAGACCGTCTCGCATTATCGGATTCTCGAGAAGCTGGGCGGCGGCGGAATGGGTGTGGTTTACAAAGCTGAAGATACCCGCCTCGACCGCTTCGTCGCGCTGAAGTTTCTGCCCGATGATGTCGCGCGGGATGCGCAAGCTTTAAGTCGTTTCCGGCGCGAGGCGAAAGCCGCTTCCGCCTTGAATCATCCGAATATCTGCACCATCTATGACATCGGCGAGGAGGACCGTCAGGCATTCATCGCCATGGAGTTCCTCGACGGCACAACTCTCAAGCACGTCATCGGCAATCGCCCGATGGAGCTCGACCGTGTGCTCGATATTGGAGTTGAGGTCGCCGACGCGCTCGATTCCGCTCACGCGCAAGGCATCGTACATCGTGATATTAAACCGGCGAACATCTTCATTACTAAGCGTGGCCACGCCAAAATTCTTGACTTCGGTTTGGCAAAAGTAGCGAGCCGCGAGGCTGCGGCCGTCGGCCTCGAAGCGACTGCCACCATTGTTGCCGAAGAGCACCTCACCAGTCCGGGCAGCACCGTAGGAACTGTGGCCTACATGTCGCCGGAGCAGGTTAGAGGCAAAGACCTCGACGGCCGCACCGACTTGTTTTCGTTCGGAGTAGTGCTCTACGAAATGGTAACCGGCACGCTGCCGTTTCGCGGCGAAACTTCCGGGGCGATCTTCGATTCCGTACTTAACAAGGCGCCCGTTCCTCCGGTGCGCCTGAATCCCGATCTCCCGCCTAAGCTCGAAGACGTCATCAGCAAAGCGTTAGAGAAAGATCGGGAAATTCGCTACCAATCGGCAACTGACCTCAAAGCCGATCTGAAACGTCTGAAGCGCGATAGCGAATCGCAGCGAATTTCGGTTGCGACAGCGGTTCCAAAAGAATCTTCGTGGCTTCGCCGTCATCGCATGCCGCTGATCCTAACTATTGCGGCGCTGGTAATCGTAACTGTCGCCGCCATCCTCGCACGCAATTACATATTTCCTTCTCATCCGGCGCCGCCGGCCAATGCTGTGGCCACAAAGCCGTCTGTCGAAACCATCGCTGTGCTTCCATTTCACGACATTTCAGCTTCCACGAGCGACAGTTGGGCAATCGGAATCACAGACGCGATCATCAGTCGCCTTACTTCATTGCAGAATCTCGCCGTGCGTCCGACAACATCGGTTTTGAAATACGCAAACGAGACACCCGATCCCGTCGAAGCGGCTAAAACGCTGGGAGTTCAAAGCGTTCTGGAAGGTACATATCAACGCTCATCCGGCGTGACTCGCGTCACCGTTCAGCTCATCGACGGCAGCACGGGAAACACGAAATGGTCGCAGCGGTACGACCTGCGCAGCGCCGATATTCTGAGCTTCGAAGACGAAATCGCCGGCAAGGTGGTGACGGGTCTGCAAATCGAAATTTCTCCGGCTGAAGAACAATCCATGGAACGCCCAGCCACAACGAACGTGGAAGCATATAACGACTACTTGCAGGTGCGTTTTTATTCAAACGAATATGCGGTTGACTCAAATTTGAGCAACCTTGAAAACGGCGAACGGCTGCTGCTGCATGCCGTCTCATTGGATAACAATTTCGCTGAAGCTTATGCGCTGCTCGCTAAACTCTACATGTTTCAGTCCGCAAACTTTGTCGCTGACAGTGCGGCTAACCTGAAGCGTGGCGAAGCCGCCGCTCAGAAGGCGCTGGGAATTAACCCTCGATCGGTAGAAGGAATGAGTGCGCTCGGAGCCGCATACGCCGAAGGAGGACGTGAGCGAGACGCGATAATCACTTTGAGGCAGGCTACGGTGTTGGCGCCGAACGACGTGTATGCATGGGACCTGCTCGCTTATGCCTACTACTATGCCGGCCTGAACGAACTCGCGGAACAAGGTTATCGGCGCGTGGTTGAACTGAATCCTTTACCTCCGCGCAGTCACTGGATGCACGCTCGGATGCTCTTGTACTCAGGGCGCGCGCCCGAGGCCGAGCAGGAGATGCGAGAGGCGATCGCCAAGACGCCGGACCAATTTAAAGCGCTGGCGCACCTCGGCAACATACTTTATTACGAAGGAAAAACCGACGAAGCGGAGTCTATTCTGGATCGTTCACTGCAACTGGCCTCCAACTCCACGGACGATGCTGCGCGACTTTACGCGGCGTTTGTGTTTGCCTCTCGAAACGAGCGGGCGAAAATCGATCCCAGGCTGTTCCGTTACCGGCCTGAGCAAGTAATTGATGGCGATGAGGCGTATTGGCTCGGCGGAATATGTGCCTTGCTTGGGGAAAAGAAGCAAGCACTCGAGTGGCTGAAGCGCACCGCCGAACTCGGCGATGTGAACTATCCCTGGTTCGAGCGCGACAAGAATTACGAGAATTTGCGCAGCGACCCGGAATACCAATCAATCATGGCTGGAATTCGCGACCGCTGGCAGGCGTACAAGAATGAGTTTGGCTCAGCGCGATGAAATCTGTGACTTTGATCTGAGCCTTTTGCCATCAGCATTGCTTGCGAGCAGCGCGAAGTGGCTAAGTCTTGAAACACTCCAAACCGGAAGAGCACGAGTTTACTCGTGCCGGAAAGAGAACCTGTGGTTAGCGACGGCTCGGCAGCGCCGAGCCCCTGACGTTTCACCTACCTGCATGGCAGCGTCTAATCACCGGAGCAGATTATGAACGGACAGAAATCCGCGAAATTCGTAATTCTTGGTGGCGGCATGGTGGCTGGCTATGCTGCCAAGCAACTGGCGGAACTTGGACTGGAGCAAGGGCAGCTGGCAATTGTCTCCGCAGACAGCGCCCCGCCCTACGAACGCCCGCCGCTTTCAAAAGGTTTTCTAGCCGGCAAAGACAGTGAGGAATCTGTCCGGATCAACGCCCAGGAGTTTTACCAAAAGCATGGAATCGACCTGCGGCTCGAGTGTAAGGTTTCGCGTGTCGATCTCAAAGGCAAACGGCTGGTTCTCGACCGAGGCGGCCAACTCGCGTTCGAAAAATTGGTGATCGCTACCGGCGCGCGCCCGCGCACTCTGAATATTCCCGGCGCAAGACTCGCAAACGTTTTTTATCTGCGTAGCTTGAGTGACTCGAAAGCCATTCGCGACGCGGCAAGCGACGCGAAGCAGGCCCTGGTCATCGGCGGCGGATTTATCGGGATGGAAGTGGCCGCCGTTCTCGCGCAAAAAGAAATTGCCGTCACCATGGTTTTGAGCGACGACCGCATCTGGAAGCGCTTCTTCTCGCCCGAGATGTCGAAGTTCTTTGAGAATTACTACACCTCTCGCGGGGTCCGCCTAGTCAAATCAACTTCGGTAAAAGAATTCCGAGGCAATGGATCTGTAAGTTCAGCGCTAGTCGAAGACGGTCAATCGGTATCCTGCGATCTGGTGGTTGCCGGTATTGGAGTTGAACCTGTCACCGACTTTCTCGCCGCCAGCGGTTTACAAATCGAGAACGGTGTTCTCGTCAATGAATATTTGCAGACCAGCCACCCCGATGTGTTCGCAGCCGGTGACGTGGCCAACTACCAGGACCTGATCTTTGGGAAGCGACGCCGTGTGGAGCATTGGGATAACGCCGTGAGCCAGGGCCAGTATTGCGCACGTTCGCTCATGGGCGAGAAGGCTCCATTCAAGCATGTGCCTTACTTCTTCTCCGATGTTTTTGATCTCTCCTATGAATATTGGGGCGATTCATCCGGCGCAGAGCAAATCGTGCTCCGCGGCGATGTCACAACGAAGAGCTTTAGCGCGTGGTGGCTGCGTCAGAAGCGCGTGGTAGCGGCCTTTACCATGAACCGCCCTGACGAAGAGCGGGAAGTTGCGCCAGCATGGATCGAATCGCATCAGGCTGTCTCACCTGAAATCCTGCAAGATGAATCGAAATCACTCCTCACCGCCGCAGCTGTGAAATAATTGCGCCGCGCTGTTGAGATCCTCTCGACAGAGTCAACGTGGAGGAATTTTTATGGATCGAGCTCTGCTGTCCGTGGCAGTTCTATTCGGGATTTCGCTGATCGGATCGGTTCCCCGCTCTGGCGTGCTGCTGGTTGCCAACAAAGGCGAACACACACTGGGCATCATTGATCCAGCGGCGGCGCGGCAGGTCACGACCATTGCTGAGAGTGGCGTTACCGGACACGAAGTCATCGCCTCGCCTGACGGCAAACTGGCCATCGTTCCAATCTACGGAAACTCCGGCGTAGGCCAGCCAGGAACCGATGGCAGCACAATCGACATCATCGATCTGAACCAAAAACGTATCATCCATACGATAGATTTCGGTCGCGGAGTCCGCCCACACTGCCCTATCTTCGGCCCGAAAGATGGACTGCTGTACGTCACAACCGAACTCGACCAGGCAATAACAATCATCGATCCACACAGTTTCAAAATCGTTGGCAAGATTCCCACTGGAGCCAAAGAGTCACACATGTTCGCCATCAGCCCCGATGGGCGTTTCGGCTACACCGCCAACGTTGGTCCGGGCTCAGTCTCAGTGCTCGATATGGCTTCGCGAAAAGCGATTGCCGTAATCCCGGTTGCGAACCATGTGCAGCGCATTTCGGTTTCGCCCGACAACCGTTGGGTTTTTACTTCAGACACTGAGAAGCCGCGATTGGCGGTCATCGATGCGAAAACGAACGAGGTTGACCGCTGGATCGATCTACCCGGCGAAGGCTACGGAAGTGCTTCGACTCCAGATGGCAAGTGGCTGCTGATTGCCATGCCTACCGCAAACGCGGTTGCAGCCATCGATCTTGCAACCTTGAAGGTGGCGAAAACGATCAGCGTGCCCGCGGCACCACAAGAGGTTCTAATTCAGCCAAATGGTCAGGTCGCATATGTTTCTTGCGACCGGAGCCAGAAGGTCGCAGCAATAAAGCTGGCCGATTGGAGTGTGAATCTGATTGATGCAGGCAAGAGCGCCGATGGCTTAGCCTGGGCAAAATAACACGTTGTGTTTACCACTTTATAAACAAAATGACAGAAATTGACCACTAACAGGCCTCCTAAGCTGGGGATTTTCCCACCTATTTATTATTTTGGTTCGTCATCAGCTCTTGGCGGTTTTGATTCCCCTGTTGTTCGGTGTTCTAGAATGCAAGCTTGATGACGCCAGAACGCATCGCGGAACTCCTTGCGCCATTTATTCCTCCTAGATTACTTCATGGTAAACAGCTAACATTGATCCAGACCTACCTCGATCTACTCCTCAAATGGAATTCAAAAATGAACCTGACCGCAGTGCGCGATCCGGAAGGAATCATCACGCGCCACTTCGGCGAATCATTGTTCGCGGCGCATCAACTTTTCCCTGCGGGAGATTCGAGCCAGACCGCCATCGATGTTGGGTCAGGCGCAGGGTTCCCCGGGGTGCCCATAAAACTATGGGCCGAGCCGCTCGAACTGACGCTTATCGAATCAAACCACCGCAAGGCAACATTTCTCCGGGAAGTAGTGAGGACCCTGGACCTAAAATCAGTTTCGGTTCTGACGGAACGCGCAGAGCAGGTTTCCGTCAAGGCAGACATTGTGACTTTTCGCGCTGTCGAAACCTTCGAGCGCATTCTGCCGACAGCACTCTCGCTGGCCAAACAGGACGGGCGAATCGCCATTCTGATTGGGTCAGCCCAAGTCGAACCAGCTAAAGCCATTCTGCCGGAGATGAAATGGCAAGCTCCTCTTTCAGTTCCAAATTCGAGCGCCCGCGTATTGCTCATCGGGAAGGTGTAAACGCGTCGATTTTCGAAGTGTTCCACGTGGAACATTATTGTCGGCCGAAAGTCTTACGGATTCTCCCCGGTCGTTTTTTGTTATGCGATTTTGTTCCACATGGAACAAAGTCACCGCTTTTTCGCACGCGCGCTCTGGTTTCTTCTGGTCTACGTCACCGAAGCGGCACGGTTCCTGTGGAAACATGGCTTCAAAATTCACGCATTCCACTTAAAACATAGCCGGAAATAATTCTTTAGTGCCTGCACACGAATTCGGCATTGCAAACGACAGCATTTCGAACTATGCTGCGCTCAAGTCTCTGGTATCTCCCAACAATTAAATGGCCCGAATTATTGCTGTCGCCAATCAGAAGGGCGGCGTCGGGAAGACTACGACTGCCATAAACCTTGCCGCCTCGCTCGCTTCCACCAACCTAAACACCCTGCTCGTCGATTGCGACGCGCAAGCCAATGCCACCAGCGGAGTGGGGCTTGGCAAAGACGCGGAGCGAAACAGCACTTATAAATTGCTCGTGGGCGAGTGCGACGCACTGTCGTCGCTGCAAAAAACGCAACTTGAGCACCTTTTTGTTATTCCGGCGCACAAGAACCTGGTCGGCATTAATTTCGAGCTGATCGACGCTGAAGGGCGCGAGTTCAAGCTGCGCGACGCCCTGACGCCGCTCGGGGAGAAATTCAACTTCATTCTCATCGATTGCCCGCCGGCGCTTGATCTGCTCACGCTCAATTCCCTGGTTGCTGCGGACTCGGTCCTCATAACCATGCAGGCGGAATACTTCGCCCTCGAAGGAATTTCAGAGCTGCTCGACACGATCGAGAGAATTCGCGGAGCCTTTAATCCGAAAATCGAGATCGAAGGTGTGCTCTTGACTATGTTCGATGACCGCACCAACCTATCGCAGCAGGTCACGGCGGAGCTGAAGAAATTTTTCGGCGAGAAGCTGCTGACGACCACAATTCCACGAAACGTTCGCTTAGCGGAAGCGCCAAGCCATGGCAAGCCCGTGCTTGCGTATGATCCAAAATCGCGGGGCGCGGAAAGTTACATCCAGCTCGCGAAGGAAATTATTCCCAAGCACGTGCCTGGATTTGTCGCATTCCCAGAGCCGGTGAAGCAAGAGGAAGTGGTCGCTCAGCAGGTGGCCGCGGGAGCAGAGAACCAAACGGTGAGCACTCCGCGTTGGCGGCGGTGGCGTGATCGGAACAAGCTGGTCACGATTGGTTTGAAGTGAAAAAAGCATCGTCGTAGAACGTGCGGCAAGCACGAGGTTCCTCGACTTGAGGATTTCATCCGCGAGCGAATGAAATCCGCTTCGCTCGGAATGACAGTTCATGCAGGAATAAAAATATATCGTAATACGATATATTGTGCTGAAAGGAGCATCCATGGCGGCTGTTGAAGAACACAAGCCAGCAGAGAAGCGACGCGCATTGGGAAGAGGGCTCGATTCCCTGTTGCCTTCGGGGCCGCGAGTGGTGTCGTCGATTGCAGCGAATGCGGTTGCATCGACCCCGTCTGTGCCGCCGCCAGTGGTGATTCCAGCCGCTGCGACTCCGCCTGTGATTTCGGGATCGGCAGCTCCCGCCATCGCGCCCCATGAAGAAGCCGGTCGCATTCCAGGCGAGATCGCGGAGCTGCAAGCTGCCGCTCGGACGCGGGCGGCGGCGCCCCCGCCACACGAGATCACCGAGATCCCGCTCGACCTCATCGACGAAAATCCTTATCAGACGCGCAAGACGTTCGATGAAGCTGCGCTGAGAGAACTGGCTGACTCAATCCAAACAAACGGGCTGGCGCAGCCGATCGTTGTCCGGGCTGGCGAAAACGGCCGGTACGTCCTCGTACTGGGCGAGCGGCGTTGCCGTGCCTCGAAACTGGCCGGGAAGACGTCGGTTCCGGCGATCATTCGCCAACTCGGCAATGAACAGGCCGCGGAGATGACAATCGTCGAAAATCTTCAGCGGCAGGACCTGAATTGCCTGGAACAGGCGCAGGCCTTCGCCCGCCTAAGCCGCGAATTTAATTTGACACAGGAGCAGATCGCAAAGCGCGTCGGCTCATCACGTGAGTCGGTGGCGAACTACATGCGCCTGCTCAAGCTCCCGACCGGCGTGCTCGACCTTGTTGGAGCAGGCAAGCTCGGGTTCAGCGAAGCGCGTGTGCTGCTCGAAGCCTCGGCTTATCTCGATGCCGCGGGTATCGAAAAAATGGCGAGCGATGCCGTCGAGCTCGGATGGACCGTTCGAGACCTCAACGCAAAAGTCAAGCAACTGCAGAATCCAGACGGGTTCAGATCCGAACCGCGTCCGGAGAAGTCCATCGATCCGAACGTACGCGCGGCGCAGATGGAATTGGAACGGTTGCTGGGCACTCGCGTTCGTATCGCCGACAATCATGGCAAAGGCAAGATTGTGATTGAGTATCGCAATCTCTCCGACTTCGACCGCGTACTCGAGCTGCTCCAAGCCAACTAGGAATCAAACCGAGCACGAACCAGAAGAGTAAAAGTGGGATGAACTATCGGCTGATCGGGCCATTTGCGATCGGGTGATCCGAAATCGCGCCATGCTCAGCCCTCAGTTCCGTATCTCAAACCGACAACCTCACTCGGCGATAAACACGGTCGAAGACGATCCACATCGCGGCGATCAGCACGAATACCAGCACGCTGGCTTCCGGGCCGACGGAGCCTCCGGTTAGCCAGCGGTTGCCGTGGAAGGATGGTCTCATCAGACGCCCAGGCACTAGCGTGCCACTATCGGGAACCGCGTACAGAAAACTCTCTCCCCAATCCCATGCCGCGTGCATTCCGACGGCAAACCAGAGATTGCCCGTGCGGCGGAGTGTCAGGCAGAAAAACAGTCCAATGCATGCCGCACCGAGAGCGCCGACCCAGGTCTCGCCGTGGTTTCCGAGATGAATAAAGCCGAATAGGAGCGAAAGCAGAACAGCCGTGGGCCAAAACCCAATCGCTTCCGACAGCGTAAGCAGGCTGTAACCCCGAAAAAGGAAGTCTTCGTAGAGCGCGACGACCAGGAAAAACAAACCCCAGAAAATCGCGAACTTGAGCGCGTGAAATCCGTGGACGGCGATGTGCCCGAATTCAAAGAGTCCGGTCCCTCGCATCGTAAGCAACAGGACCGTAATCGCAGCCAGTCCCCAAAACGCCCCTGCCCAGAACTGCTTTCCGAAGGCGCCACGCGCAGGAAGACCGTAGACTCCGAAATTTCTGCCTTCGAGTTTAGAGAGAACAACCGCCGGAATTATTGCCGCTGCAAGAAGTAAGCCTTCTTCGAGCAACAGCAACCATAAGGGACTGACGCGATCAGACCGGCCATAGACTGCCGCTCTGGCAATGGTTAATAGCAGTTCCCGAAGTATGTAATACGCAAACCCATACACCACTACTCGCCAAATCGGCCACACGCCGTTTTCGTCCCCAAAAATCGACTGAGAAGGGTGGCGCGGCGGCTGCCGAGGAACTGAATCAGGCACGTCTTCTTGTGGCACGTCTTCTCTCCGCACTTCGCGGAATTTTTCGCAATGCGCCGAGACATGGTAAAACAATCCCTCCTCATGTCCGCAACCTTTTCATCTGAGCGCTTCGGCTGGCCGCAGATATTTGCAGGGATACTATTGCTTCTATTCGTCGGTCAATGTACGTGGCTGCTGGCTCGCGAGTACGTCACCCCGGGCGCAATTTCTGAAGCCGACATGCTGCGAATCCAGCAAGGTGTCGATCAGTGGCACGGGCGCGCGATCGCCGGTACGCAGCCGAATCACGCCTATTTTTACGTTCCGCTAAGAGGCCCAGATGTAAACAGCGATGATTCCCATGACTTCAACCATTCACCTCTTTGGTATCTGATTGCCTCAGCACCAATTGTGTTGTTGCGGATCTCGCCCGGTAGTTGGGCCTGGATTTCTCTCTCCCGAGCACCCTACCTTCTCTTCGGCACGCTTCTGGGAGCATCGCTGTGGTATGTCTCGCGCCGGCTTTACGGAAATGCTGGGGGCTTCATTGCTCTTGGCTTGTATTGTTTTTCGCCGGCAGTGATTCGAAGCAGCGTTTTATGGATGATCGATCCAAATATCGGAGCAATTTGGGGTACTTTTGGGGCGGTGTTCACGGCGATTGCGGTTTCACACACGTTGTATGCTCCACGCGAAGTCGTGCTATGGAACTGGCGGCGGATCGTGCTGCTGGGCGTGGCGCTGGCGCTTGCCATAGGGTCGCAATTTTCTCTGGCGATCATTCTGCCCGTGCTCCTGGCGTTCATGCTGTATCTCGCACCGGAGAGGAAAGGGGCAGCGATCGCGATATTGGCAGCCGCGTGTGGTGTAGCACTGTTCTTGTTATTCGCGGCCTATTTTTTTCATCCGGCGGTTTTCGTCAAGGGATTGAAACACGCGAAATTTCTCGATGTAAGCTGGCGTTCAGTGGCGATGGCTGGCGACTATCGTCAGTTGCTGAGGGAAATCGCTGCGAGCGGGCCGGTGTTGGTCTTGCTAATTCCCGTAACCGTCGTGGTGTTCATAGCGTGGCGTCGAACGCGCTATTTTGGCAACTCTGCGCCGCTGATCATGGCCGGACTGTTCGTCGGGTTGCGGCTGCTCTCGCCACACGAGTCTGGTTCGATACTCGGCTTCGCTGCCGTCATTTTTCTTTTCGTCTTTGTGGCTGGGATTGCCGCCGATCTGCTCGAGACCAGGGCACGCGAGACAATTGCCGCTGTTCTGGTTGGGCTAATTGCTGCCAATGCCGTCTGGGAGTTGTTGGCCTTAGCCCAAGTCGGCGGATGATCACCTGTGCGCGTAAGTAACGATAGCGTAAAATTAAGTAAATACCCGCAACCCGCGGGCGAGTGGATCGTTCTAATTGGGTAAAAGGGGGTAGATGATGCGTACTTCCCTGAAATTCTTCGTTCCCGTTCTCTCCTTCGCAACAGCTCTATTGTTTAGCACTCCGGTCTCGGCCCAGACGCACCTTCACTCAAACGGCGGTATTGCGCCGCGCGGCGTTCCAGCAAGCGTTACGTCATTTGGATTCGGTGGACACCCAGGGTTCCACGGTGTGCCGGCGAGTGTCACGTCGCAAGCGTTTGGGCGCAATTTTGTTCGCGGCGTGCCGGGCAGCGTAAGGTTGAACGGCTTCGGAAGAGATTTCCGATTGCACGAGCGCCCCTTTCGCTTTGAGCGTCGGCACCGGCTCAGATTCTTTAGCCCGTTCTACGGCGGGTATGTAGCTTATCCCTATCCCTATTACGCAGATGACGATTACTACCCGGCGGAAGAACCAGCCGCATATGATCCGCGACCCACGCGTGAAGACGACGATCGCCAGCTGCTGAACGAAGACTACCGCGCTGAGCTCAGTTCCGCACGGCAGCAACAGCCGGAAGCCAAGCCTGCTCCGGAGCCGATTGCGGACCAGCCAAACACGGTTTTGATTTTCAAAGACGGCCATCAGGTTGAGGTCGCAAATTATGCAATTGTGGGAGCTACTCTTTACGAGTTGAACGATGGCCGTTCGATAAGAGTCCAAATCGCCGATCTTGATCTTCCGGCGACGGTGAAGGAAAATGACCAACGCGGCGTGGAGTTCCAGCTGCCTGCGGGAACGCAGCTGAACTGAACCGGCCTCGTGCCCGGAAACGATCCGTCTTGTGGAAATGCAGCGCTTTAGCGCCGCATTAAAGGTGCACTAGAGAAACGGGACTTTAGCCCAGACAGCGATGCTATTGCGGCTGGCCATCACGACTGTTCTGCTCAGCGTGAGCGCATTCTCGCAGACTCGCATGGGAGGTTTCGGGCCAGGTAATCTCAACCGCTTCGGTGTCAGACCCGTCCGAACCGCGCACCCTCATCATCGTTCGTATTCTGGGTATTACGGCCTGCCGTATTTTTATTCCGATTACGAACCTTCCGAAGAATATGTGCCCGAACCCGAGCCGCCGCCAGCTCCTGCGCCTGTGATGCATGTGAAAACCGAACCTGTTCCCGATCCGGAGCTGCTCGAATTGCATGATGGTCAGTGGGTACGGGTCACGAATTTCACACAAATAGATTCCGCGTCGCGTCTGAAAGTTCCGTCCGAAGTTGCGCCGAAACCGCTGCCTCCCGCCGTGCTCGTATTCCGCGATGGCCACAGCGAGGAAATTTCGAGCTATTCGATTATTGGACAAGTGATCTATACGAAAGCTGATTACTGGAGCACGGGTAAGTGGATCCGCAGCATCGCCATCGGCGGAATAGATATTCCAGCTACGCTCAAACAGAACAAAGACCGAGGAGTGAAGTTCGAATTGCCATCAAGCCCGGATGAGGTGATGATCAGACAGTAGCTCTTTGAATCACCCGGGCCAAGTCGTGCTTCATTGCGCTCAGTGCATGGTCTGAGCTGGGGGCGCAGGGGCCGCGCCGCTAGTTGATGATGTTGCCGCGCTTGCCACCATCTCTTTGTACGGGATATTCACCGACCCCATTTCTCCGCTGGCCATATCCTGCACAACCAGCCGAACCGTGGCCACGCCGGCAGAAGCCGTGAGCAAGACGTAATGAGGGTAACCATTCGCCTGCACGGCGGAATACTGCTTATCGCTGAGCGTCGGATTAATGCTTTGCTCCATAAATTGGAGCGGCTTTCCGGATTTATCGAATGTGCACACGCCGACTTTTAGCGCCAACTCGCGCGCGCCATCGCTTTGTGAGGTAAAGGTCAGCTTGCCCGGATCGATCTCCATGAAGTATCTCGCCTTCCCCGGTTCATCGACAGGAATTTGCTTTGCGGCCATCAGCAAGAAAGTAGAATTCAGCAGGTCACGGCAGGCGGCTTCCTGCAACTCACGATCAGCTATTTTTTCGTCGGTCGGCCGCGATTTCGCATAATAGCCGCGCCGATAGGCGAGGTGCACTCCGGACTTGCTGGTCTTAACCATGATCTTGTGGTACTCGCCGCTCCAACTGCCTGAATCAGGATAGTAGGCGATTTCGTAAAACGAGCTCCCATCGTTCACGGCTTTTCTCACGCAATCGCCAAGATCGTTGTCGTTCACACAGACAATTCCGCCGGTATCTTCGGCCAAGACTCGCATTGTGGTCTCGCGGTTGTAACGCGATTGGTCTTCGCGCGCGAGTTGGCCACCCATACGCTGCGGATTGCCCGCACCTCGAACGCGAGAGCCTGCCTGAAACATCGATGAAACTTGAAGACCCGCGGGATCCATCGGATAAATTGCGATCTTCGACTCGGCAAATTCACCGCCCAAATCGGACATTTGGTCGATATAATTGCGAAGCCCCGCAAACCCAAGGCTAACGTCCGGATCGATACTGACCGGGAAAGACGACGAAATCCACAACAAATTCTTCCTTCCCGGATACCCGGATGCGTATCGCGAAATGGCCCGCAATGCATCGAGCGTGATCAACACTCTCTGGTCCATCTGCGTCGCATAGACTTCGCGCTCAAATTGCTCCATTGCGTTGAGCGAATCAGGCGGGAAGTGTTCCATAGTTTCTGCAGATGCCGACAGCGCGTCAGGGTCATCTTGCGGCTCGACTTCTGTGGACTGGTTCGATTCAACGGTCTGCGCTTTCTGCAGTGCAGTTTTCAGGAGCTCAGGATCAGTGGTGAACTTCTGAATCAACTTCAGATTTCGTCCGAGGAGAAACACAGACACCGGCATGTCGCTGGGAATGGAAGCCAGCATGCGGATCATCTGTCGATGCACTTGTGCTTGCGAGACGCGGTCCGTGTTGAGGCCGTCGATCAACAGAATGGTGGGCGGGACCGGATGCTTGTCCATCGTGACCAGGTTCGTATATACGCCCGGCGGGAGCTGAACTCTCCCTTTGTCGCGGGCCGCAATTTCTGCCACGCTCACCGCACGAAATGCCGCTATCTTTTGCGTATGTTCCTCATGCTTACTGATTTGCTCGATGACGCGGAAGTCATCGGCGGTGAGGCCTTGAACTGGCTGGCCATGATGATCGCGCGCGACGACTTCGAGCGTGACCATGCGGGTCGATGTATGAAACGTCGGCGTTGGAGGAGAATTCGAAGGGACTTGGGAGGCCGCGGCGGTCGTTTGCGGCGTTTGAGCGAGTGCGCAACCGAGAAATACGAATAGGGCAAATGGACGGCAGGCAATCTGCGAGTACTTCATAACTGACCTCCGGCCCAATGCGCAGCGCAGATTGAGCAGGATCAACTCGGGCCAGAATACCAGAACAGAGTAGCCCGGGTGGAGCTAGTTCGCCGAAGACAGCACGTCGTCGTAGTAATTCAACATGGCGCGCTTTGGCAGATCTTTTATGCCGTTAAGCGGCACCTTGGCTTCGCTCGATGTATTTCCGACCAGTCTCATCCGACCCAGGAAGGCGATGCCGCCATCCGATAGCTCCAAATAAACAGGGACAATCATACGGAACTCGTTGTTTACGTCGGATTGCGTGATTTTTAGATTTAAGACCACGGTACCCGAAGGATCTTTGTCAAAACTCGAGTCCAGTTTATAGCTGGGAAGTGACGTGCCATAGACATATTCGTTAAAGAACCAGTCCATTTTGCCGTTCCCAATAATCTGCATGTCATTGGTCATATGCTTTTCGACAATGGCCTTGAAGTCTTCGGTTGAGGCCGCGCGACCGCTGTAGGTGCTTGTAAAATCGTGCATAGCCTCCCTGAAGTTCTGGTCGCCAGTTTGATTGCTCCACATCATCATGCGCAGCATATGGAGGATGAAAGCGCCTTTCGGATAGATAAGATCCACACCGACATTTCCTCCAACCTTGCTGTTATCCAGGCGGTACCCCATTGTGACCGGGCCTACATCAATCGGGCGGTAACCAAATTGGTTTCGCTCGGTTATCGTTTTTCTCTCGTGCTGCCAGAACTCCATAAATTTCTTCTTTCCATTTTGGCCATACGCACTCTGCAGGAAAAGCGATGCTGAAAAATCAGCGAAGCCTTCGCTCATCCATTGATCGCGATAGGAATTGAAGCCCACCATCTGGCCCCACCATTGGTGCGCTACTTCATGTGGAGTCACAACATCCCAATAGATGTTGTCAGACCAGTCAAGCCCCAGATTGTGGCGGACAGTAGCGTCATAGAAGGCGCAGATCGGCAACCACACGAGTCCCGGCCATGATTGACCGTAATTACATGCGGTCTGCTGCGCGACATTTAGTCGCTTGAACGGAAGCTGGCCGAAATATTTTGTGTAGAGCGGAATCGCAAATTCCGCTTCCGACAGAGGCTGCTTCATCATTGCGATCGTGCTCAGATTGCCCATGGTTCCAGTATTAGCCAGGGACGCCGCCCAATCAGGAGGCTGCTCGTTCGCGTAAGTTGCAATCAAGAAATTTGTCAGCTTGGCATCCTCCTCGCGCATCCTGCCGAACTCAAAACCAGCCACAGGCTCAGGCACATCGCTCTTCCAGATGCTCGTACTTGAGCCAGATTCCGTACTCTCATTTACGAGAGTGCCGGAGGCAGCCATTTTCATTCCTTTCGGAATGTGAAAAGTCATATCGAAGCTGGAGTAATCACTTAGCCCAGCACTCGCATTGGATGGATACCAGTTTTCTCTGGCAATTGGATAGTAATTCCCGTTTCCTTCATTGCTGATGGCGTCTTTACCACCATAGACAGTTGTTACTGTGTACTTCTCGCCTCTCGCAAGAGGTTTTGGAAGCAGCACATAGAAATCGGGATCGTCATCTTTGTCCTCTTGTATGAAGGACAGCGGCTGCCCATTCTCTCCAGTGACGTTCTGGACCCTCAAAGTACCGAATAGATCAAATGCTACTGCGCGGATTCCATCATTTAAGGCAACAAAGCTCGTGACAGCTTTTCCCTGCATGTGACCGCTTTTTTCAATTGTAGTATCGAGCTGCTGATGCTCAATGTGGATGCGGTTGTGCCTCTGAACGTCGAGTTCAGTAGAGTCGCTGTGAAAGGCTGCCCAGACTCCAGATTTATTTTCGCCGTAAGTCGTGAGCTCTACTTCGTCCGGGGCGGCGTGCCACGCTCCATTGGGATCAGTCATGAAAAGCAGCTTGCTGTCGTAGCGCTTCCCATGCACGAACGCCACGAACAGACCACCCCTCTTTTCGCTCAGCAAGTCCTGCAGAATTCTCGCGCTGATGTTCGTGTGAAGTTTTTTGCGGGTCGTGTGTTGACTCTCCTGGAGCAGGCCATTGTCGCAAGTACCGGTCGCGGGCTTACCTGCCTTCCTGATTTCTTCGTAAGTTGAGTCAGTGAAACGCAGTACCAAGTGCTCGAAATTTTCGCTGAACTCATTCTCCTTAGTCAGAAGCTTTAGGCTCTTGGCTTCGTCCAGGCTAGGCGGATCGAGAACCATGTTTCCGTCGCCGACAAAAACCGCTCCCGTGACTTTGCCCTGCACTGGCGCGACGAAACACACCATCCCGGTTCGGAGGTGGAAAGTTGCCGCATCACGCTTGAGGTCTAAATTGCTGACCGTCACCGACTCACTACTTAACGCGATATTGCGCAACTGCTGGTAGACGGGATCGGAGTTGGGGGCGGGCGTTTGGGATTGCAGAACTCCGGTGAAGATAACAAGAGATAAGATTAGGGAAAGTAAACGGTGGCGCAAACTGCCTCCTTGGGGAAGGACGTCAGTCTTGCATTAATTAAGGGTGAGTTCAAGAAAGTTCTAACGATTTGGCTTCAGGAGAATCTCTGCGCAAACCTCGCATAACGCGGTGCCCCCTGTGGTTCATGGTTCGAGCACGAAGTCCCAAAGACCCCCGCGCGTGGTATAATGAATCAGCTCCGAATCAGGCATTAAGCCCATTATTTTGCAATTACTTACGAGTAATCGTGCGAGCGTTGCCGTCCACGATTTTGTCAATTAAGCGCTAGAAGCTAACGGCCAAAAGCTGCTAGCTCGCCGCTCATCGCTCGCAGTTCAGAGCTTTCTTATGGCAGACGATCAAAACCCCCAATTACCCTTAACTCCTCCTCCGGGCGATGGCGGCCCGGGCGCCGCGAACATTCAGCCGGTCAACATTGAAGAGGAGATGAAGCGGTCGTATCTCGACTACTCGCTCTCCGTGATTATTGGCCGCGCGCTGCCCGACGTTCGCGACGGGTTGAAGCCCGTGCATCGCCGCATTCTCTACACGATGCAGCAGATGGGCCTGCAGCCCAACCGGGCGACGCGGAAATGCGCCCGCATCGTCGGCGACACCATGGGTAAATACCATCCTCACGGCAATCTCGCCGTGTATGACGCGTTGGTCCGCATGGCGCAGCCTTTTGCCATGCGCTATCCGCTCGTCGATGGTCAAGGAAATTTTGGTTCTGTCGATGGCGACCCACCGGCCGCCGATCGTTATACCGAAGCGCGTTTGGCGCGAGTTGCGACTGCGCTGCTCGAAGATCTCGACAAAGACACCGTCGACTTCCGCGAGAACTACGACGGCAGCGAGCAGGAGCCGGACGTCCTTCCCGCGCGCATTCCCAATTTGCTTATTAATGGCTCCGACGGAATTGCCGTCGGCATGGCGACCAAAATCCCGCCGCATAATCTGACCGAGATCGTAGAAGCCGCGATCACGCTGGTGAATAATCCCGCGACTTCGCTTCCCGAAATTCTGAAGATCGTCAAGGGCCCGGACTTCCCTACTGCCGGAATTATTCACGGCAAGGGTGGAATTCTCGACGCGTACAAGACGGGTCGTGGTCGTTTCACCATGCGCGCGAAGGCCGCGATTGAAACTTTTTCGAAGGACCGCGAAGCCATCATAATCACTGAAATTCCTTATCAGGTGAACAAGCGTTACCTGATCGAGCGCATGGCTGAGCTGGTCAACAACAAGACTATCGAGGATATCTCCGACATTCGCGACGAAAGCGATCGCGACGGCATGCGTATCGTGGTCGAACTGAAGCGCGGAGCCGAACCGCAGATCGTCCTGAACCAGCTGTTCAAGCACACGCAGATGCAGGAGAACTTCTCGATGATCCTGCTCGCGGTGGTGCACAACCAGCCGAAAGAGATGGGCCTGATCCAGGCCATTCAGCACTTCATCGATCACCGCGTGGATGTGGTGCGCCGCCGGACTGCGTTCCTGCTACAAAAAGCGAAAGACCGCGAGCACATTTTAGAAGGCTATTTAACTGCTCTCGATCATTTGGACAACGTGATCGCGATTATTCGCGGCAGCGCCAATCGCGCTGATGCCCGCGAAAATCTAGTTGCATACTTCGGCGGCAAGAAGATCGACATCAATACCACTGGCCGCGCGCCGAAGCTCGATCCGGAAAAGCCTTTTACGGTCATTCAAGCCGACGCCATTCTCGAACTGCAGTTGCACCGCTTGACGCGGTTGTCGATTGACGAAATCAACAAAGAGCTCGGTGTCACGCGCGAAAACATCGCCGAATATGAATCGATTCTCGGATCCGAGAAAAAGCTGCGCAAAGTCATCGTGACTGAGCTTGAAGAAATCAAAAAGCTCTATGGCGACGAGCGCCGCACCGTAATTGAAGACGAAGCTGCCGAAATCCATCTCGAAGACCTGATCGCCGACGAGCAGGTTGCGGTCACGGTCAGCCACAGCGGCTACCTGAAGCGCACGCCGATTTCGACTTACCGCCAGCAACGCCGCGGAGGCACGGGCCGCACGGGCATGAAGACACGCGACGAGGATTTCGTTGAGCACCTGTTCATCGCCTCGACCCACGCTTACATTCTTATTTTCACCAATACCGGGCGCGTGTACTGGCTCAAGGTCTATGAAATTCCCGATGTCGGCGCTGCCGGAAAAGGCAAGCACGTCGGCAATCTGGTCTCGCTGCAACCCGGCGAAACCGTGCGCACCATGCTCGCGGTGCGGAATCTCGAAGAAGAGGGGCGGTACATTTTCTTTGCCACGCGCAACGGCACGGTGAAGAAGACGCCGCTCAAAGACTTCTGCAATGTGATGTCGCGCGGCATCATCGCTATTGGAATCGATAAGGGCGATGAGCTGGTTGAGACCACACTTACCGATGGCAATCAGATTATTTTCCTTGCGTCGCACAATGGCCAGGCGATCCGCTTTGACGAGTCCGATGTTCGCGATATGGGCCGCCCCGCTTACGGAGTGCGCGGCATGAAGCTCGACGAGAAAGACTACATCGTCGGCATGGCCACCACGCCGAAAGATCTTAAGAAGGCCGAGGCTGAACTGGAGAAGGCCAAAGCTGCAGCCGGAGTGCCGGAGGCGACGGCGACCGACGCAACCATTCCGATCAAAGGGTCGTTGATTTTGTCGATCACCGAGAACGGCTACGGCAAGCGTACGCCTGCTGACGAATACCGCCTGCAAGGGCGCGGCGGCTCAGGCGTAATCAACGTGAAGACCACCGAGCGCAACGGCAAAGTTACAGGCATTGCACAGGTAACGGAAAAGTCGGAACTGATGCTGATCAGCCAGTACGGCAAAATCATCCGCATGGATTCGAGCACCATCCGCGAATCCGGCCGCTCGGCGCAGGGCGTCCGCCTGCTCCACATGGAGCCGGGGGACCGCGTGGCGGCAGCTGTCGTGATTCCGGCGGAAGAGGAAGCGAACGGCGGGTTGATACAGTAGAGGAACGGAGGATCCGAGTGGGACCCTCCGTCATGTTCTCAGGCGTTTTCCAACTTAGCTAGCCGTCCTTCCAAATACCACCTCCGCAGTTCTGTGTAGAGGGCCGTGTATGCTTGTGGGTCGCGACCTACGACGTGCGGGTCGCTGTTCGCCGAATCGCTGTAGGCCATAATAAGTTTCACCAGCTTACTGCCATGCTCGTCGAAAAACTTGAAAGGGCTTGTTGACCAGCGAAAAGACTTCCCTTTGTCCTCGACCAACGCTCTGAAGCTAGCGATTACAGGCAGGGCGAAACCCTTCTCGACCGGCACGTCTCCCTTCGAAGGGCCGTGCTCTGGGTCTAGGAAATAATACGTTGCCAGAGCCGAACGATTTCGTTTGCGCTTATGCATTTCCGACCTCGCTCCAAGTCTGCCGCGACGCCCTAACTCGTCCTCAGCGTTGTAAGCAGTCTTCCAATGGAATCGAATATAGTCGTATAACCGGAGCACGTCCTTCGCAATAGGCGCGAATTTCTTGTATTCGTAACGGTCGTCTTTATCTACGAAATACTCTAGACACTTGCCAGCGTTCTTATAAGCCTCGATGGGGCCCACGGCTGGCGGAAACAAGACAGGATTAACGGCGCTTAGAATTTGGATCAGGTCCAAAATTCCGATTGGCTCCGGATCATTTTCGCTCGTTCGGACGTACTTCCGGAACTCAGGTTCAATTGCCTCAAGAAACCATTCAAAGTCTTTTCTGTACGCGGCCAGCGTCCAGTTCTTGAGCTGGACACTGAAGTTACGCGCCTCGGCAATGTCGGCGAGATGGTTCTCGATACCCACGAGGATCTCCAGATGCACATATTGCAAATCGAAATCTTGAGCACCCGATTCGGCATCTCTTCCTGCTGCTTCCGCGATCCTCTTGCTCCTGTCCATTCTGTCTGTGATCGCTCGATATGTGTGACCGCCGTCGATGATCCCGTGTTGCTCGCCCTTATCGGGAATCCTCAGCGTCAGCACTCCTTGCTTATTGTCGTATTCGACCTCACGCGCTGAGATTGTTATGCCCCGGTTGAGCAAATGAAACCGACCATCGTTGCTTTCGAGGGATCCAGATATTTTCTGGATTACAGGCCCCTTTACTTTCGGAACACGAGGATCAGGATCAAGCGGAATATCCTTCGGCAGGTCTGAAACTTGGATTAAAGCGTGAACGATGCGAACTTTTTCTTGGTTTGGGTCAGTGAGTGTACGGACGTGTTCAGGTAAGGCAGGAATATTGAAGTTCATCTGCATTCTCCTTGATGCTTGGAGGCGCCTAGCCCCGCAAGATCGATTTAGAGCCCTTGGGCTCGCCAGCTGGGGTTTGCCGCCAGTGGCAAATTCAGAGTACCTCATTTTCCGCCGATTACAATAAGAATCTGGGCATTGAATCGAGGCGACTGTAAAGTACGATGAGACACATGCTTAATCAGATTTTCAAAAAGCTACAGGAGCACTACAATCACCGACAAATTGAGCGGATCTTGCGTCGCGTTGATGCCATGTCGACGCTTGACGACGGCTAGCCCAATGAAATTCTCGGATATGACGAGAACGGTCTACCGCGCTGAACCCGCCGAAGTCATCGGTTACCCTTGCGCTTGCATAATCTGCCTGCAACGCCTACAATTCGTGCATGCAGTACACAATCCGCAATATTCCCAAGCCCTTGGACGCGGCGCTGCGGCGGAAGGCACGCGACCAAGGCAAGAGTCTGAACGACGTCACGATTGAGGCTCTGGCGCGCGGTGCTGGACTCAGCGGAGAACCAACCCGACAGCGCGACCTGAGCGATATTGCGGGGACCTGGCGAGAGGATCCCGAGTTTGACCGCGCAATTGCAGAGCAGGATGTGATCGACGAGAAACTATGGCGATGAGGATCGCCCTTGATACGAACCGATACACAGATTTCTCGCGCGGCGAAGCATCGATCGTCAGAACTCTTGAGCTCGCGGATGAGGTCTGGTTACCATTTGTTGTTATTGGAGAATTGCGGGCCGGCTTTGCCTTCGGTACGCAGGGACCTCACAATGAGGCTTTTCTCCGTCGTTTTCTTTTGAAACCAGGTGTCGGCGTGCTCTACGCGGACGAGCAGACTACCCATCATTACGCGGCTGTTTACCGTCAACTTCGCAAGCAAGGCTCTCCCATTCCAACCAATGACATGTGGATTGCCGCTTTGGCGCTGCAGCATTCGCTCACTCTCTGCGCTCGCGACTCGCACTTCGACGCCCTCCCGCAACTCACACGCGTGTAGCGAGGCTCGAGGCTCGCAGCATTGAAAACTTCATGGCACGAGAGACGCACTCTCACTTCCTTACCCCATTCTCCTGCGCATTGACCGCCTGCCATCTCCCATCACGAAAAACGAAAACATCAGTAAACATGGTGCGGTCTAATTCTTTGCCGCTGTCGTCGGTCGCGATCACCGAACCGTTCACAATTCCGACGTTGCCATATAGCCGGACATTCAGCTTGTCGAACCTGGTGTGGCGATCTTTGGGCTCGGGATGCTGAACGACCCAGTCAATGTGCTCCTGCTTGGTCAGGAAGTGATCGACAGGAATAACATGAACAAAGTCCGAGGCGAGAATGCGGTTGAGCGTCGCGGCATCGCGCGCATGAAGCCATTCCTGTTCGAGAACGATAATGGCTTGACGATCTTTGGCGGGATCCTGCGGATTGCTGGCGAAACCAAAAGAGACATAAATTCCAGTCAGGAACAACAAAGCGAATCGAATAATGCCTTTCATCCAGACCTCACATGTGTGGCTTCGATCCACGAGCTACCTAGGTGGTTTCAATACCCGTGTCTTACGTTCAGTAGCAACAGCAAAGCAGCCTTCCCATTCGGTGACATCTTCGGTCCGAAATATCTTTTCGACGACTGCAGCCAGGTTCTGACGACTCGGCTCGCGCAATCGGACTAGAAGAATACCAGCATGGCTTCCGGGCGTGAATCGCCTAAGGTCAGAGAAATCCAGGTCCTGAGTAATCACGAATCTGGATTCCGCCTGCGCGGCATTCCAGATTGCGTGATCGTCTTCACCCTTCAAACCTTCGTCGAGCGTGGTCTGAACGTCGTGCCCCAGATTCTGAAGTGATCCCGCCAGAAATGCTGGGAGGTTCTCGTCCAGCTTGATCTTCATGTAACGTTGGGAACTGCGGGAATAGGGAGATCCTCTTCGGCTGATGCGGCAGCGAAAGAGATTGCCGCCTGAACGTCGTCTTTCGTCAAGCTAGGGAAAGCGGCGAGTATCTGGTCGGATGTGTCCCCCGCGGCGAGACTTGCTAGCACGGTACGGAGGGTTACACGGGTCCCTTTAAAAAACGGTTCGCCGCCGCAAACGTGGGGGTCACGAACGATGCGTCCATTTGTGCTCTGAGGCATACAACTCAATTATAGGAGCGCGTGCAAATTACCTTACTCCTCCTCGTCCTTCACCTCGCCTCTTTCCGCCTTCACCTTCTCGATGATCTTCTCCTGCAGCTGGCCGGGGACAACGTCGTAATGGTGCATTTCCATGTTGAAGCTGCCACGGCCCTGAGTCATCGAGGTGAGGTCGGCGCCGTAGGTGAGCATCTCGGCCATCGGGACTTCGGATTTCACGATGGTGTTGCCGCCTTTGTTGTCCATGCCCTGAATGCGGCCGCGGCGGGAGTTCAGGTCGCCCATGATCGAGCCGGCGAACTCGTCTGGCACCGTGATCTCGACATGCATGATGGGCTCGAGCAGCGTGGGTTTGGCCTGCTCCATGGCTTTCTTGAACGCGATGCGTCCCGCCATCTGGAATGAAAGATCGTTCGAATCGACATCGTGATAAGACCCGTCATACAGCACGACTTTGAAATCGACCACCGGATATCCCGCCAGATAGCCGCGCGCCGCGGCGTCTTTAATTCCTTTTTCGACCGCGGGGATAAAGTTTCGCGGAATCGCTCCACCGAAAATATCGTTCACGAATTCGAACTCTGACCCGCGCGCCAGCGGCTCCATTTTGATTTTGCAGTCGCCATACTGCCCGTGGCCGCCGGTCTGCTTTTTGTGACGGCCCTGCACGTCAGCGCGCCCGCGAATGGTCTCGCGATACGGCACCTTGGGCGCTTTCAGATTCACTTCCGTGTGGTACCGCTTCTTCATCTTCGCGACCGTGACTTCAATGTGCTGCTGCCCGGTGCCCGCAATCAGAAATTCTTTGGTCTGCGCATCGCGGAAAAAGCGCAGCATCGCATCTTCTTCTAGTAGCTTGTGAATGCCGACGCCGAGCTTGTCTTCGTCGGCGCGCGTCTTCGGCTCAATCGCAAACGTGATCGCCGGCTCCGGCAGCTTCACGTGCGGATATTGGATAGGCGCGGATTTATCTCCCAGCGTGTCGCCGGTGAGCGTGTCTTTCAATTTTGCGACTGCGCCAATGTCGCCCGCATGCAGCTCGTTGACCGGAACGGCGGTCTTGCCCTGCATCACGGAGATGTGCGAAAGCTTCTCCTGGGTGCCGCGGGAGAAGTTCACCAGCGATGCGTCATTCTTCAATACGCCTGAAAACACTTTGTAATAAGAAATTCGGCCCGCAAACGGATCGGAGACGGTTTTGAATACATATAAAGACGTTGGCTCCGTATCCGACTCTTTGCGCGAAGGCGCGTCGCCGTTTCCGGAAGTAACCTCGCCGCGAATCGACTCATGCTCAGTCGCCGCCGGCGTGAATTCGACGATGAAGTCCATCAGCCGATCCGTGCTCACGTTGCCGAGACCGGAAGCAAAAAGAACCGGGAAAATTTTGTCTTCGCGGATCGCATTGTGCAGCGCGGGAACCAAGTCTTTTTCGGAAAGCGTCCCCGCGTCGAAGAACTTTTCCATCAGCGCATCGTCGCCTTCGGCAACCATCTCGATCAGCTTCTCGTGCGCGGCCTGCGCGGCGTCTTTCATGTTGGCCGGAATTTCGCCTTCTTTGCCCTTGCCGTTTCCGCCGAGATCGTAGGTGTACGCCTTCATGCTGACCAGATCGACCACTCCGGACAAACTTTTCTCTTTTCCAATCGGCAACTCGAGCGGAATCACATTTCGTCCGAAAGCGTTCGTCAGCGACTCCAGCACGCGATCGGCATCGGCGCGCTCGCGGTCCATGCGGCTGGCGATGATCACTCGCGGCGTGTTGTACTCTTCGCAGTAATTCCACACGCGCTGGGTCACGACTTCCACGCCGGAAACGCCATCGACAACCACGAGCGCCGCGTCGACAACCGGCAGCACCATCTTGGCTTCGTGCACGAACATGTTGAAGCCGGGCGTATCGAGCAGATTGATTTTGCTTTGTCCCCACTCGGCATAGGCAAGGCTGGTTGCAATCGACATCTTGCGCGAGATTTCTTCGTCGTCGTAATCGGTAGTGGCGCTACCGTCGTCGACGCGCCCTAGCCGCTGAGTTGCGCCGGCCGTGTAGAGCATCGCCGAAACCAGCGAAGTTTTTCCGGCGTGCCCGTGGCCGACTAATGCGACATTCCGTACGTTCTCTCCTGCATAGACCTTCACGGTGGGCTCCCTTCGAGCGAAGCCAAAAATCTACCACATAGGAAATTGGAGGCTCAACTCAGGATGGCAGGCTCGGCTTTGGGCTCTCGGCTTTAGGCTTTAGCAAAGATTGTGTGGGTCGGACACTTCCGTCCGACAAGAGTCAAAATAATCGGTGGGGGCGCGGCCCATGCACTATGATCGAACGCGGCTTGTGCCGACAGCATCTACCATGTGCTTGTCTTGCAAACGAGGCCCTCATGTTCCCTCAACTCCTTCGCTTCACCGATCTCGGCCTCCTGCTTCTCCGCTTGATGGCCGGTGCCGTCTTCTTTTCCAGCGGATGGTCCCACGTAAAAGACCCTGAGAGGCGCAGCCAGAGCATCGGCATGAGCAAAGGTTTCACCATCTTTCTGGGACTCGCCGAACTTGCCGGCAGCCTCGGAATCATATTCGGCGTCTTTCAGCAGCTCGCCGCAATCGGCTTGATCCTTATAATGCTCGGCGCAGTCTACAAGAAAATTGAGGACTGGCACACCGGCTTCTGGGGAGAGAAGGCCTCCGGCTGGCACTACGATCTGACGTTCGCCGTGATGTGCTTCGTCGTGCTCGTCACCGACGGCGGAAGATATGTGTTGATACGCTGACGCGCCACGCTCGCTTCAAAATAAACTTCAGCAACTTGGAGCGGGCTCCCCGCACCTTTTCAGCGATTTGACGCATCATATTTTAGGCGCATATTATTCCGGATTGGCTTTTTAGGCCCGCGGACCTAAGTCGCGGGCTTCAGCATTGGACCTAAAGATGGAAAAGAAGAAGTTGGAAGGCTTCAAAAAGCGGTTAGAGCAGCGTCAACAGGAGTTGCGCCGCACGGTGACGCGCAACCAGCAGGATGGCCGCAGTGCGGACGAAGATGTCGCCCAGGACATCGCCGACAAGGCCGCCAGCTCTTATAACAAGGAATTCCTATTTCATCAGAGCAACGCCGACCGACAGCTGTTGCAGATGGTCGAAGGCGCGCTCGCGCGCATTCGCGAGGGCATATTCGGCGAGTGCATCTCGTGTGGCAAAGAGATCAACCCCAAGCGGCTCGAAGCCGTGCCCTGGACCCGCCACTGCATCGAGTGCCAGGAAAAACTCGAAAAGGGCATGCTGGAAGAAGCCTCGAGATAGCAATTGAATCATTGAATCACCGGATCATTGAGTCATCGCGCATCCACCAAGTGCGTCCCTCAATGATTCAATCGCTCAATGATTCACTGGCTTAGTGTCTTTTGACGCTCCTCTTTTCCCGCTGATACACTGATTTTTCAAGCTTTTTCAACGTAGAGGGAATTCCGTGCGCGCAGAAGCTCGCCATCAACTCAAACAAGACAAATTTAGCCGCACCACGATGCAGGTTGCGGAAAAGACGGTTCACTGGTCGGCCGAGCACAAGGGCAAATTAATCGTAGCCGGAGTTGTGCTGGCGGTAGTTGCCGCAGGGTGCGTGGGCGGCTGGTATTACCTGCAGCAGCAAGACCAGAAAGCCAGCGTCGATTTCGGCAAGGCGCTTCAGGCCATGGACGAGCCCATCCGTGCGGCAGGAGCCCCGGCACAAGCCGATGAGCCGAGCTTCGCGTCAGCTAAGGAGCGAGCCACCGAAGCGCACAAACAATTTCAGGCAATCGTCGACAAATACCCGCACACCCGCGCCGCAGATTTTTCCCGTTATTTTCTCGGTGTGACTTCGGCGCGGCTGGGAGATTCGGCGGCAGCGGAGCGGCAGCTTAAGACAGTAGCTGGATATCACAACCGCGACCTATCGTCGCTCGCCAAGCTTGCCTTGGCTGGTCTGTATCGCGACACGAACCGCACCAAGGATGCTGTCGACCTTTACAAGCAGCTCATGGAAAAACCGTCGCAAACAGTGGACAAGAGTGCGGCCCAAATCGAATTGGCCGAAACCTATCAGGCTGCCGGCATGACGGCCGACGCGAAAACACAGTACGAGCAAGTAACGAAATCATCTCCGCAAAGCGAAGCCGCGCAACTGGCCTCGGCGAAATTGCAGGAATTGAAGTAAGCCGCGCGGGCCTGGATGCTCCGGAGTTCACATGCGGATCAAAGTGTTGCTGGTTGACGACGAGCCGAACATTTTGATGACCCTTGAAATGGTCCTGGAAGGCGAAGGCTTTGACGTGCATACCGCCTCCTCCGGTAGAGCGGCAAAGGCCGCCTTGGCGCACAGCACCTTCGATGTAATCCTTACTGATCTCAGCCTGGAAAGCCGGGATACCGGGTACGATATCGTTCGCGCCGCAAAAGACCATCCTGCAAAACCGGCGACTCTGGTGATGAGCGGTTTCCCCGATCTGCTTTGCAATTGGCAATCACAGGGCGCGGACGCGGCACTGCAAAAGCCAACCGAGGTACCGGAACTGCTGGCGACGATCAATCGCCTGGTTGTACAGCGTTAACTCCACCTCTGTGATTGCCGGCAGGCCCGACCGGAGCGCCTAACACTGCGGTAACGTTGACGACCGTCCGCGCAAGGTCAATCATTTAAGTAGCCGAATGACTCGTCTAACAAAATTAAAAATTGGGCTGGGCGCAGCTGTTCTTTTTTTGGCCGGGAATGCAGGTTGGCAAGTTGCCTCGTGTGAAATTGCCAATGCCGAACTGCAGGACGACATGAAAGACATTGCCTCCCAAATGGGCGTCCGTACCGGCTATACAGATGTTCGGACCGATGAACAGCTTCGTGAAACGGTCCTTGGCAAAGCTGAAAATTACAACATTGCACTCACCGCGGAACAAATAACGGTAACCCGCTCGGGATATGGAAAGGATGCAACGATCTATTTAGCGGCAGACTACGAAGTACCCATACACCTTCCTGCCGGATACTCCTACGTTATGCACTTCTCTCCTTCAAGCACCCGCGACTAGTCGAGGGCTGGTTAGTGGATCATTACGCGGCTGTCAAGATCTTCGAATGAGGCTTAGATTCTAGGCAGTTCTACCGATCGCGAGCGCCATCTCGCGCGCCTCTCGCAGTTGCGAAATCGGATCGCCGCTGGGCAGAAACTCCATCGCGACCATATTTCTGTAGTTCAACTCGGCCAATTTTCGGAAAATATTTTTATAGTTAATTTCGCCAGTTCCGGGTTCGTGGCGTCCGGGAACATCGGCTACATGTACCAGCCCCACGTGCTCGATGTTCTTTTCGAGTTTCTCGATGAGGTTTCCTTCTGATATCTGCTCGTGGAAGAAGTCGTACAGAAACTGCACCTGCGGATGCTGCACCGCCCGCACAATATCGAACCCTCGCGCAACCGAGGTAAGAAAATATTTTGGGTTTTCTTCGGGATCGATATTTTCCAGCAATAATCGCACCGGCTTGCCGCTAATCTTCTTGCCGTCGATTACCGCAGCTGCGGCCCGTAGGCCATCGACACAGCTTTGCTGTTGCGCTTCGACCGACATGCCCGGAACTGTGTTCCCCGAGAGAAAAATTATTGCCGGGCATTCCAGCTTCTCCATAATCGGAACAGTGCGGCGCAGTTCCGCGACAAGATCGTCACGTTCAGCCGGATTGCACAGGCTGTGTTTCAGCCCCGCAGTACAGTCGAATGTAATGCCGAGTTCTTTGCGCTTGGCGTTAGCGCGGTCGAAGTCCGATTCCGACCACTTCGAGTACTCGCCGACAAGTTCCACGTTCTTGTATCCGGCAGCGGCAACCTTCTCAAGACGTGTCTCAAAGGGCAAGTCGCGAAAGACAGTCCAGAGCATCACTGAGATGTCGAATGACGCGCCTGGCTTCCGCGTTTCTTGTGCGTCGGCCAGGAGAGTTCGCGACGCGGGCTCTATCGCCAATCCGGCAAATAGAGTTCCCGCGACATTGCGGCCGAATAAGCGACGATTCATCTTTCACCTCGAACGTCGAGAACGACTTAGAGTTTTGTTCGTGATACTTCGTGTCCTTCGTGGTTGGAAAGACTTTCGCTGCATTAAACCACGAAGGGCACGAAGTTGCACGAAGGAACCCGGCAAGCGGTGCCTATTCAAACGGCAGGCCGACATAATTTTCGGCGAGGCTTCGCGATGCAGCCGCTGAACTTGTAACGTAATCCAGCTCTGCCAACTGACGGCGATAGTCGAAGGGCGTTGCGTCGGGGAAACGATGCAACATCGAAGTCATCCACCACGAGAAGCGTTGGACCTTCCACACACGCCGCAAACATGTCTTTGAATATTCATTTAGCGCGGCGAAGCTGCCGGTCGTGTAGAACTCAGCCAACGCTCTTGCGAGTACGCGGACATCGGTCACGGCGAGGTTCAGCCCCTTCGCGCCTGTCGGCGGGACAATGTGCGCAGCGTCTCCAGCAAGAAATATTCGCCCGTACTGCATAGGTTCAACCACAAAGCTGCGCATTCCGGCGACACCTTTCTGAATTATTGGGCCTTCGGCGAGCTCCCAGTTTTTAGCAGCCAAGCGGGTGTGCAGTTCGTGCCAGATTCGATCGTCAGACCAGTTACGAATATCTTCATCGTGATCGCATTGCAAATAGAGGCGGCTTAACTGCGGCGTCCGCATACTGAGCAACGCAAAGCCGCGGTCGTGATAGGTGTAAACGATCTCTTTTGAGGCCGGCGGCGTCGCGGCCAAGATTCCAAGCCAGCCAAATGGATAACTCCGCTCGAATACGTTTAGGACACCCTCCGGAATACTCGGCCGACAAATTCCGTGAAAGCCGTCGCATCCCGCAATGAAATCGCAATCAAGCTGCTCGAACTCTCGACCTCTGCGAAAACCGATCGCCGGGTGCCCTCCTTCGAATCCCTTGACGCTTACGTCATCCACTTCGAAAAAGACTTTTCCGTTCGCGGCCAGGCGCGCGTCGATGAGATCTTTAACAATTTCCGCTTGCGCATAGATCGTGATTGTTTTTCCGGTCAGTTCCTGGAAGTCGATGTGATGACCTTCGCCGTTGAAGCGTAATTCGATGCCCTCATGGATAAGCCCTTCGCGCTGCATGCGTTCGCCGACGCCAGTCTCCATCAAAAGATCAACTGTGTTTTGCTCGAGAACACCGGCGCGCACGCGCTCCTGTACGTATTCGCGGCTGCGGCATTCGAGCACAACTGAGTCGATTCCCTGGAGGTGAAGCAGATGAGAAAGCACCAGACCCGCCGGCCCGGCGCCTACAATACCGACTTGCGTGCGCATAGAAGCTGACTAGAAGATCCCGGCGAGAGGATACCATCGATCACGTGAGCACGGGTCCATAGGAAGACCGACAGGCGAGCACTTAATAAAACAGATACTTCCGCCACCGGTCATCAGAGCGGCCCATCAGCCGCATGATGTGGCGGCTGGTGTGCAGATTGAAGGCGTGCGGCTCGCGAAGCAGTTTCAATCCAGCTTCCGCAGGAAGTTGGTTGCCTTTGCTGCGATTGCAGGGGTGGCAACACGCGACGAGATTCTCCCAGGTCGAGGCGCCGCCTCGCGAACGCGGCACGACGTGATCGAGAGTTAGTTCGCCCGCCGCCAGCACCTCGCCGCAATATTGGCAGGTGTTCCGGTCGCGAAGCAAAATGTTCTTCCGCGACAACGCCCGCGTCTGGTGCGGAATTCGCCGATATTCAAGCAATCGAATGACCGAAGGCACACGAAGCGCCAGCCGCGCGGCGTGAAGAAAATGGCCATTTTCCTCTTCGGTCATGGCTACGCCTTTCAGCACTAAGACGATCGCGCGACGGGCAGCGCAAACATTAATCGGTTCATAGGACGCATTCAGCACCAGCACCGGCGCGTGCAGCGCCTGCGCGTCGTTTTCCTGGTGCACACCAATGCCGAAAACGGCCGCAGTAACGGTATGGCGGCTGTGTTCCAGTCCTGAATTGTGCCTGTGTAATGACATCGTCAAGATACCTTAGCTGTGCCGGCAAAGCCGAACATTTCACCACCTGCGATCTTCCGCAATTCTGAATCAACTCCGACTTTTGCAGAGTTCTCCTTCAACGTTCGCGCTACAGTCGCGACCCAGACTTTCCCCGCGCCGGCTTTGCGCAACACTCTGGCGCACTCATTCGCGGTGGTCCCGGTAGTCAGGACATCATCGACCAAGAGAACTTGCTGTCCCTCTACTCTGTTTAGATGCTTAACCCGGAAGGCGCCGCGCATATTCTCCGTTCGCTGGGGACGGGTCAGGCCGATTTGGGAAGTGGTAGGGCGCGTGCGCTCAAGCACATTCGTTACCAGCTGCGCATGCGGAACCCGATCGCGTTTCAAAGCTGCATGAACAATCAACTCTGCCTGATTAAAGCCGCGCTGATGTCGCTTCGAGCGATGCAGAGGAACTGGAATTACGAGGATTGGTTCCGAATTCACTCCCAACTTCTGAATGGCTTCGGCGAGCATCCGCCCGAGGACGTCTGCAGCCGGAACCACCTGTTCGTACTTGAGCAGATGAATCAGCTCGCGCAACTCGCCATCGTAGGCACCATAGGCGACGGCTTTGGTGAACTGGGGAGGCGCCTCTCGGCATGCAAGGCAAAGTTCAGCCTGGAGGTGCGACGCACGATCGTTCAGGCCCTCGCCGCAAACATCACAAGTCGCGCCCGAGATTGGCGTTATCTTCCGCAGGCAACTTTGGCAAACCGGCAACCGGGAAATGTTTGTTAGAGGAACGCTACAAAGGCGACAGTCGGAAGGAAAGAGCGCGGCAAAAAGACCTTGAGCTACTACTCTTGTGCCTGAGGCCACTGAGTTCAGCAGGCTTCGGCCCACAAGAGCCGTCTGCCCGAATTGCGCCGGTCCGGGCGGAGAAACCCTTCTGCGGATTATGTCTCCGGTACTGCTGAAGACCTAGCCTCCCTCGTGCGACGCCTGGTTAGGCGCCAGCCGCACGAATCCTTTTCAGTATAGCGGCCCGACCAGACACAAGCAATTATCGGCGAACCCGATGATGCATGACCTTTCGCGCATATTACGACCGACATAGCCGTGTTCGCCTGAACTTGTAAATCCCACCCGTGCCGTGCTAAGGTGCGGCGGTTTGTGTAGCAGTCAGCAGTCAGCACTCAGGCAGCAATGAGCTTTGAGCAGTGAGCAGCGAGCAACCGGGAGGAACCGGCATTTGGGATTCGTAAAGCTCATGATTGCTCGTCACTCACAGCTCGCCGCTCGCGACCAATGCTGAATGCTGAGTGCTGACTGCTTCTCGAAAGGACCTTCATGAGCACACCTGCCGACGTCGCGCCGGGCAAAAAGAAACATCAGCCCTTTGTTCCCGAGCAAATGGAGATGAAGGAGTTCACACTCCGCGCCGTTCTGCTCGGCTTATTGATGACGATAGTTCTCGGTGCTGCGAACGCATATCTTGGCCTGCGAGCAGGGATCACGATTGCCGCTACTTACCCGGCAGCCGTGATCGGCATGGCCGTCCTGCGTGGGTGGAAAGGGAGCATCCTCGAGGAAAACATTGCGCGCACTTCGGGGACAATCGGCGAAGGCATTGCGGCAGGCGCGATCTTCACAATCCCGGCCTTCCTGATGGCCCATGCGTGGCCGTCGTTCAGTTTCCACGCCGCGTACCTAAAGACCACGGCGCTGATCATGGTCGGCAGCGTGCTCGGGGTGCTGTTCATTTCGCTCGTGCGCCGCGGAATGGTCGAGGACCCCGAACTTCCATTTCCGGAATCTGTTGCCGCCGGTGAGATTCACAAGGCCGGGCGTCGGGGAGCGCAAGCCGCCAAATATTTGTTCTGGAACATCGGCGTCGGCGGATTTGTCTACCTGCTGGGGCGTTTCGGTTTGTTTGCTGCCGATCAAGACATTCACATGAATGTCGGCACTCTGGGGCACAGCCAGGTGCGCCTTGGAACTACCGTAGATTCGAATATTCTTGCGGCTGGCGGCGCAACCACGTTTGCAGCGCCCAGTGTGAGTCCGGCGTACCTCGGCGTCGGATACATCATTGGAATTAAGCTGGCCTCGATTCAATTTGCCGGAGGCGTTCTGGCATGGGGATTGATCGTTCCACTCCTCATCTTTTTAATGGGCCCCGAGCTTAGAAACTATCTCCCAGCGGGAACCTCCGATGACTGGGCGGGGATGGCAGGCGCAATCTGGCATTACATCGTACGCCCCATCGCAGTGGGTGGAATGTTAGTGGGCGCGGCACATACCCTGATTGGGATGAGGAAGACGTTGAGCGTCGGCCTCGGCAGGGCAATTTCCGACCTGCGCCAAACCGCAGCTGACCAAGCCCAACTCTCCCGTACCGAGCGTTACATGAGTTCGAAGACGGTGTTTGCTCTGATTGCGGTCGTCTTCGTCTTGATGTGCATGCTTTACGTTCACATTTCAGGTCTGAAGCTGGCTGCGATCCTGGCCGCGGTAGTGATGCTGATCGTAGGTTTCTTCTTCGCGACTGTGTCCGGAAGCTTGTGCGGATTTATCGGATCTTCAAACAATCCGGTTTCTGGTTTGACGCTATCGACGCTGCTGATCGCGGCGCTGCTGATGGTTTTCCTGGGCGTCTCCGGGCCCTCCGGCGTTGCAACCGTCCTGGGCGTCGCCGCCGTGGTTTGCGTTTCATCGTCGGTGGCGGGGGAGTTACTGCAAGACTTCAAAGTTGGCTATATCCTCGGCGGCACACCCGCGAAAATTCAGACGGCAGAGTTGATAGCTGTCGTGGTCGCCAGTCTCGTGATGTATTTTCCACTGGCGCTTCTCAACACCGCTTTTGGATTCGGCACCCGCCAGCTCGCCGCCCCGCAGGCCGGGCTGATGGCGACGCTCGCGCAGGGAATCGTTGGCGGCGACATGCCGTGGCCGCTGGTCGGAGTTGGAATTTTCTTTGGCATTGCAATGATCATGATGCAGGTGCGCAGCCCCATGCTGGTCGCGGTGGGAATGTATTTGCCGTTTGAAACTACCTTCGCGATCTTCATGGGCGGCGTATTTCGCTCAATCGCTGATTGGGTCGCCCGCCGGCGTCGCTTGAATGAGGCGCAACGCGCGCGCGTGGAGAATGCCGGAGTGCTGACAGCTTCGGGATTGATCGCGGGCGAATCCATCTTCGGCCTGTTGTGGGCGGCGATCGTCGCGCTCTCGATCTCGCAGCAGGACTGGCTGAGGTCGGCGGCAGCGGCCGCGGCCCATATCACGGGCGCACACATCTTTGCCCATCCTCTGTATGCTGTTGGAGCGGTCGTCATGGTGCTGCTTGCCGCATTGATGGTCGGCTTACCACTGACCGCAGCCGGCGATCCCAACGAACCTGCACCCCCGGCGGCAATGATGTAAAAGAGCTGTGGCTCGTGGACTCGTGACTCGTGATTTGTACGCGATCAAAGGTAGGCTCGTCGAGCTAGGCACTAACCACGGAATCACGAGCCACGCTTTTATGTCCATTACCCAAAACATCGCTGATATTCGCGAACGAATTCATGCCGCCGCACGCCGCGCCAACCGCTCGGGCGATGCGATCACGCTGATGGGGGTGACAAAGACGGTGCCGGTGGAAAGGGTCCGGGAGGCGGCTGCCGGAGGCCTTCGCCTATTCGGCGAAAATCGCGTGCAGGAATTCGCCGGCAAAGCCGAGGCCCTGCGCGGGTTGGAAGACGCCGAGTGGCACATGATCGGGCATCTACAGAGCAACAAAGCCGCGAAAGCTGTCGATCTTTTCTCGCACATAGATTCCGTTGACTCACTCCGCCTCGCGCAAAAGTTGAATTCCGTCGGGGAAGAAGCAGGCAAGCGGCTCGTAGTCCTGATTGAAATCAATATCGGAGGCGAAGCCGCGAAGACCGGTATTGCTCCCGGTTCCGGTGAACTGGAACGACTTCTGCGCGCAGCGCCGGAACTGTCTCAGCTTGAAATCCGCGGCCTGATGACCGTGCCGCCGTACAAGGATGATGCCGAGCAGTCACGCCCCTATTTTCGGAAGATGCGTGAGCTCTTCGAGCAAATTTCCCGAGAGAAACATCCCAAAGTACAAATAGAAACGCTCTCCATGGGCATGTCGCATGACTTCGAAATTGCCATCGAAGAGGGTGCAACCTGTGTGCGCGTCGGAACGGCGATTTTTGGTGAAAGGCCGGTTGCAAGGAGCAAGACTTGAAAGTCCTGCGCGTAGTCGCAGTGGGCGGTTGGATCGCAGCGCAATTACTGTTTGCCCCGCTGATTTACGCACAGACAGCCGCCACGGGTTTGCGGGTTTCTCCCTCCAGCATTGACTTCGGTGAAGATGCCGTCAACGCCGACAGTGCGGTCCGCTCGATCACGGTCAGCAATCCCACTAACACGACCATAACCATTGAGCAAATCATCGCCTCCGGAATCGATTTTTCCGAGAAACACGACTGCGGGCAAACACTTGCGCCCGCTGCGAAGTGTACGGTTCAGATCGCTTTCACACCCGTGATTTCTGGCCCAAGGACTGGCAGCCTTGAGGTCATGGAGTCCAACGGGAACGCGCATTTTGTCGCATTGAATGGAACAGGCAAGTAGCTAGTACGCCCAATAAGGACCGGTTCCGCCCGAGGTCGGTCGACCGTCGATTGCTACGTAGACGTTTCTCCCATAGAAGAACGGCAAGCCCCAATCGAACATTCCAGAAAGCGGACCGCCAAGCGTGGGAAATACTGATGCTGACGGAACGGCAAATAACGAATCCGCATTGTCGACGCTGAACGTCACTGAACTTGTGGCGCCATTTGCTCCCGTGTTGGTTGCAGACAACTTCGTGAGCGACGAAGGACAATAGAACCCATTCGCGGGACTTGGGCAGGTCGGCATGCCGGTGATCGAACTATTCAGGAAGAAAAATCCGTTCGAACCGGTATCCAGGAAACCCGCATCGGCGTAAGTCTTACCTTTGAAAGTCGTGCTGAAATTTCCTGTCTTGAGGCTGATCGTCAGAACATGGGCCCTGCCGAGCGCGTTGTTGCTTTCTGTATCGATACCAAAAACCACCGTTCCCGTGAGCGAGGCCGTAGTAGTCGATGCCGCCGGCAATTCAATAATGACGCCATTGTTGTCTTTGCTGAACGAAGCAACCGGGTTCGAGACCAGTTGCGTGTTTGCCAGCGTGGCTGTCGTGCACGATGATGCCGAGCACGAGTAATACGGACTTCCATCCAGGACGAATGCGCCAATTCCGAGGATTCCGTTCGTCCCCAGTTTCTGCAATGTGTCTTCCGGCGCGCCCGCGCCGCTGCAGCTGGAGGGAATCGTCGCGAACGATGAATCGCCAATGACCTGTACTGGTATCCCACTCGCCACTTCGCCGGAAAGTTTAACGTCGGCATTCACCACCGGTCCCCAGGTAATGCCGTCAGAAAATTCGGCGCATTCTACGATGGTATTTCCATTCGCATCTTTTTCCCGCGGCAGCGCCGAGTTCAGCGAAGATGTGATCGCTGAGGAAAGAAGCCGCAGACCGAACGATCCGGTATCAACCAACACACCGCCGATTGACTGGCAATTCGAAGTTCCCGGAACACATATCGAAACGGTAGCGAATAAGCCGTTGGCGTAACCGCCATTGCTGCTCGCTGCCGGGCCCGGATTTACGACGGCGGCAAGTGTGTTCGAGCTTGGTGTGGTCGCGGAGGTCTTTCTCACGCTACTAGCCCCGCCGCACGCGACAAATGAGACTGCCAGCGCGACCGCTATCGCGAGAAGGGTAAGAGGCCTACTGAATGGCATCGGCGTCGGCTCCGTCGGGCAATTCGCTGCGAAGGTAGGCGCGACCGCTGAAGAATCTCATGTGCCCGCCGGATTCGAAGACCAGGTCTTGAGTTTCAATGTGCAGCACGCCCCTGTGGGCGCGTCCAGGCCTCTCCGCCTCCTGCATGTACTCGTCAAAGTGCTCACCCAGGAGTTGGCGCAGGTCCGGAATATGCGGCCCTTGCCACGACACCCCAAACACATGACCGGCTGGAGAGACGAACTCTCGAACTCTGGTTCCATCAGGCGAACGCATCTCATGAATTGAATAGCGGGCGCCGGGCGAAACGTTGACCGCGGCTTTCATGTGGGCGCCGTCTGCCCGCACGGAGGAAACATCCTGCCCAAGAGCGGCAAAGGCTGGAGAACAAAGCAAGATGAAAATACCCGCGACTCTGATTACGGTCGTGAGTACGTGGCTGAAGGAACTCTGCATATATTCGCTGGCAGACCGTTTGATGTTGGCTTCAGGTTTTCTGGGTTGCTCAGCAGGGTGTCAAAGAAGTGTTACGGTTACGCTTTGCCCGGGCGAACAATCAAAGAAGTAAACGGATTGTCATTCGTTCTAACCGCAGCTGGATGGAACTTTGAAGGGAAGGAATAGTCGCCCCAATCTGATGGAGCCGGCGCAATGCACCACAGATTTCCCGGCGATTCAAGCGCGATGCCCACAATCCAGTACTTGCTTCCTTTTTCGAGCGGCCGGACACAAGCCACGGTCGCCCGGGCACTGCCTCGTCCAGGCAATTCATCGACGCGCAAAAGCAGCCCTGGCGTCAGGCGACGTGAGCAACGGATCCCGCAGCCCTTGGGATTGACCATCAGCGTGTAACAGCTCTCAGAAAAGTCAATTTCCGGATCGAGACTGGTAATCCGCACAGGTATTTGCGCGCGAACGCGCGTACCGAGACGCCGCTGGGGCTGGCTGCTGGCGTAGGAAGCCATACTTAGTAGCAGGATTGTAGCTGCTGGTTAGTATCGGTCACGCAGTAATTCGAATTGATATACGTGACTGAAGTAACTTAAGAGCTGCACGTCTGGGACTGAGTCTCAATAAAAAGCCAATGTGCCGCTCTGCCGTGCATGCCGGACGGCCGAAGAAAACAGCAGAACGCTCAAGGGCACGAGGAGCAGCGAAAACAAAGCCAATACTTCAATTTCGCGCATCAGCGCCGATGAGCTGCCGTTCAGCAAGGCCAGCCGCAATCCGAGGAGCGAATGCGTAAACGGCACACAATACGCAAGCAGCCTTGCGAATCGTGGCAGTGCAGATACCGGGAAAAGCGTTCCCGAGAGCAACCATGATCCGGAGCCGATCAGCCACAGCACCGCTGATCCTTTGTGCGTGGAAATCTGTACTCCAGCGGAGAACAAACCCAGGGCGAACGTGATGAGCAGCGACAGAGCAAAGACCAGCAAACATGCCCCCACGTTAGCATGTATTGCAGAAGCTCCAACCACAAGGCCAGCCGCCAACAGCAAGACGAACTGGAACAATCCACCTGCGAACGACGAAAACGCGCTCAAAAATACCAGGGTGGGTGGCGAGGTTGAACTGGTCAGGAGGATCTCGAGTGTTCCAGTTTGTTGCGATTCCTGAATGGTTCGCAAGAAGCTATGGACCCCGGCCAGCAGGAATGTATAAAAACCGGTTCCGACAAGGAGGAATAAAAAATACGGCATGCCGTCGGGCCGAAACTGGGGACCGACCGACCGCGCCAGATAGTAAAACGTGGCGAACTGTGCAGCCTGGGCGCCAGCTGCAAGAATAAATCCGTTGCGATAGCGCAGCGCGGTGATCGCATCGCGCTTAATGATCGCAAAGACTTTTTCCGTGATCATGCCGGAATGCTCAGCATTTCCTGGCCACAATGACTGGTCATTTCCATGTAGAAGTCTCGGAGCTGTTCCGAACGCAAGTCGAACGTCGTTTGCTGACCGATCAGCTCTCCCTGATACAAGAGAGCAACTCGATCGCACACGGAAGCGGCTTCTTCGAAATTGTGGGTGGCGAGCAGCACAGTAACTCCTTGCCTCGATGCCTGCTCGATCAGTTTCCATATTTGACCCTTCGCGGCTGCATCCAAACTGCGCGTGGGCTCATCGAGCAGCAAGACTGATGGCCTCTTGATTAAGGCGCGGGCAATTCCCAACCGCTGATACATTCCGGAAGAGAGTTTCATTGCTTGCTTGTCAGCCGCGCATTCCAGATCGACCTCTGAAAGCACAGTCCGGATCCGGCCTGACATCCCACGCCGAGGCACATCGTCGAGAGCCGCGAAAAATTCCAGGTTCTCGCGAACCGTGAGCCGAGGGAAAAAAGACCGCTCTGATGCCAACACAAATCCAACACGCTCACGTACGGCTTTGCCTGCGCGTTGTGTATCAAACCCATGCACAACCACTCGGCCAGCATCGGGCAAAAGCGTGGTCGAGATCAGCTTCAAAGTAGTGCTTTTGCCGCTGCCATTGGGGCCAAGCAGTCCCAACACTTCTCCAGGTGAAATGACCAGCGAGACGCCCTTCAGAGCGTGGGTTTCCGGTGTTCGATTCCGGAACGGCCAGATTGCCGTGCTGCCGAAGAATTTGTCTACGGACTCAAACCGAATAATTTCCATAGCTGAGGGTTCAAGCTCAGGCACTTTTGCCGGCTGCTCTGCTGTTAGAAGATTTTATGGACGGCGCTTCCGATTTTTCGAAAGAGAATTCGCGCAGGGACATAGTTAGTCCACAGGAGCTTTTCAGCTGGCCACCGCCACACAACTCGGCCTTACAGTTGAAAGAAAGCGCGGTTGCGACTTCGACCCTGAATTCGACCTACTGCTGGCCTGCTGTAAGGGCAAAGACCCGTCCCTGATTGCTAGCCTGCTGACCGTATCTGTGAAGTGGGACCTCCTCCTCAAATCTGCCGAGCACCATCGTCTGCTTCCGGCGCTCAATCGCTCCTTCGGAGCGCTCGGCGTCCCTCAGTTTGTTCGCAATAGCGCTCGTACTCACGCCTGGCGGGCAATGAGTCTTACCGCCGAACTGGCCCGGATTTCGCATCATTTTGATCAGCGCAAGGTCCAGTTTCTCGCGCACAAAGGCCCCGCTATCGCACAGCTTCTCTACGGCGACCCGACGATGCGGCAGTTTGGTGATCTCGACCTTCTTGTTAGACCTAAGGATGTTTCTCGTGCCCGAACGGCGTTGATCGAGCTTGGCTATGAGCCTCAACTGCGGCTGACGGCAATCCAGGAGAAAGCTCACCTGCGCTCGGGGTATGAGCACGTGTTTGGGCTGGACTCGGACCGCCATCTTGTCGAATTGCAATGGCAAATCGTCCCTCGCTTTTATTCAGTCGGCTTCGAGATTGAGAATTTGTTTCGCCGTTCTATGGAGATAGAGGTCGACTCGGTGGCAATGCGGATCCTGGGCCGAGAGGACCTACTGCTGGTACTTTGCGTTCACGCCGCAAAACACGGGTGGTCGCAACTGGGCATGTTGAGAGACATTTCGACTCTCGCGCAATCCGATCTCGATTGGGAATGGACCCTGCGCGAAGCTCGAAGATTAGGCATTCTCAAGGTTCTGCAAGTTTCTTTGTTGGCAGCGTGCGAACTCTTCGACCTTAACGTTCCAGAAATTGTTCGTTGGAATAATGCCATCTCTGGTGTTCCCGAAACTACTGCTCAGCTGATATGGAATCTAGAGTCTTGTAACGAGCGCGATATTGAATCCATCCGTTACTTCCGCGATCAAATTGGCCTACGCGAAAGATGGCGCGATCGCGCCCGTATTTTGTGGAGATTGACTACAACGCCGAGCGTGGCGGAATGGCGCATGGTCCGATTGCCTGACCGGCTACAGGGACTCTATCGAGCAGTAAGAATTGCAAGGCTCATGAAAAGATTGTTGAACGCGGCAGCGGGGATTCGCAAAAGCTTCAGCCGCAAGTCGCATCAGCCTGCTCGTGCGCGTGGTAACTCGAACGGACCAGCGGCCCCGACTCCACGTGGCGAAAACCCAGCCGCAGCGCCTCTTCTTTCAAGTACTGAAATTCTTCCGGGGTGTAAAAACGTGCGATCGGCAGATGGTCGCGCGAGGGCCGCAAATATTGGCCGACGGTGAGAATGTCTACACGTCTTTCTGCAAGGTCTCGGAAAACGTCGACTAATTCCGTCATCGTCTCACCCAGGCCCACCATTAACCCGGATTTCGTCACCATGCCAGGAGAAAATTTCTTTGCATTTTCGAGCAGGCGCAGCGTGCGGTCGTATCGGGCTCCCGAGCGCACAGCTCGATAGAGCCGCGGCACCGATTCGGTATTGTGATTCAAGACGTCCGGCTTGGCATCGAGCACGATTCGAAGCGCGTCATCCAGCCCTTGAAAATCCGGGATCAGCACTTCAACCCGGCAATCGGGCGCGGCTCGCCGGACTTCGCGAATGGTCTCGGCAAAGATTCTTGCGCCGCCGAGGTTGTCGTCATCGCGGTTCACGCTGGTTATGACCGCGTGCTTTAGCCCGAGTGTTGCCACCGCCTCGGCAACGCGCCGCGGTTCGTCTAAATCGAGCGGCAACGGGCGTCCCTTCGGCACGGCGCAAAATCCGCACCGTCGCGTGCAAATATCGCCCAACAACATGAAGGTCGCTGTGCGGTGGTTCCAGCACTCGCCAATATTGGGGCACTGCGCCGACTCGCACACCGTGTGCAGACCCAGGCCGCGGGCCAATTTCTTGAGCTGATGAAAATTCTCCCCCACCGGAGCCTTAGCCCGCAGCCAGGAAGGCTTTGGCTGCCGCACTACAGGCCCAAGCTCGATCTGCACGAGTTGGGAAGGAGCACTCATGCTGTCATTTTACAGGACTGAGTGTCAGTGAGTGGCTGATCGAATGGAGTGCTTAAAACTAGACTAAGCCGCGGCGGCCCTTGGCAGGGGAGGTGGTTCAGCCGCCTTGCGAACCAGATATCGCCCAGGTCCAGCGAGAAATTTCGCCAACATACCGGCGACTCGTTCGAGCAGAACCCGTTCTTCTGATCCGAACGCGTTATCACGGTCGCTTTCAACGTTAAGAAATCCAACTTCCCGGCCGGCAATCTTCATTGCGACAATGACCTTTTTGCGCGTTCCGGCAGCCGCAAATTGCGCCGGGTGGACCAGATTTTCAACCAGCGCTGGAGCCGAGCTTTTGTCCATCGTCAAGTAAATTCCAACCCAGCCGTAGTGTCGCCCGTCCGCGAGCAACTCGGCAACTTTTTCAAGCGGAGAATGATGGAAAGACGGGCGGCTATCGGAAAGCGTCTGCTCGATTTTTGCTACCAGATCACGTGCGGAAAGATAGGATTTCACGCTGCGGGCCTCAGTGGGAGTTTGTAGTTTAATTTCATCGGAAACGGTCGGTCAACAGATGAGCTAGCCCTGGGCTGAATACCCCTCATTAGACTTCAGAAAAACCGACCGCGGACAGCACTGAGTTACAGAGCAACGCCATAGGACTCATCAGCTTGCCTCCGTGGTGTTTCTCCGCGTAACGCTGTGTCCTATGTAGTGATGTTGTTGTGTGATGTTTTTATTTCCCCACCGCAGGCGCGCTCTGGTGGGACGATTCCTTGGTGTCTGCTCGTTCAGGCCTGATCACGCTCAGATTCGCCGGCGCATCGGCATGCACTCCGAAATCCCAGACGTAGCTGTTCATTCCTTCCTTGCCGAGCATCTCCGTCACAGCGTATTCCCCGGGCTGCAACGCGGCCGTTGGCGTGAGTTTGATCCAACCTTCCTGAAGCTGCTCAGCGCTCGCCGGAATCGCATCCTCTTCGGGGCTCGATTTCCCATGCATTTCAACTTTAATTGTGCCCACGATTCTCTTGTCGCCTTTCACCTGCACCCGCACAATACGAAACCGGTCCCATGGTAGTTCGGCCGTCGGAGCTTTGGAGTTCGCCGGAGCTTCGGCGTTCGCATCATCGGTGTCTTCGTTGCTGGCATCGATGTTGATGTAGATCGTCGGCAGCGAGGCGTGAACTTGCAGCTTTGAGCGCGGCCCGGAGAGCTCGACCGTGTGTTTGGCACCGGACACGGGGTTCATCACCTGCCGCAAAACATTGTGTCCAGTGTGGCGATTGATATCACCACCGGTCTGGTCAAGCGGTAATAATTGCGGCTCACCTAAATAGGTGTCGAGCGCATAGACTCCGCCTTCCGGCGGAAGACGAAGCCCGGGAGCTACATGGGGAGATTTCGCCTCATCCTCCTGCCGCTCCTGTTGCAGTTCCTTCTCAAGCCTCTGAGCCTCGGGCGACATTTTTCCTGTAGCGCGGTCCTGCTCATATTCGCGAGTGGCATTCCAGTCGACCATGGAATTGGGCACATCTTCCCATTCATTCCGCTCCGCGCTGAAGTAGTGGACGCGGTCGCCCTGGACCTCCCATTTCGTAACAATTTGGTAGGAACCGTCCGTCAGGATGAGGCGCTTGGTGGGGCCTTGAGCGAGGCAGTTCTGGGGCGGAGCGAGAAGAAAGAGAACGCAAACCAAAAACAACTGGGACGCACGAACGCGCATGGCTTCTGATAGTTTACTGCTGAAAAACGGCGTGCGCGTGACATCGCAGTGCTATGGCTTCTTCCCGTCCGTGATGTGCCACAGCACGCCAGTCGGGTCGCTCAAATACAGCACCCGAATTCCCCAAGGTTGCATTGCCGGCGGCTTGCACATGATCCCAGGATATTTTTTCGCGAGATCGAGGCGCTGGATGTGCTCCCACCAGGCGTCGGCATCTTCGACAGCCAGACTCATCATGAAATTTCCGGCATGCTCGGCTACATAAAATTTCTGCAGTAGAAAGCGAAACGCCCCGATCTGAAGCTCTGCAATCTCCGGACTACTCCAGTTGACGGTGAATCCGAGATCGATATAGAACTTCTTCGAGAGTTCGGGATCTTTCGCGGGGACGAACGTTTTGAGATCGTCTACGGAACTAGGGAGCATGTTCTCTCCGAGCATCGACAAAAGTCTGACCGCGCGGCAGAACTTACAGCGCACTACATCATATAAGACGAAATCATGGATTTTGGACACTCGTCTGAGAATTCACAGCGCTTCGCAGCCATTCCGAGCTTGCCAAAACAACCGACGTTTCGACTTGCCGTTGCGGTATCTTCCAGTATTTCTGTAGAAGCTCATCTTTCTGCTCGCCGGACACAAGTTGGAACTCGAGCTTTTCGTAAAAGCGGATCGCCCAGGTTGCATCCGCCCAGGTACCAATAAGCAGCGGAGTTCTTGCGATCGCTCGAAGATGGGCGAGCAGTTGTCCGCCAATACCCTTACCCTGAGCGCTGGTTCGCACGTAGGCGTGGCGGATCAATGTGACGTCGCCGACCTCTTGAATTCCCATGACGCCGGCCAAGGTGGCGTTTTCTTCGTAGCCCCAGAACACAATGCCGTCCTGAATTTCACGGCGTAGTTCATGCTCGGGCATGTATGGTTCGTGCCAGCGATCCGCCGGAATAATACCTCTGTAAGCGCTTGCTCCATCGTTGATAATGGCGTAAATCTCTGGGAAATCAGACGCATTGCAGGGCCGAATCATGTGTTTCGCCAGTTTAATCTCGCCGAAGAGCGGAGCTGTCAGACGAAGGTAAATTTCAGGTTTTCTCGCGCGCTACTTTCTGTCATAATTGATCGTGCACGCCAGCCTGCACAATTTCCCAACACAATTCAGAGCGAGGCAACGATGTCGGCAAAGTACATCTTTGTAACCGGCGGTGTAGTGTCTTCACTGGGCAAGGGACTGGCAGCGGCTTCAATCGGTTGTCTCCTCGAAAGCCGCGGAATCAGGGTCAACATCATGAAGTTTGATCCGTACCTGAACGTCGATCCGGGCACGATGTCGCCGTTTCAGCACGGCGAAGTTTTCGTGACCGATGATGGCGCCGAAACCGACCTCGACCTTGGCCACTACGAGCGCTTCACTCACGCCAAGCTCTCCCGCGACAACAATTGGACCACCGGCCGGCTCTACGAACAGATCATCGCCAAAGAGCGTCGCGGAGATTACCTCGGGAAAACCGTGCAGGTGATTCCGCACGTCACGAATGAAATCAAGTCGGCGATGAAGAAGGTCGCGCAGGATGTGGATGTAGCAATTGTCGAAATTGGTGGAACAGTGGGCGATATCGAGTCGTTGCCGTTTATGGAGGCGATCCGCCAGATGCGCCAAGAGTTCGGCCGTGAGAACACGCTGTTCGTGCACGTCACATTGGTTCCCTTCATCGCCGCCGCGCAAGAATTGAAGACGAAACCGACACAACACTCCGTCAAAGAGCTCCTCAGCATCGGAATTCAGCCGGACATTTTGCTCTGCCGCACCGACCGCTTCCTTTCGAAAGAGATCAAGTCGAAGATTGCATTGTTCTGCAACGTGGCCGAGGACGCGGTTATCACCGCGAAAGACGTGGCTTCCATTTATGAAGTTCCCCTGGTATTCGCCCGCGAAGGTGTGGTGGTGCTCGCGCTCAAGTATTTGCACCTCGAAGCCAAAGACCGCGACATGAAGGAGTGGGAGGAACTGGTGCATCGGGTCTACAACCCGAAGGCCGACGTGAACATTGCAATCGTCGGTAAGTACGTCGAATACGAAGACTCATACAAGTCGCTGAAGGAAGCGCTGGTGCATGGCGCGCTTGCTCACAACTTGAAATTGCACGTGAGCTGGGTGGAAGCCGAAGGGCTCGAAGCCGGCCAGAAAGCTTGTGAGGAGCAGTTGCGCGATTATGACGGCATCCTGGTTCCCGGCGGATTCGGAAAGCGCGGAATCGAAGGCATGCTGCAAGCGATCCGTTACGCCCGCGAGAACAAAATCCCATACTTCGGCATTTGTCTGGGAATGCAGACCGCCTGCGTTGAATTTGCGCGCAACGTTTGTGGATTAGCCGACGCGAACTCCAGCGAATTCGATCCCGCAACGGCCCATCGCATCATTTACAAATTGCGCGAACTTCGCGGCGTCGAAGAGCTCGGTGGCACGATGCGACTGGGCGCTTGGACGTGCAAGATCGAGCCGGGAACTTTGGCGCATAAAATTTATGGCCAGACTGAAATCAGCGAGCGGCACAGACATCGTTATGAATTCAACCGCGAATACGAGGAGCCGCTTACCGCCGGCGGTTTGCGAATTTCTGGCTCAACACCCGACGGGACCTACGTCGAAATGATTGAATTGCCAGATCATCCTCACTTCATCGGCTGCCAGTTCCATCCCGAATTCAAGTCGAAGCCGCTCGAGCCGCACCCGCTATTTAAGTCGTTCGTCGGCGCTGCTCACGAGCATGGCCGCGAGCGTGAGGCGAGAAAGCAAGCCGCTGAGCTGGAGATGTTTCATCGGCCGGTGAAGGTCGTGAGCCGCTAGAACCTTTACCACGGCGGGCACAGAGTTACACAGAGAACAGCCACGGAGACTCTGTAGTTGTGCGATGTGTAACTCAGTGCTCTCTGTGGTTAAATCTTTCTACGTCCCTCTCATTCCAAGTCGAAGGCATTCACGTAGGCTCCGGCAATCTCTTCCTGATTGCCGGCCCGTGCGTCATCGAAAGCGAGAAGCATGCTATCTTTATGGCCGAAGTCATCAAGGGCGTGACGCGGTCACTGAACGTCCCCTTCATCTTTAAGGCTTCATACGACAAAGCCAATCGCACTTCCATTCGCAGCTTTCGCGGACCCGGACTCGCCGAAGGCCTTCGCATTCTGAAAAAAGTGAAAGATGAAGTTCACGTGCCGATTCTGACAGACGTGCACGAGACAAAAGATGTTCCGAAAGTTGCCGAAGTCGTCGATGTTCTGCAGATTCCAGCATTCTTATGCCGCCAGACTGATCTCGTCGTAGCGGCCGCGATGACCGAACGTGCCGTGAACATCAAGAAAGGGCAGTTCGTTTCGCCTTGGGACATGAGGCACAGTGTCGAAAAATGCCGCTCGGCGGGGAACGATCGGGTGTTTGTGACCGAGCGGGGCTCGAGCTTCGGCTACAGCAACCTCGTCGTTGACATGCGCTCGCTCGCCATCATGCGCAAATTTGCGCCCGTAGTTTTCGATGCCACGCATTCCGTTCAGCTTCCTTCAGCTTCCACCGACGGAGATCACGCCGTGAGTGGTGGTCAGCCTGAATTCATCCCACTGCTCGCGCGGGCCGCGGTCGCCGCAGGAGTCGACGGCGTATTCATGGAAGTTCACGACAATCCCAAAGATGCCAAGTCCGACGGCGCCAACGCGCTCGAATCGACAAAACTACGCGGGATATTGAAGGAGTTGCTGGCGGTGCAGAAGGCGGTTGCGGATTCCCATGCGACTCCTTAACAGCAATTGCCTGTCGGGCTCGCGTCCCGGAGGGACAACAGAATTGAGCCCAGCGCTGAAGCGCTGGGCTAAGTTGCGCGGCGCCTCCGGCGCAGTTCGTTACCCGCGAGCATATGCTGCTGTTGAAGGTTGACAATGATCTTGCTGTTTAACGTGGCCCGGGAAGTGCGCGAAAGGACAGTTAGAGTCGTGACCACATGGAACCCGGACTAGTTGTACTGTCCTGTAGGGACATAACAACTTAGCCCAGCGCTTCAGCGCTGGGTGGACAAGCTCGCACGACGAAGTCCCGGAGGGACGGCACAGATCATCCCAGGACGTATTTTGGATCGTAAGGCACGTGTATTTTTTTAACAAATCCAGAAACTCTTCTTCGAACGTTCGCTTAACATGATGGCCCTTTTGGTTCTTGATGTATGCCATGACTGTAGGTTTGTGATGCGCTCACGCTGAACGCGCCATAACCTTCCTGCCACGAAAAGGTCAGTCCATTTTCGTGCAACTACTTCGAGGAACTTCCTTTCAGATATTGAATCGCCTTTGCCAGAGTCATGACCGGAGGCAGGAAAAGCAGCACATGAACGTGATCGGGCATTCCTCCGATTACGAGTGCCTGGAATCCCTGCTTTTTCGCGATAGCAGCCATGTAGGCCCAGAGTTTTGGCTGCAATGCTTCGGAGATTGCGGCCACTCGGCCCTTTGTACTGAAGATCACGTGTATCCGGTTGCTGGAATATGTGTGTGACATGTGCCGTCCCTCCGGGACTCGGCTTTCTTGTTACTTTTCCCAGCGCTGAAGCGCTGGGCTAAGTTGTGCAGCGCCTCCGGCGCAGTTCCCTACCGGCGAGCATGCCCCGCGTGATTTGGAACTTGGTTTCCGTGCCTTGCCACCTCCAGCGCGGAAGCGCTGAGCTAAGTTGTGCAGCGCCTCCGGCGCAGTTCCCTACCGGCGAGCATGCCCCACGTGATTTGGAACTTGGTTTCCGTGCCTTGCCACCTCCAGCGCTGAAGCGCTGGGCTAAGCCACCTCCAGCGCTGAAGCGCTGGGTTAAGTTGTGCTGCGTCTCCGGCGCAAAAACAGGATCCCCCCAACGGCCAATTCTTACTTTCGACTCAAAGACTTCGAAAAGTGGCTTGTAAAGCCATCCCGCGATGGGCCGGAATTGCACAAGGGTAGAGTGTGGAGAGCCGATTGTCTGTGACGGATGTCACAACTTCCCAATCCTGCTACCATTCCCCAGCTCACTTCATCTGATCATCAATGCAGGTCATCGCCATCATCGCGGGAGTGGTCATCATTCTTGCCGTGCTGCTCGATGCATTCGAGAGCGTGCTACTCCCGCGCCGAGTTCGGCGGCAGCACTTTCGCATTACCAGCTGGTTTTTCCGCTACACCTGGGTGCCCTATGCGAAGCTTGCCAGCAGCATCCAGTCGCAGACCCGGCGAGAGAACATACTTGGATACTTCGGCCCTCTCTCGATGATTGCCTTGCTCGGCTTGTGGGCTATTGGACTGATCATTGCCTTCGCATTGGTCCAATACGGCGGCGGCGAGCATCTGAGTGCTCAAAACCAGCCAATCACGTTCGGGCTGCTCCTCTACCATAGTGGTGAGACCTTCTTCACTCTCGGTTACGGAGATATAACTCCCGCATCATATTTTTCACGCACCTTTTCGGTCATTGAAGCTGGCATGGGCTTCGGTTTTCTGGCTATCGTGATCGGATATCTACCCACAATTTATTCAGCTTTCTCCCGGCGGGAAATCGAGATTTCGCTGCTCGACGCGCGCGCGGGTTCGCCCCCAAGTGCGACCGAACTTCTTTCCCGCACCATCGTGGGCGAGGACAGCAGCAAGCTGGACCAACTTTTCCATGACTGGGAACGCTGGGCTGCCGAAGTGCTTGAGAGTCACCTTTCTTATCCCGTTCTGAGTTTCTATCGCTCGCAGCACAGTAATCAGTCCTGGCTCGGCGCGCTCACGGTGGTCCTCGACGCCACCGCCCTGGTGATTGCCGGGATCGACGGAGTGAGTAGCGAACAGGCGCGTTGGACTTTCAAAATGGCCCGCCACGCCGTCGTTGATCTCGCTCAAGTGGTGAATGCGCGCTATGACCCGGATTCTCCAGACCGGCTTACGTCCGACGATTTCACCAAAATTCGCGCTCAGCTCGGAGTGAAGGGCCTAAAGCTAGGGGATGGACCGGAAGCGGAAAAGAACTTGCATGACCTGCGATTGAAGTATGAACCCTATGTCGTGGGAATCGCACGAAACCTGTATATTTCGTTGCCGCCCTGGATTCGCCACGATCCCATCAAAGATAACTGGCAAGCCGGCCCCTGGGACCGGCTGATTCAGGCTCAGGCCTTAGGCCGAATCTCGGCAGATCGTCGACACGCCGGTATAGACGATCATTTTTAGTTAGTGTTCAAACCGCCTTGATCAGCATGCACGTAATGTCATCATGCTGCGGAGTTGTGCCCACGAAGTTGTTGACGCTCGAAATGATCTGCTGCAGCAGGACTTCGGGCGAAGCGGCAATGCCAGCGTTGATGGCACCGAGCAGGCGATCTTCGCCATACGCTGCAGCAAAATTATTTTCCGCTTCAACCAAGCCATCGGTGAAGATGGCTAGCCAATCTCCCGCACTGAGGACGACTTCTGCGGAGGCGTAGGTTGCATCAGGCAGAATACCGAGCGGCAATCCACCGGCATCAAGCCTTTCGGTGGCCCCTGACACTCGTCGCAGAATCGGGTTGTTGTGCCCAGCGTTCACATAAGCAAGGGTGCGTGCCGTCAGATTGTACTCGGCTAAAAAAGCAGTCGTGAATCGCAGCCCTCCCTGACTGTTGCAGCAGGCGTAGCGGTTCATTGCCGCAGCCAGCTCCAAGAGAGAGTATGAGGTCGTCGACAAGGTTTTCAAGCTTGCCTGAAAGGTGGCCATCAGCAATGCAGCCGGAATGCTCTTGCCCGCTACATCGGCGACAGCAATCAAAAAATGACTTTGGTCTGAATTCGCTTCCGGCCGAGAAAAAACGTCATAAAAATCCCCGGCAACCGTATTTGCCGGACGCGTCGCGAACGCAATCGTGAGGCCCGGCACGACCGGCGGAGCAGCCGGGAGAAGCCAGCTTTGAATGTCGCGAGCAATCTCCAGGTCGCGCTTCATCACTACACGGTCTGCAACTTCGAGCATCAGCAACACGAACAACAGCACAGCACTCCAGAACTGAAAACCCGGGGTGCTGATCTGAATATCGTGGCCGTTCGGGCCAGCAAATCGAAAATTCCCACTGGGCAACACGAGAAAGATTACTGCGAGCAATAACAGCACGCGGCGGGCGGGTGTTAACTTGCCAAGAATTGCCCATACCATCTCATTCAGAATTTGTAACCAGTTTTTCCAGCCGCGTTGATTGGGGGGCGCGCCCAAATCGAAGTCGCGCCGATAGAATTCGAAGCTTGTTCGAGCGTCGCGCTTGAACTGCGACATCAACTGATCGATGGCAATACCATCGGTCACGCGCTGCCAGAAACGGTTGGCCTCGCGCACGATTCCAGGGCGGCGGTCCCTTTCGGCACCAGTAGACTTGACGAAAGAGTTTGGCTGATTATCGGCGGGCGCTGCGGACGGCTGCGGCATCGGCTGGATTATAGTTCAGTCGGCATGGCAAACTTCGAACCGGAGATTTTCCGATTCGAAGTGCCCATTTCCAGCGAGAGGGAAAGCCTAACGGGTGGCCGCAGTCGCTTGCTCGCGGTCCACATCCTTCAGCCTTGCCGCTTTGCCGCGAAGATTGCGGAGATAGTAGAGCTTTGCGCGGCGAACTTTCGATGAGCGAACCACCTCGACTCTGTCGATCACGCCCGAGCTCTCCGGAAAAATGCGCTCCACACCCTGGCCGAAGCTGATCTTGCGTACCGTGAAGCTCGCCTGTGGGCCGCGGTTTCGCGAAAGCACCACGCCTTCAAACGCCTGCAAGCGCTCTTTATCGCCCTCTTTAATCTTTACATGAACGCGGACCGTATCGCCGGGCACAAATTGCGGCAGGTCGGTGCGCTTGGTCTTCGCAAGCAGTTTTTCGATGATTAGGTTCGTCATTATCTTGTCCTCTCGGCGTACTCGCCATGATGTCATTCCGAGTGGCTTTAGCCACGAGGAATCTGCTTTTCAGCTTTAGCTTTGAGCGACGAGCACTGAGCTACGAGCAAGCAAAACCTGGTTGCTCGTTGCTCACAGCTCATTGCTCACCGCTACTTCAGTATCAATCTCAGCTGCGAGGTTGCTCATCGCTCACTGCTCGCGGCTCATTGCTTCCGTTAGCAGCTCTCTATCTTCTTCGCTCAATCGGCTCTGCTCGAGCAAATCCGGCCGGTTGGCTACAGTCTTTTGCAGCGCCGTTCTCCGCCGCCAGCGCTTAATCTCCTCATGGTTGCCGTTTACCAAAACTTCCGGCACCTTCATCCCACGAAAATCCGCAGGCCGTGTGTAGTGCGGATAATCAAGCAATCCGCCGGAAGCGCAAGTCGAATCAGGCAGTGTGGGTCGGATACTCTTGTCCGACGAATCATTGCCACTGAACTCCGGCCCCGCAACAAATGATTCCTGTCGCGTCGACGCCTCGTTCCCAACTGCGCCCGGTATCAGTCGCGTGACTGTGTCGATAATCACCGACGCGCCCAATTCGCCGCCACTCAGCACGTAATCGCCGATCGAAATTTCGCGATCAGCAAGATACATTCCCACACGCTCGTCAACGCCTTCGTAGCGGCCGCAGATCAGAACAATCCGTTCAAGCTCTGATAACTCAGATGCCAGCTTCTGATCGAACCGCTTGCCCTGAGCCGAGAGTAGGACGACCGAGTGCTTTGCCGCAACACGCTCGCCGCGGGGCGCAACGTCAAGCGATTCCACACATTCAAAGATCGGTTCCGGCTTGAGCACCATGCCCTCGCCGCCGCCAAATGGGCGGTCGTCCACCGTGCGATGCCGATCGCGGGTAAACGCCCGCAGATCGTGAACTCGAATCTTCACCAGCCCGGCTTCGCGCGCCCGGCGAACAATTCCGTAATCGAGCGGCCCGCGAAAAAAATCCGGGAAGATGGTGACGATGTCAATCTGCATTGCATAGCTACGAGCTGTGAGTCGCGAGCAGCGAGCGAAACCGGGTGCTCATCGCTCGTTGCTCGACGCTCGCTGTTGCTTCTTCTCTTCTTCCGTCAGGGGAGCATTTACTTCGAGCAGGCCTTCAGGCAAATTCATCTCAATCCGCTTCTTATCGAGATCAACTCGCACCAGGAATTCCTGCGCGTGGGGAATCTCCAGCTCCGACTTGCTTTCGCCGACTACGAGCAGCGGCGCTTCTCCCGCTCCGAATCTCACGTCAGTGATAACGCCAACCTCGCGGCCGTGATCAAACAACGTGCAACCGACCAAATCGCTGACGAAGGTCGCGCCGGGTTCGAGCTTCGCGCGCTCGCTCAGCGGGACCTGCAACTCGCTTCCGACCAGCGCCTCAGCGACCGAGATCGAATCGACGCCTGCGAACTTCAGCACCAGCCAATCCTTGTGCGGCCAGGCGTCTTCGATCTTCAACTCGCGGCGGCTGCTGTCTTCGGCTAGTGCGAAAATCCGCAGCCCAGAATGCAGCCGATCCGGAATGTCGCTGTGAACTTCGACGGCAACTTCACCGCGCCGCCCTTGGGTTTTCACAACCCTTGCCAGCGTCACGAATTCTTGTGTCGTCCCTCCGGGACTCGCGGTCATTGAGCGGCTCTGGGCATTGGCCGTGAGCAATGAGTGGCGAGCCAAACCGGCTTGCTCAGTGCTCATCGCTCGAAGCTCGCTGCTGTCCTACTCCAGAATCTCCAACTCGTAGCGCTTGCCATCTTTCTCGCCCGCGGCATGCAGCAGATTGCGCAGCGCCCGCGCGATCTTGCCCGATTTGCCGATCACGCGTCCCATATCATCTTCGGCGACTTCAAGCTCGATGACGACCTCGCCGTCTTCCGGGACCTCATCGACGAATACCCGTTCGGGCAAGGTAACCAGCGCCTTGGCAACGTGCTCGATCAACGCCTTCGGATTGGGAGCCTGGTCAGTCATGCTGCATCACCACACGATCAGTGTGATTAGTCGGAATTTGAGCTCTTAGCCGTTAGCTCTTAGCTCTTAGCTCATCCGGAACTGGTTTGGCTAAAAGCTAATAGCTAATGACCAAAAGCTCAAAGTGAAAATCCGCGCGCATCCGCGGCTGTTTTTTCGAACTTAAGCTGCCGGCGTTGGCGCAGCGGTCTCGGCAAATCCCAAAATCTTGGCCATGCGGGCCGAGACCTGGGCTCCCTTTGAGCGCCAATAAGCAATGCGCTCGCGCTTGAGCTCAACGCTGGCCGGAGTGGTGCGGGGGTTGTACGTACCCACAATCTCCACCGGACGGCCGTTGCGCGCCCGCTCTTTTTCGATCACCACTACTCGGTAATGCGGCTGCTTGCGCGCACCCACGCGCGCCAGACGAATCATTAACACTGAACTGGTTTCCTTTCTTGCTTTGCTGTTTTCTTGGTCCTTCCGAAAGGAGGCCGAGCGTCAGGCTTGCTGATGCTACCGGCGGGAACAAGACAAGTAATTATTATGCCGTAGGTTAGCGGGATGGGCAAGGGCACGGGCAGCGCAAACGCCTCAACTTGACAAGAATTTTCCACCGATGAAACGAACGCATCCCACCGTCGAAACCGCGACAACAACTCGACACACGGAGGTGACCGATGAAGGCGATGGTGGCGACGGACCAGGCTGCGGGAACGGCCGGGGTAAAGCTAGTGGAGAGGCCCGAGCCGCAGCCAGCGATAAACGACGCCGTTGTCCAGGTTCATGCGTCGGGATTCACCGGCGATGAGCTGACGTGGCCCTCGACCTGGACCGATCGCGCCGGCCGCAACCGGACGCCTTCAATCCCCGGACACGAACTGGCCGGAGTGGTCACCGCTCTCGGCTATGGCACGACGGGGCTGTCGATTGGGCAGCGCGTGTTCGGCCTCACCGACTGGTATCGCGACGGCACGCTGGCGGAGTATGTGGCCGTCGAGGCACGCAACCTCACACCGCTGCCGGGCGACGTTGACTTCACGGTGGGCGCGGCTCTCGTGATGTCGGGCTTGACCGCGTGGCAGGGGCTGTTCGAGCACGGCCGCCTTCGTGCGGGGCAGAGCGTCCTGGTGCACGGTGCGGCCGGCGTAGTCGGTTCGATGGCGAGCCAGCTCGCACGTGAGGCGGGCGCGTACGTCATCGGCACCGGGCGCGCTGCCAGCCGTCAGACGGCGCTCGACTTCGGCGCGCAGGAATTTCTTAATCTTGATAACAACGCCCTGGAAGATGTTGGGGAAGTCGATCTGGTTTTCGATGTCATCGGCGGCGAAATCGCGAAGCGGTCTGCACGGTTGATTCGCGCCGGAGGAACGCTGGTGACCGTCACCGGCCCGACCGACGCGCGGCCCGCTGACGGCCTGACGATCGATTTCGTCGTCGAACCCGATCGCGCCCAATTGAGTGAGGTCGTCCAGCGGGCGCGGAATGGTCGGCTGCGGACAAACATCGGCAACGTGGCTGACCTCGACGATGCCGTCGCCGCCTTCAATCCTACCGAGCGGACCAAGGGAAAGACCATCATTCGAGTTCATTCATGAGGGCTCGCGGATTGCCCAACGTGGGGACCATCCTTCGGTTTTTGCTGCTGTCGTCACCATGCTGAGGTGCCGAGGTTCCGACGCTGTTGGCCACCCCGCTCATTGGCGTACGCCTATCTTCTGCGGTGTAGGGAATCTACGAGGATCCTATGGATCAATGGGGCATAGGTTTCCTTAAGCTTGTCGATGTGTCTCGAATAAGCCTCCAGTTCGTCAATACCAGGAGGAATGTCGAGTGTCTTTGTCTCACGCTTAACTCGGGCAATTTCACGACAAGCCTGCTCCGTAACCAATTCCGCCACGAGCAGTTGGTTAGCTGGAAGCTCCTGCCCTTCGCCGCCGGGTCCAAAGTACAAGTCGACGGAAGGCCCCAATGTATTGATCCAAATTAGGCCGGCGGCTTTCTCAAAACGTGACCGTACCGGCATATCCTTCCGTTCTTCGTATTTAATGTCCTTAAACAAACCACTTCTAGGGTGGTGCTCCCGTTGTTGCTTTGTGGAAACGACTTCCATTGCTGCGATTGCGGTCTTGCCTCCGTATTTCGCCGTAACGAAGCCTTGTGCATTCGCTTGCAAGCCCTCAACGGAAATCCTGACGACAGAAATTGGAGGATCCTCATGAGAAAGAGAGGGGACTAAAGGCCTTGGGTTAAGGATCTTGATGTAAGGGTTATCGCAGGAGATTTCGATACTCTCGCCAACCGCAATTCCGGTTGTGCCGTCAACTTGCACACGTAACTTTAGGTTGTCGCGCTCAGCAACCACAATACGATAGGTGTCGGGCACAAACTCGAAACCGTCGACAGGAGCGCGCATCTCATGTTCCGTCACTGGGCCATCTCCTGACCCGGAGCCGCCTACCTGCAGTTCCTGGCTGGCGATCTGGTTCAGATTTCGAACAGCTTCCTTGAACCGACGAAGGGTTTCCTCTTTCTCCAAGGAACGCTGCTTCAGCTTCTCCTTTTCCTTTTCAGCGCTGACAATCTTCGCGATCTGCTCCCGAGCGGCGTCGAATAGTTCTTTCGTCAGTGGGTGATCTTTTTTTAATCCGTTTCGGTTCTTGTCGACGATGGGATCCCCTGTCGCTTGCATATCGTAAATGTCATCGCAACGCAGTTCGCCGAACAGGCGAACTGCATATGGGTCGTCATCGAACCCAAACAATGTTGCCTCGTGGAAGGTTCGTTTGCTTATTACTAGTATTCCGCCGGTTCTGTCCGAGCCGCTCTGCGACAATCCTTCGGGGCCCATCGCTCTAAGAACCGTGAGCGTCGATGTGACATCGGGGAAGTTTGGAAGCCGAAGTTTCAGTCCGTCCAGCAATTTCTCGCCTTCCGGTGGCTTATATGACAGCTCTGCTGCGCTTCCGCCTCTGAGGTCGCGGAACACAACTTTGCGCGCCGGGTCGCTCATTATGCCCCTAAGGCAAACGTGCGTTTGCAATTGCTGACGCAAAGAATCTACTAATGGAATCCTCACCTTCGGATTTTGGACAAGAATTTCGACGATTGTTCCTCCTGCTGCATTGCGAAACTCCTTCTTGTCCGAGCCGGTGACGACGCGAGGAGACTTGATTTCCAAATCCTCAACGTTCGTCAAGACGCAGGTGTGTTTCATGCCGTCTTTGAATGCGATGATCGTGCCTTCGCCGAACGCATTTATGGTGTCCTTCAGGCCCATACCGAAAATTCCTCGGCCTACTTGCCCGCTCGTGTCCTCGCCGTAGCTGCCGACGCACTTCTCTAACTGAAACTCGTCCATGCCCTCGGCCCAATCGATGACTCGAATGATGGTTTCGTTCTTACGAGGGCGGCGGTTTATGTCTATCTCGATTCTGCCGTCTGCCTTTAGGCCTTTTGCCTCAAGCCGCGCATAGCTCTCGTCAGAATTTGTGATTAATTCGAGAAACCCCTTCATCAAGTCATTGCCGATTGCTTGATCGGCCAACATTTTCAAGGCACGACGGCTAGCCTTCACCTTAATGCGACGCGGAGCGGCGACGGGAACCATCAGATTAGTCCTCCTTCTTTTGCGGCATTAAGCCACCTCGGATGCGTTTTCCCGTGAACTTTCCTGCAAACTTCTCTTTCAATTTGGCCAAGAATTCAGCAAGGTCGGCGCGTCCGTACGCTTCTACTTCCTGCTTCACGACAACGAAATTCTTTTCAAATGTTTCGGGCGTGCTCTCCAGAGTGCAGTACAGGAGATCGCAAAATTCATATTCCGAAACCTTTTCAACGCCTTCGCCCTTAAACGTCTTAAAGGCAGGGCTGTTTTCCACGCGTAGAACGACGCGCGATGAGATCGATTGGCGACTCCCTTTTCTTGTGTGCTCCCGTTTCTCGCCGCCCACACGCTCCAGCTTAGACAAGACTTGCAGTGCGATCTGCTCGCCCAGTGGAGTAAGCGCGAACCCTTCCGATGCTGAACCGTTCATCCATTTCTTATCGGTTCGGCAACGAACCCAAGCTTTTCCGATAACGTGAGAGTTAGGCCACTGCGGATATCCTTCTAGCTGGAATCTCTCTGGGAATGTTGTGAACGCTTCCGCCACTAAGTTCTCGAACGATGGCTGCTTGTTTTCCTGCAACAGCAGCCACAAGGCGGTCACAACCAAATGGTCCTGACTCAGGTCCAAGTATCTCGTCGCATCGAATTGTCTTTTCGACGACATGTTTAGCTATGCCTCTTCTGCTCGCGTGCGCAACGAGGCTTTCCTTCTTCTTCTGCGACGCCGCGCCTTCCGTTCCGCCTTGGGAAGCACCTGTTCTGGCGGAACGCTGCCAGCCAGTGCGTAGGTACCTCGTGCCACGCGAACGAACGACTTGTCATTCACAAGGTGAGCAAGGATGTTGAAGGGGGTGCCACTGCCTGGGATTGCGTATGCCCTGGCGAGAAATTGCTGATGTATTTCGTTTATATGAAGCGGACGTCCCAATTCAGAGAGTATTCTCTGGGTCATTTCCCGAACCGAACCTGGTGTCGCTCGGACATCTGAAGCCGCGGAAGTTGCGATCGCATGGCCATCATCGAGCGATCGCATTTGTCGAACAAGGTCTAACTTCTTTGCGGCTCGTTGGAGTTCCGCGTCGATGCGATTGCGAGCAGTTTGCAATCGCTCAACCTCTCGCTGCAAACCTGACTCCCAGTCGGCTAGCCTTTTTTCCTCGTCAACCACCAACCTTATATAGCCTATATAGGACATGATGTCAAGCACAAAATAGCCTATATATAGAACCAGGCGCTCGAAAACGGGAGCGATAAGGTGGCGCGCCCGGGTTATCTCGTATTTCAGTGGGATCGCCTTGAAGCGGCAATCTACGACGCAAGCCAGCGCGTGGTCCTTCGACTCCGGAATGCGATTCGCAAGCGAATCGCCTTCCTCCGCTCAGGATGACAGTGGCGGAGGGGTGCTGAGATCTCTTCGATCCTGGACGCTCATTATTTCCAACCGCTCGCGGAAATACTCTTTCCAACTCTCAGGCAGAGCGGCGACTCGCAGGGCGCGCTGTATGGAACGGGCGTCGGCTTCTGAACAATGTTTCGCGACATATAAGCGAGTGATTTCGGAAACTGGAGTCGCGTTTTCTTCATCCCGCTGGCGGCGGGGGATTGGTTCGAGCCGGTCTCTTTGACCTGGTCCCCCGGCGCCGACTTCGCCATCGCGAGTCACCGCGAACTCGAGGGTGCCCCGTCCTTGTCTCGCGGTTTGTGCGAGACAGGGCGGGGCTTGTGACTTTTGATCCGTCACAAAAAAACCTAAATCCAAAGTCAAAACACCCACCCTGTCGCAAAGTGCGCGACAAGGATGGGGCACCCTCAAGGCTATGTGCTTTCACAAGCCGGCGGGACTTGTCTCCCGGTTTGGGGGACACAGAGCCTGCCCTGAGCTTGCCGAAGGGGCGGGGATTTGACTTTGATCCGTCCTCAAAGACCTAACCACCAAAGTCAAAACACCCACCCTGTCGCTCCAAAAACGGGAGCGACAAGGATGGGGCACCCTCGCGTTCTTTTTTAATGCAAGATTCAGAAATCCTTCCCCGGACCGTCTTCCCGAGTACATGTTCACTCGTCACAGACATTACTCGCGTGTTGACCTAGCGTCTGTGCATGCCGTGGGGACTGAAACGATTTCAGGAAGCGCGATGTCTGCACTTCATCACGTTCAGTTGTCACAATCGCGAACCACTGCTCGGAACTCCGGAAGCACGCGATCTCTTCGAAATCACGTTCGAACGGGTCCGACAGTGGTACGGGTTTTATGTTCGTGGGTACGTTGTAATGCCCGAACACGTTCATCTTCTGATCAGCAAGCCTCGGGGGCAAAACTCTCAACGGCGCTGCAGATGCTGAAGCAGAATGTTGCGCGGGAGCTTCGATTGCCTGAAGGCAATCCGTTCTGGATGGAGCGTTATTACGACTTCAATGTGTGGAGCGAAGCAAAGCGGGTTGAGAAGTTGCGGTATATACATCGGAACCCGGTACGGAGAGGTTTGGTAGCGAGACCAGAGGATTGGAAGTGGAGTAGCTTCCGACATTATGCGACCGGAGTCGAAGGTGTGGTGGAGATTGAGTCGGAGTGGACGGCAAGGAAGCGGGAACGGGGCATACCTAACGTTTCTGAAAGTCAAAGTCCCCGCCCTGTGTCTCCAAAAGCAGGAGACACAAGGACGGGGCACCCGCGAGATTTCTTTCCAGGCAAAAGTCAAAGATCCCGCCCTGTCGCAAACTGCGCGACAAGGACGGGGCACCCTCGAGAGCAGTTGTAAACACAAGGACGGGGCACCCTCAAGAGTAATCACACAAGGGGAGACCACTTCTACCTCGACTGCCTCAATGCTTATGCGCGAGAGGAGTCCAAAACACCTCTTCTGACTTCACGAAGGATTCCATCTCGCTTTGGTGCTCCGGCATTCCTACCACAGGGATGTTGTGCGCCTGGAGTGCCTTCAATTTTAGTTGGGCCTGCTCGAGGGTAAGTGGCACGCGTATTGGCGGCGGCCATGGCAGACCACGTGGAGCAACTTCGCCATTCACCTTCTGCGACTCAAACGGCTGATTGGGTGTTACTGCAGCAGGAAAAGGCCACGCAGGTAGTCCGTGGACGAGAAAAGTGTAGAAGCCGCCTTTGTATCCCACCTGCTTTGCCGCATCGCGCACAAACCAAAATGCCGCGCGATGATCAATGTGGCCATCGGTTCCATCTGTAACGTAAATTTCAGTGGGCTTCAGGGTGGTCAGCAGTTCCACCAGATCGCCGAGCACAGAGCTACGTTTGTACGGAGCCGGCTTGCCATGCACAGCACTGTGGTAGTCCTTCTGGATCAGCGCGTAAGTTTCGTTTTTCCTGGTGAACAGCTGGCGGATTACTTTGTCATCTTTACTGTCGTACAGGTTGCCCAAATCGCCATCAGGGTAGCCGAGGATGATGAGTTCATCGGCCTTCCCGCCGAGAATTTCAAGTGCATTTCGGCTCTCGTTCTCGCGGAAGCGCGCGAGGGCGAAGAAGTCGTCGGGACCGACTTGATTCACTGGCTTGTGGGTGACGCCGGCTGCCGAGGCGGGGAAACCATCTCCGCTGGTGATATCAACTACGTGGACTTGCGCGCCGCGCGCCAGCGCTTGCTGGATGATGCCGGCGCAGCCAATGTCCTCGTCGTCGGGATGCGGGGCGAAAACAACGACCGAGTCGGGATGAGCCGTGCCGGGTTGCGCTATTGCGGATTGCAGAGCAACCACAATGACTATTGCGAACAGCAGTGTGAGTTTTGGGCGCAAATGTTTCCGATTGTGGCCCATTTGTTGTTGCTCTCTCGATAGATATCACGCCGAGAGGTGATTCACACTCCTGACCTCGGCATTTTAGCCAATCAGGAGTGATGAACGTTTTATTTCTTCAACGATTGGCGGGTATTTTGTCTTCATCTTTTCCGTGTGACGACAGTCAAAGAGCCCGCCCTGTGTCGACAAGAGAACGTCGAGACAAGGACGGGGCACCCTCGAAGCTAGTATTCTTTGTTTTTCCCATGGAACTCTTCCTCGTTGACGGCACGTACGAGCTGTTCCGGCACTACTATGCGGTGCCGTCGGCGCGCGATAAGCAGGGGCGGGAGGTGGGCGCGGTGCGCGGCGTCCTCTCGTCGGTGCTCGGGATGATCAAGGGCGGGGCAACGCACATTGCGGTGGCCACCGACCACGTGATTGAGTCTTTTCGCAACCAGTTGTGGCCGGGATATAAGACCAGCGAAGGCGTCGAGCCGGAACTGCTCGGGCAATTTCAGCTGCTCGAAGACGTGCTCACTGCGGCCGGCATTGTGGTTTGGCCGATGGTCGAGTTCGAGGCCGATGACGCTCTTGCGGCGGCCGCGGCGTTGGCGGAAAAAGATTCTCATGTGGAGCGAATCGTGATTTGCACGCCCGACAAAGACCTGGCGCAATGTGTGCGGGGCACGCGGGTGGTGCAACTCAATCGGCGCACGCGGGTGACACTCGATGAAGCAGGCATCATTCAGAAGTTTGGTGTCCCGCCGCTGTCGATTCCGGATTATCTCGCGCTGGTGGGCGATTCGGCGGATGGCTATCCCGGGCTCGAAGGCTGGGGCGCGAAATCGTCGGCTGCGGTGCTGGCGAAATTTAAACATCTGGAGGCGATCCCAAAAGATTGCCGCGAGTGGAAAGTGAACGCGAACAACGCCGGCGCGCTTGCCGAGACACTTTGCCGCGAGTGGGAGAACGCATTGCTGTTCCGCAAGCTGGCGACGCTGCGGACTGACATTCCGCTTTTCGAAGACGTAGAAGAGCTACGGTGGAAGGGCCCCAAGCCGGAATTTGAAGCAATCGCGGCCGAACTGGACGCTGCCGAACGAAAAGCTTCATCTCGAAAAGCTTCATCTCGAAAATCCGTGTCGCGCAAAGCAACTGCGTAGCGTCTATCACCAGAGGCGTCCACGACTGCAACAGAAACGGTCGTACCAACAGGCAGAGGCTTACGAGTGCCGGTGCGATTCCTCTGTTGCGCTAACCGGAATCACGCATCCGTGCGCCACTTCACACACGGCGTGTTCGAATTGGATGGTGGTGTGGTCGATGCTGAAGTCGTGATGCAACCGGTCCTTTATGTCACGGAGGATGCGCTCGCTGGCGGATGGCGGGATGTCGGCGATTGAAATATGGCAGGAAAGCGCGCTGGTCTCTGAACCGATGCTCCACACGTGCAGGTCGTGAACGTCGTTAACGCCATCGATTTGGCGAATCGCCGCCTCCACGAGCGCCAGCTTCATCCCGCGTGGCGTCCCTTCGAGCAAAATATTCAGTGTCTCGCGCAGAATCCCAAAGCTTGACCACAGAATCAATGCGCCAATTCCAAAAGACAGTGCCGCGTCGATCCAATATTGCCCGGTCGCGAGAATCGCCCAGCCGCCGATGATCACCGCAGCCGTTGAAACCGTGTCGCCGATTTCGTGCAGCAAAGCGCTGCGGATGTTTACGTCACGGTGAGCGCGATAGAGCATGAACGCGATTGCGCCATTCATGATCACGCCCGCGCCCGCGACCCACATCATTGTTCCGGCATGCACCGGCTGCGGGTTCAAAATGCGACGCACCGCTTCGTAAAAAATCAAAAACGAAATCGCCACCAGGGCCGCGGCATTCACCAGCGCCGCCAAAACTCCGGCGCGGTGATATCCGTAAGTGTGCGTGGCGTTCGGAGGACGAGAGTGAAAGTAGACCGCGACGAGTGACAGAAGCAGGGCGGCAAAGTCGGTCAAATTGTGGGCGGCTTCAGAGAGCAGCGCCAGCGAACGTGAGCGCAGTCCGGTTACGACCAGCAGGAGAATGTAGCCGGCCGTCACCAGGAGCGATATGCGCAGCACCTTCGAGGTGCGCTCGTTGACCGCATGCGAGTGGACGTGCACGTATTTAGTCTAAGGAGCGCGAGGGCGGGATTCAAGGCGAGTAAAAGCTGCGGCCGAAGCTATTTAAGTTCCGGCCCAATGCCGTGATAGCGCGAGTGGAAGTAAAGAAGAGGCTGGCCATCGCGCACGACGACGTCCTCGACTTCTGCGATGAAGATGGTGTGATCGCCGGCATCTTGCGAGCTTTGCAGCCGGCATTCAAGATATGCGAGCGCGCCGTGCAAAACCGGGGTTCCGTGCTGGGTGCGATCGAAGCGCGCTCCCGCTTCAGATTCTGCGCGGGTGGGATCGCGTTCTTCCTGCGCGTAATGTTCTGAAATTTTGCGCTGATGTTCAGAGAGTACGTTGATTCCGAAGCGTTTGCGTGCGTGAAGATGCGCATGTGTTCTCGCCTTGTGATCGACGCAGACCAGAACGAGCAGAGGGTCGAGAGATACGGAGGCGAAGGCATTCGCGGTCATACCCTCGACTCTGTCTTCGTTGGCGACAGTAATGACGGTCACGCCCGTGGCGAAGCAACCCATCGCCCGCCGGAACTCTTGCTGAGTCGCGCTCATGCTGAATCAGATTTGTACCATGAACACTGATTTCCGGCGCTGCATTTCCTGGCGCTGCATTTCCGGCGCTGCATTTCCGGCGCTGCATTTCCTGGGTTTTCAGCCCTTCCTATATCATTTGAACGTTGTTGCCAGACCCGGTGCTGCATGCGACTGGAAAGTTTAACTTCGCCAACATCCTGCAGGACCTCGATTGACGCCGAGCCTGTCCCGATTTCGCGCGAAGGGGCTTACCGCTGGATTTGCGCATCCGATGAACAATTACCTGCGCTGCTGGCGCGTGTTCGCGAATTGCGCGATCGCTTCAAACCTGCCGTGATTACGTACTCGCGCAAGGTTTTTCTCCCACTTACAAATTTGTGCCGGGACTATTGTGGCTATTGCACCTTTCGACGGGATCCCGGCCAACCTGGCGCACATACGATGACGCCGGAAGAGGTGCTGCGCGTCGCAAAGGCGGGAGAAAAACTTGGCTGCACCGAAGCGTTGTTCTCGCTGGGAGACAAGCCGGAGCTGATTTTTTCTGAGATGCGGGAGGCTCTGCGCCAGCTTGGGTACCGCTCGACACTTCATTATTTGGAGGCTATGTGCGAGTTGGTTTTGCGCGAAACCAAACTGCTTCCTCATCCCAACCCAGGTTTGATGAGCGCCGAGTGGATTGCCCGCCTGGCCAGAGTTTCGCCGAGCATGGGACTGATGCTCGAAACGACGAACCATGCACTTCTTGCTGCCGGCGCAGCCCATGACTACGCACCGGATAAAACTCCGACGAAGCGGCTGCGCACGATAGAAGAAGCGGGCAAGCTGGGGGTTCCGTTTACGACAGGAATATTGATCGGAATTGGCGAATCACTGGAAGATCGCGTGGATGCACTGATTGCCATCGCCGACTTGCATCACCGATACGGGCACATACAGGAAGTAATCATCCAGAATTTCCGTGTTAAGCCGGAGATTCCGATGAGCGATTGGCCGGAGCCGAGTCGCGCCGAGATGCTGAGGACAATTGCCGTCGCGCGGCTGCTCATGCCTGATGTCAATATTCAGGCTCCGCCGAACCTTTCCGATCCGGATTACGAAGAGTTGCTTGATGCGGGAATTAACGATTGGGGCGGGGTTTCCCCGCTCACACCGGACTTCATTAATCCCGAGCGGCCGTGGCCTCATGTTGAGGAGCTGGAGCGCCGCACCAATGCGAAAGGCTTCGAGCTGCGGCAGCGACTGCCGGTGTATCCCGAATTCGTGAAGCGTGTCGGATCAAAACCAGGGCTGCTCTCGCAAAGGCTGGTCGAAGCAGCTAATGATGAGCACTACGCGCGGAGCGCCGCGTGATCACTGTTCTCACCGGCGGCACCGGAGGCGCGAAGTTCATTGACGGGCTGCGCCGCGTCCTTCCTCCCGAAGAACTCACCATCATCGTGAACACCGGAGACGACCACGAATGGTGGGGCTTGTATGTCTCGCCCGATGTTGACTCGATCACCTACGTGCTCGCGAACATGCTGAGCAGCGAACGTGGTTGGGGAGTTCGCGGCGACACATTTCATTGCTTGCAGGCGATGAAAGACTTGGGGGAGCCTGCCTGGTTCAGCGTGGGCGACCGCGACCTGGCGTCCCATTTACTGCGCACAAAATTGTTATCCGAAGGGCGGACACTTTCAGAGGTGACAGCACAGATCGCACAGAAGCTCGGTATTGGTTCGCGCATTTTGCCGATGAGCGATATGCGTGTCGAAACTCGCGTTGATACTCCTGCCGGCGATCTCAGCTTCGAGGAATATTTTGTGAAGCGGTGGTATCAGGACCCGGTGAACGCCGTGCGTTTCGTCGGAGCTTCTGAGGCGGTCCCGGCGCACGGGGTGCTGGAGGCGATTACTGCCGCTCAGGCCGTGCTGATCGCACCCAGCAATCCGGTTACGAGCATTGGACCAATTCTTGCAGTGCCAGGAATCCGCGAGGCATTGCGCGCGAGTTCGGCGCCGGTGGTCGCGGTGAGTCCTATTATTGGCGGTGCGGCAGTTTCGGGACCAGCCGCGGGCCTGATGGCCTCGCACAAACTAGCGGTCTCAATCGCCGGGATTGCGAATGCATATTCTGATTTTCTGGACGTGCTCGTGGCCGATGTGTCGGACTCGACAATTGCCAAGTCCCTGACCAGCGATCGACTTCAGGTACACTGCACCGACATCCTGATGCGAACGGTGGACGACAGAGCACGAATTGCGCGTACTGCATTGTCACTCGCTGTTCCCGAGATTTTGGCTGTGTCCGCCGCGGAGGCGCAGTGATCCTGATTCCAGTAAAAAAGCTTTCCGCAGCCAAGCAACGTTTGGCCACGGTGCTGGACCAGCCATCGCGGACTGAACTCGCGCACGCGATGCTGGCCGATGTTGCGGAAGCGGCTGCAGCTTCCGCGTGCGATGACGTTGCGGTGGTCACGAGCGACGAGCTCGCCGTGGAACTTGCCCGGCAGCACGGGTTCGAGGTGATTCGCGACGAGCCAAATGTTAGTGAAACGGATGCGATCGAAATGGCAACGCGACTGTGCGAGTCACGCGGGATCGTTGACACGCTGGTGATCCCAGGCGATATCCCATTGGTCGAAGCGGCGGAGATTCGCGCCATTTATGAGAATGCTCCGGAAACCGGCACGGTACTTGTTCCCTCGCTCGACAAGAGAGGAACGAATGCAGTTTTGCGATGTCCCTCATCAATATTCGCGCTGCGATTCGGCAACGATAGCTTCATGCCGCATCTCTCTGCGGCAATTGCTTCAGACAGATCGTGCGTGGTGTTGTCGCTTTCTGGAATTGCTCTTGATATTGATACCCCGGAAGATTTGCAGGAACTCGCGCAGAGGATAGGAGAAAAGCGGTCGCAACTTCTCGCGCGAAGCTTAGGGTTCGGCGACCTTAAACGGTCGAGTAACGCTGATCTTCTCGCCGCGAACTCCTGATGCCAGCGCCTTGCGAGATTCGCGTGATTCCCGTTCAGTTTACAGGCGAAGTGAAACCAGGCGATGACTTAGCCGAGAAACTTGCCGGTGCGCTAAAGCATCAGAATCTCGAACTGCAATCCGGCGACATTTTGGTGGTAAAGCACAAGGTCGTATCGAAAGCTGAAGGTCGGATTGTGGAACTCAGAAATGTGAGACCTTCACGCGCAGCGTCGGCTTGGGCACGAAAAACAGGCGGCGATGCCCAGGTTATTGAATTGGCGCTGTCGGAGAGCAAACGAGTAATACGAAAGAAAAAAGGTGTGCTCATCGCACAAACACGACATGGATTTGTATGTGCGAACGGCGGCGTGGACGTCTCAAACGTGGATGGCGGCGAGAGCGCAGTGCTCCTGCCGAAAGATCCTGATGCTTCTGCTCAGCGTTTGCGCACGCGGCTGAAAAAGTTTTGCGCCGTCGATGTGGCCGTCATCATTTCTGATTCCTTCGGCCGCCCGTGGCGCGAAGGACTGACGGAAGTCGCGATCGGAGTTGCCGGCATGAAATCGTTAATCGATTACCGGGGAAAGCGCGACCATCACGGATACAAACTCCACGCGACTGCTGAGGCTATTGTTGATGAGGTCGCTTGCGCTGCGGGCATGGTCTGCGGCAAGCTTAACCGTACGCCGGCGTGCATTGTGCGTGGAGTCGAGTTTGAGAGAGCTCGCGGCAGTGCCCGAGAACTGATCCGGCCGGCAAAGAACGATTTGTTCCGCTAACGCCGAAAAGAGCGAAGAAAGAGAGAGCGACTATGCGGACTTGCACCAACGCCGAACTCGAAATATTCCCTCAACTGGATTGGCTGGATGTCGCTCCGCGGATGGACTCTGCGATTCGCAGCGCCGTCGAGCGTGTCCTGGAGACGCAAACCGGCTCGCTCCTTACGCGCGATGAATGTCTGCTTCTTGCAAATGCTGAAGGCGACGATCTCCTGGGCCAGTTGATTGCCGCTGATCTTCTGCGTGGCGAACTTGCCGGAAGAATCGTCACCTACGTCGTAAACCGGAATATTAATTTCACGAATATCTGTTTTGTGGGATGCAAGTTTTGCGCATTCAGCCGTGGGCCGCGAGAATCCGACACGTATTTTCTTGGTCCGCAGCAAATCGCCGAAAAAGCTGTTCAGGCGTGGGAACTAGGCGCGACAGAAGTATGCATACAGGGCGGATTGCCGCGAGGGCTCTCTCCTTTTTATTACCGCGACATCCTGCGCGCGGTGAGAAGCGCTGTTCCGGCCATGCACATTCACGCATTTTCGCCCATGGAGATCGTGTACGGAGTTGAGCTGACGGGAATGGCGCTGCCCGATTATCTACGGATGTTGCGCGATAACGGACTCGGCACGCTGCCAGGGACGGCTGCGGAAATTCTTGACGACGATGTTCGCAACGTGCTCTCGCGCAATAAGCTCTCGACTGCACAGTGGGAGCAGGTGATCCGAACGGCGCATGCATGCGGCATTCGGACTACTTCGACGCTGATGTATGGGCACGTTGAAACGCCGGAGCATTGGGTCAATCAGCTTCTGTTTCTGCGCGGAATTCAGAACGAAACCGGGGGTTTCACCGAATTCGTCCCTCTCGGGTTTGTGCACCAGAACACGTTGTTGTTTCATCAGGGCCTCGCGCGATCGGGTCCGACGCTGGCTGAGCATTTGAAGATGCACGCGCTTGCGCGATTTGTGCTGGCCGGAGCGATCGACAATATTCAAGTATCGTGGGTCAAATTGAATCGCGGGCTTTCGCAATTGTGCCTGCAAGCGGGTGCGAACGATTACGGCGGCACATTGATGGAAGAAAATATTTCGCGCGAAGCCGGAGCAACCGCTGGGCAATATACCAGCCCGGAGGAATTCCAGGCTTTGATTCGCGAGATCGGCCGCATTCCCGCCGAGCGAAACACCACCTATTCGCGAATTCGGATTCAGCAACAGTTCGAGACTTTCCCTGCAGAGCCGCTGCTGGAGCCGGAGTTCGCGTGAACATCGCCATTGTCGGCGGAACTGGACCAGAAGGCTCGGGCCTGGCTCTGCGCTGGGCACAAGCCGGCGAGAACGTCATCATCGGTTCGCGAGATGCGAAGCGGGCCTCCGATAAAGCCGGCGAGATCCGGGAATGGCGAGGCGTACCCGCCAGCGCGAAGGTTTCCGGCGCCGAAAATTCGGACGCGTGCCGCTCTGCCGACGTTGTTGTACTCACAATTCCATTCCAATCCCATGCCGAGACGCTGAAGCAGCTAAAGCCAGCCCTGCGACCAGGCCAAGTCCTGATTGACACAACGGTGCCTCTCGCTGCCAGCATCGGTGGCCGTCCAACGCGCACGCTCGGAGTTTGGCAGGGTTCCGCCGCGGAACAAGCCGCCGAGCTTGTGCCGGAGGGAATCGCCGTGGTAGCGGCCTTTCACAACATTGCAGCCCATCTACTGCACCAGCAAGGTCCAGTCGATTGCGACGTGATTGTGTGCGCTGATGACAAGGACGCGGCAAAACGCGTGCGCGAACTGGCCCGCAAAATTCCTGGAGTGCGTGCGGTCGATGGAGGAAAGCTCGAGAACGCACGAATCGTCGAGCAGATCACGGCCCTCATCATCAGCCTTAATATCCGGCACAAAAGCGTCGCAGGCATTCGCATCACGGGGCTGCCCGCGGCGGCGTACGATAGCTAGTCATTTTCTCCGGGCGCCAGTCACTGACAATCCTTCTATGCCGGAAGCTGTCATCGAATTCCGCGATGTCTCATATCATCTGGCGAACGGTCGCAAGATTCTTTCCAGTCTGAACCTCGAAATAGAAGCCGGAGAAGTCCTGGTTCTGCTTGGGCGCAGTGGCTCTGGAAAGACTACCGCACTGAAACTGGTGAATCGTTTGCTCGAAATTTCCTCAGGCGAGCTGCTGGTTAATGGACGATCCGTCGGCGACTGGAATGTGATCGAGCTTCGCCGTCACATTGGATATGCGATTCAAGAGGTTGGGCTGTTTCCACACTACACAGTGGAGCGAAACATCGGCGTAGTTCCATCGATACAAGATTGGTCGAAAGAAAAGATTGCATCGCGCACACATGAACTGCTGCGTTTAGTCGGGCTCAATTCGGATGTTGCCACACGCTATCCGCACGAGCTCTCCGGAGGTCAGCGTCAGAGGGTTGGTGTGGCACGTGCGCTTGCTGCCGACCCGCCGATTCTACTGATGGATGAGCCGTTCGGCGCGCTCGATCCGCTTACGCGCGCCGATCTTCAACAGGAATTTTTATCTTTGCAGCGGCAATTGGGAAAAACTGTTTTGTTCGTCACTCATGATCTGCATGAGGCGCTGCTGCTGGGAGCACGAATCGCGCTGCTTGAGGCGGGGGAGCTTGTGGCGGTCAGTTCTCGGGAAGGATTCCTCGGCTCGAGCGAGCCACTGATCAGGAAATACGTCGAAGCATTCGGTTCGTTTGAACAGGTGCGAGGTCAGAAATGAATGTTTGGAGCTTTATTGTGCAGAACCGGCTGGAAGTCGCCGATCTGACGCTGGAACATTTGTGGATGGTTGGCACTTCCACGCTGCTCGCGATCGCCGTCGGGCTTCCGCTGGGAATTCTGATCACCCGGCGGCCAGGGCTGCGCAAGCCGGTGATGGCGACGGCAAACATTATTCAAACCGTTCCCAGCCTTGCTTTGTTTGGCTTTTTGCTTCCGGCCCCGTGGATTGGCGAGCGAGCTGAGAGACTGGCGATTCTGGCGCTGATGCTTTACGCGCTGCTTCCGCTCATCCGAAACACATACGCTGGAATTTCTGGCGTGGACCGCGCGGTGATCGAGGCTGCACGCGGCATGGGCCTGACCGACTCGCAGTTATTGTTCAAAGTTGAGTTGCCCCTCGCATCAAGTGTGATTCTGGCCGGGTTGCGCGTCGCGATCGTTATTTCTATCGGCTTGGCCACAATTGCAGCTGCGATTGGCGCGGGAGGATTGGGCGAGCTGATTTTCCGTGGCCTCGCAATGGTGAACAATGCGGTGATTCTCGCAGGCGCAATCCCTGCCGCGTTGATGGCGCTCATTGCCGACGGCTTGCTTGGCTGGCTGGAGAAGCGACTGGCGCCGCAACGGGTGGCGTGAGTGCATTTGTCCCTAGTTGCAGCCGCAGTCTTTCCGAGACGCTATTGAAATTTCCCATGTCATTCCGAGGTGTCGAGCACAGCGAGACAAGGAGGAATCCGCTTGTCCCACAGGAACAGCAGATTCCCATTCGACTTCTTCCCTTCGGTCAGTCGCTCAGGGCAGGCCCTCAGCGCTCAAAGCGCTTCGGAATGACAGCCCTTGTGCTTCCGTTTGTAATGTCGTGTATTGTTTGTCTCACAACATTCACCGGATGCGGCCCCCGCAACCGCATCGTTGTCGGTTGCAAGAACTTTACCGAGCAAATCATCCTCGGCGAAGTCATTGCCCAGCAGATCGAAAACAAAACTCATCTTCCAGTCGAACGTCGCTTCTATCTCGGCGGCACTTACATCGCACAACAAAGCGTGATCGCTGGAAGGATCGATATTTATCCCGAGTACACCGGGACAGCGCTTACGGCAATCCTGAAAGAAGAGCCGCAGTCAGATGCGCACGCAGTTTACGATCGCGTCAAATCAGAATACGAACGCCGCTTCCACCTGACGCTGGGCCCTGCATTCGGATTCAATGACACCTTCGCGATCGAGATTCGCGGTGAAGATGCCCGACGCCATCATTTGCAAACGATTTCGCAAGCTGCCCAGTACACGCCCCAATGGCGCCCTGGCTTCGGCTACGAATTCATGGAGCGCTCCGACGGTTACAAAGGCCTGGTCGCAACTTATGGCCTGCGCTTTGCCGCGCCGCCACGCATCATGGACCTGGGCCTGCTCACCCGCGCGCTCAAAGACCATCAGGTGGACTTAATCGCGGGGAACATGACGGATGGACTGATTGCCGCACTCGACCTGGCTGTCCTGGACGACGACAAGCATTACTTTCCGCCATACCAGGCTGTTCCGGTCATTCGCGAGCAGACGCTCAGCCGCTATCCGCAACTCAAGCCCGCGCTCGACGCTCTCGGTGGAACAATCTCCGACGGAGAAATGCGGCAGCTCAACTACGAAGTTGATGGCGAGAAAAGGGACATGAAGGTAGTGGTGAGGAATTTCCTGCGCAGTAAAGGACTATAGCTCGCGATACCACTTTAGGCGGTTATGCGCAAGCGTCTTTGGTTGACTCATTCGGGAGCGCTTGTTTTGCGCGATCTGAAGAGCGGCGGCGATGAGTAGTCCGACAACTACCGCGCCCAACATGAGGTACCAGAGCGCCGGAATCGCGAGCAGAAAAATCAGAGCGCTTCCCACTGCGAAGACGAGTCCAGCGAAATCACCCCCGAATCACCCCCGACCGGCAAGTGGTGCATCGTTATCCCTTGATGTGGGTATTTCTCTTTCATAGCGGTCAGGTTAATTATCCGCCTTTTCTCGCCTGGTGATTGCAATATATGTCACCGTATCCCAGGCGTTGTGAATACCAACAAACAAAAGGAGTAGTGCCATGGCGGCAACCAAGAATAGCCCCACGACCGGATGCCACAGCAAGACGATTGCGCCTACGAACACGCCCAGGTACCCGGCGAACGGCTGCGCCACGAACCACATCCAGTCACCGAAATCGGGAGAATAGCCGGTTTGAGTTCGCGCGTGGCGAATTACCCGTACGGTGTAGATCACTCCACCGGCGCCGCAGATTCCCAAGCAGATTGCAATCCCAGAAAGCGCGTGCCACGGCGCGCACAGAATCGCCGAGATCAGCAACGAAACACAAAAATGCACAACCGTCGGAGTACCGAAAGCCCGAATTTCGAGTCCGCTGCTAGCCGCCCGTGTCTCGTTGATCAATGCAATGACTACGAATTGCAGCCCAGTCAGCGCTCCCGCTGACGAGCCCACAATCACGTAGAAATCGGTCCACTGATGCAGGAGATCAGGCGCTGGCGTCATCAAGGGTGCTCCCACAGCGCCTGAAACATATCACATTACCTGCACCAAATTAGTAAGAAGTGGGAGAGAAGTCTGAGAGAGCGTTCGATTTCGTTACCTCGCGGCCCAAAATCCGGCCGAGAAGCTCCTACTTGTGGAATATCTCCGAAGCAGGAATCGAGATAGTCAACTGGGGGAGTTTTCATCTTGACTTTGTGCAGGCAAGTCGCCGGATGAAACGAAACCGGATTTCAGCTCACTATTCACCCAAGAAGGAGGCCGCCGTGTACATCACTCTCTTCGATCTCTTCGCGTCTCAGGTCGGCGCGCCTGGCAAGCTTGCAAGCTGGAAAAATGTCGCCCCACATAACCGGGCCCTGGTCGTTGGCCTACTCATCGTACTTGTGCTTCTGCTGCTGAGTGGCACCGCAGTGATGACCCGCTACCACTACACGCCGCTCATCATTCTGGCAGTATTTTGCGGAGGAATTTTTGCGAAAGTTCTGGGTCAGTTCCTTGCGCCTAAGATCCAGTCACACGTGACCGCATTTCTTGGCGGAATCACGACGGGAAATCTAGGCTCGAGTGAAACCGGATTGCGTAAGCTGATCGGTAAAGTCGCGGATCAGATCAATAAGCTCGTCGCAATGCTTCCACAGAACATGGGCGACCTCAGTGATCCGTTGACGCTGGGTCTGTGGATCGCGCTTTTGACTGCGCTGGTCATTCTCGCCGCCAATGCGTATTACGCGAATCAGGATTCGAGTCCGGTGGGAAATCCGGTTCAGACGCCAGGAGTGCCAGCGGCGATTCCTGCTGTGGCAGCCGTGGCTGCTGCTCCGGGAAGGCCAGATGGCAGGTAGAACTACTACGCCTTTTTGCCGTCGACATCAGCGAGGCGCTCCTTCACTATCTTCTTCAGCAGCGCAGCGGGAATGGGCTTATCGGTCGGAAACTGAATTGTGCCTTTCGAGATTTTGTAGCTCTTCAGTTCGTCTTTGAACTTGGCGATTACGGCCGCGGTGGGGAAAAAGCTGCAATGGTTCGCAAACGCCGCGTACCAGACCAGCACCTTGCTGTATTTGAACGCTGGAATGCCATAGCTGATCACTTCTTCCGCTTCTTTGGGCACAACCGATCTGATCGTGCTCCGAACTTTGTTCAAGGTACTGCGGGCGGGTTCGGGGACTGCGGCGAGATAGTCGTCAACAGTCTTGTCAGTCGAGCCTGACTTCATTGAAGAAGAGCGGAGAGAAGATTTTTTCATATTTGATTATTCTTATCACGCGGGACCGCGTATCGAGCTCATTGGTACTCATGCCAAAGATTTCCGGACGCATTCGACGGATGCGGGCCGAAACTAGGACGAGAACGTATTACTTACGCTTTTCGGAAGGGGGCTGGGACGCGAACCCAAAAGAACGGTGCCCAAGAACGCTGGCGATGATACGCCCGTTCAGGAGGTCGTACAAGCGCTAAGCACAAGCTTTGGGACTATTCCAGGGCAGGCGGGAGCCGCACTCCCCGCCACGTTTGCGAGAAGTGGCAAAACAACACATCATACGTTCTGCTTCGTAAAGATCTCTGTTGCCCGCTCGAGTGTATCTGCTTCTTCCGGCAGTTTGTCGGGCCTGAATCGCACAATCCGCGGGAACCGCAGCGCGTAGCCGCTTGAGTGGCGGTCGGATTTCATGATGTTGTTGAATGCGACTTCCAGCACGACTTTTGGTTCGACGACGCGCCGAAACCCTTGGTCTTCGATCGTATGTTCAGTAAACCACTTCGTCATTTCGAGAATTTCGGCGTCGGTCAATCCGGAGTAAGCCTTGCCGATATTCAGCAGCCGGTCGCCATCGCGCACGGCAAACGTATAGTCGCTCAGTACGGCAATGCGCCTGCCGTGCCCGTACTCAACCGCTGTGACCACGACATCGAGAGTCGCCAGTTCGCGCTTCAGCTTCAGCCACGACTTGCCGCGCCGGCCCGGGGTGTACGGCGATTCCGGATCTTTGATCATGAGCCCTTCGTTGCCGCGGGCCTGGGCGGCGTCGAAAAGACGGTTCAGTTCGTCAGGCGAAGAAGCGTGGAAGAGTGGCGCGCGAATTACCTCCGCGCTTGATACGGCTGCCTCGGAACCAAAAGCCAAATTCACTTGACCTTTCCCTCGTGTACCTTCGTGGGCTTCGTGGTCAAAGGCTTTTCGATCTGCCAGGAGTTGATTGAGAATTCGAGCGCGTTCCCGCAAGGGTTTATCAATCACCAACTCACCATGAGCGTAGAGTACGTCGAAGACTAGATACGCAATGGGAACGTCGCGCATCAATTTCTCGCTGACCTTCTTTCGCCCGAGTCGCTGTTGAAGAGCGCTGAAGGGCAGAGCACGGCCATAACCCCCAGAAAAGGGAGCACCGACGTCCTCGCCCGCACTCTCCCGAGCATCGGAGCCTTCATCAGCCAAGTAGCTCCAGGCCAAAATTTCTCCGTCCAGAATCGCATCTTGCGGCAAACCTGCGAGCGCCTCTGGCAACTCCGGGAAAGATTCGGTGATCTCGTCACGAGTGCGGGAAAAGAAGCGCACCGTCCCACCCGAGCAGTGCGCCTGCGCGCGAATGCCGTCGTACTTGTCTTCGACCCAGGCATTCTTAAAATAACTCAGCGCGTCGTCCGCGGACTCCGCTGGGCTGGCCAGCATGAACCCGATGGGATGAAATAAGCGCATCTTGGCTTCATCCAGTCGATTCTGAGCAGCGAGGCGGAGCGTTTCGCCCATGTCGCCGAGCAGCATGTTGGCCCGCTGCACCTGCGCCAGGGTCCCGCCGAATGCTTTGGCAATTGCTTCTTCGACCAGGTTCTCTTTCAGCCCAATCCGTAGGTCTCCGGTCATGATCTTGACAACATATTTCGCCTGTAGCGGAGAAATTTCGCTCAGCAATTTACGGACGAGAATTCCTTTTGCCGAAGGACCCCGCGCAGCGGCGATCTCACGAAAAACTACTTGGACCGAGCCAGGGGCGTGGGGCGAAGGGCCTCTGTGCCCACCGGGAAGCAGCTCGCCAGCGACTGCTCCCAGGTCGCCGAATTTGCGGTATGCGGCGGTGAGTTCGTGATCGTTTTTCCCCGACAGTTCTTCAACGATCGACCACAAGAGTCGACCACCCACTTGCAGCGTGGTCTCTTCCCAAGACGGAAAGGGCCGTCCTGAGAAGAAAACGGCCGCAACCGCTGCCTGTTCGACGCGCACCGATTTGAAGTACTCGGCCAGCAGCGCCGTTTTCTCGAGTTTTTTGGTCGTCGCTGCGATCCGCTCGGCGGTTTCGGCGAACGAAAGCATGTAATGATTCTAGGGTGCAACCGTGTCCTGCGCCGTGAGTCGCACGTCGTGCGCATTCGACCGCGGGATAGCCTGCTAAGCCATCTAATCACAGATACTCGACGGCACGGTTTTCTCACGACTTACGACCTGCGACGCACGACGGCCAAACCAGATAGCGGCAGACTACCTTCTTCTGCCCTGTGTTACCCTAATCGTGGAACTAACTCACCCGAAGTTCATCTAACAAATATGCATTTTTTCAAGACATTGTGGCGCTTCCTGGTGGCCATTCAACTCCTGCCTGCCCTTGAAGGCGGCGAAGAGACATTGGTCGGTGGCCAGGCCGTCCTCGAAGGCGTAATGATGCGTACGCCCCATGCTTGGGCGATCACCTGCCGCAAACCTTCTGGCGAGCTCTGCACGCATGGTGAGCCGCTTCAGCGCCTGTCGGAGAAACATAAATGGATGGGATGGCCGGTGGTTCGAGGAATTATGACCCTCGGCCATGCCATGACGCTCGGCTTCCGTGCGCTGAAGTTTTCAGCAAACGTCCAACTGGACGAGCTTCAAAAAGACGAGACCGGCAAAGCCCCTGAAAAGAAATTCGAAATTAGTGGATGGGTAGCCGCAGTCAACATTGTCATCTCGGTTGGCTTTTTCATTTTCATGTACAAGTATCTTCCGCTGCTGGCGACCACGGAGCTGAAGAAGTCGTATCCGTCGCTGAACGGCCAAATTTCCTTTAATTTGATCGATGGGCTCATTCGTCTGGCCTTGTTCCTTATCTTTATCTGGGGCACTTCGCTTCTCAAAGATATTCGCCGGGTTTACGAATATCACGGCGCCGAGCACAAAACGGTATTTGCATTCGAAAATGGGGATCCGCTTTCGACCGGGGCAGTCCAGAAGTATCCGACGTTCCATCCGCGCTGCGGTACCAGCTTCCTGATGACGGTGATGATTATCTCCATCTTCGTCTACATGCTCTTTCCGGTCACAACATTCTGGGCGAGGCTGGCGCTGAGAATTGCGCTGCTGCCGGTTATAACGGGAGTTTCGTACGAAATTATTCGATTCGCGGCAAAGCACCAGAAGTCGTTGTTTGCCGTGATGACGGCACCTGGCTTGTGGCTCCAAAGAGTGACCACTCAGCCCCCAAACAATGAGCAAGCCGAATGTGCCATCTCGGCTCTTAATCAATCTATGCTCCTTGAGAAGGCTCAGGGCGGTGAATTAGTAATTGCCTAGCGGGGCTCCCCGCATATTGCCTCGCATTCTTTCTCCACTTAAAACAAAATCTAAGAAAGAGAACCGGCCACTGATCACTGGCCACCGACCACTATGTTTGAGCGTCTAGACCAAATCGAAATCCGTTACGACGAGCTCACGCACGCCCTCGCCTCGCCAGAGGTCATCAACGATTCGGCGAAATACCAGAAGACTGCCAAAGCCCACAGCGAAATTGCGCTCATCGTCGAGAGATATCGCGAGTTCAAAGATCTGCGCAAGGGGATTGCGGAGAGTAAGGCACTGTTAGCGGACGAGAAAGATCCCGACATGCGCGCCTATGCGCAAGAGGAACTCGACAAGCTCGAAAGCAGAGTCGGGGGCGTCGAAGAAGAACTCAAAGTCCTGCTGCTGCCCAAAGATCCCAATGATGAAAAGAACGTGATACTCGAAATCCGCGCCGGAACAGGCGGCGATGAGGCCACGCTTTTTGCCGCCGAACTCTTCCGCATGTACGACCGTTATGCCGAATCAAAGCGCTGGCGGGTAGAAGTTCTCTCGAATTCGGAGTCCGGTGTTCACGGCCTGAAAGAAGTCATTGCCATGATCGAAGGCGGCCGGGTTTACTCACAGCTTAAATACGAAAGCGGCGTACACCGCGTTCAGCGCGTTCCGGAGACGGAGCAGCAGGGCCGGGTTCACACTTCGGCAGTTACAGTTGCGATTTTGCCGGAAGCCGAAGAAGTCGACATCAAAATCGATCCGAAAGATATTCGTATTGATACGTTCTGCTCCTCGGGCCCGGGTGGCCAATCCGTGAATACAACTTATTCGGCGGTTCGGGTCACGCACATTCCAACCAACACTGTGGTCAGTTGCCAGGACGAAAAGTCGCAAATCAAGAACCGCGAAAAGGCCCTGCGAGTTCTTCGCTCACGTCTTTATGAAATGGAAATGCAGAAGCAGCAGGAAGCGCTAGCGAAAGAGCGCAAATCTATGGTGGGCAGTGGTGATCGCAGCGAAAAAATTCGGACCTATAATTTTCCGCAAAACCGCGTCACCGACCATCGCATCGGTCTGACGATTCACCAACTTCCTGAAGTCCTCGATGGGAAATTACAGCCGATGATCGATGCGCTGGTCACGCATTACCAGGCCGAGCGCCTGAAGTCCGACGGCGCGGAAGCCTGACTGTAACTAGATCATCCAGCATGGATCTTCGCCCATGCTTCGGCGGCTGCGATCCTGCGCGCAATGGCCGGGTGAGAATAAAACCACCACTCTACCCAGCCCGATGGTACTCGCTCGGCAAGACTCTGGTCGGCGAGTTTATTCATTGAGGAAATGAACGACGTGATGGCGGTGATATTTTCGAAAGCATAGCGGTCAGCTTGACGCTCGTGAAAGCGGGAGAGCGCATTCAACGCGGGCATGAGCAGGAATGAGAGCACTGTAAACGTGAGCACAAACAGCGGCAGATTGGCGAAATCGGAAAGCGTCTCAAAAATATGCCAGCGGTTGATCGCGTAGTGAAGAGTCCAGTTCGCCGCCCAGAAACCGATGAACGTAACAGCCGCTTGAACGCCGATACTTTTTAAAATGTGCTTATGTACATGATGCCCAAGTTCGTGGGCCAGAACGGCTTCGATCTCATCCGCCGAATAATGTTCCAGCAGCGTATCGGCCAGAATAATTCGCCGCGTGTTGCCAAGACCGGTCAGCGCCGCGTTCGCTTTCTTGCTCTTCTCGGATAAGTGCCACTTATAAACGCCACGAACGCGCGTACCGGCCCGCGCACTCAGTCCAAGCAGGCGTTTTCGCAGTTCTTCATCCTGGAGCGGCTCGAACTTGTAAAAAATCGGAAACAACACTACAGGCGCGAGTTGAGCCAGAAGCACAGCGACGCCTAAAAATCCCGCCCACGCAATCAGCCACCAATGCTCGGGAAACTCGCGAATAATAAAGTAGAGAAGTTCGATCAAGGCAGAGCCGAGAACTCCCGTGAGCACGAATCCTTTCACTTCATCCCAAATCCATCCTCCGAGTTTCTGGTTAGAAAGCTGATAGCGGTGCTCGAGTTGAAATCCGTAGTAGTCGAGCCCCAGTCCAACAATCTTGCTGAGCACCAGCAGCATCAGCACATAGAGAAAAACCGCAAGAGCATAACTCTGAGAGGCACCGCGATAGGCAATGTCGCGAAGAGAATCTGTCCATCCGGTAATCAGCAAAACCAGCAGCAGCGCCAGCCCCAGAACAAGTTCTCCAATTCCGAGCCACCGCCGTGTACGGTTATAGCGGCGAACCTCGGGCGAATCGGGGGCTGTGCCATTGGTAGGCATAATCTAAATTATGGCACCCCACCGCTGCCGATTGCGAAATATCAAAAGCCTGTGTTCCCGAGTTCGAACTGCATACGTAGGCCGTTCTTACGCCTGCGAAGTATCAGAAATCGACGATTCCAATAGGGAGGGCAGCCTCCGTTATGGCAGCGTTCACCGTCTTGTCGTCGATTCGGAACCGCAGGTCTCTTCTCACACGGGCTACGAGCGACCAAACATCTTCTGCATAGCCTTCTGATGACAATCGAGCAAGAATCCGTGTGCTTCCTATTGCGCTTAGTCCCTGCCTGCTCGCTTGCTCCCGGGCCAGCGTCTCATCCGCAATGAAAAAACTTGCCCCTTTCTCCTGCGCTTGAACGAGTCCCTCTGACTCGCCGGGTCCCAGCTTTCCACCCAGGAGTAGGATGCGAACTCTAGTCTGATCTGCACAATTGCATCTCTCGAAGAGACCGATTTCAAAAAGCTTGTTCAGTCGGCGACGGAACCTATTTTTCCTATTCACCTCCTCCTGAACGCGACGCGGTACTAATATTCGATCGAAGAAAATCGAAAGTTTTGAGGCAAGTTGAAGATGTGTGAGAACGATAAGAGGAGAGCTGTCAATAATGGCCAAGCGCATTACTTTTCAGCAACCGTCCATAAGAAAAGCAAGCCCAATCCAGCGAGAACAAGCGCACCGAGCGCCTTTTGATTTTCCTTGCTAAGTTTCTGCCGTTTTAAAAAGTCCATAATTTGAGACAGTTGTTCCGGGTCCTGCGATGGTGATAACTGAATGGTTTGCGGAAACATCGCAAGAAAATCCTGAGATACAACCCCTTGCTGAACAATAGGAACGATCACTTTGCGTTTTTGGAGCGCGTAGTTTAGCTCCCTTTCTACGGCGGGTCCGCTGGGCCCTGTGACAATTGCCAGTACGCAGTCAGCTTCATCAATAGCGCGTTGTATTTGTGTCAAAGTCGCCCTGCTCCCAGAGGAGTAGGCGCCGTTTCGTTGCGGAACTGAAATCTCGATTCCATACGACGTGCCCAAGGTCTGTAGCCGCCAAGCAGTAATTTGCGACTCCGGGTCTGTTCCGTAACTCAGGAATACTTTGAATGGCATTGCAGGAGTATTGTAATCCGCCGGGGTACTAGCCGCCGGTCAAGATTTCAGAACCATGTAGACGCGCGATAGGCGCGGTACTGGTCGCCGAACTTCGCCTCGAGCACGACAGCTTCTTTGCGTGCCCGCCAAATCTGCATCGGGATGATGATCAGAAAGATGAGCAGAAATTTCGGATGTCCCACCAGCAAAAAGACTCCGGCAACCACGCAGGAGCCAAAAACATAAATCGGATTGCGAATCTTGGAATAAACTCCATGAGAAACCAGCTGTCGCGCCTGCGCTGTGACCGCGAATGACGCGCCGAGTTGAAATCGCGCGATTGTCCACAGAACGAAGCCAATCGCCAGCAGCAGCACGCCGGCGGTTTGCATCGGCGTCCACAACGGCGGAAGCGCTTTCCATACCACGAAACTAACGCCGACTCCGGCAATCAGCGTAAGCGCAATGTGTTTCCCGATCATTTCCGTTTTGCTTGAGGGTAGCTCGGTGCTTTAAAGCACGCAAGCTAACTCAAATGAGAATCAAATAAAAATGCCGCCCGGATGGTCCGTTCCGGGCGGCGTTCAAAAGACTACAAATTCTCAGTTCACCGTCTGCACCAACACCGGCGAGGTACTTCCGACGATATTGGGCGTGCCTGTATAAACCACGGTGATATCGTGAGTTCCCGAAGTCAGCGTGGTCGTGGTGTAAGCCGCTTTGCCTCCCCCAAGGTTGACGGTTGCAAGCGCGGTCGCGCCGTCCATGAACGTGACGGAGCCGGTAGGAATGGTTGTCGGCGAAGACACAGTTGCCGTGAACCTCACCGATTGCCCGGCGTTTGCAGGATTGAGCGATGACACGACGCTTGTTGTGGTCGTCGCTTGCGCAACGCTCATAGCAGCGGTTCCTGAGCTCGTGGCAGAAACACCATCAGTGCTGACGTAAGTCGCGGTGATGGCGGTCGTGCCTGCAGGTATTTTCGTGGTGCTGAGGATCGCTACACCGCCGGTGTTCAATGGCGCAGACCCGACGTTCGTGGTCCCTGCCGTGAACCTTACGTTTCCGGCTGGAGTGCTGGGCCCGGTTGAGGTTACGGTGGCCGTTAGCAGAACTGTTTGGCCGAATGTAATCGCATTCGGCGCGGCAGTTACCGTAGTCGTAGTTGGATACAGAGTTACAACCTGCGTCACCGTACCGGAGCTGGTCTTGAAGGTCGCGTCTCCGGCATAGGTGGCTCTGATGGTGTGAGTCCTGGCAGTGAGAGATGTAGTGCTGAACATCGCCACACCGCTGGATGATGTCGTAGTTCCGATCACTGTCGCGCCGTCAAAGAACGTCACGGTTGCATTGTCCGGAACTCCGTCCGTTGAGGAGATAGTGGCTGTGAACGTTATCGGCTGGTTGATAAACGACGGGCTGCCCGAAGTGGTTACTACCGTCGTGGTTGCGATCGGCAAGGCCTTGACCGTCTGATGCAGCACGGCGGAGGTGCTGCCGATGTTGTTGGTTCCTCCGTTGTACACAGCAGTAATGTTGTAAGTTCCGGCAGTACTGTAGGACGGGGTAGGAGTGTAGGACACTTGTGGAGGCATTGGAGGTAGAGGCAGAGGAACTGTCGCCAGCGTAGTCGTGCCCTGTTTGAAAGCGACATTTCCGTTCACCGTACCCCCGTACTGCGAAGCGATGGTCGCGGTATAAGTGACATTCTGACCGACGTACGACGGATTCACGCTCGATGTGAGAGTCGTCGTGCTCGTCGCCAGATTCACGATCTGTGTAAGCGGCACAGAGGTGCTGGGATCAAATGAGTCGGGCGTATCGCCGAGGTAAGTCGCAACGACTGAGTGTGAGCCAGCGTTTAGAATTGGAGGGGTGAAGGATACGCGTCCTGCAGAAAGTCCAAATGGCCCGTAGGAAGTTGTATCTATGGTGAATGTCACGTTGCCCGTCGGCACACGGCTCGCGTTTGTCACTACGGCAGTGAATGTGACAGGCTGACCATAAGTCGACGGATTAAGTGAAGACGAAACGGTGGTCGAGGTCGCGGTCACAATCCCCGTCCCGCTAAGTCCTACTTGCCCAGTGGGAGAGCCGGTGCTGTTGGTTGTGAACGTTAAGGTACCGTTGATTGCTCCCGTGGATGTAGGAGCGAACGCAACATTGTCAGCGCAACTTGCACCCGCGGCGAGAGGCGATGCTGCCAGGCAAGACTGAGTCGCCGTGAACTGGGAACTCACGACCTCGCTGCTGATGGTCAAAGGGGCATTCCCCACATTTGTGAGTGTGACGGTTTGCGAGTTGCTGGTAGTGGCTACAATTTGATTTCCGAAGTTCAGCAAACTGGGCGCAATTTGGGCGGCGGGTGTTCCAGCGAATCCAGAAAATACGAACGCGGCTCCCTGATCGGTATTGCTTCCGACAGTTGCGAACGGGTTTCCGGCAACCACGACTGAGCCGTCACCATTTATGGCAATTGATCCCTGACCAAGAGTCGACGCGAGGGGCGTTCCGTCTGAAGCTGTGAGTCTCTGGGTCTCATTGTTCAGCAAACTCCAGCCCTCAGGTGGTCTGGCAAAGACAAGGGAGCTTGCCGCGATCGTACTACCGTCGCCGCTCATGGCGAGTTGGGCCGAGTCGCCGATCCCAAAATCCTGTGAGTTCAATACGGCTGCCTGTGTGACATTCGACCACTGCGGCTGCAGAAAGCAATGGTTAAGAAAGCAGATTTGGGTACTTGGCTCGAGGAACACCCAAATATCCGTAGCGTTAGCATAGGGTCCGCCAAGGGCAGCTACTGTATTACCATTTGCACTGATTGCTACGTTGTCACCTATTTGGAATCCTACTTCATTGAAGGAATTTGTAAGTTTTCCAGCTTGGTTGCGGTCACTCCAACTGAGGACAGGCTGTTTCATAAAAACATATACCGCGCCCTGCGATGTTTCGAATCCAGTTTGAGCGTACGGCCAGAACGGCGCGCCGGCAGCGACGGTGTTACCATCGCTGCTGACAGCAACTGAATGCCCCAGCTGGTCTCCAGAAACTCCGTCTGACGCGGTAAGCTTCGCATTTTGCACCGACGTACTTACCCATCCGGCACTCGGTCGAATGTAGAGATATACGGCGCCATTACTGCTCCCGTTTACGAGTGCGCCCGAGAATCCATAAGCGACCAAACTGCCGTCCCCATTGGTGCTAATGCTCGAAATCCAAAAACCTGAGCTCGGGATGTCCGAAGATGGTATTGTCAGCCGGGCAGTCTCTGTTGCGTTACCCCAGCCCGTTGATGGCTTGACGTATACGTAAGCTGTGCCGGGCCCAAGAAACTGCGGTTCCTCGAGAACGACAATGGTGTTCCCATCACCGCTCATTGATACGGAGACACCGAAGCCGTCTCCAGCCGCTCCGTCCGAGGGAGTCAATCTCGCGACGTAGTCATCGCAGCCAACCGTAATGCAACCACCCCACCCCGTCCTCGGTCTTACGAATATGTACGCGGCGCCCATGTTTGCGCCATTCACTGTTACGGTTGGTGCAGTTTCGACCAACACGCTTCCGTCGCTGCTCACTGCCGAAGAGTAAGCAAATTCGTCGCCCGGTTGCCCCAGGCTGCATGTGTCCGCACTGGGCGAAAGGGCGAGCCTAGATGAAAGCAGGGCTTCATTGCAAATGCCAGCACTGTTGGTTAGCTTTACGGATTGCACCATCGGATCGATGGTGACTGGGTACTGCGCACCTTTGTCATCAATGTGGAATCGAAGTTCGTTCCCCACGACTTCCATCGACGCGTGCAGATCACTTCCGCTAGCGTCTGAAGCTACCAGCCCGCCGTAGCGCAGGACCACAGACCCATTCTTCTGTAGCAAAACTCCGCGCCCGCTCTCATCGACTGCAGCAGTTAGGTTTCCTGAAAGAATCAATGCTAATGTCAGTGGCGCTCCATTAATTCTTGCTGGGGCTTTCGCGAACGTGAAGCCCTGTTCCAGACCAACTGGCCCGTTCACATACCACTCGGTTAGTCCTTCACGCGAGTATTCCAAACGGTTGGCGTTCGCGTGAGGAGCCACCAGCTTGGAAGCGACTAAGTTGTCGCCGTAACCGTATCCGCGCAACGTCATGCCCCACTGATTGCTGCCTGAACGAAAACTGACTCCGGCCGAACTGAAGTCGGCCGATAAAGAATTCCGGACATTCTCGGCCGCAAAGCTGTTCCCCTTTGCGACGAAGTGATAGCCCGCCTGGTCTTTTCCGATCGTCGCGGAAATTTGTGCCTGTGCCATCCCATCCAGTTCGGCACCAGGTTTCTGCTGCGCGACTGCCGACGAGGCGCCGAGCGCTACAAGCATTGCGGCGATAGCGGCTGCGATCACTGCCGGCCTTACAAATTCACGTTTAACTCTCCCGAAGCTTCCAGAGATGAAACTGAGAGCACATTGTTTGAGAGACATATCTCCTCCTGAATGTCCACCGCTTTAAGGCGAGTGGCTTTGAGTTACGCGTTTGCGGTTGGCATCCTGCCGCGGGAAGATGACGACAGTTCGCGCTATTGGTAAAGGCGCATTTCAGGAACTTAGGAGCTCAAAATTTTTCAGGAGCGAACAACCGGCGTCCTCTAAAGACATGGAGGTGTCTAAATGCGAGGCGTACTGAGCTCACGCTTTCACAGGACAGTTATGCGCAAAGCGGAAGCCTTTCGACAGTTTCGCCAGATAGAGTAGGGACCTGCTATGCAGAAGTTCCACGTCGCATGCTTTCCTCCGCAGGCGGGGAGGATCGATGGAGCTTGAGCAGCGGAACCAGCATAGGAACACGCGCGCGGTAATCGCGATACTTTTGCCCGTACGCCCTCATCAGGTCACGTTCCTCGAAGAAAATTCCGACAAGTATGTAGCCCGTGGTGGCGACCGCGAAAAGCAAGTGCCCAACCGTCATGACGGGAGCCGACCAGAAGGCGATCACGAATCCCAGGTAGATTGGGTGACGAACAACTCTGTAGAAGGCCGGCGCTTTGAAATCGGGTGAATGAAACTCCTTGCCGCGGAAGTAAGCCCAGACCTGGTGGAGGCCGAATAACTCAAAGTGATTTATAAGGAAAGTTGAAACCAGCAGAATGCCCCAGCCAAACCAAAACAATCCCGAAAGGACCGTTCCAAGCGTTGTCCCCTGAACATCCCAAATCTTTCCTGGAATCGGGCGCCACTGCCACAAAAGCAGTGCGAGCACGGCGGTGGCGGCAACGACGAACGTGCTGCGTTCTACATGCCATGAAACAACTCGCGTCCACCGCGCTTTGAAACCCTGTCGCGCCATAATGCTGTGCTGCAGGGCGAAAAGGCTCAACAGCACGGCGTCGATTACAACGGCTATGCCCACGGGCACGAGAGAGCCAGTATCTATGGTTTTTGGAACGCCTACGTTGCCAACAAAGCAGATTGCGTACAAGAAAGTGGCGAAGAAAAATACATACGCGAAAACTCCATATAGCAACGCCAAAATTCTCTTCATAACTTACCTCCTTGTCCCCCGATCACGTGTTCCCCACTCAGACTTCCGTCACGAATCCTACTACTAAACTGACGTATCCTCGCACCCTTTTAGTGCTCGCTTTTTTCGAGCGGCTGCATCGTCAAAGCCACTTGTTGGCAGGCGCCCTTATTTGCCTTGTAGACGATCAGCATGACGGCATCGAATTCCTCATGTCCGGCCGCCCCTGGTTTGCTCTTGCTATCGGAAGACATATGCAGCGTGCCGTATTCGTAGGCCATGTCGGCGGAAGGCGAAGAGACGATCCGGTGGTTATCCGCCCAAGCCGATTTGACATTCGTTCGGTCCGAAAAACTCTTTTCATCCGCTTGCTGGACTGCGGACTTTCCAACTTCGGGCTTCCCATACGGAGGCATGTAAGCGAAAGCATCCGCTGCCGCGGGCAGTTGGCCGCCTTTGATCATGGTCTCTGTACAAGGCCCGCTTTGGGCAAATAAAGTTGCTGCGCCGAAAAATCCAAACAGTAGAGTCAACGCGATGCGTGCCATATGTGTCTCCTTGTGACCGGAATCGTGTCGGTACGAAACATTGGCCTTATCGTTCTCCGAGTCTTATGAGCTTTGCAAACCCGAGGTGGCGAACAGCCGCCTATAAGTTAAAGCGAATTGCGCGGTGAAAGGAGCTCAAGAATTTCGCCGTACGGCGAAATCAGCCCGGCCGACAGTGGGACGAAATGCTTTCTATTGTTGACTTGCCGCGGGTCTAAGGCTATTGTTTGCAGCGAATCCCCCGAGCGCCCGGGGGCCCGCATGTCTCAGCTACCCTCCCAATCTATTCACGAATTGTTAACCAAATGGAGCGCCGGCGACGACCACGCTCTTCAAAGGCTTATCCCCTTGGTCTACAACGAACTCCATGGCTTGGCCCACCATTATTTAAAAGGGGAACGCTCCAGCCATACACTGCAGACAACCGCTCTGATTCATGAGGCCTATTTGCGGCTGGCGGAACAGGGCCCCTTCCAGATTCAGGACCGATCGCACTTTGTGGCAATCGCCGCCACACTGATGCGGCAAATTCTGGTCGACTATGCCCGCCGTTTTCGTGCAACGAAGCGGGGTGCTGACTGCACAATACGGTTGGAGGATGACGTTGCCCCGGCGAAAAAACAAGAAGTGGACGTGCTTGAGCTGGACTACAGCCTTACCAAGCTGGCGCAGCGCGATCCGCAGCAAAGCCGCATTGTGGAGCTGCGCTTCTTTGCCGGACTGACGGTCGAAGAAACGGCTACGGTTCTTGGGATCTCGCCGGCCACGGTCAAGCGAGACTGGAGCATGGCGCGCGCCTGGCTTTCCCGGCAGATAAAAAGAGGAGAGAGTGGAAACAAAGGCGGAGTGGCAGAAAATTAAGGATGTGTTCGGAGCGGCACTGGAGCACTCTCCCGGCGACCGTGAGGCTTTTCTCCGCGACGCCTGCGGCTCAGACACGTCACTGCGCGGGGAAGTCGAGTCCCTGCTGAAGGCGCACGATTCATCGAGCGGAGTGTTTCAAAATTCGACGGGTATTCCACTCACGAACAACATCTCGAGCAACCGCTCAATCGGTCCCTATCAACTACTGGAAAAGATCGGTGAAGGCGGCATGGGCCAGGTGTGGCTGGCCGAGCAATCCGCCCCGCTGCAGCGACGAGTGGCCTTGAAACTCATCCGCTGGGGCATGTACGACGAGGCACTCCTGCACCGCTTTCAGGCCGAGAGGCAATCGCTCGCCGTGATGGACCACCCTTCCATCGCGAAGGTGTTTGACGCCGGAGCCACGGCTGAAGGCCAGCCATATTTTGTTATGGAGTATGTCCCTGGCCTTCCGATCACGGAATATTGCGACCAGAAAAAGATGGACGTCCGTGATCGCATGGAGTTGTTTATCAAGGTATGCGAAGGCGTGCAACATGCGCACCAGAAGGCCATCATTCACCGTGACCTGAAGCCTGCCAATATTTTGGTCATCGAAGTGGATGGCAAGCCGGTGCCGCGGATCATAGACTTCGGTCTCGCCAAGCCAATTGAGTCGGCCCCCGACGGCCGGTCTATGTTCACAGTAGCGGGAAGCTTCATCGGGACCCCGGGATACATGAGTCCGGAGCAGTGCGATACCACTGCGCAGGACGTGGATACGCGGACGGATGTGTACTCGCTCGGGGTTGTTCTTTACGTGTTGCTGACTGGCAGCCTACCTTTCGAAACCGGCGACTCACATAAGAGGCAAGTCCGGGACATGCTGCGGCTGGTGAGAGAGCAGGACCCACCGCGCCCGAGCGCGAAGGTTGGTTCGGACGCGCAGACTTCATCAGCAACGGCGCAGGCACGCGGCATGGAACCCAAGCAACTGGTCGGTCAATTGCGCGGCGATCTTGACTGGATCGCAATAAAAGCCATCGAGCGTGACCGCAGTCGCAGGTACGGAACGCCTTCGGAGCTCGCCGACGATTTATCTCGCCATTTGCGATATGAGCCGGTGAGCGCCAGGCCAGCGAGTGTCTCCTATCGGTTGCGCAAATATGTGCGCCGTCACCGTATTGGAGTCGCCGTCGGCGGTACTCTTGCCGCTCTATTGATCGTCTTCGCCGTGGCGCAAAGTATTCAGTTGCGCAAGACCACGCGCGAACGCGACCGCGCTGACCGTATTGCCGAGTTCATGACAGGAATCTTCAGAGTCTCGGATCCGGGAGAACGCGTCGGCAACACCGTAACTGCCCGTGAAATCCTCGACAAAGCATCACACGATGTTGAATCAGGCCTGGCCAAAGATCCTGAACTGCAAGCCCACATGATGCAGGTGATGGGAATCGCCTATCTGAATTTGGGACTTTATCAACGCGCGCAATCGTTACTCGAAGGAAGCCTGCAAGCCGGAGTGTCCTCCATAGGAGCGGACAACCCTTACAACTTGAGAACAATGCAAAGGTTGGCATGGGCGCTTTTCCAGCAAGGCCGTTTTCGAGATGCCGAAAACCTGCAGCGAAAAACGCTAGAACTGCGACGGCGGATCCTCGGGCCGGACAACGACGAGACCCTTTCGATCATGAGCGACTTGGCAAGCAGCCTGGATGAGCAGGGCAAGCATGCTGAAGCCGAGAAGATGGAACGTGAGATTTTAGAAAAACGAAGGCGAGTGCTCGGGCCGGAGAACAGTTACACTCTGGCGTCCATGGACGAGCTGGCGGCAATCCTTACCAGCGAAAATCGTCTGGCAGAGGCCCAAGACATCGAACAGCAGGCACTCGCAACCCAACGTCGAGTGTACGGCGACCAGAACATAGACACGATTCATTACATGATGAACGCAGCCGCAATCGAAGGACAAATGGGCCGTCTCAAAGAAAGCGAAGCGGCACTGCGTCAGGTTCTCGAGCTGCAACGCCGCATGCTTGGCCCCACATCGCCAGAGATCACGGTCACTTTGTATAACTTGGCCAGCGTGCTCGGAAAGGGCGGCAAGCTGAGCGAGGCAATGTCGCTGTTGCGGCAGGCAGTAGATATCGGTCTTCCTCCGTATGTTGCAAAACAGATCGGCGAAGATCCCGACCTGAATGCGCTTCACAATGCTCCCGGCTTTAATTCCCTGGTTGCCCAGGCCACGGGTCGTCCCAATACGAAACAGTCCAACTCGCGACCAACGTCACGGTGAGTGGACGATCGCAGGTGCTCGTTTAATGCGCGAAATCGAGAGATAGAGTGGAAACAGAGCAGGAATGGGCAAGAGTCAAGGAACTATTCGGGGACGCGCTCGAAAAATCTCCGGAGCAGCGTGATGCCTTTCTGCTCGAGGCTTGCGGGTCTGACGCCAGATTACGCGATGAGGTCGAGTCCTTATTACGGGCCAATGACTCGTCGATCAGCATTCTCGAAAAGCCAGCGAACGCCCTACTTCCCAGCGCAATCAAATCCCGTTCAATAGGTCCCTACCAGCTTCTCGAAAAGCTCGGCGAAGGCGGCATGGGACAGGTATGGCTGGCCGAGCAAACTACTCCTCTTCACCGGCGAGTCGCGCTGAAACTGATTCGCTGGGCAATGTACGATGACGCCCTACTTCACCGTTTCCAGGCCGAACGCCAATCGCTCGCCGTCATGCACCATCCTTCGATTGCGAAAGTGTTCGATGCTGGAGCAACTCCCGAAGGCCAGCCTTATTTCGTGATGGAGTACGTGCCCGGTCTGCCGATCACCGAATACTGCGATCAGAAGAAACTGAAGATTCGAGATCGACTGGAACTGTTCATCAAGGTTTGTGAAGGTGTGCAGCACGCGCACCAGAAGGCAATCATTCACCGAGACCTCAAGCCGGCGAATATTCTGGTGTCCGAAGTTGATGGCAGGCCTGTGCCTCGCATTATCGATTTCGGGCTGGCGAAGACGCTTGATGCGGAGGTTGCGGGCCAGTCAATTTACACCCATGCCGGCATGTTTCTGGGGACGCCGGGATATATGAGCCCCGAGCAGTGCGACCCCACAACGCAAGACGTTGATACGCGCACTGATGTCTACTCGTTGGGCGTGATTTTGTACGTGTTACTCACCGGCGAGGCGCCGTTTGATGCAAGCGAGTTAAAGAAGAAGCCGTTCGCTGAGATGTTACGCGCCATGCGGGAACAGGACCCGCCCCGGCCAAGTACAAAAATCAGTTCAGCGCCAAACACCATGTCAGCAACAGCCGAGGCGCGTGATACGGAAGCAAGACAACTCGTGAGCCAATTGCGCGGCGATTTGGACTGGATCACGATGAAGGCAGTCGAGAAGGACCGCATTCGACGTTACGCAACCGCGTCGGATCTCGCGCAGGACATTGTTCACTATTTGTGCCACGAGCCGGTCACGGCGCGGCCGACAAGCGTACCTTATCGTGCATGGAAGTATGTGCGGCGCCACCGCATCGGAGTGGCGGTCGGGTCCGTCATAGGTGCGCTGCTGATTGCGTTCGGCATCTTTCAGGGCATCCAACTGCGCCGCATCACGCGCGAGCGTGACCGCGCCGACCGCATCGCCGAATTCATGACCGGAATCTTCAAGACCTCTGATCCCAGCGAACGGCTGGGAGGAACCGTAACCGCGGCGCAACTTCTCGACAAAGCGGCAAAAGACATCTCGACCGGGCTCTCGAAAGACCCCGAATTGCAAACCAGCCTTATGCACGTGATCGGGAGAGCCTATATGTATCAGGGGCTTTGGCCTCGGTCACAATCGTTGTTTGAAGGAGCGATCAAGGCCAGCAGTTCAGTCGGTCAGCAGGAAGGCCGCGAAACGCTGTTGACCATGCACGATCTTGCCTGGACGTTGCTACAGGAGGGACGCACTGCGGAAGCGTTGCGACTCGAGCGAGAGCTGGTTGATACGCAGACACGCGTGCTCGGCCCGGACCACATCGACACATTAGCCAGCATCAGCGAACTGGCCTTCACGCTGTGCCTGGAGGGAGCAGCCGGCAAGGAAAAATGTGCCGAGGCAGCGAAGTTGAACGGCGACGTTCTCGAGAAGCAGAAACGTGTCCTCGGCCCCGAAGCGCATTACACCATTGTCACGATGGACAACCAGGCGATCATGCTGGCTGCCAGCGGACAACCTGCTGAGGCGGAAAAGCTCGAACGCCAGGCACTGTGGCTTCACATGAAAATCGATGGCGAAGAGAATCTGGCAACCATTAACTGCTTGTTTAATCTTGGCGAAATGCAACGGGAAGAGCACCACGACCAGGAAGCCATGGAGTCGTTCCGTCACGCCCTAGATGTTGAAACCCGCGTGCTTGGACCAAATCAGCCCGAAATCGCCGTTACGAAATATGACTTGGCCACAATGCTTGCGCGCAATGGGAAAGAGGATGAGGCGCTCTCTTTGCTACGCGATGCCATTGACCATGGGTACCCGCCCCGCATGGCGATGCAGATGTCTGAAGACTCCTGGCTGAATCCGCTACACGGCGACCCTCGTTTTCAAGGGTTGGTGGCGCACGTTAACCAGCTCTATTCTCACGATGCGGCGGATACCGTTATCTCAAAGAGGTGAGTAGTTACACTTCTGCGAGCTAGTACATAATGAAGGGATGCCTGCTTTTTATTTTGATGTTGGCGGTGTATTGATAGCCGATAACTTCGTCCCGGATAAGGCGCTCGAAACATTCCGCCAGCTTTCGAAGCCCCACGGATTCGATCCCGCCATTGCTTACGCGACTTATACCCAGGTACAGCCGGCGCTCGACCTCGGCACGATTTCACTGCTCGATCTCTGCGCACAGATTGGAGCCAGCCAGAGGCAGTTTGAACAAGACTGGCTGGTGATGCACCCGGTAGACTCAACCGCGCTTCGGCTCATCGAGCGCCTGCTTGCAGCTGGACATCCCGTAGGTTTAGCTACGAACTTTTGCCGAACCTTGCTGAACCGGCTGATTGAGAGTGCACCAATCTTGTCTCAGCTTTGCGTTTGTTGTTCTTCCGACATCGGGCTGGTGAAACCCTCTCGTGAATTTTTTCAACATGCGTGCGAAATTCTGCCTGCCGAAGAGATCGTGTTCGTCGACGATCGCGAAATTAATGTTCAGGCCGCAAGAGCTTTCGGCTGGACCGCAATTCATGCGACAGAAGGATGGTTAAGCGAGTTTGAAACCGCGTACACCCAATAGCAGCGATTAGAAGGACCGTTTGGAGCCTGAGGGCGATCCCCTACTTGAGCGGATTCCACGCCTGTTAAAATCAGTGTTTAGCCGCTCTCCCTATGGATTCCCAGCACATTCGCAATTTCTCGGTCGTGGCGCATATTGATCACGGGAAATCCACGCTCGCCGACAGGTTGCTGGAGCTCACTGGCGCACTTACCGCCCGCGAGATGGAAGCGCAGGTGCTCGACACCATGGACCTGGAGCGGGAGCGCGGGATCACAATCAAGGCTCACGCAGTCCGACTGATGTACAACGCGAAGGATGGCGAGACTTATCAGCTAAATCTGATCGATACGCCGGGGCACGTGGATTTTTCCTACGAAGTTTCACGGTCGCTGGCCTCGTGTGAAGGCGCGCTGCTGGTGGTGGATGCGTCGCAGGGAGTGGAGGCGCAGACGCTGGCGAATTCGTATCTGGCGATCAATCATGGGCTCGAAATTATTCCGGTTATTAATAAAATCGATCTGCCCAGCGCCGATATTCCGCGCACCAAAGAAATGATCGAGGGCGCGGTTGGGCTGGACGCTACGGATGCCTTGTTGATCAGCGCGAAAACCGGCCAAGGCGTTCCCGATGTGCTTGAAACCATCGTTAAGCGCATTCCTCCGCCGAAGGGAAATTCAGAAAGACATCTTCAGGCGCTGATTTTCGATTCGTGGTTCGATCCTTATCGCGGCGTGATCGTACTCGTGCGTGTTTTCGAAGGCCGTCTGCACAAGGGACAAAAAATTCGGTTATGGTCCAACGGCCGTGTCTTTGATGTGGAAACACTTGGCGTGCTCACTCCAAAGCCGGTGGAGATCGACGAGCTCCACGCGGGCGAAGTCGGGTTCCTGATTGCGAATATCAAGAACGTTGCCGACACCAAGATCGGGGACACCATTACCGACGATGGCGCGCCTGCGCTCGAGCCGCTGCCCGGATTCGAAGACATCAAGCCGATGGTCTTCGCCGGTCTCTACACCGTCGATGCCCACGAGCACACGCAGTTGCGCGAAGCGCTCGAAAAACTGCGGCTCAACGATTCGTCGTTTTTTTTCGAGCCGGAAAGTTCCGTCGCGCTCGGATTCGGCTTCCGCTGTGGCTTTCTGGGCCTGCTACACATGGAGATCATTCAGGAGCGACTGGAGCGTGAGTTCAACCTTGACCTGATTACTACAGCGCCCGGCGTGCGATACAAGATCACTAAGACGGATGGTGAAGTAGTCGAGGTTGATAATCCGTCGCGGTGGCTGAATCCGAGTGAAATTGCGAAGGTGGAAGAGCCGGTGATTCTTGCGACTATTCTTACCAACGAAGAATACGTTGGTGGAATTCTTGCCCTGGTCGAAGAAAAACGCGGCAAGCAGAAGAGCTTTGAGTACGTAAGCTCGACGCGTGTCATGCTGCAATACGAGCTGCCGCTGAACGAAATCGTGCTCGACTTTTACGACCGGCTGAAGTCGGTTTCTCGCGGATACGCCTCGCTCGATTACCACCTCTCGGGGACGTGGGAGTCGCCGATGGTCAAGCTCGACATTCTCGTCGCGGGCGATCCCGTGGATGCGCTCTCGATCATCGTTCACCGCGACTTCGCCTACGACCGCGGCAAAGCGTTGGTCTCAAAGATGCGCACGCTGATTCCGCGACAAATGTTCGAAGTTCCGATTCAAGCCTCGATCGGAGCAAAGATCATCGCCCGCGAAACGGTGGCGGCTATGCGAAAGAACGTACTTGCCAAGTGCTACGGCGGCGATATCACCCGCAAACGCAAGCTCCTCGAAAAGCAGAAAGAAGGAAAGAAGCGCATGAAGCGCATCGGCCGCGTGGACATTCCGCAAGAGGCGTTTCTGGCGGTGCTCAAAGTTGGCGAAGGCGAATAGCTTTTCCGGTTCCGATCGGAGATCGCATGCAGAAAATCAATGTGGGGACGACCGCTCTGGCGTTCGTCGTTTTAGTTATTTTTTCCGGGGCAATGCCGCACGCGCGGGCACAAAGCACCAGCAATCCAGACCCAAGCAATCCCTACCCAACCATGGCTCCGCTGAGTGCGTACCTGATGCCTGAAAGCTCGGAAATCGCGTTGGCCCGCACCGCTGCTCCCAAGTCGATTTCGGACTCGGCCGAAGTCATGGTACTGGGACACGATGGATATACCGCCGCGGTGAAGGGTACCAACGGTTTTCTCTGCATCGTCGAACGATCGTGGGGAGCTGCGACGACCGAGAAGTTCTTCTGGAATTCCAAAATCCGAGCGCCAATTTGCTTTAATGCAGCCGCTGCACGAAGTTTTGCGCGTATTTATCTGATGAAGACCAAGCTGGTGCTGGCGGGAAAATCGAAGGCGGAGATCGTTCAGGCGACTAACTCCGCATTCGATAACAAGGAGCTCACGGCGCTCGAGCCTGGCGCGATGTGCTACATGCTCTCGAAGCAGCAATACCTGAACGACGAAGGCAGGAACTGGCATCCTCACCTGATGTTTTTTGTATCTGGCGATGTTGGCAAAAGCTGGGGGGCCGATCTGCCGGGCTCGCCTGTGATTGCGGCCAATGACCCTGAAGAACGAGTGACGATTTTTATGGTCTGGGTCGGCAAATGGTCCGATGGAACCCCGGCTTCGATGATGGCGAAATAGCAAACGGAGTTCATTGCAATTTTGGTGGCCGAATTTCAAAGCTCTCGTGAGCAGGAGACGGGTGGTTAACCTTCGAGCGTCGCCCTTCCACTTGCAACCTTCGATGTGCTTCTGGCCAGTCGGGCTCTTGGGCACTCTCCTGCTCCCAGTGGACCAGAGCGGCTTCGTCACACCACTCCAGCAGTTTTCGCATGGCCGTCCGATGCGGTCCCGCCAGCATGAAGGCCTTCATCGCCGGCACCGTTGTCCACACAGTGCGAGTCCAGAAGGTACTGTTTGCCTCGCGAAGCAAGGAAACTGCCAAGATACCTTGGGATTTCTTAGCTTGATGCGAAGAGCGCAGCGCGTAGAAGAGAAAGGATGGAAGATACCGCAGCGATCGCACACGCAAGCGAGTAATAGAAACAATGGGCATAACTTAAATTATATTTTTTGGAAGTTCGGGGAACTTAGGAATCGTTCTACTTCTCTAGTGAGTTGGTCAGTGGAGGGATGGGCCACCCCCCCAGCCTCAGTTTTGATGACGTGGGAGGCTGGGGCACCCGGCACTAGGAATGCTGCAAAATTACGCCGCTTTTCGCTTACTCTGATATAGCGGTAGGAAGGTTTCTGCAACAAACTGCTCATACGACGTTGGAGTTGTGTTGCGCGGCGACCGCGGTTCCAGGGCTTTCACGTGCCCCGAATTCATACCTTGCGCCATTTCCGCGAGCCCACCCGCAACATTCCTTGACATGCCCATCTGCACGAGCACATCGCGGAATTGCTCCGGCGTAAGTTGCGCATATTTCAAATCAGGCTTCGCGATCGCCTTGCCAATCACGCTGGTAATTTCTCCGTAGCTTATGTCGCGCTGTCCATGAAGTTCTTGCACCTGATGTCCGGCAAAGTCGAGACGGGCGAGCGCATTTCCCGCAAAATCACCGATGTCGCGCGCTGCGATGCATGGAAATTTCAGTTCAGCCTGCAGCGGACCCACGACCGATCCCATCTGCGCAATCGCGTCGGCCTGGCCCAGAGTGTTTTCCATAAAGTACGCTGCTCGCAGATACAGCGTATTCAGCCCTGAAATCCGGTTTAGCCGTTCCTCCAGATGATGCAGGCCAACAATCGGCCCGGTTCCCTCGGCTTTGTCCGCGCCCACGCTGCTGAGCACTACGGCATGCTTGACTCCATTTTTCTGAATAGCAACTGCGAATGCTTCTGCCATCTCGTCTGCCCGCGCAAGGTAATCCTGCGCTTTCTCATCCGGCGGGAACATTACATAAACTGCTTTCGCCCCGGCGAATGCCTTCGCAATAGAATCTTTCTCCGCTACGTTTGCGACAAACGGCTCCGCCCCTTTCGCAACCAGCGGTTTAAGGTGATCCAGATTTCTGCCAACGACTCGAACCTTTTTTCCATTAGCGAGAAGTTTGTTTGCGGTTTCATGGCCGGTGTGACCCGTAGCTCCGATAACGACGTACATAGTAGGTCCTCCTCAAATTTGTTGGGTTATTGATTTTTTGGATGATGCAATCCTAAGAGGCGATTCGGTGGATATTCTGAGTGCCCGAGCAAAACTTTTCTACCGCCCGGAGTCTCACACATCTGAGTCCCGGGCCGCAGGAAAACATCGAAATAACTAGTCGAAGGGATGGAGAACTGCGTGACGTGTGAGCGAAAGGCTGGGCCAGGCCCTAGTTCAGGCGCTCTGCTGTGCCATACTTACAAACATGCCATGGGCCTTACCATGGGTATATCCTGCCTATCCCCGAGAAAAGGTGAACAGAGCAGGACGCTTGCTGGTAGAAATATCTAGGCACAGCCGCCCTCCTGAACTTGATAACTTTAATCGCGCATTCGCGCTAATGGACAATTGGAGGTCGTCCCACAGCTATCCGCTGAACGTCTTCCAGGCGGGACTTCGCACGCGGGCGAAGCACATCGACCGCAAGAGCGTGATTGCACAACGTCTGAAGCGTCTGTCTTCTATTGTGGCGAAGCTGGATCGTTTCCCCGAGATGAAGCTGACCCAGATTCAGGACATTGCTGGATGCCGTGCCATCGTGTCATCAGTATCACAGGTATACGAACTCGTGAACAGTTACAAGAGAAGCGACATCAAGCATAAGCTCGTGCACGAGGATGACTATATTAAGAACCCGAAGGAGTCGGGCTACCGCAGCTATCATTTGGTGTATCGGTATTACAGCGATAAGAAATCGAGAAGATGGAACGATCTCAAAGTCGAAGTGCAGATTCGCTCACCTTTGCAGCACGCATGGGCCACTGCAGTCGAGACGGTCGGAATTTTTATCAGGCACTCGCTGAAATCAAGCCGCGGCGACGAGCATTGGCTCCGGTTCTTTGCGCTGATGGGCACCGCGATAGCACTAAGAGAACACGCCGTGCCAGTGCCGAATACTCCTCACAAACGACAAGAGCTTAGGAGAGAGCTACAGGAGTACGCCGCGAGCCTGGACGTCGAGAATCGACTCGCGACGTTCAACAACACCCTCAAGAATATTGAGGAGGTTGGCGTCAGAGAGGGGCATTATTTTCTCATCGAACTTGATGTCGCTGGACAGCGAACAAAGGTCACCTCGTATGGCAAGCGCGACTTGGAGAAAGCAAGTGAGGATTACTCGGAAGTGGAGCGCAGTGAGGCCGCTCAAGATGCTGTCCTCGTCTCCGTCGATTCCTTTAAGACCTTGAAGCGCGCATATCCGAACTATTTCCTTGATATGCGCACCTTCATTGCGGCGGTCCAGCGAGCGATTTCACCGCGTGCCATATCTGCCCCACTGCAATTGCATCAGCCCACGCTGTTCGACCACCTTGACCCCAGCCAGATCTAGGGAAAACGTGCCTTCGGAACATCTGCGCGGCCCTTAATGGACTTCGGACGATAAGCTAGTTGGAGGGTACGGCGGATTAGCGAGAGCTTGAACTTTCAGAGCATACGTGGCGGACTCGATTGCGTAGTTTCTAACTTTGTCTCCAACCTTCACCGTGTAGATAATATTGCTGCTCAAAAACTCGTGCCCCGCTGGATCAACGAAAATCAGGTAGGTTCGCTCGAAGATTCCTCCAACCTCGATTACGGCCGACAGCTCATTCGCCCTCGCCCGCACGGTGTTATTGTCCGGAGCGTGAAGAAGAATGTCGATCAGGGTGATTCCACCGGTTACATGGTTGGGTATCTTGGGTAACAATCCCAAAGTGTCGAACCAGTAAGGCAGTTGCACAGCTTCAGCTTTGGATGCGAAAAAATCATGCCAGCCCTTAACGCTCTCGGGTTTCACAGAATAATGGTCTACGACTTTTGCGTGGCTTGGCTCAGACCAAATCGCATCTCGTTCGCCAGAGGTCATCAGTGCATAAAGATGAGGGTCGCTGCCGCCGAGCCGAATTCCGGTCTTAGGGAACGCGACGAACATTTGCCCAGCACCCCACTGGAAAGGGTTTCGCTCCGTCCACTCTGTTTTTTCGTACCATTTGTCATCGCCTGCCATTGCTGAAGGCAGCAACAACGACAGTGCGAGCAAGAGAACTGAGGCTAGGCAGCGGGTAATATTATGCATAAAGCGACTTCCGCCATCGATCCGTGAGCATAGCGCAAGAATGGCCCTGAGCGGAAATAGATAGTCTCGAACAACACACATCCCAAGGCTTGGTGGGTGCCCACTCAAGCCCGATTTTGGTTTGAGTTGGGATGTTCATACGTCACAGACATGAACTGACGAACTACCTTATCCCCCATGCCGTGGCGTCTCACACGTTTTCACCAGAGTGGACAAACCCATTTCGTCACGTTCTGTTGCTACCAGCGCCGTCGTTTACTTAGCACAGACGAAAGCCGGCGAATCTTCGAGTCCGCGCTAGAGCGACTGCGGCGTAGTTACAGACTTATATTTATGGCTACGTTGTCATGCCCGAGCATGTTCACTTGCTGCTAAGCGAGCCGAACGTCCGCACTCAAGCCAAGATCAGGCTTGAATGGGCTAAGGCAGCGTACCCTCAGAACAGCGACAGCAAAAGCTCACGCTCGTTAAGCGCCTGAAGGAGCTTGTCGAGCAGCATTCGCACTCGATTCGTATCGCGCTCTTCGGCAACGGCCTTGCACAGCTCGCGTACTTCGGAAGTAATCGCGGATTCCATCGTTCCTCCTACGCGGCGCGCTAAACAGACAAACCCGGCAAGGCGCTGACAGTTGCTGAGGAAAGTTCAGGAGCAACTGTGATGCCTGGGGCTTATGTTCTGTCCTGGATTTTCCGCCCACGAATGTGGTCGTGAGCGGTCCGCGATCAGAATTCCTCGATGCGACACGCCAAAAGAGCAAGCAAACACGAGGTCTTTCGACTGCGTGACCGAACGCCAAGGGCGTCCCGTCACTCCGCTCAAGATGACAGAGTTTTCTTTATGGCAAACCGTGCATCTAAAGACGGCACTGCGTTCTCGTCGGTCAATTGCTAACGAAGGAGGATCGTATGTTTCGGCTTGTTTTGCTTTTAGTAGCAACGCTTCCGTTTCTTCCGCAAAGTGCGATGGCGCAATACGGCCCGCCGGACCAGGGGCAGTACACGATCGTCTCAGCGCAATATGGGACGGCAGAGCGTCACGTCGATGTCACCAATCAGCTTAAGCAGCTTGCGCGGCACGACCGCGTGTTCATCATGGGAAACCGGACGTTTGGGATCGATCCGGACCCAGGGCGCGTGAAGGTGTTGCGCATTTACGCAGTTGACCCGAATGGCCGCGAGCGCATGTTTGAATTCCGCGAAAACTCGACGGTAGATGGAGCGATGTTTCGGGCATGGAATACCGGCGACTGGGGCAACGGACGCTGGAGCGGACGCTGGGAAGGCGGGTACGGCGATGACGGTCGTCGCAGGGAGGATGACTACGACCGCCGTGGCGATGACTACGGCCGCCGGGACGATGCCGGGCAGTACGTCATACAGCATGCGGAGTTCGGCACCAGACACCGTCACGTGGACGTCACGAATCAATTGAGACAGATCGCTCGACAGGATGTTCAGGTCCAGGTAAGTAACCGCCTTCTGGGCGTTGATCCCGCGCCCGGCCGGGTGAAGACTCTGCGCATATATGCTCGCGGGCCGGATGGTCGAGAGCGGGCATTCGACTATCGTGAAGGCAGCGTAATTGACGGCTCGATGTTTCGTGGCTGGCAGCGCGGCGATTGGGACAATGATCGGCGAGACCGTCCCTGGCGATGATCTGAGAGGCACAGAAGTCGGCAGGGAAAGTTGAGAAGGGCTCTGACCGCTGGATCACCAAACAGCGGATTTGGCTGAGAGAGGATGTCAGGAAGCGGACATGCCAGTCTCCCTCTTCAAATCATGCTGATTGTGACCTTCACCCATTTCGCCGAGGGGATGAAAGTGACCAACTTAATAACATAAAGTGACCAACTTAATAACATAAGGAGGGTCTTTGGTGATCCAGAAGATGCTGTGGGAATGGTTCGCATAATTTGCCTCGGTGTCAACGGGCCACGCCAGGACTTGTTTAACGGGACCCGCATCTGTGAGTTCCTGCTTTCCAACTGTGACGGTGACCGGGTCCAACACATCCCGATCTTCGGAGAGCGTGGGCAACGAGGCTTGCAGGCCTTCTTTCAGCGGAAGCGCCGCCAGCAGAACACCATAGAGTCCGCCGTTGTAATCAAAGATCGGTTCTGAGAGTTTAAGTTCTCCGGTCTGGGTTTTAGCTTCCGCGGATTCGGCTTTGCGATAGGTCACTCTGGCGCCGTCGAACTCGCGGTGAGCCCATTCACCTGTATCACTGCGCTTGAAGTCGCTATACACGGGTGCCATTGTTTTCGGATCGAAGACATTCACGTAAGTGCTTACGATTCCGTACTTGGCATAATCGGCCATCTGAGATCTCTTCAAAAGGTGCCGGCCGTTCACTTCCACTTCCGATAGTTCGTCCGTCCACATGCCTACCAGGAACGGTTCTCTACCGGGAAACTCATAGACGATTTTCCAAGCATTCTTGTAAGGCTTAAGGAACGAGCCATCTACCGCCGAACTGCCGGGGGTGATCTTCTGAGGCGAAGCTGCCGGCGCCTGTGCCAGAGCCAGCGACGGAAACAAGAAACTGAAAGCCAAGACACGACGCAAGCAATGCCTTAAGTGGAGCATGGATTTCCTTTCGCCGTTGCAAATTCCGAGGTTAGGTCCACGGCTAGCAGACGTTCGTTCCCGGTATTGGTAAGCGTGCATTGGTGGCGAAATGGAATGCATTCGTCACAGCCCGGCGCTGGCGCAAATTTCTGACGCGGCCCTGAAGGGCCGCTCGGCCACGGTTCAGCCCTTCAGGCAGCTACTTCTGCCCTCCACTCATTTCCTTTGACCGTGGCCACAATCTTCGCTGGCATCGTGCTGTGTTTCCAGCCAGCAAGAACTTCTTCAATAGCACTCCGAATTTCGGCTAGTTGAGGGTCTTCTGACATCAGAACGTAATATAGGCGGATCAGCTTGTCAGTGCGCTCATTGGCACGAGTCTGACCATTTTCAAAGCGTGAAAGCGTTTCAACCCGAACTCCTATTTCGCGGGCAAAGTCGGACTGCTTCTTCCCGAGTCGCTTCCGCAAAAAACGAATTTCTTCCGGGGCAAGTGCCTTTGGTTTTTCGACGAGGTCTCGTGCAATCAAAGAGAGTAGTTGCTTGATCGCGGGAATTTCCGCAACAGTTTTACCGCACTCACATACGAAATACCGAACGCCGACCAGGTGAACATTTGAAAGCCCGGAATCCGTGAAGTGGAACGGCTTCTTCTCCGTCGCCAGAAATTCTTTTCGAGTTTTCAGGCCACACTCGTGGGCTGCTATTGGCGCCATCGTGTTATCACCTCGAAGCTTCTGTCCAGCGTATCGACCGCAATCACGATCAGGATTGGATCACCGTCGATGTTCTCGGTTGCAACGTAGTACTTCCATTGCCAGTGAAAGTTATTGAAGACTGGTGGTCGATCGAAAGACCAGAGCTGTTCAAGTCCATGAATGACATCGTCGATTTGCAAGTCGCGTTCAAGGTGACCGAAGCGAGCGTGGAATGTTTCCGGATTACCGATGTCTGCGGTTTCATCGATCGCCTCCAGGATCAGCTTGCGCAACTCAGCGGCACTCAGGGGAGGCGGAATCTTGCCTGATTGTTCAGCCATCGTAACACTGTACTTGATATTTTATCAACTTCGTCGCGATTACATAAGTACTATTCACCGGTGTTCCCAATTCGGGAACAGGCGGTTGAAGACACTTCTGAGTTGCTCCAATTACGGGACCGTGAATGGGTCGCTCTTTCCCCGTTATTTAGTAGAGGGCAGTTTAAGGCCTTTGCGCGCATCCCTGAGATCGCGCGCCCATTCCCGCGCTTCATCAGTAGGCATTTTTGCGGATGCCAATGCCGACGCCAGCTCCTTCCCCGTACAAAACTTTTCGCTGGCTGGCACGATGCGTGGCGCTTCAGTGACTCTGATGACCTTCTTCATAAAATCTGATTATATTTTCAGTTAGCAAGAGTCAACCACATCACTCCAGATGAAACTCACCGCCGCTCCATTCTTCCGGGGCGACATCGGCGATGGTTTCGGTGAAGTCCCAACGGTGGCCGTAAAAATCCTGAGCGTTGTATTGGCGCTCGCCATAGGGCTGGTCTTTTGGTTCGCTGAGGATGGTAGCCCCACTCTGCCGTGCGCGCTCGCAGTGGCCCTTAGCATTCTCGACGCGGACCTGGACATGCTGAGAATTGTTCGGCTTAACTTCGCCTTCGGCGATAGTGAAGCAGCCATCGCCGGCTTTCATCTGAATGCGATGATTTGCAATTCGCAGGCGGACAGTGAATCCAAACGCTTTGGATAGCCAATCCGCCGCGGCGGCGGGATCGGGATAGATAAGCACCGGGATCACAGTGCAGGGGGGTACGGAGCGGTTGGGTCGCATCCGGAAACTCTAACATTCGTGCCACAGAAATGCCGCAGGGCCATCCTCCCGTGATACCTTACTCCTGCTCAAAATCGACTCAGGAGGACACAACCATGAGCGCCGCGCAACTTTCCAGGCATATTGGGCGGAGCGTTTTTGCGGTGGTGGTTGGGATCTTAGTCGGCGTCATCATCACCCTCGTCACCGACGCGGTACTGCACAAAGTCGGCTTTTTCCCGCCGCCCGGCGTCCCGACTCCAAGCGGGCCGCTGGCGGTCGCGACCGCTTACCGGATTGTGTACAGCATTCTCGGCAGTTACATTGTCGCCCGGCTGGCACCCAGCAGTCCTATGAAGCATGCGCTGATCAGCGGCTGGATTGGGGTGATTGTGAGCGCGGCCGGCGCGGTTGCCACCTGGAACCAGAATCTCGGCCCGCATTGGTATCCCCTGGCCCTTGTGGTGACTGCGCTGCCTTGCGCGTGGGCGGGAGGGAAGTTGCGGATGATGCAGTTGCCCACGGAGCCGGCAACTGCGGTGGTGAGCTGAAGCTTGCCGGTTAAAAATCCGTGAAGGCTGCGCCGACAAGAGTGTCCACGCCAGATAGTTCTGGCGGATGAAATCTCCGCACCAGACGTTCAAGTCTCAGGAAAAATAAAAAAGGCCTCGATTGATCGAGGCCTTTTGTCTCTATAACAATCCCATTACTTACAGACGATGCTGGGATTGTCCTTTGCCAAGTCCAGGCAAGCTTGATGTTGCTTAGCCTGAGTTTCGGGATTGGGACTTAGCGCGACCGGAGTCGTCGCAGAGACGGCTCCATTCGGAGAAACTGCCGGAGTCACAGGGCGAACTTGCGACGCAGCATTCGCAACCGGCGCGGCGGATACTGGCGCAAGGCTGCCAGCATGTGACGCCCAATCGGCGACGATCAAATTACACGCATCTTTTGCGGCGTTGCCGACGGTGTGGGTAGCGTTAGTGCCCAGAATGTCGCCGGATTTGCTGGCGACTTCAATCTGGCTGTTGCTGCGGAGCAGGCCACGGTTCTTCTTCGACTCGCGGTTCATTAGGACCGTATAGTCGGCGTTCGCCTGGTTCAAAGTGATGATCACGCCGGAGCAGTTCTTCTGCAGGTCCTTCGTGATCTCCATGCTCTCGTCATGTGAGTCGATGGTCGACTTCGATCCGAAGACTCCCCAATGTTGTCCGCCACCGCTTTCGCCGGTTGTGTTTACGTCTTGTGAGCCCTTGCCCTGGACGAAAACGCGAGGCCTATCTTGCGCGCTGACGAATAAAGCCAAAGTGAGTACGGCGACTGCCAATTTCGCGAAATGGCGCATAAGCGCACCTCCCCAAGTGCTTGAGAAAGTTTGCTATTCGGCGCGAACAGCGGGCAAGTGACGAAAGTGTCTGGGCCACCAACGAGAGCCGCAGTCCCTTCCGGGCAGAACTGGCAGATTGCGATCTGCTTATGTCCGATAAGCGGGAAGGGAGCTGTTCCCGGAACCCCCCTTCGCATGCCACTCTTCTTACCACTGAATGGAGTATTTCCTGTATTGCCGCGCTTCGTTCAGCGCGGCTACGCTTCTTTCTGGAACAACGTTACAGGAGGAACTCATGAATTGGGACCAATTAAAAGGTAAGTGGAAGCAGATGAGCGGAGACGCAAAGACGCGATGGGGAAAGCTAACTGACGACGATTTGAAGGTCATTGGCGGCGAACGCGACAAACTCGTCGGCCACATTCAGGAAAGGTATGGGATTCAGAAGGAGCAGGCCCAGCGCGAAGTGGACGATTGGAACGCGTCGCTACATCATGAGAATGAAGCGGAAAGAGAACAGATGGAAAGGAAAGCGAGTTAGCGTTTGAGAAACAAAATCCCCGCCCTGTCTCGCAACAACGGCGAGACCAGGACGGGGCACCTTCTTTATTTATTTCTTTTGCCTTGAAGATGATTGAAGGATTTCTCAGGCGATGAATTCTGAATCCGCCTGTGCCGAAAACGAGTGGCCGGCCAGCAGGGGTACGGACGCGCGCAGGACGGTCCCGCGCTGATCAGAGCTCACGCAAAGGGTTCCGCCGAGTTCGTGAATGCGTTCACGCATTCCTGCCAGGCCCACGCCCAGTCTGGTTCCGTCGCCTTCAATCTGCTCGAGAATTTCACGCGGCATGCCGCGGCCGTGATCGCGCACTTCAATCGTGATCTGCTCAGCATCCGCTTCCACGCTGATTTCAGCCGAGTTGGCCTGCGAATGGCGGTGAACGTTAGTAAGGCTCTCCTGCAAGACGCGGAACAGAGCGATTTCAATTGCCTCGGGAAGGCGCGGCAGGTCGGAAGGCATGTCGAGCGAGACCGGAATTCCGCTGCGCTGGGAGAAGCCGGCGACAAACCAGCTTGCCGCGGAAGCAAAACCGGCTTCGTCCAACAGCGGCGGATGAAGAAGATGCGACAGGGTACGCGTCTCGACAATCGCCTTCTCGAGAATTTCACCGCATTCGGTAAGCAGCGGGTCGCGTTCGTCAGAGCGTGTGCGCAGCATGTCAATGGCAATCTTCATTCCGGCGAGATATTGCCCCAGGCTGTCATGGAGCTCGCGCGCAATTCTGCGACGCTCCTGGTCCTGGATTCCCAGCAGCCTGCTGCTCAGTTTTCGCAAAGCTTCTTCTGCGCTGCGACGCGCCGTAACATCGACCGCTGTGATGCCGATTTGCGTGACCGCTCCGCGGCCTTCCCGAATGGGAAAGTAGTTGATCAGCCAGTACCGCCGCTCCCCAGGGTGCCCGGGGAACTCAACGGAGACTTCACGGTCGAATACCGGTTTGCCAGTCTCGAGCACTTGTTGCAGGACCGCCTCAGAGTGCAGCCCTGGTTCGCCGAAGGTCTCCGCAACCGACCTTCCCTGGAAGTCTTCAACCGAGAGTGCGGCCATCCGTGACAAAACGTCGTTTACGCGCGTATAGCGGAACTGAGAGTTGAGAATGCCAAAGCCCACGGTGGAAGAGGCGAAGAATGCGTCGACAATTTCCTGGCTCTGGCGTGCGGCATACTGCGTTTGCCGATGGCGCGTAAACTCGTAGCTGAGCAAAAACATCTCCGCGACCAGAAGCATGAGCGCGATGATGAAAGAGGCAAAGATCAGACGCAAAGTGTGCTGGTAATTGTTCCGCGAGACCAGCTGCCGCTCCGAGAGAAGCTGGTCTTCCTCACCGCTGATCTTTTGCAGACCGGCCTGAAGGCGGCTGGCGTTTACGGCAGTTTGACGCGTGATCTGTATTTCCTTCTCGCTGCTTGATGTCCCTCTCAGGCCAGCGTCCAACGAACTGTCGATGAGCGAAAGTTGCGTACCGATATCACGTTGCAGGTCATCAATTTCCTGCTTGCGTAATGGCGTTTCCGAGGTGAGGTGCCGCAAGCTGTCGACGTCGGCGGGAATTTGTGCCCTGGCGATACGGTAGTCGTGCAGGAAAGATTCGTCGCCGGTAATGACAAAGCCCCGGCGGGAATTCGTGACCTGAAAAAGCCGGGAGCGGATATCTTCGAGAACAGTTTGCACCTCGCGGGTGTGAGCAACCAGGGCCTCACTATCGAATAAGGCGTGAGTGGCACGGAGCAGAAAGATGCTGCTGCCTACAAGCAGAATCACTGCGACGGCAAAGGCCGTCCACGCGACACCACGCAGCGAAAAAGTCATGACCGCCTACTTGGATGTGCTAAATACAGTTCCCGCTGGCATCGCCGTACTATAGCAAGCGGGCAGCGAGATGGGCCAGTAGCCCCACTTCTGCGCGGTTGTGGTGCGCTCCGTTCCCCGGCTGGGCCGTATACTTCACCGAATGCCGGCTGCGTCTTCATCCCGCATTGGCTACATCGACTGGCTACGCGGCCTCGCCTGCGTGCTGATGTTTCAGACCCACTGTTACGACGCCTGGCTCGGCGGGGCCGCGCGGAATTCGAAGTTCTACATGTGGTCGCAGGCGCTTGGCACGTTTCCTGCTCCATTGTTCTTGTTCCTGGCTGGGATTTCTTTCGCGCTTGTCGTCGACAAGCTGCTGCAAAAAGGCGTGTCCCTCGAGCAAGTGGCTAAAAAGACGATCCGGCGCGGCGCGGAAATTCTTGCGCTCGGATTGCTATTTCGGCTGCAGGAGTTCGTGATCGCCTGGGGATGGGCGCCGTGGAGTGACTTACTTCGCGTAGACATTCTCAATTGCATCGGCGTCTCCATGATGCTGCTGGGCCTGCTGTGCTGGATGGTGCTGAAGCTTGGCGGGGGGACGGAGAGGGTCGCCGAGAACTGGGCTTCGACGAGTCTACAGGACCGCTCCCATACGCGGCTGATTGTAACGGCCGTCATTACTACAGCCACAATTTCCATCCTCACTCCGCTGCTCTGGACCGAATGGCGCCCGCGCTTCCTGCCCTGGGAACTCGAAAGCTACATTGACGGTGTTCACAACCTCGGCCAACCTCAATCGGCGCTGTTCCCAATTTTTCCGTGGGCGGGTTTCGCCTTCGCCGGGCTGGCGTTTGGATTCGTCCTGCTGAGCAAGTCCGCCCGAAGACTGGGCGCGCTCGTGTTCCTGGCGGCAGGCGCTTGCGGTGCAGTTTTCATCCTGCTCGCGAAATTCTTTGACTCTTCCGCGTGGCGGGTCTACCCCGTCTATGACTATTGGCACACCAGCCCGGAGTTCTTTATGTGCCGCGTTGGCATGCTGCTGATTCTGGTCTTATTTGTTTACGCGTGGTGCCGCTGGGGAGCCGGTCAGCAGGGGTTTAGCCCGCTCATTCAGGTTGGGAGAACTTCGCTGCTGGTTTACTGGGTGCACATTGAATTTGTGTATGGAAGGTTTACGATCCTGCCTCGCCGGGGAAACAGCATTCTGGTTGCCTCCGATGGGCTGGCGATTATTTTTCTCGCGATGCTTCTACTCTCGTTGTTGAGGACAACGCGAGGTCTCAAGACGTACAGATCGAGGGTACGACCCTTGCCTTCTTAGAGCAACGATCGCTTATGCGGTAATTACCACCGAATGCTCGGCACATATGGTGGCATACGGCTCACCCTTATGTTTTCCGTAAAACCACTTTGCCGGATAAGCACAGTGGAGGTGGAAGAAATGCGTTCTCGCGAGCTCGTTCCAGAGTTGTTCAAGACGTATGGCCGCATCGCACTGCTTCTCTTTCCATAAGACGGCTACCATCTCCCCGAAAGCAACCACTCGTTTGCCTTTTCTCTCTGCTGCAGCCTCAGCCCGGCGGATGGTATTGCCGACCTCGCGAAGGAACTTCTGCCGATTGGGCCCGTCGCGCTCCATAAATCTCTTGAGGGCGTCGGAAGCGTCGAGCAGGCACAAGCGCCCCTCTGCCGCAGTGCGGCCGATGTCGATGCCTAACACGGAAAGGCGCTTCACCAAACCTTTGCCGTGAGCCTTGGTCATGATCGCCACGACGGACTCGCCCGATTTCAACGCGCCGGCGAAAGACATCGCGAGGCCGTCAAGGAGAAAATTGTCGTCTGTGTAGAACTGCACCACGTGGGCACGGTCGGGCAGTGCCGAGTGCGGCACTTGACCGGCTATTGCCATGCTGTTGACTACCGTGGACACGCACACCCCAATCCATCCGATTATGTCTGCCATCAGACAAACGGGCAATACAGGAATCGCTGTAGACCGGAATGTCTGATAGAGCAAGGTGAACTCAGCTGGCGGAGAGTGAGGGATTCGAACCCCCGATACCCTTTCAGGTATGCCGGTTTTCAAGACCGGTGCCATCAACCGCTCGGCCAACTCTCCGCGGTAAAGCTAGTTTACCTGCTTCCTGCGATTTCACCGAACCCCTGTTTTCAGGCCATTTTCAACCCAATACTTGCGAAACTCTATTCCTGATCTGGGGTTAACATTACTGGCGCTAAGATCGCCTGCTCTCCCCCATTCGCACGCGGGGTGCCTTGGAAGCCAGGTCGCTTCTGAAGGAGGGGTTTATGAGGATTTTTTACCGTTTCCTAAGCATCATCACTCTTTTCGCATTCATGTCGGGCCCGGCGATGGTCTCAGCGGCTGCTCAAAACGACGCTACCGATACTCAGCAATACGACCAGCCGGAAGACACGCAGCCTGCGCAGCCGGACACGGCGCAGCCGGAGACGACTCTGCCCGAAGCCCAGCAAGCTCCAGAGCCGCAGTACGATCAACCTGGGGAGCAGCCCGCGCCCGATGCACAGGAGAGTGCTTCTAATCAGAATGATCAGCCGCTTCCATCGGATCCTCCAGGACGCGCGGCACGGTTGCAGTATATGAACGGTTCGGTTTCGGTCCAGCCACAAGGGACCGGCGACTGGGTTTCAGGTGAGTTGAATCGCCCGCTGACAAATTCCGACAACATTTGGGCTGACAAGAATTCGCGCGCGGAAATCAGCGTGGGAAGCGGCGAGATTCGCATTGCTTCCGAAAGCAGCCTGACTCTGACCAACATTTCTGAAAATACTGTGCAGTTGCAATTGCACCAAGGCGCTTTGTACCTGCATGTGCGACGCCTTTATGACAACGAGAAATACGAGGTCGATACGCCAAACCAGGCGTTCACGGTTGAAAAGCCCGGCGACTATCGTTTCGACGTCGATCCTGATGCGGACAAGACAATAGTCACAGTTTGGGATGGCGAAGGGGAATCGACGGGCGACGGACAGCCAGTCGAGATCCACGCCAACGAGCAGGTCAGATTTACGAATGGCACCTCTTTGACGGTTGACCGGCATGCTGCTCCTGGTCCCGATGCATTCGACGAATGGGCGCAGTCACGCGACCAGAAGTTCGACCACTCCGAATCTGCACGTTATGTTTCTCCCGACACAGTCGGTGGCGACGATCTCGATGAGTATGGGGTGTGGAAAGAAACTCCCGACTACGGCGCGGTATGGTATCCAACAGTAGCACCAGGATGGGCACCTTATTATTACGGCCACTGGGTGTGGGAAAATCCCTGGGGATGGACCTGGGTTGATTATGAGCCTTGGGGATTTGCTCCCTTTCACTATGGCCGCTGGATATATGGTGGCGGCGGTTGGGGATGGGCGCCCGGGCCGATATATGCGCGGCCGTTCTACTCACCGGCAATGGTGGCATGGTTTGGCGGCGGAGTTGGCATCGGTTTCGGTTGGTGCCCGCTTGGTTGGGGTGACCCGTTCATCCCGTGGTATGGAGTGAGCCGCGGTTACTTCTATCGCGCAAACTTCACCAATGGCCGCTTCTGGGGTGGCTGGCGGTATGGCAACCTGAACCGCTTCTATGGCGAGCACTTCGTAAATGGACGCTTCACTGCTCGCAATGGCTTCGCGCTCCACTACACTAACTTTCATCGTCCAGGCGGATTCACCGCAGTCTCGCGAACCACGCTGGTGAACTCGCTTTCCGTAGCCCACAACAATATTCGGATGGCCCCCAACCAGATCAGCCGGATGTCGGCGGTCCATTCGCTCGGTGTTGGACCGACGCGAGCAAGCATCATGGGCTCAACCGGGGCAAGAGCAAAAATCCCGCCATCGCGGGCATTCGCGCGCCCAGTGGTGAGCCGAACGTCCTTTGGGAATCGGGGCTTGGCGAATCGGGGCTCGTTCAATGCTGGGGCGCGTGGTGGATTTAACAATTCAGCTCGAGGTGGATTCAACAATTCAGCTCGAGGTGGATTCAACAATAATGTTGCGGGGCCCGGTAGAGGCGGAATGAATTCGGCGGTTGCAAGACCGGGTTCGATGGGCGGAGCATCGCGTCCGGCGATGAATAATACAAGCCGAGGTCCGGTGTTCAACAACAACTCACGTCAAGCAATGGGATCGATGGGAGCACGTTCTGTTCCCCGTCCATCGAATGCTGGGAGTGTTGGATCACGCACGATGAACGGCATGAATCGCGGATATTCTTCCCCGGGCGCAATGAATCGTGGATATTCCTCACCGCAGATGGGTGCGCAAAATAGTGTGCCGCACCCGCCCTCGGCGATAATGGGCCGAAGCCAACCATCGTTCTCGCGTGGCGCCAGCCCTGCTTACTCACCACGAGGAGGCAGCCCGAGCTACTCGCCTCGCGGCGGAGCAGCGCCGAACACACCACGATCCTCTGGCCCGCGCGGCGCAATGAGTGTGCCAAGGCCGTCGTCTTCGTACATAGCCAATAGTCGAAGCTCCGAGTCTTACGGGCGGTCGTCGCAGAACTACGGCAACGCATATGGCCGGTCAGCTTCTCCGTATTCCGGAGGTCGCTCGATGGGCTCGTATGGTGGCTCGTACTCGCGTCCGTCATATGGTGGCAGCGCCTACAGCCGTTCGTCCGGAAGCTACGGCGGCGGCCGATCTTCTGTTTATAGCGGTGGTGGATTCAGCGGAGCGCGGCCCGGCGGCGGATTTGGCGGCGGAAGGCCTAGCGGCAGCTTCGGCGGTGCGAGGCCCAGCGGCGGCTTTGGCGGCGGAAGGCCTAGTGGCAGCTTCGGCGGAGCACGGCCGAGCGGCGGCTTTGGTGGTGGCCGATCCTATGGCGGTGGAGGTCACGTCTCCTCCGGCGGCTTTGGTGGCGGCGGGCATGGCGGCGGCTTTGGTGGCGGCGGCTTTGGTGGCGGCGGTCACGTGAGCGGAGGTGGCGGAGGTCACTTCGGCGGTGGTGGCGGAGGCCATTCTGGAGGCGGCGGGCATGGCGGACGACGCTAATTTCAATTGATAGCACTCAAGCCGGAGATCACTCCGGCTTGATTTTTTTTAGCACTCGCGCGAAATCTTCTTCCGTATCGACACCAATGCTGTCAAAAGCGATTTCTGCCACGTAGATCGGAATCCCATTCTCCAGCATGCGCAACTGTTCCAGGCGCTCTGTACGCTCCAGCGTCGATTCAGGCAGAGCGACAAACTTGTCGAGCCACGGCTTGCGATAAGCGTAAATACCAAGATGCTTGAAATACTTCGGCCTTGAACCGTCGCGATCGTGTGGAATGGTGGCGCGAGAAAAATACAACGCCCGTCCTTGCATATCCGTAACGACTTTCACTGCATTTGGATTCGCTATGTCTTCCTGGGCCGCTGGCGTTTTTAAAGTTCCCACCGGAACATTGGGGTTGCGCATCAGTCCCGCCAGCACTTCGATGTGGTCGGCGCGGATCATGGGCTCGTCGCCTTGCACGTTGATGTAAACGTCGGCCGGTACCGATTGCGAAACTTCGTGAACGCGCTCTGTGCCACTGCGATGTTGGTCAGAGGTCATGCGCACATTGCAGGAGTGCTTGGTACAGGCTTCGCGAATTTCTTCCGAATCAGTCGCGATGATCACATCATCGAGCAGTGGAGATTTGCGGACAGCGTAGTATACCCACACCGCAAGCGGCTTCCCGTGGATCTCGCGCAGCATCTTGCGCGGCAAGCGTGTGGAAGCGAGGCGCGCGGGGATGACGGCGATGATTTTCATGAAGGGGTAATTCTAAATGCAGAAAGGCTCTGCAGCCCGCAATCGGAAATCCTCGACCACGAAGGGCACGAAGTAACACGAAGGAAGACCGAATAAATCAATCTAATGGTGCTGAGCCTACCTTCGTGTCTTTCGTGGTTAAAGCAATTGTTTTTCGGCTGCTTTTCTTTCTTTCTGCAAACGTATACAACAAGTGGCATGTCTGCACGGATAAGAGACATAGCAAACGCTATTTCAGCGCGTGTTATCGGGGATGATCGCATCGAAGTGAATGGCGTGGCGAGCATTTCGTCGGCTTCCGAAAAGGACCTCGTCTTTGTTGAAATCGAGAAAAATCTTGCTGACGCTCTAAACTCCCGGGCCCCTGCTTTAATCGCCGGAAGCTTTGCTGAAAAGACGAAAACAACGAAAACGCTGCTGATCGTTTCCCATCCGCGCCTTGCTTTTGCTCGCGCGGCAAAGTTGCTGAGTAATGACGAAACGCGTGAATGCGGCATCAGTGCGTCTGCTCTCGTCATGTCAACTGCAAAGGTCGGGAAGTCGGTCAACGTCGACCCGTGGACATTCGTCGGCGCCGATGCAAGGATTGGCGATCGGACGTGGATCGGCCCCGGTTGCGTCATCAGCCGCGGCGTCGAGATCGGGCAAGAGTGCAAAATTTATCCCAGTGTGACGATCTATCCTGGCACGCGCATTGGGAATCATGTGATTGTTCACGCAGGCGCGGTGCTCGGCAGCGACGGATTCGGCTACGTTCGCGATGCTGACACCGGCCGGCACGAAAAGTTTCCGCAGATCGGCAAACTCGAAATCGAAGACGACGTCGAGATCGGCGCCAACACCACCATTGATCGCGGGGCGCTCGAAGTGACTCGCATCGGGCGTGGAACGAAGATCGACAATCTCGTACATATCGGCCACAACTGCAATTTCGGTGAGAACGTGATCATCGCGGCGCAGTCCGGCTTTTCGGGCAGCATCACCATCGAGAACAATGTCGTCATCGGAGGGCAGGTCGGCGTGGGCGAGCACGCGCGCATCCAAGAAGGCGTGTTACTCGGCGGTCAAGCCGGAGTTCTGCCGAAGAAAATTCTTCGCGGCAACGGCGTCGCATTCTGGGGCACGCCGGCGAAGCCGCTGCGAGAATATTTGAAGAGCCTGGCAGCGCTTGCGCGCCTGGGGAAGAAAGAAGGCTAATGCCAGTTGTTGTTATTGGCGGGCATTCGCGTAACGTGGGGAAGACCAGCGTTGTCGCAGGGATAATCGCCGCGCTGTCCTCATGCAACTGGACTGCATTCAAGGTGACGCAATTCGGCCACGGCCGTTGCTCGCTGAACGGAAAGCCTTGCCAGTGCGCTACTGCCGATCACGCATGGGCGATGACCGAAGAGAAAGACAGATCCGGAAAGTCCGACAGCTCGCGATTTTTGGTCGCCGGAGCGAAGCACTCTTATTGGGTGCGGACGGCCCAAGGAAAACTGTCTGAAGCTGTGCCGGCAATCCGTCGCAAGATCGATGAAGCCGAAAATGCCATTCTTGAATCGAACAGCATCCTGAAATTCATTCAGCCCGACATTTATATTTCCGTGCTTGATCCCACTGTCGAGGACTTCAAGAGTTCAGCACAACAATATCTCTCGCGCGCCGATGCGCTCATTGTTCATCAGAATGACTCAAACGCAGGTTGGCCGGAGCTCCCGCTAGACTCCTTAACCGTTCCAGTTTTCACGATCCGCCAGCCAGAGTACGTAACCCGCGAGATTGCCCAGTTTGTTGAGCAGCGGCTGCACGAAAACGTGGATTCTGGTGCGCGCTAAACCAACCGACGACACGTTTTTCAAATTCCTGCGGAGCAACCGAAATTGCGCCGCAATGGTCTGCTCCAGGAACCTCCCAAAGCGTGACTGCCGGATCGTGCGTTTTTATCAAGCGCGAGTGGCGGACAGGAATATTGGAATCAACTTGCCCGTGAATCAGCAGCACCGGAACGTGGCTGTGTGCGATTGAGTCTTGTGGCGAGGCATTAGTTAGATTGACGTGATATTTCCAGCGCGTATACGCCAATGCCATTGCAATGACTGGGCGAAGCACTGTTTGTCCAACCCACGGGCCCGCGTGGAAGTATTGCCCCATTCGGTCGTAGGCAATTTCGCGGAAGCTTGAGAAAGAAGATTCGGCCACAACGGCACAGAAATTGGGCTCGGCATCAAGCGACTCTAGAAGCTGCGCGGCACCCATCGACTCGGCGAATCCGTAAATGCATTGCGAGTGTTCGCGTGCTTCGAGCCACTCAAACCAGCCTTTAACATCATTGCGCTCTAGAATGCCGCAAGTTGCTATCCGTCCTCCGCTCACGCCGTGTGCTCGCGCGTCTGGCATGAGGACATCGTAGCCGTGGGCGAGAAAGAGCTCGGCGTATCCGACTGTACCGAGGCGATTGTCTCCAAGCCCGTGCAGAAGGATTACTGCATTACCGTTGCCATGTTCGCGTTGAATGTGCCAAGCACGGAGTGGGGCTCCGTCGGGAGCGGTTATTTGTACATCATCGAGGCGGGCCGGAAAGTCCGCAGCGATCGTGCGCATTTGTGCTTCGGCATTCCGGGGCAATGGCCGACGGCCGGGATGCAGCGTGATGTGGACTAGGAAAAGCCCGATGAGAGAACAGACCGCTAAATACAGCCCGAGAATCCAGAGGAGTGATCGAAGTCGTCTCTTCAAGCCACTTGATAGTACGTAATCCGAACTGTGAAGGTTTCGAGAAAGAGTGCTCCTCAGCGGCTAAAGCCGTCGTTCAGAGACAAGTCGCTTATGCAGCGCTGAAGCGCTGCTCCACCAAAGAGGCAGCTGAGATCCTGCATTGATAGCTGTCGGACAAGAGTGTCCGACCCGTCGGCAAGCTCAGGGCAGGCTCCAGGCAGGGCACCCAGCGGGCTTTCCTTTTGACGACGTATGAAACGCAAGGTCCCTCGACTGCACGTGACCGTCGCTTTGCTCAAGTCACGTTTCGCTCGGGATGACAGTTGTGTAATGGAGTTGGGTTTCCGAAGGGTGCGAATGGGGGAACTTGCTCAAAGCCAAAATTCTCACCCGTTCGACTTTGCTCAGGGCAGACTCTGTCGCAGACAGCGCGACAAGGATGAGGGCAACTTCTGGCGGAAGGAAATCTCGGCGCACGAAAACCTTTCGCGGAAAGCTTTTGGCGGGCGAGGGCGCCCGCCCCACACAACAGGCCGTGCATATCAAAAAGAAAAGCCTCCCTTGCGGGAGGCTTTTCTGTCGGAAGAAGCAAAACTGCTACTGCTGGGTGGTGCCGCTCGAAGCGAGCTGCTCGAGGTCGTTCTTGAGCAAGCTGACTTCAACCCGGCCGCCGCTCATGCGCTTCGGCTTTTCGCCGTTTTCAGCAGTTTGCGTCGGGGCATTGCCCATGCCAAGAACGTAGATCCGGTAAACCGGAATCTCGTGGTTCTCGACCAGATAGCGAACGACGGCATCGGCCATCTTGCGCGAGGTCGCGATGGCAGTCTGACCCTTGCCAGAAGAGAAGCCCTGCACTTCGATGATATATCCGCGCTGGCTCTTCACCGGCTCGGCCATCTGATCGAGCGCCTGCTTCGCGGCCTGGCTCAGAACGGTCTGTCCCGGACGGAAGCGGATTTCGGTCTGGTTGGTCGACTTGTACTGGTCGATGTTGCTGACGACGGTCTCGACCGTGGTCAGGCGGGTATTGGCCTGGGTCGCGGTGGTCTGCGCCTGAGTGGCCTTGTTGCCCGCGTCAACTGCGTGCTGGTCGGCTTCGTTGGCTTTGTTCGAGGCCATCTGAATGCCTTGCTGCGCGCGGGCATCAGTGTCCTTGATCATCTTCGAGTTCGAGGCCGTGAGCTCATCCAGCTCGTTCACGCGGTCACGGATCGGCTGAGTCTGCCGCTGAACGTACTTCTTGCGGGCAAAGGGATTGATTTTGCCCCAGAAGCCCTGGCGGCTTTCATATTGCAGCGGCGCTTTGCCGGTTGCGCTTTCGCCCGCCGGTGGCGCCTGTGCGCCCATGTTGGATTGTGATGCCTGCGGCTGGTCGCTCGGGGTCGAGCTCGATTGCTGTGCCAGCGCCGGCAGAGAGAGTAAGAATGCGACGAATAACGCTACCACTGCGCGATTTCTCATTTCGAACATCCTCCTGGTGCTTACTGGGGGAGTTGCTCTGAACTCGGGGTTCAGGCTTCTCCGCGCCGCACGCCATGCGCGGGCGTGATCGCGAAATATTGCGTCCTGGAAAACGGGAGCACGCACCTTGCGGATCGGACTTGCGCCCGACTAGGCTTGTGCTGGCCAGCGCTGACGCCACGCTGGCCCGGAAACTCGGCGTCGCCTACGGTTCCGGGGCACATTACCACGCCTCCGGAGCTTTGAAATCAGGCGTCTTACGCTAAATCCTAAGATGCTGACGCCTACTCTGACGTATATCAACTCCTGTGCCAAACTTCAGAAAGCCTAAGTTGTTGATTTCTAGCCTTATTTTAACGCTTTCGGCGGGCGGTGATTGCCGCTTGCGCGGCATTTTTGCGTGAGATGTATAAAAAGTTCAGCCAAGGTGCAGGAACGAAAGTCACCAAAAGCAACGCCGGTCCGCTCTAGACTCAGTTACTGGCGGCCTGCGGGGGTGCTTCCGGAACCACAAAGCGCGTGAGATAGTCTCGGATCTTGTCGCGATTGGCCGCACGATAAGCTGCGTAGTCGCGGGCTATACCACTGTCTGCGCGGTTAAGCAATACAAAGGGTTCCAGGAATCCAGCTTCGTTTATTTGGACAAGGCCGCCCAAGTCTGTGCCCGTTAGGTCCGCCTTTTGCTTGGTGGCAGCCTCTTTCGCAATGGTCAGCAAAAGGTTGAGCGATTCGGTTTCCTCTTTCAGAGAATGTCGATAGGACGTCTCGCCGGGATATTCCTTGACAAACTTTTCACGCATCCAGAGGCTACGAGACATCCCGTAGGCCAGCCAGCTGGCCATGAGCACATGATCCTCCTTAGGTATCGAGCTATCGACTGTAACATTTGTGTTTCCATCTTTTAATTCCACGGCTACGCGATCTTTAATCCTGACCCAATTGAGTCGGAGTTTGGTCCGTGTTACCCAATTATTCAGACCATTCCATGAGCTCCGGTTGTACGGGTCAGCCACTATGGCCTCGATGTACTTACTTCTTGCCTCCTCCAGTTTCCCTTGCCCGAGTAGAACATCTCCCCAATAGCGATAAGCCGTTTCGATGTCAGGATTGATCTGGATTGCGTTGGCGAACCACTCTGCAGCAAAGACCGGCTGCTGCTGTTTGAAAAACGTGTCGCCGATAAACAGGGCCGCATAGTACGCCTTAGGATCAAGCAGATAAGCCCGCATGTATCCCTGTCGGGCCTTGTCCAGGTCTCCGCGAGCGAAGTCCGCCTCGGCCTGCTGCATCGCAGCATCGACTTCTTTCTTATCTGAATACGCGCTGAATGTGCCATCTTCCGGTAAATTGCGAAGAAGTGTCTGCAGAAGATCGCTGGTGTCTCCAAGGGCTTGTGCGCTCAACAGAATCGAGCGGGCTCTTACCCGCGCCTTCTTTCGCAAGTCAGAATCCGTGAGCGTTTGAGCATAATTAAGGACAGCAACTCCCCACGATTCAATGACAACAACATCCTTCGGGTTATCCGCTGCCAATTTTTCGAGTAGCGGCATTGCATCCACCATTTTGCCCTGGTGGTAGAGTTCCAGCGCATGCGCACGGTCGGGATTTGAATTCGACTGATCTGTTGACAACGCGCAAGGGCAAATTAACGCCGCAAAGAGTATTTGAACCAGGAGCCGTTTCATTGCAGCCCCTCCAGCCGTGGCTCACATTTGACCACAATAACGCGCATCGGCACGAATTCTGGGGTAACCTTAGACGCCTCACAAGGGAAAACTTGACCATGAGCAGTGCCGGCATCTCTGAAGCTCCATATGCAGTCTCAAAGCCGCGATTTTCGGGGGCCATTTGGGCTCTACTGCTGCTCTCGCCGTTTATAGGAGAGCTACTGAGTGGTTCAACGCGCACCAGCTTCCTCTTCGTTTTCATCCCCGAGGTCATGGTCTGGGGAGTTGGCGCGCTGTTGTGCCGCGAACTGGTTCGCAGATGGCGGGCCGGCGGAGTCAGCCTGCTAATGCTTGGACTGGCCCTCTCGATCGCAGAGGAATTCATTATCCAGCAGACCTCGATTGCACCCCTTCCGTTTCCGGGCTCACATCCTGATTACGCCCGCCTGTGGGGAGTCAACCTTGTTTACCTCTTGTTCATGCTGGGATATGAGAGTGTGTGGGTGGTGGTCATTCCGGTACAAGTGACGGAGTTATTTTTTCCACAACACTCCCGGCTGACATGGCTACGCCTGCGCGGAATCATCATTGCATGCATCGTGTTTCTGGTCGGCAGCCGCATCGCCTGGTACGGCTGGACTCAGCAGGCACGCCCCAGAATGAACGCGGCGCCCTACCATCCACCGTTGGCAATGATTGTCCTCGGATTCGCAGCGATTGCCGCGCTGATTGCCATTGCCTACCTCGTCAGGAATGTCGGTCTCTCGTCGCCGGGTGACCAGCGAAGAGCAGCTCCGGCGTGGGTAGGCGGTCTCATGGCATTTGTAATGGGCGCAGCGTGGTTCGCACTCATCGCACAATACTTTATTCCAAAACCTGTTCAACCATCCTGGATACCCATCGTCGCGGGGGCCGGATGGGCTGCCTTGGCTTTCGCTCTTTTCGTTTGGTGGTCATCGCGTCGGGCATGGGGCGAGACGCACCGTCTCGCGTCTACTTTTGGCGGGACTCTTGCTTGCATGGTAGTTCCCTATCTCTCGATGGCGAGTTGGTCAAAGATCGACGTGATTGGCAAGATTGTTTTCGACATACTTGCGTTAGTCAGTTTCGCGCTTCTTGCTCGGAATGTGCTGGCCCAAAAAAAATCGGGAGTGCTTCCTTAGTACGACAAAGGGTTTGAGGCTTTACACTTCATTACTCTGGTTCTAATTCCAGCTTCCCCCGGCGGGTTAGAATAGCCAGAAGCACCCACCGCAAGCGGTTCAGCATCCAATCCGCTTAGGCTTTGGGAGTCTACAGGCACTCATGAGACATCTTTTTGTCGCACTTCTTTTAAGCGCTTGCCTCGGTTTTGGCCAGCAAACCTCTACGCCGCAAAATCAGAAACAGGAAACTCCTCAGGCCGGCAGCAAAGGGGCTGTAAATTCGGCGGCGGCTCCGGCCAAAGCTGGCGAATCAGTTCCCCGAAATGGGGACAAAGCAGCCGCTTATTATCACTTCGCGCTGGCACACACCTACGAAGAGGAGATGGCGGTGTACGGGCGCAGTGACCTGCTCACCAAGGCGATTCAAGAGTACCGCCTGGCGATCGACGCCGACCCTTCATCGCAATACCTGACATCTGGTCTCGCCGAACTATACGCGCGCAGCGGGCGCATTCGCGATGCTGTTTCCGAAGCGCAGGATATTTTGCAACGCGATCCTAATAACCTGGAAGCGCACCGGCTGCTCGGTCATATTTATCTGCGCTCGCTCGGCGACATGCAGGGCGGCAGCGGTTCGGACGACGTTCTGAAGAAAGCGATCGAACAATACCAGGAAATCGTGAAGCTCGATCCTTCGAGCGCGGACGACCATATCATGCTGGGCCGGCTGTACCACGCCGACAACCAGATGAAGAAAGCAGAAGAAGAAGAGAAGACGGCGGTCAAGCTTGCGCCCGATTCAGAAGAAGCCGTTACCTCACTGGCAGTGCTCTACAACGAAGAGGGCGACACTGCCAAGGCGGCTGAGACTCTCGCCTCGGTTCCCGAATCCTCCCGGTCGGCGAAGCTTTATGCTGCGCTCGGCGACACCTATAGCCAGCAGAAAGACTACAAAAAATCCATCGACGCTTATAAACACGCAATCGAGATGGACCGCGACAATCTCGACGCGATTCGCGGCCTTGCCGACAGCTACGAAAAGGACGGCCAGACTGATAAGGCGCTCGAACAGTACAAGATCATTGCCGACGCCAATCCCGAAGATGCGCGCACGTACATCAGCATGGGCGAGATTTATCGGCGCCAGGGCAAACTTGATCTTGCGCTGCAAAACCTGAAAAAAGCGCAGTCCATGGTGCAGGATTCGGAGCAGATTTCTTACGATCTCGCAACCATTTACCAGATTCAGGGCCGCTATGACGACGCGATTTCGACCTTGCAGGACCTGCTGAAGAAAACTGAGAAGCCAGACGGAAAGTATTCGCCTGAAGAGCAGGAGAACCGCGGAATTTTTCTCGAACGCCTTGGCTCGGCTTACGCCGATAACAACAACGAGCAGGGGGCGATCGAAACTTTCCAGCAGATGCTCGCGCTCGGGCACGATAACGCGGAACGTGGTTATGGGGCAATCATCGATACCTATCGCGAAAACAAGGAATGGCAAAAGGCGACTGATGTAGCGCAGGAAGCCTCGCAGAAGCTGCCGAACAGCCGCCAGCTGAAGATGGTTTATGCCAGTCAAGTCGCGGACATGGGCCAGCCTGACCAAGGCCTGCAGATGGTCAAATCGATGCTCGACGGTAAGCCCGAGGATGACCGGGCAACTTACGTAGCCCTCGCCAATATGTATAGCCGGCTGAAGCGCTGGCAGGACTCTGCGGCGGCACTGGATAAAGCCGAAGCACTCGCGACCAAGCAGGAAGATAAAGAGAACATTGCGTTCTTGCGCGCAGCGAACTCCGAGCGGCAAAAGAAATACGATGAAGCGGAAGCCGGCTTCCGCAAGATCCTTACTCAGAGCCCGGATAATGCAACCGTGCTCAATTACCTCGGGTATATGCTCGCCGACCACAACACCAAGCTCGACGATGCGCTGGCGATGATCAAAAAGGCCGTCGATCTGGAGCCCGCAAACGGCGCTTACCTCGACTCGCTCGGCTGGGCATACTACAAACTCGGCAAGTATGATCTGGCCGAAGACAACTTGACGAAAGCGTCGCAACACATGGGCGCTGACCCGACCGTACAGGAGCATTTGGGCGACCTTTACCAGAAGACCGGCCGGCTAAGACTAGCCGCCACTCACTGGGAGCGCGCGCTCGAAGAATGGAACAAGACCGTAGCTCCGGAAGTGGACCAGGACGAGCAGGCGCGAGTCGCCAAGAAGCTGGAAACAGCGAAGGTGAAGCTGGCGAAGGAGCAGGAAGCCAAGTAGTTATGTCGCCGTCGTAATGGTTGTGTCTACACAGAGTCATCCCGAACTCGGAGCTTCTCATCCGAGGGAGGGATCTTGCGCTGAGTAACTCCACCTATATCCGCGACCCCAAAAACAAGCTGTGATCCACGCCAGATCCCTCGCCCCGCTGTAAGAGCACGGGACTTCGGGATGACAGGATCGATTAAAGTGGTGTCGGCAAAGCAGAAGCATTCCAGAATGTACCTCTGAGTTATTTTCCACGCCAAAAACGCACCTAATGAGTACACGTTCTTTCCTCGATTCCGCCCTATGATGTCGATAACGAATTTCCGGAGGTTGATCCTGCCATGGCAGCAAGTCAGGTTGTGCTCTACTTCGACAGACAGGAAGACGCGGTCCAGTTCACCCTCGCTGCCAGCTCGGTCATCGCGGATGGCACGCCCATGCGGGAAACTGCATTGAAGGTGGCCAAAGAGGTTTGCAAAGCCACACGGATTACTACCGAAGGCACTCTGAACGCGGATGGGACCAAAGCGAAGACCCGCCGGTCACAGTAGCTAGGATCTATTCTCAACGGGAAACATCCATGTTTTTGGTCCGTGAACCTTCGTGTCCTTCGTGGTAAATGATTTCAATTCGCAAACCACAAAGGACCCGAAGTCTCACGAAGGACCTAATCCGACCACGGCGCCGGCTTGCGGTCCCAACGATGTTTCTTTAATTCCTTCAGCAAATCAGGGCTGAGCGGACCTTTGTCGCTTAACGCGCAGTTCTCGCGCACGTGCTCCGGCTTCCGCATTCCCACGATGACCGTGCTCACCGCCGGGTGCGAGAGCACGAATCTCAACGCCATCTCGGGCAGCGACATTCCTGCGGGAAGATTTTTTTTCAGTTTGTCTACTCGGTCCATCGTCTTTTTTAGATTTTTCGGATTGAAATAGCCCGAGCGCCAGTCGTCTTTCGGAAATGTTGTCTCGCGCGTCATCTTCCCGCCCAGGCTGCCTTCGTCGAGGGCCACGCGGTCAATCACGCCAATATTCAGCTCCTGGCATAGCGGAAACAACTCATCCTCGGGGGATTGATCGAAAACGCTGTAAATCACCTGTACCGCATCGACCAGTCCAGTGCGAATGGCTTTGATCCCGTTCTCCGGCTCCCAGCGATTCAGGCTCAAGCCAAAATGGCGAATGATGCCATCACGTTTCAGCTTTTCAACTGTCTTGCGGAAATCAGGCTCCTCGGTCCATTCGTCGGTCCAGACATGGAACTGGAGCAAGTCGATCGAATCTGTCCCTAGCTGCTTGCGGATGAGATCGGCATATTTGAAGACGTGGCCGGGAGGAAAGACCTCATGGTATTTGAAGGTCGGCAGCGCCGGCCAGCGTTCATTTTTCGGTGGAATTTTCGACGCCGCAAATAGCCGCTTGCTTTTATTCTTCGCGATAGTCCGTCCAAGAAGCCCATCGCTCTTGCCTTCGCCGTACGCCCACGCGGTATCGAAGAGATTGCAGCCCAGATCGACCGAGAGTTGTAGCGACTTCATCGATTCATCGTCGTTCGAGCCGCTCCATCCGCTCATTCCCCAAAGCCCGGGCGCGATGTCGCTGACTTCGACTCCAATGCGGCCAAACTTGCGATATTTCATGCTGGTTCCTCGAGACTGCGATTCTAATTTAACCGATACGAAAGTCACTTTTGTGAGTACATCAGTCGGGTTATGATCAGGCGTCTTCCGTCTTCCGAAAAGGACAATCTTATGTTGCGTTCTTCATGGAACTTGCGGCGCTGTACGGTGACGAAATGCGCGGTATTTCTCTGCGCAGCCGCATTGTCTATACCAGCGGCAACGGGCCAAACCAGCACGCCGTCGAAGCCGACCTCGCCATTTGCCGAGGAATTCGCCAAGTATCCGGGCCTGCAGGAAGAGCTTGGCAAATTAGCTGGAAGACTTCAGAAGGAAATACAGCTTCCGCCGCTACGAAGTCAAAGCAGTCTGCTACCCCTGTTGCCGGCCTCGACTCTCTATTACGCTGCGTTCCCCAACTCTGGCGAAGTTCTGCATCAGATCTCAAACATCTTCAATGATGAACTGCGGCAAAGCGCGCCTCTCCGCGACTGGTGGCAACATGGCCCATTAGCCACGAACGGGCCGGTCATCCAGAGTTACCTGGACAAGATTTACCAACTCTCCGAATACCTGGGCGACGAAATTGTTGTGTTTGGCGGAACTGAAGCGGGCGACCACAGCCCGGTGGTCCTCGCCAGAATTCGCAAGCCCGGGCTGGAAAATTTTGTGCGGCAGACGCTGACACAACTACCTGGCAATCCGAAAATATCATTGCGAGTTTTGACTCCACGGGAATTGGCAAGCGTGGCAAATGAGCCCACCGGCCAACAGCTTCTTGTCGTGGTGGATCGCGACTTCGCCCTGGTCGGGGAGAATGCGGAAACGCTGCGCAGCGTCAGCAGCCTGCTGGAGAGTGATGAGAAGCAATTCGCCACCAATCCGTTCGGCCAGCGATTGCTCAAGACCTACCAGGGCGGCGCCTTGGTCGTGGCGGGAGCAGATGTACACAAATTCCTGGCGCAACTTCCGCCGGGCCCAGGTCAGAGCCAACAGATGCTGGTGAGTAGCGGCTTTGCCGACATGAAATATCTGGTCTGGAAATCGAACAAGCCAAGCGAGCAAATCGTAAGCGAGGCGGAGCTGAGCTTTAACGGTCCCCGGCATGGCATCGCTTCATGGTTGGCGCGACCAGTGGCGCTGAATAGTCTGGATTTCGTATCGCCCGACGCGCTGTTTGCGGTCACAGCAAAACTGAAAAACTTTGCCGAGATTTTCGACGACGTCAAGGAACTAGCCCTCTCCGTGAATCCCGCAGGATGGAACCAGTTCGAACAGATGCAGCAGGCAATGGGGCTGGACTTGAGAGAAGACCTGCTCAGCCATCTCGATGGCGAAATCACATTAGAACTCGATGGCTTCACGCCGCCTGAACCACCCGCGTGGAGGGCAATTGTGAGCGTGAACCATCCAGAGGCCTTCCAGCAAACATTTGACCGGCTGCTGCAGAGTTCGCCATTCCCCTCGGACAAATCTGAAGAGAACGGGACCGTTTACCATACGCTGCACATTCCCTCCGGACAAAAGGAAGTCGACGCCACATACGCCTACGCAGATGGATATATGATCGTCGCTCCCAGCCACAAGGCTGCAGCCAGCGCCTTGCGGCTGCACAGCTCAGGACAATCGCTGGCGAAGTCTGAAAAATTCTGGGATGTCGTGCCTGACCACTCGCTTAGGGCTTCGGGGATACTGTATGAAAATCCGCTCGCATTTGCGGCGCAGGCCGTACAACATTCGTCGCCGGATGTAGCGCAGACGATTTCGCAGCTGACAGCGTACAGCAAGCCAATTCTCGTGCGCGGCTACGGAGAAGAAAGCGCGATACGCGAAGTAAGCGAGAGCAGCGGCGCCGGAATGAATCCGGCAACTATCCTGATCGTGGCTGCGGTCGCAATCCCTAACCTGCTGCGCGCGCGAATTGCGGCAAACGAATCCTCGGCGGTGGCGAGCCTCCGCACCACGGTTACGGCACAAGTCATGTACTCGACTCAATACCCGCAAAAAGGCTACGCCGCCGATCTTGCTTCCCTTGGTCCTGATCCAAGAGGGCCGAGTTTCCAGTCTTCGCGGCATGCGGGAATTATTGATGCGACGCTCGGGAACGTGACTTGCACCGCAGCCGCGTGGTGCGCGAAATACGGCTTCCGATTTACGCTCAAATCCACCTGCGGAACGACGCAGTGCCGCGAATTTGTGGCTATTGCAACCCCGGAGTCGGATACTTCCGGAACGCGAAATTTCTGTGTCACTTCGGATGGTGTGGTCCGGTATCAGGTCGCACCACGGTTAACAGCGCCGGTCAGCGCAAGCCAGTGCAGGTCGTGGCTGCCGCTTCAGCAGTAACGATATCCCGAGTGGATCTGAACTCCAGGCAGCGCAGCTCTGCGCGCGATGGGTTCTGGTATATTTTTTATTCCATGTTTCGCGACTTCCAAGCTCAAGATCGCTGGACCAAAAAGCAGGTCCACTGTATCTACCAGGCACTGATTGTCGCTGTCGCGACACGTCATGCCGACGCGGTGGACATCAAGTTTCTGGTCGACGGCCGACCAGTGTGGGTTGCGCTGCCCTTGCGCGCATGGGATGAGTACAAGAAACGGACTGGAAAAACGATTACCGATCCACTAGCAATTGCTATCGCCGGCCATTTCCTGAAAACTGCCTTGGAAACTGGCGAAGGCGTTGGAAGAGAGATGTACTCGCTCACTGTGCAACAAACCTTGGAGCACCTGGAAGGCGCAGTCAAGCACCTGGAACCGGTCGCCGCCGACTAGCTAATTCTGTGGTGCGGACGCCCTCGACCGAGAATTTCAGGCTCGATCCCTACCACCGCCATCATCCTTCCCGTTTTGCCCTTTTCTGCGCGGTGAGAAAAGAACAGATCAGTCCGGCAGGACGTGCAAAAACCGAGGTCAAAAATATTATTCGCTGCAACCCCTGCATCGATCAGTTGCCGGCGGTTGGCCTCAGCAAGATCAAGAAATATTTTTTTTGGTAATTCACTGTGGCCCGGCGCGCGCGCGGTCAGGAACAGCAAGGGATATCTCTCGTGGATCTCATTGCGCTCTTTGGTTTCGCGGAACAAATCGTTTGCGTATCGAAACTGCGACTCGAAGGCCGAGCGCAGTTCCGGCCCAACCTCATAGCAGCAGCCGCGATTTCCTGGCCCAATTGCCGCACGCAAGTCAGAAGGTTTCGTTCCAAACCAGCGATGCATTTCGCCAATGCCCTTTGCGACGATGCGTTTTACTGTGCCACGCCAGCCCGCGTGAAACACGCCGACAGCTCGCTGCTTCGGATCGACAAGGATTAATGGGAAACAATCGGCGGCCAGGACACCGAGCAAAATTCCCGGAGTATTGGTTATAAGGCCATCGCCAGCGAGCGGCTGGGGCGGAACTTCCGAGATGCAATGAATGATATCGGAGTGAATCTGGCGGAGCGTAGCCAGCGCTGGGCGACGGTGTCTGGACGTTCGCGACGCCAAACTCGGTTTCGAACTGGTCGAGGTCCCGGTCAGTGCGGCAATGAATAATCGTCGGTTACGCTCGACCGCTGCTCTCGAATCGTCCTCTGTAAATCCGAGATTGAGCGCGCCACTTCCATACACCTTCGAGCGGCCGCCCTGGCGCGTACTGAATCCGTGTTTGAGCCACGAAATGCGGCTCAGCGCGGGTGCGCGCAGAACCTTAATCGAGCTTTTCGATCCAGCCTTGGTTGCGCTCTTCACAAAATCATATTAACCGCTGGACGCGACGATGGCAGCCAACGGAAGGCGTTCCCAGAACCAGGAGGTAATTTACACGTATAATTTCGCGTTTGCCTGGAATGGAGACTTTATGCGTCATTTCTTTTCAATTGTGGCCTTAGTAATTTTTGCATCATCGTTCGCCCCAGCCCAGCAACAGACCGAAAATCAGTCGCCCCAAGGTCCGCCTGCTGCACGGGAAAAGAAGCAGCAAAAACCACCGCAGCAGCAGAAACCAGAAGAGCCGGCGAAGAACACCGAGCCGACACCCGCGGCCGCATCGCAGCCAGAGCCAAAGCCGGGCGATGCCAAGGAAGAACACTTCGATATGGCCGAAGTGCCGCCGGTCGTGACGCATCATCAGATGACGCTCGACGGCAAAGTTTTGAAGTACACCGCGACCACGGGCCGACTTCCCATCAAACGCGGCGACGGCAAAATTGAAGCCGAAATGTTTTTCGTGGCCTACACGCTCGACGGCCAGGATGTTTCCAAACGGCCGCTCACCTTCGCGTTCAACGGCGGTCCCGGTTCAGCCTCAGTCTGGTTGCACATGGGCGCGCTTGGTCCGCGCCGGGTGGTGTTGAAGCCGGATGGATCCTTGCCGCCCGCGCCCTATCGCATCGAAGACAATCCCTACACTTTGCTCGACAAGAGTGACCTCGTCCTGGTTGACGCGATCGGCACCGGCTACAGCCGTCCTGAAACTGCCGACGTGGGAAAGAAATTCTGGAGCGTAAAGGGCGACATTGACTCCTTCAGCGAATTTATTCGACTTTACCTCAGCCGTTATGAACGCTGGACTTCACCGCTGTTCCTGTTCGGCGAAAGTTATGGCACAACGCGCTCCGCTGGTATTGCCGGCAACCTCGCGCCTCAGGGGATTTCGTTTAACGGAATTACTCTGCTTTCAATGGTGCTGAATTTCCAGACGCTCGAGAACAACAAGACCAACGACGAGCCTTACATCTTCCTGATTCCCTCTTTCACCATGATCGCCGGCTATCATCACAAACTGCCGCCCGACTTGCAGCAGGATGTGAACAAGGCCCGGCAGGAAGCCGAGCAGTGGGCATCGGGCGAATATGCCCAAGCGCTGGCGAAGGGCGACGCAATGTCACCTGAGGAACGGCAGAAGGTCATCGACAACATGGCGCGATACACCGGACTGAGCAAAGAGGTGATCGATGAGGCGAACCTCCGCATTGACGTGCCGAAGTTCACTCATTATTTGTTGATCGACCAGAAAGTACGCGTAGGCCGCCTGGATGGCCGCTTCACCGGCCCTGACCCGCAAGGCCTGATGGACACGCCTTTTTATGATCCGACGGAAGCGAACATTCTGCCGCCGTTCAATTCTGTGTTTAACAATTACGTTCGCAACGAGCTCGGCTATAAAGTCGACATGCCCTATTTCGTGTTCGCCCGCGAAGCCGGCCTAAATGCGAAGTGGGACTGGGGGTCCGCAGGCGACGGCTTCCCGGATACCGCCAGCGCCTTGCGCGTCGCGCTGGTTCGTAATCCTTTCCTGAAGGTGCTCGTGATGGAGGGTTATTACGATCTCGCGACTCCGTACTACGCGGCCAACTACACGATGGATCATCTGGACTTGCCGTCGAAATACCGCAGTCAGATTTCCTATGCGACTTACGATGCGGGACACATGGCCTATCTGCCGATGGATAGCCTTAAGAAGCTGAAGAGCGACCAGGCAGCATTTATGGATAAGTCGATGTCAGGGCAGTAGGGTCCATGTGGCGCTGGCGCCCTCGCCCGCGTGGTGTTGAGCCCGGAGACCAGACGTCAAAATCGCCACCCTGTCGCAAAGAACTCGCGACAAGGGCGTCACCCCAGAGCGCCAAAATCGGGCATTCTGGGGACCCTGAGGGGGGACCCGCACACCGAATTTAGTCTCCCTCATGTAACTTGCTTCTCTCGCCGTAATAGAATAAAAACTGCCCAGTACCTATGCTTCTGCGCCGTTTTGTCTTCCTTCCATTGCTGCTTGCTTCCACCCTGCTTGCGCAGGTGCCCGCGCCAACTCCGGTCCCGGCACAACCCGCGACTGCTGCGCCCGCAACCGCCGTCGATCATTCACAGGAAGCCTTCGTCATTGAAAAGCTGCACAGTTCATATCGCTTCGAAAACGACGGCACGGGGCGGCGCGAATTTTACGCGCGCATTAAGGTGCAAAGCGAAGCCGGAGTCGAAGAGTGGGGGCAACTCGTCCTCGGCTACAACTCCGCGAACGAACGAGTTGAGATTCCGTATGTCCGTGTGATTAAGCTCGACGGCTCAACGGTCACCGCTCCCGCCGACTCGGTGCAGGACCTAAGCATTCCGCTTGAGCGTGAGGCCCCCGTCTACACCGATTACCGTCAAAAACACATTACCGTTCCTGGGCTGCGGCCGGGCGAAGAGCTCGAGTACGACTACGTCACCATTACACAAACCCCGCTCGCTTCAGGCCAATTTTGGATGGAGTACGACTTCGCGAAATCCGGAACGGTGCTCGACGAACAGCTCGTGCTCGACGTTCCCAAAGATCGCGCAATCAAGCTCAAAACCAAACCTGGAGACGATCCGAAAATTTCTGACGCAAATGGACGCCGGATCTACACCTGGACCAGTTCGCACGTCGACAAAGACGAAGACAAAAAGGACAAAGACAAAAAGAAGAGGACTTCGAAGGAACCCGAGCCGCCTGCGGTGCAGATGACAACTTTCTCCAGCTGGGAGGAGATGGGCCGCTGGTACGCATCGCTGGAGAAAGATCGCCGTCAGCCAAATGATGAGATTCGCGCCAAAGCCGCCGAGCTGATCAAGGGCAAGACTACCGATCTCGACAAGATCGAAGCGTTATATGACTATGTTGGCCCGAACTTCCGCTACATCAGTCTGTCTTTTGGCGTTGGGCGTTTCCAGCCGCACGCGGCCTCTGACGTGCTCCACAACGCCTATGGCGATTGCAAGGACAAGCACACTTTGCTGGCTTCTTTGCTTGAAGCCGCCGGCTACCACGCATCGTCTGTTCTGATTAATTCGAGTCGAAAGATCGATCCCGACATTCCTTCGCCGGAACAGTTCGACCACGTATTTACCATGGTGCCGCTTGGTAAAGACGAAATCTGGATGGACACGACAACCGAAGTCGCGCCATTCCGGCTGCTTGCGTCGGTGCTGCGCGACAAAGAGGCCTTGGTAATTCCGCAGAATGGCACGCCCCATCTCGAGAAGACGCCTGCTGATCCGCCGATGCGGAACCGTCAATTTTCTGAGATCGACGGCAAAGTCAACGAGTTCGGCAAACTTACGGCACACATTAAATATGAGCTTCGCGGAGATACGGAGCTCTACATGCGCATGCTGTTCCGCCGGGTGCCCCGCAATAAGTGGTCAGACTGGGTAAAGCAGATGAACGCTTTGGCCGGGCTTTCCGGCGAAGTTTCAGACCTCAACGTGAGCGATCCGGCTGAGACCCACGAACCCTTCAGGCTGGATTACAAAATTGAAGTCGCGAATTTTCTGGATTGGGCGAAGAAAAAATCGGATCTCGTATTACCACTCTCGCAACTAAACATGGCTGACGCGGATGAAGACGATCCCGATCCGATCAAGGTTGGTTCGCCGCTCGAATACACCTATCGGCTCAAGCTCGAATTCCCTGCGAAATACAGCGAACGTGCGCCGCTCCCATTCTCGATGAAGCGCGATTACGCGCACTATGAAGCCAGCTACAAGGTTGAGGGCACGGTGTTCACCGCGGAACGCACACTGGTGACAAGTATTGACGAGTTGCCATCAGCGCGCGCCAGCGATTATTTGGCATTTCGTCGGGCCGTGCTTACCGACGCGACGCAACATCTTTCTATCGATAGCACCGCGGCGGGTACGCCTACCCTCTCTGCGGACTTGAAAGGCGATGACCTCTACGACGCAGCCAAAGCTGAGTTCGATCGCGGCAACTATACGACTGCGATCGATCTCTTCAAGAAGGTGGTCGATGCCGATCCCAAGCACAAAACTGCATGGATGGACCTGGGTCGCGCTTACATGCTTGAGCGCCACACCGACGACGCCGTCGCCGCGTTCAAGAAGCAGGCTGAGCTGAATCCATATGACGAGTACGCATATGGCGCGCTCGGCTGGGCCTACACGACCGCGCGCAAGTATGACGATGCCGCAGCTGCGTTCAACAAGGCCCTTGAAATCAACCCTCTCAGCGAGTACGCGCATGCCGCGCTCGGCAGCATGTATGCCGAAGCTCACGAATACGACAAAGCTGTTCCGGAACTTGAGAAGGCGGTTTCGCTCAAGTCAGATGACGCCGGATTGCAGATCAGCCTGGGCGATGCGTATTTAAACCTCGGTCAGGATGACAAGGCTCTCGCGGCCTTCGATCGTGCAACCGAAATTTCCGCCACGCCCGAAGTTTGGAACAACATTGCATATCAGCTTTCGTTAAAGAAAGCGCATTTAGATCGTGCGCAGCAGTACGCCGAATCGGCCGTGACCGCGGTTGCGAATTCGCTGCGAAATCTCTCGCTTGATCAGCTCTCCGACCGCGATCTCGGCTTGGTTTCTTCGCTTGACGCCGATTGGGACACGCTCGGATGGGTTTATTTTGCTCGCGGCAACATGGAAAAAGCTGAGAAGTATGTGAACGCAGCGTGGGTACTCGGGGAGCATGGCGAGGTTGGAGATCACCTGGCGCAGATTTGCGAAAAGCGTGGCCACAAAGAAGAAGCGATCAAAGTTTATGCCGAATCTTTGTCAGGGCTTCGGCCCGCTCTTGAGACAAAAGGGAAGTTGGCTGCGCTGGTTGGTGGAGACACGAATGCGACCAAAGCCGTCGAACAACATAAGCCTGACCTGCAGGCCCTTCGAACACTCGACTTGGGCAAAATTGCCCCGGTTGGCGGCAGCGCCGAGTTCTTCGTGATCGTAAGCTCGAATTCAGGCGCGGCCAAGATCGATGCCGCCAAGTTCATCAACGGCGAAGAGAAGCTAAAACCACTGACTGAAAACTTGCGCAGCGCCAAAGTGGACTTCGCGTTTCCCGATGACGTGCCCACGAAGATTCTGCGTCGCGGCGTGCTTACATGCTCGCAGGCCACTAAGGATTGTGACTTCGTGATGATGCTGCCGGAAGATGTGCACACCGTGGATTAAGTTCTCAGAGTTCACAGGTTCCCTGCGTGTACCTTTGCGTCCTTCGTGGTTGGTCTCTGTTTTTTATTAACCACAAAGGGCAACGAAGGATCACGAAGGAATTCGCTGCTCATACGCGTGCGCAGCTCTCAACACGATGTCATCTCCCATGGGTCGCCCAATAATCTGCAATCCAATTGGCAGTCCCTTCGATGTCACTCCGCACGGAATTGAAATCGCCGGCAATCCCCAAACGTTGAGCGGCCGCGTGTTGCGCAAGAGCACGAGTTCCGCAGGACGGAGACGCGAGATGTCCTCGAGCAGATCGTTAATACGCGGCGCCGGAATCGGAGTCGTGGGCGTCAGCATGATGTCGACATCCGCGAAAGCCGCGCCGATCTCCTTCCGCATCTTTTCGAGCTCCCGTCGCGCGGCCTGGTACTGTGCGTAAGTAATTTCTTCCCCGGTGCGAATGCGCCGTAGCGTTTCCGGGTGGTACAACTCGGGTGAACGGGTGACCATCTCGCAGTGATAAGCGTACGCCTCGAACTTCTGCGCCGTGCGGTCGGCGTCAACTCCCAAATTCACCTTGCGCAGGTTTTTAACCTGTGCCGCAAACCAATCGACCGCGTTTTCGACCGCCGCGGCAACATCGGAATCCAGATCATCAAAAAAGATTTCTCGCGGAACGCCAACCGACAAATCTCGAATATCGTTGCTCAGGTTTTTCCGATAGCTGCTTGACAATTCATGGTCCTGGATTGCATCGAGCACAATTGCCGCGTCTTCAACCGTTCTCGTCATTGGCCCGACATGGTCAAGCGACTCAGAAAGCGGAATAATTCCTCGAGTACTCACCAGCCCATAGCTTGGCTTTACGCCAACAATTCCACCCAGCGCCGCGGGTTCGCGTATGGAGCCCGCGGTATCGGTTCCAATTGCCGCATAGCACATGCCCGTCGCAACTGCGGCTGCCGAGCCGCCAGACGAGCCGCCCGCAATGACGTCAGGATTGATCGGATTTCGCACTGGACCAAAGTGGCTGATCACAGAACTCCCGCCGTACGCGAATTCGTGCAGGTTCTGTTTGCCGATCAGCACCGCGCCCGCGGCCTTCAACTTCGTAACCACTTCCGCATCTTCGGTGGGAACGCGATCGAGGAAAATTGCGCTTGCGGCCGTCGTCCGCACGCCCGCCGTGTCGATCAAATCTTTCAGGCCGATCGGAATTCCGTGCAGCGGCCCGCGCCAACTGCCGGATGCGATCTCTCGCTCCGCTTCTTCTGCCTGGGCAAGCGCGGAGTCTGCAGTGACTGTGATAAAGGCGTTGAGTGTGGGGTTCAAACGCTCGATCGCGCTGAGGCATTCGCGAACAAGATCAACCGAAGACAACTCGCGTTTTCGGATTAGTTCCGAGACCTCGGCAATAGTTCGCAAATGGATGTCGGGCAACACAGTCGAGGAACAATTCTATCCGTCAGAAGCTTTTAACCGGAGAGTAGAGAAAAATCGGGAGATCGCCGCCAACTACAACGAATGGCCCAATGGTGTGCTGTGTGTCACGCATTCAACTCTGCTCTTGCCTATAATCGGATTTCGGAGGCGGCGATGGCGCAGATGACTTCAACTCCGGTCCGCACGCGCGGTTTTTATCTCGCGGGCAAATGGATACAAGAGGGAACCCCAGTCGAGATTCGCGCTCCGTACGACGGAATGCCGCTTGCCGAAGTTGTTCAGGGAAACCGGCGCGACGCCGAACATGCCATCGAAGCTGCGGCGCTCGCCCAGGGAAGCACGCGAAGGCTGCCGGCATTCGAGCGCCAACGCGTTTTACGCTCGATTGCGCAGCAGATCACTTCGCGCAAAGAAGAATTCGGGCGCACCATCGCGCAGGAGGCGGGTAAGCCGTTAAAAGCAGCGCGCACCGAAGTTGAACGCGCAATTTTCACCTTCACGGTCGCTGCCGAAGAGACCACGCGTATTCCCGGCGAATATCTGTCGCTCGATTGGCAGCAGTTCACATCCGGCCGCTGGGGTATAGTGCGGCGGTATCCAATCGGCCCGGTTGTTGGCATCACTCCGTTTAATTTTCCGCTGAATCTGGTTGCGCATAAGGTTGCGCCCGCAATCGCCAGCGGCTGTCCAATTATCGTGAAACCGGCGCCGCAAACGCCGCTCACCGCGCTGCTTTTGGCCGAAACAGTCGAGCAGGCCGGTCTTCCGGATGGCGCCTTCAACGTGCTGCCGCTTTCGAATGACGATGCGGGCCAGCTGATCGAAGATGACCGCATCAAGCTCATCAGCTTCACGGGAAGTGCGGCTGTTGGTTGGGAGATCAAGCGCCGCGCTGGCAAGAAAAAAGTCGTGCTAGAACTCGGCGGCAACGCCGGAGTCATCGTTCATGGCGACACGGATCTCGCCTGGGCCGCCGAGCGCTGCGTTGCCGGCGGCTTTAGCTATGCCGGTCAGACCTGCATCTCAGTGCAGCGAATCCTGGTCGAGCGGTCCGCATTCAGAAAATTTACTGACCTGCTGCTTGCAGGTGTCAGCAAGCTCCAAATTGGCGATCCGCTCGACGACTCCACCGACCTTGGCCCGCTGATCCGCGAAGGCGATGCCATTCGCGCCGGCGAATGGGTGCAGCAAGCCGTGCAGGACGGCGCAACTCTGCTCTGCGGCGGCAAGCGTCATGGCTCGATTCTCGAACCGACCGTCCTGACCGGAACCCGCCCCGACATGAAAGTGAACTGCGAAGAGATCTTCGCGCCGGTTGTGACCCTCGAGCCATACGACGATTTTGCCGCAGCCTTGCGGCGCATCAACGAATCGCCTTACGGATTGCAGGCGGGAGTCTTTACTCGCGACGCTAGCCGTATCTTCCAAGCTTATGAAGAACTCGAAGTCGGCGGTGTGATCGCAGGCGACGTTCCCAGTTTCCGTATCGATCACATGCCTTACGGCGGAGTGAAAGACTCAGGTCTGGGGCGAGAGGGTTTGCGTTACGCGATCGAAGACATGACCGAACCCAGGTTGCTGGTGATGAACTTGAGGTGAGCATTCGTCGCGTGGTGCGTGATTCGCGGTGCGTCCTCGGCGGAACGGCGCGGGAATTTGGCTCAGTGGTGAACTTGAGAAATTGCCAAGCACACGACCCGTGAGATGACGCAGGACGGGAGACGCACGACCAGCCGGACGCAGCGTGTCCGCGGCCAAAAGCAATGCTATTATGTTGAATAGTCCCGCATCACACTACTCCTCAGTAGCTCAATGGCAGAGCATCCGGCTGTTAACCGGAGGGTTGTAGGTTCGAGTCCTACCTGAGGAGCCAATCTTTCAACGGCTTAGAGGTCGCTGCGCTCTGCTTGCGCTCCGTTGACAGGAAAAGCAAGCTGCGCTACCTTGCCGCTGGCGGTAATCATCGAATCGTCAAATACGGTCCCATAAATATTCATGGTGGTGCGGACATCGGAGTGACGCATCATCTTCTGTTGCGTCGCTATCGGCGTCCCAACCACATCAAGCCATGTGCGGTGAGTGTGCCGGAACGCGTGGGTGCCTAGATGTTCGATACCCGCGGCTTTCGCCGCGCGATCGAGTTCTCGCCATACACCAGTATAGGAATACGGCAATTTCCCAATTTTGACCGGGCTGGCGAAAATCCAATCCTCGGCTCCTGAAAACTCGGATACTTGCTTCCAGGCTTTCAGCCGACCTAAAAGTTCGCTTACCAGTGGGAAGGTTTTCGCGGAGCCTTCCGTCTTAACATCATCGACGATTTGCTCCACGATGCCGCGCTTAATGCTGAGACGTGAGCCGAACCAGTCAACGTCCGACCATCGTAGCGCAAGAGCTTCAGAGATGCGCAACCCCAGGCAGACGCAAAGCAAACTCATCGTCGCGAACGGCTCATGCAGTTCCTTTAATAAGGCGTGAAATTGCTCAACCTTGAGGTTCCGCGCCATACGCGTCCGTTGCACCGCGCCCCTGTTTCGGACAAGAGAGATTGGATTGCGAGCAATCGGCATCAGTCCGGCCCACATAGCAAACTCCACGATCGAATGCAGGAGACTACGAACGTGTGTTTTGGATTTTGGTGAAAGATTCAAGCTGCGCAACCACAATTCCACCGGACGGGGTTGCACTTCTTGAATGAGGATATCTCCCCACTTCGGTACTATGTGAGTATCCAAAAAAGAGCGATATACACGTGCTGTTGAATGGCGTGACGGCATTCGCTCCGCTTCATACCGTTTGATTACGTTTCGCACTGTCTCTCCGGTTTGGGTTGTTGGTTTCCCGAGTTGCAGGCGCTCGACCTGTCTCCAAGCTGCTGCTTTTGTCGGGTACTCTAGCTTGCTTCCAATCAGTTTTGACCGGCGTGTTGGCCCGTCATAGTAGAGATAGTTCCAGGTCCGGCGTCTTCGATCGAAGCGGACAGACCCAACTGCATGTCGCTGTGTTCTTAACAAGCTGCCTCCTTTTCAGCAGAGACAGCGGATGACGCAAGCAGCATAGCATCGAGTTCGTGTCGCAGAAACCTCCAAATGCAGCGTTGGACACCTGAAAGTCGGTGAGCCGGCACCCTCCCTTGGCGTGCCCACAACGCGAGTGTTCGGCGCTCAACCTTAAGATAATCCGCGGCTTCTTTAAGCGTTAGCCATTCGTGCATAGGTCAATCACCTCGTTCCAAGGTGCTCACCTCAGACAAAGTTGTATCTGGTGGCATCTGACGCAATTTCTTAGCGACCGCAGCCGCAAATTCGTCGGGGTTTTGCGCCAGGGACGGTCGTGGTTTGCCAAGGTTTCGAATAATTTCTCCTTGCCGATGGCATCCGACTTCTCCGTAGTTCAGGAAGGTTGTCAAAGCTTTTTCGTGCCCGAGGTTCTGACTCCAAGCCTTAAATTCCTCCGCAGTTTGGCAAACTTCTTCCCCGAGTTTCACCAGCGTATTTCTGAAACTGTGCGGGTTGTAATAAGCGAGCTCCGCTTTAGTGAACGCTTCGCGGAAGATTCGACGGATCGCAGCAGCAGTACTCCATTGGGCTCGCTCCAAACCCGAGGCTTCGAATTGTTGACTTCTGCCTATTGCAATGTGTGTTGCGGGAAAGAGCGGATCGTCGTTACCCCATAGTTTTCTCTCGCGGAGGAAGCGGAGCCACTCCACGAAAATCGTGAGAATTTCATCACCAACTGGGAAAAAGAAAGTGGTAAACGTCTTACTGAACTTACTTTTAACTTCTCTTGCATCATGAGTAACATTGTTCGATGTCAAATCAACGTGTTTGAGCTTCATGGATATGATTGCCCGATCCCGTGCACCAGTGAGAATCGTGAATGCGATCAGAGCACGATTACGCATTTCTATCTCTGTACTTCCTTGCATGTGGCTAATTACGTACTTGATCTGCTCTAGAGTTGGGGATTTTTGTTCACGTCGTGCAGTGGCGATCCGGATGTCTTTCTCGGACAAATTGAAATATTCGCAATCTGAATAGGTTATGCGCGATCTGTAGCCTGGCTGGCCGGCCAGCCAGGAAAAGAAACCCTTCAGGTGCCTGAGTGTCGAATACAGGGTTGCCTTACTCAATGGATTTCCCGAGCGCAGGGCTTTCTGCTCAGCGAGGTGTCTCTTGAAGGCAATCGCTTGTTCGATCCGGAAAGTTTTAAAGTCCCTAAAGCTGTTATCGGCTTCAAATCTATAAAGGGCTTTCGCAGCACCATCTACTGTCTGTTCGCTGTATTTCTTGGCCTCCTTCAAATACTCAAAATATCTATGCTTAATCCGTTCATTCGTGGGATTGTGCATCGTCATTGTTAGGCCTCTCCTCTCAAGTCACTATTTAGACTGGGCTGAATAATCTCTCTTAATCGTGGTAGTGCTTGCGGGAATAAAACGTCCATTTTTTCGCGAAAAGCTTGCACCTGGGCCTTGGCGATCATGCGGTGCATTACTGTATGACAATCTGGACATAAGCCAGTCAGATTGCCCGTCGTCTCGGTACGCGGGTGGTATTCGATCATGCCGGCCGCCGGCACTTTCGGTTGTCGGCACCGGAGACAAAACATCTCTCCTGCAAGGCACGGTTGTTTTTTGGTCGCACGTCGGTTTCGCAAAAACCGTATTAGCTCTTGGCCGAGGATCAGTATTGGTCGTTTACCATCGATTGTTTGGAGGCCGCCTCTGATCCACATTCTGGCGGTGTTCTTGTGAATACTGAACAAACGAGCGATCTCGTCTACCGAGTAGTTCCGATGGAGTTTGACTAGTCGATAGTTTGGGTGTCGCTTCCGGGGGTTCGTTAACTGAGCACTTAATCGATGGTCCGCACGCGAAATACCTGACAGTTTGCCAGCCCGAACACCTCCCTTCATTCCATTTCCCCCTCAATCGGACCATTTGGTGGCAGTAAAAGAGAAGGAAGAAACTGATTTATGAGGCGGGTTTCGAACTCTGAGGGATCCTTCTCACCACGTTCTATAGCGGAATATCGGGTTGTGCTCATCCCCGCCCGCAGCGCAATGTCTTGTTGTCGGATTCCCGCCGCAATTCTTCGCAATTTCCACTCAAGTGGCTGTGGGATTGTCTTGGCGTCTTTCATGACCCAAAGTATGCAGCCGTGTTTTCGGTGTGCTGGCGGTGTGCAACGCGGGGTCTTTTGGAGTGCAATGGTGTGCAGAAGCGAAGACAATTAAGTCAACTGCAATTTCGTTCTGTAGTTCCGCTTGCGGTGTTGCAGTTCCAAAACGAAATCATTAGCGGCTTTCGAGGGATTCTCTTTCTGCCACTTCAGATATGCTCGATATTCTTTTCGCCACGTGTTTATTGTTGCTGGCGCAACATCACGGCGAGCGGTTGCATACAGTTTCCCCAACAGCAGGTTCGTATAACCCGGTTCCCATCTGCCGGGGTGCAAAAACGTATCTTTGTCCTCGTCCGAAAGAACTTCCACTCGCTTCCAAATCGCAAAAAACGGGCACTCCCGCCTGATTTCATCGACAGTCAAGCCGCCGCGGGTTCGTTTGTGCTTAATCGTGCCGATTTCCTTTGCCAATGCTTCGCAGTCTTTTCCTCTTTCCAAGCGCTTGGGTAATTCCAATTCGAGCGGAACTACGACCGGCGACAATGCCTGGCCTGAAGTCTCCAGCTCTCGGACCAAGCTATCTGAAGGTAAAGCGCTCCATTGCGACAACAATTCCTCCTGGACGGCTCCGAACAGGCTGCACAGACCATCAGTCCAAGCGGTGCATCCATTCCAAAGGCTTTTTCGTACCTCCAACCATTGGGGGAGGGTCATTCCGACTCTCGAACCACACAGAGAAAAGCTATTACGCATTCCGGAACAGTCATCAATGGCGAAGGGTCCGCCCCCGAATGGAACACCCACAGCGCCGCCGTCCTCAATGTCTCGAAACCATAGCAGCGTGTCTTCGTTTACCAACTGCCCTAGCGATTTGATTTCTTCTTCGGAGGCACTCATATTGTCATTTAGATCGGGTGCACCGATCAGCCGGAAGCCCTTGAAGTCGCGATAGCAAGTACGGGTCGGAATACCGTAAAAAAGCGACAGGTCGCGTCCCGGCATTCTGGTAAGCTTCGCATATTCCATCACTCGCCCCTGCAAGAGTTCTATCGCTGTTGGGAAGACCGCACACCGCAAGACCACCCAATGAGCTTCCATTACTGGGTGGCACCGATGTTTATCGACGAATTCTTGATATCGATCTCGCACGCAGCGAAGGTGTTCAATCAATCTCCGTGCTTCCAGTTCCACAAACCGATGATGATCGCTCACGTCAAATAGGGAGAGCCTCCGTCTTAGAATGTGCCGCAGAGAATCATCTGCGGAGTGCTCAAGAGCATTTCGTCTTAGTCTGGAATGGACTTGTAGACGAAGTTCGCCGTGCGGGAATTCGTCCCAACGGATTGCGGCAATTTCGGGGGCCGTTTCGTTAAGATCGGCGAGATTACCGGAACCTTCTAAGCCAGCTTCTTTCGTATGTGGTGGCGTAGTCCTCTGAATAACCATCTCTGCTCCTTTTTGGCGTTGCCAGTGAGCGTTCCACTGACTCTGTTATTGAAAGCCACATCGCCATTCAGGAGAAGTGTAATTTTTACAGAGGTTTCCACAATTTGTTGAAAGCGGGTGAGAAATTTCAAGAGATGCGTAATCAGCGCAGACGCCGCGTCTTCGGGGCGGCAGAATCTTGTTCGCTTGCGGATCCGAAACCTATCTCTTCTCACCTCGGCATTTTTTCCGCATCTTCGCGACAGCGTCGGAAATATTCGCTTTCAGATCAACGAGTAATAACGCCCGTGGTAATTATCCCTTGACATCACGTAGAACATATGGCAAAGTAGGTTCATCGAGGAAAGAAGATGAACCGCAAACAAACAATTCCAAAGCACTTGCGGTACACAATCAACGATTTCAATGAGCAATTTCCTGACGATGACGCTTGCCTTGAGCACCTTAAAGAGCAGCGTTTCCCCGGTGGAATTGCCTATTGCGAGAAGTGCAAGAAAGATCGCAAGCACCATCGCATCGTTGGGCGTCCGGTGTATTCGTGTGATTACTGCGGGACTCAGATTTCGCCAATGGCAGGAACTATTTTTCAGCACAGCAGCACATCGCTGAGGCTTTGGTATTACGCAATGTATCTCATGGCATCTACGCGCTGTGGAATTTCAGCAAAACAGATTCAGCGCGAAACAGGAGTGACATACAAAACCGCTTGGCGCATGTTCCGTCAGATTAGAACTCTAGTTTCGGAAGATGTGACACTGGAGGGAGAAGCGGTGGAGATGGATGAGACGTATGATGGGTGGAAAGCGCAAGGGGCGCGGTGGGCGTCCGATACGTGGCGATAAGGTCAAGACCCCGTAGTTGGAATCGTAGAACGCAAGCATGGACTTGTTTTCGCTCGCGCCACGAAAGATATTACAAAGCAGACGCTGCTAGGAATCGTGGAAGAGAAGGTATTGCCGGAAAGCACCGTCTTTACTGACGAATACCCGTCCTACGAAGGAATTGACCGAATGCAGCATGGATACAAGCATCACCGCGTCAATCATGCCTCTAAGGTCTACGTCATGGGCGATATTCACACGAACACGATTGAAGGCTTCTGGTCGTTAGTGAAGCGCGGAATCGGCGGAGTCTATCATCAGGTTTCGCAGAAATATTTGCAGAGCTATTTGGATGAGTATTCGTACAGATACAACCGGAGAGATCAGGGGAATTTGATTTTTACTTCGCTTTTGAAGCGTGCCGCTGAGTTGGCTTCGCCGCGCGCCTCAAAACCTGCTCAAATGAAGCCTTCGCCAGTGGACGCATTTTAGCTTGCACTTCAGCGGAAGGACGTAAGAGTTTCGGAATGGTCGCCATACAACACCACTTTACCACGACGCTAAAAATAGAATATTGGGAAGGGACTAGAGTGCCACGCCGGGGAAGTAGTTCCCCGCGTAATCCCGCAAGAATTCCTGGAACTCCGCATCCTTCCAAGATTGAATCGGTTCGCCTTCCTTCAAAACGCCGCGTTCGCGCAACGTCTTGACTAAAAGGTGCATTGAATAAGCCTGCTCTGCCATAGCTCGAATCATGTCTTCTTTCATAATGCCGCGAATTGTACGCCGATGACTGCCGTGCTAGCCGTATCGAGATCAGACCAAGAATGGAGAAAAAGAGGAAGTGGCGTAGACTTGTCAGAACTAAGCGTCCTTCAAGAACGTGTGGATAACGGTTCTGACCTCACTGATCAGCAGGCGGAGCAAGCCAGAAAGTTCGGTATAAGCAGTAAATTCGGGCGCGGATGCGTCACGCTTACCGTGCCATACCGCAACTACAATTTCCATCTCCGTCCTATCCCATTCCATATTGGGCGTCGGACGATCAAAAACGTTCGCAGCGACTTCTGTGCCATCTTTGATTTCACCGAAAGCAACCAGAGTCTGGCATTTCCTGCCGTCGGGAGGATGGTGGCCTACCAAGCCAAGATTCCCCTGTGTAATGGCTCCGTAAGCCAAATTGAGAAGCCTGTGTTTATCCGTATTATTGAGCTCCCGAAGAATATAAAGAAGCGGCGGCAGCGTTGGGTGAGGTCGGTGGTACGGCTGCAGGCTCTTGAAAACTGCCCGCACAGGATCGCTAATATCGCCGAGCACCCGTCTTTTCCGTACCGCTTCGTCAAAGTCGGCATCGGAATCGGTCAAGGGGAACATCAGTTTTCTCTCGAAGGCCGGGGGAATGGTACAGGTATCAATAACGGCGACTTCGTAAACCAAATAATCGAGGGCCGAGCGGAGGTTGTTGAGAGCGTCAGAGAAAATGAGCGTCCAACGCTTAAACGGGGCAGGCTCATTCTCACGGAGAACGAGACTATAACGGGTGCAGTCTGGATTGACTTGTTTGGTGAGACTGTAAGGTTCTCTGTCTATCCAGGCCTTGATTTCACCATAGATCGTCTGGGCGTGTTCTTGGCTGCGGGACAGTTTGGCCCGAATATTTGCTAGGTCTATTTTCATCTGTCATAAGAATAGGCTAGGAGTTACGTGAACTCAAGGGATAATTACCACGCCCGTTATCAACAATAACTTTCGATTCGTCCCTCGGAGCATGTGGTCGGCTATCGTGGCGCACACCGGAGCCTCTCGTAGAGCGGACAGCGCGTCCTGTGCAGTAGTTACACCGATGACGCTGTAGCCGTCTCGCTCCAGAACTTTTTTTCTTAGCAGCAGGCTTATGGGTTCGTCTTCAATGCAAAGAATAAGTGGCTTCGCAGCGGGAGCGGGCACGTTCTCGTACAGAGGTCTTGACAAAACAAAGCTCCCAGCAATTCCGAATATTTCGCCGAGGGGCGCGCTCCCAAGGTTCCAACAATCATTTAATTGATAGCTGTTGCTGTAAATACAGGAAAGGCTGTACGGGATCAAACGGAATTTGTTGAAACGTCAAGGGCGCCAGCTACTCACGAATATATTCAGACTGCGATCTGATGAAAAACACCACGAGCTTTCTCCAACAGCACTGAAAGTTCCTCAGTCTTTGAGACAAGAGCAGCAACTCCCGTTTTACGGGCTTCGTGTTCGGAAAATACATCACTGTAGTCGCTGAACACGATGATGGGCGTCATGGGTACCAATTGTTTCAACTTACACGCCGCCTCTATGCCGTTCATCACAGGCATCGAAAGGTCGAGCATGATCAAGTCTGGGCGGAGTATCTCGGCCATTTCGATAGCTTCTTGTCCGTTCTCCGCTTCTCCGCACACCTCGAAATCGTCCTGAGCAGCAAACATCATGCAGAGTATGTGGCGGATTACTTCTTGGTCGTCGGCAATCAGCACTGATTTCACCATGGCAGACACCTCCATCATTGGCGTTGCCGAGACGGGGACGACGCAGAATACTCGGCCGCTTCCCGCAAAAGGAAGTGCGGTCACGAGTAAGAGTGCGACTCTCGATTTGGCAAGCGTAGCGAACTAATTGAGTCGCGCAGTGTGTTGACGGAAATTCGACGGTGTTTGGAGGGTCGGGGTTGTCCCTAAAACGTGAGTTGGCGTTTCTCAACGCTTGCGATCCAGAGCGGAACGTCTGCGGACAGGCGCATGGCAAACTCGGCGGTTAGTGATCGGCTGGTGATAAATCCCCATATCACTCATCGACATGGCAAAAGACGAAGGAAGCGCACACTGGTTGACGATTGATCAAAGTCGCTTATCCCCTCTCTTAGTTGAGCCACGCGGGGGCAATACTCGAACCTTGTCGCCCCTGCGCACCGAACGCTGCGGTAATTCAACAGCTTCTGGTCGATGTCGCTCGAAATTCAACCCGAATGCAAGACGAGAAGATAAGGCTTTGAATTCGCGCTCCAGGTCAGCGCCCATCTGCGGATCTTTGACTCGGGCCTGGGAAATCAGCTCCGTAAGCTGCGACAATTCAGCTCCTTAAAAAATGCGAGTCTCTCCTTGAAAAAATGCGAGTCTCTCCTTGGCTGCGTTGCCGCCACATGCTGCAGGTTTGTAGTCTCGCGAATATGGAAATGGAAGAGTGCGGACAGAATACCGCACATTTGGTTAGAGTGGGAGACGATAGTCTGGGCAATACGTTTGTGAGATTCCGATCCTTGCATCTCGTGTAATTTGTCACCCGCCTCGTTTGAAGGGGTCAAAAAAGTATCAAATTGCTACCCTCGACCGGCTAGAGGGGGGGCAACTTTGGAATGCGATATCCCCTATCCCCTCAACTGTTTGACGGGATAGGAGATAGAGACTTTGAAATGACACATCAGTGTTGTCATATTAGTAACGAGCTGACGCTCCGGTGATTTTTTCCTCAAGGAGTGGTGGATCGGTTCTTGAGACGCTCGGGTTCGAGAGTGAGTATCCTTAACGCCTGTAGGCGCCAAGTGCCCACTGAGCACTTAGCCTCCGTGTAATCCCTATACCCTCTCGGACAACCCGAAAAAGCATTAGGCCACGAGCCTCAGATAGATCTATGTGTTGCCAACCAGGCAACCGCCGCGGCTTGCCAGCTTCCGAAACCGATCGACGTCGTTGCTACTCAATAAGGATGCAACAGAGATGGAACAAGGCAAGAGTCGAGGCACCGCTCGACCGCAAAAAGCAAAACACTCCGATAGGGCCAGGGGCTGGAAGTCGAAAAACCTTCTCCACTCCGGTCGAGGGAGAACAATGTTCTTGACATCCCCTCTTATAGATCAGGCATTATCACTCATTGACCTCGATGATGAGTGATATCGCGATTTATCAACAATTAATCTGGTTTGTTGAGCGAAGGCATGCAAGGCTGCACGCCATCTACGTGCTTTTCGCCGTCGAAGTACTCTCGATCACAGCGAATCAAGTCCGCAAGGAATCCCCAATCGTTGAACTGTCGTAATGGAGCGTAGTGCCTAGCTTTGTTCCACACTGTCCAGTATTGCCCCTTTTTGAAACTCAACTTTTCTACTATCTCTGGTTCGGGAATCGGCTTTCCTCTGACGACTATAGTCCGGTAGACGATTCGGCTCGTGATTACCAGTTGGTCGTGTTCCTGATGCCAGCGCCCGATTGCTACCACATCTCCGTCCCCCCGAGAGAGTGATACGCTTCCGTCCGCTTGCTTTATTGCATAGCAACCTACTTGTCCGTAGTCACCGGAGGGGAAGAAGACCCGTATTGTGACAAGACCAGACTTGATTTTGCTGTGCAGTTCTGGAGGTGGAGATTCCCATTTGATGGGTGTCGAAAAGGTGGCCCACTCCAGCTTGATCTGTACGGTCTGCGCCGCGCAGAGTGACGAACACAAAAACAGCATCCAGAACAGCCAGCGCATCATTTTCATGTGCCTAATCTATGCCCGGGCAACCGTCATTTTCAACGTAAGTGCGGTTGTAAACAGGCGTTATCCTCATTGACGGTCCCATCCGCCTCAGTGAGTGATATGGCGATTTTTCACTGGTTATCTCGACGGAAAACGTAAGCTTTCACGACAAGGTGGTGCCGCGCCCTCACCGCAGACCATCTGCATTTCACCTTGGCGCTCGGTAGTGAATGGACCGGACGCGAAGGACGGATTGAATCATTGTGGGCATTCAGTCTGAGGCTTCCACGCGTCAGTTTTAGCCCGCCACGGCAGAGAAGCATCGTGCAACACCAAAACGAGTGAGTGGCGAGCTTCGGTACCGGCAGGCTTCAGAACCATCGGTTCATTACCGGGAGCGAAGCCCGTTTCACCCGCATGGATCACGAAGGTTTTGCTGGGTGTCCGCAAGCATTGAGCGCCACTCACCAAATACCAAGCCTCGGGGCCCGGATGCGTGTGGACCGGGGTGCCCGTTACGGTTGAAGCCTCCACACTTTCCATATAGCGGGCAAAATACTTTTTGGCTGGTGGAACAGGTAGCGGCCCAATCACCGCGACTCGTTCTCCGCTAGGAGGTCTCCAAGCCGCCGGCGCGATGTTGAACAACCAAGCCTTCCCAAATGACATGACGACGGTCTCAGTCGATGTTTCCTTCGCTTGAGATGCTGCCGCTATGTTCGGATACGTGTACAAGTGCCAGTAGAGCGGACCCAGCGGCAAACTGTCCAGCGCGTCATTCGCGAGAATATAGCAACCGTCTTCTCGTGTACGCTCGCTCACCAGCATCGTGCAACAACTCGGGCAAGAGCTGGCGGTCGCAATCGGCGGATTAGGAGTAGCGACGCGCTTGGTTTGCCCTCGCACAAGGGTCGGAACGCACAAAGTAAAAAGAACCAGTGCAAGAGCCATTGCATTCCCCAGTCTTGTAGCCGCCTGATTATTCATTCTCGCCTCCGCCCTTGGCACGCGACACAAATTTTGCCACAAAAGCGGCCAGCAGCACTCGCCACGTTTGATATAGATGGGATTGCTTCTGATGACTGACGAGAACAGGCGATAGCATAAGTTTGCGCCTTCTGTTCGCCTCGTTGCACCACTTTTGTCAGAGTGCGCCGATTTTCCGCAGAGCTGACGCGAGCAGGATTCGATTTTGTAGGCGTGGTCGGCTCGTACCTGCCAGCGTTCGCGTCAACGTCGAACGGGATATGTTGGTCAGCCGCGCGAGAACGCGCACCGGAAATTTTCTCAACGCAGGCAATACTTTGGTTTGCCACTCCTCGCGTCGCGGATCGGGATAGTCGGTGTACACACTTTGCGCCAAATGAATGATGCCCGCTTCCACTTCTTCGAGCCTGTTCGATTCCCGGCCGATGTAGCTTATTTGACCAACGCGAATGTGCCTGCGCCGCAATAGACCGATGGTCTGCTTGCCGCTTGGATTGCCAAAGGCATCGGCGTTTTTCGATCCCGGATGGAATTCATATTCGCGCAGGACATCGCCGTACGTCTTGACTCGTGCTTTACCTCGCCCGCCATGAAAGCCTCTGGTCGTGATTCGATATTCCTCTCCGGTGTATTGATTGATCCAAGGCATCTTGACCCAGCGGCGCGGATTTGGTTGATAAGGAGCAACCAGATGAAATTTTTCGGGGTCAACCCCGAATGGATATCCAAATTGCCTTACGTGGCAGGACAACAGAAAGTTGAATGGCTTCAGTCGGTCTTTGTACGTTTTCCCACGGTTCATCTTTCCGACTGCTCGCAGCACCTTGGGGCTGGTGATCGTAATTCTGCCGACGGCAGGAAAATGTTCGAAGCTGAGAGGCTCAATCGGCAAGCCTAATGCTCTACGAACTATATTGAGCCAAGCTGTGTGAATCCAGCCGCGATCCTCGCTTTCGAAATCGAGAGGATTTCGAAGATGGCCAAGGCCGTGCTCTGACCACCTGTCTTCAGGATTGTTTACGCCCTTTTGGAGCAGGGCTGGTTCGCCATTCTCATCCAGCAAGAACAATGCGTAACGTTTTGAGGAAATTGCGAAGCAGTAGACCTGTCGTTGTTCGCCAGTGGTTAGGTCGTAGTTGTCAATTTCGATCTTCAGGATCGAGCGAGATTTCTGGCGATATGGGCTGAGCTTTCGGAATTGCGCCGCGATTTCGTCGACCTGAGTCCAAGACAAAGCCCTTACTGCTCGGCGGCCATCACTTAGTTCGAACGGGCCGCCGGGACAAGGAACTAATCCACCATGTTCAGTCGCGACCACCGTCATGCTGTCCGTGTCTTCCATCACGTACTCGCCCCCTAATTCGGTGACGCAGTGCTCGACCAGCGCCAACATGAGTCGCGCTCCTCCTGTGATCAAGGCGGCAAGGAGAGGAAAACAGAATTCTCCGGGAGCATCTGGATTAGAAACTTTGCAGGTAAATGCCTCGGAGTCGATACCATGGCACGTGATCTCTACCTTTTCGTCGCCTTCTAATCGATCCATTTGTGCCCAGATGCCGTAGCCCGTTGCGCTGGCAAGAATCTTCAGCGCCTTTTCGAGTCTCTTTCGTTGGACAGCGGTAAGGTCAGAACGCGAGGCCAGCCGCAATCGTTGGTCAACAATCACCCTGAAAAAATCATCGTGCTTAGGATCAACATCGACAAGCCCTAGCAATCTTGTTGGCGCAAGTTTCGCTGTTGTTCCGAAGCCCCGAATGAAAAATGCATCGACGATCTCGGGAATCTGTCCTGTCAGCAGCACGGAAGCGACGAGGTCAGGAACAGAAAACCAAAGCGCATCTCCGTCCTTGGCGTAAACACGATTTATGCCGACTTGCCAGTCGTTGCTTGCTGCGCCATATCGGCTTCGGATCGGTAAAATGTCGCCGTTTGGAATGACCTTCGCGAACCCCGTCATTTGTTTCCATGTCTTCGGTTTGAAAAGTGCTTCTGGAGTCAGTGTCCGCAGAAATCGTTCAACCTTCTTTTTGCGGCGAGCTAAAACGCGGAGCTCCTGTGCGATTACGAGTCGCCAAATGCACATTAAGCAATTGATCGTCGAGTACATGGACAAGAAATCGACGCACACGACGGGACAAATAGTTTTTCGAATATGTACGCCAGTCCTGCCGCCAAAAAATGCAGTTTGGGCATGGCCGAGATATTGATTTGGAAAACTCGGCTGACGCTGAAGAATGGGTTCAACACCCATTGCCCTCAAGTAAGCTTTGCCCACTGATGCAGTCGAGAAGGCGTGAGTAGGGGCGAGGCCTATTCCGTATTCAGATAATTCCTGACTCAGCTTCATCGTTAGTTCGGTGAGCGCCGATAACTCTTCACGATGAGTATCGATCTGCGATTCCGTGACCGCCTTACGACGCGCTCTGATTCCCAAGTTCCACCCCAAATGCAGTGCACGCGGATTCGAGCGAGAAGACCTCATCAGCTAGTGCAAAACCAAACGTGCGAAGGTCTAAGAAATGTCCGGGGAACCTGTACCCCTGGGATCAATTAGCAATCGCCAGCGTTATGAGAGACCGTCATTCGGTGTCTTTGTGGTTCCGACTGACTCACGGCGCGAATCGGAATCCCGGAAACTGATGATTATTTGCGGTCGACTGAAGCGTTCAGCTCCGTCATAATTTCAGCAATATCAACTGCTCCGTCTACTTCCTTTTTTCCCCGGCGCGAGCGACAGCGAGCGCGCAGCTCCGGGATCAACGGCAACGGCAACAACAACGTCAAGAGCGTCAGCTCGTTACTAATATGACAACACTGATGTGTCATTTCAAAGTCTCTATCTCCTATCCCCTCAACTGTTTGACCGTCTGAAATGACGCACTTAAACTTCGGCTTCTTTTTCATCCGCCACGCGATGGTGAGCGGCTCCCCGCCATTGTCCCGCGCGATCAGCCCGCGCTTTTCGAGCGCCTCGACGGTGCCGCGGTTGGCGGATGGAGAACGCACCGTATCGCCGCCCTTCGGATCGTAGAGAACCGGATTGCCGCCGAGAGAATCCGTCTCAGGTTGACAGCCTTGCTTCATGTGCGACAGGAAATCTTTTTCGGCGTCCGACAAATCTGATGAAACGCTGGTCTCTGCGCTTTTCACTCCGGGGAACACCAGAGGATTTTTTCTTCGCGCTGATATGTGGAAGAGAGCACTTGGAATTCTGCGCAGAACTCGGGAAAACTGAAGCCGGAGAAGCGGGTTCTCACGCGGCTTCTTTTCTTTTGTGCTGCGCACGATGGCTATGTAGAGCCCGAAATGCAGCATCCCGACTATCCTGCCAATGGTGTAGTGCGCTAATTTTCACAGATGTATCGTTAAATCGGCCTGTGACAATCGCATTTATACGTGCAAGAGCGTGCTCATATTCCAACAGTAGCTTTGTACATTCCCTACATTTACTAGCGCCTAGTCGTTGCAAATTTCGCATGCTCCCTAGTTTATCGTCCCGATTCGTAACAGGAATGGATAATAGGACTGTTGGACTTCGGTGCGAGAGTGGGGGCACGGCGTTAGGTTAGCGGAGCCGTTTTCCTGGCCAGCTCTTAGGAGTGCGTCTCCGTTTAAGAGCCGACTTCAGGAAGACCTTTTTGTGTCATGAAAAGGCCAAGGCCCCAGCTGAGAAAGTTATGAACCCCTTCTCTGTCCTCCTCTTCTCGACGCAGTGTCGGCAAGAGCACTGATACAAATTGCTGTCGAAACGAACCGTGTGGGCACAGTGGTAACACACGAACCTGCCGTCCTTAAATGCGAGCATTGGCAGGAACTCGTATCCGCGATCACAATAGAGACATCGAACGACAAGTATTGTGTCGATCATAGTCGCCCAACCGAGCATGCAATCTAAACACCAGTTCGAGGATGCTGAATTGCAAGAGATTTGTCGAGTTGCCACCGAGCTTTTCTGCCGAAATTCCGGCACCGTGCCGATATTTCGGCAGTTATCAACGCTTGTTCTTCTGGCGTACGGTCTCGATTGCTTCCACTAACCCGGAAAGGTATGGAACATGAACGCCCGTTCTGATGAACATATCTCCTTCACGCACGCGCATGTGACGGTATGCAACCGGCAACCTAGGGAATACCCAAACAGATTCGATCGTGCTCCCATGAATATCGACCAGCACCAGAAGCGTCGTGCGGTTCCGCTGCGCTCTTGGGGTTTCAATTATCCAACTAGCCCCCGAACACCTCGTGCAGCGCCTCGCGAAGGTCAGCGAAATAAGCAATCCGGTTTTGCAATATCGCAACATTGGCCTGAATCGCCTGTTTGTCCTCACTTGCTGAAATTGCTTTGGGAAAATCTCAAATACCTTAGTGAGAAACGAATGGCGGAGCGTCCACCCTCTCTGCCGAAGTGAGCTATATGCCCGCTGTTCAGGTGCTTCATAGCCCAGCCGAGCGTAAGCGTTCAAGAGACCGCCGAAACGTTTGCCGTATGTCGTCAATCCAGGGCACAGGCGAGAGGCATCGATGATTCGACTGCTGAGTTTCCCATGCTGCTCATGTACGAGCCTGAGTCGGCGAAGTAATTCCTCGTCGCTCAATCGGTTTGTGAAGTTCGCAAATACCTCTTGAGTGCGAAGGAATAATGCTTGGGGGACTATCGGTTCAAACGCGTTGGCGTATACGATCCAGTCCGAAACCGGCAGTCTTCTTATAGGGGTTGCCAGCGGTTGGGTGGTGCGTCCCCAGACGTGCATACCGAGATAGTGGAGGTCCTGGAGGAGAATTCTGATGGTTCCTCCCTTCCATCTCGCGCCACGGAGATACGCTATACCCTCCGAATTAAACCGGGCGGCGATTGAATTGACTGATCGACGTTCGTCGGCAAATTCCCGAAAAATGCGATTAACGATTGCCACTTCCGTAGGCGGGCCGGGAACAAATGTAACGCGTTCGTCGACGATGCTCTTACGTTCCCCGAATTCGAGTATTTGTTTGGGTTTTCCTTGCTTATTAAGCAACTGGCGGCGAAGACCATATGGGGCGCTGCCGCCGAGTTTATAGCCTAGTTTGGCGAGGCGAAGCTGTCCCGTCCTGACTTTCACGGAAAGCTCGCGGCTGTATTCCGCGGCCATCGTTCTCTTTAGCGCTTTGAGTATCCATCCGATAGCGCCGTCGTGATTGCTAAATAGTTCCGCGCAGTAATGAACAGGAACACCGGCACATTTGCAGAGGTACTCGTAGTGTGCCGCTTCATCGTGGTCTTGAAAACGACCCCAGCGGCTCACGTCGTACACCAGCACGGCTCGAAACTCCTGCTGTCCCCCGACAACGTCCTTTAGCAACTGCCTGAGTCCGGCCCGATTTTTGAGTCGTAACCCGCTCTTTGCCGGATCGGAGTAGGTCTTTACGACCTGGAAACTGTGTTCGGCGGCGTAACGAGCAATCGCATCGTCTTGATTGTTCAGCGAATATTGCTGATGGTCAGTCGACATTCGAAGGTATTGGGCGGCAGGGATGAGAATTTGCTCCATAGGAATCCTCCTATCGCCGCCATCGGCAGAAACCCTAAACACTTTACGAGAAATGTTGACAGATGCTCCTTATTCTGGGGTGCTAATTCGAGAAGCGCCAAGGATTCTGGATGTGTTAGCCAACTGAAAACGTCGCGGCTGCCCTCCTCCTCTGTTCTGATTTCGTAACAAAAATAATCTTTCATTCCGCGCAACGTGATCGGACGTTAAACTTCTTGCTTTTCCGTCGTGCTAGTCAGGGCAAATCTCAGGCTGATGAGTCACCAGATTGTTGCGAGTCGTATGCATCGCGATCGAACTCACAAAAAGTCGATTGCAGTCATGTGGGATTATTATTACTTTCTCAGCAATCTTTTTGCGGGTCCTATACTCCTCGTACTTGCCTTAGCACTCCCGATACGCGCTCAAGAATTCGACCCCCAGCACGTCGTGTTTCCCCTAACGGATTTCACTCCCGCTATCACGTATGTTGCCCCTCTACATGCGTTCACCGGGCCAACGTTCACCAGGTTCGGCACTGGCTTTTGCCTTGACCATGACTGCCGCTTCGTGGGCACCACCTACCATGTCGCTAAGGCAATGGGAGACCGAGTCTTCATTAAGCGGGTATTCTCAGCCCACCGCTACCTTGATTCTTCCTCAGACGACCCTGGGGCGGAAGACGTGAAATTCGCGGGAGGCAGCTTTCCTTTCATGTTCGGCGGTTCGATGAGATTGAATCCTGCTCACGACCTTGCCATATACGAGATGCGACATCCTCTCAAGCAATTTCATGGAATTAGCTTTGAGACCGACGAGGACTGGGAGAGCAGCCCTGAAGTAGACATCTACGCTTACCCGTTCAACTGGAATCCCAAGCGGGGTTTGGTTTGCTGGCACGGCAAGTTCGTAGGCAAGAACAGCCAAGGTCTGCTTGCTTTCAGTTATGAAGAAGATCATGTGCGCGGCGGGGCTAGCGGTGGCATCGTGGTTGACAGCAAGACAAAGAAAATCGTCGGCATCTTGAACGAGGTAGCCGAGGGAAGGGACCGTGTGGCGTTCGCGGTTCCCGTGAAGGAACTTTCCGACTTTGTGGCGCGAGCTCAGCCCTATCTGCAAACGATCCTCTTTCCGAAAACCGTCTTCCTTTCTCCCATGGCTGCGGACCTTTATCCGCCCTACTTCTGGCCGCGCCTGCGACGGCTTTCGAACTCTCTCCCGGAGTCGCCCGAAATACTCAATCTGCGGCGAACCGCACAAAATCTCGCGGATTCCATGCGGAACTTCACGGCAACCGAAACACTCTCCTGGGGTCATGAGAACCGCGAACCAGATCTAACGGACGCATACGAAACGGTCATCTTGGACGGGTGGCAGCGGTGGCGTCGGCTGCGCGATGGGAGGTGGTTTTACAATGACAGCCCATTACCGCGCCTCTGGCTGAACGGTTCGATAAGCACTGGCGATCAGTGGATGCGTCTTCCTCTGATGATTGGGACTGAGCTTAATTTGAAAATTCATCATGCACCGGATGCCCTCGTGGGAGGGCGAATGGTGCGTGTATTCCAGTACGTCGCGAATGCCGAGGACAGGGTTTGCCTTTTCAAGCTATTCGGCAGCTTCGAGACCACCAATAAATCCTATGACTGCCATGGCGAAGTTTGGACGGATCAGGCGGGAACTATCTTGCGTATTTCGGAAGCGATTGACCTTTCCGGACCCTGGTACGGCTTCAACCAGGTGATGACGTACGGCCGGCTGAAAAAGGATGGCAAGCAGTACCTTGTTCCGGTCACTTTTGCGACCAAGGCCGTAAATCATAAAACGTACTGGTGTCGGGGACTATTTACGGACTATGACATGTTCAACGCGAAAGCCCGGTTGCTGTTGTCCAATGAAACGGAGGAGGCGCAGAAATCTGCACATGGCGCACAATAATTTGTCGATTGCGTCCTGACATATCTGGGCAATGCCGATTGCTATGGAACCGCACCGTGTTCGAACGATTTCCTTGAGAAGGGAACATATTAGGTGATAGGAGGCTCGACCTAACTAAACTTGTGCTGAAGAATGATCTGCTGTAGAACTCGAAGTCGCAAAAGAGTTCTGCTGCGGAATACCGTACCAACACAAAAATTCCGTTACGTCGTGTCCATAAATCCATGCCAATGTGTAAAGCCGGTGAATGCTTGGCGTCACATTTCGGGCCTCGATCTCGTGCAGCCTGCTCGGTGGCAACAAGAAATCTTCGTTCCGCAGTCGTTTGGAAAGTTTGGCACTTTGGTGATGAACGTCGCGGAGGCTTAGGTCGCACACCAGACGAACGGCACGCAAACGTTCTCCGGGCGTACGTCGTCGGTTCGCTGCAGAACTACGGATGCGGCCCATATCCCCTCCAACACTACGGCAAGTCGAGGTCGGGCCAGTTTTAAATACACTTCTCTTTCATGCGGAAGGAAACATTCCTTCCAGCCCCCTCGTTGCTTCAAGCTTGTCACACATCTTGGAAAATGCGCCAGTAAAATTCTGTGACTGGTCTTATCGCTCTGGTTACGGTCCTCGCGTATGGAAAGCGGCTTTTGGCGCACCTTTTACGAGGTTCTCCGAGGCGCGGTGGAAATAAGGCCGAGTTTTCCACAAGTCTTGGCGTGGATGAGCGGGATCATCCTCGTGTCACCGCGCGGGCCTCAGCATCGACACGAGTCGGCATGTTCGAAGCACAAGCGGCAGATCCGAGGGGAGGATTGGCGCTTGTGCTTCAGTCTTTGTTTTAGAAAATCTGCCACAAAAACAGCAATGCGTTAGTTACTAGTGCGATTTTGTTACGAAAACGGAACACTCGTTTATCGTCCACAATTGTTCACTTCCTGTAACCTTTTTAATTCGCAGAACATAGACTATGAAAATGGCGTTGCAAGTGTACTTGCGCGCTCTCGTCAACTACCGTCGCTCCAAGCTGTTCGACATAGCGAAAACTTTAGTGTGTTACGAAATCAGAACAGAATGTCAATTGAAATGACTATTGTCCAGCTTTGCGCTAGATTCGAGAAGGTTTCCTTGGTCGCACAAAGAGAGGTCAATTGTGACTAACGCGATACGCGCTCTTCTCGTGACTCCGGACAATTCGTTGGTGGGCACGTTTGCGGAGCTATCGCGCGAATTTGGCATCGATGCACAGCCAAGTAGGAGTACGAACGCCATTACCGAAGAACTACAACAGATCAAATACGAAGCTGTACTCCTCGATTTTGACAGAGTTCCGGATGCCGGTCAGATCCTGGCAAAACTGCGGGAGAACCCGTCCAGCAAGACAGCCGTAGTATTTGCGTTGGTTTCGGATGCCACACAACGTCAAGCCGCTCTCGCGAGCGGGGCCAACTTGTTGTTTGAACGCCCAGTAGAAGAAAGCCAGATTCGGCGGGCAATTCAGGCAGCCTACGATCTGATGGCACGTGAACGGCGGCGGTATTTTCGTTGCGCGGTCAGGCTACCAGTCCTTTTACTCCCGGAGAATTCACCTGCCGACGCTAGATGCACCAGCATAAACATTAGCAGCGGAGGCATAGCGCTAATGAATCCACTTGTGCTTTCACCAGGCGATCAGGCTCAGGTCATTTTTCCCTTGCCGGGAATAAATTCTCTCCTTCGCGCGATCGGAACGGTGATCTGGGATGATAAGCATGGCAAAACCGGACTAAGTTTCAAGTGCACAGGCCCAGAACATCAGAACGATTTGGACGCCTGGCTGGATAGCCAGTTGCGTAATACCACGCCGACTACGAAACCGGGGAATTGTGCCACCAGCTAAATGGTGGGTCCGTACTCCGGGTTGCTCCCCAACTCGTATCTCTGGCTTAGATTAGCAACACCGGAGTTTGACGGCGGGCCAAAAGACCGAAAACTGCTTGAGAATTCACCGGTGGGGAATAAAAGTAGCCTTGTGCCATTTCGCAGCCGAGCTCTTTGAGCGCCTCGATTTGCTCCTTCGTTTCGGTTCCCTCCGCTACGACTTTTAGGCCGACGTTGTGAGCGAGCATGATTATTAATCTCACAATCTCGTGGCTATCCCTGTCGCTTGTCATCTTCGAGATAAAAGTCCGATCGATTTTTAGAATGTCGATCGGGAACCGTGGCAAGCGGCTCAAGGAAGAATAACCGGTCCCGAAATCATCGATGCTGATCCGCGAGCCAAGCGCCTTGATGCCGGCTAGAACCGAAAGTGCACGATCGACGTCTCCCATAGCTACCGTTTCCATAATCTCGAAGCTCAATGTGCCGGGTGCAATGCCAACGTCTGTCACAATGCCTCTGATATCAGCAGCAAGGTCAGGCTGCTCGAACTGTTTCGGTGCGAGATTGATGCTCATGGTGAGGGCCGGCTCATATTGGAATTGCGACTGCCAATTTCGCAGCTGATTGCATGCTTCACGAATCAATTCTCGATTCAGAGGAATGATGAGACCAGTCTCGTCAGCGACAGGGATGAAATCGGCGGGCGACACCAACCCTTCAGGCCTCTTCCAGCGACTTAGAGCTTCAAAGCCAACAATATGTTCGTTTTCGAGCGCGACTATCGGTTGGTAGTAAACGAGCAGTTCGTTGTTTTCGATGCCCCGTCGCAGGTCTGTTTCTAACTTTAGGCGATGCAATGCACTGGAGTGCATCGCTGGGTCGAATACTTCCCATCTGGCCTTGCCGGATTTTTTAGCTCGATACATCGCAATTTCAGCATCCCGAAGTAGTTCTTCCGCTTCCGAGTAGGACCTGGAACTGCAGACGATCCCGATACTTGCCGTTATGACGATCTGCTGTCCCTTTACCTCAAATGCACTGGCAAGCTTGGACTGAATGCGTTGGGCGACGCGGATCGCATCGCTTGGAGCAAATACATCTTCCAAGAGTACGGTGAATTCGTCCCCTCCCAATCGCGCCAAACTGTCCTGGATCGCTTGAGGATCGGACAGTGCAGAGCGGGCGAGGGTGTCCGTATCACGGAAGTTCCTGGTCAATCGGCTCGCTACCAGGACCAACAATTCATCTCCGGCAGAGTGTCCCAAACTGTCATTGAGAACCTTAAATCCGTCAATATCTATGAAAAGCACCGCAAACCTATAGTCCGAATGCCGTCGTGCGCGCAGCACAGCATGCTGCAGCCGATCTGAAAACAGGGTGCGATTAGGTAGGTTCGTGAGTCCGTCATAGAAAGCGCTGTGCTCCAACATTTCTTCAGCACGCTTGCGTTCGCTTATGTCGCGATTAACGATTACCAGACCCTCGATTTTTTGGTCCATATTGCGGATAGGGCTTGCCGTTGACTCCAGGATCCGCCATGACCCATCCTTATGTCGCATTCGGTATTCGAGCCGTTGCCCTTCGCCGGTCAAACGGGCTTTTTCTGCCGCTTGTAGTACGCGTTCTCGATCCGAGGGATGGACCTGTTGAAACGCTGAGCTGCTCGTCAAGTCTTGCTGCGAATAACCCAGTATTTTTTCGTATGAGGGGCTGTTATACAGCCGGCGACCGTGGTTATCGACCACCGCGATCATGTCGGCTGCGTTCTCGGTAATAAGTTGAAACAACCGATCTTGCTGCGCCAGTTCACGGCGAACTTGCTGGAGTTGAAAGTGCTGATACATCGTATAGATGTCGAATATCAGCACCAAGGCCGCTAATCCTCTGGCTGATTCCTTCAAGTCCACCCAGTACTGGTGCGCCCCGGATTGATGGTCGAAGAAGGTGAGGAAGATTATCAGAGCGGTGAGGGCGAGAGTGACGGTGACCGCCAACCCCCACATCCACCATTCCCGAGTTTCGATGCGGTGCATAGGGGCTGGAAAGGGCTTGGCCCCCGTCGAACAACGAGTTGGACGCCATCGAATCATTGACGAAAACCCAGATTTTATCCAGCAAACCGGGTCATGCCAAAGTTACAGTGGTTGCCTGAGCTTTGGTGTGTTCCGTTTTCGTAACACCAACACACTGCTGACGATCCTACAATGGTGCCCCTGTCGCGGAATTCTCGACCGCGATTGACCTCCCATAATCGGGGGGGCTGCCTCGGCAATAACTAATGCCTACCCCGAATTTCTTTCTTCGGGTTTCCCGTGGTGGCAGGGTGACTTAGTTCGTTATGGTTATTAACATGTGTTCCGTTTTCGTAACAGACACATTTTGTGCAAGGTTTCTTTCCACGTCTGTGGTAAACATCGAAGTGAATTCGGTCGACGTTCTGGTTAATGCGTTCGCATTTGATTGAAGGAGGAGCCAGTGGTCGATCCCCTGGTCTCGACAGGCGTGTTCATGATGGGTGCTTCGGCGGGGGCGCTCCTTACGCACATCCGACACAGGACGCTGCTAAACCGGCACGAAGAGCTTCTGCGAGCCCAGGGCGAGAAGATTCAGGACCCGGTCTGCATCAGAAAGCGTTTGGCCCCTTGCGAACTTACATCCGAATCTCCATTTCAATCTACATTCGCAGCGCAGAGAGGCCAGAGGCTCGCGGAATGAATTCACCCCTGGCCACAGTGCAGGCATGTGCGCTTGCGTTCCTATATGAGAAGGCACACGAACAGTGCCGATGGTTGCGTAGCCTAACGCCCCAGCAAATGCAACTTATCGCCAGTCTGATGATGGAGTGGCAAAGATCGAATGATCATCATGAGATATTGCCTTTGCAAGAAGTTGAGCGGCGCGAAATTTTTCGTGCCTTGTCGTACTTCGAGGGCAATGCGAACAAAGCCGCAAAATCCCTGAGAATTGGGAAGACCACGCTCTATAGGAAGCTCGCACAGTGGGGTTACACCGTAAAGAAGCAGTTTTGGCTGGCACAACTGTCCGCTCTAGCAGTCCCAGCAGAAGCAAAGCAGCCCCAAACGGAAAAATCGATAAGCTCTCCTCGAAACGGACAGACCCGGCCCTCACCCCAGCAGTTCTAGCGAAATTGTAGTTGTACACACCGTACCGAAATCAGTTTCATTGATGGACGATTCGACGCCCGAGATGTGAGAGTTGTATGCATCCATCTCACTGTTACAAAACCGGAACACCCATTCGATTGCACTCAAATCGCTATTGCATTCCCAACAAGGAGAACCAGCTACTGGCGCTGGTTGCCGCCGCGTAAGTCACTAATCAGATTACGATAGTGTGTTACGAAACTAGAACACTTACGTGTGTCTGATGACATTCGTAATTTTTCAGAGCCAACAACTGCCCCTATGATTAAAAGCACATTGGAAGCGTATTGCAGCTAGATTCGGGTTTGTTCGAACGAAGACAAGTCCGAATTCCGCGTCGGGGGCCTTAATGAAATGTCGAGTTGTGGCGGTTTTGGGCACTCGGCCCGAAGCCATTAAACTAGCTCTGGTCATTCACGAACTACGGCGTCGCTCTGACGAATTCGAGACGGCTGTCGTCCACACCGGCCAGCATCGCACGATGCTTGATCATGCACTTCAGTTCTTCCAAATCAAGCCAGATTTCGATCTAGATGTGATGCGGCCAAACCAGACACTCAACTCCCTTACTGGAAGAGTGCTCGACACCGTTGAAAATGCGTGCCGGCGATTTGAACCGAATCTGGTTCTCGTACAGGGAGACACGACAACTGCATTTGCTTCAGCGGTTGCGGCCTACTACTGCAAGGTTCCCATTGGCCACATTGAAGCCGGCCTACGTAGTCACGATATTTACAATCCATTTCCCGAAGAAGGCAATCGCAGACTCATTTCTGTTCTTAGCCGAGTCCACTTTGCTCCGACCGCGTTATCCCGCGACAAATTGCTCGCCGAAGGAGTTCCCAACGAGCATGTTGTAGTCACTGGCAACACCGTCGTGGACACATTACGCGCACTGAGCCATGTGCCGGAAACGTGGGAGGGTACGCCTTTGGCTGATATTCCAGTCGACAACCGCCGGCTGATACTGGTCACATCTCATCGCCGTGAGTCGTGGGGGGCGGACCAGGAAAATATGTGCCTCGCTCTCAAAGAACTGGTGGCGAAACACGACGACGTTCGTATTGTCTATCCGGTCCACATGAATCCAAACGTGCGAAACACGGTTTCCACGCTGCTGAACGATAGTGAGCGCATTCATCTAACGGAACCATTGGACTACATCACTTTCGTCGGTCTTCTGAAAAGGTGCTTTCTTGTACTCACTGATTCGGGAGGCATTCAGGAGGAAGCACCAACATTTCGTAAGCCGGTTCTGGTACTTAGAAGGCTAACTGAGCGTCCCGAGGCGTCGCAGTTCGGGATGGCAAAAATTATCGGCATGTCGCGTGAAAGCATCGTTAGCGAAACCTCTGCTCTTCTAACGAATAGCGATGCTTATTCAGACATGTCAGTCGGAGAAAATCCATACGGTGATGGAAAAGCGTCGCAGCGAATCGTAGAGGCCGCAGCTCGGTGGTTTCACGGTAAGACTCCTCTTCTCGACGCCACACAGGAGTTCAAGGTACCCCCACGGCGGTACCCGCGCCGTCGTAAAACCGACTTCGCTCAAGATGCAAAAGTGGCAACTGCCGCCGCGGGAAAGGATTAAAGCTCGTCGAAGCGCGCGGTACGCGCGCGGTACTTACAGCATGCTTTACCTACTTTACATCATCGTGTTTTTAATCTGCGTTTACACCGCGCGGCATTATTGGTTCACATTCAATCGCCTGTTCGGCTTCCAGCGTCACCCCTATATCGATACGGACACAGCTGATTGGCCCGCCGTAACCATTCTGGTCGCCGCGCATAACGAAGAGAAAGTAATCGCCTGTATTCTATCGGCATTGATGAACGTGAATTACCCGGCAGAGAAGATGTTGGTTGTGCCTGTGAACGATCGATCTCAGGATCTCACGCGAGAAATCATTGATAGGTTCGTTCAGGACTTTCCTGGACGTATTCGCGCTTTTCATCGGAAGAGCGGCAAGCCCGGCAAGGCGGCAGCTCTCAAGGATGCAATGAAACTGGTCCATACCGAGGTGGTACTGATCTTCGACGCCGACTACATTCCCGGTGCGGGATTGATAAAGCAGTTAGTCGCACCTTTCTTTGATCCTGAGGTTGGTGGCGTTATGGGGCGTGTTGTCCCCCTGAATTGCGGCGTAAACATATTGACGCGCCTTCTCGACCTTGAGCGTTCAGGTGGGTATCAGGTGGACCAGCAGGCGCGAATGAATTTACGCCTGGTGCCCCAACATGGTGGGACGGTCGCTGGTGTGCGACTCAGCGCTTTACAGGACATTGGCGGTTGGAACGACGACACTTTGACTGAGGATACGGACCTTACTTACAGACTCTTACTGCATGGTTGGAAGACCGCTTATCAGAACCGATCTGAATGCTATGAAGAGGTCCCAGAGGTATGGCCTGTACGAATCAAGCAAATCATGCGTTGGGCAAAGGGCCACAATCAAGCCTTGGTCGCGTATGGCGCGCGTCTGCTATTCGGCAAACATCGAGCCACGCTACGCGAAAGGATTGACGGTACTCTGCTGTTGGGCGTTTACGCCATGGCGCCAATTACGATGCTTGGCTGGCTGCTCGCGCTGATTCTTTTCTATAACGGCATAGCGCTACTACATGGCCTAATTGCTCTCCTTAGTGTCACGACCTATGCCGCAGTGGGAAATTTCGCGGCTTTCTTTGAAATAGCCGCGGCCGTGCGGCTCGATGGTAGTCGTAAGCGCCTCTCTATTCTCCCGGTCCTGGCGCTAGGCTTCGTAGTCAGTATCTCTGCGGTCTCAAAAGCCGCCATCTCTCAGATCTATGGTTATTTCGTCAATGCTGAGTTCCAGTGGGATAAAACCGAACGTTTCAGGACGGCTTCCTCATGGCGTACTTTTTCGTAGGCCTATTGGTAGTGGTATTAGCGACTTTGCTAAGCGTGCCTTTGCTGCCCGCAATCCATGAACTCCGCAATAAACAGGATGCAGAACCACTACATGTAATTCAGCAACACGCTGGCGACATACGGCACTTTGCACAAAGCTTCGCGTCTCTGATCAAAGAGTTGGAGCCCATCTTGGATCGTTCCCGTTATTGCGGGGACGTGACCCGTGGTGTGCTTCCAGACGGAAGTCATTATTTCGTCTTAGGAAATGCCGATCAGATACCAGTTCAGAAGCGGCATGGCCTTTCTGAGTGTCCTTACGTAATTGCCTTCTCGGCGGACGTGAATTGTCCTGGGAGGATGAGCTTTGCGAAAGAAATTTACTCCAGCAGGCATTTTCAAGGTGGTGATCAAAACCAGTATCGTGCGATTTTGGGCGGAGCTGGGATCCACTTAGGGAGAAACAGCACGGTGCTCCGGTGGGCGCATGCAGGAGGTGAGCTAATAGCCCATGAAGGGTGCAGCTTATATGGACGGGCTTCAGCACAGGAACGTATAGAACTGCGTCCAGGCTCACGATTCCTAAGGCTCAACGCACCACGGATAGATGTAGGTTTGTCGTCCGAAGAAAATGTAAGCGCTCCTGCGATTAGTTCGAGCCTCGCCACAAAGGGTAACCGAATTCTCTACGAAGGCGATGTAGTGATCAATGCCGGGGAAGTGGTCCACGGAAATGTCGTTGCACGCGGTAAATTACACCTCGCGGCAGGCGCACACGTGATCGGCAGTATAAAAAGCAACAAGAATTTAGTTATCGAAAACGAAGCCATCGTGGAAGGAAGTGTAATTGGGGCGGAACAGATTATTGTCGGCTCCCGGTGCAATCTTCACGGGCCAGTTATCGCTGAGCGCAGCCTGGTGCTCTATTCCGGAACAATCTGCGGGACCCCGCACCAGCTTACTACGGTCAGCTCTCCGGAAATTCAGGTCCAAGCGGGCGTCGTAGTGTTCGGCACCCTTTGGGCTCGCGAGTCAGGTTCCGTCTGGGGTCGAGCATGAGCCGAACACGAATCATCATTCTGGCATTGTCTTTCGTGGTTGTTGGTCTAGTCGCGCAGGGATGGATTGCTTATAGCCGGCCGAGCTTTAGCAGTGATCAGATACTCCTTTTGTTACCCGACGATACAAGTTCGTCTGATCCCTTGGCGATGATGTGGTTGGATGCCGCCGCCGAAGAAGGGCTACATGTGGTCACCGTCCACGATTCGGAATTCATTCGTCCGATATTCAGACATTCTTTGGGTGCCGGGGTGATTCTGCCCGATACAATCCACCGTCGTGCCAGTGACATGTTTATCTTGGCTCTGCGAAGGTATGTCTCCGATGGAGGGAAACTTCTGCTGGTTTATGACGCCGCTACTCTCTTTCCAAACAAGACCTACGCCCCGAGGGAATCTCGTTTATCGCCGATGGCAGGTATTTCCTATGCGCTCTACGATGAATTGGGAGAAAACACAATCCGCTGGAGCCCTGTAAAAAGTTCAGAGTCTACTTTTATCAGCCTTGATGTACCGCCAGGAAAGTATTACCCGTTTCACCAACTAAGCGAGAACCCGCTTTTTGATTCGAGCCAATCTGCCACGTTTAACTCTTCCCTGCGCCGCTATAAGTATGGTGATCTCGATTATCCCTGCTTTGTAACTGCTGGAACGTTTGATGGGCGAGTGCTCTTGCGCTCAGCTGCCGGCGTAGCCGCTGGAGAGCGTCGATATGGACGTGGGTCGGTTCTGTTCGTCAATCTCCCGCTTGCGTATTTGCAGACTAAAACCGATGGGCTGATGCTGCACGGTTTTTTGAAGTATTTCGCCGTGCACGTGGTCGCATTGCCACGACTCTTAGCTGTTCCTGACGGTATTGGCGGTATGGTTCTGAACTGGCATGTAGATTCAAACGCATCGATCAAACCCATGCAGGAAATGGAGTCCTGGGGTTTGCTGAAGCAGGGGCCGTACTCAGTCCACGTAACAGCCGGGCCGGACATGATGGTTCCTGGAGATCATGGTGGATTTGACGTGGGGGGCAACCCGAACGGTCAAGCATTACTGCGAAGCTATCTCACGAAGGGATATTCGATAGGCAGCCATGGTGGTTGGATTCACAATTACTTTGCTTCCCACGTTGATATCGACGACCCAAAAACGATGCAAAACTATCTCGTTCTAAACAAAGCTGCTTTGGAGAAAATTAGCAACACTGCCGTATTGGAGTACTCCGCGCCTAATGGCAATCAACCTGAGTGGGTAACACAGTGGTTGGAGCAGCACGGGTTCATTGCCTATTACTTCACCGGCGACTCTGGAATGGGTCCTACAAGGGAGTATCAAAGTGGGAACCATAAGCGACATACGATCTGGGCGTTCCCAATCTTGCACCTGGATCGTGCTGCGGGCTTCGAAGAGCTAAGTGCCGAAAACCATCCGCCGGAGGAAGTCGAACAATGGCTTGATTCCGTCACGGCGTTTGTAATTGCGAACCACGTTGCGCGATTGCTGTATTTCCATCCTCCGGGCATTTTGCCGTACCACGATGTGGTGGAACGTTGGGTGCAACTGACTGCCGCCGCCCGCGCCAGGCACGAATTTCGTTGGTACACCATGACTGAGCTGGCGCAATTTTTGAATCAGCGTAAAGAGATAAAGTGGCGCACAGCGGAACACAATGGATCCTTGACAGTTGAAGCGTCCCATCCACATAGCCTGGCGCACTTTGCGTGGCAACTCCCCGTGGAAGACTACGGAAGGCCAACAATTCTGAGCGGGAATGCAACGGTCACTGAAGCGGACAGTGCATGGATGGTTGTTGCGCAATCTGATCTGAAGTTGACATTTGAAGCTCGAGAACTTTCGCAATGAACTCGCACGTACGCGTTCTGCAATGTGTGATTATCTTGGCCAGCGGGTGTTGGTTGGTCCCACACCTGTTCAGCCAGGATACTGGTGCTGCACCTCCGGCCAGGACTGCCGCCCTTCTCTCACTGCAGAAACCCGAAGGCTCATCCGAAAAGATGCTTACAAATTACGTAGAAATAGGGGGCGAGCATCTCTCTCTTACAAATGGCTTTGGAATGTGGCAGGGCGTTTACGCCCGCAGTGTCCTCAATGCCGGCAGCGAGGTTCTGAGCGGAGAACTCGATGAGCAGCATGAATTCGGGGACTCGGGGATCTATTGTGCTCTCGGTGAGACGCACAACTTCAGCGCAAATACGTATGCATCGATTACATTGGGGTCAAGTATCGGTGGCTTTTTCTTACCATTCTATAGAGGTGATGCCTTTATTAATCACAAGTGGCTGGCGCGCAAGCAGCTCATAACAACATTGGGGCTCGGCTACTATGCGGCGAAGGATCCCCACCGAGATCGCAGCTTGTCTGCCGGTACGACATACTATTTTGCGAAGCCGTGGATTGTGGAGGATGGGGCACGTTTTAACGTGAGTAACCCCGGCGGGGTGCTTTCGCCTTCAGGCTTTATTGCTGTTACTCAAGGAACAAACAAGCATCACTACATAACTGCTCGTGCCAGCTATGGACAAGAGGCCTACCAGATCATTGGGCCAAGTAACATATTGAGCTCATTTCGCAGTCAGACATTCACAATCACGTGGCGGCAGTGGATCGGTAGAAACTGGGGAACAAACGGTGTCGCTGACTACTATGGCAGCCCTTATTACACTCGAGTTGGCGGCACACTCGGGTTATTCAGGGAGTTCTGAATGCAATCCTTGTCTTTAGAACCGGCGACAAACCACTCTGACGGCGGTCGATTTCGTGGTAATCGTGGTGGCATTATTCCAATGCATCGCGCTCTCGCGCGTCTTAACTTCGGTCCTGTCGAAATGTTGGTCTCTGTAACTACCGCCGTGGGCGCCATCGTTGGATGGGTTTTATCGTTACCGAGTATCTGCGAATTCTGGAAGCTACTGTTTACTTTGGGACTACGGTTCCTGCCCTTGCAAGGAGCATTGAAAACCAGCCTAACTCGTTTCAGCTTCGGCCTGACAATGTCGCTACCGTACTTCGAGTTCGACCCGCAGATGCCGACTCCGCATCTGTGGGCTGCGACGTGCTTGGTGGTGCTGGCAATGTTTGGGGTTACCTTCTTATTGCCCCCGAAGCTCCTACCAATCGTTTATCTACTAAGATGTGTGCTCTTTGTGCAGGGCAGTGCGCTAGTATACTTCGCGCTTTTCCCTGCGCAATTTTCTTATGCCCCTTCGGATTACCTGAAAGGATTCCTGCTTTCCGGCGCAGGACTCATCGGTATTGTCCCGGTCCTGTTTTTGCTTACGTATTACATTTTCCCGTTCTCGTTGGTACAAAAAACGTTCCTGACTTTATCGACGATGGCATACCTGACTGTATTTCTGCCGTTTCAGCTACTGCTACATGCATTACTTCTCGGAAAGAGCATCCTGTTCATGCCCACGTTATACCTTGTTGCTGGTATGCCCCTGGATGTATTGATCATTGTCGCTCTCTATGCTTGGGGTATGACATGGGAGTTTAACGACTCTCGAACTACAGAAAGAACCTCAACAACGCCACGAAGGTAGGCAGGAAGGTATAAAGCTTCAATTTGAATAAGAGGTAAATCATGAGTGACAGTCTCGAACCCACAGTTCTAGCGGCCGATGATTCACCGCTGCAGCGCAAACTCATTGAGAAGTCATTGAGTGCGGAACCGTGTGCTTTGATGTTCGCAACCAACGGCCAAAAGGCGATTGAACTGTTTGGAAAGTACAGGCCAGCTCTCTTGATTACGGACTGGAGAATGCCCGACATTAGCGGTCCAGAGCTATGCCAGAGAGTCCGCCAAACCTTCCCAGAGCAATATCCCTATATAATTCTGCTGACAGGTCAGACGGAAAAAGAACAGGTCATAGAAGGACTATCTGCTGGCGCGGATGACTATCTGACAAAGCCTTTTCATCCAGGCGAACTTCAGGCACGGGTGCGCGCGGGGTTACGGATCGCGGATCTACATCGTCAGTTACTCGACAAGAACCATGAATTGCAACAGATGGCGCTGACGGATGGATTAACGGGGCTACCGAATCGAAGAGCAGTGGATGGCTGGGCAAAGCATCAGGTCAGCGCTGCTGCACGGCACAAGTTTCCCGTATGGGTTGTGATGGCTGATCTGGACCATTTCAAGGGGGTCAATGATACCTATGGTCACGAGATGGGCGATACAGTTCTCAAATCGTTTGCGGAAATCGTTAGATCTAACACGCGGTTGTCAAACATGTGCGGCCGTTTAGGTGGAGAGGAGTTCATCGCCATCATTACGCATGTAGAGGAGCACGACAAGGTATTGATCCCGATTGAACGCATTCGCACAGAGCTAGAAAAAACGCGCTTCGAATTTCCTGGTGGCCATTTCCATTGCACGGCGAGTTTTGGCATCGCGGGTACTTCCGGGAGAGAATCTTTCTGTTTCGAGCAACTGCTGTCGCATGCCGACAAAGCTCTCTATCAGGCAAAACATCGGGGCCGCAATTGCATAGAGTTTGCGACTGACTAGTTGCCGAGGGAGTTGCTCCTCGCAAAACGCATTTCCACACTTAGATGTGCTCCACTGTTTCCCGAAATGGGACATTCCCAGCTCCAAAAGTAACTATCGAGCGGGGTTTCGAAAAAGAGGAGAAAGGAGGTCACTGCTAGCATTTGTAAATTCTCGATAAATCTTGAGTTGCTATACAGCGGGGGCGCGGAGCAGGAAATGAGAGCAGCGCAATCTAGCTATGGGCGCCACAAGCTTGAACTTATTGCCGTTGCATGTACTCTCACGACTGCGATGCTCTTGCTTCTGTTTCCTGCGTTCCATTCAACATCCCAGTGGACTTTGCGTCACCCGGCCATTCTTACGTTGTCTGTGACCATTCTTGTTGCCTTCGGACGAGTAATACTCCTGCAGCGTCGTATCCTCCTTCAGACCTCCGCGTTGCGGCAAGCCGGCCAGAAAGCGAAAGCAATTCAGGATCTATCAGCCGCGATGAGACAAGTGACTCTTAAGAAAGACTTCTCAGGACGTGTAAAAGTTCCGGAGAGCGACGAAATCGCGCCGCTGGCGATCGCATTCAACAATATGTTGACCGAGTTAGAGTTGCGTGATGTTGCGAAGCAAAAGGCAGAGGACAAGCTACATCTACAAGCCCTGACCGATGAACTTACAGGTTTACCGAATCGGAGGCTGCTATCGGACCGTTCGGCACAAGCATTGGCCATTGCCAGACGTGAACAGAACATTGTCGCTGTACTCTATGTCGATCTCGACGGCTTCAAGTTAGTTAACGACAGTTTGGGGCATGTGGTGGGAGATACTCTGCTCAGTTTAGTTGCGGAACGCCTCCAAGAGAGAATCCGGCACTCGGATACCCTAGCACGTTTGGGTGGAGACGAGTTCGCAATCGTACTCACCAAGCTTATGAGCAGAGATGACGCGGGTCGCGTAGCAAAGAGTCTTCTGGATGTGCTCGCGAAACCATTTTTCATCGAAAGCCACGAAATCACGATTAGCGCAAGTATCGGAATCAGCATTTTTCCGGAGCACAGTACTGAAGCGAGTGATCTCTTGCAGCAAGCTGATAGCGCTATGTATACCGCCAAGCGAAATGGCAAGAACCAAATGGTGTACTACACGGCAGAACTCGGCTCAGTTGTTCGTGAGCGAGTTAGCCTTGAAAACCAGTTGCGAGGTGCGATTGCGCGAGGCGAAATCAGCGTACACTACCAACCCGAATTCAACATAGTGACAGGCCAATTGGTTCGTTTTGAAGCTTTAGCTCGTTGGACACACCCGACGCTAGGCAGTATCTCTCCATGTAAATTTATCCCCGTTGCGGAAGAAAGTGGGCTGATTATTCCTCTCGGGGCACATATTATGGAACGCGCCTGTGCCGAGGCGGCTCGCTGGCAGCGCTTTTCGCCCGACCCTATCCAGGTTGCCGTGAATGTTTCCAGCCTGCAATTTACACGCGAGACCTTCGTGGAAGAAGTGCAAGGGGTATTAAACAGCACCGGCCTCGCCGCATGCCTTCTCCAAATCGAACTTACAGAATCTGTAATGCTCACCGGTCCTGAACGAGCTGCAGAGACAATGAAAACGCTGCGTTCGCTCGGCATCAGTGTCGCCATTGACGATTTTGGGACGGGATATTCCTGCTTTAGCTATTTACCGAGGCTGCCCTTTAATGCCTTAAAAATTGATCGCTCCTTTGTGAAAGAACTTGAGTCCCGAGTCGAAACGAAGGCCCTGGTTCAATCGCTGATCGCTTTGGCAAAAAACCTCAGCATGCAGGTAATTGTGGAGGGTATTGAAACGCAGGAACAACTCGCGCTGATCAGGAAGTTAGGCGGCAATGAGGTTCAGGGATATTTATTAGGTAAGCCGACACCTGAGCCCACGACTCATCTCTGCAAACCAAATCCAGTACTAAATCGGAATGAGGCCGAACTAGTAAGTCACCAAGAGCACAGAACAATCGTACACATATGAACACAATACTTCTGATAGATGATAGCCGATTAGTAAGAACGCTTATGGAGAGGGATCTAACCAGAGCGGGGTATCGAGTGATTACCGCCATTGACGGCGAAAGCGGCCTGCGGCTAGCGCAGCAGCATCATCCTGATCTTGTCTTATTAGACATGCTTCTTCCTAAGATCGCGGGCTTGGATGTATTGCGCGCTCTTAAAGCGGATAGTAACACCAGGGACATATCTGTTATCGTTCTCACGCGTCTCTCAAAAGACAATGCTGATCGGCTCAGGCGCAGCGGAGCGACTGCATTCTTTGAAAAGTCTGATTCTAGTTTGCAATCGGGGTCGAACAATCTGATTCGGTTAATAGAGGAAGTCCTCGCGTCTCCTTCCAATCCAGCATCAGCTGTACCCGCTGTGGCCAAATAACCGGTGGGAGGGCACTGCTTTCCGCGCTTAACCGGAAGGGCCAGCGTCAAAGATGAGGTGCTGTCGCAATCGTTACTGCATGCGATACAATGACAAGCTTTTTTCGATCGTGTGGTTCACACTTGCAGATAACACTGCACATCGTTTCTTGCTTTTCGCTCCGAACGCAGAATTAGCTCATGTCCGCGCAGTTGAAATAGTCGGTCCCAAAGGCCGGGTTAACTCCGTTGACCAGCTTAATTCGGATCGCGCAAAGCGGACTGCGGCTGGTAAGCGTTAATGCCGGAGCGGTGCCACACTACATTAATTTAACCATACGAAAAGTCTGGTTCATTCTAGTTAGCCGTACTGACTCCCTTTTCTCGAGTTGTTCCGAAATGGGAAAGTTTCAGCCCGAACGTAACCTGAGGAGTGCTCGGGGAGGGGTATCTTCACGATCTTGCGTTGCTACTATTTCTGTTACCTACGAAGTTCATACACACGGTTTCGGCCTTTAACGGGGGGAATGGGCCACATGAGAATAATGCTGGTTGAAGATTCAGCCGTCGAGAGACACGAAATTGCTGGCTATCTTCAGACGTGGAACTTGGAATTTACCATTGCCACAAATGGGGCAGATGCCTGGCGAGCGCTGCAAGGTCCTGATCCCCCAGACTTGGTTCTGCTTGACTGGGTGTTGCCGGAGATTGATGGAATTGAACTCTGCAGACGAATCAGAACGCTTGGTGGAAATGGGATCTATATTTATACGGTCATGCTGACTGCGAGAGACAGGAAACCTCATCTGCTCACTGCAATGGCGGCGGGTGCCGATGACTATTTGGGTAAACCTGTCGACGTATCTGAACTCCGGGCTAGAATTTTAGTTGGGAAGAGAATTCTTGAGGTTCAGCAATCGTTACGCTTCTCGGCAACTCACGACTTCTTAACCAAGCTCTTCAATCGGGAAGAAATTCTCGCGTGCCTAAAACGTGAAATAGCACGAGGTCAACGAGAACAAAAGCCGACGACAGTCATCCTTGCAGATTTGGACCATTTTAAAACCGTGAACGATTCACTTGGCCATGCAGCCGGCGATATGGTGCTAAAAGAGGTGGCAGAGCGGCTTCGAGCGGATTTGCGGGCCTATGACTTGGTGGGACGATATGGTGGTGAGGAGTTTCTGCTGATTTTGCCTAACTGTAGTTCCGCAGTTGGGGTTCGGCGTGCGGATGAAATCAGGGGTTTCGTATCAAAAGTTCCGGTCATAACAACGTTTGCAAAAATGGCGGTTACTATCAGTATGGGAGTTACAGCCACTGACTTGGAAGCGTCACTTACTGCAGAATCCCTTTTGCAGAGGGCCGATTCTGCGCTATATCGCGCGAAACAGAATGGGCGAAACCGAGTCGAAGCCTTTGTTCCAAATGAGATTAAGCAGACTACGGGGAGTTCGTAAACCTGATTTGCGCACGAAATCTCGGCCCCAAAATTCCAGAGATAACCATCACCCCTCAGACCGCCGCGTTATCGCAACGTAAAAGGCGAAGAATTCGGGGGTTCCAGCGTCTAGAATCGCCAACGTGCTGTCCAGAACGGGCGGCCAAAATCTGGGTTGAGATTAAATCTGGTCTTGAAGGGAACTCCCTAAAGCTCTATCGTAAGTTTCCCAAAAGCATGGGTCTAGTACTCGCAACCTTCGAAGGGACGTTTGAGACCGAGGGGCCATACGGTGACGGAGGATACCGCATGCGATTCACAGTGGACAAAGTTGTGCAGCTCGAAAGCACAGCGCGAGCATCAGCTCACCATGATCCGCCATGGGCTGCCGATGAACTGCGAGAAGTCCGGCGCGATAGCGACCGAACCAGAAGCTTTGGTCGTTACCGCGACGTCTAAGAACTTTAACGGCAAAGAACGCACAGAATGATTACTTTGGGCCAAAGATACAGGTCGAGTATGGCCCGCTTACTCAGCCGTCGACCCAGTGCTGGATAGTGGCATCCCTGCTACGTGGTTGTCGTGATCGACCCGGCAGCTGGGCTGATGTTGAGCCAGTAAGGGTGCGTATTTCTTAACAGGGGCAACGGGCAGTTCACGCGTTCCTTCTTTGCTTCAGGTGCCGATACAATCGGAATCAGCGCTGCCGACTTAAACCATTTCGAGCTCAGATCTGAGCCACCTAATTCCGACATGTCTTTCACAAGTAGGATTTTCGAGCACTCTTGAAAAAGTTCCATCCCATTTAGAGTTGCGCTCCATTTGCGCTCTATTTGTTTGCCTTCTGTCGCCTTCGATGGTCTTAGTTGTCATCCGCTGACCTGCATGCTGTTGAGACTACGTTTAATTGTTGATTCGAGTCCTACCTGAGGAGCCATTGTTTACACTCGATCCCTCACAGCACCACTGATCCCGTACGCCTTGCAGGTTTTCTGTGCATTCATACATTGCTCAACGTCTGGCTAAGCTGCGAAAGCTCTCCTGTTCCCACTTCTCGCAAAGGCGGCGAGAAGTGGGGCACCCGGCGCCCAAAACAAACTTGTAATAGCCGACATTGTCAGAGATACTAATTGACCCAAAATCCTGGCCCTCGGTTGTGAATTAGCAGGATCCCTAGTCAGGCACCTTGCTGCCGCAGGATCTTCGTTGCCTTACCACGCGTGCAGATCACTATGGCGGCATGAATCCCGATCGCGACTGCGGTTCCGGCAGCATGGTGAATCCGCTCCACGCCCGGTACTCTCGAAATTTGGAGTATGGCCAGCGAGCCGAGAGGGACGAATAATAAAAGCGCAGTCCAGAGGCCGGGATTGTATTCCCGCCACAGAATGGCGGCCACAATGTGGGCCACGGCATTCACCAGCACGAGATAAACAATGCTTAGTCCCCAGCCAATGCTCAAAAAACTCGCTGCATAAATTGAGAACAGGCCGACGCCCCACACTCCCGGCAAATTAATCCATAACACTGCCAATGGTGACAGTGCCTCAACTCCGTGAAAAACGTGCTGGTTGACGAATACTCTGAACCGGTCGCTCCTATGCTCCTCGACCTGATGGAACATGTAAACGGGCAGCATCGCAAAAATAAGCAGCCAAGATGACGACCGCCGTTGCGCTAGCATCGGCATCAGTAGACTCAACAAACTCCCCATATACAAAGTCGCCGCCACCCAGTGCTTGTTGAGCCATTCCTGCATTAGCACCGAGTCTCGCACGAATATGCAGAGAAAACAAAAGCATTGCTATTGATAATCCTGCGTTATCACAAGTGTGCGCTATTTCTTCGCCGACTTGGGACCGTCGCCTAAGCCCAGGAAGAATTTATGCTTCGAGTTTCTGTGATCCGTTTGTGATCCATTTGCATGTACCACCATGCACCAATATCAACTTCCTGCGCCAGCCGTGCTCTGTAAGTCTTTGAATTTACGTTTTCATGCGGATTCGAGTCCTACCTGAGGAGCCAATCTTTTCTTTCGAACCCTCTTAGTACATGTGATCCCCACGCCTTGCAGTTTTCTGTGCATTCTCACATTGCTTAACGTCTGGTTAAGCTGCCAAAGCTCTCCTGTTCCCACTTCTCGCAAAGGCGGCGAGAAATGGGGCACCCGGCAAATAAACAACCGCGCCTCACGCTTTGGCGCTTATTGCGCTTTCGGGCCATCACAAATTGCATCGTTTATGGTATATAACTCTCACGAGGCACTTACCGTGCGAGGCGAAAACGCCGAACGTTGGCGGGCGCTTTGTGAGCTAGCCGCCAAAGAGCAAGACCCACATAAACTCGTGGAGCTGATTGCGGAAATAACGCGCCTGCTCGATGAGAAACAGCAGCGGTTAGAACAGAACCGAGCTACTTCGGCTTAACTCCCGAAAACTTCTTGGTCTGCCATACGTTCTTTCACTGCTATCGTGCCGGTACTTCTTTCGCGCTTCATCAGCGGTAGCTGCCCAGCAAATCATTCGCCCAGCATCGAACGCCGCATACATGCCGTCTGCTGCGCTCTAAGTTGTTCTATTTACGTTGACAAGCGGATTCGAGTCCTACCTGAGAAGCCAATCTTTACACAATCGCTTTACCAGTTCACACCCCTTTCGCTTTAAGCGCCGCGGGTACCTTTCAACACCATTTACGTCACTCTTATGCGGCGACCGCCGAATTCTCCCAGACTTCGTGCGCGGTTTCGGTAACCAGACGAAGTTTCGCCAGCTCGTCCGCAACGGTCAGAAGGTTACCCTCCATGGTCGAGGCGAAGCCACATTGCGGACTAAGCGCAAGCCGGCCGATCGCAATGTAGGCGGCGGCTTCAGTGATCCGCCGCTTCAGTTCGTCCTTGCTCTCGAGTTGCGGCCTTTTTGAGCTGACAAGCCCGAGCACGACCGTGCGATCTTCCGGCACTTGGCGTAGCGGCTCGAAGCCACCGGAGCGTTCGTCATCGTACTCCAATAGGAAGCGATTGAAATTGGTCTTACGAAATACGCGCGTGATCGGTCCGTAATCGCCGGCCGCATAAAACTTGCTTTGATTGTTCCCCCGGCACAAATGCAGCCCGAAAGTTATACCCGATTGCTTGCCGATAACCGCATTGTCCATCTCGATCGAAAGATCAAGAAGCCGGTCAGGGTCGTTGCCGCGCTGGCGATACCCTTCGCGCAATTGCGGATCGAGAAGAGCGGTATATTGCGGCGAATCGATTTGGATGTATGTGCAGCCGAGGCGAATCAACTCGGCAACTTCATCGCGGAGGATATCAACCAGGTCAGCGAGGTAGGCGTCGATGGTCGCATAAGCGCCCGCTGATTTCGCGGAATCATAATACGCAGCCGCCTGTTGCGCGCTGATCATTGTCGTCTTTGCCGGATGCTTCGTGCGAGCGCGCACGTAAGTGAACTCTTCGGCACAAAGAGGACGTTTGCGCCTTAGCTTTGAAACCACCACCGGGCGTTTCAGTACCAACTGCTCTCCTTTTTCATCATGAAAAGGGATTGCCCAGCCTCCAAATTTGTCGAAGCCCTCAACCGCATCGATCAGGTGACCATAGAATGCGTAGCGGCGCATTTCACCATCGGTCAGGACTTGTGTACCCGCTTCGGTCTGAAGAGCAATACTCTCGTCAACCGCACGGTCCTCGATCGCTTTGAACTCGGCATCGGTCAGCTTCCCCGAAGCAAACCGGTCCCGCGCGTCTTTCAGGTAAGCAGGGCGCAACAGACTTCCTACGACATCGCTGTGAAACAAAGTCTTATTCCTTCCCAGTTCGAGGATTGCCGTGGGCGAGATTTCGCGAAACCGCATACAAGTTTATCCGAGACCGGAGCCCCCTGTGCGAGAATAGCCAGCCAGGCAAAGGCCAACCTTTATTAAGGTGTTTCAGAACTCCATGTTTCAGAACTCGATGGAGAGCTTAGGCGCGACCAGCATGCAGACGCGGCCGCCGGCAGCAAGGCCCACCAGGCCGGTTCACGTCATCGCGCCGCGCGCCGTGTACGAAGACAAGCCGAATGGTGTCGTCTATGTTCGCTCGACCGAGAGCCTTGGCGGTTACCCTGACCGGCTCACCGACTGTTTGAGACAGTGGGCGCAAACAGCACCGAATCGCATTTTCCTGGCGCAGCGTGGACCAGATGGGGAATGGCGCACTACCACGTACACCGAAACCTGGCGGCGCGTGCGCTGCATAGCCGCTGGGCTCCTCAGATTGGGTTTATCTTCTGCAACGCCGTTGATCATTCTTTCCGGGAACAGCATTGAGCATGCCCTGATGGCATTGGCGGCAATGCACGTTGGCGTTCCATACGCACCCATTGCACCTTCGTATTCACTATCAGTACACGAATATGCAGCACTGACGCACGTTTGGCAGAACCTCGCGCCAGGAATCGCATTTGTGCAGGACGGCTCACATTTCTCGTCCGCACTGCGGGCGGCCGCGGATGGAAACGTTCGCATTGTGCATCACGGTTCTGCGCCGAATGGATTCAGTTCTATCAGTCTCGATGATCTCGAGAGCACAGAGCCTTCGCCGGATGTCGACCGAGCGCATGAGCAGACCGGTCCCGATTCAGTTGTAAAAATCCTGTACACCTCAGGGTCCACCGGTCTTCCGAAAGGCGTAATCACCACCAACAGAATGCTGTGCTCCAACCAGCAAATGCTTCGTCAGGTGATGCCGTACTTAGGCGAGGCACCGCCCGTGATCTGCGACTGGCTGCCGTGGAACCACACTTTCGGCGGCAGCCACAATTTTGGGATTGCTTTGTACAACGGTGGCACGCTGTACATCGATGGCGGTAAGCCGACGCCGGAGTCCTTTCCTGAAACGGTCCGCAACCTGCGCGAGATCGCACCAACTGCGTACTTCAATGTTCCCAAAGGGTACGAAATGTTGCTCGAGCACCTGCGCCAGGACGCTGTGTTGCGGCGCACCTTCTTAAGCAGAGTGAAGCTGCTTTTTTTCGCAGCGGCTGGGTTGAACAAAAGAACGTGGAATGACCTTCAACAAATCGCCTACGAAACTTGCGGAGAAGAAATCCTGATCGTGACCGGCCTGGGCGCGACCGAGAGCGCGCCCTTCGCTTTTTCGACTGGGATCGAAGGATCGTCGCCAGGCTGGATCGGTCTTCCGGTCCCCGGCGTCGATGTGAAACTGGCGCAAGTCGGTGAGAGAACTGAAGCGCGACTGCGAGGGCCGTCGATTACTCCCGGATATTGGCGTAGACCTGATTTGAATGCAAGCGCATTCGACGAGGAAGGCTACTATCGCATGGGCGATGCTCTGAAATTGCTCGATCCATCAGATCCACAACGCGGATTTCTGTTTGATGGACGATTGAATGAAGAGTTCAAGCTCTCGAGCGGAACCTGGGTGCGAACGGGGACGCTGCGCATGCGGTTGCTGGCGCATTTCGCCGGGCTGGTTCAAGATGTAGTTCTCGCCGCGCCAGATTGCGACTACGTCTCCGCCTTGATCTTTCCCTCATGCGAGGCTTGCAGAAAATTGGTTGCCAACTTCCCAGAAACCGCCTGTGCCCCGGAACTTCTTTCCCATCCGAAGGTTCGTTCGGCATTTGAACAACTTCTGAATTCTTTCGCCTTGCAAAACCCGGGAATTTCCGCGCACGTGCGAAGGGCCATTCTGCTCGACTCGCCGCCTTCGATGGAAGCTCGGGAAATCACCGACAAAGGGACTTTGAATCAGCGGGCTGTCTTGCAGAACCGCGCCGCAGTTGTAGACGAACTCTACCGCGAACCCGCCCCTCGAGAAGTGTTGACGATCGCGCCGGTTTAAACTTCAAGTTTGGCGGAAAAGCTGGAACGGTGTACGACGTGATGCTGCGCATTTTGTGGCATTTTCAAGCTCCCAGCTGCAACCGTCAACCGCGACATTGAAGAAATCGTTGGAGTTGGAGTGAGGTTTGACGTTACTTGAAAGAAGACGAAGCTTGACTTAGCGATAGGAGCATCCGGAGATGGGGGATGTTGGCCGACCGCGCACTCGGCGCGCCGGAAGAGCCTCAGAGAGCGTCCCATCGCACTTCTTCGAGCGGACCGACGACGAAATACCATCCGATTCCGCCAATCCATGCCACGACCGCGGTGATGAAAAATGGCCAGTAGAAAGATCCCGTTCGGTCGAGAAGGAACCCGGTGAGGGCCGGGGCGACTGCGCCGGCTAAATTGCCGATAAAGTTCTGCGTACCGGCCCAGCGGCCAACCATGCTCGGGCCGGCGAGGATTTGCGGGATGGCCCAGCTATTGCACATGCTCATGCCGAGAAAGACGCCGGTAAGCGCGAGCATGACATAGAAGACCCAACCGGTGCTGATGACGGTAAGGCACAAAAGTATTCCGATGCCGATGTGCCCGACGAGCATGCATCCCTTTCGGACCGCCGACACCGAAGCGCCATTGCGAATCCAGACATCCGATAGTTTGCCGGTCACCGCCGATGAAATCGCGGACATCAGAAATACCAGTGCGCCGGCTCGCGCCATTTGAATCAAGGAAAGATGTCGTCCTCGCACCAAATAAAACGGCAGCCAGGTGACGAGGAAATAAAGGAAGTAATTAATGGCGGATTGTCCGATGCAAGTGCCCCAGGCGGAGCGATGACGAAAAATGTCGAGGAATCCTGCTTTAACAGTGCTGGACGCGGTTTCGCGAGTCTGCCGCGCAGGCATCCAGAAAATCCAGAGAGGCAGCCAAAGCAGTCCCGCGACGGCGAGAGCAACAAAAAAAGGACGCCATCCGTAGCGAGCAACAGCTTCCCCTCCGATAAGAATTCCGAATGCAGGCCCGAGAGCTAGTCCGGTGATGATCATCGCGTTGGCAAATCCGCGATTCGCCTCTTTGAAATGACCGCCGAGAACTTTGCTGTAGGAAGGAAACGCCACCGACTCTCCGAGTCCGAGAATGATACGAATGACGAGCAAGGCGATGAAGCCATGAAGCAGCGCGGTGACGCCGGTAGCTAGCGTCCATATGAAGAAGCCGCCGGCAAAGACCCACTTCACATCGAAGCGGTCGACGAGCCAGCCGGCGGGTATCGGCATGAGCGCGTACGACCAGAAGAACGCCGAGAGCATGGTTCCGAGTTGCGAGGCGCTGATTGAAAGTTCGTCTTTGATGAGCGGGGCCGCAATTGAAAGATTGCTGCGGTCCACGTAGTTGATGAGGACGGAGAGGGTGAGGAGGAAGAGAACCCGGTTCATTCCGGGTTGGGATTCAGATTGTCTGCGGTTTTGATCGAGCGCCGCTCCAGCATTTGCGGTCATGCTCATGTGAAATCGCAATTGTACACTCGGGCTGTTGTGATCGTTTTCACGCCAGCGCCATATTCAGATTTTCAATAGCTTCATCGATCTCGGCGTTGTTCTTGTAGCCGACGGTAACGCAATCGACGCCGGCATTCTGGAACGCAAACTTCATCGCCTTCTGCCGGTCCTCGCGGTTGAAAACGCCTTCGCCGATCAGCTTCATTGAGATCACGCCCATGCCGGCATTGCGAGCTTCTTTTACATGTCCGACCACTTCGGGGACATTGCCCAATCCCGCCGTCGCATAGTCCTCCGCATCCATGCTCTTGCCTTTGTGGTTCATGCGGATCATGGCAACGTCGAGCCACTGATCACCTGGAACTTGGCGGAGTGCGGGGAGCCCGTGAACGGAGGCTCCGTGGCTTCTAATGACCTTTTTCGATTGCGCCTCGAGGATTGCGTCCTGCCAGCGAGTTGTGTCACGCGGCCAGGTCGCGGTGTGCTGCCAATGCAGCAGCATGATGTCGAAATAATCGGTGTTAGCGAGTTTGCGCAGCTCGTCAAATTTTTGCTGTGGATCGACGCCTTCGTGCAAAGTGGTCACCTTTGACATGAGTTGATAGCTGTCGCGCGGAATACCTTTTAGGGCGATACCGAGCATCTTGTGCATTTCGCCGTAAGACTCAGCCGTCTCAAAGAAGCGGATGCCGCGGTCATATGCATACCGCACCAGCTTCGTAAAACTTTCCTGCCCAAGCTCGCGTTGCACCTGGCCGCTGAAGCTCCCGGTGCCGAACGCAAGCCGCGTAACTTTCACTCCGGATTTTCCCAACGTCACGTAGTCGGTTGCGGTCTGGCGGGCTGCTAGCAAAGGGCTGCTTGCGGTCGCAACCAGTGCTCCGGTTGCCAGGCCGGTCTTTAGGAATTCGCGTCTTGTGACACTGGACATGTTGCCCTCCAGAAAGCGGCTTCTTTCACTTGCTTAATGCGACGAATGTTAGCAGAAGTTGTGCTCAGAAAGGTAAAACCCGATCCATCTTCCTACTGGCCGTGGCAAGGGAATCGAATCGGAGTGTACTACCGTCGTAACGCTAGTTAGAATCTTCGCGGAAGATGCAATCCGCTCAACAAGAAACTCACTCGAAAGTCGTCGGCGACCACCGCGCGGTCACGCACGCTCCGGCGTGGCAGGTCTTGACCGAGTCGGTTGTATTGGCGGCGGTGGTCTGCCTGGGTGTTTTTTCCCTGCAATGGCGATATGGATTCAACCTCGGCGATGAAGGCTGGCTGTGGTACATCAGCAAGCGGACGGCGCTTGGGGATGTGCCGCTGCGCGATTTTTTCAGCTACGACCCGGGCAGATATTACTGGTCGGCATTCATTTTTAAACTGCTGGGCCGGAGTGGATTTTACGAGCAAATACTTGCGAATTATTTGTTCGCAATCATCGGACTGACTCTCGCGTATGTCGCGATGGTTCGCGCTGGGCTGAGCAGAGCCTGGCGGATTTTGCTTTTGCTTTTGCTCGGCATTGTGATTGGCTTTCCGCGGCACAAACTTTACGAGCAGACGCAGTCGCTGATTGCTGTGGCGGCGGTCGCATTTGTGTTCCGTGCATCGGATCGGCCGAAGCGATGGTTGCTGCTCGGCGTCGTGATCGGATTAGCGGCGTTCGTCGGGCGAAACTCGGGCGTGTTTTGCTTCGTTGCTGCACTGCTCGCATTTGTGCTGCTGAAAGTTCGCGGCGAACCAGTTCGCATCGCTGGCAACATCGGCTCCCTCACAGCAGGAACCATCATTGGGTACTCGCCGATGATCTGTATGATTCTCTTCGTTCGCGGGTTCGCGCGCCCATTCTTTGAATCCGTTCTGCTCACTCCACATTGGGCGTGGTCTTTGCCGATTCCCTTTCCCTGGCACGTTCACGTGAGAGGACTGCGCGGGGTAGATCTGCTTCAGGCGCGGGCTGTGTCGTGGCTCTGCGTCGTCGTGCCGCTCACATATCTGTTTCTGCTCTGGCGAACTTCGCGGTTAAAACGGGAGTTGGATGGGGCGGAATGGCTTGCGGCCGCGGCCTCGTGCGCAGGAGTTGGTTTCCTCATCCACGCTTTTTACACCGCGGATTTTTTTCATATTGCGCAAGGAGTGGTGCCGTTCGTAGTGGCGGCTGGCAGCTTCGCGGCGAGTTACGCGAGCGAGGACCGCCTAAAGCTCGATAGCGACTTCGCGGGCGACGGCGCCCGCGCCACACCAAACAGGGCCCGCGCTTTATCTTCATCTTTAGCGATATTCGGCATCTTGACCTTACTTGTGCTCGCCTGCTGGCTTCCGATGGAGCCGCTGGTTGAGCATTTGAGGACCAAAGCGCATGCGCCTTCAACTGTCACACTGATTGCAATCGCGGGCAGAAAGTTCGAAGTGCCGCGAGAGCAAGCCGATCTGATGACAACTGTTGCAACTTCACTTGAAAATTGCGGCGCTCGGGATGGCTCTTTTTTTGCAGCGCCTTATTATCCCGGGCTGTATGCCTTCCTCGGCACACGCGCCCCCACATGGGACACGTATTTTTTGTGGCCGCGCAGCAACTCAACTCAGCAACGTGAAATCGATTCCTTGCGTCGAAATCACACCGCGCTGTTTCTTCTCAACCGAGAATTCGCTATGAACGGCCGCGATGGCCTTAAGGTCAACTCCACGAACCCGGTACTGCTCGCCTACATCACAGCACAGTATGAACGGAGCGCGGCAAATCTCTCCGAAGGTTTTGAGTTGTACTACGATCCTGCACAGTGCAAAAATTTCTTTCGGGCAAATCCCTGAGTGCGCTTCGGGTAATTCGCCGAAGGCGGCTGGCTGAAAAGCCGCATCTGGCAGCCTTTTGCACCACTCTCGCGGCATTGACAACTCTGCTACTTGACAGAAAATTTCCTTCACGGTTGAAATCACGCATGACGGAATTCGTTTCGAAAAAAGATTTCCACAAACTGAAATTTTCTGTGTTAGCATGACGCTCTGTCGAACTCAGTAATCGATCGCCACAGTTCGTCGAAAGCTTCTCTCTGGTAACGAAAGCGGTTCGGTAACGGCAATCTGGTTAACCAAGGCGCTGTCCCAGCCAGCGGCCCCTGCTTAAATTTTTATGTCTGTTCCAACTCCTACTCTTGCTCCGAACCCTTGGTCGCGCATCCTGGATGCGCTCGAAAAGAAAATTAACCGGCACTCATACGACACTTGGCTTAAGCCAACTCGCTACAGTCACACGAGCAACGGCATTGTGTACGTTCGCGTTCCCACGGCGGAGTTTCGCCACGTCGGCGATAAGTATGCGGACCTGATTCAGGAAGCGCTCGATAACCTCAACCTTGATTACCGCGAAGTAGAGTTCGTCACCCCGGAAGATGATCCGGCGGCAACACCGGTCCGTCATGATGGCGGGCTTTCCGCGCCCATCGCGGCTTCTGCGCCGGTAGCGGCGGGTTCGCAAGCGCGCTTCGATTGGGATGGCGCGGCACAACTCAATGCGCGCTACACCTTCGACGCATTCGTCATCGGCAGCGGAAATCAATTTGCGCACGCCGCCTGCCAGGCAGTCGCGCAGCGTCCGTCGAAAGCCTACAACCCGCTGTTCCTGTATGGCGGCGTAGGTATGGGCAAGACCCACCTCATGCAGGCGATCGGCCACGAAGTGAAGCGTGTAATGCCGCAAGCGGCCATCTGCTACGTAAGCAGTGAGAAGTTCACCAACGAGATGATTAACTCGCTGCGCTATGACAAGATGACCAGCTTCCGCGACAAGTTCCGCAATGTCGACGTGCTGCTCATCGACGACATTCAGTTCCTCGCACAAAAGGAACGCACCCAGGAAGAGTTCTTTCACACGTTCAATGCGCTGCACGAATCGATGAAGCAGATCGTGATCGCCAGCGACCGGCCGCCGAAAGAACTCGCCGAAATCGAAGACCGTTTGCGCAGCCGTTTCGAGTGGGGATTGATCGCCGACATTCAGCCTCCGGATCTCGAAACCAAAGTTGCCATCCTGCAGAAGAAAGCGGAGCAGGAGCGAATTACACTTCCAACGGATGTCGCTTTGTTCATCGCGTCGAATATTCGTTCGAACGTGCGTGAGCTTGAGGGCGCGCTGATTCGGTTGGTCGCACATTCCTCGCTCACCAACACCGATATCACGCTGCCCTACTCGCAGCAGGTGCTCAAAAATTTCATCGATTCGCAGGCCCGCAAGGTCACGATTGAGTCGATCCAAAAGGCGGTAGCCGAGCAGTTTGGCCTGCGCTTGCTCGAGATCAAAGCAAAAAATAATTCCCGCGCGATTGTTTATCCACGGCAGATTGCGATGTATTTGGCCAAGCACCTGACCGAGGCGTCGCTTCCGGAAATCGGACGCCAGTTCGGCGGCAAGCACCACACGACCGTCCTGCATTCCGTCGAGAAGATTGAAGAGACCCGGAAATCCGACAAGGATTTGAACAGGATGCTGAACAAACTGACTGAGCAATTAGGCGGATAAGAAGCGGTTCCGGACTCGATTTCCAGTTTTGAGCGAGTCTTGCAAGCGAGTGGTTGTGGGCAGCTTGTGAAAGTTGTGAAAGAGTAGTGGCGAAACTCAAGATCGGGCTCGGATTTACGGTGGTACCGGGAGCAAATCGGCACTGATCTTGGACACGAAGGTAGTGGCAGGAATTGAAGGAAACATGGCAGTTGGGTTAAATTTCCACTTTTCCGAACCACCTACGGTTACTACTGTATTTAGTGATTTTGGTTTGATATATAAGGAAGTAATAATAGTAGCGGTTGGCGGGCGAGGGCGCCCGCCCCACGCAAATCAGGGGTCACGAGGTCTATGCCGGTAGAAGCGATTGCACCCACAGTAGGCGCCGCAACCATGGAAATCACCGTCAGTAAATTCGAACTCCTTCGCGAGCTCGCGGCCACGCAGGGAGTAGTCGAGCGCAAGACGACGATTCCGATTCTCTCGAATTATTTGTTCGAGGCCGGCGGCGACCGGCTCTCTTTGACCGCAACCGACCTGGACCTAAGCCTGCGGACATCCTGCAACGCAAGGGTGAAAAAGGAAGGCTCGTGCACCATTCCAGCGCGCAAGCTGCACGATTACGTAAAACTCCTGCCCGACGCCGACATCACGATCAAGTTGCTCGAAAACCACTGGGTCAGCATTCGTTGCGGACGGTCGAACACCAAAATGGTTGGTATGGCGCGGTCGAACTTCCCCAGCCTGCCAGTGTTTCCGACTGCTGGCGTGGTGAAAATTCCGGCGCAGGTTCTGCGCGGCATGATCGCCCGCACCAGCTTTGCGATTGCCAATGAAGAATCTCGGTACACGCTGAACGGCGCGCTGATGGTGCTTAAGCCCGAGTCGATCACCATGGTGGCGACTGACGGCCATCGCCTGGCACACGTTGAGCGCGCTGGTGAAAAATTCGAAGGGGTATCCGGCGAGCTGAAGACTCTGGTCCCGAAGAAGTGTATGGATGAATTGAGGACCCTGGTGGATGCAGCCGAAGACGTTGAGACTATCGAATTTGCGAAAGATGAATCGACGCTCTTCTTCCGCATCGGCCCGCGGCTTCTGACCTCGCGCCAACTGACGGGACAATTCCCCAACTACGAAGCCGTGCTTCCCAAGGACAACAGCAAGATTATCCCGCTGCATGGAGAGGACCTCGGCGCAGCGATTTCCCGCGTCGCGCAATTTGCCGACGAGCGTTCGCGGGCCGTCCGGCTGAAACTTGAAAAAGGCGAACTGAAGCTTTCGGCATCGTCGACCGAAACCGGCGAATCCGAAGACTCGCTCGAAACCGACTACAACGGTGAGTCGCTCACGGTCGGCTTCAACGCCCAGTACATTTTGGATTTCCTAAAAGCGATCGGTTCAGGCGACGTTCGCCTCGAACTGAAAGATCCCCAATCCGCCGGCCAGCTCCGCCCGGCTGAGAGCGAAGATTACAAGTACCGGTATATCGTGATGCCGATGCGGATTTGAACAGTCACATATCAATTTCGCTCGTAGGTTCAATCCAAGGCGCCACATCTTCCTCCTCAATGACCCAGCTTCCGCCGGGCCCTGTGTACGTAAAGATCCAGCGCGACAGAATATCGCGACCTATCAAGCATTGGATCGGTTGCTCCGGCAATTCGCAGCAAACTACTTTGATTGCTTCGATCGTTGCTAGCTTCTGCCGAGGGAACTGAATTGAAGCGACGTACATGCCTACTTGCTCGGTGATCCCACCGGCTCGCGTAAGGCTAATCTCGTCTACTTGTCTCAACCCAAGTCTGCTTACAGCCATCGGTGTTAGGAGCGTGGATTTAGCTCCCGTGTCAATTAATGCCGGCATTCTCGAAAAGGCGGGTAGAGCAGGACTTTCGTTGGTCGGCGACAAAATGCCAGTTTTAGTGCGGATAATGGGTCGGCCGACCTCAATTTCAATTCTCGGTCCGTGAACCTGGAGGTCGCGTTTATCTCGACGTGGAGAGTTGAACTTAACCACAATCAGAACAAGAAAAACACAGGTTCGTGCTCGACGATCTGTTTCACCAAAAAACTGGTATCAATACCGTAGGTCGTTGCACCCGCCGTGTAGGCTTTTTCGAAGTTAGGAAAGAACCCAAGCACGTCGCCTTTTTTAATCACAACGTACTTCCCGGGTTTTTCCCGAAGCCATTCGCCTTTGTGTTGAGAATAGTATTCCAGCTCGTCGGCTAGTGCGGATTGTTCTTCCATATCGGCTAAATCCGTGAACAAGAGTTTAGATGACAGCCGCCCCAACTTCAGTGTATCTTTGACTGATTCTTAAAAAGCATGCTTTTTAAGAAGCATACTGCGCTTCATTCTCGCAGTCGTCAAGCATTTTCATGAAGCGGACCGACGAAGATCAACAATTCGGTGCTGAGTTCGCGAAGCGCCTCAAGCCCTTTTTCGACGAAGCCCTTGAGTCTGGCGTAACTGAGAAGGCGTTTGCGCGGCAACTTGGTGTTGATCGCGGTGGACTGCAGAGATACTTACAGAAGCACGCAATGCCAAGCCACCGAACTATAGTTCTAGCGTACAGGGAATTCGGCATAGCGATCCCGTATGCTGGTATTGAAACCCGCACTCTGATTTCCTCGAAGTCCAGAAAACTCAGGCGGAATTCGGAACTTCAAATGACGCTGCCGCTCACGATTGAAGCACCGCAAGGAGAGATCGATATTCGTATCAAGAAATCGAGCTCTCAGCGGTTTCGGCTTCAACTTCAAGTGAGAAAAGTTGGCTAAAATACGCCTTTTCCGTGCTACAATCCGACATCTCGGGTTCCGAGAATGGGGTGTGCTCCTAACTTAGGTTGTCACGAGGAGGCACCATGTCTCGGAAGTATCTTTTCCTGGCCATTTCGGCTGTACTTTCCTTCGCAGTCACTGCCGGGGCTGCAACCCGCGATCTGATCCCAGCCGGCACGCTTCTGCACTGCACTATGGACGAGGTCAATTTCTCGCCCAAAACCGCTCAAGTCGGCGACCCTGTACTCTGCAATCTCGGCCCGCTGGGCGCGTTTGGACATTCGATTTTTCCGCGCGGAGCTGAACTCAGCGGCCATCTTCAGGACTACAAAGCGCCTGGGCACTTCTGGGGCAAGGGCTGGATGGCGATTGAATTCGACCGCATGATTCTGCCCGGGGCGAACGTGCTGCCGCTTTCGGCCAAGATCGTCGGCGCGCCGCATAACAAAGTCGATGCCCACGGCGATATCAAGGGCAAAGGCCATCCCACGCGTGACGCGATCCTGTGGGCCGTGCCGATCTTCTGGCCTATCAAAGTTCTAACCCTGCCCGCGCGCGGACCATATCCCACGCTGAAGGGCGAGAACCGGCTCACGCTGCGACTGATGGAAGACGTTGAGGTCCCGTTCGCGGTGGCGAAATATGGCGTGCCCATGCCGGACTATCGACCTAGCGCTTATCGCGGAAGCACTCAGTCGTACCGGCAATCGGGCTATCAATCAAGCTCGAACTATCAGCAACCCTCCACGGTGCAATCAGACGCCGCAGTCGTTCGCCCGGCAACGTACACCCAGCAGCCACGCGCATCAGTCTATGACGGGCAAGTTACCGTGATTGCGCTGCAGGCGGGTGCGGCGGTGCTGGCGACACGTTATTGGATCGACGGCACAGACCTGCACTGCGTGACGCGAGATGGCTCGGAGCAGAATGTGCCGCTGGCTCTGGTCGATCTGCAAGAGACGGTGAAGGTCAACCAGGAGCGCAACGTGGGGTTCTCGCTGCACTCGCGGACGGTGAATAATAATGTCGCGCCTAGCGTGACCCCGGTCGTCCAGTAAGGGGTGGAGTTGTCCTCGTGTGATTCCCGGACTCCCGCAAAACACGCGAGAAGGGTGGGGTGACCGCTGTGGTATTTGTTCTCGTGATTCAACACCCCCGCCCTGTGTCTCCAAAACCGGGAGACACAAGGACGGGGCACCCAACTGCTTTTGTTACCTCGTGACGTAAGTCCCACCCTACGAAAACCACGTAGGGTGGGGCACACAATCCATTTGGTTGTCACGACTGCGTGCCCCGATTGACGCCGTGATCCTGCCGTACTACCCTGTCTGGGCTCGTTGGGAGGTGCTTATGCTCAGCGGATTCAAGCAATTTATTTTGCGCGGCAATGTGGTCGATATGGCTGTCGGTGTGGTAGTTGGAGCCGCGTTCGCCACGGTGGTCTCGGCTTTTACCAAAGACGTGCTGACTCCGTTTATTGCCGCCATCGTCGGCAAGCCGGATTTCTCTTATCTGGGATTTACCATCCGCAGCACGCACTTCCCGGTCGGCGACTTCATCAACGCTGGCGTCTCTTTCATTTTGGTCGCCGCCGCCGTGTACTTTTTTGTGGTGGCGCCGGTGAACATGTTGGTTACGCGAATGCGCAAAGCTCCTGCGCCTGCGGATCCGACAACGAAAAAGTGCCCCGAGTGCCTGAGCGAAATTCCGATCGATGCGCGCCGCTGTGCGCATTGCACTCAGCCTCTAGGCGCCGCGCGCGCCGCGTAACTCGCCGCCTTCTCTCCATTATCCGGAGTGAAAGCAGAAGGAGTCTTGGAATCCCTCTGCGGAGTCGAACCTGTGCACTTTTCAGTAACATAGAATAGTGAATCGCGGATCATTGATAGTGGCGGCAGCAATAGTGGCGGCAGCCTTCGCGCTCCTGGTTCCATCCCTCGGAGGCCAGGCCAAAGCTCCTCAAAACACGTTTACTGAATGCGGGCCTCTCGCTGACCAAACCCTGCGTTGCCCTCGTTTTGGCTTTACTTACAAAGTAGTGTTCGGCTGGGTAGACCGCACCGCGGACATGAATGCTGGTCCGCAATCCTCGGCAAATGCAAATTCTAAAAGTGAAAACTCCGGCACCAAAGACGTAGAGCAATCCGCCAGTTCCACTGGCTCGGAAACTCTGTTAGCCGTCTTCGAACGCCCGCCAAGCGCGCCTGGGGAGACGATTAATTCTGCGGCGGTGATCGCCGCCGAGCCCCTGGCGAACTACCACGGAATCAAAACTGCCGGGGAATATTTCGGTGCAATCAGCGAGCTCGCCGAGCAACGCGGATTCAAAGCCGTGAATGGACCGTATTCGTTCTCAGTTGGTTCGAAGCAGCTTGTCCGCGGCGACTTCAGCAAAGAACGAAACAAGCTCACGATGTACCAAACTTCACTCGTAATGATTGAGAAGGGCTATATTGTTTCGTTCACATTCATTGCGGGCAGCGAGGATGAAGTGAATGACTTGTTGGGCAAATTGACATTTGGCACCCACGGTCGCGGGAGTCACGCAGGCTCAAAACAATGACCAAGCTATTTTTCTTAATCTCGGCGGTTTAAGATTTTGAATTCGATACCAAGCAATACCCAGGTGAGAATGACAAAAGCAAACGCGCTCGTTTTTCTGACAGTCGTCGTCCTCTGGACCGCCACAGCCACATTCGCGAAAACTGCAAGATATCTGGTCTTCGTCGGAACTTATACGACAATCGACGGCAAAGATACCGGCAGCAAGGGAATCTATGCCTATCGCTTCAACGAAAGCTCGGGGAAACTTGCGGCGATTGGAGTTGCGGCAGAAACCGTCAATCCTTCCTTCCTCGTCGTTGCTCCGAACAAAAAATTCGTATACGCGGTGAACGAACTGCAGAAGTACAAAGACGAAGCGAGCGGCGGAGTCACCGCGTTTGCGCTGGATCGCCAGACAGGCAAGCTTACTAAGATCGATGAAGTCGCTTCCCGCGGCGCCGATCCTTGTTACATCTCTTTTGACCGAACGGGAAAATACGTTCTGGTGGCCAACTACACCGGAGGCACGGTTGCCGTTTTTCCGGTTTCGCAAGACGGCCACATTGAAGAAGCTTCGTCAGTTCAGGAAGACAAAGGCACTCTCGGCCCCAACAAACAACGCCAGGAGCACCCGCACGCACACTTTATCGAAACTTCGGCACACAATCGCTACGCCTATGTCTCGGACCTCGGTCTTGATCGCGTGCTGATCTACAGGTTCGACGCCGCAAAAGGCGTGTTGAGCTCCGAAGCTGCCGGGCCAGCCGACAAGAACTACTTTTCCGCCGTCCTTGCGCCCGGCACTGGTCCGCGTCACATTGCTTTTTCATCCGACGGAAAATTCATGTATGTGCTTGGCGAGATGGATGCCACTGTGACCGTATTCAAGAACGACAAACAGACTTTTGAGTCCATCCAGAAAATTCCCTCGCTCCCCGAGGGGTTTTCCGGCGAGAACACGGCGGCAGAGATCGAGATTCACCCAAGCGGGAAATTTCTCTACACCTCGAATCGTGGCGAAGATGCAATCGTCGTCTTTGCCATTGATCAGGGAACGGGGAAGCTCACGTTCGTTCAGCGCACCTCTACCGAAGGCAAGGAACCGCGCAATTTCGCCATTGACCCCACCGGCACGCGTCTACTCGCCGCCAATCAGAACAGCGGCAACATCGTCGAATTCAAGATCGATTCGAGCACCGGAAAATTGACGAGTGAAGGCGAAGTCGCGAAGGTCCCCGCGCCGGTGTGCATAATCTTTGTGCCCGAGTAAGCTCGTGTCAGGCCAACCCACACGGATCGCGCTACTCCAATGCTTCCGGATGCAATCCGATGTTCTTTTCCCCGGCCGCCTTTTTCTCGCGGTATTTTTTCATCCACGCTTCCCAGCTCTTGCCGGCGGCGGTGTCTTTGCCGGAAAAGGCGAGCGCAGCGATATCGGCGTATGAAATAGAAGTCTTCTGGTTTCCGGATCTTGGATAAAGCCGGACCACAGAATCGCGCAGTGACGGACCTGTCCGGCGATCGAAGATATAGCCTTCGAGTTTGTCGCCAGTCTTCAATGTGATACTAACGTCACCGCGATAATCGAAAGCTTTTTCGAGTGCCTGGCGGACTTCTTCGTCTGAAGCGAGCTGCGGAATCCAGCCTTCCAGGTTTTCGCGCTCTCGTCCGGGTGCGACTTCAAGTTCTTCGGGATTGGTGGTGCCTCGTTGGGGTACGCTCATATACCAGTGCCAAGCTCTGTCGGTGTTCTCTGTGACATTCAGTGTGCTCTGTGGTTAGATTTTCAACGCCCACCACAGAGAACACTGAGTGTCACAGAGACAAGCCACAGAGAGCCAGTGTTTCTCGCAATACGCAGAGCGGCTTTCTACACTCTCGTTTCGTCTAGTGACCCGGGCTCAATCTGCACCAGCGGATTCACATGCTGCGATGAAATCTCGTCCAGTAGCCGAATCGCGCCTGGATCTTCGTAGCGACTGAACAGCGTCGCCTTGACGGTATCGACGAATCCGCGCAAAGAGCCGAAGGTGTCGTTCACGGCGGACGCTTCATAGCCGCTGTGGACCATGCAGTTCGCGCAACGGGGATTGCCGGACTCGGTGCCGTAGTTTTGCCATTCGGTCTCTCGAATTAGCTCTTCAAACGAATCCGCGTAGCCGTCCTGCAGCAAGTAGCACGGCTTCTGCCAGCCGAATATGTTGTAAGTTGGCATGCCCCACGGGGTGCAGGCGTAGTGGCGTTTTCCCATCAGAAACTCGAGAAAGAGGACAGACTGATTAAACCGCCAGGTCTTCTTGCGATTCGACAGAATCGAACGGAAAAGTTTGCGTGTGCGGGCACGTCCCAGGAAATGCTGTTGATCGGGAGCTTTGTCGTAGGAGTATCCCGGCGAGAGCATCATGCCCTCAACGCCGAGGTGCATCATCTCGTCGAAGAATGCGCGCACGCTCTTGGGGTCTGCGCCATCGAACAACGTCGTATTCGTGGTCACGCGAAATCCGCGTTGGACTGCTTCTTTCACCCCTTCGAAAGCCTTCTCATATCCGCCTTCAAGGCAGACCGACAAGTCATGGTGTTCGCGTTGGCCGTCAAGATGAATGCTGAAGGTCAAGTACTTCGATGGCTTGAATAAATGGATTTTCTCTTTGAGCAACAGTGCGTTGCTGCACAGGTAAATATATTTCTTGCGCGCGACCAGGCCTTCGACTATCTCCGCAATCTGCGGATGCAGCAGAGGCTCGCCACCGGGGATTGAAACCATGGGCGCGCCGCACTCGTCAACGGCTTTGAAGCATTCCTCCGGCGTGAGCTGGCGCTTGAGAATGTGGGCGGGATACTGGATCTTTCCGCATCCGGCGCAGGCCAGGTTGCAGCGGAACAAAGGCTCGAGCATTAGGACGAGCGGATACTGCTTGCGCCCCGACATTTTTTGCCGGAGCACATACGTCGCCACCGTCCACATCTGCGAAACAGGAACGCTCATGGGTAGAGATATCTATGGTAACAGGATTGGGTTTCAGCTATTGGCTCTTAGCCTTTAGCTTCCAGCTACCACGTTGAGATGATGCGAGCCCAGGGGTATTCGATCTGCGACTGGAACCTCAAACCTGCTGGCTATAGAAATTGCAATGGGGGTAAGGCGCCCATGGCTGCCGAAAGCTAAAAGCCAAAAGCTAATAGCCAAGAGCCTAAACTATGGCCATAAATCAAGCCCAACTCGTCGACCTCCTTACAGAATACCGGCGCGAAAACTGGCGGGGGATTCAGACTCCTGAGTGGCAGCGGGAAATTGTGCGTGGCGTGGCGGAGGAGAGCGAGCCGCGCATTCTCTCGCGAATCGCGGCCCATTGGGAGCTGCCGTACGATCCCTTGATCCTCGACCTCGGATCAGGCGTGGGTAACTTCGTCGTGGCTTGTCGAATGCGCGGTCTACGGGCTTTCGGAGTTGAACCCGATCGCATCGGACAAGGCTCGAGCATCACTTCTTTGCAGATTGCCGGCAAGCGTACCCAGTCGGGCGCATTTGCTGCAGCGACGGGCGAACAACTTCCGTTTCCCGATGCGATCTTCGATCTGATAGTTCTCGATCAGGTGATCGAGCACGTACAAAGCCAGAAAGCAGTCCTTGCCGAAGCGCTTCGCGTCCTTAAACCTGCAGGCGCGATTTACCTCGCCTGCCCCAACTACCTGCGCTTTTATGAGCCTCACTACAAAGTGGCGTTTCTACCGCTCATTCCAAAGTTCTTGGGCGCGTTCTATTTGCGCCTTCGAGGTCGCGATCCAGTATTACTGCGCCAACTTACCTACACGACCAATTGGCGGATCCGAAAACTTCTCCGGCAATTCCAGGCATGCTTCATCGATTTAAATGAAAGTGGATTCCTTGCGAAGTGTGTCGGCCAGAAAGTACGAGCCTCAACCAGGAGAGCCCGGGTGGTGCAGACTCTTACTCGTCTACCGATTCTCTCCAGATTCACACTGCTCCTGGCATCCGTGTACATTCGCGTGCGCGAGGGCGGAAGCGAGTTCGTAGTCTTTCGACGTGCCTGAAGGGATGTCGGAACATGATCTGCGTCGGTCAGCGGCCGGGACCGCCTGCCACCGAATTTCCTGAGTTTCTGGCGCTATAAGCTGCCTTGAAAACAATGGTTTACCGCCCCGGTTCAGGGCTCGAAAATCGCCCCGAAATGTGGTAAAATCCAGAGTATCAAGAGATGCCTTAAGTTATTGGAAATTCAGTAATTTGTGGGAAATTTGAGGGCATCGTAAAGGACATCGGAGAACCGTATCCCACTTCTCGCAAAATCGGCGAGAAATGGGGCACCCCGAGACTTGCAAAAGACTAGTTCTCCCCCAATCCGAATGGCCACAAAAGAGATCGCTCCTCCGACAATTTTGGAACCAAAAACGAAGAACGCTGCCGGCGCGAATGGTAATGGCGGCTATACAGCCGAGTCGATCAAAGTCCTCGGCGGGATGGAAGCAGTCCGCAAACGCCCAGCTATGTACATTGGCTCGACCGGCGACTTGGGCTTGCACCATCTGGTGTACGAAGTGGTTGATAACTCGGTCGATGAAGCGCTAGCCGGACATGCTGACAAAATCGAAGCTACCATCCACATCGATAACTCGATAACCGTCATCGACAACGGTCGCGGCATTCCCGTTGATCCCATGGACATCGACGGCGAAAAAGTTCCTGCGGCGCAGGTCGTGATGACCAAACTGCACGCCGGCGGCAAGTTCGATTCTTCCACCTACAAAGTTTCCGGCGGATTGCATGGCGTTGGTGTCTCCTGCGTGAACGCGCTTAGCGAGGAACTTGAACTCGAAATCTGGCGCGATGGATTCACCTGGGAGCAGACGTACTCGAAAGGCGAGCCGACTTCGAAATTGAAGAAGACTGGCGCGGTGAAGCAGAAGACCGGCACGAAAGTTCATTTCCGGCCGGACCAGTCCATATTCACCGCGACCGAATACAACTACGACACGCTTGCTCAGCGGCTGCGCGAGCTGGCCTTCCTGAATAAGGGGCTGCTCATCACGCTAACGGACGAGCGGGCGACAGATTCGAAAACCGGCGAGCCGAAGCATGCTGAATTCAAGTACAACGGCGGCATTGCGGAATTCATTAAACATCTGAATCGTGGCAAGACCGTGCTGCACGACAAACCGATTTACATGGAGGCGGAGCGCGACGGCGTAGTCATGGAAATCGGCATTCAGTACAACGACGGCTACTCCGAGAGCGTGTTCAGCTTCGCCAACAACATCAACACGGTTGATGGCGGCTCGCATCTTTCCGGATTCCGCACGTCTTTGACTCGAACCATTAACTACGCCGGCAAGCAGCTGGGTCTTTTCAAGAGCGATAGCGAGACGGTCAGCGGCGATGATGTGCGCGAAGGCCTGGTGGCAGTAATCAGTGTGAAGTTGCCGCAGCCTCAGTTTGAAGGCCAGACCAAGGGCAAGCTGAATTCCGATATTGCCGGGACCGTGCAGGCCTTTGTGAATGAGCGCCTGGGCGCGTATCTCGAACAGAATCCAACAGTCGCGCGAAAGGTGATTAACAAAGCGATCGACGCCTCCCGCGCCCGCGAAGCTGCGCGCAAGGCCCGCGATCTTACTCGCCGCAAAGGCGCGCTCGATGGCGGTGGCCTGCCCGGCAAACTAGCAGATTGCAGCGAACGGCAGCCGGAGCGCTGCGAGCTGTTCCTGGTCGAGGGCGAATCGGCAGGAGGGACGGCGAAACAGGGGCGCGATCGCCGTTTTCAGGCCATCCTGCCGCTCAAAGGAAAAATCCTCAACGTCGAAAAGGCGCGTTACGACAAGATGCTCGGGCACGAAGAAATTCGCGCCATGATTACCGCGCTCGGCACAGGAATCGCAAAGGAAGATTTCGACGCGACCAAGCTGCGCTACGGAAAAATCATCCTGATGACTGACGCCGACGTCGACGGCTCGCACATCCGCACGCTGCTGCTCACGTTCTTCTTCCGCCACATGCAGGACCTGATCAAGCGCGGCAATGTCTTCATCGCGCAACCACCGCTGTTCTCGATCAAGAAAGGCAAGTCGCAGCAGTACATTAAAGACGAACGCGAGTTCGTGAAAGTCATGGTCAAGCGCGCTGCGGAGGGAATGACCGTCCGCTACGGCGAAGGTGCGGCCAAGCTCGAAGGCGCGGCGCTGGCAAAGTTCATCACCGTGCTGAACGAGTACCTGACCTTCTATGACAAGGTGAACAAGCGAGTTCGTGCAGAAAAAGTGACCGATCTACTGCCTAAGCTCGACCTCGCAAAGCGCGCCGACTTTGAAGGCGACAAAAAAACGCAACCCAAGAAAATCGAGAAGCTCGAAAAAGAATTGAAGAAGCTGCAAAAGGAACTGCAATTCAAGGAAGTCGAAGCCCGCTTCGATGAAGAGCATAACTTGTGGGAAGTTCGGTACGTAAATAATCAGGGAGCGGAGCACCTGATCAACTGGGAGCTTGCCTCGAGCCCCGAGTACCGGCAGATGGTTGCGAAGTTCAAGCAGATCGAAGCCAACATGGAACCACCGTTCATCGTGGAGACCGTCGCCAAGGGTTCTGCGAGTGGGAACGGTTCGGGAGCTGATGGAGGTGGAGAGGAGCCTTCTTCTGACGATGGGAGCACGGGCGTCCCCGCCCGTGCAGCAGATGCCGACAAGACGACTGCGAAAAAATCAGGCAAGAAAGCCGTAAAAGAAGAAGTCGAAAAAGCCACCGCTCGCGAACTCTTCGAGTATGTCCTCGGGGAAGGCAAGAAGGAATTCACCGTTCAGCGCTATAAAGGTCTCGGCGAAATGACCGCGCCGCAGCTCTGGGAAACCACCATGGATCCCGAGCGCCGCACTCTACTCTCGGTCAAGCTTGAGGACATTGCCGAGTGCGAGACCATCTTTACCACGCTCATGGGCGAAGACGTCGAAGCCCGCCGCAAGTTCATCGAAGAAAACGCGCTGGATGTGAAGAACCTGGATATCTAGTGCTCGTGTGGGTCGGACGTCCGTGTCCGACCCGATTTACAGCACCACCACATCCACTCCCCGCGACTTCAGCGCGCGATCGAATGTCACAAGCTTAGCCCAGCGGTCGCCGCAAACGCCAGCAGGTATGCATCCGCCCAAACTTTCGGAAGCACTAGACAACCGAGCACGCGAGCGAAACTCCGACTCTAGGTATTCCGGTTCGGCCAGAAATGAAATCCGGCAGTCAGCCCAGGTTTTATCCCAAAGCGCCCATGCTGCAGACATCGTCAATGTGTCCTCGCCCAAGATCGCTTCCGTGGTCAATAATCGAAGAACTGTGAGTTGAGTGAAGCGGCAGAAAAAGAACTGCCCATCTCCCTCGCGCTCAAACCACTGTCTCGCCTTATCTGAGTGGATGTGGCGCTCCCATAACAATGCCAACCACACGTTGGAATCACGGAAATTCAACGTGTTTATAAATCTGTTCGTTTGTGAGATTTACCTTTGGGCGGTTGGATTTGATTAGCGGAACTGTACTTGCTTGGCGTGAGGTCTTTGAGCGTTGAGGAGAACCCCACGGACACCAGCCAGCACCAGCTCCCGCAGAGAGCTACCCCTCGCGGCTGCCTGCTCCTCGAGCTTCCGGTAAAGGGGGGCTGGAATGTCCACGGTGGTCCGAACCGAGTCTCGCTTCATATCCTGATCATGCCATATAAATATGGCACACATTTCCTTAAGCTATTTTCGGCTGCGACTAAATTGCAAATCTCGCGCGATGAGCCGTTCTATTAATAAGGTTTGTTCCTGGAACCAATGGCCGGCAAGGCTCGTTTCTACCAGGAGGAGTCATTAATGAATCCGCAACTCACTTTTGTTACTAACAAGCAATTTTGGTTCGGGGTGGTAGCAACAGTCACCATTGGCGTTCTTGTCTCGACAGGCGTCCCGAATCTGATACGCACGCGCCTCTCACCTTACGAATTTGATGATTATCGAAGCGCGAATCCGGCGGCGGCAGACAGCAGGAGTTCCCCGAAGACTGTTGCGATGAGCGCCGCTCTGAGGGACGACGAGGACCGAAAAGTAGTGCGAACCGGCTCTATGGACATGCTTGTAAAAGATCCAAAGTCCGTTTCTGAGAGGATTCGCACTCTGACTGAACAAGCTGGAGGTTTCCTAGTTACCTCAGAGACCTATGGCGGGGACAATGCTTCGAGCGCATCGCTGACGATTCGGGTACCCACAGACAAGTTCGTAAATGTTCGTACCCAAATTGCGAATCTCGGTATCCGTGTCGAAAGCGAAAAACTTCAGGCAGAGGACGTCACAAAGCAATACGTGGACCAAGGCGCGCGCTTGCGCAACTTTAAAGCTCAGGAAGCACAGTATCTCGGAATATTGAAGCAAGCCAAAACTGTCAAAGATACGATCGAGGTCAGCGATAAGCTGAATGAGGTGCGCGGCGAAATCGAGCAGCAGCAGGCGGAGTTTGATGCGTTGTCGAAACAAGTAGAGACTGTGGCGCTAACAGTTTCGCTGCAAGCCGAAGCAGATGCCCAGGTATTCGGTTTGAATTGGCGACCACTGTACCAGATAAAGATTGCGGCCAGACAAGGACTGAGTGGACTCGGCGACTACGCCGCGACCATGGCTTCCTTCTTGTTTTATATTCCTGCGATTCTTTTGTGGCTTGCCACGATACTGATCAGCGCTGCCATAGGCTGGCGAATTCTTCGCTGGGCAGGGCACTTACTGTTTGTGCCTGCTCGTAAAGCGGCATAAAAGCTGGGTATAGATTGTTCCGCGGGCGAGGGCGCCCGCGCCACACCGGTCCGTGCTACGCCACGGTAATTCTTCTGTGTTCTCCGTGTTGGCTTTCGAAAAATCTCCACCACAGAGAACACAGAGTTGCACAGAGGGGACGGCCACAGAGAGCTCGTAGGAGAGTATTCGCCGCCGATTACGTGCGGGAGCAGATGAGGCTGGTAGACTTCTGAGAGAGTAGTTTCTACGACGGGCGAAGACGCCCGTCGTCCCACGTTCTAATCAATATGTGTTCTCAGCAATTGCAACTCAACCAAATCGAAATTCGCGTGCTCGGATCGCTCATCGAGAAAGACATCACCACGCCGGACTACTATCCGCTCTCCTTGAATGCGCTGGTGAATGCGTGCAACCAGAAGAACAATCGCGAGCCGGTGATGGCACTCGACGAGAACGCGGTGCGTGAGGCGCTGAGTTCGCTTCAAGAGAAGCGGATGGCCGGACCGGCGAGCGGCGCCGACAGCCGGGTCACAAAATACGAGCACCGGCTACAAGAGGTGTTCAATTTCGACCGCCGCGAAATTGCCCTGGTCTGCGTACTTCTTCTGCGTGGCCCACAGACCCCGGGCGAACTGCGTGGGCGCGCCGAGCGCATGTATCGCTTTGAGACTCTCGACGACGTGCAATCCGGGTTGCAGAAGCTAAGCGACCGCGAGCCGCCGCTGGTGCGCATGTTGCCGCGGCAGCCGGGCACGAAGGAGTCGCGGTATACACATTTGTTTTCCGGAAACTACATACCGGAGACGACAACGGCGCCTGAGACTGCCTCATCTGATTTGCCGAGGAACTCTCATGAGGAGCGCCTGGCCGAGCTCGAATCTGCTGTTTCTGCCCTCAAATCAGAAGTTCAAGATCTCCGTCGTCAATTCTCCGAATTTGCCGGGCAGTTCAAGTAGGTCTGCCGGTTTCCACCACCTATCGGAACCCCCTAAGCTGCACTAAGAAATGAACTTATACGCCATATCAGTTACTAAAGTCCTGCCGGCGACGCAGCTTCCGGAACAAGTTTTTGGTAGCCGGGTTGGATAAAATGAGAGAGGTATGTTTCTGACTTCAAAAGCCGCTAAGTTGTTTGTTTTGATAGCGACTGGGTTCATTCTGCTGTGCGTAGCCCCATCCGCCAAAGCGCAAGCCACCCTGCTGCTTGAGGAGCCTTATAGCTACGACGGCGAGTTCGCCGGGACGGGTCATACGGCTGTGTATTTGTCACGGGTTTGCGCTGATTCTCCGACCAAATTGCGACGCTGCGAACCGGGTGAGCGCGGCGTGGTTATCAGCCGCTACCACAATGTAGCTGGCCACGATTGGCTCGCAATTCCGCTGATTCCGTATTTGTACGCGGTCGAAAATGCCGGAGACATTCCGCTCTATGCGGATGCGAAGGTGGTAAATCTTCTTCGGAAGCAATACCTCGAGAAAATTGGGATCAGCGATCCCGAGGCGTATCAGCTTGCGGGGTCTGCATACAACCGAACTTCATACGCTTTTCAGATTGATACCACGCCGGAGCAGGATGACAAACTTATCGAGTTGCTGAATTCTCAGAATAATGACGAAGCATATGCGCTGCTGAACCGCAACTGCGCAGACTTTGTGAAGCAGATGGTTAATTTTTATTATCCGCATGCGATTCATCGCAGCGTCATTGCGGACCTTGGGGTGATGACTCCGAAACAGGCAGGGAAGACCTTAGTGCACTCTGGCAAGCACCATCCTGAAATGCACCTGACCACGTTCATCATTCCGCAGGTGCCGGGGCTCAAGCGGAGCAAGCCGATTCATGGCGTGATTGAGTCGCTGGTGCTGGCGAAGAAATATGTAACACCGGTGCTGATGTTCCACCCGTTTGTGGTGGGAAGCGTAGAGGCGGCGTATTGGGCAGGGTGGCGCTTCGATCCTGGGAAGGGTGCCTTAATATTTGATCCAGTCGACGGATTGGAGAGGCCGCTCACGAAAGAGCAGCGCGCCTGGCATGAAAAAGCGCTTGCGGCCATGAAGAAAGAAAATGCGCAGCCGGATCTTATGCCGAATTGGCATAAGTTTGAAGGGCAAACCCAGCCACAAGTCGATGCGGACGGTGCGCCATTCCTCGAGGCCCGAACCGATGATCACGAGGAAACGATGCAGGTTGGAATTTGCCGCAGGAATGCGTTGCGAATGGTTGCCCAGCCAGAGCTGGTACAAGGCTTGCTCTATGCACGCCTCGAGCAGGAATTGAAGGGTGGCAAGCCGGCTCGCGCCTCCGAGCAACAGATCGAGAAAGATTGGAAGCTGCTGCAGCAAGCCACCAAGGCGAGTGAGGCGTCACTAACAACAAGTTCATCAGGTACGGACTAGGCGTGAACGCCTGATGTCCTCAGCGCCTCTGAAGACAGCTCGCGTGCCTGGTTCTCTATCAAATCCAGTAAAAGCGTCCAACCCTCAGTGTTCGACTTTGATTTTTCCCGACGAAGAATCTGCGCCCCGTGTTCTAGAAGAATCGCCATCAGCCCAGTGTCAGCATTGCGGTCGCGTGTCTTTTTAGTGAGCAGCAGTCCGGCTTCGGCCATATGCGCCAAGTCGCGGAGTGTCGCCAGTTGCTGCTGCTTCCAGGGATGCGGCTGGGAGTCCATCGCGCAGAATGATCCTATTGGTTCCCCTTCATCACCAAGAACCGGGATGCCGGCGTAAGACACCAGTCCGAGGTCGCGGATGGCCAGATTTGATCGTAGCAGTGGATGTGCCCGCGCGTCGTCCACGACTAATTCATCCTTGTCTACGATCACCCACTGGCAGAACGAGTGACTCAGCGGCGTCTGCCGTGAAGTAGCCCATGGCTCAGGCAGGCCAAACTGACTTTTGAAGAACTGCCGGTCCTTGTCCACGATCGAGAGCAGCGCAACCGGGGTTCCGAGCAAAGCTGCCGTGATTTGGGTAATTTGGTCGAGAAGCCAGTCATTTGGTGTGTCCAGTACTTCCGCGGCAGCAAGCGCGCTTATGCGTTGAGGACTGGCTATAATTTCCGCCGGAGCATTAAGCTTTGCGGGTCCCGCCATGCCAAAAATGTGCTTGCGCAGTGTGGCACACACCGCCTGGGCATCCAGGTTGTCGATAAATTCATTTGCTCCCGCGGCGAGCAACTCTCCCTTCTGTGCATTATCTTTCGCCGCCACTACGATCGGAATACCGGCACCGTAAATCGAAGACCGAATACGCCTTATTGCGACTGCGGTGCCTCCCGCTGGGAGTTTGCCGCCAAGAATGATTCCGCTGGGGTTTTCTTTTCTCACTAATGATTGCCCGAGGACAGCATCGCTCGCGGAAATAACACTCCACCCCTGTTGCCGGAACGCGCTAGCCATTCGTAGTACGGCGTCATGGTCGGGCTCGATTACCAAAATCTTGCAATCATTCGCCATGGCGTTTGCGATGAAGTTACCACTGATCTCTTTGTTGACACGAGGCACGAAGGTAGTGTCGAGCGAGGTTAAGAAGCGAAGAACGGAATCTGAGAAGGCTTCAGCGGGCGGTCGTGTTGATCCACCACAACAGCAAACAACAAGTCAATGATCCCGCTGCGACCGTAACAGCCCTGGCCCGCGGTTCGATTTTGTGCTGAAGCGCAACTGCAATCGTGAGAATCGCCAGTATGCCGCAAGCGAGCTTGCCAAATCTCCAGAGCAGGAAACAGTAGAACACTGGTGCTCCGGAACTGGCTTGCAGCATCGCCTCTGGGGCGGAGCCGTGTGTGTGCAACGGGATCCGAATGCGAGGCAGAATCAGCTGGTGGATCAGGTCGGCCAATGGGCAGGGCAGCGCGATGATCGTCGCGATGCGCGTTGTCCAAACCAGCCCTGCAGCCCTTGGATTGTTCACGGAGACCTCCTTTCGGAGTGCTGGCACTCGTCTCGCTTGGATTGCGAGAAGGAGTGTCTTAAATCTCCCTGACTACTACTGCTGCGGGGTCGTGCTGGCGGCTGCGCTTTGGTTATTGCCGATCGCGTCGCCGGAGAGCACCAACTCTACGCGACGGTTCTGCTGGCGGCCTTCGGGAGTATCGTTTGAGGCGATAGGCTGGGTCTTGCCGAGCCCTTTGGCTGCAATCTGATTGGACGGAATTCCCTGCTGGACCAGGTATTCGCGGACAGCCTGGGCACGATAGTCGGAAAGTTCCTGATTGTACTCGTCACTCCCGACGCTATCGGTATGGCCTTCGACTTGAAGGTGAAGCGATGGGTAAGCGAGTACGATTCCGGAAATTTTTGCCAGCCGTTCACGCGCACCGGGAAGAAGCTCGAAGCTGCCGCTCTTGAAGAGCACGTCGGACATGTTGGCGACGAGGCCGCGAGCTGAGTCGCGGGTAGCGAGAATTGTGTTGAGCTGCTGCAAAAGTTTTGCGCGGAGCTCCTGTTTTTCCTTTTCCGCTTGCTCGCGCATCTGTTCAGCCTGCTGGCGCAATTGGTCGGATTGCGCTGCCGCCTGCTGCGCCTTTGCGGCTTGCTCAGCGAGAGCTTGCTGTTGCGCCACGGCTTCGGCTTTTGCTTTTTCAGCGTCTTCCTTTTGGCGCGCTGCTTCCGCGGCTGCCGCTTCAGCTTCGGCCTTCATGCGTTCCGCATCGGCCTTTGCGGCTTCAGCTTGTTTTTGCGCGGCTTCGGCCTGTTTCTGAGCTTGCTCGGCTTCCGCGCGGCGTTGGGCCTCGGCGGCGGCATCGGCACGGGCTTTAAGTTCGCGCTCCTCTGCAGCCTTCTTTTCGGCGGCGACTTTGGCCTGGGCCTCATCCTCCGCTTTTTGCTTCACTGACATCACGCGCGCTTCTTCAGCGGTTTGTGCGGTCTCTCGCGCGGCGGAATCAATCGCGGTTTTGCCCTGCTTGTGACGAAAGGTGTCTTCGGCATCGGCTAACTGCTTGTCTGCTTTCGCCAGAATCGACGTCGCGTATTTGTCGCCGGCAGCAATGTGCGCAATCCGCACAGCATTGCGTGCTTCGAACAACTCCATCGGGGTGCTGCGATCGATTCCGAAGATCGCGTCCTGAATGTGCGCGTTGGTGGAAGAGTAGGTTCCTTTGCCGACGAGGTCGAACTTAGCGCTGATCTCTTCACCTTGCGGCACCGCGCCTTCCATCACCACCATATTGCCGGGTTGGGTCACGGCGAAATAGGGTTCGGCAGTAACGATCAAGCCGAAGGTCTGGAGGTCGGTCGAGGTTTTCAAGTGGGCCTGGCCCTTTTCGAGCATCATCTCGCCGAGGTTCATAGCGCGACCTTCGGGCGAAACGGCCCACAAAACGTACGTCAGATATTCCATCCCGAACTTCGTCGCCTCATCTACGCTCTGAATTTTGGCGTCGATGTTGATTCCCGTTTTCTTTGCCTCGATCTTCGCTTCGCCACTTGCCCCGGGCATGAGCTGGGTCGCCTGGAACAGGATTTTCACATTCGCCCCCGGGCGATAGTGCATTGCCTTCGTCGTGTGTGAAACGGCGTTCGCTACCGGCGTGGCGGCAACTGTCGAGGCTGCAGCTATTGTGGTTGCCGAAGCAGGCGCCGCGTTCGGAGTGGTCCCCGTCTGCGCGGCGAGAATCTGCGCACCAGCGGCAAGCACTGCGAAAAGGCAAAGTTTTCTCACGGTTATCCTCAATCTGAGGGAGGTCAAGGATTTTTACTTGTCCTTTAATAATGCCGCCAAATGGCTCTAGCGCAAAGGACAGGAGGTATTGGAACTTTGGTCATGGGAGGTTCGACCGATCGGGCATCAAGATCACTGTAACCGTGTGATCTCCCGGATGTTTACGACATTAAAGAACCGCTGTTATGATGTCAAAAGGCGATATTGACATCACACGATTGAGAGCATAAAATCAAGTTGTTATGGCTCGAACTGCCTTTACATTGCGCATTGATGCTCCAGAGCGTGACGCTCTCAAGAGCCTGAGCAAGGTCGAGGGGCGGCCGATCAATCAATTGCTGATTGAGGCGATTCGAAGCTATCTCGGGCAAAAGGGCCGCAAAGAACGCACGCTCGAAGCGAATCTGAAGATGCTGAGAGAGTATCGACGGAAGGATCCCGGGTTCAGGCGTGCGATCGCCGCCTTCGTGGAAGCCGAAGCCACCCAAAATGATCCGGTCGAAGGAGAACCCATCGAGTCGCAGGTCGAACCCGGCAAACAAATCGGCCCGTTGCAGACAAAATTGCGAGAGGTTATAGGTGGCTGATTGGGACGAGGACAGTCCCACGTTACGGCAAAACTTACAAGACCTACTTCAGCAGCTCGCAGATCAATCTGACCAACGTCCCACCCCCACAATAGAATTAGCGCGCAATTGGCAGCGGACTTTCATGCAGGGTTCAAAGCCCAGTGATCCGCGATATGTGGGTGCATTTCGCGGAGAACGAGGGCTTGAGAGAACCGGAGTCAAAATCGGTTCCTACTGGGGCGTCCGGCCAATTGAAGTTGCCGACGAATTGCGCGAGTTCGAACACAAGCTTCAGACGGCAGTGTCGCGTTTTGATCAGGCTTTGGCCGCGGACAAGGAACTTACCCGCGACGAAATGGATGCGATCATTGATCTGTGCGCTTGGGCGCACGCGGAGTGGGTGAGAATCCATCCCTTCGCAAACGGCAATGGGCGTACTGCGCGGCTTTGGGCGAATTTTCTGGCGATGAGATATGGATTGCCGCCATTTGTTCGATTAAGACCGCGGCCAGGAGACGGATATGAAACCGCCGGTATCAGAGCGATGCGAGGTCAATGGGAACCCACCGCGTTAGCCTTCCGGCGCATGATGAATCATTTTCTCGAGGAATTTGAGCGTTAGGTTGGCGCGTAACAATGTCGCCGCCCCTTTCAGGAAGCGGTTGTCGCTACCCTCTCTTGAATTTCCAGATTGCACAAATACAGCTGGGCAAAGGAACACCGCTCAGAATTAAGGTCTGGTACAGCATTCTCCGGAGTGCAGTTTGCGCGGCTCCAGCGTAGAAGAGAAGATGAAGCTCGGTTTGTGGCTGTTCACTTCTGCAGCTCTGGAATCTGCTTCCCACGTCGTCTAGATTTGCCATCTCTGATTTTGGCATCAAAGGACAGGCTAAGGAGTTCTTATGAGAGCCTGGTCGATACTTCTCGCTTTTGCTTTATATGGTGTGAGTGCCTGTGCGCAGGAGCCCGCACATCCAGGTCAGTTGTTCTCGTCTGATCTCGTGGCGTGGTCGTTCATGCAGCAACCGCAACAACCAGAGCACAGTCATTCACAGCAGCAGCCTACGCCCGATCCGACACCGGAAACGCAGCCCTCCCCAAATCCAACTCCGGCGCAACCGGGGGCACAACAAACATCGCCCGCCCCTCAGTCAACGGGACAAACTCCTGTGGCGCAGAGCTTCACTGGCACTATCGACAAAGAAGGCGACAGCTATGTGCTCAAGGTCGCCGATTCGACGTCATACAAACTTGATAACCAGCAAGCGGTTGAGCCCTACTCAGGGCGCCGAGTGCAGGTCACGGGCACTCTCGATCGCGCGATCAACTTGATTCACGTGGACAAAGTTGAGCCACTGTCGTAAGTCTCCGAGATATTGGTTTGGGAGATTTTCGACGACTCGCGCACCCAATTCAACAACACCCTCACAGGAAGCTGATTAGTAACAGTGGGAGCGAAAGCTCGTTTTGCTCTCTGGAATTAAGGTGATTCTGCATTCCCATTCTGTCTACTGACGCGGAAGTGGGAGGCGACCATTGTCGTCGTCCACTCAGTAGGTACTTAGAGTTCTCTACAGCTCTGGCCGGGAACAACTCCGCCGACCTTAGTTTTCATCTGACTTCGCGGTCGAATTTTCCATCTCGGAGTCAGGTCCAATGAAATCCCCCCTACACGTTCTTAGATTTGCCGCAATCGTGTCTTTAATTTCAGGAATCTTCCCTGCGGGACTCGCCGCGCAAACACCAGTACCCGCGAGTTGCAACTTCACTACGTTCACACTCGCGGATTCGCTTCCTCAAGGAGATTTTGTCCTCGGCATCAACAAATTTTCAACGACGGTGGGTGCCTTTGAAAACACCGATACTTCGACAGACGCCTTCATTCGATATTCCGGTGGCCACTTGAATTTCTTCGCGCCCGGAGCCGAACCGACGTGGATCAATGCGAGAAACGACGCGGGCGAGAGCGTCGGCGTCGAGGACACGGTCCCGAACCCGATCAGTTTCCTCCTTCACGGTACGAGCGGAGTTACGTCCATCATCCATCCCAACGCGGTGAAGGGAACGTTCGCGCAGGGTCTCAATAAATGGGACAGCGTGGTCGGCTATTACCTCGACGCTAACAACATGGCGCATGGTTTTAAGCAGTGGAGCAATGGCAGTTTCGATGACGTGAACTATCCCAATGCGCTGCAGACTATACCGATGGGCATCAACGATTCCGGGGCGATCGCGGGCTCGTATGTCGATTCGTTAGGAACGCACGGATTTATTTTTGCGAATGGGAACTGGAAGAGCATCGACTACCCAACGGTGGCCGTCGGGAAAACAATGCTGAACGGGATCAGCAATGCAAATACGGCGGTAGGTCTCACGAATGCAATTCCGCCGGGAACGTCGTTTCTGTATTTCTCGAACGGCGTTTACAAATCGGTGTCAGTTCCGAAATCAGCGGGGGGAACTTTCGCCAACGGAATTGCCACCAATGGCCTGATCGCCGGAGACTACTATCTATCGAGCGATAAGACCAGCCAGCACGGCTTCATCGCGCAGTGCCAGTGAGAGTTATGGAATGATCACCGCTGCCCCGTCAATCGCGTCGTTCTTTACTGCTTGCAGCGCTTCGTTTACTTTTTCGAGGGGGAACTTCGTTACCTGAGGCTTCAATTTGATCTCAGCGGCGAGTTGAAGAAAGTCGCGGGCGTCGGCGCGGGTCATATTTGTGACGCTGCGAATCTGGCGCTCGCCCCAGAGCAGTCTGTCATAGTCGAACTCCGGCATACGGTCGAGGTGAATGGCGTTGATCGCGACCACTCCTGCTTTGCGAAGGCTGGAGAGTGCGGCGATGACGACATCTCCGCTGGGGGCGAAGGTCACGGCGCGGTCGAGATCAACCGGAGGCTTGTCGCGTTCGGCGCCGACCCAGGTTGCGCCAAGCGATTCGGCGAGTTTGCGATGTGATTCGCCGCGCGTCGAAACATATACTTGGCAGTTCCACGCCTGCAAAACGCGTATCGCCAGATGCGCGGATGCGCCGAAACCGAAGAGACCGACGCGTTCACCTTTCTCGACACCAGCGACCCGCAGCGCGCGAAACCCAATAATGCCTGCGCACAGCAAAGGTGCGGCGTAAATTGCATCGAGCTGCGGCGGAATAGAAAAGCAAAACTCGGCGCGGGCGAGCGCATATTCGGCGTAGCCTCCGTTGACGGAATATCCGGTGAATACAGGATTGTCGCAGAGGTTCTCCATGTTGCGACGGCAGTAAGGGCAGGTGCCATCGGTGCCGCCGATCCAGGAGACGCCGACCCGTGAGCCTTTGCTAAGTTGGCTAGATTTTGTCGAGCTTGCCTCGACCGGACCCATTCGACTCCCTCGCTCCGCTCGGTCGCTCAGGGCAGGCTCAGCGGGGACGCCTGTCGCCACACGAGAATCTTTGGACTCAAATTCGCCAGCGATGACTTCGCCGACAATCTGGTGACCGGGAATAATTCGTGGCTGCCGCGGCGGAAGTTCGCCTTCGGTGATGTGAAGATCAGTTCGGCAGACGCCACAAGCAAGAACTTTCAGAAGAACGTGATCCGGTTTTGGTTCGGGCGTTGGGACATCTTCGACCTTCAGGGGAGATTTTGAAATGGGAGCGGGCGTGGTGAGTACTGCGGCTTGCATGGATGGATTCTATGCTGTGAGCCACTCGCGCGCCCGACGAAGCGCGGCCCTGAGAGGCTGTACAGGTTTCGCCTGATATCGCTCGTTATGTCAGCGCAATAGAATCCGGCGTTACGCAAATCTGAATAGTGCCGCAGCTTGCCCGCTATTCCTCGGCAAAAACCCCAAACCAAAAAGGAGTGCGCGCCATGCAAGGAATGCTTTGCCAAATCGTCTTTTGCTCTGTCCTCACTATTTGCTTTTCTGGAATCGCGAGTGCGAAAACTCTATGCGTGAATCGCTCGGGCAATGGAGGCTGCTACTCCACGATCAATGCAGCGGTAGCGCATGCTGCCCCACATGACACCATACGAGTTGCGCACGGAACATATGCCGAAGACGTGATGATTGGCAAATCACTCTCGCTGATCGCAGACGACCGCGATAGGACCGTAATCGACGCAAGCGGTCTTTCAAACGGCATTTATGTCGATGGCATCGATAGTCCTGGATTACGCGAAGTTGTCGTAAACGGATTCACGATTGCCAATGCAAACTTTGAAGGAGTTCTGATTGCCAACGCTGCGTACATCACAATTGTCGATAACAATGTTGTTCATAACGACCAGAGTCTTAACTTCGCGTCGGCGTCTTGCCCAGGGCTGCCGGCGTTCGAGACTGCCGAAGGAGAAGATTGCGGCGAAGGCATACATTTGAGTGGAGTCCGTCACTCGACCATTTCGAACAACAATGTTCTTCACAATTCTGGCGGAATTCTGCTGAGTGATGACACTGCGGCCACTCATCACAATCTGATTACGGGGAACGTTGTAAAAGAGAATCCTTTTGATTGCGGGATCACCTTGGCATCTCATCCGCCGGCCGCGCTGACGGGCGCTGCCGCCCCGCTCGGAGTGTTTCGCAACACAATCAGCCACAATTTTTCGAGCCGGAACGGATTGCAGGGCGAAGGCGCGGGTATCGGAATCTTTGATTCGGTCCCAGGCGCGAAGGATTACGCGAACGTCGTGATCGGGAACACTTCAACTGACAATCGTCTGCCAGGTGTTGCCATGCACAGCCACACGCCCGGTCAGAACCTGAATAACAACGTCATTGTCGCGAACCGGATTTCTGGAAACGGTGCCGATACAGCGGATGCAGCAACTCCGGGACCTGCGGGAATTAACGTCTTCGGCGTTTCACCGGTGAGAGGAACAATTATTTCGCAGAACATCATCAGCGACGAGGCGGTTGACCTCGCAGTGAATACACCGGCATATGTGGACGCACATTTGAATAACTTCTTCGGAAGGAAATGGGGAGTTGCAAATCTGGGCGCCGGGAGCATCGACGCGACTGAAAACTGGTGGGGATGTTCTCAAGGTCCTTCAAGGTGGGGATGCACGAACGTCAATGGGCCGAATGTGTTGGTTGAACCGTGGCTGACGCGTCCCTTCCTGAGTGGAACGGACGAGCATCACGATCACTGACAGTAGGTTGTTTTCGAACGTGTCCTAAAGGTCAAAATCCCCACCCTCGTCGCAAAAGGCACGACTTAGGGTGGGGCGCCTCACTCTTATTGGCAATGTGCGGTATATCCTGAGCTGCCGAATTGCGATGTCTCACCCGTAACGTAGCCATAGCCATTGATTCCGCTCACGGTCAGCGTATAGTTCGCATCCGAGGGTGCAATGTCCTTGAACTCACCGTTGGTATAGACGAAACCTCTCGGGACTGAGTTCGGCCAGTAAACACCAACGATCGTGCCTGAACTGTTTATATCCCTCAGGTCAGTGCCATTGCCCGTGCCCTTCGCATCTTCGAGAGTCTGGTACTGGCCATTTTGCAGAACAAACCCATAGTCGTGGGGCGAACCAGATTTTTGGTACCAGCCTACGATTACCGCTTTGTCGCTGATGCTGCTGACGTGGGTGCTCAACGCCCCGGGATAATCAATCTCCGTGAATTTGTTGTTCTTCAGCTCAAAGCCATGATTGTTTTTGGCAGCGTCATAATAGTTCCCAACGATGGTGCCCCACTGATTGATTTTGGTCAAAAACGTATCACTCGCCCCCGGGAAATTGACCGTCGCCGTGCTGGAACTGTAGATCACGATCCCGTGGTAATGGTGGGCTGAAGTCTTGTCGTTATAAGTGCCCACACTTACGCCTTGCGCATTGCGTCCAGTGAGGCTGGTGGAAGAGGAATTCGGGGCAGAGTACAACTTGATCGATCCATCTGAATAACGGATAAAGCCGTCGAAATTCTGCGAGGGATCATAGGTCTCGCCGACAACCGTATACCAGCGATTGATCCCGCTTGGAAGCGTGCGTATCCAGGGAGATGGCATGCTGAAAAATTTCCAGTTGGTACAGGTCGCAGTCTGCGCGTTGAGCATGGATGGGCAGAGAGAGAGTAGAAGGGCGGAGAAGCTGGTTACAAATACTGTGCGTGCAGTCATTGCGGAAGTTGAGCTCCTGGTTCGCATGAGATTGCGCGTTATTCAGCAGGGTTGCAGACCTTAGCCGACGATTACAGAAAACAGAGCAGGAGAAGTTAAGAGAAATGAAGGAGAGAGCTTGTCCTGAGCGAGATCAGGGGAATGTCCGATGTCAGCGGAAGTTGCTGAACATCACAAGATCGGAGTCATTTACGCGGGCCCGGCCGAGGACGATTTGCTTGCCGTCCGGAGAGAACGAGAACGTTGATGTCCAAAGCGGCTCAGCGTCGAAATGGGTGAGCTGGGTAGGGTTGCTGCCATCAAGCGGTTGGTAAAAGAGATTCGAGCCGGCTCCGGTAGTTTTTGAAACTACGAGCGCACGCGAATCAGGAGACCAGCCTACCTGGTGCACTCCGGTAGATGGCAGCTCGATTCGATTCGGGCCATTAATATCTTGCACTACGATTACGTTCTTGTGGCCAGCGCCGGCGGAAGAAAATTTGAAGAAGGCGATCTTTTTATCATCCGGAGAAATAGCTGCATTTGCAGCTGCATCTACGTATTTCACCGCCGGTGAGCTACCGTCAATGGAGAGTCGCTTGATAGATAAACCCTCGAAGAAGTCGTTGTAAAAAACGGAGCGGCCATCCCGCGTACACACCGGCCACTCGGCGTCGCGCTCGGAGGTCAAGCGCTTGATTTCGCCGGTTGAGAGATTGTGGCGAAAGAGAGTGATGCTGTTGTTCAGCAGGCCGGCAAAGATTTCCGCTTGGGGGCCGCAGGGAATCGGGTAGGTGGCGTTCGTTTGCCGATCCGGAACTCCCACCCGGGAAGAACCATCGGGACTCATATGAAAAGCGTGAAAATCTCCATCGTTAAAATAAATTTTCCCGTCCGTTCCCCAGCGCGCCCAACCACCCTCATCTTGCCCGGGAGTGACCGGACTTGAACTGAGCTTTATTTCTCCTGGCCACTGCGCAGGCACGCTGCCGATATAAAGCGCAGAGGCTCCTTGCTCCTGAATTGTGGCGATTGCCTTTCCGTCGCTCGTGATTGTGACGTCGCGATAATCACTCAGATCATTCGTGACATTCTGAACTTGTCCGGATGGATAAGGCTGGAATTTAATTTGTCTCCGGAAATTCGCCTCAGGAGCGCGACTCTTCAGAAACATACCCGTTCCATCTGGCAGCCAGGCAACGCCATCCACCAGAAATGGGAAGGAGAACGACTTCAGCTGCGTGCCTTGTGGATTAAAAATAAGCACCGCACCGAGGCTGTCTTTCGCGAGCTGGTACTGAGAAACGGCAATCAGGGAACCGTCGGCGGACCATGCCGGTGCGGCTCCGTTGACCCCCATGGCGTCGCGTTCGGCGATAGTATGCCGGCCGGTGCCATCGCTGTTTGCGATTACCAGCTGCGGCTTGGCGCCGCCAAGGTCGAAGTGAGCGAATACCATCTGTTTTCCATCGGGAGAGAAGCTGACGGGCGTGCTCAGGTCTTCGAGGACACGTTGCGGAGTTCCGCCGAGACTGGGGACGGAGTACACGATGTCCTCATCTTCGTTTTGCAGATCGCTGTGCTCGTAATAAATGTAGTTGCCGTCGACCGAAAAGGTAGGGCGACCGGTAAACTCGCCCGGTCCGGGCGGCACCACCTGGGCCTCGCTCCCGGTTGCGATTTGCTTCACCCAAAGACTCTGCTGATCGCCGCGTTTAACATATGCCGCATAACGGCCATCAGGGGAAATTGCTCCTTGAAGAGCTCCTCCATTCTCGGTCAACTTGGTAATTTGCATATTGAGCGGATGGAGGACTGTTCCGCTGGACCAGAAATGGTTGTACAGCGCGTAGGCGACAACTATCAGCGCAATAATGATCGGACTCAGAATCAACCGCCACTTGTGGTGTTTGGCTTCGGCGAGAACGGCCGCGTTCGATTGACTCCCTGTCGAAATGCGATCCAGTTGAGGGCGTACTCCCGAAGCGCTTGCTGGTGGAGGCGCAACGGCCACGCTTCCGCTCTCGGGCGTCCTACTCGCGCGTTCTGATGACGAGCTTGAGCCACGTTTAATGCGCTTCAAGTCGGCGCGGAGCTCGGCGGCGGATTGGCAACGCAGGTCCGGATCTTTTTCCAGGCACTTCATTACGACATCGTTCACCTGCGGCGGCAGTAACGGGTTGATCTCCGTGGGAAGAGGAGGATTTTTTTCGAGAATCGCATGAAAGATGACGGCTGATGTCGGGCCATCAAATGGCAGGCGAGCGGTTGCCATCTGGTAGAGCACAGCGCCGAAGCTAAAGAGATCGGTGCGGGCATCGACAGGCTCGCCGCGCGCCTGTTCAGGAGACATGTAGGCGACCGTGCCGACGGTCGAGCCCGGGCTGGTCAGCAGCGGGCTCTCGAGGGTTGCTCCGGCGGCCACTGTGGCCTGTTCATGTTCACGGGCAAGTTTCGCCAGTCCGAAGTCGAGAACCTTGGCGCGACCACGGATAGTAATGAAGATGTTGGCCGGCTTGATGTCGCGATGGACGATCCCTTTGCGGTGGGCGGCGTCAAGCGCGTCGGCCACTTGAATGGCGATATCGAGAAACTGATCGTTGGTCAGCTGACGCGAAAGCAGGCGTTCAGCGAGCGACTCACCCTCGAGCAATTCCATCGAAATAAATGGCTGGCCTTCGTGCTCACTGATCTCATAGATGGTGCAGATGTTTTCGTGATTGATGGAAGATGCGGTCCGCGCTTCCATGCGAAAACGCTCGAGCGATTGCGGGCTGAGCGCCACCTCTTTCGGTAAAAACTTGAGCGCCACACTGCGGCCGAGTGTAAGGTCCTCAGCTTCGTAAACCACACCCATGCCACCATGGCCCAGCTCACGAACGATCTTGTAGTGCGAGACAGTTGAACCGATCAAAAGGGAACCTGTGAGAAGGCAAGTTTACGGGGTGGATATTAAGCGGTCAAATTCAAGCTTTGTTGAAGCGTGACCCAATTTATGCGGTGACTTTCGCCTCTACAAGTAGGGGAGTTGGGGTGCTAGTCAGTTTCCTAGTGTTCTCCAGCCAACGATTTCACAATTTTGTGGAGGATGTAACTATGCGGCAACGTCTTCTTTCGCTCGGAGTTTTGGGGATTGTTCTATCGTTAACATCAACACTGTCAGCCCAGTCGTCGTACATCTACACGACGCTAGATTGTCCGGCAGGAGTCCAGACCTGGCTTTATGGGATTAACAACTCTAAGCAGATGGTCGGAACTTATCTGGATTCGGGCAGCATTTATCACGGATTCCTGTACAAGGGAGGCGTTTTTACATTCCCTATTGATGCACCCGGGGCGACAAACACCTGGCTCTACGGAATTGATGACTTAGGCAATGCAGTCGGGTTCTCGGATTCGAGCTCGATGCACGGCTTCGTATATAACGCCGGCGTATTCACGGCGGTAAGTGCGTCCGGATTCCCCGTCACTGTACCGCATGGAATTACCAAGAACTCAGTGTATGGACAGATGATTGTTGGGCTGGCGAATAACGGCAGCTTCCTGGATGCCGGTGGCACTTTCAGCTCGGTTAATGTGCCGGGTTCAATCAGCACTTCAGCCACTGGCATAAACGCGGCAGGAAATATTGTTGGAGAGTACGAGGACTCATCTCAGACTTTTCACGGATTTCTTGACAGCCTCGGCAGCTTTACTTACCCCATCGATTTTCCCGGAGCCAGTATCACGATGGCGAACGGCATCAACGTTTTTGGTTTCATCGTGGGCAGCTACACGACATTTAACTCTGGTTACCAGGGTTTCTTCTACGCAAATTCTAGTTTCACAACCATTAAGGTTCCCGGCTCGACCTACACGTTCGCCAACGGAATAAACAATGTCGAACAAATTGTTGGCAATTACTCAGACGCTGCGGGAAAAAGTCACGGGTATTTGGCGTCGTTGCCTAGCAACCCACGGCCGATGATGAATCAGCCTCTGACTCCCGATACGTACGCGCCAATCAACAGAGGCAAAAACCTTCAGCTCACCGTAAACGGAACAGACTTCGCCTCTGGCTCTGGCGTGTATTGGAACGGAACATATATCTCGACCACGCTGGTGAACTCGAACCAGCTCGTTGCTACCATTCCGGCTGGCAATCTCACAAAGGCGGGCACGGCGACTGTGACGGTATCGAATCCGTACATTTCTGGCGGAGGCGGAGGACTTTCGAACCCGCAATTCTTCACGGTTGCATCGTCGCATTCAGTCACGCTTACGCGGTCGGATATCGTGAACGGACGTCAACCAGAGCGGCTGGTCACCGGCGACTTCAACGCCGACGGAATTCTGGACATTGCTTCCACCGATTCACCTAATAACTGCATGTGGGTGTACTACGGGCAGGGCAATGGAACCTTCCAGACTTCGTATTGCTATCCAACCGGCACGAGTCCGTCAAACCTGGTAATTGCGGATTTCAATAATGACGGAAAACCGGATCTTGCTACCGTCAATGCTCTAAGCAACACGGTGTCGATCTTCTTGGCCAATGGGACTGGATATTTTCTGAACAAAGTTGACTTCCCGGTCGGGAACAATCCCACTTGGCTCGTGGTCGGCGACTTCAATAAAGACGGCAATTGGGACATAGCTGCGATGAACCAGGCAGACAGTACCGTCTCAATTCTGATTGGAAATGGAGACGGCACGTTCCACCCGCAAACGACGTTTACGACTGCTCTGGGGCCTTCCTCTATGACCGTCGGAGACTTCAATCAGGACGGCAACGTCGATCTAGCGATAACGAACTTCAACAACTTTGCGGGAAATACTGTTTCCGTTTTCCTGGGGAAAGGTGATGGCACCTTTCAGCCCAGGGTTGATTATGCGACCGCGTCGGGCCCGCTGGGTGTGGTCGCGGCGGATTTGAATAAAGATGGAAAACTTGACCTGGCGGTAGTCGCCGGATGCGGCGATGGCACGTCCTGCGGCCGGCCGGGAAGTGTTTCGATTCTGCTCGGAAACGGAAATGGCACATTTCAACCCAAGGTCGACTACAACGCGGGTTCATTCCCGTACAGCATCGTTGCGGCTGATTTCCGTTCCAGCGGAACTCTCGACTTGGCAGTCACTGATCTGGATTCGGGGAGCTTGACCTTCCTTTGGGGAAGCGGAACAGGCACTTTCCCAACTTCGAGCCAAGTGACCACGAACGGAAGACCGGTCGGATTATCAGTAGGCGACTTCAATGGCGATGGCAAGCTTGATCTCGCGGTAGGCGGAGACTCACCGGCGGGGGTATCACTCATGCTCCAGCAGTGACTTGTGCTAAGAACAAATCACCGGAGAAGGTGCAATGCCTTCTCCGGCTTCTTGTGGTGCAACAGATTCCTGCAGGTTTGTCGGCGAACTCTGAGGAAATGATCACCTGTCGGGCACATACCAAAAGTAATATTGCGCTGTCGTCGTATCGGTTACACACTACCTAGGTGGAACTGCAGGGGGCTGTTATCGACTTTATCATTCCGCTGACACAGGGAATCGCGTTGGTCTTGGTGGTAATTGGCCTCTCTTCGGCAGCAATTCCTCGTCGCTCAAAGAGCGAACGAATAGCACATCTCAAAAGCAACGCCTCCGCATTGCGAGCCCTTAAATAACTTCCCGCCAAACCTGCTGCGCAAATTCGGGCAAATCGCAGAAGCTCGGGGAAAAATCACCGCCGCAACATGGGAGCATTGACTCACATCATCCTGCATGAGATAGTGACGGGTTTTGGTACCGAGCACGCGAGCATCCTGTTCATGAGGGAGTGTTAAGTCGCATGTTGGGCTTTATACGCAAGGACCCCACATTTTTCGACATGTTCTCGGAGATCGCGAAGAACCTGGTAGATGGTTCTCGGGTGCTCGTGGAATTATTTAACGACTACCAGGCTCGCGGACAGAAAACCGCGGAAATAAAGAGGATCGAACACGTTGGTGATGATTTGACCCATTCTGTCCTCAGAAAGCTCAATCAGACCTTCATAACGCCTTTCGACCGTGAAGATATTCATCATCTGGCTTCGTCGCTCGATGATGTCCTGGATTTCGTGAACGCAGCGGCGGAAAGAACCTCGATGTACAAGATCAACGAGCCCCCGCCTGAAGCTGGTAAGCTCTCGAAATTAGTGCTTGCGCAATGCGAACAATTGGGCGAGGCCGTCGCACACCTGCGAAACAACGGCGACGTCATAGAGCGATGCATCGAAATCAAACGGCTGGAAAACGAAGCCGACGTCTTGTCGCGTCAAGGAATTGGCAGGCTGTTTGAAGCCGAGAAGGATGCGCTCACCCTCATCAAGACCAAAGAATTACTCGAAGTTTTAGAGACGGCCACTGATAAGGCAGAAGACGCAGCAAACGTACTCGAAACCGTAATCCTGAAGAACGCCTAACAACCGAATGGTCTCTTCCTCAAGCCTCATTTTGCTGCTGGTGACAGTTTGTGTGGCGCTTTCATTCGACTTTCTGAACGGATTTCACGACGCCGCAAACAGCATTGCAACCGTAGTTTCGACTCGCGTTCTTTCGCCCAAGTTGGCCGTGTTGTGGGCTGCATTTTTTAATTTTGTCGCTGCCTTCTTGTTTGGGACGGCGGTGGCAAAGACGATTGGCAGCGGAATGATCCAGGTGTCAGCGGTCAACCAGTACGTCGTGATTTCCGGATTGTTGGGCGCAATTATCTGGGACGTGCTGACCTGGTGGTGGGGATTGCCAACTTCGTCGTCTCACGCGCTGATCGGCGGCTATGCCGGCGCAGCGATTATTCGCTCCGGCTTTGGCGTAATTATTCCGGGCGGCTGGACGAAGACCTTGTCATTCATCCTGATTGCTCCCCTGATCGGGCTAGTGCTGGGTTTTGCGTTCATGTTCATCGTGTTCTGGTTGTTTCGCAACAAAGCGCCGCAGCGCGTGGATGCACTATTTCGAAAGTTGCAGTTGCTTTCCGCCGCCGCATACAGCATTGGCCACGGCAGCAACGACGCACAGAAAACCATGGGCATCATCGCCACCGCACTTTTCAGCGCGAAATATATTACGGCTGCTGAACTGGCGGGGAGTTGGGGGCGTTTCCGCTGGCCGATCATTCTCGGAGCGCAGACCGCCATCGCGTTTGGTACATATTTCGGTGGATGGAGAATCGTCCGCACCATGGGATCGAGAATTACGAAGCTCAAACCATACGGCGGTTTTTGCGCAGAGACTGCGGGAGCTATCACTTTGTTTTCTGCTTCGCTTGCCGGCATTCCGGTGAGCACAACCCATACGATTACCGGAGCCATCGTTGGAGTGGGCGCAACTACACGCTTGTCCGCTGTGCGGTGGGGTGTTGCGCGGCGTATCGTGTGGGCATGGGTGCTGACCATTCCTGCATCCGCCGTTGCTGGATCAGGAATTTTCCTGCTTATTCGATTGCTGATTCGAAAAGCGTGACCAGAGTTCCGCCCGTCGCAATCAAAATTCTCATTCTCGAAGTCAGGCAGGGCAGCGAAAGTGGTTTTTTACGGGCCGTGAGGTGACGGCTTTCCGGAGATTGTGTGTGCGTGTAGAATCTGTTCGGCCTTAACTGGGTCCTCGCCCGAATCGTCCTCCAGGAGAACCAAAATGAAATTCCACCGGATCACAGGCGGTGGTGATGTGCGTCTGAATGTTGTTGAGACCGGGAATGCAAAAGGGCGTCCAATTCTGTTTCTTCATGGCGCTTCGCAATGCTGGCTGCAATGGAACCGGCAATTCAACTCAACCCTGGCCGATGAGCACAGACTTGTCGCCATTGATATGCGCGGCCACGGTCTTTCGGACAAACCGCAGAATGCCTACGGCGATTCGAAGCTCTGGGCGGACGACGTCCATGCCGTGATCGGCGCAATGGGGCTCGATCATCCGGTACTTTCGGGCTGGTCGTATGGTCCGCTTGTCATTCTGGACTACATCCGGCATTACGGCGAAGAGCAAATCGGCGGGGTTCAATTTGTGGGCGCTATCACCAAGCTGGGTAGTGCGGAAGCAATGTCCGTGCTTACTCCTGAGTTCCTCGGCGTCGTTCCCCAATTTCTTTCTCTCGATACGGAGACCACCGTGCGCGGACTGGAGGGATTGTTGCGGTTGTGCTTTGCCGAGCCGATTCCAGCCTCAGACTTCTACACGTTGCTCGGATACAACGTGACCGTACCGCCATACGTGCGGCAGGGGTTGTTTTCGCGCGCATTCAGCAATGACGACCTGCTACCCAAAATTCGCAAACCGGTGCTGATCACGCACGGAGTTGGAGATGCAATCGTCAAGAGTGCAGTTGTTGAGCAGCACAAAGCATCGATGCCGCATGCCGAAGTGCAGCTCATGCCAAATGCCGGACACGCGGCTTTTTGGGACAACGCGCCGGATTTCAACCAGCGCTTGCACGCGTTCTGCGAGAGCTGTAGTCAGGGCGGCGCGTTCCGATCTCACGCATCATCTCGCGCTAGCTAGACAGGTCCGTAACCTTCGCAGGCCGCCCCAGTTGGTAAATTTTGCCTGCGAAATCGACGCAATTGCGTTCGCTGATCGCGGCTTGCCGTTTCCGGAGCCGGGATAGATGACATACACAATCCCTTGTTCGGCCCCGCCGGTTCGCGGGTTTGAATCGACTGCGAGAGTGTTGGCCAGAGCGATTGAACCTTCTCCCATTTGTAATCTGGGAGCGCTTTCATCCGCGACGATTGCTCCGGCTGCTTTGCCATTCTGAAGATTCACGACGGTTGCGAAGTCTCCTAAGTGCGCGTACTTGAAGCCCTCCGGCGGAAGTACCACGTAGGGAATTGTGGCGGCATCGACGAAACGGCGTGGATTGCGCTCATCGGAAATGTCGGGGTCGAACAGCGCCGTCATGGAGACGTAGTATCCGGGTGCGGGATCGCCCGGGTGTTGCACGACGGGGTGGCCGCCGGGCTTGCCATTGTCAGTGGCTAACGCCCACCAGTCGCCTGGATGGCCCGCGTGTTCAATGGTGTCAAGCCCCAGGCGATTGCTTGGGTGATAAGCGCGGTATGCGCCATCGGCATCGATCGCCATGCCGGCTTGATAGGCGAGTGCATCTACCGTCGATGAGGAACAGCGCCATACGGTGGTGGAACGATGCCGGAAGAGCTTAGATTTTCGAAATGATTGCGGAGTTTGCGCATTACATGTGATAGCGAACGCGATCACGCAGCCCGCAAACTTGGATTTCATACCCGAAGGCTAGCACGACCTGCGGCGTTGGAAGTACAAAGTCTGCGGGTCGGATTTTGTTACCTGCTGCGATGTTTCGGCATTCAGTCTGAAATAGTTTCACCTACTGCAAGCGCCACGGTGACCGTTCGGGCCACTGGCGCATAACATCAGAGGCCCAGGTCGTGGATTTATCTTTGTGGCATGAGGTGCAGGGATTTGGAATGCTGTACTTCTCCGTCATTTGAGGTGTGATGAATTTAAAAGTATGTGCATGCACGAAAGTAGTTGGCGGCCCCTCGGTCTCGATGTCAGGCATGTGACAAGCCACGCATTGGCTTCCTGCTGAACCATTCTTATGGTGCGTGTGTTCCTCAATGGTCGCGGTACGAGGTCCGTTGGGCGAAAGAGGGCCATGGCAATCTAAGCACAATTGATCCGCAGGCTTGATCAGCTGCGCATAATTCTCGGTTCCGTGTACGTCGTGGCAACTGAAACAGGTAATGCCGCGACGATACATGACGCTTTGCACGAAATCATTTCCCTGCATCCGATTCTTGTGCGCGGTACCGTCTGGGAAATAATAGAAGTCAGCTGTGCCGAGCTTGATTTTTTCCAACTGCCAATAATCCTCTAATCTGCTGCCAGCTTGATATCCGACCGGCCAGTCGTAGTACTTGCCCTCAATCGGAATCGCAAGCGGACGCCCTTGCGAATGGCACTGAATGCATGTGTCCGACGCGGCGACATAGTTGGCGTGAGCAGGGTCAAAAATGTTTTCTCTCGTCGGGTGTGCTGAGTGTTCGCTTCCCGGGCCATGGCAGCGCTCACAACCTACGTTCCATTCAGCGACCTGCTTTGTGTGTATGTCGTATCCAACGGAATGGCAGCCATCGCAGGTCGGGCCCGTGGGGCGCTTCATGTTGTCAGGCGGATAATATTGCGCCCACCAATCTGTGCCAGTGCGAACGAAATACTTGCTCCAAACATGGTTCTTAATCTCCCATTGCGCAGGCAGCGGGTAATAATCGTCCCCGACCTTGGTAAAGTAACGTTGCTTCCAAATGCTGCCGTAAACGAATGCGATCTGTTTCATCGTGAACGGCGCGATCTTGTTAGTAGCGAGATTCGGGATCACACTTCCAGGGTGATCGCGCGGGTCGCGCACAATGTTAGCCATCGGCGTTTTCTTCCAGCGCTCATAGATATTTTGGTGGCATTTGGCGCAGGCTTGCGATCCAACATAATGCGCCGAGTTGATGGCTGTCCGTTGCGCCTGCCCTTGGGATTGTGTGAGCGGGCGCAGGCTGCGGACAAACAAGACTAGCTGCCAAATCTCATCTGGCTGCTGATGGGGACGGCCCCACGCCGGCATTCCCGTTAGCTGCACTCCATTTTCAATGATGTAGTGAATTTCGCCATCGGTGAGCGCTTGCGTTCGAGGAGAAAGCAGGTTCGGGACGCGAGGATACAAACTCTGCCCTACCGGAGTCAGACCGCTTCCATCAATGCCATGGCAATTGGAACAGCGCGCCAGAAACAGCTCGCGCCCGCGTTGCAAGTTTTCGGCGGAAAGATCGAGCGGATTCTTCTCACGCCTGGCGCGACGGGGAATTGCAAGATTTCGAACAGTTCTGGCAACAACTCCTTCGAGGCGGGAGGGCTCACTCGTGGCGCGCAGTCCGCGCCAGATCAGGAATGTGGCACAGACAAGCACTCCCGCGATGACTACCACGAACGCCAGCAGGAGTTTTTTCAGCATTGGTCTGGAATTAAGCTCTGGAATTACTTTTCCAGGAAATCCACGAACGCGCCCGCTTTCTGGTAATACACGCGCAAATTGCACTGTTTGGCGGCCATGTGCGCAAAAGAGAGCTGGAGCTGCTTCGTGGGTTCGGGGAGCTCGCCAACGTCCATCGGCGCCTTCGCGAGATCTTGCGCGGAATTGTAAGCTGCGCCGGCGGTGACGTTCTTATTGACGATGATCGTCCAATTTTTTCTGTCCGGGATTAAATAAACGCTATAGGCCCCGAGCGGAATTTCGGTGCTGTCGAGCATTAGCGGGGTTTGCACATAGAGCGTAATTCCCGGCGCCCAAACGCGGCCGTTGCGCGGTTCTTCCTTGGGCGTCGGATTGTATTGGATGGTCACCTGATTGCCATCTTCAAAGTTGCAATAGGTTTGGGCGTTTTGTGCGAAGACCGCTGTCGAAGTCGCAAGCAGCAGGAACAGCAGAACCAGGGAAGTGGGCGTGCGCATCTGCAATTTCCTTTCGGCAAATAATTTAACACTGTATGGCGGTCGAGGGAGGAGAATTCCTGCGGCTAACCACCGGCCTTGCCGCCCGAACGCTCCAGAAATGCCCTGATCGTCCCCGTTCGGGCGTGATCTTCGGTTACGTTCTCAAGGGTTAGGCGGGTTGTTACCGTTTGGAGAGGGGAGAAACCGCGAAAATGTCCAAACTGAAGGTCCTTTACGGGGAGTTGAACGAGGAAGTGTTGGCATCGCAAGCCGCTGAATTGCAAAAGGCGGGATACGGCGTGCAGACAGCCGTTGGGCGCCACGCGGTTCAGGATGCACTAAAGAAGGATGCGTTTGAACTGGTGATTCTGGGCGCGACACTTACGCGCGATGACCGCCATCATCTTCCTTATATGGTGAAAAAGGCACAAACTGCCAAAGTTCTTGCGCTGCACACGGACGGTTCGCGGCATCCTTATGTCGACGGCAACATCGATACCGGTGAAGACATGCAGCACCTTCTGGCCAAGATCAACGCCATGTTCGGGCCGGCTGGCCAGCAGGCGAAATCAGCTTCGGCGAAAGAATCGAAAACCATGGCTGCGAAGGCGGGAGCGCGGTAGAGGCTGGAGGGTATTGTTTCTAAGGCGGCGATCAGCCGCCTTTTTTATTTCTGTCGTAAAATTTCTCTTCAAATCTTGTGGGGAGAATCATCAATGCCCGAGGCTGCCACTGGTCAAACCACTAAAACTGTCTACGTCACAATGGCGGGTCTTCCACTTTTGGTTGATTTCAAATGGCCTTTCCACAGTTCGAGCGCGGGCGCGGATTTCTGGGTGCTGCACGCGGACGTGAAGCTGGGAAATTCGGACGGGCTGCACGCACCGGTGGCGGTAAACCTTTCCGTGACGGTGCGTCAAGTGCTCCCGTCAATGGAGCCGAAGGACGTAGAAGGCCCGGTGGTGAATGGGTTGCGCAAAGAAGTCGATCGCCGCCAGCTGGAGTTCTTAAGGTCCGGCAAACTCGTGCCGGTACATTTTTCGAGCCGCTACTACGACTTCAAACGAAATAAATGGATATTCGGCCGCGCCCGCGACGAGGACATTTCAAAGCTGGTTGCGCGCAAGGTGTTTTGGCAATCGCGCCTGGTTGGCGGAAACGTCTGGGTGGGCGATCCGGCCGAAGCGCTATATGTGGAGTCCACTGTTCCTCACGTACTCGAGGTCGCACGGGGACTGGCCCAAGCGGGGTTGATGACGCTAGAGGGAGAATGGGCTTCGCCGAATGCGGCGATGTTGGCCCAGGCCGAAAAGTTCGAAAGTGAAATGAAGGCTGCTCTCGCCGATCTTGAAAAGAAGCACGCCTTCGAGGATGCGAAGAGAGCCGGATGAGCACATGATCGGTGACCACGTCATCGGTTCATCAGGAGCGGCGATTTTCACGCCGTACCGAGGTGCTTAGAGTAGGAATTTCAGATCACCCGATGACCCGGTTTCCTGATCACCCGATTTCTCACTGCCGCTGCATCGCCTCAACTGTCTGAAACAGTTGGCTCGAGTCCGTCACTTCGACAAAGGGCCGCGAAGGACTGCGGCTGCTCACGACATAAATAGTCGGAGTATGGCTGATATTCAATCTATTGCCGAGTTCCTTGTCGGCGTTGACTTCGGCGGCAAACTTCCCTTGCGGGTCGATAACAAACGGCAACTCGACTTTGTGTTCGGCGGCAAATTTCTGCGCAAAGCTTTGTAGGTTATCGGGAACGATCTCGGTCTGGTGCTGGAAGATGTAGTCGCGGAAGTCGTTGCCGAGCTCTTTCCCCTGCGTATCGAAGTAACGCGCCATCACTGCTGCCTTGAATGACCAGTTGTGCAAGGGCAACGGGAAATCATGACGCACGAGTGGGACATTATAGGTGCGCGCGGCTTTCTCCTCGACTGGTGCGTCCATGCGGCACTTGGGGCACTGCAGGTCCTGAAAAACGACGATGGCGACCGGCGCGCCCTTCGGAGGGCGCAGAAGAGAAGGATCTTGGGCGAAAGCAATTGTGATTAGAAAAACTACAATCAAGCCAGCCAAAATCTTTTTGTTCATATTCAATTTGGATGCGGTGAGTTGCTGCTTTTACTGGCGGAGAGGGAGGGATTCGAACCCTCGATACAGGTTTTAGCCCGTATAACGGTTTAGCAAACCGCCGCCTTCAGCCACTCGGCCACCTCTCCGTACCCGCAGACAAACTTTGAAATCCGAGGTCCTTCGACTGCGCTCAGGATTTCGGCTCGCGGCTCAGACGCCGCGAAATCGCCTCAATTTAGCAAACCGCCGCCTTCAGCCACCTCTCCGTACCCGCATTTGAAATCCGAGGTCCTTCGACTGCGCTCAGGATTTCGGCTCGCGGCTCAAACGCCGCGAAACGCCTCAATTTAGCAAACCGCCGCCTTCAGCCACCTCTCCGGCGATTTGGATTGAGAACAGTTTATCACTCGTCCCACGCTCCCTCGACGAATCCTGACGCCCCGGCCGATTAAAACAAGCTGGCGACAAGGAGAGAAGACGTGACGCGCGTTGTCGGCCAATAGTCACCTTCTCCAGCTGATGCATTGCAGCTACTCTGATTACAGCGACAGCTCTGCCCCGACGTTATCGTATCTCCCTCCGCACTGTCGCAACCGGGGACTTTTTATACACTTGAGTTGCAGGCGATGGAATCGAGCGAACAGCCCGGCCCCGAGCAACCGAAGTCATTGCTGGAAACGAGGATTTCCGACCTCGGACTAACTATTGAAGGTTCCGCAGTCGAAAAGTTCGTCGAGCAGCTCTATCGCGAGTTGGAGCGAAAGAAAATTTTGAAGTTCCGGCCCGCGGTTTACTTGACCGACGAATGGGGATGCCCTTCGGGCGAGCCCGTGATTGGGATTCCGTTTTATTTGGCGCGGCCTGACCTGGCGCAGATTGAAAGAGAGAACAATGATCTCGAAAGCGATCGCGAGATCATGATGTACTTGCGGCACGAGGCGGGCCACGCGTTCAATTACGCGTACAAGCTGCACCGTACGCCGGAGTGGAAGCAGTTGTTTGGGCCATATCGGCGGCCGTATCGAGAGAACTACCGGCCGGTACTGTTTTCGAAAGAATATGTGCGCTACTTGCCGGGCTGGTACGCGCAGAAGCACCCCGATGAAGATTTCGCGGAAACCTTTGCCGTCTGGCTCACGCCGCGTTCGGGTTGGCGAAAAAGATATCGCGGCTGGGGTGCGCTGGCGAAGTTGAAATATATGGACCGCATCGCGCGCGAGCTTGGTAATGCCGATCCGCTGCGGAAGCGCGGCACGCCCGACATCACGACTGCGGAGATGGAATCGACGGTGGGCGATTTCTATCGCAACTCGATCGACCAGATTCCGCTCCTGGAAGTGACGCAGGACGGCGATCTCGCGGAGGTATTTAATGCGTCTAAGAAGGGGAAGATGGTGCAACCGGCCGCGTCATTTATACGGGAGCACCGGAAAACCATTGTCGATCACATTGCCCGCTGGACAGCGATGCAGCGGCCGATGGTGAAAAGATTCATGGAAGCGCTGGAAAAACGGAGCGCAGAATTGGGACTGATGATCGACCGCAGGAAAGAGGCGGAATGTTTGTCGGAGATAACGGTGTTCGCGACCACGCTGGTGATGAACCACTTGGCGCGGTCCAAGGCGTTCCAGGCGTGACCGGCAATTTTTTTTTTGTAGAAATCAAAATCCCCGCCCTGTCTCGCACAAATCGCGAGACCAGGACGGGGCACCCGGAAGGGAGTTATAGATTCCGAAGAAATGGCTGATCCATTAAAAGTCGCGGTGCTTTACGACGTGTGGGGGGAAGAAGATACCTCAGAGCCGGAGACCACCCGCGCCGGGCGCAAGCGCAAGGAAAAAGAAGACCGGGAGGAAATTTTCGATGCGCTGCAGAAACTCGGTCATGAACCTTCCTATTACGTGCTTGACGGACGCCCCCAGGCGCTATACGGCTTAGGTAAATGCGGCGCCGATCTGATTTTTAATTTAACGGAATCTTACGCCGGCGACGACACCAAAGAGATGAATGTGGCCGCGTATATGGATCTGCTCGGAATTCCCTACACAGGGGCCGGGCCACATGCGCACTTCCTGGCGCAGGATAAAGCTACGGCGAAAAAGATGTTTGCCTTTCACGGAATTCGCACCCCATATTTTGCGACGGCATACAGGGGAAACATCGACCACGCGCACGATGTGAAATTCCCACTGATCGTGAAACCGCAATCGGAAGATGGGTCGATTGGAATCGACGCCGAAGCCGTGGTGACCGGCGTGAAGGAATTGATGGAACGCGTGGAGTATGTGCAGAACGAGTTCGATTCTCCGGCGCTGATCGAAGAGTACATTGAAGGCCGTGAAATTTACGCTGCGATCCTGGGAAGCTATGAGGTCACGGAGGTCTTGCCGCTGGTCGAACTGGACCTTTCGAAGCTTCCAAATGGGACTCCGAAAATCGCCAGCCGTGACGTTAAGTTTGAGACGAATTCGCGGGCATACAAACTCACTAAATCGAAGATTGCGGAAGACCTTGACGAACCGACCATACAAAAGCTCTCGGACACTGCGATCGCGGCATATCGTGCGGTGAAATTGCGTGACTATGGGCGCATCGATATGCGGCTTACGCCCGAAGGCGAAGTCTATGTCATCGAAGCTAACCCGAACCCGTGGCTTTCGAGCAAGCACGAATTCGCGCTGGCGGCGAAGAAATCAGGCCGGCCGTACACGCAATTGATCGGTGAGATTATCCAGATGGCGCTCGATCGCAACAAACGCAGCAAGCCTCCGGGAGCGTAGAACATCACCGGACAACCATGTGTGGCCTGCCTCTACGGTTCCTCCGTCTTTTTCGACCTGAATCCCAGGATTTTCTTTTCAGCAGCAACCGTTTCAATACGGTTTCTTCCTGCTTGTTTCGCCCGATAGAGAGCTTGGTCGGCCTGAGTAATGATCTGCTCTGATCTCATCTTCGGCTGCGATTCGCCGATTCCGATGCTTACGGTCACCGACAACGAAACCGGGCCGCTGGCGGCCATGCGGAAAACACGACGCTTCTTCTTTTCCGCCCTGCGCTGCGGCGAATCCGGAGGACGCTCGGCTTTTCGACGCTCATTTCCGCTGCGCACGCGGAATGTGGAGCTTTCAATCTCAAGCCGGAGCAGCTCCAGGTAGTCCACGATTTCGGCGCCGGTTTTTCCGGGGAAGAGAATGGTGAACTCTTCGCCGCCAACTCGGAACGGTTCCCCTCCCCCACTGACGCGTGCAAGCTTCGAGGCGACCATGCGTAAAACCTCATCCCCGACGTCATGACCATATGTATCGTTAATGCTCTTGAAGTGGTCGATATCGACGGCGGCAACCGCGTAGGGTGGCTTCAGCCGAAGCACAGCATCATTAAACGCACGGCGCGAATTCAAGCCGGTGAGCTCATCGCGGTACGCAAGCGAGTACGAATTCTCAATAATGGAACTGGCCAGGACCAGGGCTGCGACTCCGAAATATGCGCTTCCCACTTTGCCGACTCCGCCCGCGTTCAGCGCCAGCCAGGTTGCGATCAGCGACCAAAACATACCGACAATCGTTAGCCGTTGAAAACGCAGAATGCGAATGAGCAACAACAGAAGCGCAAGGCCAAACATCAAGAGCGCAGGTTGCGGAGTTCGCAGATGCAAGGACCTGAGAGGCGAAGCGTGCAGGAAGTTTGCTGCAGGTTGATCCGGCCGGGCGGCGACTGCTACGGAAACGGATTGGAAGAACAGCAGCACGAAAAACCAAAATAAGCTGTCCCCTTTCGAGCCGCGTTCGGGAAAGAAGGCGAGCAGGATGAAGTTGAGCGGAATGAGAAACGCGATGGATTCGAAGGCGATCCGCCCGGGCCCACTCGCCACGAATTTGCCGTGAGTCAAGCCTTCTAACGCTTGATGTGCGATGAGCAGTACGACCGTCGAAAGCAGAATGCGTGTGGAATGAAATCTCCATGCAAGGAGCACGGCGGCGAGGAAGACTGTGTAATAAAAAAATTGCACTCCTGCAACGGAGGGATTGACCCACCCCGGCGCCAGAAGGACGATCGAGCCAAGCAAGATTGCTCCGCCGGGGAGGAAAAATGACAGCAGGAAGCTCTTGCTCCAGACTCGCATGGCGTGTCCTTATCGTGGAGCGGGGGCAAGGCAAATGGCGAGTGGCAGCGATGGTTCGCTTGGAAGATGGTTCGCTTCTGAACGGAAGTACTGCAAGCATCACCCAAGCGCTTTTGAATGAATTTGTGACTTCGCGCAGTCTCTCGATGGTGAACGCAAATTCGGCCCGGTGCGCCTTCCGTGCCTTGCGCCGGCAGGGGCGGGCTTTTAAAAATGAAGCGGATTTAATTACTGCTATGCGCGTGCTTATTGCTGAAGATGATCCCGCCCTTGCTACCTTCGTACGTAAAGGTCTCGAAGCTGAACACTACGCCGTCGACGTGACTCATGATGGCGAGCAAGCGAAGGCTATGGCCACGGAACTCGACTATGACCTTTTCATGCTCGACTTGAACCTGCCGCGGGTGGATGGGGTAACCATCCTGCGGCACCTGCGGCCACGAAAGCCGAGCATGCCAATCCTGGTGCTGACCAGCCGGAACCGCGTCGAAGACCGCGTTCAGTGCCTCGATCTCGGCGCCGATGATTACATGGGCAAGCCGTTCTCCTTTGCGGAACTTTCGGCCCGGATTCGCGCCCTGCTCCGTCGCAGTCATTTGCCGGCTGCCTCGGTGCTCACGGTTGCCGACCTGAAGCTTGACCGCGTAGAGCGAAAAGTGGAGCGTGCAGGCAAACGGATCGAGCTTACGTCGAAGGAATTCGGGCTGCTCGAATATCTTATGTTGAACGCCGGGCGGCGGGTCTCACGCACCATGATCATCGAGCACGTGTGGAATCTTTCTTTCGACACCGGCACCAACGTCATCGATGTTTATGTGAATTTCGGCTTGCGCATTACGGAAATTATCGCAGGGGCAGCTTCGTAAATGAACACGTCTGCAGAATGTATCCCGTCGGCGCCCCGCCGAAATCTTTTTCTGTGGCCGCTACGAATGCCGCAAACCTGCGCCAGTGAGGAATGCACGCGCGCTTATAACCTATGGCGGAGAATCGTGGATCGCACGCCCGATCTGCTGTTCCGCGGGGCGAGACTCTGCTTCCCCGACTGCTTTGAACGTGAACTACTGCGACACCTGGAACTGCTTTCAAGCTCCACTGCAACTTCGGCGGTTCTGAGGCCGTCGCGACGGATCCCTGTCGGCCTATTGATGCTTTCGCGCGGGACTATTACGAACGAACAGCTGAGGCGCGCATTAGATGAACAAAGGCAAACCGGCACAGGGCGAATTGGGGAATGGCTGAATCGCCTGGGCTTTGTTCGGGAACGCGATATTACGGCGGCTTTGGCCATGCAATGGTCGTGTCCGCAAATACGAAAACTGCCGCCCATGACTCACAAATTCGGCGTCCCGGTTTATTTGCTGCAGAAGTTTCGTATGGCGCCGGTGTATTTCTCGCGTGCGAGGGCAACGTTGTACATCGCATTCGCCAATGAGATTGCTTACTCCGTGCTGGTATCGATCGAGCAAATGCTTCAAGTGAAGACGCAGGTGTGCCTGACGACGGAGCCGGAACTCGAAGCCGCGCTCGCTTGCGCCGAGGAGATGAAATTGCCAGGGGAAAAGTTATTCGAGAACTCACGCGGCCTTGGCGAGATGGTTCGGGTTATCTCAGGATACGCGGAGAAGTTCCGAGGATCGGAAGTCCGTCTCACGGTGTGCGGCGATTATTTCTGGGCGAGGATTCTTGCAGCCGCGGATGCAGTAGACCTCATCTTTTCGCGCAAGGCGTGTGCGCATCGATCAGGCCTGGCAGAACTATCGCATTGGGTAAATCAATGACGTGGCCAGAAGGAGATGCTTTCACCGTCGATGCTGCGCCGATGCTTTCAATTTTGTCGGCACTAATCAAAGTTGTCTGATCGCTCTCGACCTTTCCGGTCTTCACATCGAGCACTTTTCCCGCGTGAATGACTGTTCGCTGCTGAGCGTTGGCTGAAAAAGGGAAAACGGCAAATAAAAATGGGGCGCGAACACTTCTTCATTTTGTTTCCTTTCCACAGATGATCGCTTCGGCCTCGATTTCTACCAGCATGTCAGGAGAGACCAACGCCGTAATCCCAAGCATCGCTGTCGCGGGTCGGACCTCGCCAAAAAACTCACCGTGCGCTTTTCCGACTTTTTCCCAATTGGCAATGTTGGTCACGTACATGCGCGTCCGGACTACGTCGTTCAAAGTCGCACCGGCGTTTTTCAGCGCAGATTCAATGTTCTTCAAGGTCTGAATGGCCTGCGCGTAGGCGTCACCTTTGCCCACAATTTTGCCGTCCGGTCCGGTGGCGGTAGTTCCGGAGACGTGAACCGTGTTACCAATGCGCACTGCCCGCGAGTAACCGACTACCGGCTCCCAGGGAGTGCCGCTTGAAAAGTTTTTACGATCCATACGCCTTCTACTTGAAAGTGTGCGGTTGTAAAAGGGGCAATTCTAGCGCAAAAAAGGTTGCGCGACGAATTCCGCGGCGCGCAGCCATTAGCAGCCACTCACCACGAGTGACAACAGCAAGAACGTTTCTTCCAATTCCGGGTTTTTACTGTATAGCAAAGGTTGTTCGCACTAACCGAAGTCACTTGCTTTCGCAGGGTTGATACGGTATTTAAGGCAAAAAGGCCGCGTGTAGCGGCTTTCAGGAGCATCAAAGTCGCAGGTGAAAAATGATTCCGGACGATCATCCATTGCAAAAGCTCTTCCTTGAAATGGTAGGACGCGCGTACGCGCGCGAGATTGGAATCCGCGATCCTGAGGTTGTCGGCTACGTCGCGCACTTACTCGCTGAGTTCTGTGACGCCGAGCAGATGTTCAAGATCCGTAACGGCGCCGGCAAGCAGTTGACGGATGTTGGCGAGATGCTGCTCGAATCAAATCCAGTGTTCGGTCCAGCGGCGTCTTTCGACCGCGAGCGCCAGGTGCGCAAGCACATCGGCGACTACACATTATTTTTCACGGGAATGTTCCCGGAGAGCATCAATACCTTCCGCCTGCGCCGCAACCGCTTGGAAGGCCTGATCGACTGGATGAAGGCTGGGAAGGAAAGCTACTACATCGTTTCGAAATTCGACTGCTTCGAATATACAAAGGTAGCACCGCTCTTCGAACGCCTGTCAGACCACTTCGAACAGTGCGTCTACGGACTGAATGTGGTCAAGAATGAATTACAGGAGATGCAGCATCCAATCGTGCGTCGCACGAATGAACTCCTGATGTAAGTGGGTCGGCATTCTCGCCGGCCGTCCACTCTCAGCTAGCATAGCTACATGTCAATCGATCTCACGTCGCAGGAGTGGAATTCGCTTCGCTACGCGCAGAACGCCCGGTTTGTGTCTGATCTCGGGGCGCCAGTGCTTGAATTGCTGAATCCTCAGCCGGGAGAGCGCATTCTCGATCTCGGATGCGGCGATGGCGCGCTGACAAGCAAAATTGCAGACTCCGGCGCCAGAGTCGTGGGGGTGGATGGTTCGCCTGACATGGTGAGTGCTGCGCTGAAGAATGGAATCGAGGCACGCCTGCTCGACGCTTACCAGCTCAATTTTGAGGTCGAATTCGATGCGGTCTTTTCGAACGCTGCGCTGCACTGGATGAAGCGTGATCCCGACGCTGTGATCGATGGTGTGCATCGCGCATTGAGACCCGGAGGTCGCTTCGTGGCTGAAATGGGCGGCAACGGCAATGTGGCGGCAATCTGCGTTGCGCTATTCGCGACGCTGGAGCGCTATGGCGAGCACGATTCAGATATGAATCCGTGGTATTTTCCTTCAGCCATTGAGTATCGAAAGAAACTTGAGGAACACGGTTTTGCCGTCCAGTACCTTGAGCTAATTCCGCGGCCAACGCCGCTGCCGACGGGAATGCGGGCATGGCTCGAAACCTTTGCGATTCCGTTCACCAAGGCGGTACCGCAACAAAAGCGGGAACCATTTTTGGATGAGGTCACAGAAAGATTGCGGCCTGTGCTGTGCGATGCAGACGGGCAATGGACGGCTGATTACGTGCGCCTGCGGTTCCTGGCTAGAAAAGGAAATTAGTTGTCGCGTGAACTGCCGCTGCTTGGGACGGCAGTCATGTTCGAAGTTCCGCTCGTGGAAGTTTGCTGTGGCGCATACTTAGAGGCGCACTTGGCTTGAATTTCCTTCGCATGGAAAACGCCGTCGCGCCCGAAGGCTCCCTCGGCTAAGGCTTGGGCATTGTCCTTAAATGTGTCCGGCGGCGGCTCAGTGCTGGTGTAGACGACGTTCAGCATCTGATCATTTTCGACCAGCGTGAAGTTCACGTTCGTGCCGCTGCGCTTGATGGAACCGGGCAGCACATTTCCTGCAACCCGCAATCGCTTGGAGTAAGCGCCGTCGCCCATTCCCCGCAGCTCTTTTATTGTGACGTAATAACTCTTACTCTCCTGCACGCCGGTGTAGGCGAGATAGCCGAGGGCCAGGAGAATGACAATCATTGCACTGCCGAATTTAAGGAATTTCGTGCTCTGCGGGGACATCTGAATCAAACTCTACTCGCGGCAGAGAAGTGGGTCAAGGCGACGCTAACGACGCTGCCCCACTGGCGAATCGCCCTAGATGTCTCGATCAGTTCCCAGTGCATCTGACGACGCTAGCCACTGGCTATCTTCTTCGTAAATGCAGCGAATGATGTAGCCGCACTGTTGTTCGCTCGCGGTGCGGAGTTTGCATCAGTTTTCACCAAAGAGCAACGTGACGCGTTCGTGATGCTGTTTCTAAATCTGCATCACCAACTCGACCTCGCCAGCGGGCTGCTTTGGATCCTATTTCACGTTCCCTTTGGACTGTTGGTATTCAGATCGCGTTTCCTGCCTCGCATGTTAGGAGTGTGGTTGATGGTGGTTGGTGTTGCCTATCTGACTCTTAGCGTTACCGGTTTGCTGTTTCCATTTACGAGCACAAGGTGTGGAACCTTACCCAACCCGTATTGTTCGGGGAGGTAGCAATCATGCTGTGGCTCGCGATCGTGGGTGCAAAGGAAAAGTACTCAGCCACCGCGTCGTCATAGAAACAGCAATCTCCGGCACCGGTGCGCCGCCTACGCCGGGCTCTTGGAAAAATTCGGCGCCAGAATACCAACAGCAGAGTGTCAAGCCGCAGAGTTCGGCCTCATCTAGAATGAGATCGTATGATCCATCCCTGGCACGACGTGACTCCCGGCAGCAAGCTTCCGCAGGAGTTCAACAGCATCATCGAGATTCCGTTTGGATCAAGCGTGAAATATGAGCTCGACAAGACGAGCGGGCTCATCAAGCTCGATCGCGTGCTTTATTCGGCGGTTTACTATCCGGCGAATTACGGATTCATCCCGCAGACGCTTGCCGAAGACGAAGATCCGCTCGATGTGCTGGTGCTGTGCCAGGAGGCTGTCGTGCCGCTAACGATGATTTATGCGCGCGCGATTGGGCTCATGACAATGATTGATTCCGGCAAGAAGGACCACAAGATCATTGCAGTGGCCACGAAAGACCCGGAGTTCAACAGCTACACGGAAGCTACGCAGATGCCGGCGCACCGTTTGCTAATGCTGCGTCGCTTTTTTCAGGACTACAAACAACTTGAGGGAAAAGCGGTGGAGGTCGATCAAATCCGGCCGGCGGCGGAAGCTTATCCAATCATCGGCGATGCGCTGCATCGATATAGTGAGCAACGGCGAAGAGGATTCGCAACTCATTCCTGAGCTGGTGCTTGCTGCGCGTAACTTTCACCTTGGTGGTAAACCTTGAAGGGCGCTAACCACAAAGGGCACGAAGGTTCACGAAGGAAATCGATAGCTTTCATCCGAAGGCGATTATTCATCGCCGTTCACTTGCCACCAATCGGCCTGCTCGAATTCGGCCAGCTTTTCGGCGCCGTGTTGGTCATACCAGGTTTGCCATGCGGAAGCAGTGTTCGGCAGGCTTTCTCCAGTGATCTCGTGGAGGGCAAGGAAGGCCCAGTTGCGCATTTGCGAATTCGCGCCTGAATCGGCTACTAACTCAAGGAATTTCGGCACCATTCGCATGCGCTGCGAACGTTTGAAGTTGCCGCAATCGGAAATATTGCAACCAGCGCGGTCTCGCACCTGGTAAGAAGAATCACTGGTGAAAATCTCGAATAGCTGATCGAGGGCCTCGTCGGTTCCGAGATAGCGCACGCCCTCAACTGCCCAAACCCGGACGGTGACGTCTGAATTGTTCTTCGCGTAGTCAAGCAACGCGGGATAAAGCCGATCGTACGCAATGCCACGGCCTGCAAGCATTCCCATGAAATAAACGGCCGCCGCGCGGTAGTGAGCGTCGGTACGAGCGCGTTCAATCAGCAGGTCGGCGCTCTCATCATTCTTGGCCCAACCGTCCATCGAAAGATTCAGGTCCGCATTTGCATAGCGGACGCGAAGATCACTCGAATATTCGGAGCGCCGCTCAAGGTCTTTCATTTTCGGCGTTGGCTTGATTTTGCCGAGCCATTCCGCCGATTGAATGTTCTGCTCGAACAGGTCGAGCGCTCGCGCATCGTGCTGAATCGCTCGTTCGAGTAACTCTTCCGCTTGCTCTTGGGTGGGGAGCTGCTGCAATCGGTCCAAGTCAGCATCGGTGAGCGGCGAAAAGGTGCGCCGCGTTAGCTGGATCTGCTGGGCTGAGCTGACTGCATTGTGCTGGTGCGCTGGAGCGTGTCGACCGCCGGCGTTCCTGAAAAACATCGACACGATGAATCCCGCCCACAGTATGAACACTGCGGTCCCAACTACGGCGCCAATTGTGTTGGGTTGCCGAAGACGCGCCGAAGTCACTCCGCCCACTCCGCCTGCGAGACTCCGTTGCGGCGGTGGCACATAGGCCGAGCCGAAAGGTCCATCCAACTCTACGTGGGTATCGGTCTTCAGTCCCGCAAGCTTCTCGATCTGCGAAACGAGCCACTGGGCTTCTTGCCGGTCAGCGATGCCATCCGCGAGCGGCAGATTCTTTCCATCTTTCGTCCGCAGCTGCACAGAATAGGAAGCGTTCGCCCCGTTCGAGTTTTGCACGCTCAAGGTCGCGAGAACTGACTGAATATCGCTAAACCCATATGCGCGAGGAGTTCCTGATCCAAAAATCCTGCGCAAGGAAGTGATTTTGCCGTTGCCGACTGTGATAGTTATGCTGCCGAACACATTCTGTAAGCATCCGTAGACCAGCAGCAAGTCGAACAGCCCGAAAACAAGGGCAAAGAACCACGGGGCCTTCGAATGAGCGAGGAAATAGACGACGGCGGTCCAGCCCGCGGTCATGAGCACGAGAACAAGCGTGCGAGCCCGGTTACGGAATGGAGGGAAATAGAATTCGGTCGATCCATCTGACGTTGTATTGACGAGAACCCTTGGATTCGCAGGCGCGGATACTTCGGTGGAATCAGTTTGGAAAGCTGGCGCTACGCCCGTGGCGGCACCGGAAGAAGACCCAAACCCGGATGTCGCGAAGTCGGAGGAGAAATTGGTTGTTGGAGCGAATGTTTCTACGCTTGTGCCCGACCTAAACACCGGAATCTCAAAGGCGTCAGAATAATCGACTCCGGGAACATCAGCTTTGGCGTAAAGTACCCAGGCCACCTGGTCGCGATAGGTGTCGTGATTGGTTTCGTAGGCGTCCTGCGGGACTCCAAAGTCTACGGGAATCGCGGTTCCGAGCGGGCCGACCGCGAGCGCCCTTGCGAAACGTTGCTCTGGTTCTGCCAAAGAATGATTTGGTTTGTGTTTTGATTTTTGCCCGACCCAGTAATGATGGTTCGCATACAGGCGAGTCGCAGGTCGATGCCATGGTCCGCCGAGGTACTAAGTTGCAGGTGGATTTGTCCCGTGACGTGCTTGCCCGGTGTGAAAGGCAGCGAAGCGAATTCGAAATAAGTCTTCCCGAAACGCTCGCGACGCACGGTGGCGCGAAACGCGCCGATAAATAAGATCAGGGGAACAACACAAAGGCCAGCCGGAATCAGCGCCTTCGGGTCGGAGTTGCGCAATCCGCTTGGGACAATTGAAATGGCGAGCGGCAGAAATAACATGCTGGTAAGGGCCGTGCCAATCCACCAGGCAAATATGGAATTGCGTCGCTGGCTGAGGGATTTGCCTGTCGCCCAATCGGAGCGCCAAAGCCAGGGCGAATTCGGGTTGGCATCTTTTGTGGCCTGATCTTGCTTGGATTTTCGGTAGCCGAAAATCGCGCCAGTCATTAAACCGAGGCCGATAAGCGCAAACGAGAAGCCGAACGCCGCGCCTGTGAGCGGGTTGCCGCTGCGCTGCACCGACGGGAAAAAAGAGAGAAACGCCAGCGCGAAAAACAGGCCGAAGCCAAAAAAAGGCAGACCGAAAAGAAACAGGAACACCGCTCCGGCTTTCGATGGCTGGGCCACGCCGCGATTGTAGGTGGGAAACGCGCAGCAAGTCTCCCGGGAACCGTTCCGGCGAGTTACTGTCGTTATTGGCGGCTAGGGCTAAAGCCAGGAGCCTACCGCGTGAAGCCGGCAGTCGCTTTTAGTACCATACCTACATCCATGAAGCGCATCGCGATTTTGGGGTCGACCGGGAGCATCGGCCGCAGCACTCTCAGTGTGGTCGAGTCTTTTCCTGAGCGATTTCAAGTGGTCACCCTCGCAGCGGGTCGCAATCTTGAGCTGGTGTTAGAGCAGGTCACGCGCTGGAAACCCAGGGTGGTTTCGGTTGCCTCCGAAACGGACGCGCAGTCCCTGAAAACAAAGCTGAAATCTGCCGGAATCAGCGGCGTCGAAGTGACACACGGTCCGGGCGGGAATGTTCAGGTTGCCACCCACCCCGAAGTTGATTTCGTTGTCAGCGCGATCGTGGGCGTCGCCGGCCTCGAAGCCACATACGAAGCGGTCCGCGCGGGCAAAGTGGTTGGTCTGGCGAATAAAGAATGCCTGGTTGCCGCCGGCGAGCTCATCACTGCCGAAGCCCGGCGTCAGGGCAAGCCCCTGCTTCCGATTGATAGCGAACACAACGCAGTTCACCAGTGCATTCGCGGTGGAAAAATGGAAGAAGTTCGCCGCATTTGGCTCACGGCCTCAGGTGGGCCATTCCTGCATACGCCGAAATCGAAATTTGCCGATATTACGGTGGAGCAAGCGCTGAATCACCCGACCTGGAAAATGGGCAACCGCATTACTATCGATTCGGCGACATTGATGAACAAAGGTTTTGAGGTCATCGAGGCCTGCCGCTTGTTCAACATTCCTCCGGAACAGGTCTCGGTCATTGTTCATCCGCAATCGACGATTCATTCCCTGGTGGAATTTGTTGATGGCAGCATTCTTGCTCAATTGTCCGTGACTGACATGCGGCTTCCGATCCTATATGCGCTAACTTATCCCGACCGAATCGCTTCCGATTTGAACTTTAGTCTGAGTGACTTACGGCACCTCGATTTCAGTCCTCCGGATATGGAAAAATTTCCCTGTTTGCGCTTAGCCTATGAAGCCGTAAAAGCGGGAGCCGGCAAAACGGTTGCGCTGAACGCCGCCGATGAAGTCGCGGTTTCGGCGTTCCTCGAGGGGCGCATCGGATTCGAGGAGATCCCCACGGTAATTGAACAAACGGTTGCTGAAACTCCTGCGGTTAAATTGGAATCTATTAGTGGGGTGCTGGAAATGGACCAGCAGGCGCGGGCGGCTGCCGACAGCAAAATAGCCGCTTGGGGCAAAGAGCGCAAAACTCCCGTCGGCGTTGGGATTCGAGAGAACTAATTTAAACTATGAGTCTTTTCCATTCGATTTTTACTTCGGTTTTTTATTTCATCATCGTTATTGGGGTCATGGTCTTGGTCCATGAGTTTGGCCACTTCGCGGTGGCCAAACTGCTTGGTGTACGCGTCGAGCAGTTTGCAATTGGTTTCGGCACGCGCTTGTTTGGATTTCGCCGCGGCGGAACCGACTACCGAGTGAATGCGCTGCCCTTCGGTGGCTACGTAAGGATGTCGGGCGAAAATCCGATGGATGAGCGCTCGGGGGATCCTGGCGAATTCCTCTCGCATCCGCGCTGGCAGCGCTTCCTGATTGCGATCGCCGGGCCGGTGATGAACATTCTGCTTGCGATCGGCTTAATGACCGGCGTCTACATGGTTCACTATGAGCACCCGGCTTATATGGACCAGGCTGCGGTCGTCGGCTGGGTAGAACATGGTTCGCCTGCGGAGAAACAGGGTATTCAACCTGGGGATCACATTATCCAGATTGACGGCGTACAAAATCCTACCTGGGAGCAGGTGGGAGTAAAGCAGCTACTCAGCGCTAATCAGCCTCTTTCTTTTGCAGTGGAGCGCGGAAACCAGACAATTCAGGGCTCAATCGTTCCTGTGGCAAGCGGTGCATCGGATGCGGGTTCAGCCGGGTGGTATCCGGTTGAGCCGGTAATTGTCGGCGACCTCGAAATTGGAATGCCGGCCGCCAAAGTTGGGTTGAAACCGGGCGACAAGATCATTTCCATGGACGGTCAAATCGTCCCCTCGATCCAGGCGATGATTGAGCGTCTACAGCAAACGAAAACTAAACAGATACAGCTCGTGGTTGAACGCGCAGGAAAGGAGCTCACCTTTGCGGTGACTCCGGTGTTGGCTGATACGCCTGGGGTAACCGAGAAACACTACCGTTTGGGATTCAAGAACTCCTATGAGACCGCTGTGACGAAGCTGTCATTTGTGGATGCATTTAGCCATTCAATCCAGGACAACAAACGCTATTCAGCGATCTTGCTTGAGCTTGTCGGAAAGCTAGTTCAGCACAAAGCATCTCTGAACACAGTGTCAGGTCCGATCGGTATTGCTGAGCAAACGGGCGCCGCTGCCAAAGAAGAGGGCTGGATTCCCCTGCTAATGTTATCGGCGGCAATCAGCCTAAACCTGGGTATCTTCAATCTTCTGCCGATTCCCATCATGGACGGCGGGGTAATTCTGTTGCTCTTCATCGAGAGCTTGATGCGGCGCGACATCAGCTTGAGAATCAAGGAGCGTATCTATCAGGCCGCGTTCGTATTTCTCGTGCTCTTCGCCGCGATGGTGGTCTACAACGACATCGCGAAGACGATTGCGCAGAAACTGCCGTAGGTAGCGAAGCGAATACTGAGACTATGCTTACAAACTTGAGGCTGGCACTAGAGCGTAACCTTGTCAGCAAGGCCAGCGCAATCGCAGCTCAGGAAGGTAAATCGATCAACGAATTCCTAGCAGAAATCATAACGGCTATGGTCTGTGAACATGAATCCGCAAGAGCGTTAAAGGCTTCATCGAAGCTGCCCAAGCGCCACAAGACAAGCTGCCGAACGAGAAAGCTATAGCCCTTCAACTAATCTTCCGAGCCATTGAGCCGCCACTGGCTCTGCTAAACTGATTCCACATGGCTTCAATTCAACGGCGTAAGACTGTAACCTGCACCATCGGCAACGTTTGTGTCGGGTCCGGTGCGCCGGTGGTGGTGCAGTCTATGACCAACACCGACACGGCCGACGTGGCTTCGACAGTCGACCAGGTCGCCGCGCTGGCGCGGGCAGGGTCTGAGCTGGTACGCGTCACCGTCAATAACGAAGAAGCTGCCGCTGCCGTTCCTCACATTGTTGAGAAGCTGGACAGGCAAGGCGTTAAGGTCCCCATCATCGGTGACTTCCACTACAACGGCCATATTCTGCTCAAGAAGTATCCAGCCTGCGCGAGGGCGCTTGCGAAGTACCGTATTAACCCAGGCAATGTGAGCGTCGGCCGCAAAGACGATTCCAACTTTCGCACCATGGTGGAAGTTGCGGTTGAGAACCAAAAGCCGGTGCGCATCGGAGTGAATTGGGGATCGCTGGATCAGTCTCTTCTCACTCGTATGATGGATGAGAACTCTCGATCCGCCGAACCGAAAGACGCGCGCGAAGTCACCATGGAGGCCATGGTTGTAAGCGCGTTGAATTCCGCGGCGGCGGCTGAAAAATATGGATTGCGTGCGGAGCAGATCATACTGAGCGCGAAGGTAAGCGGAGTTCAGGATCTAGTGGATGTTTATCGGTCGCTCGCGGCGCGTTGCAGCTATCCCCTTCACCTCGGCCTCACCGAAGCTGGTATGGGCGCGAAAGGGATCGTTGCCTCAAGCGCGGGGCTTTCAATTCTCTTGCAAGAAGGCATCGGAGATACCATCCGCGTTTCTCTTACCCCTGCGCCTGGCGGAGATCGCGCTGAAGAAGTGCGGGTCGCCCAGCAAATACTTCAGTCACTCGGCATACGCAGCTTTACTCCACAAGTTACAGCCTGCCCAGGCTGCGGACGCACCACCAGCACTTTTTTCCAGGAAATGGCGGAGCAGATACAGTCGTACTTACGCGAGCAGATGCCAGTCTGGAAAGAGCGCTACTCTGGCGTTGAAGAAATGAAAGTGGCTGTGATGGGATGTGTTGTAAATGGGCCCGGCGAATCCAAACACGCTAACCTCGGCATCTCCCTGCCCGGTACTTTCGAAGAGCCTAAAGCGCCTGTCTATGTGGATGGGCGGCTATTGTCTACCCTTCGCGGGGGAAAAATCGTCGAGGACTTTCTCACTATTCTTGACGACTATGTTGACTCACATTACGCGACAAAGAATGAAAACGTCGCGGTGAGTTAGCACGGGCGAGATGCCCGTGCCACACCGCTAACTAGTCTCAGGCAGCTTTCTGCTGTGAACGGAACTTTGCCCATCGTGCTTTCTGCGCCGCCGCGATCTTGCGACGTGCCGCTGCGGAGAGTGGCTTGCGATTGGGCACGGGCCGAGGACCCGCGGATGCAGCCGAACCTGATTGCTTTTTGCGTGCTGCCCAGCGCGCGCGCTGCGCCTCAGAGATTCTCCTGCGGGCTTCAGCGGAAAGCCTGCGTCCACCGCGTCTGCCTGTAGCTCGGCTGGTAGTACCTCGTCCAGACAACCCTTCGATGACAGAAATCGCCTGATCTAACTTTTCAACCTGCGCTTGCGCTTGCTTCCGCTCGTCTCGTAATTGCTGGAGTGCGGAGTTAAGATTTGACATAGGTCCCCCTCAGTATGTAACAGCCCAGAGATTGTAGATGCAGCAATACTCCGTTGGCTACTACATTTTTCAACTAATGCGATAAATTCTTATCAATTTAGGAATCGCGCCCATTTAAGAATCTATTCCTCATCTTCGCCGCCATCTGTAGTTTGCGGCGGTAAGTCTAAGCGCAAATCGGGCAACCCTGCTCCTTTTAGTTGTCGATTTACGGAGGGAATATTCTCGGTTTTTGTGTGGTTCCATTTGGCAAGCAGGGAACTAAGTTCGGTGTCGCTCTTCCGGGAAGCGTCAACTTGCGCCATAGTCGGAGCAACATCAGCTTGTCCGGTCGCACGATATAAGGTATTCAGGTCTTTGCTAAGGTTGGTCAATCCGCTGGCATTTTCACCTGAGTTCGTTGGTTCACCATCCAGCAGCTCGGCCAGTCGCCTATCGAGCGCGGCAAGAGAATCTTTCAAAGAGCCGGTAGCAGACTTCAGAACCTGCCCGGTTTGATCGTGAATGGAGCGTGCTTGTGTGAGTGCTTCGGAGCTCTCACTTAGGTCAGACGCGAGTTTTATCTGAAGATCAAATTGTTTCTGCAGATCTGCTGGAGAAGTCTTTACTCGGGGATCCATTTTGACGGTCAACACAGCAGTTTGCGTTTGCCCGGAAGCAGTTAGTCGCAGGGAGTATGTTCCCGGCAAAACCAGCGGCCCAAGCGGGTATCTGGGAGTTTTATAAGGTGTCGCGGCGATTGGATATTCGTGCTCCGTAGAAGTTGGCGGGGCATATCGTAAGTCCCAAATCCATCGATGCATGCCGGGCGCGGTCGAGAGACTTAGCTGTGGACGCAACCAATAAAGCGGAATGAGTTCTTTCGCCAGCTCCTCTGGTGTTTGGTCAGGTTTATCTGTGCTCGAATAATGTCGCACCAGCTTACCTTGCCCGTCGAGAATCTCAAGTTCTACTGGACCTTGAATCGAGGCTGGAACTAAGTAGTCAATGATTGCGCCATCTGGAGGATTCTCTCCAGCAGGTTCATCTGCCGGAAGAGGTGTGTCGGTATTGGTGTCGCGGCGAACGCGATAGGCGACCGCGGGCATAAAAAGGTAAGACCCTGCGGCTGCGGAACCAGCGGTGCCGATCTGACGCAACGCCGATATGTCATCAAGTATCCAGAACGAACGTCCGTGCGTGGCGACTACTAAGTCGCCGCCATGTATAAGCAAATCCCGCATGGAAGTATGAGGCAAGTTCAACTGTAAAGATTGCCAGTGTCCGCCATCATCAAACGATACCCATACCATGGTTTCTGTTCCCGCAAACAACAATCCCTTGCGGATAGCATCTTCGCGAACGGTATTCACTGGCGAGTTATCAGGCAAGCCGGTCGTAACCTCCTGCCAGGTTTTGCCGCCATCGTGAGTACGGTAGATGTATGGGCGCAGGTCGTTAATGCGAAAGCGGCTGACAGAGACGTAAGCAGTCTCGTTATCGAAGTGCGAGGCGCTAATCTGAGTAACTTTGCTCCAGGCGGTTAGCGCGGCCGGAGTAACATTCTGCCAATTTTTGCCTCCGTCTCGAGTAATCCAAACCAGACCATCGTCAGTTCCTGCCCAGATCGTATTAATGTCATGAAAAGAAGGGGCGAGGGAGTAAATCGCACCGCGCAGCTTGTCAGCCTTTGGGTTGAGACTTGCCTGGTCCCTTACACTCTCAGGAATGCCAGGATGTTCTCTGGTTAGGTCCTTGCTGATCGACTGCCAGGTTCGTCCGCCATCTTTCGTTTCAAAAAGTAGATTTGCTGCATAGTAAAGGATGTGTGGATCGACAGGCGAAAACATGATCGGTTCAGTCCGGTCAACGCGGTAACCATCGCGCAGCGCGATCGGAGTAACATTCTCGACTTGCCCAGTACTCCAGTGGAACCGTGATACTTCATCGCGTCCCGAGCCGTAGACGATATCTGGATCCAGCGGGTCCGGGGCAACGTATCCGTACTCGATCACGCCGACCGGGTGCCAATCGCGGAAAGTAATTTCGCCGTCATTCCCGCGAGTCAGCGTACAAACCGAACCGCTCTCCTGTTGGCCGCCGCAAACTTTGTAAGGAAATTCGTTAGTTGCGCTAACGTGAAATATCTGCGCGGTTGGCTGGTTGTACCAGGAGCTCCAGGTCTCCCCTCCATTTACCGTCACCAGCGCGCCTTGGTCAGCGACAAGAAGAATTATGTTTGGGTCCTCGGGATTAATCCAAAGATTCTGATAGTCGTCGCCACCGGGCGCTCCACGAATTGAACTCCATGTTTTCCCACCGTCGGTCGACCGCACAGTGACGATGCTGGCCACGTAGACAACGTCGGGATTCTTCGGATCAACCCTTGCTACTGACAGATCACCGCCGCCAATCTTCATCGCCGGCCGTGGATCATCAGTAACGCGCGTCCAACTCTCTCCGCCATCATCAGATCGATAAAATCCGAGTCCCTGGCTTGTGGCGTAACCGCTCGGCTTGGTTGTGGAGAGAGTTGCATAGAGCCGGTTCGGCTGGCTGGGTGCGATCGCAACATTGATTTGAACCAGGTCCTCGGGTAATCCTTTTGTCAGCTTCTTCCACGTTTTACCGCCATCGATTGACTTGAATAGCCCGCCATTTGTTCCAGCAAAGTTGTTGTTGTCCTCTGAAGGTCCAAGGCGCGACTGCCATAACGACGCATACACAATGTCGGGGTTCGCCGGATCGATCTCAACGTCCGAACCGCCAGTATTCTCGTCTTTGTAAAGGACCTTCTCCCAGCTAGCGCCACCATCGGTCGAACGGAAAATTCCCCGCTCGGCATTTGCACCGTAAGGATGGCCAAGCACGGCAGCGAACAACCGGTTTGGATCACGCGGATCAACCGCCAGTGCGGGAATCTGTTGTCCGTCACGCAATCCAAGGTGGGTCCAGGTTTTTCCTGCATCGCTAGACTTGTAAATGCCGTCTCCCACTGACAAGTCTGGCCGCTGCAGACCTTCACCGCTAGCGACATAAACAATATTGGGATTTGCGGCAGGAACTGCGATGGCGCCGATCGACTGCGTGGGCTGACCGTCGAAAATGGGGTTCCAGGTGCGCCCGTAATCAGTGGATTTCCACACGCCGCCGTCTACAGCGCCAATGTAAAAGACATTCGGTTGGCTTGCCACGCCCGCTACTGCGCGGCTGCGTCCTCCGCGGAACGGGCCGATCATGCGCCAGTGCAGCTCCTGATAGGAGCTTTCTGGAACCTGTTGCGCGAAACTGCTGTTGGTCAAGATGATGGCGGATACGCAGCTCAGAAAAAGCAGAATATTGCGCGTTCGAATCACAGGGTCCCCCTCGGAACGATAGATCCGGCACCGTCTACAACTTTGAACTGCAAATAATAAGGGAAAACTCACAGAATTGGGCGGCGGAGGTTCTGGTGGAGGGGTGGGCTTTAACTCGCCTTCTCCGGCTCTGGACTGTTGACCAGCAAGGGTCTGTCCTTCTCTTGCAACAAACAGTTTATTTCCTCGACAAGCCGCAGGAGGACTTCGGGATCCTGTTCCTTTGCCGCTCGCTCGCAAAGTGCCCGCCAGCGTTCTTTGGTTCCGTCCTGCAAGTCCCCACCTCGTGGTCTCTGAACTGTTTTCAAAGTAGCAGGGAAAAATCGATACGGGCTAAATGTTTTTAAAATCGAGACCCGCGTTTTGTCCGCGCAAGTTGCTCACTTTATGAGACTTGTTGCGACCACACAAATTGGATAAACGAATGAAATTTTTAGTTGAAGCTCAGCTCTTGAAGTTGTTATAGTTATTTGTACGATAGGTTTACGATATGTTAACGATAGGTTAACGTTAGGTTAACGTCAATAATATGTTAAGGAGATCCCGTATGAGCCCGCGTTCAATTAAAGCTCTTATGAGCTTCAAAACCATGTTGCAGTCCGATGTCCCTCAAGGAAGGAATGGAAAACACAAGAGCATTGTGACGAGAATTATTTGCGACCTGGATCAGATCGAAAAGGGAAGGGCGCTGAAGATTCCTTTGTCCGAGCTAACGGACACGAAAGAGAAGGTGCGCTCCGCGCTGAACCGCGCCGCGCATAAATCTCAGCGGACGGTAGCAACCGCTACCGATGCGGATTTCTTGTACGTCTGGAACGAGTAGCCCGGGCTCCCTGTGAGCCGGCTCGGGTAGCATGCGTCAGCCGGATAGAGCCACAGGGGCCACAAGAGGGCCAGTTAGCCTCATGGGAGGCGGCGGCTCAGCCACAGCTACCGACATTTTGTTACACTTACAGCGCTTTCAGCCCACTCCGGCAGCGGACATCTCATCCAATGTAAGCCTTCGGACGGAGGTCCTAATGAAGCGCGCTCTGAAAATTATTGGAATCGTGATCGCGATTTTGATCGTGATCATCATTGTCTTACCGTTCGTGATTGACGTGAACACCTTCCGTCCGCGAATCGAAGCTGAGCTGACCAATGCGCTCGGCCGCAAAGTCACTGTAGGAAACCTGAGCCTCTCGCTCATCACTGGCAGCCTGGGGGCCGACAATATCGCCATCGCCGATGACCCGGCATTCAGCAACTCGCCATTTATCCAAGCCCAGAAGCTTGGCGTGGGTGTGGAACTGCTGCCGCTCATATTTTCAAAGACGTTGCACATTACCGACATCACCCTCACGCAGCCTCAGGTCAGTTTGCTGCGTGATCGTTCGGGAAAATGGAATTTCTCAACTCTTGGCAGCGCCGCGCCCGCTAAGAAAACTGGGGAGGCGCCGCCCGCGAGCGCCGGACAACCTGCGGCCGCGCCTGAAAGCAATGCGGGCAAGCAGCCGCCGGCACCTAAAGCGAATGCGAACGCAGCTCCAAATCCAAGCGAGGCTGCAAAACCGAGTTCCCCGCCGTCCATTGAGCAGAACCTCTCGGTCGGAAAACTCAATATCAAGGACGGGCAGATTTCGGTTGCGAACACTGGGTCACACCTGAAGCCCCGCGTCTACAGCAATGTGGATGTAACGGTGAAAGACTTCTCCTATACTTCGCAGTTTCCGTTTACGTTGACCGCGAACCTTCCCGGCGGCGGAAATGCCAAGCTTGACGGCACGGCAGGACCCATCAATGCGAATGATGCATCGATGACTCCGCTGCAGGCAAAAATTGATGTGAAAGGATTCGACGTGGGCGCTTCGGGCTTTATCGATCCGAGCAGTGGAATCGCGGGAGTCGCGAACTTCACCGGTACGGTAACGTCGAACGGAACTCAGGCGCAAAGCAGCGGCGATGCAACTATTGACAGGCTCAAGGTCTCACCGAAGGGGACACCTGCGCAGCGTTCGGTCGCAATGAAATATCAAACGAACTATGACATGCCCAAGGAAACCGGTGATCTGCACGCTGATGTCACAGTCGGGAAAGCGGTCGCGAAACTCGCGGGGACGTTCGACATGCACGGTGACACCATCGCGCTCAACATGAAATTGAACGCAGATAACATGCCAGTGGATGATCTCGAAACATTGCTTCCGGCATTCGGCGTCACGCTTCCCGCAGGCTCTTCGCTGCAAGGCGGGACACTCTCCGCCGATCTCACCGCCAATGGCTCTGTCGAAAAGCTCGTGATTACCGGCCCAGTAAAGCTGGCGGACACGAAGCTGCATGGGTTCGACATGGGCTCGAAGATGTCTGCAATTTCGGCACTGGCTGGGTTGAAAACGGGGCCCGACACATCAATTCAGAATTTCAGCGCGAATCTGAAAGATTCTCCGGCCGGAATTGAGACGCAGAATATCAACCTGGTTGTGCCCGCTATCGGTACGGTGACCGGAAACGGGAACGTCAGTCCACAAAATGCACTCGACTTCAAAATGCAAGCTGCCATGAGTGGGACCACCGTGAGCGGATTGTCACAATTGGCTGGTCTAAGCGGGAAGGGAGCCACCATTCCATTCTTTGTTCAGGGCACGGCGTCTGATCCGAAGTTTGTCCCGGACGTAAAGGGAATGTTGAGCAGCGGTATTGGAAAGAACTTGGGCAAAGGACTGGGCTCGCAAATTCCTGGCGGGCAAAATGCGCAGGGTGCGGTGAATGCGATCACCGGACTGTTTAAGAAAAAGAAGTGATCACTTTAACTTATCAAGGCGACGCCGTAGCCGCTGAAGTTGATCTAGACGTATCCCAAACCGGCGAGACGGTCGTGGATAATTTTGTCGTCCGAGGAACCGTCGCGCGACGGTTTTTTCTCCATGCCGGCCACAAGAGAACGGCCCTGCATCGTCTCGGGAATTTCGTAGCCGGCAAGATCAAGCAAGGTTGGCGCAATATCTAACAGGCGAGCGCCTTCGTATTCGCCGCTTAATGGACAATTAGGTGCGCCAAGAATGAATACTCCGTATTGCGCGTGATTGCAGCCGTCCGGCCCGGTGTCATTTTCCTGTACGTGAATTGCTTTGTGGCCCACAGTTCCGATCGAGCGCCAATAGAGGCCACCGAAATAGACAATCAGGTCGGGCGCGACATTGCGAACATTGCGATAGATATCTCTCGGCTTAAAGATGAGTGAATTGAGCGGCAGGCCCTTGTCGTCGGCCAAAGCTTCGAGCTTGGATTTCATTTCGTCTTGAACTGATTCGTATTCAGACGCCGGAATTACTCCGTTTGGTTCGCGTCCTTGCACGTTGAAAAAGATGCGCGCGTAGTACCCACCCTCGCTCCAGACTCTGGTCTTGTTCCAATTCACATTCAGCTTTTCAAAAGGAGTGAGTTGGCTTGGGTGCTCGTTTAGCACGAGCAATCCTTCGCGAATCAGCCATTCATTGACCGCGATTCCGCCATCAAGCCTTTGCGCGCCGTGATCTGAAACGATGAGTACGAGAGTGTCTTCATCAAGCAGCTCAAGAGCCTTCCCGATCTGTTCGTCGAGCCATAGGTAATACTCGGGAATCGCGTTCTGATAGGGATTCCCCGGCTCGAACTGCATGTGCTTTTCATCGAAATAGTTCCAGAAGCCGTGGTGCATGCGGTCGAGCCCAATATCAACGAAATGGAAGTAGTCCCACTCCTGCTCTTTGAGCAGCCAGTGAACGACTTTCCACTGTTTTTGGCTCATGCGAAAGATTTCGTCCCTCAGCCAGTCTTTTCGGTCGGTGCGAAAATTCTTCACGTCGACCGGGTATTCGCCGACGAGCTCGTTGATCTTGGTCTTGAAATTTGGAGGATGCGTGAAATCGTTCTGTGTGGTGTCCGGCGTGAGAAAACATCCGATACTGATTCCGTTGATTCGCCGCGGTGGATAGTTTGGCGGCACGCCGACGATGATCGAACGCTTACCTTCGCGCGCGAGCTGGTCCCAGATAGCAAGAGCCTTGATCGACGCTGAGTTCGCGAAACCAAGTTTGTCGTAGGAATAATCGACACGGTTGCGAAATCCATAGACGCCCAGTGAGCCTGGGTCCTGGCTGGTGCACATGCACATCCACGCGGGGACGGTGATCGGCGGCGTTACACTTTCCAGCCGGCCATAAACGCCTGCGTCCATCAGACGGCGCAAATTTACCAGTCGTTCATCACCCAAGATGATTTCGGGCGCAGCGCAGTCGAGGCCCAGGACACAAATCTTCATTCGAGCAGCGATGCTCCTTCCATCGATTGTGGAACTGGAACTCCTAAATAATTCAAGATCGTCGGCGCAAGGTCAAGGATGCTTGGGTTATTCCCACTTCTCCCAAAAGCGGGGAGAAGTGGGGCACCCTGTACGAAGCAGATTCCCGGTACGGCTTCTGGATCAATAATGTGATCTCCGCTCCAACGGCGCAAGTTGTGTTCGATCAACGAATTCGCAAATCCTCCCACGGCGCTCTGCCATGAAACACGGAATCCCGGGCAGAAGTTCACCAGCAGATCAGGTGCATTCGTAGCGTATGGGCCTGAATAAAGCTCCTCGCGCCGCGAGACGCTGCGGATTGCCATCCGTTGCGCGGCGCTGTCGGGAACCCCCCCCAGCCCGGATTGAATCGCATTTCGTACTCGCTCGGCTTCAGTTCCCTCTTCGAGAATCCCCTCTCGCTCGCGGCCTTTAAAGTTCAAATAGATTCCGCCGAGTCCGACGGCGTAGGCGTACGTACGCGACCAGTCTATGTCAGATGCTGCAGTGCCCAGATCCTCACTTGGCTTCTTCCCATTTTTGAGCGCAAGCAGCCCATTCTGCCAGAGCCACGTATTGGTGTCGAAGGCCCTTCGAAAAGTATTAAAGCCATGATCGGAAAGCACGATTAAGAGCGTGTTCTCATCGAGTTTATCGAGCACGGGCACGAGCAGCTTGTCACAGCGTGCATAGTGCTCCTCAATCAACGTAGAAAAATCTGATGTGAGATCAGGCTCGTATCCCGGATGCTCGCGGTCACGAAAGCGCCAGAGCATGTGCTGAACCCGGTCGGGCGTGTCGTAGAGGAGAAAGAAAAATCCTTCGTTAAAACGGTCGAGTTCAAAGCGCATCAGGCGCTCGCGTTCCTCGAGCACCAGTTCGCATTGCGCGAGATATGCGCGCTCATCGAAACGTCCATTATTCAGCCCATTGTGGTCTTCGGCCATTCCGAGCGTGGAGAAAAGCCCAATTTCACTAGCGACGTCCTTGGCATAGTTTGCAGGATGCGAAACAGGAAATATCGGCGCGGCGGGATCGAAATTCAGTGCCGTGACGTGAAATTCAATCAAGGGTTCAATCTGTTTCACGTAAATACGCGCAATTCCGGTGACGGACTGCAACATCGAGAATTTGAACTTGAAGCGGACCCACTCGCTCCAGGATTTCTCAGCAACTTCAATCCGCTCGGGTGTTCCGCCGGTTTCAACAACCAGCTTACGTTCGGCCTTGTTTGCATGCACCTTGATCTCACAAAGAGTATCGGCGGGCGGCGACTGGCGCGTGTTTCGCGGACCAATCACGTGAGTCTTCAGGTCATTTCCGGATTCCAGAATCACAACCTGTTCACTCTCACCTGCCTGGGTATTTCGATCTTGTGTGTAGAACGTGCTTTTGTTTTGTGCACCACGAAGATCCGGAACGCCGACTCCAGAGAGCATTCGACCGTTGAGTTCATCCGGAGGAAAGGTACACGGGCAACGAAGCACCACACTGGGTACGCCGGCTCGCGTAAGCGCAGCCCAGAGCGGCTCGCCTTTGCGCTGGTTCACGACTCGCGGCGGAGAGAAAACATTTTTCGGCCGCTCGAAATGGCTTAGCGCCGCATCAGGTAAATAGGTCTGCGGATCGCGCGAGATGAAGTCGAAAATTCCGTGGCCGCCAGGGTTCACGCCGGTTGCAAACGATGACCAAGCTACCGGCGTTTGCGCAGGATAGGTGGTTTTCAATCTCGAATAGAAACCGCTTTGCCGAATACGCGCTAAGCTTGGAAGCTCGCCGCGTTCGAGCATTGACTCAACGATCGTAGGTTCAAGCCCGTCGAGCCCAATGACGATTACTTTTTTTTGCAATGAATCGCCTAGGAAGAAGTTTTGGTCGTGTCTTGCGAAGGGGCGGGATCGGGGGACTTACGAGTCAACCCGAAAAACTTACAGAAGCCAGTGACTACCTTATTCCAAAACATGAGAAGGAAGCCGACAACAGTGGCGATGCCCGAGGTGACGGTCATAACCTGGTCAGGGCCCGCGTAGAACGCAAGTAGAAGGTGCATGAACACTCCGCTTGATGGTCACCTCAATTTTACGGGAGTTTCTAGCGGAATTCTAATGGCGTGCGCGGAACCCGGCGCGTCCGTAATAAGGTGAGATCACGGGCGCGATAGATTTGCCGTTAGGTCCGCGATGGCCGCTCGCCCTGGAGAAGTGTTTGCCAAATTGTTCAGCTCGTGAGGGTCGGTTCTCCAGTTGTAAATCTGGCCGCCATACTTTTCGTGCACAATCAGCTGCCATTCCGGCGAGACCACAGATTTCATCCAGCCGTCGGTCGCGATTGGAATTTTGCCCTGCATAGCACGATCGGCCGCGACGATCGTGTTTGTTTGAGGAAGCTCGGAAGTTACATAGGGTAACGTTGCCGAGTTTCCGTTCCAAGCTTCCGCTAAGGATGGGCCGTGAAATGAATTTTCTTTTTCGCTTATCGAGTCGGCAACAGTGCTGGCTATGCTTAGATTCGACACCGGCTGACCGACCCGGACTCCCTCGGGAATGTGCCCTCGCCACGAAATGATGAGCGGCACGTGCACCAACTCCCAATACAAAGCTGCGCCGTGAAAGCTGAGCCCGTGATCGCCGAGCGATTCGCCATGGTCGGACGTGACGATCACGATTGTGTTCTTCAGTTCGCCTAACTCATCCAATCCATGCAGCAACTGGCCTATGTAGTCGTCGGTGTACTTTATGCCCGCATCGTATTCGTCGATTGTCGTCCCGTGGTCCCACGCAGGCTTGGGATAACCGACCGGTCCACCATATCCAAAATGCACGTCCAGATAATTCAGCATCGCAAAGAACGGATGTCGCCGATCGCGTGCGATCCAGCGCAGAGTTTCGCGATTGACCTCGTCAGCTCGTTTGCGAATGCCGTAAATTCCGCCGTAGTCGCCAGAGCCCTCCGAGTCCTTATCGAGCCAGCTGCCGAGGCCGAGATCGCGAAATGCGCGGGTAAACTTGCTCTTCTCGCTGCGGTTCATGTAGAGGCGGGCGAACTCGCGGCCGAATTCCGTGCGCACAAAACTGTCGCCGACCCCATCGAAGTAGTCCTCAAAATGAATGAAGCCGCGGCCCAGGCCGACGTTGCTGGTGAAGTAAATCCGGTTTGCCGAAAACGCGCCCGTTCTGTATCCGGCTTTATGCAAGGCTTCTCCAAGCGTCGGCAATGCGTTCAGGCTGGAACTACCCCAGCCGAACCAGGGCATAGGTTTCACGTTTCCAAGCCCATGATCATGAACAGGACAACCCGTCACGAGCGACGCGTGCGATGGCAGGCTCCACGACGAAGGGGCGATGGCATTTTCGAACAACACGCCTTGTTGCGCGAGCCGATCAATATTTGGACTCGTAGCCCGCGAATAGCCGTAAGACGCGAGATGGTCAGCGCGCAGAGTATCTACGACTATGACGACGATATTTGGTGAATTCGGAGCGGCGGCAGGGAGGTTCCGAACGAGGTATCTTTCGTGAACCCACTTGCCTCCCTCGATTCCAATGAATACCGCTCCGAGAAGAAAGACGAGCCACAGCACCGAGCGGTTCCAGATGCGAATTGCAAGGTATTCACGTTTACCAAACCAGCGGTTGAATGCGACTGCGGCTCCCAAAGCGAATATCAGCGCTGCGCGGCGATAGAAGTGTCCGCTGAGCATCAGCCAGTCATAGACCGTGAGAAAAATCAAAACAAACGCCAGGACTCGCACGCCCGGCAGGCGAGTGAAAATTCGCGAGAGAAGGGCAACCGAGAATCCGATCAGCAGGAAAAAAGAGAGATCAACGACCGGCGAGATCCACAAAATCTCTTTCGAGACATGCATCACTCGTGCCCACTGCGTCCAATTTATTCGCTGAAAAATCAGCAGGCCGAATCCTTCGCCAAATCCAGCGACAAGACCGAACCATGTTGCGACCTGAAGCAAAAATCCGATGCGAGATGTCGTGTGGGGTGGAATTGCTTTGAAATTGCCGGCCGGGGCCGCAGAAGCTGCAAGCGGGCCGGAGGAAGGTGATGTCATTTTTAGCCAGTTTAGCAGGAGCTTTTCGGCCGCCGGAGAGAGTCGCCGAATAGAATAGGTTCCCACATGGGAACCACTTCGGCGGTTCAGGCAGCCGGTTGGCGATCCGATCGCGTTTCGGCGATGGCATTGTTTGTTCTACTCGGCGCCGGATTCTTGCTTCGTCTGCGTCTGGCATGGATGACGTTTCTGAATCCCGATGAAGCGCTGCACTATTACCTCGCGCAACAGCCATCGCTGAAGCTGGCATATGAAGCCAGCCTGACCACCGCCCATCCGCCATTGATGATTTTGTTTCTTCATTGTTGGTCTGTGCTCGGCAAACCTGAATTGTGGCTGCGGCTGCCGTTTGTTGTCGCCGGAACTTTGTTTTGCTGGGTGATGTTTCTGTGGATCAGGCAAGTCGGGACTAGTTGTGCTGCCTGGTTCGCGTTAGCGCTGTTCACGTTCTCGCCGCCGTTAATTTCGCTTTCGGCCGAACTCCGGCAATATGCATTCCTGCTGCTGTTCTGCTCATCCGCTCTCTGTTTTTTGGAGCGTGCGTTAAAAGAGAGCTCGGCTGTCTGGATGCTGTTCTCCGCAATTACCCTTTGGCTCGCGCTGCTCACGCACTACTCAGCACTGATTTTCGCCGCTGTGATTGGGGTGTACGCACTCATTCGCATTCTGCGCACGAAACTGGCTGCACTTCCCATAACGGCGTGGATATTCGGCCAGGCCATTGCGCTGGCGATTTGTGCTTTCTTATACGAGTCTCAGATTTCCAAGCTGCGACAAATGGGATTGCCCTCAGAAATCGCGGCCACATGGCTTCGCAGTTCGATTTTTCAGCCCGGCCACGATCACTTTCTAACCTTTGCATGGAGCAAAAGCGTTCGCCTGTTCCGCTATTTTTTCAGCAACGGAACCGTTGGTCTTCTGGGCATTTGTTTGTTTTTGTTCGCGCTTCTCTCAATCTTGTTGTCCTCGGAACGGCGGCAGCGGCACGCCCTCGGAACGTTGCTGTTACTTCCGCTTCTGATTGCGCTCGGCGCAGCCATCGCTGCGGTGTACCCCTACGGCGGTACGCGCCACGACGTACTGCTCGCGATATTTGTAGTTCCCGCAATCTCAATCGGGCTCGATCATATCCCCATACTTTCGAAGTGGTTGAAGGCGTCGTTTGTTGTTTGTGCTCTCCTGATTGGAAATTTTCGTCCCTCCCCAACCGGGCCCTACATCCGCCCACGAAATCAACGCCGTGAGTTTATGCAGCAAGCGACGACTTCACTACGCTCGCTGCCGGCGAACTCAGTCATTTTTACGGACGATCAGGGAAGCATGGTGCTGAACTACTATCTGTGCGGCGAGAGTATGCCACTGCCGTTTTATTCGCAAAAGCAATCATTCCTAGCGTTGCGCTGTGGCGATCACGATGTGATTGTTGCGACCGGAACTCAGGCGGGATTTGATCGAACGAAATTCCCGGACGAATTGGCCGGCGCATGGAAGCAGGTGCCGGAAGCAGCCGCATTGGATGTTTTCCAATCCGGCTGGATCGATGATAGAGAAGAAGAGTGGCTTGGAGAATTGCGCGCACTCGGCGGATCCCCTCAAAGCTTCGGGCCAAATGTTCTGATATGCCGAATGGAACGTCCTTATTCGCTGCGCTAGTTCACGCAAAACAACGAAGCCACAATACTCCAACTGCCAAAGTTGCCAGAGTCACTGGAATCCCGACTCGGGCATAATCGGCAAACGTAATTTCAACTTCCTTTCGCGCCTTCTCCACCACAATAATGTTGGCGATGGAACCGGTTATGGTCAGGTTCCCTGCAAGCGTGCTCGCCATCGCCAGCAGCAGCCAGAAGTGAGTTGCATTTTGAAATTGCGGGACCAGGCTTTTGAGCAACATCACTGCTGGGACGTTACTCACCACATTCGAGAGCAGCGCAACCACGCCGGAAAAAATCCATCCGTTGTGCAAATTCAATCGCTCCGCGATGGCCAGCATCTGTTGCGCAATACCGGCCTGTTGCGCCGCGCCGATAATTAGAAACAGGCCAATGAAGAAAACCAGCAAGGGCCAGTCAATCTCTTTGTAAATGTTTTCTGGATGTATTGAACGCCGCACCAGGAGCAGCGCTCCCCCGATTGCGGCGACCAGCGCTGGAGAAACTCCCGCGAAAAATCCAGCCAGCACTCCAGCGAGAATCACAAGTGGAAATGCAAGCCGTTGGCGATCTGTCCCGCTATTTTCGACCGCAATCGCAGGCGGCGCAGCGCTAGGCGCAAGACCCCGATCCGGGTAGAGCCAATGCAACACCGCCCAGTCGATGAAAAGGCCAATCAGCGAGACCGGCGCCAGAGCAGAAATGAACTGCCGATAGCCGATTGCCGAAATCGACCCAATCAGAATGTTTTGCGGATTTCCGGTGATCGTAGCCGCGCTGCCAATGTTTGACGCGGTGGCGAGCGCCAAAAGATAGGGCGTAGGCCGTTTCGAAAATTGCCGGCAAATCTTTAGCAGAAGAGGCGCCATCATCAAGCAGATGACGTCATTCACGAGAAATGCAGACAGGATTCCGCTGGTGAAAATCACCCCGGGCAGCAGGTGCGCTGGCGAAACAAATTTCACCACCAATTTTGCAACCCACTCGAAAAATCCAGCGAAGTGAAGACTCGAGACGATCAGCATCATCGACGCCAAGAGCACAATGGTGGCGTAATCGATGCTGCGAATTGCTTCTGACGGCGTGATTGCACGAAAGGCGAACATCAAGGCCGCACCAATTACCGCGGCGGCGGGGCGGTCAATCTTGGTTCCCGGAAAGCGGCCGATGGCAAAAACCAGATAGCTCGCCAGAAATACCCCATACGCGAGCAGAAGATGTAGCTGAGCGCTGGCAATGAATGGCGCTAGCACGCGGGCAACTCCGGCGTGGAGGTGCGGCAGAAACGCCGCACGCATTGGTCACTTGCGGGTATTACGACGGAGGCTTGCGCGATTGCCACTTGTGGTGAGCGCATGACAAATTTTGTCATGTTTAAGCGGCTTGGGCCATGATTGCGCGTAACCAGCCGCTTTGAAATCAAGGGTTTGATTTTTCGCAAGGGATGGCAGCGCACATGCAGATTCCAGAGGTGCATGGACCATTAGCCCGATTCGCCTGAACTAAGGAGTCAGTTATGGCATGGATACCGCGGCAACATCCAAGATTTAAAGCTGCGCTTCCAATCGAGCTTCGGCCTAAGGGCGTGAGCGCCCCACTGCGAACTCAAACCGCCGACGTTGGCCTGGGCGGTTGTTATGTCGAAATGGTCTTTACCCAGGAAGTGTCGACGCCGGTCGAAATCACAATGTGGATTGGCGAGAACAAGATCTCAGGATCGGGCGAAGTGGTCAGCAAGCACCCATCATTCGGAAATGGCTTGAAGTTCACGAATCTCTCACCGCAAGGCAAGGAAATACTGGGTCGCTATCTCGAAGCGCTCAAACCGAAGGGCCTGATGATACAAGATTCGCCAAACCCCGGCACCCCTCACTGCTGAAATAATCAGGTATCAATCTCACGGGGCAACGCACGCGGCGACGAACGAGGGTGTCTCGCCATTCGCAGGACAACTACTTCTTCATTTGTCGTGGGTCGCCGAATAGTGTTCTCGCCAACTCCACAACAGCTTCCGGCTCATGACTTGAGAGGTCGTGATCGGCATCTGAACAGCGTCCACCCAAACTGCCGTGCAGATAAATCACAGGTATCTTGTCGGTCGCCTTTTTGATGATTGAGGCCACCTCATCGCAGTCGATTGCGCTCTCGCCGACCAGAACAGCGGCCGATAAATTTGGAAATAGATGAAATATGTCCAATGCCTCGCGGGTGCTATGCGCTGTTAGTACGTTGAACTTGGCAGTTTCAAGTACGAGTTTCCGCACCGAGAGCGCCTGCGTCGGCTCGGCTTCGGCAACGAGGAACGTCGGCCTGGGCATAGAATTGCGACCGCACATTAGATGTGTTAGAACCCCCACCCTGAGCGCCGCAGCTGAGAAATTCTTGGGAAGAACGCTTGGTTGCAACACGAACGCTCTACATACAGGAAATCTTGTATTTCACCCATATGGCGGCGGGTTGATAATGATGGGTTCCGTTGCTCTTGGCTTTAACGATTACGCCTATGCCTTGCCGCTTACTGCGGCCGACGCCTGTACGACCGTTTAATTTTGCCGATGCCAAAATCGACTACTCTAGTCCAGCCCAATACGCCGCCTTCCATTCACGGCCAAGATGTTTTCCGGCGACTAGTCGATGCAGTGGTCGACTACGCCATCTTTGTCATCGATCCAAACGGGAATATTTCTTCCTGGAACCCCGGAGCGGAGCGCCTGAAAGGGTACAAGGCGGACGAAATTATCGGTAAACATTTCAGCATCTTCTACACGGCCCCTGATCTTGCTGCTGAGAAGCCGGCCTATGAGCTCGAGGTTGCGGCCAAAGTGGGCCGTTTTGAAGATGAGGGCTGGCGCGTTCGTAAAGATGGGAGCCGTTTTTGGGCAAATGCTGTTATCACCCGCATTCTAGACGAACAAGGACGGCTGATCGGTTTCGGCAAAATCACTCGCGATCTGAGTGAGCGACGAGACGCTGAATTGCGTTATCGTCTGCTTGTTGAAGCTGTCACGGATTACGCCATCTTCTTGATGGATAAGCGTGGCTACATTACCTCCTGGAATACCGGCGCTCAGCGGATCAAAGGCTACACCGCAGAGGAAATCATCGGAACTAATTTCTCGAGCTTCTACACCAAAGGGGACCGCGAGGCAGGCCTGCCTGCGTTCGTTCTGCGAACAGCCGAGCACACAGGACACTTTACCGGTGAAGGATGGCGCGTGCGCAAAGACGGCTCACAGTTCTGGGCCAGCGTTGTGGTTACGGCGTTGCGCGATGAGAGGGGAGAGCTGTACGGCTTCTCGAAAGTCACGCGCGATATGACCGACCGCAAGATGCTGCTCGATGATTTGCAGCGTCATTCGAAGGAATTGGAGCTTCGTGTACAGGAACGCGATGAAATCAATGCGGAGTTGGAAGCATTCGCGTATTCCGTTTCTCACGATCTCCGCGCGCCATTGCGCGCGATCACAGGCTTTGCTGAAGCTCTGAAGGAAGAATGCAAGGACCAACTCACCGAAGAAGCCCGCGAATACCTGGCAGAGATTACCGATGCCTCCCACCGCATGAATGGTCTGGTGCAGGACCTGTTGGAATATGGCCGCGTCGGGCGAATTGGCGTACCTCTGGCATCCGTTAGCGTGCTTAATGCCATCAATGATGCGAAGCGCGACCTGGGCGGCCTGCCGCCCGGGTCGCTGATAACAGAGGTCCCAGAAGAATTGCGTGTACGGGCACATCCACCAGTGCTAAAACAGGTGATTTTCAATCTACTTTCGAATGCGCTGAAATTCCGGAAAGAGAACACCGTCCCCGAAGTGTCCGTAGTGGCAGAAACTCGCGACCAGTTCGTGCGCCTGAGCATTCGCGACAACGGCATTGGCATCGCTCCCGAACACCAGGAGCGTATCTGGAACGTTTTCGAACGGCTGCACGATCGCGAGGCATACGCGGGAACCGGAATCGGACTAGCGATCGTGAAGCGTGCCATGACGAGAATGGGTGGCACCGCCGGCCTGGCTTCGAAACCGGGAGAAGGCAGCACATTTTGGATTGAGCTGCCGCGTGTTGACGAAAACTAAATCCAAGAACCCACGGGAAGAAAAATGTCTAACGGCTCAGTGTTGCTCATAGAAGACGATCCTTCTGATTTTCGCTTAATTCAGCGGGCCTTCAAGAAAATGGCGGAACGCCTCGAAATCTTTCGCCTGACCAACGGCGACGAGGCGATTGCATACCTTTCGGGGGATGACCCTTACGAGAACCGCGCCGCGCATCCCTTACCATCGATTCTTCTGCTCGACCTGAAACTCCCGCGGCGCTCGGGATTCGAAGTGCTCGAGTGGCTGCGCCGGCAGACCTCAGCTCTCAGCCGATTGCCGGTGGTCGTTCTCACGTCCTCTCGGCATTCGATCGATGTGAACCGCGCCTATGACCTGGGGGCGAATTCATACCTGGTGAAACCAGAGAGCAGCGGCAAACTTGAAGAAATGACCTCGCAATTCCGCAATTATTGGATGATGTTAAACGAATTTCCGAACCTCTTCGAAAGAGCCAGGTGAATTGATCATGAGCGACGCCGCTTTGCGAACCATCCTGCTCGTTGAAGACGAAGTCAGCGATGCCAACTTAATTACGCGCGCATTCGAAAAGGCCAAGGTGATGAATCCCGTCGTTCACCTGAGTGACGGTGATAAAGCGTTGCGATACCTGGCGGGTAAGGCTGAGTACGCGGACCGCCTCAAATATCCCTTGCCGGCGGTCATCTTGCTGGACTTGAAATTGCCCGGAGCTACGGGAATGCAAATCCTGCAATGGATGCGTGCGCAAGGCGAGATCAGGCGAATTCCAGTGGTGGTACTCACTGCCGATGAGAATCCTAAAACCGTCGACGCCGCTTATGACCTGGGAGCAAACTCATATCTGGTGAAACCAGCAAATGCGGCAGAAGTCGCGCGCATGGTTCAAACCATCCAGCAGTATTGGATCAAGATGAATGAGCCTCCGCAACTGGTAATGACGGCGGAAGCCGAGTAGTAAGGTCGGCGCGGTGGGCAGCTTGTTTCACATAGGCCGGTAATCACAGAGAAATTTACAAAATCGTGCGGGTATCGCCTTCGCGCCGTGTGATCCGTTCACGGTCCAAATACTCAAGCAAAGGAATGGCGTATTTTCGGCTGACCCCGGCCAGTTCTTTGAACCCTCCAACATCAATCTTTGCGGACCGAGCTTTGTGCGCGACTAAAGTCTTACGTAGCTCGGCGAGCGCGTTTTGGTGAAAAACCAGATCGTCAGAAACTTTAACCAGTACCTTCTCACGAAGAAGCAGCGTCACGATCTTTTGCGCCCGGGCTTTGTCGATCTTCAGGCCCGCCAAAACGTCTTTCAGTGCGGGAACCTTCAATCCGGCTGAGGCGAAGGCGCGTTCGATTGTGGTTCTGGATTGAGATTCCTCGTCCTTCATCACTACGCCACGCCCGGATAGATGGACGAGGTCGCCCGAAAGCATTATTTGTTTGCTCTTGGCCGCATCATCCAGGACCGAAGAGGTGATTGCAGGCGCAACGCCAACCAGTCGTTCGCGTAAGTTCTCTTTCGAAATTCCCGCAGCCAAAGGATTTTGCCGGTGAAACGAATCCAGCACCTGCAATAGTCCTTTTTTCGCGAGGCCGAGGGCGAAGGTCGAGACAAGGACGTTGTCTATGGGCGTGATCTCCGATATACGGTCGGCTAAGTATGAAATTTGTGCTTTGGTCCAGCCGGTTCGAGCGACTACTTCATCAATCGTCAATCCTTGAGTACCGCGCGAGATGACCCGTCCGCGCAAAACGGCTTCTGGCGAGTCATCTGTGAGCAACTCCAGGTGATCGACGTATTTTTCAACACTCCTCACGCGTGGAGAAGGCTTGTTCTCGAGGACGAATCCACCGCCTATCGTGATCACGGGCGAAAATTGGCGGATGATGAAACGATCGCCTGGAAATAGCAGCAACGGATCGCTGAGGCGAACCCGCGCGAAGCAATCTGAGCCGGCCTCTAATCGGCTTTTTCCGTATAAAGTCAGGGTCGCGATCACCTCGGAAGCAAAGGCATGGAAATGAACTTGCGAACCATTCTTCAAAGGCCTGGCCGAAGCGAGCAGAGACAATTTCACGTCGACACGCGAGGTGCTTTCAAACACCCCTGGCATGGCAAGCAGCATGCCGCGTTCGAGTTCATGCTTTTCCACAGCGGCAAGGTTGAGGGCGGTACGCTCTCCCGCGACGGCGCTACTTTCATTCTTGCCGTGTACCTGAACACCTCGTATTCGAACCCTTTTGCCGGAAGGGAAAAGCTGGAGTTCATCTTCTTTGCGAATAGTACCGGCAACCAGAGTTCCCGTAACCACCGTCCCGAATCCCTTCATAGTGAAAACACGATCGATGGGAAGGCGAGCGTTAGCGTTGGAATCACGAACGGAAGTTCGTTCAGCTATGCGGACCAGTTCGCGCTTGAGGTCTTCGAGTCCGGTTCTCTTGAGTGAACTGACTGCGACGATGGGTGCACGTTCCAGAAAGGATCCGCGCAGGTAGTCTTCGATTTCGAGATGCAAAACTTCGAGAGTCTCATGATCAACCAGGTCGGCTTTGGTGAGGACCACAATTCCGTGCTGAATCCCCAGCAACCGGCAAATGTCAAAGTGCTCCCGGGTCTGTGGCTTGATTCCTTCGTCAGCGGCGATAACCAGCAGGACAAGATCGATTCCGCCGACGCCGGCAAGCATATTTCGCACGAAGCGCTCATGACCTGGGACATCGACGAAGCCGACGCGCAGCAATTCGCCACCTTCACCGGCTAACTCGAGGTGGGCAAAGCCGAGATCGATGGTTATGCCGCGTCGCTTTTCTTCTTCAAGGCGGTCCGCATCGATTCCCGTGAGTGCCTTCACCAGCGCGGTCTTGCCATGGTCGATATGGCCGGCGGTGCCGATGATGATGGACTTCATGAGGGTTCAGTATATGCGGGGGATTCAGCGGTTCGCGTTCGTACGTGTTCCCTCTGTGGCTTTGCTCTGTGTAACTCTGTGTCCTCTGTGGTGAGCGGTTTAAAGCCTTTACCACAGAGGGCACAGAGTTACACAGAGCAAAGCCACAGAGGGAACGCCACAGAGACGAGAAGAAGCTGCCATGCTTTTGGCTTTCGCGCGACCCTCGAAAATGCGACAATATAGTTTCCCCACATGACTACTGCAGCCCTGGACATTACTCCTCAAGTCCTGCGTGACCATGGACTGACCAGCGAGGAATACGAGCGCATAAAGTCGCTGCTCGGCGGGCGCGAGCCTACCATCACGGAACTCGGAATCTTCAGTGTGATGTGGAGCGAGCACTGCTCCTACAAATCTTCGCGAGTCCACCTGAAGCGGCTGCCGACGCGCAGCCGGCGCGTGGTGCAAGGGCCGGGAGAGAACGCGGGGATCATCGACATTGGCGACGGTTGGGCCTGTGCGTTCAAGATCGAATCGCACAACCATCCATCTTTTGTTGAGCCTTTCCAGGGAGCCACCACTGGCGTCGGAGGGATCCTCCGCGACATTTTCACCATGGGCGCGAGGCCGGTCGCAATAATGGATTCTCTTCGCTTTGGGTCGATCAAGCCAACGGCCGCGAACGAGGGTGCCCGTGCCACACAGTCAGATGTTCATCGCAGTCATTCCATCCTCGAAGGCGTCGTCAGCGGCATCGCATCTTACGGCAATTGCTTTGGAGTGCCCAATGTTGGCGGCGAAACGAAATTTGAGCCTTGCTACTCTGGCAATCCTTTGGTGAATGCGTTTGCCCTTGGGCTCGTTCGCAAGGACCAGATTTTTTACGCCAAGGCTGCGGGCGTAGGTAATCCTGTGATTTACGTGGGCGCCAAGACCGGACGGGACGGTATTCACGGCGCGACCATGGCCAGCGAAGAATTCAGCGAAGAATCAGAAGCGAAGCGGCCGAACGTGCAGGTTGGCGATCCGTTCCTGGAAAAGCTGCTGCTTGAGGCCTGCCTCGAAGCCATGCAAACCGGCGCCATTATTGGCATTCAGGACATGGGCGCAGCCGGCCTGACTTGCTCCACCTGCGAGATGGGCGCGCGCGGCAATGTGGGCATCGAGGTCGAGATGGACCGCGTGCCTCAGCGCGAGACCGGCATGAGCGCGTATGAAATTATGCTCAGCGAGTCGCAGGAGCGCATGTTGCTCGTGGCACAAAAAGGGCGCGAAGAGGAAGTCTATCGCGTATTCCGCAAGTGGGGACTCGATGCCGTCGAAGTTGGCACGGTGATTGGGGAGAACACTCTGCGCATCTTGCAGCACGGCGAAGTGGTGGCAGAAATTCCGAACACGGCGTTGACTGACGATGCTCCGGTTTATCACCGCCCCATGCAGCGTTGGGAGCCGCCGGTCTCGCGCGAGATGCCGGAGCGTGTGAAGCTCGGAACGAAAGTTGACTACACCGACGATTTGAAGCGACTGCTGACAAGCGAGAACATATGCAGCAAACGCTGGATTTATCAGCAGTATGACTCGATGGTGCAGACGAACACGGTTGAAGGACCGGGCGCCGGCGACGCAGGTGTGATTCGTATTAAAGGCTCGCAACGTGCACTTTCGATGGCGCTCGATGGAAACGGTCGCTGGTGCTATCTCGATCCGAAACTCGGCGCCATGCACGCCGTCGCAGAAGCCGCTCGCAATGTGGCGTGCTCGGGAGCGGTCCCGGTGGGCGCGACGAATTGCTTGAATTTTGGCAACCCCGAGAAGCCGCCGATCATGTGGCAGCTTTCGCAGGCGATTGATGGAATCACGAAAGCTTGCGAGGAACTCGAAGTCCCGATTACGGGTGGAAACGTCAGCCTATACAACGAGACACTCGGCGAGGGAATTTATCCGACACCCGTGCTCGGTGTAGTAGGAATTCTGGAGGACGTGAGTAAGGCAGTGTTTCCATACTTTCGCCAGACGGGGCGTGCGGTTGTGCTGCTTCGCGGTTCCGAGCCGGGCGACGCGATCGATGCCGAGGTCGAATTTGGTTCGTCTGAATATGCGAAGGAAATTCTGGGGGAGCTTTGGGGATTTCCGCCGGCCCTTGAAATCGAGAGCGAAGCCGGGTTGCAGAAGGCGATCATCGATCTGATTGGCGCAGGCCTGGTCGATTCAGCGCATGATTGCTCGGAAGGCGGGCTGGCGGTCGCGCTGGCGAGATGCTCGTTTCCGAAGCAGGTCGGATGTTCGGTGAATTTGGATGTGAGCGGACTTGCACCAGAATGTGTGCTATTTGGCGAAGATGCCAGCCGGATTGTGATCTCCTGCGACCGGGCGAATACGGCGCGAATCAAAGAAGTAGCGGCGAAGTACGACATTTTTGCCGACCTGCTGGGCGAGACGATTCCTGAGAAAATAGAGATTAGGATTGATGGGCCGGGAGTGATTTCGGCGCAGATTTCTGAGTTGAACGAAGAGTACGAGGGCGCGCTGGAACGGGCGTTGAGAAGCGAGTCGACGGCAGTCGCGGGCTAGTTGCATGGGTCCTTCGACTCCGTAGAATCGTTCGCCGGCGAACGATTCTGCTTCGCTCAGGATGACAAGATTTTTGACGGTAACAAGGTTTTTGGTTTGCTAAAAGCTGAGGGCTGACAGCTGATGGCTAAAAACGACAAATTTCGCGATGAGTGTGGAGTGGTTGCGATCTATTCGCATCCTGAGGCGGAGACGCTCGCCTACCTGGGCCTGCACGCCCTGCAGCATCGCGGCCAGGAATCAGCGGGCATTGTCACCTCCGATGGCATGTCGCTGCACATTCACAAGTCGATGGGCTTGGTGGCCGATATTTTCACGGAGAAGAAGCTTTCGCGTATTCGCGGCACCCTCGCCATCGGCCACACGCGATATTCGACCACCGGTGACTCTGCCCTCTTGAATGCGCAGCCGATCATGGTGCAATCGAACAAAGGGATGATTGCGCTGGCCCACAACGGCAACTTGACGAACGCGCAAGAGATCCGGGCGCGAATGGAAGGGCAAGGGTCGATTTTCCAGACCAGCAGCGATACGGAAGTTATTGTTCATCTCATTGCGCAGTCGCGCGAGCACACCTTGCCGGAGGCAATTGCCGATGCTCTGCGCCGAGTGGAAGGCGCGTTTTCGCTGGTGATGATCAGTCCGGACCGGATTTTTGCCGTGCGCGATCCAAATGGATTCAGGCCGTTGGCAATGGGACGCATTCCGGCGCAGGGCGAGCGCTCGCAAGACACAATTGTGTTCGCCTCTGAAACCTGCGCCTTCGACCTGATTGGTGCGACCTACGAACGCGAAGTTAAGCCGGGCGAGCTGGTAATCGTCGGACCGGAAGGGATCATTTCGCGCTCGTATACCCCGGCGATGCCGCAGTCGAGCTGCATCTTTGAGCATGTCTATTTCTCGCGTCCTGATAGCCGCGTGTTCGGCCGCTCGGTGCAGGAGAGCCGCGAACAACTCGGCCGGCAGCTCGCGATTGAGGCTCCGGCTGACGCTGACGTTGTTGTTCCTGTCCCCGATTCCGGCGTGACGGCCGCCATTGGCTATGCTGCAGAAAGCGGCATTCCGCTGCGGTTCGGGCTAATTCGAAATCACTACGTTGGGCGCACGTTCATCGAGCCGCAGCAATCGGTGCGCGACTTCGGAGTTCGCCTGAAATTAAATCCGGTTCGCAGTCTGCTCGAAGGCAAGCGCGTGGTGCTGATCGACGACTCCATAGTCCGCGGCACTACGAGCAGGAAGATCGTGCGCATGGTGCGCAGCGCTGGCGCGAAGGAGGTTCACATGCGTATCTCGTGCCCGCCAACCATTTCTCCTTGTTTTTATGGCGTCGACACCCCGCGCAAGAAAGAGCTCATTGCGGCAAACAATTCCGTTGAGCAGATTCGGCAGTTCGTGGGAGCAGATTCGCTGTCTTATCTTTCTCTGGATGGCTTAAAAAAGGCCTGCCACGACGGCGAGAAGACGACCTACTGCACGGCCTGCTACACCGGGCGGTACCCAACGAGCCTGGTGGACGTGGAAGAGATTCAGCCGGCAGTAGTGGAAAAGCGGTAGTTCGTTCCTTTTTATCATTCTATTCATTCCGAACGGCTTTATGAGTGACGTTATTGTTCGCGAGGTGTCGTCCGCTGAAGCGGACTCGCTTTGCTCTTTGTTGCTTTCCCGGCACTTACGTGCCGGGCTATCTAAATTCCGCCGCTACGCGGCTTGAGTAAGCTGTCACGGGCATGCGGTTCGTTACAATTGTGATTGCAAATTGTGCGAGCGTTGGGATCTGCTTTGCTTGCGGGAAGAGCAGATTCCCCGTTATCTCGCTGCGCTCGACACGTCGGAATGACATGCGGTTAAGGTTTTCTGGCCGCAGCCACTCGCGCGATTCCTTGCAAATCGTTGATGATCTCCACATCGTCCCAAACTGTCAGCAACTCACGTACCCGCTCGGCAATAGTGCCGCTGATTTCCATAATCAGCCAGCCGCCCGGCTTTAGAACATCATGGGCCTGAGGAATTAGCCTTTCAATCACTTCTGTTCCGTTCGGCCCGGCAAATACCGCAGTGCGAGGTTCGAACTTACGGACATCGAGCTGAACTGACTCCTCTTCGGATTCTCCGACGTAGGGGGGATTTGAAACAACAAAATCAAACCAGGCTTTCTGCATGCCTTTCAGCAGGTCGGTTTCGTGGAATTGGACTCGGGTCTCAAGCTGATGACGCGCTGTATTGGCCCGGGCCATTTCGAGAGCCGAAGAAGAGATGTCTGTTGCGTGGATTTCAGCATTCGGCAGCTCTTTCGCGAGAGCCAGTGCAATGCAGCCGGAGCCGGTGCCGACGTCGACGATGCGAGCCTCGGCGGGCGAGGGCGCCCGCCCCACACCAGCCTTTCCCACACCAGCCCGCCCCACACCGCCTGCGCTCACAAGTTCGAGCACTTTCTCAATCACATGCTCTGTCTCTGGGCGCGGAATCAGTACTGCGGGAGTAACAATCAAATCCATCCCCCAGAATTCCTGATGCCCCGTGATGTACTGCGCCGGGATGCCCTGTGCACGTTTGTCGAGAGCCTCTTCGTAGCGTGATTGATCGTCGCCGCTGAGTTCGTGTTCGGGGTGACCGTACAAATAGGCGCGGTCGCGGCCGAGGGTGAACATCAGCAATAATTCGGCGTTCATGCGCGGCGAGGGGACGCGGGCGGCAGTCAGTCGCTCGATCGCGGCGTTAAGGCTTTGGCCGAGAAGCACCAGCCCATTTGAACATGGCGCGTTAACACAAAGCTGCAAAACTCCTCCAACCGCGAAGGGCACGAAGGTTCACGAAGGAAATCTCATTCACGAAATAACATGCAGTCCCTTGTCGGACAAGAGTGGTCCGACCCACACGGCCTGTGCACGCCGCTCAGGAAGGATTCTGACCGGACAGATGTCACTTTTGGGCTATTGCTGCGGTGGTTGACCCGGTGCGCCAGGCGGGCCGCTTTGGTTTTGCTGCTGCTCCTGTTGTTGTTGCTGCAACTGTTGCTGTTGTTGTAATTCGCGCAACAGTTGCTCAGGAGTCTTTACTACCGGCGGACCTTGCTGCTGGTCAGGCTGTTCAGATTGCGGCGGCTGCTCTTCTTCGGGCTGTTGGACCATCGGAGCCGGAGGTTCGCTTGCCCCTTCATCCTGGTTGTCGTTTTCGACGTCCGGAACGGCCTGGAGCGGCTGGTTGGCGGGCTGACTAAGTTCCTGCTGCGGAGGCGGGGCAGGTTCAGGGCCGCTGGCCTTTGCCATCAGCATAATCTTTTTCAGCGCGCCGGGGTCGGCAGGCGATCCCACAAGAACATAGTCGAAATGTGATCCGTTCAGCAGTTGTGCCATTACCTCGCGCGGCGCCCCCGGTCCGAATTGGCCGACCACGCGATCGCCGGAAGCGGGAGGCATATCGATTGACGCACCGGTCTTCTGCTTCACTGCATTCAGCACATCTCCCAAGGTTGAGTTACGCGCGATGATCGTGAGCTGACCGCCTTGAAAGTTCACATCGGGCGGCGAAGACGGCCCGTGTTCCGGCGTTACCTGAATTGAAGGCTGTTGCTGCGGCGCAACCTGGGATTGCTGTTGGGTTGCGTGTGCGGGCGAAGGTTTCGGCGCAGATTTCTGAGATTTGGCGTGATGCGGGACCTGAGTGGCAGCAGATACGGTTCCGCAGGCGAGCGCTACGACTAGAAGTTTGGGCAAGCCCTGGGACATAAGACCGTGGCTCGTGATTCGTGCGTTGGAGCGTTCTAAAAGCTTGATCCATGTGGTCCGCGACCAGTCACGAGCCCCTAGTCACGAGCCACTTATTTTGGATTCTAACACTGGAACGAGAAACCTCATTATTGTTGCGGAGCAAAATAACCGCGGCGGGCACGAACTTGAAGGTCCTTTTTCGAGGAGGTGATTTCGATCGAGCGAAACCGGCCGTCAGCGTCGAAATCAGCGGGGTGATAGGACACGACGTACTGGCTACGGAGTTCGTCCTCGATGGCGGAAAATGAAGATTTAATGTCCTTCATCTTGTAGGGAAAGAAGGCACGACCGCCAGTCGCGTCCGAGAGTTGTTCAAGAATTTTGTCGCCACGCAGGATCAAGCCACTGTCATCGGTCGAAATCGTATAAACGATTACTCCTGCGCGTTCCGCCATCCAAATCGCCTGGTTCAAAGTGTGTTCGCTCTGGTTGTCTTCGCCATCGCTGACGATGATGAGCGCGCGGCGTACGGGCCGGTCGGAATCATCTTTCAACATCTTTTCTTTGCAGGCGTTATAGACGGCGTCGTAAAGCGCCGTACCCCCGCCATCTTCCAGGCGCTGGATTCCAACCGAGAGCAAATTCACGTTATCGGTGTAGTCCTGGGCCACCTTATTGCGGGCGTTGAAGCTCATCACGAATGCGTGATCGTAGTGTGGCCGAATCGTGTGCTGAAGGAAGCCGGTTGCTGCTTCTTGCTCAAACTGAAATCGGCCGTGGACCGATCCGCTGGTATCAATCAACAGGCCGAGTTGCAATGGAAGATCGGTTTCCTGTGAGAACCTGACGATCGATTGCGGCGGCTTGTGATCATCGAGAATACTGAAATCTTTCTGGTTCAAGTCGCGGACGAATTTTCCGTGCTTGTCCATAGCAATGAACAGCACGTTGACTTCATTGACGCGCGATTTGATTGTGACGATTGGGCTGCTATCGGTCGAATCAATGCCCGGGGACGAAACGGCAAGGCCGCTCGGGGAATTCATGTAGCCGTTCTGCCCTTGTAACGGGAGAACCGCCAACAACGCGAGAGTAAGAGCCCAAGGTATGTACTTCATTCCCAAACCGCCTAAAATTTGCACGACTAGCCACGGCCAGAGGCTACCTCTATCGCTTAGATGCACTTCTCATGCCGAAGGCGCAGCCCACAACTTGCACGTTTGCTTGACTCTAGGCCAGTGGCGCGGGTTCTCCAAGTTACAAAAGGAGCACTCAAACGGTCACTATCATCGCCAAAATTTGCGTCCGAGCGAATCGCCGTTGCGGAATGTAAAATGCTGCCATTCCATTCTCAATTGAGGAAACCATGAAAAAGTACATCGCAGTTTTCCTTGCGCTCGCTTCCCTGCCGCTTTTCGCCGACGATATCAAAGAAGTTGATCGTGTGAAAGACGCTGGCGTCGTGCTAAAAGAAATACTCAACATCCCAGATGACATTCCCAAAGATTTGCTGGATCGCGCCGAGTGCGTGATCGTTTTACCCTCGGTTAAGAAGCTGGCAATTGGCATTGGCGGCAGCTACGGCCGTGGCGTAATGGTGTGCCGGAGTGGAGAACATTTCAAAGGACCATGGGGTGCGCCCGCTATGTATGCGCTGGAAGGCGGGAACATTGGGTTTCAGTTGGGCGGACAGGCAACGGATTTCGTTCTGTTGGTGATGAATCCGCGAGGCGCCGAATCGCTAATGGCGAGCAAAGTCAAATTGGGCGCAGACGCCGCCGCTGCTGCCGGTCCCAAGGGGCGGACGACCACCGCCGCTACCGACGTGGCCATGCGGGCCGAGATTCTTTCCTATTCGCGGTCGCGCGGTCTTTTCGCTGGCGTTTCTCTGGAAGGCTCAACTCTGCGGCCTGACAACGGAGCGAACGAAAACCTCTATGGCAAGAAACTAACGGCGAAGGCAATTCTGCGCGAAGGCAAAGTGGGCAGCCCAGCAGCCGCTCATATGCTCGATACCCAGCTAGAGAAGGCGTCGCCCAGAAATCTTTCAGACCCCAAGTCATTGGAATAAGAGTCTGCAAAGAAAATTACACAATGAGGGCGGGTCTTTCGATCCGCCCTTCTTTACGGGTATCCTGGCCCAGAAATTCAGCAACCAGCACGACGATCGTATGCAATAAATTATGCCTGCATTTTTCCGCTATTGAAACGTGTTAATAGCCCGTGATATGAATGCTGGGCCACAGCATTCCACTCATATCGAAGGAACCAATGACACGAAATTGGGTCTTGTTGACGCTGTTCGTCCTCTTATCTTTGCCGCGGACTACATTCGCGCAAACGCAACCGAAAACCAATTCCGGAAACTCGAGCGCGACTGTGCTGACGCTGCGAGATGGATGGACTTTGCAATCTTCGTGCAAGGTCGATAAAGCCGGCGAGGTGATTTCAACTCCGAAGTTCTCGCCGAGCGGTTGGTACACGGTTAGCGTTCCCACGACGGTTGTCGCTGCGCTCGTGCGCCAGAGAGTCTATCCCGATCCGGAGTTTGGGATGAATCTGCGTGAGCTGCCGGGAATGGATTATCCAATCGGCGCAAATTTTTCGAACATCCCGATGCAGCAAGACAGCCCGTTTATGGTGCCATGGTGGTATCGGAAGCAGTTTTCGATTCCTGAAAGCTTCCGAGGGAAGACGATCTGGCTCGACTTCGGCGGCATTAACTATCGCGCGAAGATCTTCCTGAATGGGAAACAGATCGCCGGCAAAGATGATGTCGCGGGTGCATGGCGGACGTACGAATTCAACATCACCGATGCTGCGCACGTCGGTGGCACGAACGTGCTTGCGATAGAAGTTTATTCGCCCACCGATAGGGACCTTGCGATCACCTTTGTCGACTGGAACCCTGCGCCGCCAGACAAAAATATGGGCCTGTGGCGCGACGTAACTGTGCGCGCAAGCGGGCTAGTTGCGGTGCGGTATCCGACTGTGGTCTCAAAGGTGGACGAGGACGGCAAAGCGCATTTGACCGTGACTGCTCTGCTTAAGAACGGGACCAGTCAGCCGGTTAAGGGAACAATGAAGGGGACGATCGAGAATGTTTCGTTCTCGCAAGATGTCGAACTTGGACCGAACGAGCAGAAGGATGTGACGTTTGATCCCATGCAGTTTTCGCAACTCAACGTCGATAGTCCTCGCCTGTGGTGGCCGTCGCAGGTGGGCAAACCGAATCTGTATAAGCTCGCGATGCAATTCGAGGCCAGCGGCAAGATTTCCGATGCCGCCGAAACGAAGTTTGGTATCCGCGAGATCACCTCTGAGCTGAACCCAAATGGCAAGCGTGTCTTCTCAATCAATGGTAGGAAGTTTTTGATCCGGGGCGGAGGCTGGTCGCCTGACATGCTGGTGCGTGAGAACTCTCAGCGCCTGCGCGATCAATTTGATTATGTGCAGGACATGGGACTCAACACGATCCGCCTGGAAGGCAAGCTGGAGACGAAGGAATTTTTTGATCTCGCGGATGAGCGCGGAATTCTAGTCATGGCCGGATGGTGCTGCTGCGATTTCTGGGAGCACTGGTCTGAATGGAAGCCGGAGGACTATGCAATCGCGCAGCAATCGTTGCGCGATCAAATTTATCGCCTGCGAAGCCATCCGAGCCTCTTGGTGTGGCTGAACGGCAGCGACAATCCTCCGCCGGCGGATGTTGAGCAAATGTATCTGAAGGTCGAGAAGGAGCTGCTGTGGCCGAACCCGACAATTTCATCGGCAACAGCGAAACCGACGACCGTCAGCGGCGACAGCGGCGTGAAGATGAGCGGTCCGTATGAATACGTTGCGCCTGATTACTGGATGGAAGATTCATTGGGCGCAAATCATCCGCAGAGCTGCAATCTCGGCGGATGCGGCGGCGGATATGGATTCAACACGGAAACCAGCCCTGGCCCGGCAGTTCCCCCGATCGAAAGCATCAAGGCGATGCTTCCCAAAGAGCACTGGTGGCCGATTGATGATTGGTGGAATTTCCACGCCGGCGGCGGGGAATTTAAAGATCTTCACGTTTTCACTGACGCCTTGAACGCACGATATGGAACGGCGACAAGCCTTGAAGATTACACGATGAAATCGCAGGCGCAGGCTTACGAAGGCATTCGTGCGATGTACGAGGCATACAGCCGCAACAAGTACACTTCGGGCGGCGTGATCCAGTGGATGCTGAATAATGCATGGACTTCGATGATCTGGCATTTGTACGACTGGTATTTGCGGCCGGGCGGAGGCTACTTCGGCGCCAAGGCGGCGTTGCAAGCGCTCGATCCGGTTTACGGCTACGATGACAACGGAGTTTATGTGGTGAACAGCCGGTTTGAAGACGCAAAAGGACTGCGCGTTTCGACGAAGGTGCTTAATCTCGACATGACGGAGAAATTTTCGAACGAGAGCACAGTCGATGTGCCATCCGACGGAGTCATTAAGGTGCTTGCCTTGCCTGAAATCTCAGGGTTGAGCCCAACATATTTTCTCGCCTTGCGGATTGCCGACGCGAACCGACACCTGCTCGGGTCGAACTTCTATTGGTTGTCGACCAGGCAGGACACGATTGATTGGGCGCACTCCCAGTGGTATGTGACGCCAACGCTTTCTTACGCAGACTTCACGGATCTTTCACATTTACCCAAGGTGAAATTGAATGTAACCGACCGCAGTGTGCGCGAGGGCGAGGATGAAATCACACACGTCACACTCGAGAACCCGTCGAAGAATCTGGCATTCTTCGTTCGCCTGAAGGTCGATAAAGGCAAAGGCGGAGAAGAAATTCTGCCTGTGCTGTGGCAAGAGAATTATGTTTCGCTGCTGCCAGGCGAGAAGCGCGAGATCTCGGCGAAATACCGCGCCGGCGGGTTGGGTGCGGCGAAGCCAGTGATCGAGGTAAGTGGGTTCAATTTGCAGTAATCAAGGCACCAGCACAAACGCGTTCCTGGAGAGGATTCGAACATCAGCGATCGCAGGCGGCGTCGAATCTCCAGCACGCCTCCGCCGGACTTTGCTGCCGAGTCCATCTGCCATTCCACAGTAAGACAGCCCACAATTCACGGGATGTTAAAAATAGGTTCATCAGTTCTTAATCCTCTCACAGCTAGGATGTAGCTTCGCTATAGTTATCTCGGGCGCGCGATATAGATTTTCCAAAAACTCTGTTCAGCAGTTCTATCTTCAGCCTTATCAGGAGAGAAAAAATGAAGCGAGTCATGGCTTTGGCGCTGACTCTCACGCTTTTGGAGTGTGCGGCGCAAGCCCAACAAAGCACGGCGACTGCTACTGCGAAGACAACCAAGCGCAGAGCGGCTGCCACGAGGATTGATTCCGATATCGCCGCTCAGCTAAGCCAACTTAGGCAGGCGCTCGACGCTCAACAAGAGCAGATCAAGCAATTGAGCCAGCAACTGCAGAGCCGGGACCAGCAACTGCAGGAATTACAGCAGCAGATGAGCCGAAGCCAATCGGCGGCCACAGAAGCGCAGTCCAAAGCCGATGTGGCTGCTTCGCAATCATCCGAACAGCAACAGACGGTCACCTCGCTGAAGAGCGATGTCGCTGATTTGAAAAACAACGTGACTAACTCGGCGGTTGCGTTGCAGGAAACACAAAAGAACCTCCGTGAGGCGATTGAAAGCCCGCTGGCGATCCACTACAAGGGGGTCAGCATCACGCCAGTCGGTTTCTTTGCGGCAGAAAGTGTGTGGCGGCAGCACGCGTTGGGCGCCGATATCAACACGCCGTTCAATTCGATCAATATGCCTGGTGCGGATGCCGATCACCTCAGCGAGTTTTTTGGCTCTGGCCGCCAATCCCGGGTTGGGATGTTGGCCCAAGGAAAAACCAACATTGCAACACTCACGGGCTATGTGGAGGCGGATTTTCTCTCGGCCGGCATTACCTCCAATAACAACCAAAGCAACAGCTATAGCCTTCGCCAACGACAAATCTGGGGACAGGCTACATTGAACGACGGTTTCAGTTTTACCGGTGGGCAAATGTGGAGCCTGGTAACAGAAACCCGCAAAGCTTTGGATAATCGTACCGAAGTGTTGCCGATGACCATCGACCCGCAATACAACGTGGGTTTCAGCTGGGCAAGGCAGTATGGGTTCCGTGTAGTCAAGAATTTTGCCAACAAATTCTGGCTCGGTGGCTCGGTCGAAAACGCGCAAGGACTGTTTTCTGCGAGTGGACAGGCACAGAACTTTCTCTTGGGATCGGCGGGCACAGGCGGCGGCCTCTATAACGGCTCGGCGACTTATACCTTTAATCCTTCGCCTGACTTCATTTTCAAAGCTGCGGCAGAACCAGGCTTTGGGCACTTTGAACTGTTTGGTGTGATTCGCGATTTCCGCGACCGCGTTTATCCCGGCGGGACCGGGGCATCGCCTGCGCCTGTCGCCGTTGGTGCGTACAACTTCTCAACCCATGCTGCGGGCGTCGGCGCCAACGCCCGAATCTCGATTCTCCACAAACACGTTGACCTAGCCGGGCACTTCCTCGGTGGCGATGGCATGGGCCGTTATGGCAGTTCAACGCTGCCCGACGTTACTGTGAACCCGAACGGAACGCTAGCACTGCTGAAGAGTTATCAGGGCCTGGGTACACTGGAATTTCACTATCCTAAACTCGACGTTTATTTCAACGTTGGCGGCGAATTCGTCGGACGTCATTACGAATTCAACGGCAAAGGGGCCGCTGTTGGGTACGGCTCGCCAACTGCGAACAACAGCGGTTGCTACGTGGAAGTTGATCCTGGAAGTCCCACCGGTGGTCAATTCCCCACTTCGTCGAGTGGATTTCTCCCCGCCAGCCCGGGCAATTGCACGGCGAATACTCGTAATGTGATCGAGGGCACTGCCGGCTTTTGGTATCGCTTCTACAAGGGGCCAAAAGGAACTGTACAGTGGGGTCCGCAGTACTCCTACTTCATGCGTAATACCTGGGAGGCCTGTGGAGCAGCAGCGCTCACTGGCCCCTGCGTCGAATCCCATTTCACCCAGCCGCACGGAGTCGAAAATATCTTCCTGACCTCGCTCCGTTACTATCTGCCTTGAGGCGACATAGTTCGTAAGAAGAGGCTTCGGCAAAGGCCGAGGCCTTTTTTGTTGCAGACCACTTTAGGATGGTTGCGAGCATTAACTGGGGCTGCGAATTCAATGAGAATGAAGCAGTACGTGCTATGTCAATCGAATGTAAACATATGGAACCTAAGTGCTATTAACTCCTGAAAGAACTCGTCAACGCCTGGTGAACGAACTCCACAAGTTAACCTGATGAAACACTGTTACTTAGTTTTCCAACGCTGTGGTACAGGTACCTTTGTGATCTGATTTACACAAGCGTTTAAGGTGTTCGTCGGATTGCCGCACCTCACCCACGCCTGTACTTTGGCGCTGGGGCTCCTTCTACATTCCCAGGACTGAAAGACATGATTGCTGCCACTTCCCATTGGTGTGTACAGACTCAAGAATTCAGGAGGGGAAATGAAGTTAAAAGCGTTGGGGCTGCTGTTACTCGGCAGCATCGCATGGGCGCAGGTGCCGCAATCGCGGCATGTTTGGATCATTGCCGAGGAAAATCACAGCTATGAAACTGTTATTGGCAACTCGAGCATGCCTTTTTACAACTCGCTGATAGCGAAATATGGTTTGGCAACCCAGTATTACTCCGAGGAGCACAACTCCATCTCGGCGCTGATGTGGTTGATCGCGGGCCAGCCCGTCACCGGCGACAACAGCACGACCAGCTGCTACAACTTGAATAACATAGGACGCCAGTTGATCGCGAGCGGTTATTCCTGGCGCTCCTATCAGGAAGACCTGCCTTATCCAGGTTTCACTGGAATTAGTAACCTGAACTACGTGCGGCGGCACAATCCGATCATCGATTTTACGGATACTTGCGCTGCGAGTCAGGCGAACAATTCTGTTCCCTTCACACAACTCGCGACCGACATTGCGGAGCACAAAACGCCGAATTACGCATACATAACTCCGAATTTGTTGAACGATGCTCACAATGGACCGCTCGCCGCGGCCGACCTCTGGCTTTCTGCGCACGTTCCGGCGATTCTCGCCTTACCGGAGTTTCAACCCGGAGGAGACGGGATTCTATTCATCCAATGGGATGAAGCTGACCTTTCAAGCGACGGCTACACGCAGGATAACCGCTGCACGTCGGCAATTTCTGATGGTTGCGGGGGGAGGGTCGCCACATTGGTGATCGGGCCACAGGTTAAAACATCCTACAAATCATCGGTGCGTTATGACCACGCGAATTTGTTGCGCACTATCTGCGATGTAATGGCGCTGTCGTCCTGTCCGGGAGCAGGTGCGGTGGCAAATCCGATGAGCGACTTCTTCAATCAAGTCAACATCGCAACCCCCTTGGCGAACGCAAATGTATCTTCACCGGTGCGAGTTCAGGCAAGTACGTCGAACAGCTCGCCGGTCTCCGCCATGCAGATCTATGTAGACAACGTTCTCAAGTATCAGGTTGCCGCCAATTCAATCAACACCAGCCTGCCGATAAGCGCGGGCAGGCATTATCTCGTCGTGCAGTCTTGGGATACTACGGGTGGGATTCACAAACGCGGAGTCTATGTGAATGTGAATTCTAAAGCCGTAGTAGTTACGAACCCGGCTCCCGGATCGGTAGTGGGAAGCCCTGTTCAGGTCAGTGCCACGGCGGGTGGTCAGACTCCAATTACTAAGATGCAGCTGTATGTAGACGGAAATTCTCAATTCCAGAGTAGCGGCAACACACTGAACACTTCGATAGCACTTAAAGCCGGAACCCACTCCCTTTCCGTTGAAGCGTCAGACAGCGCTGGAAACCTTGCCAACAGTACGTTGTCCGTGACATCTTCAACTCCATCAGTAACAGTGCTATCGCCAACTCCGAACGCCAGTTTCTACTCGCCGATGTACGTTGCAGCGACCAGCATTGATCCGACACCGGTGACATCGGTGCAGATTTATGTCGACAACCAACTCGTCTACCAAGTCAGCGGAACCGGAGTGCAAGCTACGCTTCCGCTTTCTGTCGGCAAACACTGGGTCGTAGTTCAGGAATGGAATAGCTCGGGCGCAACATACAAAAAGGGCGTATGGGTTAACGTTTCCGCTGTTCCGATTACAATTGCCTCACCCAAGGCAAACGCCAATGTCGGTTCTTCGGTGACGATAGCCGCTTCTGCGCCTGCAAATAGCCCGGTACACACAATGCAGATTTACATCGATGGCGCGCTGGTTTCCTCGGCCTCAAGCCAATCGATAAGTCAGTCGTTCAACCTGGCGTCGGGTCAGCATCACATCGTCGCGAAGGGCTGGGACGCGGCGGGCGATAACTGGTCTACCGACGAAGATATAACCGTCAAATAGAGTCACCGCTGCTGGAGCGAGCGTCCTGGTCCGCTAACCCGCCTGGGACAAAACCGAAGTAACCTCCCCACAGTCGGCGGGAAAGTTCACTATGAGAGCACATGCCGTGTGCTCTCATAGATATTTCTGAGCTGACAGTCCGGTATCGACCTATGGTCGGCGGCCCCGTCCTCGCGCTCAATAACGTGAATCTCAAAATGTCGCCGGGCGAAATTGTCGGTCTCTTAGGCGAATCGGGGTCAGGAAAGAGCACGCTCGCTGCGACGATTCTTCAGTTACTTCCAGCAACCGCAGAGCGGCAAGGGAGAATTCTGTTTAAAGGCGAAAACCTTACGCCAAGGACCGAGCGCGAACTGCGCCAGCTTCGCGGCCGGCATATCTCGGTAATTCCACAAGATCCGGCAAATGCCCTAAATCCGGTCATGCGCGCAGGGGCACAAATTTCCGAAGTCTTGCGGGCGCATATGCGCTTAACTCGTGCAGAGCGGCAAGCGCGCGTGCTGGAATTGCTTCACGAGGTTGGATTCGACGATCCGGAACGGATCAGGTGTTCGTATCCGCACCAGCTCAGCGGCGGACAAAGACAAAGGGTAGTAATCGCGCAGGCGATCGCGTGCCGGCCTGAACTGATCATTGCCGACGAACCGACGAGCAAGCTCGATCCCGTTTCGCAAACGCAAGTCCTGGAACTGATCGCAAAAATGGCTCGAGAGCACAAAACCGCTCTGTTGTGGATTACCCATGACCCGGCTACGCTTGCGGGATTTGCTGACCGGGTCGCGGTGATGCACAGCGGCCGGATAGTGGAGGAAGCCTGTAGCGAAAAAGTCTTCACCGAACCTGCCCACGCCTACACCCGCGCGCTTATGCGGATATCTCAGGAATTGACAATACAACCTCGCGAGCTTGCCGGCCATGTCCAGTAACGTGCAGGCGGTTGGCACTAAGGAGTCCGTCGCGCTCGGTGTTCAGGGGCTGAGAAAATCTTACTTCGTCCGCACCGCGCTGTGGCGGAAGCGGAGTGCAATTTGCGCAGCCGAGGATATCAGCTTCGAACTATTACACGGTAAGACCCTAGCGCTAGTGGGCAGCTCGGGCTCGGGAAAATCTACGGTGGCACGCTGTGTGGCGCGACTCGAAAAACCAGACGCGGGTGAAATCTGGATTGGAGACGCGAATATCGCAGGTCTTGACCCTCGCCAGTTGCGGCCGTTCCGCTCACAAATACAAATGGTCTTTCAGGACCCACTTACAGCGATGAATTCTCGCATGTCTGCCGCGCAAGTGGTCGAGGAGCCATGGTTGATCCAAGAACGCGGGACGAGGCACGAACGCAGGACCCAGGCGGAAGAACTGATGAAAGAAGTAGGCCTCTCTTCAGATTGGCTTGACCGGCGGATTGCCGAGTTCAGCGGCGGCCAGCGGCAGAGGATCGCGATTGCGAGAGCGTTGGCTCTTCAGCCAAAAATCCTGGTGCTGGATGAAGCGTTGACCGGGCTGGATCTTTCAAGCCAAGCGCAAATATTGGAATTGCTGCGCAAGCTCCAGACGGAGCGCTCGCTGAGTTACCTGCTGATCTCGCACGATCTCGCCCTGGTTGCGCGAGCTGCCGATGGCATAGCTGTCATGGCTGCGGGGCGCATCGTTGAACAAGGAACTACTCACCAGATCATTTCGGATCCCAAGCACGCAGAAACCCGGGCCTTACTTGCAGCCGGCGAAGGCTTTCGCCGGGCACTCTCGAAGGCGCATGGAGCGTCCGCATGAAGTTTGCCGCTCATCGCTTATTGCGCGCGATAGCGCTTTTATGGGGAGTGTCGGTCCTATGCTTTGTCTTTACTCAGATTGCGCCCGGCAGCTTTTTCGATGAGATGCGGCTGAATCCCCAGATTTCGTCGCAGACAATCGCCAACTTGCAGGCGCATTATGGGCTCGACCAGCCGCTTGTGGTGCGGTACGGCCGATGGATGGCATCGCTCGTACAAGGAGACTTAGGATACTCGCTGGCTTATAACGCGCCAGTTGCGCCGCTGCTCTTGGCGAGAGCGAAGAATACACTCTTGCTCACTTTTGCAGCAATGATCCTGACATGGCTCATCGGCCTGCCACTTGGCATTTGTTCCGCCAACTACCGCGGGAAGTTGCTCGATAGAATCCTCACTGCCGGGAGTTCGTTGTTATTGTCGGTGCCTGAGATCGTTCTGGCGATCGCATTACTCGCACTTGCCGTACGAACGCGCGCCGTTCCTGTCGGGGGAATGTTATCGCTCGGCGCTGATGAACTCTCCGGTTGGGAGAAGGTGCGGGACGTTCTCCTCCACATGCTATTGCCGGTATCAATTCTCGCGCTCGGCGGTGTTGCTGTGGTCGAACGGCATGTGCGGGCAAGCGTAATAGAAGTGCTGGACACACCTTGCGTGCAAGCCGCCCGCGCCCTCGGAGTGGGGAAGTGGCGATTATTGTTTCGGCATGTCTTGCCGCTCGCAGCCAACCCCGCGATTTCGCTTTTTGGGTTTTCGCTTGCCGGATTGCTCGGCGGTTCATTGTTGGTCGAAGTCATCTGCGGATGGCCAGGGCTGGGGCCGTTGATTTTGGAGGCGACTCTGTCTCGTGATCTCTACGTGGTGATCGGCGCGGTGATGTTTTCGTCGGTGTTTATGCTTGCAGGAAACTTCATCGCCGATCTCCTGCTACTTGCCTGCGATCCGCGCGTTCGCACAGGAGAAGCCGATGCGACGTAGAGTCATCATAAGACTTCTCATCGGCGCACTGGTGCTGTTGCATCTCGGGATAGCGCTCGCTGGCTTTATCTCACCCTACGATCCGGCAACTCAAAATCGCGAAGCCGCGTATGCGCCGCCAACTCACATTCATTTCGTCGATGCAAACGGTTTTCACCTCCGCCCCTTCATCTATGCAGAAATCGCGGACTTCGATACATATCAGGAAAATACTGCTCGCGAGTATCCGCTCCACTTCTTTGTTCGAGGCGCCACATATAAGTTGTTCGGGCTGTTTCCGAGCAGTTGCCATCTGTTCGGTGTAAATGCTCCCGGGCAGTTATTCCTGCTGGGTACTGATTCTTATGGTCGCGATGTATTCTCGCGATTATTTTACGGCGGACAAGTTTCGCTCGCCGCAGGCTTGCTGGCAACATTTATCACCCTTGCTGTGGCAGCGATAATTGGCACCATCTCAGGTTATTACGGAAGATGGGTCGACGAATCGTTGATGGGTTCTGCGGAATTGTTTCTATCGTTGCCCTGGTTCTATTTTCTTGTCGGCTTGCGCGCGTTTTTACCGCTTCACCTGAGGCCCACCAGTACGTTTCTGCTGATCATCGCTGTAATTGGTGTCATTGGTTGGGCGAGGCCGGCGCGATTGGTGCGAGGAATCGTGCTTAGCGCGCGCAACCGTAACTATGTGCTAGCAGCACGCGGATTCGGAGGGTCAGACTTTTATCTGCTACGCCGTCATATTATTCCGGAAACCTTCGCTATTCTTCTCACTCAGGCCGCGCTACTGATACCGCAATATATTGCCGCCGAGGCTGTTCTCTCGTTCTTCGGATTAGGTATCTCCGAACCGGTGCCGAGCTGGGGTAACATGCTGAGCGCTTTGCAACAATACAGCGTGCTCGTTTCCTACCATTGGTTGCTTGCGCCAGCCGTCGCACTGGTGGTTACTTCGGTTATGTATTGGCTTCTGGCCGACGCCATCCATCACTGGTTACAATCTCAGTCAATCTAACCAAGTTCTGTGGGGAAGGGCGTTATGAAAACCATACTTCGCCTTGCCCTATTTGTGTGTCTTCTAGCAAACATTGCGCTCGCCGCAGGGCCTGCGCCTGCGCCGCTTTCTTCTTCTGAACAAGTTCTGCGGGTTAGCGAGGACGTTGGGCGCTACGGCGGACGCCTTGTAGTCGGGCAGCGTGCCGAGCCGAAGACTCTGAATCCGGTCACCGCGGCGGATGCGGTTTCTCGCGAAGTGATTGGCCGCTGCAATTCGGATTTAATCAGCATCAATCGGCTTACTCAAAAAACCGAGCCCGGGCTCGCCGAATCCTGGAAGACCTCGTCTGACGGAAGAAGCTTCACGCTTCATCTCCGCAAAGGAATTCGCTTCTCGGACGGTCAGCCATTCGATGCTGACGATGTAGTTTTCTCCTTCCAGTTATATCTGGACGAAAACATTGGCTCGCCGCAGCGCGATTTGCTGGTTATCGATGGAAAGCCGCTAGTCGTAACCAAGCTTGACCGGTACACCGTTCGCTTCACGTTGCCAAAGCCGTATGCGGCGGCGGAGAGACTCTTTGACGGACTTGCGATGTTGCCAGAGCACCTTCTCGCCGTGCCATACAAAGGCGGACGGTTCACGGAGACCTGGCCTTTGGGCACACCGCCTTCGGGAATTGCAGGGCTCGGGCCGTTTCGCCTGAAGCAGTATGTTCCCGGCCAAAAGTTAGTGCTCGAGAGAAATCCGTATTACTGGAAGGTCGACCGGGAGAGCCACCGCCTGCCCTACCTCGATGAACTCGTGTTCTTGTTTGTGGGCGGCGAAGACCAGCAGGTGATGCGCTTTGAAGCTGGCGAAACGGATTTGATCAGTCGTCTGAGTGCCGAAAATTATGCGCTGCTTTCGAAAGATCAATCGCGAGAAGGATGGCAGCTCGCGGACCTTGGGCCCAGCCTTGAATACAACTTCCTGGTTTTCAATTTGAACGACGTTGATGCGAAAAAGCTCGGCGATGTGGCAAGCAAACAGGCCTGGTTCCGTGACCTCAAATTCCGCCAAGCTGTGTCGGCCGCAATCGACCGCGAATCAATCGTGAAGCTGGTCTACGGCGCTCGAGGCACACCACTGTGGGGAAATGTTGGGCCTGGAAACAAGCTGTGGGTCGATAACTCGATTCCGCACCCACAGCGTTCACTTGAAAACGCACGCCAGTTGCTGAAATCGGCCGACTACTCGTGGAACGGTTCCGGCCAACTGCTCGACCCGTCAGGCAAGACAGTCGAGTTCTCGATTGTCACCAGTTCCTCGAATACGCAGCGAATGAAGATGGCCACGCTGGTGCAGGATGACTTGTCGCATCTGGGAATGCAGGTCCACGTTGTGCCTCTCGACTTCCGCGCGATGATTGACCGCGTGTTCCAGAGCTTCGATTACGAAGCCGCCATTATGGCCCTCGGGGGCGGCGATCCCGATCCGAACCCTGAGATGAACGTGTGGCTCTCGAATGGCGCAACACACATTTGGCACTTGAACGAGAGCAAACCCTCCACGTCATGGGAAAGCGAAATCGACAATTTGATGCAGCAGCAGATGGTCACCATGAACTACCAGAAGCGCAAGCGGCTGTACGATCGGGTACAGGAATTAGTTGCGCAGAATGTTCCCTTTATCTTTCTTGCGGCCCCCGATGTTCTCGTCGGAGCGAAAGGCCAGATAGGAAATTTTCATCCTGCAGTGCTCGACCATTACACGCTTTGGAATGCTGACGAGCTTTACCTGCGCCAGAACGCCGGCGTGGAGCGGGCCGAGCTCAAGTGAACATTGCTGCCAAACTGCAGCGTGAACGGCCGGCAGAGTGGTCAGACGAGCGCCTGATTTCTGAATGCCTGAAAGGAAATCAGCAGGCGTGGTCGGCGCTTATCGATAAGTATAAGAACCTGATCTATTCCATTCCCATCAAGCTGCGAATGTATGACGATGCGCCTGATATTTTCCAGGCCGTATGCGTTGATTTGCTCACGGGACTGCCAAAGTTGCGCGAGCCAAGAGCACTGCCGAAGTGGCTCATGCAGGCCTGCTATCACAAGTGCCTGCAATACCGGCGAAGGTCGGACAAGCACGCCCCACTAACCAATCACGCAGGCGAAGACCTCGAAATAGCGTCCGACCAGCCGCTTCCCGAGCGCATGATGGCAGAACTGGAAAGCGAACAAATGGTGCGCGACGCCATCTCGCAACTCAATCCGCGATGTGAACATATGGTGCGCATGTTGTTCTTCGAGAATCCGCCGCGCCCTTATGACGACGTCGCACGTGAGCTGAAGCTTGCCACCGGTTCCATCGGATTCATTCGCGGACGTTGCCTGCAGAAGCTGAGAAAGCACCTCGAAAAGATGGGGTTCTGAAATGAGCGTGAAAGCCGCCCCACAGACGGAATCCGCTGCCATGGCCGAGCGGTTGCTGGCAGCGCCAGACGACGCGGCATGCCGTAAGCTGATCGCAACTCATCCCCTTGTCGAGTGGGACCATGTCATTTCCGCGCTGGCCGACCGGGTGCGGCAGGAAATTCACGTAAACATCAAAAGCGCGCAGCGGGTTGCAGAGGTGGCGGTGCTGGCCGCCGAAGCCATCGACAGCAAGACCGCTCTTGCGAGGGGCCAGCGTGCCAAGGCGAATGTGCTTTATGCCATGGACCAGCATGCTGCCGCGATTGAAATGCATCGCAGCGCGGCCGTTCTCTTCGAGGCGGCCGGAGAGAAGCACGAACTGGCTCGAACCCTGAGCGGATCAATTCAACCATACTTACTTCTCGGACGATACGATGAAGCCCTTGACGCGGCTGAGCGAGCGCGTGCGATCTTTTCCGAACAGGGCAACGATTGGCGGCTGGCCCGTCTTGAGATCAACATCGGCAACATCTATCAGCGGCAGGACCGGTTCGCCGACGCCCTCCAGCATTACCAACGCGCCTACGACGATCTAGTAACACGCGACGACGCCGAGGGGCTTGCAGCTGTTCTCAGCAATCTTGCCCTCTGTTGCATTTTCCTGAACGATTTTCCTAAAGCGCTCGAGTTCCACCAGAAAGCGCGTCTTCATTGTGAAGACAAAGGGATGCCGATCCTGGTTGCGTACGCGGATTACAACATTGCGTACTTGTATTTCCTGCGAGGTGAATATGGACGTGCCATCAAAATGCTGCGCGAGGCGGCAGTCAGCGCAAACAAGGCCAAAGATGCCTACCAACTAGCGTTATGTGACCTCGACTTGGCGGAAATTTACATCGAGGTAAATCTCAGCGCGGAGGCGGTCGATCTCGCGCACAAGGCGCATGAGGCTTTTCAGCAGCTGGGGTTTGGATATGAAGGCGCAAAGGCGCTGGCGTTTGCTGCGATCGCCGCCAGCCGGCAGGGCCAGGCCTTTGAAGGTCTGGAACTGTTCACTCGGGCGCGCGAAATGTTCGTGCTGGACAACAACGAGGTTTGGCCTTCACTTATCGACTTGTACAAGGCCCTGGTGCTGCTCAACGAAGGCCGGCTGTTCGAAGCGCGCCAGCTTTGCGCCAGCGCCCAGGAATTCTTCAGCAAGTCGACTTTGCGACGTAAGGCTGTGCTGGTTGAGTTGCTATTAGCGAGAATCCTGTTTCGGATGAATGATCTTGCTGCCGCCCGTGAACGCTGCCAGGCTTCACTTCAGATGCTGCCTGAACTGGAATCGCCGATGCTCGTCTACGATGCCGAATTCCTGCTGGGGGAAACGGAGCGCGTTGCCGGCAGGCTCGATCAGGCCTATGAAGCCTATTCTCGCGCGCGCACTGCGCTCGAAACATTGCGAGGAAGCCTACGCGGCGAAGAGCTGAAGATCGCATTCTTCAATAACAAACTGGAAGTCTATGAGCACCTGGTTGATTTGTGTCTTCGCCGGCCGAACTCGCTCGCGGAAGCCTTCAGTTACATCGAGCAAGCAAAGTCACGCAGTCTAATGGACCTGCTGGCACAGCCGGTACAAACCGCCACCGACGCCGACGCCGGGCAGAGCGAGTTAGTGCGTTCAATTCGTAATCTGCGAGAAGAGTTGAACTGGTATTACAACCTGATCGAGCGCGAGCAACTGCGCCCCGAAGAAAATTCCCCAGCGCGCATTGAAAGCCTGGAAAAACAAGCCCGAGCACGCGAGACCGAGCTACTTCGTTCGCTGCAGGAAGCAACTGATCTCGAAATCAATCAGGCCGGTTTGCAACGTACCCCGGCGAGTGTTTCGATCGAAGAGATTCGGGAGGCGCTCCCAGATGGGACCGTTCTTGTCGAATACTTTTGCGCTCAGGACCGGGTACTCGCTTGTGTTCTGAGCCGTAGCGGCATGCAGGTATTTCCCATGACGGTCCAGACGCGAGTTCAAAAGTTGCTCCAGCTGTTGCAGTTTCAGCTTTCAAAGTTCCGGCTGGACCCTCAATACGTAAATATGTTCCAGGATTCTTTACTGGAATCGACGCAGGCACACCTGAAGAATCTATATCAGGAGTTGATCGCCCCTCTTCGTAGTTCGCTGAATGCCGCTCATATAGTTTTTGTTCCACACGGCATATTGCACTACGTTCCCATGCATGCGTTGCACGATGGAGAAAGCTATTTGATAGATAAGTTCTCAATCTCTTACGCGCCAAGCGCAAGTATCTTCGCCATGTGCCAAAAGAAGGAGGCGAATACCACAGGCGAGGCGCTCATCATGGGAATCGCCGACGCGCAGGCGCCCTCGATTCTTGATGAAGTGGCGGCGTTGAGGACGCTTTTGCCGGAGGCCCAACTATTTATTGGTGAAGACGCCAGCCAAGAAGTATTGCGCCACCATGGCCAGCGAAGCCGGATTGTGCACATCGCGACCCACGGGTACTTTCGCCAGGATAACCCAATGTTCTCCTCGATTCGTCTGGGGGACTCTTATTTGAGCCTCTATGACCTATACCATTTGAAGCTACCGGTCGAGTTAGTGGTACTAAGTGGCTGCGCAACCGGTCTAAATGTCGTTAAGCCGGGAGATGAGCAGATTGGTTTAGTACGTGGCTTATTCCAGGCAGGAGCACAATCGATGGTCTTGAGCTTGTGGGATGTGCATGACGTGAGCACGAAGGAGTTTATGGTGGCCTTTTACAGCGAATTTCAACGAGGGCTTACGAAGGCTGCGGCGCTGCAACGGGCCATGCTCGGATTGCGCCAGAAGTACCCACACCCATATTACTGGGCGCCTTTCCTATTGATAGGAAAGGGGTAACTAAGTACTTAAATATTTTTCCTCCCCTATATTTTCACCCTGCGCGACTGTCCTTTTTGACTAGAACCAAACACAGTAGCGTTGGGACGGCGGCATACATGCCGTAGTTAAACAACACTTGTGAGGGTTAATGATGGAGCACTTTTCGGAATTTGCATGGGCTGATTTCGTTCGTGGAATCAGTACCTCTGAGCGCGAGGAGATGGCAACACACCTCGCAAACGGATGTGATGATTGCGGGCTTGCGCGTGATACCTGGAAGCAGGTACACACGATCACGCTTCGCGATATGAACTATGCTCCGCCGCAGGAGTCGGTCCGGATGGCAAAGCTGGAGTTCGCAGCGCAATCGTTCGAAAAATCCAAACAGCCGGTACTCGCGAACTTAGTGTTTGACACATTCGGCAAAACGGTACTTGCGGGAGTTCGATCTTCTGCAGCAGCAGCGGCGCGACAGATGGTGTACGAGGCTGATGGGCTCGCGGTCGATCTCCGGTTTGATAGTCCGGCATCTTCCAAGCGGATTTTCCTAACCGGCCAGGTGTTGGACAAGCGGGTGCCGCGTGCCTCCATCGAAGATTCCGCTGTAATTCTGTGGACGCAGAAAGGGCTCGCCGTTGCCGAAACAAAGGCGAATTCATTCGGTGAGTTTCACCTGGAACTGGAAGCGCAGAATAATCTGCGTATTTCCATCCAAGTGGCGGGGCGTGCCTTGATCCGGATTCCCCTGGCAAATCTAAGACCAGAAAAGGGTTTGGATATTGCCCCTGCGTCCGACGTTAGTAACTAGCAGGTTGTTACACCTGTAAGTAGCGAAAGGGATGGTACCAACAGTAGACTTTTGGAACCGGCTCGATTGGGGAAAATAAAGGGATATGACCACGAAACTTACAAAGTCGCAAATCAGTTCGAGGTTCAAACGAGTGGTGCTGTGCTTGGCGTTGTTAGTCGTACCGATGTTCGCCTCCGAGGCGAATGCGCAAGCACGGCTGATCGTGCGTGATTCACTGGGCATTAACGGGTTGAATCTAACCTGCCTGTTGCTGGGTTGCAGAGTCAACAACAGCTTGGGGGACCCGCAAGGCCAGTTATTTGTTATCACTTTCCCCAGAATACTGAACCCGATAACTGCGCTGTTGAAGATTAACCTGAATGTGATTGGTCTTCTCGATGTCGAGATCGACCAGACGGTGTATTCGCAGGACCCGGGCGCAAACGTGCCAGGGTCGTACCTGACCGACAAGACACCAACCTCTTACTTCGGATCGACGGTATGGCATGGCTACTTAGTTCAGCCGGGGAATGAGTTGATCGGAACTGCGTCAGCTCAGTCCGGGTTCAGCGCGACCGGCTCGGGAGTCACCGTAGCGGTCATTGATACCGGAGTAGATCCGAATCATCCGGTGCTGAAAGCTGTCTTGGTGAAAGGCTACGATTTCACGCGCAATGTAGCGGGTGGTTCCGAGCTGTCTGATGTCAATGCCTCGCCGAATTTGAGTAATGCTCAAACGGCCGACGTGCAACAGAGAACGGTTGCGGTGCTCGACCAACGTACCGTGGCAGTGCTCGATGGGGGCAACTACGGCGCGTTCGGGCACGGCACGATGACAGCGGGTATCGTCCACTTAGTGGCGCCGCAAGCGAAGATCATGCCCCTTAAGGCATTCGGAGCAAGCGGTTCAGGCTATGAGTCTGACATTCTGCGCGCGATTTACTACGCCGTCGCAAACGGCGCGCAGGTAATGAACATGAGCTGGGACTTCCCATCTTACTCAAATGAATTAGCTACAGCAGTCAAGTATGCGCAGAGCAAGGGCGTGATTGCAGTGGCTTCCGCGGGTAACGATGGCAAGTATGAGAACGTGTATCCCGGATCGCTACCAGGCGTTATTAACGTGGCATCGACCTCCGATCAGGATATTCAGTCTACCTTCACTAACTACGGCGCGCCGCCGGTGTTCATGGCAGCTCCCGGTGAAGGAATTATGACCAGTTATCCGTGGGGAACGTATGCGGCTGGCTGGGGAACTTCGTTCAGCACGCCATTCGTAGCTGGAACTGCGGCGCTAATGCTGGGAAAGAACGGCGGCTGCTCGTCGGCAAAGGTCCCCTCAGGCCTGGCGCATGCAGACGTCATCTTTAACCCGTCGCTGGGTTGGGGACGTCTGGACAGTTACTCAGCACTAACGGCTTGCCACGGAATTTTGTGAGGCAATGAGCATAACGTTTGGCACTCCGAATGAAGATGCCGGATTGCTGCTCTTCCGAGTCAAAGAACTCGAGGAGCAGCAATCTGCATTTCGCAACTCGCTGGTCTGTGCCTTCAATCAACTGCTCGACTTAAAAGACATCAGCACTGGTGTTCACAGCACCCGGCTTGCGGAATGGGCACTACGCGTGGCACGCAAGCTCAACATACCCGAACAACACATGTACCAGGTCGAAGTCGCAGCTTTACTGCACGATATCGGTAAAGTTGGGGTGCCCGATGCCATTCTCAAGAAACAAGGGCCGCTTACTCCAGAAGAGCGCGCGCTGATTAACCGGCATCCCGAATACAGCTGGTCGATCCTTCGCCTCCTGCCCGGCCTGCAAGACGCGAGTCTATACACTCTCCATCATCACGAAAGCGTGGATGGAAGCGGCTACCCGGCAAAGCTGAAAGGCACCGATATTCCTCTCGTCTCCCGAATTGTGTCCGTGATCGATGCCTATGACGCGATGGTTTCAAATCGCTGCTACCGCAAAGGGCTTCCGCATACGGAAGCCGTTCGGAGGCTGCTTGAGAGTTCCGGAACGCAGTTCGATGTCGACGTGGTACAAACCTTCATCCCCATCGCCGAACAGGAAGCTGCGGACGTATTTGCCGCAGCCGGAACCAGCACTGCTGCCGCACTCTAGCTCTTAGAAGCTCAAGAATCCTCCTGTAGCACAGCCATCAGATAAGCATCCCGGCATTTTGTTTGTACATCGGACTTACCGACGAGTGACGGCTGAATCTACATGAACGGAGGTCCGCATGAGAGTAGTTGGAGTGTTCTTTACGTTGGCGCTGTTCTTGCTGTTGATGGCGGCGCCGGCTGCATATTCACAGGACAAGAGGGATGAGAACAAGCCCCAGGCTCAGGAAACGCCGAAGGATAATAGAGCGCCCAGAACTGACAACAGGACGCAGCAAGACAACAGAGCGCAACAGGACAATAGAGCCCAACAGAACGATCGGGCGGGGCAAGACGACCGGGCAAGGCAGGAGAATAGGACGCAGCAGAACGAACAAGAAAGACAACAGAGGGATCAGGTAAATCAAAACAACCGGGCCCAGCAACGCGATCGCAATATGAGAGACCAGCAGCGAGAGCAGCAGCACCCGGTCGATAATCGGCGTGACAACCGGCAAATGGAGAACCGTCCGACAGACAATCGCCGAGATGAAAATCGTCAGGAGATGGGACGCGACCAGAACCGGCGTGAAGCAGCCGAGCGCGGGCGCCATATTCCTGATGATCAGTTCAGGTCTCACTTCGGCCGGGAGCACAGGTTCCATGTCCAGCGCGACCGTGTCGTGAATGTTTCTCAGCCGGTGGTGGTATACGGCGGCTACTCCTTCGAGTTGGTCGATCCCTGGCCAGCGGAATGGTCATACGACGACGACTGCTACATCGACTACGTCGATGGTGAGTACTTCCTGTATGACGTAATGCATCCTGGCATTCGCATTGCGGTTTTTGTGGTTGGGTAACTGCTCTAGAGCGAGGCGGGGATGTTTTATTCCTTCCTCGCTTTATTTCACGCCAGGGGCGCAGCGCCTGAATGCTGCTACTGGCCAACTCAGACTGTGCTTACGATTTCAGCTGCCTGAACGCAACCGTCTCTTGCGCATTGATCATCCATACACCGTTAGATCCAATCAAAAAATTTAGGAGCAGGAGATGAAAATCGAAAATTTTCGTGAGCTTTTCGACATTGAACTTCGTTATGCCTACGACTGTGAACAAAAGCTGGTTAAAAAAGGCCTGCCTACCATGATCGAAGCAGCCAATTCCCCAGAACTGAAGAGCGCTCTGGAGCAGCACTTGCAGGAGACCCGAACCCACGTCAGCCGGCTCGAACGCGTGTTCTCGATTTGCGGCATCGATGCCAAACCTGAAGATAATGATGTGTTCGATGAAATGAGCAGCGCCGTCAAGGACGCGGTCGTGAAGTCGAGGGTGGCAGTCTGCGCGATGCCGCGTTGATCGTGGGCGGCAACATGGTCGAACACTACGAAATGGCAATCTATGGCTCGTTAATTTCATTTGCGCAGCAGCTCGGTCTGCAGGATGTCGCTCAGTTACTGCAGCAAACACTGGATGAAGAGAAAGCAGCCGACGCCAAGCTGACACAGCTCGGTGAGAGCCGGATCAATTCCAGCGCGGCGCGGGAACGCCGGGCCGCATAAAGCCCTCGAACCTTGCTTGGGCACGGGAACTTCCACCGTGCCCAAAATTCACTGGAGATCTGAACACTTGTTAAGCGGTAGCGCCTAGCGAAGTTTACTCGCTCCATCGCTTGAACAGCAGTGCACCGTTCGTGCCGCCAAAGCCGAAGGAGTTCGACATCGCATATTCCACCGAAGCCTTGCGCGCGTGGTTGGGGACAAAATCCATTCCTGCAGTTTCGGGGTCCTGATTTTCCAGATTGATGGTTGGTGGAAGAACCTGATCGCGTAGCGCAAGAACGGTGACCCCGGCTTCGAGTCCGCCCGCGCCACCCAGCAAATGACCGGTCATGGATTTTGTGGAGCTGACCGCAATTTTTTGATCACCGAAGAAATTTCTGATCGCATGCGCTTCGAGGGTGTCGCCAATCGGAGTTGACGTGCCGTGGGCGTTCACATAAGCGATGTCGGTCGGCTTGATCTTGGCATCGCGAACCGCATTCTTCATCACGCGGAAACCGCCCTCGTGCTCGGGCGCAGGCTGCGTAATGTGATATGCGTCGCCGCTCATGCCATAGCCGACGATCTCCGCAATCGGTCGTGCTCCGCGCGCGCGTGCATGATCGAGTTCTTCAAGAATTAAAATTCCGGCGCCTTCGCCGATCACGAATCCGTCACGGTCGCGGTCCCAGGGGCGGCTGGATTTTTCCGGCTCGTCATTTCTCGTAGATAACGCTCGCATGGCAGCGAATCCGCCAACTCCCATGGGAGTGATCGCGGCTTCCGATCCGCCGGCGATCATCACGTCCGCGTCGCCGTGCTGGATGATTCGGAATGAATCGCCCACAGAATGGGCGCTGGTGGTGCACGCCGTGGCAGTAGCTTCGTTTGGTCCCTTGGCGCCGAAGCGCATGGAGACATGCCCGGCGGCCAGGTTCACGATGGCTGCGGGAATAAAAAAAGGAGAAATCTTGCGCGGCCCGCCTTCCATCAGCGCCGTGTGCTCGCGCTCAATGATGTCGAATCCGCCAATGCCAGAACCGATATGTACGCCGATCATCTCGGCGTTTTCCGGCGTGACTTGCAGGCCCGACATGCACACAGCTTCTTCCGCCGCCGCGAGGGCAAAGTGGATGAAGCGGCCCATCTTTTTTACTTCTTTTTTCTCGATGAATTGAAGCGGATCGAAATTCTTGACTTCGGCCGCGATCTGGCAGGCGTGCTTCGAGGCGTCAAATTGCGTAATTCGGCCCACGCCGCTTTTGCCGGCCAGCAGGTTCCGCCAAACCTCTTCAGTTTTATTGCCGACAGCGCAGATCAGGCCAATGCCGGTTACAACAACTCGCCGCACTCGTTACTTCCCCGCTTTCGCGTGCTTGCCGATATAGTCGATGGCGTCCTGCACGGTGCGGATTTTCTCCGCGTCCTCGTCGGGGATTTCGATTTCAAAAGCTTCCTCGAACGCCATGACGAGTTCGACGGTATCCAGCGAGTCGGCGCCCAGGTCGTCCACGAACGAAGCGGTGGGGGTCACTTCGCCTTCGTCCACTCCCAGTTGTTCCACAATAATCTGCTTCACTTTTTCATCAACGGCTGCCATGTGGCTCCTCGCTCAGAAATTTAGATGACTGCGGGGACAAATGGAAATCCTAATCGCTGCAAGAGGTTAAGGTCAAACCGGGTGTCGAGGATTAGCAGAGTAACCAAGGACGGGAAGGGCACGAGTTTACTCCTGCCGAACCTATTTCCCCTCGCGATGTCATTCCGAGTGGGCTTTAGCCCGCGAGGAATCTGCTGTTTCCAAGATAAAAGCAGGTTCCTCGACTCCACCGAATCATTCTCAAGCGAATGATTCGGCTTCCCTCGGAATGACAGAGTTAATTGGCTTTTTGCGGCACGAGTAAACTCGTGCCCTTCCCCTTCGTGCTCTTCGCGGTGCGCTCTGTTAGGCTCGAGGCGCAATGCGAGCCGTCGTCCAACGCGTCAGCCGCGCTCAGGTGAGCGTCGGCGAAGAAGTCGTGGGAAAGATTGGGCCGGGGCTGGTGGTGCTGCTCGGCGTCGCGAAAACGGACACGAACGCCGACGCCGATTATCTCGCGGCGAAGATTCTTGGCCTGCGTACATTTGAAGACGAAAACGGCAAGATGAATTTGTCGCTCGTCGAGACACACGGCGCGGTTCTCGCGATTTCGCAGTTCACTCTTTACGGCAATGTACGAAAAGGCAAGCGGCCGTCGTTCGATGAAGCTGCCCCGCCCGAGCCTGCGCGCGAACTCTACGAATATTTCGTTGCGAAAGTCCGTGAGGCTGGCGTGACCTGCGAAACCGGCCGCTTTCAGGCGATGATGCAGGTCGATCTGGTCAATGATGGTCCGGTGACCATACTAGTCGACTCGAAGCGCGTGTTCTGAGCTTTAGTTAACCGGCTCTCGCAATCCGCTCTTACATTGTGAACTTTAGTTTGCGCTTGCCGAATAAAATAACCTGCGGCCGGAAAGTTCTCCTCATAAACTAGAAGACGTGGAACGAAAAGTTTTCTGGATAACCTTTACAGCTCTGGGCTTGGTTGCGGATTTCACGCTCTCGATTTGGTGGGCACTGGCTTCGACAATTCCGATTGCAATCGTGAGTTGGTGGGTGGCTTATCGCAGCGATTGGTTCTAGTGCTAATCGCCTCTCGTCATCGCACGAACCTCAACATACGGTTCCACCTGGTCTGGTCGAAGAAGTGAAGCACCACGTGGCTCCCATGCTTGAGCCGATCCCCAGGGCTGGTCTTTAAGTATTCATCCGACGACTCCTTGAAAGACCAATAAATGATGAGTGGACGACCGATGATGTTCTGCTGCGGAACAAAGCCCCAATATCTGCTGTCATAACTATGGTCGCGGTTATCTCCCATCGCAAAATAATTTCCGGCTGGAACTACGAGTTCCCCGTTATGGATGTGGCTGCTTAGTTCGCCCTGCCACCCAGGAGTGAGCCCGTCTACAAAGGTCGGGGTGACGTTGGGGAAATTATCTCGGTAGGGAATATAGCTTCCGTCGCGAATCACGTATGGCTCCTGCAGCCGCTTCCCATTGCGAATTAGATCCCCATGATCCAACCGAAGCCGATCTCCGGGAACCCCGATGATCCGTTTAACGAAGTGGAGATCAGGTTGAGCGGGAGAGAAGAAGACAAGAACGTCGCCATCGTGAATGGTGTTGTGTGGGAACAGGGCGGTTGTCTTCGTCCCCACATCGAAGCGCTGGGCCAGAATGTGGTCGCCGACCAGTAGAGTGCGTTCCATCGAGCCGGTGGGTATCTCGAATGCCTGAACATTGAATGTGAGGACGAAAAGTGCGATCACCAGAGTACAAAGCATGGAGACGCTGAACTGAAGGGGAGTTTCACGGGATGATATTGCCTTTTCTTTTTCCACCCTCTTGCGATCAGCATGCTTCTTCGAGGAACGTCTTGTGACTCTCTTCATGTCATCAACTCCTTAAACCGCAACGAACATCATACCCGCCTGCTGAGTCATTTCGCATGATCGGCGTCCGCGAATCGTTGCGCAAACCGCTGGACCGGTAATCGCCCTCATGGTTCGGATCGATGTTTCCAACGAACATCGAGCTTACAATCCAAGAAGCCGCCCAGCCGTTCCGCTTCTTCTTCCGCGCCTGCGCGCAGCCATCCGGGCGCCTTTACGAATGGCGTGATTGCAACCTCCACCCGGCGGCCTTTGATCTCGTGACGCCACACGCCATGCATGAATCCGTTGACGAGGAGAACGGGGGAAATCCAGCCTTGCGGGCGATAGATCAGGTTGCGCGTGCCTCCGGTCATTAGGTGTTCGGCATGGCGGGAGGCGCCGATGACGTACTGATCGAAAGCCGGCAACAGGCGGACGCACCGTTGTGAATCGGCTTCACGCATTTCGTCGACATCTTTGGCGAGCATCCAGGCCTGCTTGCCTTCGACCTCAACGGATGATAGTTCTTCCTCGAGTGATGCGAGCCATTTCTTCGCGGAAGCAACTCCGCCTCCGCCCCACCAGCGGGCCAAATCGTGATATGTGGCCGGGCCATACGCGGAAAGGAAGCGTCGCGTGACTTCGCGAGTGGCCGTCTCAGGATCCATCAGCGATGGCATCGCAGCCCATGTCGAAGGATGGGTGAAACAAACTAATTGTCCTTTGCTCGGTCCGAAACACAGCCGTCCCGAGAAAGCTGCCGGTTTCAGGATCGTGCCCCAGCTGCCTTCTGCCAACTTTTTTCCGAACTTGCGTGAGCCGGTGATGCGCCCGACCTTTTCCGCGAGTTCTTCCCGCGTTAGAACACAACCATCCACTGCCTGCCCGATTGCTTTGCTGATGCAATCAAGCTCTTGCATGCTCACGCCGTAGTAGTTCTTCCATGCCTTAGGCCGCAAGTAGCGGGTGCTCGTGCCAAGGGCTCCATACCAGACCGGCAGTTCGTTCGCTGGAAGCAGGTGCAGCGTGCCGCGCATCGCCCAGGTCTTGACCAGGGTTCGCTCTTCCCAAAGGGCTCGGTGGACCGCTTCGCGCTCAAGACTCTCGACTCTGGCCCATAAAGTTAATACCGCCGACGAGAGTACTTGCGCGTGTAATCCGCAGAGATCGGCTGTGACGGCGAAGAGGTTGCCGGCGGGCGCGCGCCTATCGAGATGATGGCGCTTGATGCGCCAGGCGGCGATTTGAGGCCAGGTGATTTTCAGCATCGAAGGATCAGTACAGGCCGGTTTCTCCTTTCGGCCTTGTCTTCCAACGGCGATGAACCCAGAGCCACTGGTCCGGATATCGCCGCACGTATTCTTCAATCACCTTTGTAAACTGTGCTGTGTTGGCGACAACGTCCCGTTCCGTATTGCCAGTTCGGACCAATTCCACGGCTGGATCGAAGCGCAGACGATATTTTTGCAGCACCGGGTCCCAAATGGTGAAACCGGGCACGACGGCGGCGTCCGTCTTGAGCGCGACTCGGGCTACGCCACTCGCCGTGCATGCGGGAATGCCGAAGAAGTCCACGAACACGCCTTGGGTGGCGATCATGTTTGTGTCCATGAGCACGCCAACGGTTTCGCCTTTGCGCATGGCGGCGATCAGGCCGCGGGCGAAATCTTTGTCGACGGCTTTGTTTCCGTGCATCGTGCGGTACGCCCGGGAGAGTCGGTCGAGATGAGGATTATCCAGCGGGCGCATGACGATGTTCAGCGGATATCCATAAAGCGAATGCGCGAATGCGGAAAGCTCCCAGGCGCCGAGATGTCCGGTCAGAAAAAGAACGCCTTTACCGCGAGCGAGAGCGCGCTCGAAGTTTTCAAACCCTTCGTAAACGACAATTCTACTGACGTTCTCGCGCGTGTATTTCGGGAACAGGCAAACTTCGGCTACTTGGCGGCCTAAAGAAGTGAATACACCACGGAGAATTCTTTTTCGCTCGCGGCGGGGCTTTTCAGGGAATGCGAGTTCAAGATTGCGCATGCCCACGCGGCGCAACTTCCGGTGTAAAAAATAAACGATCCAGGCGATCGAGACTCCGGCGGCGCGCGCCAGAGGACGCGGCAATGCTCCTACGAGCTTGAGTAAAACCCACGCCAGCGCGTATTCGAGTCGGTAACGCAAGAGATGGCTGACGGTAGCATTCAGGAAAAATGGGTGTCAAACGAGAGCAGAACTGCAGATCCCTCGACTTGCATGATTCTTCGCCAGCGAAGAACCATGCTTTGCTCGGGATGACAGAAGTCCCCAGTTGACCGGTGATCCTACAGACGTGACCTCAGCGGCTAAAGCCGCAAGCAAAGGAGAGAAGTCTCTTGCGGCGCTGAAGCGCTGCTCCACCCAAGAATGGGCTATTTCCAGTTGCAAACGACACTTCTGAACGGCGAGCATTACGAATCCAAGACGCTGTCTTCGAGTTTTTGTGTCCTCCAATTTTCGGCCGCACGGAGAAACTCGACAATGATGGGATGAGGCTTGCCAGGCTTCGATGAAAGTTGCGGCTGGAACAATGTTGCGATGAAGAACTGATGGACGGGGAATTCGATGGCGCGAATTTCGTTGTTTGCGCCACGGGCGGCGATAGAGAAACCGGCTTCGATCAGTGAACCTTCGAAGTCGGGGCTCACTTCGTAGTTGCAGAAAAACTCCTCGGTGACAGCATCCTTCTTGTAGAAGGAATGCAGATAGGATCCCGGACGGATACGGATTTCTGGAATTGGGCCTGAGAGCTTCGGGGCATCACCTTTTCGGTTAGGAACCGTGCAGGCGACGGGTGTGATGATTATGTTGTTCGATCCGGAGTTGTTCTCTGCCGAATCGGCATCTTTGATCCCCAACACATTGCGCGCACACTCTACCAGAGTGTATTGAAAGCCCCCTCAAGTAGCGACGAACGGCCAATTTCGGCGGCGGGCAAACTCGATGCCGCGCAGCATGCCGTCGAAGCTCTTGTACGGACTTGCCGGGGCAGCCCACAGGCCATCAAAGATCTCGAGTTTCTTGTCGAGATCGTCACCGAGGAGAGAATCCGTAGGAAGCCACTGCGCTCGGGCAGAGATTTTCAGCTTCTCGGCCGCGTGCTGAATCGCTTTCTCAATCGCGGGGAGCGTGGGCGAAGCGGGATCGTAGTCGCCGAAGATGCCGATGTGGATGGGATCAGGCACGCAAGTATTTTACAGGCCCACTTCTCGTGATACCGGGAGAAGTGGGGCACGCCGCAACCGCAGTCCTCTTGTGTTACTTTCCCTGCGCGAAGGACATGGCCACATCAGCTTTGTCCGCTTCATCCACCTTCAACATTGTGCGCGGGCTGAGGTGCATGAACGAAGCAATGAACGTGTCGGGTACCTGCTGAATACGAATGTTGAAAGTATTTACCGAATCGTTGTAGAACTCGCGGCGGTCGGCGATCTGGTTCTCAAGCGCAGTGATGCGCTGTTGGAGTTGCTGGAAGTTGTTGTTGGCCTTCAGATCGGGATAATTCTCCGCCACGGCAAAGAAGCCGCGCAGAGCTTGGGTCATGCTCTGGTCAGCCTGAGCTTTCTGGTCAACGGTGACGGCCTGCTGATATTGGCTGCGCGCCTGCGTGATCTTGGTCAGCGTGTCGCGCTCGAAATCAGCGTAGCCCTTGGTGACGTCGAGCAGCTTGGTCAATTCGTCGTGACGCTGCTTGAGCAGCACGTCGATGTTGGCCCAGGCTTTGTCGATGTCATTCTTGATTGCGACCAGGCCGTTGTAGATCGTAGTCAGATAAACCACAAAGCCGGCAATCACGAACAGAACAGCAAGCAGAATAATCGTGTTCATAGGTTCTCCACTGCGCTATAACAAGTTGAAGTTTGCTAGCAAGATGTAAATGCAAACAAGTGTCAGGGCTGGCCCTCCCCAAATCATCAGGGACGATTTCCAGCCGAGAGAGCTGATCAAGTCGCGCTGGCTCCTCCACGAAATCAAAAAACAAGGATCGTGGGTGCCCTTCATCAGAACGACAGGTGGATGCGCGTCCAATGGTGCTTCAGGGGCGAATGAATTTTGCTTGGGAGCGCCTGAGGCGGAAGCGTTGGCGGTCGCAGAATTCAGTTTCAGTTGTGCGGCCGCTTGCGGGCTTACTCCGGCGATTGCCCACGCGGCTGGGTTCACAATGCCGGCCTTCATCATGGCGGCAGCGACGATTTGCTGCTGCGACATGCCGGTGGTCGGTCCAGGCGCAGGCGAGCCGTCCGGCAGCCGAGGAATCTGGTGATAGTTCTTGCCGACGAACGGCGGCCCCGGGTGGAACGGGACATCAGCCCCAGCAGACACACCGGCAGTTGCAGTAGCTGCTTGCTGGGACAATTGATTCGGGGCAGGCAAGGATGTTACGTCTTCTTCCCGATGGGGATTCTGGGCCAGCGTTCCAAGGATGAAAAGAAAGTTCTTTGGTTTAATGCAAAACTCTTCGACTTTGAGTCGATGGTTAAAATTCGCGCCGTGACGTGTGAGGAAATCGCTGACGCCGCTTGATATTTCCGAGTGGCTGAACGTCATTGGGCCGCCGTACTCTTCTTTGAGATCGCAGTGCAAGTCCATATCGGCGCCAGCAGGGTCGATGAGCAATGTACCGGTTCCGTCATCAAGATAAAAAGGAACGTGCAGGATTTCCTCGCCAATCTTTACCCACTCGCTGTTCTTACCTTGTTGCCGCAGCTCCCATGCGATGCTTTTGTAGTAGAAACACTCCACCTGCTTTAGCGGCGAAGTAATTACGTATGGTCCGGTTGCCAGCCCGCTGATTTCAACCAAGCCGATCGAAGCACTGCGAATTTTCGACGCTGGAGTATTCAGGATCAGTCTTCGACGTTGCAGCAAGCGAAAGCCACGATAGAAAAAGTACACACCCGCGCCCGCCCCTACGGCACACCAAGCCGGCAGGTTTCCGGACGAAGATGCCAGCAACATCGCTGCGATGGGAGTCATTTAAGGGCGGTTTCCGGCACACTACCTGCGCCCCGGCAGTTTATCTGAATCAGCCGGTCCGGTTGTCGAAAATGTGTAGCCGGAGCTTACGGGAGTAATTTCGCCGAAGCCGGGCGGCCAGACCGATGACCTTCGTAATTGGGGGCTCCCGTTACCGCGTTTTCCCGTGGTCTCGGCACGCCTAAAATCGTGAGGTGGACGAGTCCGCGTGGAGCGGCCCGTCAAAACGCCCCAGCACTGGCTTGCGGCGAAGAAACCTTCCTATGGCTGAGACTCCAAAACGGGTCGACCGGCAAGAGATCGCCAGGCGAGTTGAGCGGGGCGAGAAACTGTTGCAAAAAGGCAAGCCAGCCGAAGCGCTTGACGAGTTTTTGCAGATACTAGCGCTCGATACGGCAAATGACACGGTGCGGCAAATGGCCGCGGACCTGTGCCTATCGCTTCAGCGGATGCCGGATGCCGTGCGGTTGCTGGGCGAACTCTTTGAACGGCAGGTCGGTGCCGGAGACGCGATCCGTGCAAGCCTCACTTATAAGAAACTTGCCCGTTTCACCAGCCCGACGTGCGATCAGAAAATTCGCTTCGCGCAACTGCTCGAAAGCTCAAATCGCAAGCTGGCGCTCGAAACTTACGAAGGCGCTCTTGAAGAACTCTCGAAGCACGGCCGGAAGCCGGATGCGCTCGCCGTGCTCAAGCGAATGGTGGGGCTGGACGCTTCCGAGAAGAACATGGTGCGCTTCGGCGAGCTCTCGTCCGAAATTGGCGAGAGAAAGGATGCAGCTGCGGCGTTTCTGAAACTGGCGCAACAGGCGGAAAGCTCAGGCGGAGATCCGAGCCAGTGGTACGAGCGTGGCTACTCGGAAGAATCGACCAACGAAACCATCGCGCTCGGATACGCAAAGTGCCTGATGCAGCAGCAGCAGATCGGGGCAGCGATTTTTGTCCTTGAGCCGCTGTCGAACATTGGTCAGAACAGCCCGGAATTTCGCGACGTATATGCTCGCGCGTTGCTGAGCGCAAATCGCCTGACGGAAGCCTCGCCGCTGGTTTGGCAAATTTTTGAGCAGAACCCTTCCCGCATTGAGCAGGTACGGGACTTAATTGGAGCGTTTCTCGATTCTGGTCTGGATCGCGAAGCCGTCGTCCTTGCGGAGAAGCTGGAGCACTTCCAACGGCGTAAAGGCGAACGCCGCGCTTTCCTTGCCATGATGCAAGACATCGCCAACGGCCATAAGCCTTCTGCCGAAATGCTCGAATTCCTTGCCGAACAGTTCAATACGGCAAATCGCGAGAGCGAATATTCGGCAACGTTGCTGCGCCTGTTTGATCTCTACGTCGAGCAAAAAAACTATACCAAAGCGGCTGATGCATTGGACCGCGCTGCCGAAATTGACCCTTACGAGTCCGGACATCAGAAGCGTTTGGAGATGCTGCGAGGCAGGATCGAACAGAACCGCTACGACGTCATCGCTTCGCGCTTCACGGGGACGTCGCCTACCCAGGCGTCGCGCGCCAGTAACGAAGAGAAGACGCTCGGCTCGAGCACCCTACAAGACCTGATGTTGCAGGCGGAAATCCTTGTGCAGTATGGAATGCGCAACAAAGCGCTCGAGCGGCTGCAACGAATTCAACAGCTATTCCCGCACGAGGAGGACCGGAACGCGGACTTGCGCCAGCTTTATGCGACTGCCGGAATGACGCCGCAATACCCAAGCGGCCCGGGCGGATCAGCCACAGCGCCAACTCCGGTTGCGGCTTCAATCCCGAACGCGTCGGTCGCAGCGGGAACTGAAAACCTCGACATGGCAAGTTTTGCGCGCGTGCCAGACATCACACGCAAGCTGAACCGGCAAAGCACCGCCGACACGGTGCTGAACACCGCCGCAACGGAAATCGGTACACAATGGAAGTTGGGGCGTTGCGTGATCGCGTTGCGCAAGCCCGGCCTGGTGACCAGCGCCACGAAGCAATACGCGGGCGCCGGTTTGCAACCAGCGGACGCAGAAAGCGTGGAGCAAGTCGTGTCCACGTTACAGGAACTCGCTATCAATCGCGGCACGCTGGTCTATTCGGATGCGACGGCCGTTCCAGAACTGCAGGCACTCAAACCGCAGCTAGTCGCTGTGGGTGCGCGCTCCCTGGTGGCGCTGCCGTTGATGGACGGCAACGATCATTTGGGGCTACTCCTGCTTCTTGAGGGCAGCGTACGCAACTGGGCGCAAAACGACGTGCTCGTATTCAAAATGATTGCCGACCAGGTGACGAACGCGCTCAACAATGCAGGGCTGCGACGGCTGGTAAAGAACCTTTCGGTGACCGACGAAAACTCAGGCCTGCTGAAGCGCGCCTCCTATCTTGACTTGCTGATGGGCGAAGTGCGGCGTGCGACGCAACAAACCAGTCCCGTGACCGTATTGATCATGCGCTTCGGCGAGCGCGCGACTATTGCGAAAGAGCAGGGCGAAGCCGCAGCTGATGCGCTGATGCAGCGCCTCGGACAATTGGTCGCAGCCAATGTTCGGCAAAATGATCTGGCGTTCCGCTATGCGGCGAATGCGATTGCCATCGTGTTGGGTGAGACCGCGGAAAACGAAGCCCTGCGCGTAGTAGAAAAAATGCGGCGGCTGATAACGACGGCGATCGGCGAGAAGCAGATTGCGGCTTCGTTTAACGCCGGTGTAGCCGAAGCAGTTGTGCGGCAGCAATTCGACGCCGTGGACATCGTCACCGAAGTGATCAACCGCGCCGAGCGGGCCTTAGAAAAATCTGTTGCCGACGGCACCGGCAAGAGCGTGGCACTACAAGCGGCCCTCTCGGCGGCAGCGGTCGCGTAAGCCTCTCCATTTGTCATCCTTGTCATTCCGAACCGCTTCAGCGGTGAGGAATCTGCTTTTACTCTGCAAGCAAAGCGCTGTTAGACTACGCTTTCTGAGGTGATCACTTCTAACAACTCTGGCCTTCATGCTTAAACCAGGTGACATTGCTATCGTCAGCGGGGCGCGTACCCCGTTCGGCCGCTATTGCGGCAAGCTCAAAGATTTCTCTGCACAGGAGCTCGGCGCGATTGCTGCAAAAGGCGCAATCGAGCGCTCGAAGGTAAACCCTGAGGAGATCGATCACGCCGTTTTCGGAAACGCGCAACAAACCTCGGGCGATGCGCTGTACGGAGCGCGTCATGTTGGGCTGCGGGCGGGATTGAAGATGGAAACGCCTGCATTGACCGTAAATCGCCTCTGTGGCAGCGGCATGCAGGCGATTGTGAACGGCGCGCAGATGATTCAGCTGCGAGAGGCTTCCGTAGTTCTAGCCGGCGGAATGGAAGCGATGTCGCAAGCGCCGTTTGTGATTCGGGGTCGCGACGGTTTTTCTCTTGCTCCAGGAGGCAAGCTTGAAGATTCGTTAATGGTCGCATTGCTCGACAGTTATTGCGGCATGTACATGGCGAATACGGCGGAGTTGTATGGCTCGCAGCATGGCATTACGCGCGAGATGCAGGACGAGTTTGCGCTGCGGTCGCAGAAATGCGCGGATGATGCTTATAGAGCTGGGCGGACGCAGGAGGAGCTTGTGCCTGTGCCGCTGAAAAATCCGAAGGGCGATCCGACGGGAGAATCGCTGACGGAAGATGACCATCGCCGTCCGCAGACAACGTTGGAAGGTCTGGCGAAGCTGAAGCCTGCCTTTGGAAAGAACGGAACCGTAACCGCGGGAAACGCGAGCGGGATTGTCGATGGCGGCGCAGCCGTCGTTCTGATGTCTTTGGAGGAAGCCGGGAAACGCGGCGCATGGCCCCTGGGACGAATTGTGAGTTGGGGAATTGCGGGAGTCGATCCGAAGATCATGGGCAGCGGCCCGGTTCCGGCGGCGAAGCTTGCGCTGCAAAAAGCTGGAATGACGCTCGAGCATATCGATCTGATCGAAGTGAACGAAGCGTTCGCGGCGCAGTATCTCGCGGTTGAAAAAGAATTAGGTTTGGATCGAGAAAAAGTAAATGTGAACGGCGGTGCGATTGCGCTCGGACACCCGCTGGGTGCAACGGGGACTCGGCTGGTGATTACGCTTCTGTACGAACTGCGCCGGCGGAAGAAGAAGTATGGGCTGGCGACGGCGTGCATCGGCGGCGGTCAAGGGATTGCGATGGTGGTGGAGAGCTTGAACTGATTGTCGGGAGCACGGATGGGAAGGGCACGGCTTTAGCCGTGCCGAACAAGTGTCCCTTTACGTGTCATCCCGAGCGAAACATCATCCTTCGCGAGCGAAGGATGATGGGAGTCGAGGGATCTGCAGTTAGACCTTCCAAGTAAAAGGCGGTGAACTATGCTCTACACCAAACTTGCGCTCGTTACGTGCGTTTTCTACGTCGGCGTTTCTCTATTAATGGATGGGGCGATCTTTGGGATGGCGCTCTGGAAAGGCAGCTTTGCTGTGGGTGCATCGAGGACCACATGGGCTGTTTTCTTCGGGGCAGTGTGGCTTGTCTCGTTCTTCGCATCTTGGCGAGTTGTAGTGTCTCCGCTGCTGGCTCGAATTCCCGCAGCTTGATTTTCAGTCTTCGTGCCTGCGTGGTGAATTGTTTTTGATTAGCGCTAACCCGCGAGAAGAAACTAGCAATGGAAATACGAAAAGTTGGAATACTCGGTTGTGGGTTGATGGGTTCCGGCATCGCGCAAGTTTCGGCGATGGCTGGATTCGATACCACCGTCCTCGAAGTCGAGCAGAAATATATCGACAAAGGATTTGCAGGAATCGAAAAGTCGCTGGGCAAGTTTGCCGAGCGGCCTCCGGAAAAGGGCGGAATTACTCAGCAGCAGAAAGAGCAAACGCTTGGGCGGCTGAAAGGAACCACTCGCAAGGAAGACCTGCGCGACTGTGACATTGTCATCGAAGCCATCATCGAGAGCGTTCCGCAAAAAAAGGAAATGTATGCCGCGCTTGACGGCATTGTGAAAAAAGAGGCCATCTTTGCCTCGAACACTTCATCCATTTCGATTACCGAGCTGATGACCGCCACCAAGCGCCCCGAGCGATTCATCGGGCTGCACTTTTTTAATCCTGTGCCGCTGATGAAGCTGATCGAAGTTGTGCGCACGATCGCGACGGCCCCGGACGTTTACGAAACTGCTTACGAATTCGCCAAGAAGCTCGGCAAAGTTCCCGTGCGCACGAGCGACAAGACAGGATTCATCGTGAACCGTCTGCTGGTGCCCTATCTGCTCGATGCCATTCGCGGCTATGAAGAAGGTGTGGGCTCGATCGAGGACATCGACAGCGCGATGAAGCTCGGCTGCGGGTATCCCATGGGGCCGTTCACGCTGCTCGATTTTGTCGGTCTCGACACGACCTACTACATCACGCATGTGATGTATGACGAATTCAAAGAGCGCCGCTTTGCCTCGCCTCCGCTGCTGAAGCGGCTGGTAATGGCCGGCTGGTATGGGAGGAAGTCGGGGAAAGGCTTCTACGATTATTCGGACCCGAATAGACCGAGGGTGAATAAGTTGTAGCGCTCCCGATACTCTGTCATCCTGAGCGGAGTAAGAACTTCGCGAAGCGAAGTTCTTACGGAGTCGAAGGACCCCGCGTTCGTGTGTACGACCAGAGGCCCGGAAAGGCATTTCGATCAGGGCTGCGCGGGGAGAATTCCCCCAACGCCGCCCTGCTGACTTGGAAGTACATGGGTCCTTCGACTGCGCTGGATCATTCGCGAGCGAATGATTGAACTTCGCTCAGGATGACAGTACTAGATTGGGTGCAAGTGGTCGACCTTATGGACAAATTTGCAATGCGACGAGCTGTGTGGGGATTGTCGGGCGGCATACTGGTTTCTTTACTCCCCTACGCTGTCGCGAAGATCGGTTCCAACCTTCTCTTGCCATTATTCGTCCTCTTATGGCCTGGCGAAATTCTCGGACTGGCAACCAGTGGTTGGAATGCCCAGCTCTTAACCGTCTGCCTCGTTGTGATCACCAATATCGCCTTCTATACAGCGGTTATTTACGTTGTTCTTACGAGACTACATGATCGGAACCAAGCCAAGAGAAACGCAGAATGACCTTCTCTAACATCGCGTTCGAAAAGAAAAACGCGATTGCCTACGTCACCGTGAATCGGCCGAAGGTGCTGAATGCGCTGAATATGGCCACGATGGAAGAGCTGCGAACGGCATTTCACGACATAAAAAATGATGCCAGCGTCCGCGTGGTGATCATGACCGGGGCGGGAGAGAAGGCATTCATTGCCGGCGCGGACATTGGCGAACTGGCGAAGAACGATCCTGTAACGGCGAAAGAGTACACGCACCGAGGGCAGAGCGTCCTCAACCTGATCGAGAACCTGGGCAAGCCGGTGATCGCCTGTATCAACGGATTCGCGCTCGGCGGTGGGTGCGAAATCGCGATGGCCTGCACTATGCGTCTCGCGAGCGAGAACGCCAAGCTTGGACAGCCTGAAGTGAAGCTCGGAATTATTCCGGGTTACGGAGGCACGCAGCGGTTGCCTCGTCTGGTCGGCAAAGGCATTGCCATGCAGCTTCTGCTCGCGGGTGAGATGATCAGCGCGCAGGAGGCGCATCGAATCGGATTGGTGAATGAAGTTGTTCCTCCTGCCGAGCTGATTCCCCGCGCCGAAGCAATTGCGCAAAAAATCATCGCCAATGGGCCCCTCGCTGTTCAGTACACGATGGAAGCCGTGAACAAAGGCACAGAGATGCCGCTAGCCGAGGGGCTGTATCTCGAAGCGACATTGTTCGGGGTGGCCTGCGCAACAGAAGACAAGAAGGAAGGGACGTCGGCATTTCTGGAAAAACGTCAGGCGCAGTTTAAGGGAAAATAACTCTGTGGCTTTGCTCGGTGCGACTCGGTGTTCTCTGTGGTTAGCTTTTGAAAACCCTCACCACAGAGAACACAGGGGTACACAGAGAACCACCACAGAGTAACCTGGCACAACTATTTCAAAGCAGACCCTTCGACTATGCTCAAGACTGGCTCCAACAGGGAGCAACTGACCGAAGAAAAAATTCGGCGGAAGACGCGCGCCGGAAAGCTGGACGCCTCGGGACTCCGGTTCGGAATTGTCGTTTCCCGATTCAATGAGTTCATCACCGACCGTTTGCTTCGTAGCGCCTATGATGGATTGATTCGCTCTGGCGCGAAAGACAATGACATTGAAATCATCCGCGTGCCGGGATCATTCGAAATCCCCTCCGCTGCACGAACGCTTGCTGAAACAAAGAAATATGACGCCATCATCTGTCTCGGTTGCCTACTCCGCGGAGAGACGGCTCACTACGACGTGATAGTGAACGAGGTCACGCGCGGGATCGGGCAATCTGCGCAGGAAACCGGAATTCCCCATGCTTTCGGCGTACTCACCTGCGACACGCTTGAGCAGGCAATCGATCGTGCCGGACTGAAGATGGGCAACAAAGGCTTTGAAGCGGCGCTGGCGGCGGTGGAGATGTCGAATTTGAAGAAAGCAGTCAGCAGCCAGCAATCAGCAGTCAGCGCGAGAAAAGCGGCTTCAGGCTCTAGGCTTCAGGCTTCAGGAAAATCGAAAGACAGCTCCCGGCGTCTGGGCCCCCACCCCAGAAAAATCACCGAGCGCAAATCTCGCAGCTAAGCTCTCTCGCTTCGATTTTCGAAAAATATATTTCCGATACACTGTGTCGTAAGGCAATCAGCTGCCTGAGGCCTGAGGCCTGAAGCCTAACGCCTAGAGCCTGAGGACGCTTTTCTCGATGGGTACCCGCCGCAAATCTCGCGAACTTGCACTGCAGATGCTCTACCAGGCTGATTTGGGTGAGCAGACGCCCGATGATGTTCGCAAGACTTTTTGGAAAGGGCGGGGCGAGGTCGAACACGAAACGCAAGGTTTCGCGGAAGATATTTTTCGCGTGGCGCAGGACCGTAGCGCCGAAATCAACAAGTTGATTGAAGATCACGCCGAGAATTGGCGCGTGGACCGCATGGCGGCAGTGGATCGCAACGTACTGCGCGCGGCTGTGGCCGAGCTAATTGGATTTCCGCAGACGCCGCGTGCGGTGGTGATCAATGAAGCCATCGAAATCGCGCGCAAGTTTTCCGCGCCGGAGTCGGCGCAGTTCATCAACGGCGTGCTCGACAGCATTGGGAAAGAATTAGAGGCCGCGCGGACACGGTAGCATTTCCAGCATAAAACTGCCTTACGAACATTGCGTAAGGTCAGGCACCTACTTCTGCTTGGATTTCTCGCGGGCGAGGGGCGCCCGCGCCACACGGCTATGGTTTCACCACCACTAAGTCCGGGTTGCAGGAGACTGGCACTGTGCCCAAGCCGCTCTGGCCTGAGGCAGTTACGCCGTTTGAATTGCTCACAGTAAAGGTCGGATTCCCTGAAGCATCTGTCCCTAGGGCGCCGATCGTAAACGTGCCATTGTCGCCGCCATTCGACATGCCCGAGATGGTAACGCTCTGGCCGACCTTCAAAGCTGGCCCTGAGATCAGAGCATAGCTGTACGTGTCGTCTGAACCGCTCGCCGACACGGCAGAAATAGTGAGTTGGTCGAGCGGCACTTGCGTCGCGGGGTTTCCGGGGCCGAAGCACAATTCGTTGGTGGGAAATGGGAAAGTCACTTGCTGCGTGTCGAGGCCGGAAGCGGTCTCTATCACGTGTACTGCCCCATCGTTGGCGCCGACGAACAGCAAGGTCCCATCCGGCGAAAGCGACGCGCTTAAAGGAATGGCATTATCGGCCAACGAGATTTCGGAACTGGTGCGGGTGTTCAAATTAAATGTCAATACGAATGGCAGTCGCGACGGGGGCGGACCGGCCGAAGTTTCGGCAAGGATGTAAGCCGTCGTGCCGCTCGGCGAGAAAAATAATTGTGTCGGAATAAAACTGCCCTGACCCAGATTGAGCGAGGTGATTGTGTCCGTGAGCGTGGCGCTACACAGACCGGCACTCGTAAAGAGTGAGACTGAGATTACATCAATGTTTGGTGGCTCGAGCGCAAGCAAAGTCGTGCCATCAGGCAGGGCACGAAGCATCAGAGGTGGGTTTGCGGTGCTCAAATTGGCGCTCGAAAGTTGTGAGCTGTCGCAATTGCGATACGGTGTAATCGAGGATGCGGGCCCAGCGACGTAGGCGAATCCCCCCTCGGGATGAAAAATAACGTCATTTGCCGGCCCAGAGAGCTGCAGCGTCTGAAGAGGATCGACTCTTGAATAAAAGTATAGAGTGCTTGGTTGAGACGCGACGGGCTGCGTAACAATGTAGGCCTTTAGACTGTCAGGCGAGAACGCTGCGCTCACGGAATTTTCGCTTACACCAGCTGGAATCACAATGGGAGTAACCGTGCGGCCGCTGGCGCCGCAATTTGTGCAGAGGAGAATCTGGTTTGGCGAGTCTACCGTGTCCGCGGTGATGACTATGTTGTTGTCAGGAGAGATGGCTACAACCTTTCCCGGCACGGTGGTTGCCTGGGCCACTGAACTGCCGCTGAAAATCATTAATCCTTGTTGCCCGAATTGGCTGGAGTTAACGCCAAGATACGCGCTCCCTCCGTTGTGGTCGAAAAGAAAGCTGTTTGGGGTGGTGGGCAGAACAACTGGAGTACCTGCCGTGAAAGCGGCAGTAGCAGAGGATTTGGTAATCGGCACCAATGTCGGCATACACGCGGCCACTGCCGGGTTCGCAGCGGGATCCGTGCAGGCGGTCGTGGTCGCGTAGACGGTCGGAATGGTCGCAGTAGAGGTACTCGCGGCCTGCACGTTGAAGCTGAACGCGGCCTGAGGATAAATCGGGAGCGAAGGACTAAATCCGCTGTTGCACGCCGGAGGCGTGCAGGAGGCGATCACGGTCCCCACACCTGCACCGGGGGACGCGACAGAATTCGTGCTGCCGAACGTAGAAGTGACAGCGCCGGTTGCGGAGACACTCACTGCCGATGGGTCGGAAGTGCTCCAGGTCAGTGGCACTCCGGTGATGGTTTGATTTGCAATGTCGGTGATGGTGGCGTTCAGTGTGGTGGAACTTCCCGTGGTAACTAGAAATGAAGTGTCGGTTGGAACGTCTCCATTTGCAGCGATGGAAATACTTTTTACCCGGCAGGTCTCGATGCGGATTGGGTTGCTGCTGAAACCTCCGACACTGGCATTAATTTGTGCTAACCCGGGTGTGCCCGCGGCGACGCTCTCTTCGTTAAGGCATTGCCCTTGCCCGAGCAAGCATCCCTGCGCGCCAGCCGGTACCGAGGACAGGCTGAGAACGTTCGTTGCTCCGTTTGGGTTGATCTGTTGCCACGAAAACGGGCCGACAGTGGCGGTTATGTCTCTACTTCCATTGAATGCGTTTGCCTCAAAAAGCCAGGATTCCGGCCCGTGGACTGCGCCCCGAGAAAGGCATGAGTCAGAGACAGTTTGTTGTCCTGGAACTTTGCTGATGGTGATGCTGGTGACCGGTTCGTGCACGTAAACCGTAACTGCTGGACTGGTAACGCCTTGAGCGGTTGCGGTCACCGTTGCCGTGCCGGGCTGGCCGGGAGTGCAGACTTGGGGGGCTGTGAGAGAGTTCCAGGTTCCGGCGCAGGCCAGGCCGTTATTGGCAATCGTGAGAACTGCCGGGTTGCTCGACTGATAAACGAAAGTGTGGCCCGTTGGGCCACCGGCAAATACCTGGGTCTTGCCTACTTCAAGCGAGACCACCGGACTTGGGGCGATGGTGACCCCGGTAGGCGGAATTTCGGCAGTGACCGTCGTCGGACTGCTACTGCCGCACGAGGGCAGAAGCGCACAGCTAACGATTACGGCTAATAGTGAAATAAAGGAGGAGAACTTTCCCATTAGATCCTTCGCGAAAGGGTAGAGCGGCAGTTTCGGAAAAGACTCAGTGTAGAGGGTGATCATTGTTTGGGCAAGCAGCCGTGAGCGGTGAGCTGTGAGCTACGAGCTTTGAGCCTTTAAATGCGGGGTTGCTCATAGCTCACTGCTCGAAGCTCGCCAATATGCTTTTGTCGTTTATGCTTTAGTGGTTGAGAAATACTGAATCGTGAGATGCACGAATTGCGATGTTGACGATCTGCTTTCGTGATTGATATATTTGAAAAGTTCCGCGAGCTCAAATTGGCATGCCTGTATTGTGTCCGCCGGCAGGCGAACATGGTAAAGCGCAGTAAGCTTTAGAAAAGTCTTCCGATGTGCGGAAGACCCCTCGCTGAAACGTTCCGCGAACAGTTCCCGCAGGGGAGATTATGCGGAGCGAAGCTGGCGAAACGGAGCGCCTCCCGGTTTAAGCGGGCCTGGAGCCACCGTCGTCAGACCTGTCAAAGGGAAACCAGATTCTCCGGCGAATGTTGTGCCGGAAGTATGGGTGATGAAGTCACCCAGCCTAAGCCGGAGTTGATCCGGAAAGCCGATTCGGGAAAGTTTTTGGCCACAGTCGTGCGTTTTTTGCGCGCGAGTTGCGTAGCAGCGTCGAGGAGCAGCAGAGTGCCCACTTTTAATCAATTGGTTCGCGCCGGCAGGAAACATCCGCGGTATAAGACCGCGAGTCCAGCGTTGCAGCGTTGCCCGCAGAAGCGCGGCGTATGTACCCGCGTGTACACACAAACGCCGAAGAAACCAAACTCGGCGTTGCGCAAAGTCGCCCGCGTTCGCTTGACCAATGGAATTGAAGTGACCACATACATCCCCGGCGTCGGGCACAACCTGCAGGAGCACTCGATTGTGCTGATCCGCGGAGGTCGCGTGAAGGACCTGCCGGGTGTGCGATATCACGTAATTCGGGGGACGCTGGATGCCGTGGGCGTCGCGAACCGCAAGCAAGGGAGATCGAAGTACGGGGCGAAGAGACCGAAATGAGCAAGTTTCAAGGTTTCGAAGGTTTCAAAAGTTTCGTGAAACCTTGAAACGTGAAACTTTGAAACCTGGAGTTTTATGCCACGCAAAGGACATGTTCCAAAACGAACGGTCGAGCCGGACCCGATCTATGGCTCGGATCTAGTGACGAAGTTCGTCAACTCGATGATGTGGGCCGGAAAGAAGAGCACGGCGGAAAAGATCGTATACGAGTCGATGAACCGCTTGCAGCAGAAGGGCGGCGACGAAGCCTTGAAGTTGTTTAAGAAAGCCGTCGAGAACGCGAAGCCGCTGCTTGAAGTGAAGACCCGCCGCGTTGGCGGCGCGAACTATCAAGTTCCAGTGGAAGTGAATCCGGACCGTCGCACTTCGCTTGCGATCCGCTGGCTGGTGACTTACTCGCGCGGGCGCGGCGAAAAGGGCATGATCGACAAGTTGTCAAACGAATTGCTGGATGCGGCAAACGGCCGCGGCGCGGCAATCAAGAAGAAGGAAGATGTACACCGCATGGCGGAAGCCAATAAGGCTTTTGCGCATTATCGGTGGTGAAGAACAAGCTTTTAGCTCCTAGCCATAAGCTAAAAGCAAAACGAGCAGAAGGTTTTCCCGGCGAACTTTGCGGATTTTCTCGGCGGTTAAAAGCTTTTTGAAAAGAATTTAACCGCAGAGTTCGCAGGGGAAAATCGAGATCGCAAAGAAAGCTAAGAGCTAAAGGCTAATAGCTAAAAGCTGAATTTCAATGAGCAGTCCCGCGAATACAGTCGGCGAACAGGAAGTCCGCAAGGACGACAAGAAGAAAGCCTCGTCTCGCACGGTGCCACTCGAGCGCTGCCGGAATATAGGCATCATGGCGCATATCGATGCGGGCAAGACCACGACCACCGAGCGCATCCTTTTCTATACCGGCCGGACGCACCGCCTGGGCGAAGTGCACGAAGGCACCGCCACCATGGACTGGATGGAGCAGGAGCAGGAGCGCGGCATCACGATCACCTCCGCGGCCACGACCTGCACCTGGCGCGACATTCGCATCAACATTATTGATACCCCCGGCCACGTCGATTTCACGGCTGAAGTCGAGCGCTCTCTGCGCGTGCTGGATGGCGCTGTCGCGGTATTTGACGCTGTTCATGGCGTGCAACCGCAGTCAGAAAAAGTTTGGCGTCAGGCCGACAAGTACGGTGTTCCGCGGATTTGTTTCATCAACAAGATCGACAAGATGGGAGCTGACTTCGAGCATGCCGTCGATACCCTCCGCAAGCGCTTAAATGCCAAACCTGTAGCGATCCAAATTCCAATCGGGCAGGAAGACAAGTTCAAAGGGGTCGTCGATCTAATGATGATGAAGGCGGTCCTCTGGAAAGATGAGACCCTGGGCGCCGAGTACGTCACCGAAGAGATCCCCGCCGATCTGAAAAAGAAGGCTGAAGCGTTCCATGCGCAGCTGGTCGAGACGGTCGCCGAGAACGATGACGAGATGCTGCACAAGTTCCTCGAAGGCGAGGAAATCACCCCTGCTGAATTGAAAGCGTCGCTGCGCAAATCGACGATTGGGTTGAAGGTATTTCCGGTTGTGGTGGGCACGGCGTTCAAGAACAAGGGCATTCAGCCGCTGCTCGACGCCGTCGTTGACTACCTGCCGTCTCCGCTCGATGTTCCCGAAACGCACGGAACCGATCCCGATTCGGGCAAGCAGATTGCGCGCAAGGCTTCAGACGATGAGCCATTTTCGGCGCTCGCGTTCAAAATCATGGCTGATCCGTTCGTCGGTCAGCTGACATTTATTCGCGTTTACTCCGGTCAGTTGAAGTCGGGCGATTCAGTGTTGAATTCGCGCACCCAGCGAAATGAGCGCATTGGCCGTCTGCTGAAGATGCACGCCAACAAGCGCGAAGACATTCAGGACATTCTGGCGGGCGACATCTGCGCCGCTGTTGGGCTGAAGAACGTTTCGACTGGCGATACGATTTGCGACCCCAAGCACCCGATCACCCTAGAATCGATCGAGTTTGCGGTCCCCGTGATTTCAGTAGCCGTCGAGCCCAAGACGAAAGCCGATCAGGAAAAGATGGGCATCGCGCTGAACAAGCTGGCGCAGGAAGACCCCACCTTCAAAGTTCACACTGATCCTGATAGCGGACAGACCATCATCAGCGGCATGGGCGAGCTGCACCTTGAGATCATCATCGATCGCATGATGCGCGAGTACAAGGTGGAAGCGAACGTCGGCAAGCCGCAGGTCGCATATCGCGAGACCATTCGCAAGCACGCCGAAGCCGAAGGCAAATACATTCGCCAGACCGGCGGCCGCGGCCAGTATGGTCACGTGAAGATCAAGCTTGATCCGCAGGAGCCGGGCAAGGGCTACGAGTTTGTTAACGACATCGTTGGCGGCGTGGTGCCGAAGGAATACATCAAGCCGGTGGATCAGGGCATTCAGGAAGCGCTCGAAGGCGGCGTGATGGCTGGCTATCCGGTTGTCGACGTGAAGGTCACGCTCTACGACGGCAGCTACCACGAAGTTGACTCGAACGAAATGGCATTTAAAATCGCGGGCTCGATGGCATTCAAAGAAGCCGCCCGCAGGGCTTCGCCGGTGTTGCTGGAGCCGGTGATGGCAGTCGAAGTGGTCACGCCGGAAGATTTTGCTGGAACGATCATGGGCGATTTGAGTTCGCGTCGTGGGCGCATTGAAGGCATGGAGCATCGCGCTGGTTCGCAAGTGATTAAGGCGATCGTGCCCCTGGCTGAAATGTTTGGTTATGCGACGCACATGCGTTCTTCAACCCAGGGGCGGGCCGAGTACTCGATGCACTTTGGGCGTTACGAAGAGGTGCCGCGCTCGGTGGCGGATGAAATTATCGGCAAGGCGCAAGGCGGGCCGAGCAGATAACAGCCTCGAAGGGGCGAAAGAAGTTAGCCCAGGGCTTCAGCCCTGGGTGGGCGGAGCAAGCGACAGAGTCCCGTAGGGACGGCAGAGTTGCATAGGTCCTTCGACTGCGCTTCTGATTCGCAAGGCGAATCAGAATGCTCGCTCAGGATGACAGGGGTTTGAAGATTTTAAGTTTTGAGCTAAAAGCTAGGAGCTAGAGGCTAGAGGCTAACAATGGCAAAAGAGAAATTTGAACGCAATAAGCCGCACTGCAACGTGGGCACCATCGGTCACATCGATCATGGCAAGACCACGCTGACGGCGGCGATCACCAAGGTTCTGTCGAAGCACAATCCGAAGATCCAGTTCCGGTCGTTTGATTCGATCGACAACGCTCCGGAAGAGAAAGCCCGCGGCATCACGATCGCGACCGCGCACGTCGAGTATGAGACCGCGAACCGGCACTATGCGCACGTCGATTGCCCGGGCCACGCCGACTACATCAAGAACATGATCACGGGCGCGGCGCAGATGGATGGCGCGATCTTAGTTGTTGCAGCGACCGATGGTCCTATGCCGCAAACGCGTGAGCACGTGCTCCTGGCGCGTCAGGTTGGAGTGCCCTACATCGTAGTTGCACTGAACAAGTGCGATGCGGTCGATGATCCTGAGCTGCTCGATCTCGTAGAGCTTGAAGTGCGCGAGCTGCTCAAGACCTATCAGTTTCCGGGCGACGACGTTCCGGTGATTCGTCTTTCGGCCCTCGGCGCGCTGAATGGCGAAGCCAAGTGGGAAAAGCAGATCGATGCGCTGATGGAAGCGGTCGACAAGAGCGTTCCGCAACCACAGCGTGAGCTGGACAAGCCGTTCCTGATGCCGATTGAAGATATCTTTTCGATCTCGGGCCGCGGCACGGTGGTGACCGGAAGAATCGAGCGCGGCAAGGTGAAGGTGGGCGAGGAAGTGGAAATCGTGGGCTTCCGCGACACCAGAAAAACCGTTGTCACCGGAGTTGAGATGTTCAAGAAGCAGCTCGACGAAGGCATGGCGGGCGATAACGCCGGACTGCTCTTGCGCGGTATCGGTAAAGAAGACGTCGAGCGCGGCATGGTGCTGGCGAAAGGCGGATCGATCACGCCGCATACGAAGTTCAAGGCCGAGGTTTACATCCTGACCAAAGAAGAAGGCGGAAGACATACGCCGTTCTTCAAGGGATATCGTCCGCAGTTTTATCTGCGCACGACGGATGTGACCGGAGTTGCAGAACTGCCGTCTGGAACTGAGATGGTGATGCCTGGCGATAACGTGGCGCTGGTGATTGAACTGATCACGCCGGTGGCGATGGAGAAAGGCTTGCGTTTTGCCATCCGCGAAGGCGGACACACGGTCGGCGCGGGAACGATCTCGGAGATTATTCAGTAAAGCCGTCGTGAGTCGCAGGTCGTGAGTCGAGCACTGAAAGCAGATTCCTCACCGCTAAAAGCGGTTCGGAATGACAACTGGTTAGGGTAAGGCGGTTCACGGGCAAGATGGGCCGCCGAACACCTCAAGCTCTTTCCTTCCGGGCGAGCCGGAAGGGTTAGGAAGAAACGTGATAGGAAACGAAAAAATTCGCATCCGGCTGAAGGCATACGATTACCGCGTGCTCGATCAATCGACCACGGAAATCGTCGCTACGGCGAAGCGCACCGGCGCGCAGATCGCAGGGCCGATTCCGCTGCCCACGATGAAGAACAAGTTCACCGTGCTGCGTTCGCCGCACGTGGACAAGAAGTCGCGCGAGCAGTTTGAGATTCGTACGCACAAGCGTTTGCTCGACATACTCGACCCGACGCCGCAGACCGTGGATGCGCTGATGAAGCTAGATCTGCCGGCTGGAGTAGATGTTGAGATCAAGGCGTTCGGGAAAGAGCACAAATGACCGCGTTTTGCGGGCATGAGCGAAGCGGGAGACCGCAGCGATCATCCTGAGCAAAGCGAAGGATCCCGCAGGGGTTGAGAGAAGCAGATTCCTCACCGCTCAAGCGGTTCGGAATGACAAAGATTAAAGGTTTTGAGTTAAAGGCTAAGAGCTAGAAGCTAAGAGCTGATTTTTATGGCAAAGGTAGCGGGAATTCTCGGAAAAAAGGTCGGCATGACGCAGCTCTTCGATACCAAGGGCGATGTGCGTCCGGCGACGGTGCTGCAGGCGGGGCCATGCGTAATTACGCAGGCAAAGTCACAGGCGAAAGATGGATACGATTCGGCGCAGATCGGGCTGGTTGAATTCGTAAAAGAGTCGCGCCTGACACAGCCGATGAAGGGACACTTGGCGAAGAACAATCTGCCGCCGGTAAAATTCGTCCGCGAAGTACCGATTGAAGCTGACGGCGATACGGCGGTCAAAGCTGGAGATCGCGTGCTGGTTGAGATGTTCGATGGCGAGAAGTTCGTTGACATTATCGGCGTGAGCAAAGGCAAGGGATTTCAGGGCGTGGTGAAGCGCCACCATTTTGGCGGCGGCCCGAAGTCGCACGGCTCGATGTTTCAAATCACGGGTTCGATCGGTTCATCGGCATTCCCGTCGCGCGTGTTCAAAGGGATGCGCATGTCGGGGCACATGGGCAATCAGCGAGTGACGGTCCGAAACCTGCGCATTCTCGGCGTGGACAGAGATGACAACTTGCTTGTTGTCGAGGGCAGCGTGCCGGGGCCGACCGGCGGATATCTGGTGATTACGAAGGCGAAGCATCCGCCGAGAGAGCGCCGCGGATTTGCCGGCGCCGCGACGGTTGATCCGTTGAAGGCGGCGAAGAGGGCGGCGAAGAAGGGATAGCAACAAGTGGTCAGTGGCTAGTGGTCAGTGGCCCGACGTCAGAAGAGAGTCGCAATGGCAACTATCGACATACATGATTTAACTGGTAAAAAAGTCGGCACACTGGATCTCGCCGACGAGGTCTTTGGCGCGATCAACGAAGACCTGCTCTGGGAAGCGGTGAAGCACTACCGCGCCGGGCAGCGCGCGGGCACGCACGCCACCAAGAACAAGAAGCTGGTTTCGGGTGCAGGCAAGAAGCTGTGGAAGCAGAAGGGTACAGGGCGCGCCCGCGTTGGCTCGATCCGTTCACCGCTGTGGCGTCATGGCGGCACGGTCCATGGGCCGCAACCGCGTACCTACGACTACGCGTTCCCGCGCAAGAAGCTGTTGGGTGCGCTGCGCTCGGCGCTCGCCGCAAAGATGAACGATGGCAAGCTGATCGTGGTGAATGCGTTCGATGTGAAAGAGCCGAAGACGCAGCAGTTCCGCGAGGCTTTGGACAATTTAAAGGTCGATAAGACGGCGGTGCTGGTTGAAGTCACGAACCATGGCAATCGCAATCTGGTGCTGAGCTCGCGCAATCTTGAAGGGATTGAACTGGTGACGAGCAGCGAGGTGCATCCGTTTCATTTGCTGCGCTATGACTGCGCGATCTTTTCGCAGCCGGCGATCGAGAAGCTGCAGCTTTCTCTGAAGAATTCGGCTTCGAAGCGCAACCGTAAAGCTGGCGAAGGCGAGACTGAGAAGAAGACACAGAAAACTGCGCGTAGCCCGCGCACTCGCACCCGGAAAGCGGCGGAGGTGGCGTAACAAATGAAGACCGCATACCAGATCATCCGAAAGCCGGTGATTACCGAGAAGGGCTTGGGCATTAAGGAAAATCAGAACACGCTGGTCTTCCAGGTTGCGCCCAAGGCGACGAAGACGGAAGTAAAGGAAGCCGTGCAGACAATTTTTAAAGTGAAAGTCGCTTCGGTGCGCACGGCGAATTATCCAGGCAAGGAACGCCGGCGAGGAAAGTTTGCCGGGTATCGCGCGGATTGGAAGAAAGCGTACGTGAGATTGAAGGCTGGCGAGAAGATGCCGGAGTACGCGCAGAATCTTTAGTTATGAAAACCGCTAGAGGCCAATGGTTCTGGTTAGAGCAGAAAGGCCTTGCGGCAGCGCGATTCGGCAGCAATGGCCGAATCGCTGAGTGAACGAAGAGAAAGTCAGCTATCAGCCGTCAGCTTTCAGCAAAAGCGGCGGTACCAGCAGAGAAAAGCTGAGAGCTGACAGCTAAGAGCTGAGAGCTTTTATGGCAATCAAGACTTACAGACCGACCACGCAGACGTTGCGCTATCGCACGACGCTTTCGAGCGCCGATCTTACGACCGACCGGCCACACAAGCCGCTGACTGAGCCGAAGTACCGGCAGGGCGGGCGGCGCAACTCGGGCGATGTGACCATGCGCTTTCGCGGCGGCGGTCACAAGCGCAAGCTGCGCATTGTCGATTTCAAGCGAGATAAAAAGGGCATTCCGGCGACGGTGATTTCGATTGAATATGATCCGAACCGCTCGGCGCGTCTTGCGTTGCTGGCGTACGGGGATGGAGAGAAGCGGTACATCCTGCAGCCGGATGGATTAAAAGTCGGCGCGAAGATCGTCAGCGGACCTGACGCCGACATTCTGGTTGGAAACGCGTTGCCGCTGAAAAATATTCCGCCGGGCACGACGATCCATAATCTGGAGCTTCGTCCAGGCAAGGGCGCGCAGATGGTGCGCTCGGCGGGCGGGCAGGCGCAACTGGTCGCAAAAGAAGGCGAGTACGCGCTAGTGAAGCTGCCTTCCGGCGAGACGCGCAAAGTATCACAGGATTGCATGGCGACGATCGGCCAAGTCGGCAATATCGATCACGAGAACATCACGATCGGCAAGGCTGGACGTTCGCGCTGGATGGGGAAGCGTCCACACAACCGCGGTGTTTCGATGAACCCGGTCGACCATCCGCACGGCGGCGGCGAAGGCAAAACCTCTGGTGGACGACATCCGGTGACGCCGTGGGGACAGCCGACACGCGGTTATAAGACGCGCAATAACAAGCGCACGGATAAGTTCATTGTGAGCAGGTCGAAATAGGTCGTGCGTCGCACGTCGTGAGACGTGCGGAAAATACACAGGTCCTTCGACGGCTGAAGCCGCCTCAGGATGACAGGATTTTGAGCTGTTAGCTGAGGGCTGACGGCTGAAAGCTGAGAGCTGATTTATGGCGAGATCGACAAAAAAGGGTCCATTTATCGACGGATATCTCTCGGTGCGAATCGAGCAGATGAACTCGCGCAACGAGAAGAAAGTTCTGCGCACCTGGTCGCGGCGCTCGACCATCATTCCTGAAATGGTGGGTCACACGATTGCGGTGCACAACGGAAAGAAATTTATTCCGGTGTACATCACCGAGAACATGGTCGGCCACAAACTGGGTGAGTTCAGCTTTACGCGCCAGTTCAAAGGGCACTCGATGAAGGCGGCGACCGAAGCAGCCGCGCGTCCCGCGGGCGTACCTGGCGGACCGGGAGCTCCGGTCCCGGCGGCTGGCGCGGCCCCGGCAACTCCGGCTCCGAAGGCGTAAGACATGGAATTTAGAGCACAAACAAATTTCGTTCGGATATCGCCGCAGAAGGCGCGGCTGGTGTTGAACCAGATCAAAGGCCTGCGGGTTGAGAACGCGCTGAATACGCTGACCTTCAGCAAAAAGCGCATTGCCGGAAAGATCGAAAAGCTGTTGCGCTCGGCAGTGGAGAACGCGAATTATCTGAGCACGGAAAAGAATGTCGATGTTGATCTCGACAATCTTTATGTGAAGCAAGCGGTTGCGAATGACGGCCCGCGCATGAAGCGGATTCGTCCGGCGCCGATGGGCCGGGCATATCGTTACGTGCGGCGCATTGCGCATATCGAGATCGCGCTTGCCGAACGCGGCAGGAATGGCGCTGGCGATCTGGCGACGGTAGTCGGCGAAGAAAAAGCCGCCGCGCCCGCGCCGGCGAAAAAGAAACGGGCAGTGCCGAAAAAGAAATCGGCGGGGAAGAAGGCGGTCGGTAAGAAGTGATCAGTGGTCAGTGAAAAGCAGGTTTCTCACCCTGCCGCGAGCGTCAAGTTTCGGAATAAGGCTCGGTTAGTTTTGAGCTAGAGGCTAACAGCTAGGAGCTAAGAGCTGATTTTATGGGACAAAAGGTACATCCTTACGGATTCCGGCTCGGGTACACCAAGCCGTGGAAGTCGCGCTGGTTTGTGGAACGCGATTACGACAAGCTGCTGCTTGAAGATGTCCACTTGAAGGGCGAGCTCAAAGACAAGCTGAAGTCGGCGGGCGTCAGCTCGATCGAGATTGAGCGGCCGGGCAACAAGTTGCGCGTCATCATCAAGACGGCGCGCCCGGGAATCATCATCGGCCGGAAGGGCGCCGAGATCGACAAGCTGAAGCAGGAAGTGCAGAAGCGCACCAACCGCGAGGTGTACATCGACATTCAGGAAGTGCACAAGCCGGAGCTGGATGCGCAACTGGTTTCGGAGTCGATTGCGCTGCAGCTTGAAAAACGCGTGGGCTTCCGACGCGCGATGCGTAAAGCGGTAGATTCGGCGCTGCGCTTCGGGTGTAAGGGAATTAAGGTTCGGGTGAGTGGACGCCTGAATGGAAATGAAATCGCGCGCTCTGAGTGGTATTTGCAGGGCCGCTTGCCGTTGCATACGCTGCGTGCCGATATCGAATATGGCTTCAGCGAGGCGCGCACTACGTACGGAGTGATCGGCGTGAAGTGCTGGATTTATCGCGGCGAAATCCTGCCGACGAAGAAGCGCGAATCGCAGGCAGTAGGAGCATTCTGATCGGGTGATCTGGCGATCGGGTCATCGGGCGATCTTAAGAATGTCGCGCGTCGTGAGTCGCAGGTTGCACGGGCGTTGTGGCGCACGACCAACGACGCCGGACGAAGATTTGAGCTAAGAGCTAGAAGCTAAGAGCTGATTTTATGTTGATGCCGAAAAAAGTTAAGTACCGCAAGCAGCAGCGCGGGCGCATGACCGGGAAAGCCTGGCGCGGGAGCGAGCTCTCGTTTGGAGATTACGGGCTGAAGGTACTCGAGCCGGGGTGGATCACGGACCGGCAGATCGAAGCCAGCCGTGTGGCTATGACCCGATTCATCAAGCGCGGCGGAAAAATTTGGATTCGCCTGTTCCCCGATAAGCCGGTCACGAAAAAGCCAGCTGAAACCCGTATGGGCAAGGGCAAAGGCGCGCCCGATCATTGGGTCGCGGTTGTAAAACCGGGAAAGATTTTGTTCGAGATGGAAGGCGTGACTCCGCAGGACGCGGCAGAAGCGATGCGGCTTGCGTCGCACAAACTGCCGTTGCGGACAACGCTGGTGCAGAGAGAAACGGCACACTAGCCGCGAGCAGCGAGCAATGAGCGGCGAGCAATCAGTGGTTGCTCACAGCTCGACGCTCACCGCTCACAGGTAACTGAGAACTTTTTATGGATGCAGAAAAAATCAGAAACCTGACCGACGAAGAAATTCGGCATCAGGAACGCGAGATGAGTGATCAGCTGTTTAAGCTGAAATTTCAGCTCAATATGGGCCAGACCGAGAGCCTGAAGAAGATCCGCGGCTTGCGCAAAGACATTGCGCGGGTGAAGACGGTTGCGCGCGAACGCGCAGCCGCAGGGGAGAAGAAGTAATGGCGGAAACACAAGCGGCCGGAAGGCGCAAAGAAGTAATTGGCCATGTGGTCTCGAACCGCATGCAGAAGACCATTGTGGTGCAGGTGGTGCGAAAGAAATCGCATCCGCTTTACACGCGGGTGATCTCGAAGGCGAAGAAGTTTTACGCGCACGATGAAAAGAATGAGGCGCATGTCGGTGACGTGGTGCGGCTGGAAGAGACGCGACCGCTTTCGAAGTTGAAGCGCTGGAAGTTGGCCGAGATTGTGCGCAAAACCGCGCTGGTGCCGGAAGTGGCTGGAGCGGAGGAGCAGAAGTAAGCAAGCTTCTGGCTCCTAGCTTCTAGCTGCTGGCGACCCGAGAACCGGTTGCCAGGAGCTAGTGGCTAGAAGCTAGCAGCTTCGCACGGAGAAATTGTTATGACCGTCATGATGCGAAGCATGCTCGAAGTCGCCGACAACAGCGGCGCGCGCAAGCTGCAGATGATCCTGCCGCTGGGCGGTTCGACTGGTCTGCGCGCCGGATTAGGCGACGTCGTCACCGCGAGCGTGAAGGAAGCTGCGCCGGATGGCCAGGTACAAAAGGGCAAGGTCGTCAAGGCAGTGATCGTCCGTACACGCAAAGAGCATCGGCGCCGCGACGGCACTTATATCCGCTTCGATCAAAACGCAGCGGTGCTGATCAACGAAGCCGGCGAGCCGGTGGGAACGCGCGTGTTTGGGCCGGTAGCGAGGGAGCTACGCGAGAAGAAGTTTTTGAAGATTGTGAGTCTGGCTCCGGAAGTTCTGTAAGAGCAAGTTTCAAGGTTTCGAACGTTTCAAAGTTTCGAAACTTAAATGATGACGAGCAGTTACGTTGGAGCCTTGAAACTTTGAAACTTGAAACTTTGATTATGAGTACAGCAACGGCACACAAACATATCGATATTCGCCGCAATGACACGGTAAAAGTCCTGAGCGGCAAAGACAAGGGCAAGCAAGGGCGCGTGCTGCGCGTGTTCCCGGATACCGGCAAAGTGCTGGTCGAGCACGTAATGATGGTGAAGAAGCACCTGCGTCCGACGCAGCAATCAAAGGGCGGAATCGCTGAGCAGGAGAGTTCGATCTCTGTTTCGAAAGTTCAACTGGTATGTCCAAGCTGCGGGCCGGTTCGCATCGGCCATGCTATCCAGGGAGACCGCAAGGTTCGAGTCTGCAAGAAGTGCGGGCAGGATATCGGCAGCAAGAAGTGAAGTAGGGTACGCGAAAAGATTGAGCTGAATTATGGCCAAAGATAAAAAGGACAAGAAAGGCGGGGCAGCGCCAGCCCAGGAGCAGCGTGCCCCGGAAGCTGCGCGGCACAGCGCGAAAGAGACGCCGCGGCTAAAGGAACGCTTCCGGAAGGAAGTTGCTCCCGCGCTGATGAAGGAATTCGAGATGAAGAATCCCATGGCGGTGCCGCATCTGCACAAGATCGTCGTCAACATGGGCGTCGGCGAAGCTACGCAGAACGCTAAGGTCCTCGATCCGGCGGTAAACGAACTCGGACAGATCGTGGGTCAAAAGCCGGTGGTGACGCGAGCCAAGAAGTCTATTGCGGCGTTCAAAGTTCGCGAGAACATGCCCATCGGCGCCATGGTCACGTTACGCGGCGATCGCATGTATGAGTTTTTCGACCGTCTGGTGAACATCGTTCTTCCACGGGTGCGCGACTTTCGGGGAGTTTCTACGAAATCGTTCGACGGGCGCGGGAATTACACGATCGGTCTGCATGATCAATTGATCTTCCCCGAGATCGACTATGCGCGTGTCGACAAGTTGAAGGGGATGAACGTCACCATCGTGACCACGGCACGGGATGACAATCAGGCGCGGGCATTGTTGAAGCATTTAGGGATGCCGTTCAGGGCGTGAGCATCGGGCGATCTGGCGAACTGGTCACCGGGTGATCTCGGCTTTGTGATTGAAGATTTTAGATTTTGAGCTAAAGGCTAGAAGCTAGGAGCTGATTTTTGGCGACAACAGCAAAAAGAGTGAAAGACGCTGCGGAATTCAAAGTGAAGCCGCAGAACGTGAAGAAGCCGAAGTTTTCGACGCGTAAGCACAATCGGTGCAAGATTTGCGGGCGTCCGCGGGCGTATCTGCGCAAGTTTGGCATTTGCCGCTTGTGTTTCCGCGGACTGGCGCTGCGCGGAGAGATACCAGGAGTCTCGAAGGCATCCTGGTAGGAACGGTGTCGTGCGTCGCCGGTCGTGTGTCGTGCGCTGCGCCGGAAATGTGACAGCGAATGACATGCGATGCAGGATGAACGTCAAAGTCCCCGCCCTGTCGCATAAAGCGCGACAGGGACGGGGCACCCAAGAGTTCGTGTGGAGAAATAAACGATGAAGTTGACCGATCCGGTCGCAGACATGCTGGCGCGAATTCGCAACGCGATCAACGCGCGGCACCAAAAGGTGGATATTCCGGCTTCCAAACTGAAGCTCGAGATAGCCCGAATTCTGAAGGAAGAGGGCTACATCGCGAATTACAAGCCGACAGAAGAGGAAGGGCACAAGGTTGTCCGTATATACCTTAAGTACGACGGCAACCACGAAGCCGCGATCTCGAACGTCGAGCGCGTGTCGCGTCCCGGCTGCCGTGTGTACGTCCGGCGCACGGAAATTCCACGCGTGCTCGGTGGGCTTGGCATCAACATTTTGACCACGCCGCGGGGCGTGATGACCGGGCAACAGGCGCGCAAGCAGGGGGTTGGCGGCGAAGTGCTCTGCGAAGTTTGGTAGAGCAGCTTCGAGCGATGAGCTATGAGCAAGATTGCTCGCGGCTCACAGCTAAGAAGATAGGAACATAGTTAGAAGGCTTAAGAGCTTCATATGTCACGAATTGGAAAAAAGCCGATCGCATTGCCCAAGGGCGTGACGGTCAAGATTGACGGAAACCTGGTCGCAGTACAGGGCCCGAAGGGCAAACTCGACACGCGTGTTCCCGCTGGAATCAAAGTCGAGCAACAGGATGGACACATCGTCGCGTTGCGGGAGAACGACTCGCAGGCCGCACTCCACGGGTTGACACGTGCTTTGGTGAACAACGCCGTCGAAGGGGTGACGAAGGGCTGGACGCGAGAACTTGAAATTGTAGGCATCGGATATCGTGCCGAGATGAAAGGCAAGGGCATGGTGGTGTTCACGCTCGGATATTCGCACCCGATCGAGTATCCATTGCCAGCGGGCATCGACGTTGCCGTCGATCCAAAGCAGACGCGGCTGACTGTGGCCGGAATCGACCGGCAAAAAGTCGGCCAGGTTGCGGCGGAGATGCGCGCACTACGTCCGCCCGATCCGTACAAGAACAAGGGCGTGCGGTACGTAGGGGAGCGGTTGAAAAAGAAAGTGGGTAAGACGGGAGCGAAATAGCTCTCAGCCGTCAGCCATCAGCTTTCAGCTTTGTGTATTGCAGCTGCGATCTGATGTGGTTCAACTGACGGCTGATGGCTGAAAGCTGAGAGCTGAATTTCATGCTGACACAAACATCCAAGAACGCAACGCGGCGGCGGGTCCACGAGCGGATCCGCAAGAAAGTGCTGGGCACCTCGCAGCGGCCGCGGCTGAATGTCTATCGGTCGTTGAACCACATTTATGTTCAGGTGATTGACGACCTCAAGGGCCAAACGTTGGTCGCGGCGAGCAGCGCGGAAGGCAAAAAGGCATCGCGCAATACCGGGGGGAATCTCGCCGCCGCGAAGAGCGTAGGTAAGGCCATCGCCGAGCGGGCCAAAGCCAAGGGTATCAGCAAAGTTGTGTTCGATCGTGGCGGGTATATCTATCACGGGCGCGTAAAGGCCATAGCCGACGCGGCGAGAGAAGCGGGACTGCAATTTTAAGGGCCGCGAGCTTCGAGGCGCGAGCGATGAGCCAGCCTGGTTTGCTCGCAGCTCAATGCTCATAGCTCGAAGCTAGGAAAAAGAATGCCAACTGTCGTCAAGAAACTCGATGCCGGCGCCTTCCAACTGAAAGACCAGGTTGTCGCCATCAATCGCGTCACGAAAGTCGTGAAAGGCGGAAAGAATCTTTCATTCGCGGCGCTGGTCGTGGTGGGAGATCCCTCGTCCGCGGTAGTCGGATACGGTTCCGGCAAGGCGAAGGAAGTTCCACAGGCCATTCGCAAAGGAATTGAGTCGGCGAAGAAGAACCTGGTGAAGGTGAACCTTACGCAGACCAGCATTCCCCATGCTGTGCTCGGGCGATTCGGGTCAGGAATGGTCCTGCTCAAGCCTGCTCCTGAAGGCACCGGCGTGATTGCGGGAGGCGCAGTGCGCGCCATCATGACTTCTGTCGGAATTCAGAATGTGCTCACTAAATCGATCGGCACGACGAATCCGCACAACGTGATCAAAGCGACGTTCGATGCGCTCAGGAAATTGAAGAATAAAGAAACAGTCGCCGGGGTACGGGGCAAGGCAGCGGAAGAGCTGTAAACCAGTGGCTAGTGGTCAGTGGCCAGCTGGAGTGAAACTAAAGAAGGCGTTCATGGTGGCAAAGAAAAGGGAATCAATCGGTGGCAAGCTGCAGCTCAAGTGGGTGCGATCGGCGATCTGCGCGCCGGTGAAGCAGAAAAAAGTTGTGCGCGGGCTGGGTTTCACTCGCCTGAACCAGGTGATCGAACGGCCCGACACAGCGGCCATTCGCGGCATGGTCGCGAAGGTGCCGCATTTGGTGGAAATTGTTAGTTAGGTTTCAATGTTTCAGAGTTTCAAAGTTTCGCCGCAGCGCCGGCGCGAAGCACAGGAAACCTTGAAACATTGAAACCTTAACCTTGAACTTTGGAACCTTGGAATCGCAATGAATCTTTCAACTATTCGAAAACCCCGGAAGGCATCCGAGAACCGCAAACGTGTCGGACGCGGCATGGGCTCAGGTATGGGCAAGACTTCTACCCGCGGCCACAAGGGCCAGCGTTCCCGTAGCGGTTCGCGCATGATGCGTGGATTTGAAGGCGGTCAGATGCCGCTGCATCGCCGTCTGCCAAAGCGCGGGTTCACCAACATTTTCCGCGAGGAGTACAGCATCGTAAACCTTGAGAAAATTGCGGCCTTGGGTGAGAGCACGATCAATCCCGACGTTCTCCGCAAAACTGGCGTAATCAGCACCAAGCGTAAGGTGAAAATTCTTGGCGACGGCGAACTCAAGTCCGCGATCACCGTTCAGGCGCACAAGTTCTCAAAGTCCGCGCAGGAAAAGATCACGAAGGCCGGCGGCAAGTTTGAGGTGTTGACAGAGCAGTGCGCATCGAGCGACGAGCCATGAGCAAACCGGCATGGATTGCTCGAAGCTCACAGCTCATAGCTAGAAGCTGGGATTTATATGTTTGAGAAGTTCGCCAATATCTTTCGTATTCCCGACCTCCGCAGGCGGATCATCTTCACGCTGGCGCTGCTGGCGGTGTATCGCATCGGCGGCCACATTCCGATTCCCGGAATCAATTCGCAGATGTTCTCGCAGTTTCTCGAACAGAACCGCGGGACGCTGCTCGGTTTGGTCGACCTTTTCTCGGGCGGCCAATTCCGGCGCATGACGGTTTTCGCGCTCGGCATCATGCCGTACATTACGGCGTCGATCATCTTGCAGCTGCTTACGGTGGTTTATGAGCCTCTCGCCAAATTGCAAAAAGAGGGCGAACTCGGGCGCAAGAAGATCACGCAATGGACTCGTTACCTGACTCTCGGTCTCAGCGCGGTGCAGTCGCTGGGGATTGCGGTCAGCCTGCAGAAGAGCGGCGGGTTCGTTCTCGATCCTGGTCCTACGTTCATTCTGATGACGGTCCTGACGCTCACCACCGGCAGCGTGTTCATTATGTGGCTGGGCGAGCAGATTACCGACCGTGGCATCGGCAACGGTATGTCGCTCTTGATCTTTGCCGGAATCGTGGTCGGCCTGCCGCGCGGAGTGATGGACTTGGTTGATAAAGCCAGGAATGGAAGCCTGGGCCCAGGGACTCCCATAATCATGGTTGGCCTGCTGATTTTCATGATCGCCGTCGTGGCGTTCATCGTGTACGTCGAGCGTGCTGAGCGCCGCATTCCAGTGCAATATGCGAAACGGATCATCGGACGGAAAATGATGGGTGGACAATCCACACACCTGCCGTTACGTGTGAACTCGGGCGGCGTCATGCCGGTGATCTTTGCGTCCTCGATCGTCACGATTCCCCAGACGTTGCTCTTCGGATTGCGTGACCACCCAGTGATTGGTCAGTGGCTGCGCGCTCTTTATTGGGGCGAACCGCTCTACACAGTGCTCTACGCCATCGGCATCATTTTCTTCGCTTACTTCTACGTGTCGATTGTCTTCAACCCGAACGAGGTTGCAGACAACATGCGGAAGTACGGCGGATTCATTCCAGGTATTCGGCCCGGCCGGCGCACAGCGGACCACATCAACGAGATTCTTACGCGCATTACCTTTGTGGGCGCGCTTTACCTGATCCTCATCTCCATCATTCCCGAGTGGATGATCACCGGTATTCACCTCAACCACCTGTATGGCGCTGCCGGGCGCTTTTTTGAAAGCATGCCGAACTGGATGCTGAATGGCTTGGGCGTGAACTTTTACTTTGGGGGCACATCGCTCCTGATCGTGGTTGGAGTTGCGATGGATACCGTGAATCAGGTCGAATCGCAGCTGATTATGCGGCATTACGACGGGTTTACACCTCGGAGCGGGCGGGTTCGCGGCCGCCGCAACTGGGCGTAAGGCGGTCGGGCGGAAGCGGTAGGTTGGTGGTGAGTTTGGTAGATTCTGGGGCGCCTACGAAGTCTAAGGTCGGCGGGGTGCGGCGCAAGGAGCGGCTTGGGGCCAGTTCGATGGCGGAGCAGGTTTTGCGAACTATCGGACCCGTTGTGCTTCTGGGGCCACCGGGCGCAGGCAAAGGCACCCAGTCGCAGAGGATCACCGACTATTACCATATTCCGCAGGTTTCAACCGGCGATCTGCTTCGCGAGCACGTAAAGCAGCAGACGCAGTTGGGCATCGTGGTGCAGGCGACGCTCGCGAAAGGCGAACTGGTTCCAGACCATCTAGTCTGCGATATCGTTGCCTGGCGGTTGCGGCAGCCGGATGCGGAGCGCGGGTTCATCCTCGACGGCTTTCCCCGCACGCAAAAACAGGCAGCGTGGCTGGACGCATTCTTGAAGTTTGAGTTCTTTGAAAGCGGCAAATGGGCGGCCTGGCTGCCAATTGTGGTACGTATTCAGGTGGATTATAATAAGTTGTTGCTCCGGATCACTGGACGGCGGACTTGTCCCGTCGACGGGACGATCTATAACATCTACTCTAATCCGCCGCGGGTCGACGAAATCTGCGATAAGGATGGCGCGAAGCTGGTCATTCGCGATGATGACCGCGACGAGGTCATCCGCGAACGCCTTGATACTTACGAGCGCCAGACCAAGCCAGTTGCGGAATACTACGAGAAGCTTGGGCGCGTAGTGATGGTCAATGGCGACCTGCCGGTGGATGAAGTGAGCGAGCAAATTCTGAAGCAAATCGACGGCCGTGCCTGTGGCGTGGCCAGCGGGAATGAAGGCAAGGGAACGTAAATTGGCAATTGTCTGCAAGTCGCAATCGGAAATTGAAAAGATGCGGCGCAGCGGCCACATCGTGCGGCAGGTCTTGGACGAGTTGAAGACGATGGTTGCGCCCGGCGTGACCACCATGGACCTGGAAAAAGCCGCCGAGAATAAGATTAGAGAATTGGGCGCGAAGCCGGCGTTCAAGGGATATTACGATTATCCATGCGTGCTTTGCACATCAGTGAATGAAGAGATCGTACACGGGATTCCATCCGCGAAACGGGTGCTGAAGCATGGCGACATCGTTTCCATCGATTGCGGCGCCGTGCTCGACGGATATTACGGCGACGCGGCAATTACCGTGGCAGTGGGCGATTCGGTTTCACCGGAGCGGAAGAAGTTGATGGAAGTCACCGAGGCATCGCTGTACAAAGGCATTGAGCAGGCGAAGGTCGGCAACAGTATTAGCGACATCGGCGGCGCCGTTCAGGCCTACGTTGAAGCGAACGGCTTCAGCGTGGTTCGCGAGTTCGTCGGACACGGAATTGGAACTAAGCTCCACGAGGAGCCGCAGATTCCGAACTTCCGTTCGAATGGCGCGAACACGCGTCTGCGTGAAGGCATGGTTCTCGCGATCGAACCCATGGTGAACTCGGGCCGACCGGAAGCAAGAGTTTTAGACGATAAGTGGACCGCCGTGACCGCCGACGGTAGTTCCAGCGCCCATTTCGAGCACTGTGTTGCCGTGACGCGTGATGGGCCAGTGATTTTGACGCAGTGAAAAAAGCGGCTCCAGGCTAGGCTCTAGGCTTTAGGAAACTGCAAAAGCTAGAGCCTGAAGCCGAGAGCCTGAAGCCGATCTTAGGAGCGAATGAGCAAAGAAGACGCGATTGAAGTAATGGCAACGGTCCTCGAACCGCTGCCGAATGCCATGTTCAAGGTGGAACTGGAAAATAAGCACCAGGTTCTGGCACATGTATCCGGCAAGATGCGTAAGAACTTCATCCGCATTCTGCCGGGGGACAAAGTCGCAGTCGAGCTTTCGCCCTACGATCTGAATCGCGGAAGAATTGTGTATCGGTATAAGTGAGAATTCGGCTCTAGGCGTCAGGTTTTCGGCTTTAGTGTTTCCTGAAGCCTAGAGCCTAGGTCCTGAAGCCGCAGTTAAGGGAATTATGAAGGTACGGGCATCAGTAAAGAAAATTTGTGATAAGTGCAAGATCATCCACCGCCGTGGAGTGGTGCGGGTGATCTGCGTAAATTCGAAGCATAAGCAGAGGCAGGGTTAGCTGGTGAGCATTGAGCGATGAGCCGTGAGCAGTCACTGATTGCTCGCGGCTCATCGCTCGCCGCTCGCTGCTAAGGTCAGCAGGAAGGATTCAACCAATGGCACGCATTGCAGGCGTCGATCTTCCCCGCAACAAGCGGACGTTTATCGCGCTGACTTACATTTATGGCATCGGAGTGCCGCGCTCGACGCGCATTCTTGATGAAGCAAAAGTTGACCCGATGAAGAAGGTTCAGGACCTTGGCGAAGATGAGGTCAACCGCATTCGTCAGGTAATCGAAGGCGAAGGCCTGGTCGAGGGCGACCTGCGTAAGGAAATCTCGATGAGCATCAAGCGGCTCATCGAAATCGGTTCTTATCGGGGATTCCGCCATCGCCGTAACCTGCCGGTCCGCGGGCAACGTACGCACACCAATGCCCGTACCCGCAAGGGTCCGCGCAAGGGAACGGTCGCGAACAAGAAGAAAGCGGCGGCAAAGACATAAGCAGGTTTCAAAGTTTCGTGTTTCAAAGTTTCTAGGATGCATTCGAACTTTGAAACCTTGAAACTTGAAACCTTGAAACTGAGGTTCCATGGCAAAACCAGCACCAGCAGCAGCGGGCGGCGCAGCGGCGCCGGAGAAGAAGGGCAAGAAGAAGACCTTCAAAAAGAAGGAACGCAAGCACGTGTCGTTTGGCGTGGTGCACATTCAGGCCTCCTTCAATAACACCATTGTGACCATCGCCGACCAGGCAGGCAATGTGCTTTCGTGGAAGAGCTCGGGCTCGCTGGGTTTCCGTGGATCGCGTAAAGGTACGCCATTCGCCGCGCAGCAGGCCGCGATGAATGCCGCCAACATGGCACGCGATCATGGTGTGCGCAGTGTTGAAGTACGTGTCAGCGGTCCGGGATCCGGACGCGAGTCGGCGATTCGCGCGCTGTCAGCCGCGGGAATTGAAGTGCGCGCGATCAAAGACGTGACGCCAATTCCGCACAATGGTTGCAGGCCGCCGAAGAGGCGCAGGGTCTAGTGGCTCGTGTTTCGTGATCCGTGGCTAGTACCCAGTCACGAAACACGAGTAACGAATCACGGATTTTGTCCAGGATGACAGGTTCGCCAAACCCGTAAACTGGACGGAAACTGAATAGGAGAAGAAAACTTGGCACGTTACAAAGATGCAGTATGCCGTTTATGCCGCCGCGAGGGCATGAAGTTGTTTCTCAAGGGGCCGAAATGTTTCAGCGACAAGTGTCCGATCGAAAAGCGCAACTTCGCTCCCGGTCAACACGGTAAAGATCGCAAGGCGAAGGTCGTCGGGTACGGCCTGCAATTGCGCGAGAAGCAGAAAGCCAAGCGCATTTATTTCACGCAGGAAGGCCAGTTCCGCAATTACTTCGAGAAGGCCGTACGCCATAAGGGCGTGACCGGCGAAATGCTCTTGCAGCAGCTTGAACGCCGTCTCGACAGCGTAGTGTTGCGCTTGGGATTCGGTATTTCCCGCCGCCAGGCGCGACAACTGGTTCGCCATGGGCACGTTTCGGTCAATGGCCGGAAGGTGAACATTCCTTCTTATCAGGTTGCAGTTGGCGAGGAGATCGCGATTCGGGAAGGCAGCCGCAAGCTGCCGATGCTTGAACAGGCGAAGGAATTCGCCGCTCACGCGAATCCGCCGAACTGGCTGGAGATCGATCGCGAAAACTTCAAGGGCCGCGTAACTTCGCTGCCGAAGCGCGAAGACATTCAGCTGCCGGTGAATGAGCAGTTGATTGTGGAACTTTATAGCAAGTAGTAAGGATGGGTAAGTAGGTTTCAAAGTTTCGAAAGTTTCAAGGTTTCGTAAGGAGCGATTCTGAAACTTTGAAACGTGAAACCTTGAAACTGGATTTTTGGTCTTTTTTCGTGCCAGATCAGCCTTTGCTCACGGTGACCTCAGTTGGACCCTGAGGTTCGGTCAACGCCGGAGTGAGCATTGAGCCACATGGCCGAAGGAGAAACAAATGCTTTGGAAAGGTTTTCAAAAACCAAAACGTCTCGCAGTTGACAATTCAACCCTAACCGACAAGTACGGAATCTTCTGGGCGCAGCCGTTTGAGCGCGGCTTCGGCACCACCATCGGCAACGCGCTTCGCCGCGTGCTGCTGAGCTCGATCGAAGGCGCTGCAGTTACAGCTGTGAAGATCGACGGCGTGTTACACGAGTTCCAGTCGATCCCCGGCGTGGTTGAAGACGCGACGGACATCATCCTGAACTTGAAGCAGGTCCCGTTCAAGCTGAGCGGCGACGCGCCGAAGGCAATCTATCTTCGCTCCGATCAGCCGGGCGTTGTCACCTCCGGCATGATCGAAGCTGACGGCGATGTCGAGGTCCTCGATAAAGACGTTTACATTGCGACCGTCAGCGAAGGCGGCAAGCTCGACATGGAAATGCGCCTGAAGCGCGGGCGCGGCTACGTCTCTGCCGACAAGAACTTTGACGAAGATCTCGGCATCGGCTTCATTCCCATCGACTCCGTCCACTCGCCGGTGCGCAAGTGCAATTACACGGTTGAAGCGGCGCGTCTCGGCCAGATCACCGACTACGACAAGCTCACGCTCGAAGTTTGGACCAACGGCTCAATTACTCCGACTGACGCAATTGGCCTTTCGGCGAAGCTGCTGAAAGACCACATGAATATCTTCATCAACTTTGAGGAAGATATCGAAACCGGCACGACGACCGAAGACCGCAAGCCCGAAATCAAGAACGAGAACCTCAATCGTTCCGTCGAGGAGCTTGAGCTTTCTGTGCGCAGCTACAACTGCCTGAAGAACGCGAACATTCAGACCATCGGCGAGCTGGTACAGAAGACCGAAGCCGAAATGCTGAAGACGAAGAACTTCGGCCGCAAGTCGCTGAACGAAATTAAGGAAATTCTCGGCACCATGGGCCTGAGCCTGGGCATGAAGATCGACGAGCACGGGAACGCTGTCCCCGGCCCAACGTCGAACGTTCCGCTCCCGGCTTCGGCCTACGGCCCGGACGATAATTACTAAGTGGTTAGTGGCTAGTGATTAGTGACTAGCCACTTCTTTTTGCCACAGACGATTGCACTTTGACTAGCCACTAATCACTAGTCACTGATCACTGGGGTCAACATGCGTCACAAAGTATCTGGCTACAAACTCGGACGTACCACCTCTCACCGCCGCTCGTTGCTGCGGAACATGGTTACTTCGCTCATCATCGAAGAGCGGATTGAAACTACTGTTCCCAAAGCCAAGGCGCTTCGGCCATCAGTCGAGAAGATGATCACGCTCGGTAAGCGCGGAGACCTCGCCGCCCGCCGCCAGGCGGCTGCGTATCTCATGACCGACGAAGCCCTGAAGAAGCTTTTCGATACCATCGGCCCGCGCTTCGGCGACCGCAACGGTGGCTACACGCGCATCGTCCGCACCGCGTGGCAAAAGGGCGATGGCGCCGATAAGGCATTCATCGAATTGCTCGGCAGCGAGCAAGTTCTCGACGAGAAGCGCCAGAAGCGTGCCGAACTCCGCGCCAAGAAAGCCGAAGAAACCCGCAAGGCGATGGAAGAAGCTGAGCAGCAGCGCGCAGGCGAAGAAGGTGGGCCCGCAGCTGACGTTCCGGGTGAAACGAAGGAAGAAAAAGAATAGATTCAGTTCCGCAGAATTCATGTGGGTCGGACAGAAATGTCCGGCCCTTTTTTGTTTGATTCGGTCACCAGCCCAATGCTGCCTAGCGCCACCGTGTCAGTTTCGAATCGCAGTGGTAGCGCAAGAATCGGGCGTATCTGGAGCGGCTTTGGATCAACGCAGCTGTCAACACCACTGATCCTGTTCCAGAGGGCTCCGCGACAACAACTGCAAAGTGGCGTCTGAACTGGTAGGTACAACACCCTGAATAGACAGGAAGCCACTTCGCGCGGGTGTCTTCGTCAAATACTTCGTCCGAAAAGTTCGGCTCGACGCTAGGCAGCGGAGTCTCGGTCTTGCACATCGTGACCTTCTGCAGGGTCAAGCCGTAGAGTTCACGTTGAAGATTCACAATGTGCATCATCGCCGCTGTCGGGGCATTGCTGATTTCTACACATCCTCTGGGTGCGAGCATCAACGGGGCGGCTCCCGGCCATAGATATTCTTGGGTTAACAGACGCACACAAGTACCGTATGGAACCAAGAAAACAATTAACACTGCGATGAAGCAAATCGCTGAGACTAATAACCAGGTTCTCGTTTGCAAGATAGTTCCCATTACTCACTCGGAATTTGTCTGGGGCAATGACAAAGCAGATTCCTCACCGCTAAAGCGGTTCGGAATGACAGCTATTGGTGTGACTTGCGCCTGGTGCAGGAGCACGAGCGGGAAGGGCACGACTTCAGTCGTGCCGATAGACACGCCGGAAACGCGGCTTTAGCCGCTGAGGCGGTGTTTTCGGAATCCCTAACCTCAGCGGCTGAAGCCAATCACATACGCCAATTTGTTCGGCACGAGTAAACTCGTGCCCTTCCCGACTGCCGTTTGCCAGAGATTCGGGTACCCACCGTGTCGCCCGGCTGCCGAACCCCTCCGCAATTTTTGCGAAGATTCGGAACATCTCAGTACTGGGGAAAAAACAGCAGATTCCTCACCGCTAAAGCGGTTCGGAATGACAGTCATTGGTGTGACTTGCGCCTGGTGCAGGAGCACGACCGGGAAGGGCACGACTTCAGTCGTGCCGCCACGAGATCAGAAGAAAACGCGGCTTTAGCCGCTGAGGCCGTGTTTTTCGGAAGCGCTAACCTCAGCGGCCGGCATAAATAAAGGCCGCGCTGCGAAGCAGTGTGGCCTTTTCCTTTCATTCTTTGTTAGCTAATCAGTCTACGCGGAATTGACGCACGTTGCCCCGGCGTTTCGCCGGATTTTGGCGAAGGGTGGGAATTCTTAGCGAAAGTCAAAATCCCTACCCTGTCTCGCACAAACCGCGACTAAAGTTGGGCAACCGCGCAACTCTCCGCGGGCGACGGCGCCCGCGCCACACGCTTAGTTCAGCTTTACGGATTTGGTGGTGGGGGAAGCAGGTCGCAGTGGTCTACGCACTTCACGGTGTTGACCTCGACGCTGGCTTTCTTATTTCCGGAGATGGTGGTGTCGGGAAGAATCAATAGCGTTTGCGTGCCGTTGGCGACGTTGAAGCTGCAATTAAAGCTCATCTTCTGGACGCCACGTTCCTTGCATCCGGTTTGGTCGAGCGCGTCAGTGAGGCTCACGGTTTTGTCGTAAACCTGGTCGGCCAAATGCGATGGCAGCAGCGCGACGGTTAGCGGAATCGGAGACTTGATTTTGACGCTGAGTTTCTGGTCGTCGTGGTCGGGCGTCATCAGGCTGTAAACCTTGGGCACCGTCGTGATTTCGTATTTCTCGTTCAGGATGCGGCGCCATTCGAAACAGGGCAGAACGCAGTTGTCCACGCAATTCCAGCTGTAGTACTGGATATGGACAGCGTCGGTGGGAATGAATTGCTGCACGCGAGGTCCAAGGATCGCGCCGATGGTTGCGACAACCGGCCTTTCCGGACGGCGTTCGTCGCGGAAGGTGATAATCATAGGCCGCTCGGACGGCAGATGACATTCGTAAATCGTGTTAGTGACATGCTCCTGGATGCAGAGGAACTCGAAGTTCACCGGTGCGTTGGGATTTTGCATCGCCGCGGTCCATTCGTCGGCCCAAGCCATGGCGACTGTGACGGGATATCGCGACTCGATGCCGACGTGCATGTTGCCGCCGCCCGCTGCGGGATGGTAGATGCGGCCGGCGTGCATGCTGGCGGGCTCCATGGTGATGCTTTCGCTATTGGCAGGAGTCCAGTTGAAGACGCGAGTATCTTGCGCGCTCGCGATGCCGGCTAAGGCGCAGACGAGCACTGCGATCAAGGCGGAAAGATGCTTCATAACACAAGTATTCGCTGAGTCCGGACGGGGAACGAGCCAATTCAATAGCGGGCGATTACGGAAGTACTTTCAAAGTTGCGGCGCGACCAGTCTGAGCAGAGCTTGCTATCGCCGCGGACAGAGGCAATGCTTTAGGCTTGATCGTTAGAGGCCGGACTAGTGAAACGACTTCATTTAGGCAGCCTGGTTGTCGCAGCTGCTCTGTGTGTTGTTTCTGGCGCGCAGACGCAACCCGTGCCCGCGAGTTCTAGTTCCGGTGTCTCGACCGAGTGTCCAGAGGACCGGGCCGGAATTTTTGTGCAAACAGCTTCATGGCAAGAAATGAATAGCCAGCTTCCCGCCCGGACGAAAGCGAAACATGGAATTGCCGCGTCACTGTCATATGGGGTGGTGCCGGCGAAAATCGTATCGGAATATGTGGGCGAGCACGCGGCGACGAAGGTGAAGACCGGGCCGGTGACGATCTGTATTTGCCGCCTGCTGTCACTGCCGGGCAAGCCTGCAATTGTTAAGCTGCATTCGAGGAAAAACGTACGCGAACTTGATGGCGGAAAAATGATCGTGTATCCGGTTATCGGCGGTAGCGGAACTGCCGACGCGAATAAGTCCGATCTGATGGCGGTCGATGTCGCCCATGCGGATGCTCACGCTTGGCTCGTCAAATCGCAGTCATCGCTTGCACCCGGCGAATACGCACTCATGCTCGGAACGCAGAATGTGAACATCTATCCATTCACAGTGGAAGCGGCGGTCGAAAGCTCTGCGGAAAAGAAGTGAAGAACACTGCTGTGGCTCCCTTGCAGGGGTTAGGAAAAAGCTCGGTGTGTCATATCCGTGGCTCTGAAGCTTGCCCTGAGCGAAGCCGAAGGGAGCCGCTCTTCCACGGTTATGCAGTACGTCGTCGATGCAGTAGATCACCTTGGGGCTTTCGACGCCATCCCCATGTTCCCGGGACTACGCCCTCTCCGACACCGGCTTCCCTCCTGATCCCGGCAAGCTCGTCTTTTGACCTCTGGAGGCTTCTCCGTCGAGCAGAGCGTCCACGTCGGGATAAGCATAGATGGTCGGCGCGTGGTGTTGCATGAGACCGCCGGTATCTGCTGTGGGACCGTAATTGCTGTGCAGGGAGCGCCCGAGCATGCGCAACATGGCCATCTGCTGGCCGCGATGATGCGACGTATGGCACAGCCGCCGTGTCATGATCCAGGCCCGTGAGCGCCGCGCGTCGAAAAACTTGGTTTCTTCTTCCCACCAGGCGTCGTCTTTTTTTCGTAACATCGCAAGGCGTTTGCCGCTGTCTTCGGCGTAGCGCCGGATGAACTCCAGCCGCGTCTCCTGCTGCGGCAACGGAGGCGCCTGCACATCGATCCCGAGCATGTTGATGAACCACAAGTTCTCGCTCACGCACTGATGCACCATTTGCTCGTGCACGCTGCGCCCGCGAGCGTCAGTCGCATTCGGCCGCATGGACAAGTCCTCGTCGCGGAACTCGCTCCACACGCTGAGCACCTTGATGCGCTCGGTGGCATAGGTCTCGACAAGGAAGGAATAGGGCATCACTAGCTCCTAGCTATTAGCCTTTAGCTTTAGCTGGAACAACTCTAAAACAACTTTCGAACTGGGCAGTAGGGGTGCGGCCAGGAAATCCTAAGATCATTCAAAAAATGCACTGTCATCCCGATCACGCGTGAGGGACCTAGTGTTTTGTTTACCGTCTGCATCGATCAATGACTGAAATCGCGCACTGAAAAAACGGATTCCCCTCCGCAATCCATTCGCGTTGCGAACGGATTCACTCCGCTCGAAATGAGAGCTTCTTAAGAAAAGAACGCCGCACTTTTCGCCTGCCTGTGTTTCTAATTGCCCTTCACCGGCTTTTGCCCTAAAGTGACGCAATGAGTTATTCCGCGTGATTACGATTCCGAAGAGAAGGATTGTTTAAGTGGGAATTCGTTCGGGCGCCGCGGCATTAGCAGTTGGTGTCCTGCTGCTTGCCGCCGGCGGGTGCGGTGGCGGACCCACCTCGCCGCCAGAGAATCAAAATACATCCTTTCCGCCTGCGACCATTCCACTCGCAAAGCTGAGCGCGGATACATTCGTAAACTCGAGCAGCCAGCACGCGACCGAAGTCGAGCCGGCGAGGTTCTCCTACGGTTCAACCATCATCACGACTTTTCAGGTAGGCCGCATTTTTGGCGGCGGCGCTGCCGACATCGGCTATGCAATTTCGAATGACAACGGCGTGACCTGGCAGAATGGTCTGCTGCCCGGAATTACCAGCTTCGAGGGCGCAGGGGCGGATTCAGCGGCAAGTGATACTTCGGTGATTTTCGACGCCAAGCATGGAGAGTGGCTGATCGCGTCTTTGGGAATTTCTACTTCGGGAACTTCAGCTACCAGCATTCAAATTTTGGTAAGCGGCTCATCTGATGGCGGTGCGAGTTGGGGGAATCCAGTCGTGGTAAGCCTAGGCGCAAATTTGGACAAACCGTGGATCACTTGCGACAACTCGAGCACCAGCCCGCACTACGGAAACTGCTACATGCAATGGGATGACGCCGGCGCTTCCGACCAGATGTGGATGAGTGCATCATCTGACGGTGGGCTAACATGGACGGCGCCGCTCACGCCCACGGGGTCGGTGCATGGCCTTGGTGGGCAGCCACTCGTGCAGCCGAATGGCACCGTCGTGGTTCCGTTTTTTGCCGACTCGTTCGATATTGAATCCTTTTCCTCATCCGACGGAGGCGCAAGCTGGACCCAGCCTGTGCTCGTGTCGCACATTTCCGCGCACGCGGTTGCCGGAGGCTTGCGCTTCCTCTCGCTGCCGTCGGCGGCAATGGACGCACTCGGGAACATATATGCAGTTTGGGCAGACTGTAGCTTTCGTGCCGGCTGCGCCTCTAACGATCTGGTGATGAGCTCATCTTCCGATGGCGCTCACTGGAGCTCCGTTTCCAGAGTCGCCGCTGACAGTGTCGGCAGCACAGTCGATCACTTTATTCCAGGGATCGCGATTGATCCCACAACCAGCGGCAGTACGGCGCACATCGGGATCACCTATTATTACTATCCCGTGGCGAACTGCACGGCTTCAACCTGCGCACTGTATGTTGGGTTCATTTCATCAGGCGACGGCGGCAACACCTGGAGTGCACCTACTCCGGTTGCCGGTCCCATGTCGCTCAGTTCCCTACCTTCCACTGACCAGGGCTCGATGGTAGGAGATTACATTGCCACTTCATTCGCCGCCGGAAAGGCGTACGGATTTTTCGCCGTGGCAAAGACGAAATCCGGTTCGACATTCGATGAGGCTATCTATACGACTCAGAGTGGATTCGATGTGGCTGCTGCAGAAAAGAGTGTCGCGGGTGAGCGGAGGATGGAGAATGCTGCACACCGAGCAAATGCGTCGGCATCTAGCGTGGAGAAACCTGTGGTTACCCCCATCACCAGGCGATAAGTACAAGTGGGACAGAGTAGTTAATAGGAAATGAAAACGGCGGTCCGAAGACCAACCTGCGCAATTCCATCTGGACATAACAGCCGTTTCAGCATATGCTAAGCATATGCTGAAGAAGGGGCCGACCTCCGAACGTCACGTTCGGGTGTTCAGGAACGGACGCAACCAGGCCGTGCGCATTCCGCGGGAATTCGAGCTCCCTGTAGAGGAGGCCATTATGCGCAAAGAAGGCCATCGCCTCATCATTGAACCTGTACCTGCAAAATCGCTGCGAGCCGTTCTCGCTGGCCTTAAGCCGCTGCGGGAGAAATTCCCCCGCATCCCTGATCTTCCCGCCAACACAGTAGATCTGTGATGCGCTACCTTCTCGATACGAACATAGTCTTTGATCTCGTTCGCAATCCGCAGGGGAAAGTGGCGGCACAGATATTCACTGTTGGCGAAACCAACGTTTGCACAAGCATCATTGTCGCTGCTGAATTGCGCTATGGTGCGGAAAAGAAGCAATCGACGCGTTTGTCCACCCAGCTTGAGGCGGTACTGAGCGCGCTGGAGATTCTGCCCTTCGAGAAGCCTGCCGATGTCTCGTACGGTTCTATTCGTGCACTGCTTGAGCGGGCGGGTAAGCCCATCGGTGCTAACGACCTGCTGATCGCGGCCCAAGCCCTTACACTGGGATGTACGGTTGTAACCGACAATGAAAGAGAGTTTTCCCGGTTACGGCAACTTCACGTTGAAAATTGGCTACCTTGAGAACGTTCTCGTGAATGTGTAAACCGCCATCTTAAAGAAAAAGGCGCGCTTTCGCGCGCCCTAGAATTCGTTCTCTGTGTAGTTCTCTGTGTAACTCCATGTCCTCTGTGGTGAAAGGGTTTTCAGTCCCTTACCCCATCCAAGAACGCGCGCAGCTTCCGCGAGCGACTTGGGTGCCGCAGTTTCCGCAGCGCCTTCGCTTCAATTTGCCGGATACGCTCTCGCGTGACAGCAAAGCTTTGCCCCACTTCTTCCAAAGTGTGCTCGCTGCCATCTTCGAGACCGAAGCGCATTTTTATGACCTTCTCTTCGCGCGGCGTCAAAGTGCGAAGCACGTGCGAAGTCTGGTCTTTCAGGTTGACGTTGATCACCGCCTCGGCCGGTGAAACGACCGCGCGGTCTTCGATGAAGTCGCCAAGGTGCGAGTCTTCTTCTTCTCCAATCGGAGTTTCCAAAGAGATCGGCTCCTGGGCAATTTTCAGCACCTTGCGCACTTTCGCGACCGGAATGTCCATGCGCTTGGCAATTTCTTCCGACGTTGGCTCGCGTCCCAGTTCCTGCACCAGCTGCCGCGATGTGCGGATCAGCTTGTTGATGGTTTCGATCATGTGCACCGGAATACGGATGGTGCGCGCCTGGTCGGCAATTGCGCGGGTGATCGCTTGTCGAATCCACCAGGTGGCGTAAGTTGAAAACTTATATCCACGGCGGTATTCGAATTTGTCCACGGCCTTCATCAGGCCGATGTTGCCTTCCTGAATCAGGTCGAGGAACTGCAATCCGCGATTGGTGTATTTCTTTGCGATTGAAACCACCAGTCGCAGGTTGGCTTCGATCAGCTCGCGCTTCGCCTGCTCGGCGTCCATGTCGCCCTGGATGATCTCGCGCTGTGTGCGCTTGAGCTCCTGGAACGCGACGCCGACTTCCTGCTCGAGCTTCTCGAGTTCCGCGTAGACCGTGCGCGCCTGCCGCTTGTACTCTTTGCGCTGGTCTTCGCTGCGAGTGGCCTCGGCTCTTTTCTCCAGGTTCTGCGCCTGGCGGTCGAGCGAGCGCATGGTGTCGACCGTTTTGTTCAAACGATCGATCAGGCGCTTGCGTTCGACGTTGGTGAAGCCGAGATCACGGACGGCTTGTGAAACTTCAATCACCGCGCGCGCAAGTTTGTTGTGCATGCGGCGGTAGGGCTTGGGATTTTTCTTAGGAGAAAACTCGGCGAACTTCTCCTGCACCTGCATGGCTTTCTTGTAAGCCTTGGCAAGTTCGTCGATTTTTCCGGTGAAGTCGTTCAGACGGGCCTGCACGATTTCGTCGGTGATCTCTTCCTCGTCGAAAGTGACCACTTCCTTAATCGAGCGGACGCCCTTCTTCAGGTCCTCGCCCATGGCGAGCAGTTCGCGGATCACGATCGGCGACCGCGAAAGCGCCTTCAGGACTCGGTTCTGCCCGCGCTCGATCCGCTTGGCGATTTCAACTTCGCCTTCGCGGGTGAGCAGTGGGACGGTTCCCATCTCGCGCAAATACATGCGGACGGGGTCGTTGGTTTTTTCCATTGCGCCCGGGGTGAGGTCGAGTTCAACGTCCTCCCCAAGCTCTTCTGCATCTTCTCTGTCGAGAGCGGTCGAGGGCATTTTCGGGCCCTCGAGTACATCAATGCCTTGCGTACCGATTGTGGTCAGCAGATCTTCCAGGTCGTCAGGGCTTTGAACGTCTTGTGGTATGAGGTCATTGACCTGGTCATACGTGAGATATCCCTTTTCTTTACCTGTATCGATCAGCTTTTTTATGTCTTCGAATTTATCTTCGAGAGCCAAGACGAGTTGTTCCTCTTTATCTTCGACCGACGAGAGCTACTAGCCTCTATCGGGCGAAAGTGAGATGAGTTTTAGTTAACGGTGGGAGCGTGCAATGGCTGGACGCCGCGCAAACCTTAAAAGTCTATCAGAAACGAGCTTCTAACGACTAGCTTTTAGCTGTCAGCAACCCGGATGTGGTTCTGGAGCCGGATTGAAGCTATAAAGGATCTGATTTTCTGGTTGCGCGTCCTTTGTCGGAGGCACCGACACGTTGCCCTATGTCCCTGCCGTTCAATAAATTAGATGGCGGACCGAGCGGTTTAGTTTCAGCGGTTTGGGGAGAAAAAGGCCCGAAAGGGCGAGCTTTTCTGTCGCTTACGTCGGAGTTCGAGCAGAGCCCATACAGCCGTACGATCGTAACAGCCGCTCGTGATGCAGCAGTGGAGGTGTGCGGTATTGTTCTTTCAAATATCCCACCCTTTCGCACAAACCGCGAAAGGATAGGGCACCCCACGCTTGTTTTTGACTCTCCGCCTTAGGCGGGGATAGACTTTCTTCCCGGTGGTGCTCCTATGAGAATCTCTGCGGTGCTGCTGGCGTTCTGTGTATGTACCTCTCTATTTGCAATCGCCGATGACGATGAACCGCATCATCACGAAGAATTGACTGAAGCACAGGTTGGCACGGTTCATTTTTCATCTTCTTGCCAAGCTGCGGTGCAGGAGCCGATTGAGCGCGGCGTCGCCATGCTGCACTCCTTTTGGTACGAGGAAGCCGAAAAGGAATTTCAGCAAATCGAAAAAGACGATCCGCAGTGCGCGATTGCGCATTGGGGGCTGGCCATGAGCATCTGGCACCAGCTATGGAACCGTCCAGATTTGGCAACTCTCGATCGAGGCGGCGCGGAGCTCAAGAAAGCGCGACTTTTGAACGCCACTGCGCGCGAGAAAGGTTACATCGCCGCGTTAAGCAAGTTTTATGCGCACCCGAACAGGCCGTATCAAAGACGAGCGACCGCGTATTCGCATGCGATGAGGAAGTTCAGCAAGCGCAATCCTGATGATCATGAGGCTGCGGCGTTTTATGCGCTGAGCCTGCTGGCTTCGGAATCGGGGAGCGACAGGGCGAACACGAACCGCAAGAAGGCGGCAGCGGTGCTTGAGAAATTGTTTGCCGAGGAGCCGAATCATCCTGGTGTCGCGCATTATTTGATACACACGTATGACACGCCGGAGATGGCGCGACAAGGCCTGCCTGCGGCGCGAAAATACGCCGAGCTTGCGCCCGCGGCCCCGCATGCCCTGCACATGCCGTCGCATATTTTTGCGCGGCTGGGATTGTGGCAGGACGACATCGACTCGAATGTGCGGTCGATTGAAGCGACACAGAAAGAAACATCCGAGCATATGGGCGGCGAAGGGCACCAGTTCCATGCAATGGATTTTCTGGTGTATGCCTACTTGCAAACCGGGCGGGAAGATGACGCGCAAAAGATTATTGATGAAGTGCGGGCAATGCCGCCGATGCACGATATGTATGGCATGGGATACGATCCGCGGATGTTTGCGCTTTCGTCGTTTCCGGCGTCGTACGTGCTGGAACTGCATCGCTGGAGCGATGCAGCCCAGCTTTCTCCGGTGAGCGGCGCTTCGGACGAGGAGGAAGCTGCAACCTACTTTGCTCGGGCGATTGGCGCTGCCAGGGCGGGCAAACCTGAGCAAGCGCGGAAGGAAGTTGCGCAGTTAGAGAGCATCCAGAAGAAGTTGGAATCAAACAAAAAGAAGGATGCCAACGTCTATGACTGGAAAGATGAGCTGATTGAGGCGCGAGCCTGGTTGGCAGACTCCGAGGGGCACCACGACGAAGCTGTTCGAATGATGCGTTCCATCGCGAATAAAGAAGAAGGCGAGGCGGAAGCGAGCCAGGGGATTCCGGCGCACGAAATGATCGGCGACATGCTCCTCGAAAACGGCCATGCAGAAGAGGCGCTTTCGGAGTACGAAACCTCATTAAACAGCGATCCAGGACGATTTAATTCGTTGTATGGGGCGGCGCAGGCGGCAGAAAAGGCAGGAAAGCACGACAAAGCAAATGAGTATTACGCTGAGCTGGTGAAAAACTGTACGGGAGCGACTTCGCAACGTGCTGAATTGAAGCATGCGCGGCAAGTAGTGGAGATGAGGGCGGGAAAAAATTAGATCTGTTCACGTCGCCGAAGCTAAAGCCCGAATTTGAATGAGAGGACTCCCGGCGACAGCTGAACTGCACAGGTCCTTCGCCTTCGCTGGACCATCCGCAAGCGAATGATCCAGCTTCGCTCAGGATGACATGTGGATAGCTAACGTGATTGTGGATCCATGCGTTGCAGTTGGAAGAGCAAGGTCGCGAAGCCGAGCTTCGATTTCATCTGCACCGGAGTGTGCTGCCGGTCGTCGGTGAACCAAACCCAGAGCATGCCCTTTCCTTTTAGCGGCCCGGTGATCGGTTCGGCTCTTACACGAACGGTGTGAAATTCGCCTGCCGGAACTTTGATGGTGCTGCGGCCCTCGACCTCAATTCTGACATCGCTGGTCTTGCCACCGTCGTTGACGGGAAAAGTTTCTGACAATCCCGGAGCAAGGCTTAGCGAACTGGCATAGAAGAATCCCGTGACCACATCGCTCACGCAGGGCGGAACGTCGAATTCTGAATGCTTCTTTTTAGCGGTCTTGAGATCGACATCATCGACATGGCTCTTTGCGGCGGTGTAGTCAAATTGAATTTTCCTGTTTAAGCGGCGCGAGCCCTCTTCGGCGTGCCGGGTGATGGCCTGTGTGCAGAATGTGCGCGAGTCGATATCAGCGTCGAATATGTCATGAACGCGATATATCTTGTTCGTCATGCCAGAAGTGTCGGCGGTTGAATGAAGGTGTTCGGCTGAGCCTGAACGCGTGATGAAGATGGTTGTGGTGCCGGCGCTGAGCATGTGCCACTGCACGGAGTACACGAAATTTTGGCCCTCTGGGAATTTGAATGAAGGCGGAGGTGGGATGATGCGAGAGGTTGGTGCTTGAACTTGTGCTTTCGCCATGTGCGGGAATAAAGCCACCGCTGAGAAGAACGCGGAAAACAGCAGATTCCTCATGCCTAAAGGCATGCGGAATGACAAGGTTTTAAAGAAATGGGAGAACTTCAGAATCATTTGGTAAACCAGATGAGCTTTACGACAAGAATGGCGATCATACAAATCGTCCCGAGCGCGGCGTTGTATTCGCGGTGCTTCCAGTAAAGATGCCGGGAGAACGACCCCGTGCTGCTCGGATTGGAGCGGAATCGAGGTAATAGACGGGGTACACGGCGCGAGTACTCCTCGTATTCGGGAAAGCGGGAGTGGAGAAACGCTTCTTCGGAACGAATCACCGGAAGGTAGATTGCGAGGAGGATAACGACCGCAATCAGCGCGATCCACCAACTTCTTGCTGCAATGAGAAATCCGCACGCCATCACGATCGAGCCGAGATAAAGCGGGTTGCGGGTGTAGGCGTACGGCCCAGTTGTGGCGAGCACCTCGTTTTTCTGGACGTGACCCGAGGCGAGCGCGCGGACGATGAGTCCGGCAAACGCGACGGTTGCGCCGATCACGATGGAGATGAAAGCCGGGCGGGCCAACCAGACGTAGACAACGGCGAACGCAAAACCTAACGGGACACGAATGCGCCGCGCAATTCGGCTCCAGCTAGACACCGGCGTGCTCCAGGAGTTTGCGGGAAGCGGAGATTACGTCAGCAGTCGTGATCTTGAGAAGACCGGGATCGAGAGCGTTGGTGTGGGAGAGCGAGTTGCGGCTGGTGGGATCGCGGAGGACGATGCTGTTGGTTCCGTACGGGCCGTTGCGCGCTGGGTCTGTGGGACCGAAAATCGCGACGATTGGAACCCGAAGAGCGGCTGCCAGATGCAATGGGCCCGTATCGCCGCCGATAAATAATTTGGCGCGACGAGTGAGGGCGATCAGTTCGGAGAGTGAACATGAGCTTAGCTGCGCGATGTCACCACTGGCTTTCTGGACTCTCGAGGCGAGTTCCTGCTCGCCGGGGCCGTAGTTAACGATTGGCTTCAAACCATTTGACGCGAGGGTCCGAGCCACTTCGCCGTAACGCTCTGCTGGCCATTGCTTCGCTCCCCATCCAGCGCCGGGGTTGATGAGAACGAGATTAGCTCTCGTATCGCCGATTTTCCTGGCGATACCTGCTTCGGCTTCCTCGTCGCGGGGCAACAACGGCGTGCAGTTTGGAAGGGGACTTCCCGCAATAAACTCCGCCAGGCGCCGATACTGGTCGATCACGTGAAGATCGGCGGTTTCAACTAATTGCTTGTAGAAGAAACGCGCAGGAGCTTCCCGCGGGTGGGCGAATCCGGCAACAGTTTTCGAGCCTGAAATACGCGCGATGATTGCAGATTTTAATGCGCCCTGGAAATCGGCGGCGAGTGCGTAGCGCTGATCCCGGATTTCGCGCCGTGCTGACTGTATTTCCGTGCGTGTGTCGCTTGAGAAGAGCGACTTGCGCCAGCGCTTTGTGTCGACGATGTGAACGAAGTCAGCAATAGGACGCTGCGAGTTGCGCGGACCTGAACGCGATGCGCTCCGGGAGGAAAGCAACTCCGACCAGCGATCTTCGACGACCCAGCCGATGCGAAGCTCCGGAAGCGCAGTTCTCAGGGCAGTGACTGCGGCGAGAGTGTGGATGATGTCGCCCATCGCGCCGAGTCGCACCACCAGAAGGCTCTCCGGTGCGGCGCTCACGAGCGGCGCTGCTCCAGGCGGCGAATGATCTCGGTCGCGGAGTGGTCTTTGGGATCTCCGACGATTTCGACGCGCCCGCCGCATTCGATGACAGTGTCGCGCTCAGGGACGCTTTGCGCGGTGTAGTCGGTGCCTTTCGCTTGAATGTCGGGCCGGACTTCGCGGACAAGCGCGCGAACATCGGGCTCGTTGAAGATGACGACAGCGTCTACAGCAGACATGGCGGCGAGAATTTCGGCGCGTTCGGAAGCGGGCATTAGCGGGCGGCCATCGCCTTTCAAGGCGCGAACGGATTCGTCAGAGTTGATAGCGACGACGAGCTTTCCGCCAAGCTGCTTGGCGGCATGCAGATAGTGGATGTGGCCGACGTGGAGGAGGTCGAAGCAGCCGTTGGCGAGAGTGATTTTTTGATGGTTGGCGCGCCAGGTTTGAACTTGGTGCTTCAGTTCGTCGCGGCCGAGAATTTTGTTAGCTGACAAATTCTATTTTCCTTCGCGTTTTACTTACTCTCATCGACGGAAAAGCTTTTAACCGCAGAGCTCGCCGAGATCAACCGAGTTGGCGGAGAAAATCTTTCATGAAAATCTCAGTGCTGCCTCGTCTGCGGCGGTGATTTTTCGAGCGCATCGAGCAGCTCCTGTTGTGAAACGGTTGCGGTACCGCGCTTCATTACTACGATTCCGCCCGCATAATTTGCCAACTGGGCAGCCTCTTCGGTTGACGCTCCTGCGGCCAGCGACGCGGTGAACGTAGCGATGACGGTATCGCCGGCACCAGTGACATCTGTGACCTGGTCGCTGCCGAAGATCTGGATATCAACCGGCTTGTGCTTTTCAGCGAAGGCTACCATGCCGTCGCGACCGCGGGTGATCAGGAGCGAACGCAGCTTCATGCGCGAAATGATTTCAGATCCGGCGGAGCAAAGCTTATTCCAGTCCTGGCCGATTGTGATCCCCAAAAGTTCTTCGACTTCAGGTTCGTTTGGTGTGGCGGCGGTGATTCCTGAAAATTCGAGCATGCGATGGCGTGAATCGAGGACGATGGGAATGGGGTTGCGCGCGGCCGTATTGGGTTCGTGGGCCCATTTGGCTCGAGCGTTATTCACAATCGACGGCGTAGCGGCACCGTATCCATAATCGGACACCAAGAGCGCATCAGAGACACGAAGATACTCGCGGGCGGCCATCACTAACTCGCGCGAGGTATGCTCGCTCGGTTGCTGGTCGGGCTCACGATCAATGCGAACAACCTGCTGGCGCCAGGTATGAGGCATGCCGGCGAGAATTCGGGTTTTGGTCACGGTAGCTACATTCTTGTCCTTCAGAATTCCGGTGACTGGAATGCGCTTGTGGCGAAAGCTGCGGAGGAGCAGACGACCCGGCTCGTCATTGCCCACGATGCCAACTGGAAGCACGTTTACCCCGAGGTCGGCGAGATTGTTGACGGCATTCGCGCCGCCGCCGGGAACAATCTCTTTTTCCTTATGACGGAGGATGAGCACTGGCGCTTCTCGGGAGACGCGGGAGATTTCGCCGAAGACAAATTCGTCGGCGACCATATCGCCGAGGACGGTGATCGTGACGCGCGGGAACGCCTCGACAATTTTGCGAAGGCGCTCGGTTGGGTTGGGAATGCGTGTCATGTTTGAACGTCAAAATCCCCGCCCTGTTTCGCAAAACCGGCGAGACAAGGACAGGGCACCCGATCCTTCTAGTACACGAAAGACTGATTTTCTCACGCTCCGGCCCTCCGTTCGGCGATGATGCGCAACATGGTATCGAGAGCGTCAGTGGGCTCGATCAGCTCGATTTTTACTGGCGGAAAGGTAATGGGCGCGAGATGAACGTAGCGCTCTCCGAGATTGATGGCGTCTTTTTGGGTAGCGATGAAGCCGTCGGCCTGGTGGCGGGTCTTTAATTCGAGCAGATCGCTGAGGTCGCGGTCGGTGTAGCGGTGGTGATCGCGATAAAACTTCTCGGCCACAGGCTGGATGCCGGCGGTCCGCAGCTGTTCAACAAATTTGCGAGGACGCGCGATGCCGCAGAAGACGATCGGCTTGTTTACAGAGGAAGTAGCCGGAATCTGCAGATTGCGCCGTACTCGCCAGACAGCTTTTGCTGCAGGCAAAAGACTGCGGTCGATCTCTTCAGAGAGGACGATGGCGTCAGCGCGGCGCAGCGAGGAAAGCGGCTCGCGTAGACGGCCGAATGGAAGCGGCTGATCATGAACGTCTTCTGGAGAGAGCAGGACGATATCAAAGTCGCGGGCGAGCGAGCGGTGCTGGAAACCGTCGTCGAGAAGGTGGTAGGCAGAGGTGTGGCGCTTCTCGGCAAAGACCCCGGCCTGGTAGCGATCTTCGCCAACGATTACGGGACATTGCAGGCGCTTAGCGATCAACAGTGGTTCGTCACCAAAATCCCGAGGTGAGCCGTCCGGGTCGACTGCGAGGACGCCGCGTGTTTCACGGCCGTACCCGCGCGAGAGAACATCGAAGATTATTCCGCGTTGCTTCAGCGATTCGCCGAGCAGAATGACAAAGGGCGTCTTGCCCGAGCCGCCGACAGAGATGTTCCCGACACTAATGACCGGGCGGGATAGTGAGCGGGACCCGAGAATACCGCGATCGTAGAGTCGGTTGCGGGTCGCGGTTACGGTTTTGTAAATCGCGCTGAGCGGGTTCACGCGGAGTGGGCCTCGCGCGTATTTTTATGAAGCAGGATCTGCAGCTTATCTAAGGTGAATTGAGTGGCGCCGCTTTGAGATTGCAAGGTCTGAAGTGCCCGGCGGCCGAGGGCGAAGCGGTCGTCATCATTCGCAAGTAGTTCGAGTAGTGTGCGGCTCAGGTCATCAGCGGTCACAATCCGCACGGCTTCGTTTCGCCGGAACAGCTCGACGATATCGCGGAAATTTTCGGTGTGCGGGCCGACGAGAATGGCGACGCCGTGTCGCGCGGGTTCGAGGATGCTGTGACCGCCGCGAGCGACCAGACTGCCACCGACGAACGCGATATCAGCAAGAGCGTAGAGGCTGGCGAGTTCGCCGATCGAATCGACCAGGAAGACTCCACCTGTGAGTGGTTGGTTATTCCAGGTTGAGCGCTTCCAAAATTTCAGTTTCGACTTCTCGATTAGCTCGGCGACGGGAGCGAAGCGTTCAGGGTGACGCGGGGCGAGAATCATGACTGCGGCGGCAAATCGGGGTAGTACGTCTTTGAATGCATTTAGTAGCAGAGGCTCTTCGCCTTCAACCGTGCTGCCGCAGACGAGTATCGGGTCAGCATTCGAATCAGCGAACGTCGTTCGTAGTTGATTCACGATCGGTGGGGCTATCGGCGCGGGAACGTCGAATTTTAGATTGCCTGCGACGAAGACCCGGTCGTCAGGCGCGCCGATTTCGTTCAGGCGGTGAGCGTCTTCTGGAGTTTGGGCCAGGAAAAGATCGATGTTTCGTAACACGCGAGAAAGAATGCTGCGCCAACGGCGATATCCGGGAAGGGAGCGATCGGAGATTCGGGCGTTGATGACAACAATCTGTGCTCCGTGAAGCTTCGCAGCGCGCAGGAAGTTGGGCCAGAATTCGGTTTCGGCGATCACGATGAGTTCGGGGTGGAGTGCTTTCAAGTAAGGGGTGACACAAAATTGAAAATCGAAAGGGAAATAGAAAACGTTCTCGTCCCCGAAACGACCTTTTGCCAGCTTCTGGCCTGTATCGGTGGTGGTCGAAATTACGACTCGGTGTGCGGGAAATTCGTTCTGCAGTCGGCGAACGACTTCACTTACCGCGAGTACTTCTCCTACCGAGACGGCGTGAATCCAAATGCAGGGCTTTGCACTCTGCACGATTGTTCGCGGAACAAATCCAAGGCGTTCAGTGAGTCCGCGGCGGTACTTGCCGTGGCGGAAGATCTCGTAGAGCCAGTATGGAGTCCCGCATAGGAACGCGATGGCCAGCAGGACGCTGTAAAAGAGGTACATGCGGTTGAAGTCATTCTAATGGGAGGGAAGTCAAAAGCTATTCTTAACCGCAGAGATCGCAGAGATTAGGACGCGAGTCCGCGGAGGGACCGAAAAGCAGATTCCTCACCGCTAAAGCGGTTCGGAATGACAGCACTTTTGTCTATTTGGAAAATTCCCGGACCGTCGCGGAGTCCGTCGCAAAGTCAAAATCCCCGCCCTGTCTCGCAAAAACCCGCGAGACAAGGACGGGGCACCCTCGAAGTACGTGAGGTTTACCACTCGCCGGCTTTCATGAGCTTGCGGATTTTGCGTCTCATGAGATCGCGTTTTAGCGCGCTCAGGTGGGTGAAGTAGAGCTTGCCGTTTAGGTGGTCTGTTTCGTGCAGGAAGGCACGCGCGAGGAGCTCTTCGCCAGTTTTTTCATACCACTTACCGTTTACGTCTTGAGCGCGAATAGTTACTTTACTGGCTCGCGTCACCTGTTCTCGGAACTCCGGGAGGCTCAGGCAGCCTTCGCTCTGGGTTTGTTTGCCCTCTTTATGAATGATCTCGGGATTCGCCAAAACGAGCTTGGCGTTCGGGTCTTCCTTAAATGTGACGTCGATTACGGCGAGGCGCTTTGAGATACCGATTTGCGGCGCCGCGAGGCCGACGCCCTTTGCTTCATACATGGATTCGAACATGTCTTCGACAAGCTTCTTTAGTTCGTCATTGAATTCGGTCACGGGCTCGGCATGCTTTTCGAGGACGGGATTTCCGTATTTCACGATGGGGTAGATCATTGGTTTTTGGTCGTGCGTCGTGGGCCGTGTGTCGTGCGCTTATTTCGAGGTTAGTAATCCTTCAGTTGTTGAAGATACCCATTGAAGTTGCGCCACGTTTCTGTCATCGAGTCGCCGCCGAATTTTTCGAGCGCGCAGCGCGCGAGAGTTAATGCAACCATTGCTTCGCCGGCGACTCCTGCTGCCGGCACGACGCAAACGTCCGAGCGTTCATAAGCCGCCTTCACCACCTCGCGGCTAGCAAAGTCTACAGATTGTAACGGACGACGCAAAGTGGAAATCGGCTTGAGATATCCGCGGACGCGGATTTCTTGTCCGTTGGAGATGCCGCCCTCGATGCCGCCGGCATTGTTCCGAGTACGAGTGAATCCTGCAAAAGCGGAACCGCCCTGATAGCCGATCTCGTCATGCACGGCCGATCCGGGGGAATAGGCGGCGGTGACACCTGAGCCGATTTCAACTGCTTTCACGGCTTGCAAGGACATGACAGCAGCGGCGAGTTGCGCATCAAGGCGCTCGTCCCATTGCGCGTATGTACCTAGACCAGGAGGAACGCCATGTGCGACGACTTCGAAGACGCCACCGACGGAATCCCCGGTGCGCAAGACTTTGTCGACTTCGGCTTTCATGCGCTGCTCGGCGTCACTGTCGGCGCAGTTCAACAGGACTTCATCACGCCGGCAACTTTCCTTGATCTTTTCCCACGCAACTTCGTGCTCGACATTGGTGGAACCCACGGCGATCACATGGCTGAGAACTTCTATCTTTAAAGCTTGGAGAAACAACTTAGCCAAAGAGCCGGCGGCAACACGCGCAGTGGACTCGCGGGCAGAGGCACGTTCAAGAACATACCTTGCCTCCGGAAAGTTGTATTTGAGAGCCCCGGCGAGATCGGCATGTCCCGGACGCGGCGAGGCAACCCGCTTGTGCAACTCTGGATTTCCTTTTTCGACGGGAAGCTGCTCTTGCCAATTCTTCCAGTCACGATTTTCGATCAGCATGGAAATGGGAGAGCCGATGGTGCGGCCATGGCGGACACCGGAAAGAATGCGGGCGGTATCGCGCTCAATCTTCATTCGGCCACCGCGTCCATAGCCTTGCTGCCTGCGCCACAGCTCGCGATCGACGAATTCCTGCGAAATTTCCAGGCCCGCGGGCAGCCCGGACAGAAACGCGACCAGCGCTTCGCCGTGAGATTCGCCGGAGGTGAGAAACTTCAGCATCTACTCGGATTGTATCCGATGACCCGCGTGAGTCGGTCTCAGGCAAAGCAGCCGGGCAAACCCGGAACTCCGGTTCTCATCCTATATTTGGCGGATGGTATTCGATGACGGGAGACGTGCGCTTGCTACAATGGCGCACAATACTTATCTCCAACCTCGGTTTCACTTCGCCTTGCGGCATTAGGTGGCGTCAGGCTTCTCAGAGGTGAATTCTTGCCTTCCAAAGGCGTAGCAAAGCGGCAAGTCGCGGAAATTCCAGCTTCGAACAGTAAGGAACTCTCACGACAACTTCTGCAAGGCGAAGAGGAAGAGCGCCGGCGAATCAGCCGCGAACTGCACGATGAAACTGGACAGGCGCTGATGGTATTGCGTTTCCACCTTGAAATGCTGGCCGGGGACGCAACGGCGAGAGAACAACAAATGAAGGTGCAGGAGTCGCTGGATCTGCTCGACCGCACAATCGAAGGGCTGAGGCGGATTATTGGCAGACTCTCACCCAGGGTGCTCGAGGAGCTCGGGTTACTGGCGGCGATCCGGCGTCAGGCGGAACAACTTGCGGCCCAGACCAAGACGCGAGCGCGACTTGAATTACCGGAAGAGATCGCGCCCATGGACCACGAGATCGAAGTGGCATTGTATCGCTCGGTGCAAGAGGCGCTGCACAACGTTGCGAAGCATTCGCAAGCTTCCACCTGCACCGTGCGGCTGCAAACTTCCGGCGATAAAGCCACTCTCGAAATCGAAGATGACGGAGTTGGTCTGCTGACGCGCACTCCTCACGAGCGAGGATTTGGTTTGACCGGAATGCGCGAACGGGCGACAGCACTCGGTGGGTCAATGACAATACATTCACGCCGTGGAAAAGGAACTCAAATCCGGGTTGTTCTGCCATGTACCGAGCGTTCGAAGCAGGAAGCAGGAAGTGCAGCCAGACAGGTACGCAGAATTTCTACGGCCCGGGCGAGCTAACGAGTTATCCAGGGATTTATGCCGATTCGTTGTCTGATAGTTGACGATCACACGCTCTTTCGGGAAGGGCTGAAGCGAGTTTTGGAGAGCGAGCCTGACATCCAGGTGGTTGGAGAAGCGCGCGACGCGTCGGAAGCAATTGACCAGACGCTGGCGCTCAAGCCGGATGTGGTGCTCATGGACATCGGCATGCCCGGACTCTCGAGCTTTGAGGCATCGCGCAGGATCACCCGCGAGATGCCGGGACGGCGGGTGATTTTCCTCACGATGTACGAGGACGAAGAATATCTTTTGCAATGTCTGGATGCGGGAGCATCGGGTTACATCCTGAAGGATGCGCCAGCGCCGCGGTTGATTGGCGCGGTTCGCGATGTGAATGCGGGGAGGAAGTATCTGAGCCCGCAGGTATTGGGGAAGCTGGTTGACGATTTTCGTTCGCGCTCGACGACCGGAATGGCACGAGGATCGACGCTGACGCCGCGGGAACGAGAAGTGATCAAGATGCTGGCGGAAGGGAATTCCGTGCGGCAGATTGCGACCATCTTAGGGTTGAGCGTTAAAACCATTGAGGCGCACAAATTTAATCTGATGCGCAAGCTGAACATCCACAACAAAGCGCAGCTGGTTACTTACGCGATCCAGAAAAAGATTGTGAAGATGCCGGCGGGGGCGTAGGGATCGGGCGATCGGGAGATCGGGTCATCGGGTGATCTGAACTTCTCTCCGCCGCGGGTTATGAGGATCAACAACAACTACAAAAGCGTTTAACCGCAGAGTTCGCTGAGGCGGAACGAGAGCGCAGAACAAACGATCGGGTGACTGATGGAATTCAGATCGCCCGATAGCTGATCACCCGATCAAATGGTTCCCTGTTGATAACTCGTCTGAAATGCAAGATTTGTGTTGACAACAGATGTCATACACCGCAATATCTGAAATCAGTGATGCTGCTGACAGCAATGTCGGCAGAGTTGTTGGGTAAATGTTCCTGTGTAACGAGGGAAAATCGTTCAGGAGGGAATAATGCCAGCAAAGAAAAAGGCTGCCAAAAAGAAGAAACACTAAGTACGTGAGAAAAACTCACGAAAGAGTTTGTAAGCCTCTCGACGAAATCTCGAGAGGTTTTTTATTTGCGGGCTAAGTAACAGTTGTAGGATGACGCGGATCATGCTAGAAACGCAGTAAATGGCATCGCCCAGAGTGGGCGGCCAATCCGGCGGACACGATGAGCACTGTTAAAGTAAAGACGAAGCCAAGCCGATCGAACGAGATCATAGTTCCCGACAAACTCTATTTCCGGATCGGCGAAGTGTCGCGGCTTTGCCGCTTGCCAGCCTACGTTTTGCGGTTCTGGGAGACGGAGTTTCCGCAGCTCAAGCCGGTCAAGAGCAGTACCGGGCAGCGAATGTACCGGCGCAAAGACGTGGATGCCGTGCTAAGAATAAAAAAGCTGCTCTACGAAGAAGGATTCACGATTGCGGGTGCTCGTCAGCAATTGCGTTCCGAGGCAAGGCCGGACAAGAGTCAGGCGCCACTGCCATTTCCGGTTCATTCAACGGCTGAGTTGGGCCGGATTCGAAATGGATTGCAGGAAATTCTGGGTATGCTGAGCGCCAGGCGTTGATAGGGCGCCTTTCAAAACCTAACCACAGAGAACCCAGAGTTGGACGGAGAACCGCCACAGAGAACGGCTGATTCGACAATCCACGTTATTCGAACGCGGCAGGCGTGCGCTCTCAGGACAACTTTCGCGTTTCAGTACTCAGCGTTTCAACCACACGGGCAATTTCATTTTCCTGGAACAGGCGGATGGCGGCGATTCCGCTTGCGCCGGCAGCGATGCAAGAGGCCGCGTTCTCTAGAGTGATGCCGCCGAGGGCGAGAATTGGAATTTTGTGACGCGATACGTTTCGGAGGTCATCGAGGCTGCCGGTTGTTCCGCTCCCGCCTTTTTTCTCGAAGATCGGACCGAACACGACGAAGTTGGCAGTGGCGTTTTGAGCAGTCACTATCGCATCTTCGTCGTGGCAGGAAACGGCGATGATAGGCTGCGCGGGTCCGTTTGCTTCCCGCCAGATGTTTTTCACATCCGCAGGAGAGACGTCGGTAGACTGGAGATGTACGCCGTCCGCGCCAACGGCGAGGGCAATATCTGTTCTTGAGTTAACCAGCAAACGGGTTCCGCTGCCCGCGTTACGAACAATTTTCACAGCCTCTCGCGCCAGCGATTCGAGTTCGCGCGCGACGAGATCCTTTTCGCGGAGCTGGATGTAATCGATTCCCGCGCGTGCGGCTTCGGAGATTTTCTGGAGCAGGCGAGCGCGGCGTTCGGCTTCGTTGCCAGGGAACTGGCTGCGGTCGGTGATGTAGTAGAGGAGCAAGGAACCAGTGACTCGTGGGCAGTGGTTAGTAAACCACGAACACGGTTGTTGGCAATACTGGGATATTTAGAAGACGCGCCTCCAGGATTTCGACCAGCTGCTAATGCAGGATCGGAAGAATTCCCGCCGTTGCCAAACTGCATGCCGTGAGTTGCATAGATCCTTCGACTACGTAGATCCATTCGCAAGCGAATGGCCCTACTTGGCTCAGGACGACAGGGTTGAGGGGTTCGCTTGCGGCGCTGAAGCGCTCTTCCACAGTTCACGAGCGCGGTGTCTTAATCCAATGCTCAGGGGTTGGTCTTTGCGATTTCGGGGACCACTTCTCCGACACGCTTCGGCCGTTCCGGTCCGAGGTGATACTTTGTTAGGCCCTCGCGCAGATATTCAAATCCTTCTTCGGGACTATCGACAATCTTGAACAACTCGAGGTCTTTTTGTGAAATTGCTGCAGCGTCGACCATGGTCTGAAAGTTAATCAGACGGTCCCAATATTCGCGGCCGTAGATGACGACCAGGATTTTCTTCGCCAGCTTCTGCGTTTGCGCGAGGGTCAGAATTTCAAACAGCTCGTCCATGGTGCCGAAGCCGCCAGGGAAAATGACCAATGCCTTTGCGAGATACGCAAACCAGAACTTGCGCATGAAAAAGTAATGGAACTCGAAGTTAAGCGCGGGCGTGATGTACGGATTGGGATACTGCTCGAAGGGCAGGCGGATATTGAGGCCGACCGTCTTCGCTCCGGCTTCGCGAGCACCGCGATTCGCGGCTTCCATAATGCCGGGACCGCCGCCCGTAGTGACGACAAAACGCCGTCTGCGAGCAGGGATATGCGAAGCCCATTGACTCAACAAAAAAGCCATGCGACGCGCGTCTTCGTAATAGCGAGCCATGTTGACGCCGGCCTGCGCCAGCTTGCGTTTGCCGTCATCGGTGGAAGAACTTGCCTGCATGGCTTTCTCAGCCTCGTCCTTGCTATGGAACCGGGCTGAACCGAAGAAGACGACCGTGTCCTGAATCTGCTCGCGGCGAAAGCGGGCCAGCGGCTCGGCGTATTCGGACATGATGCGGAGAATTCTGCCATCCGGACTGTTGAGAAAGTCGGGATTTTCGTAAGCGAGGGGCGCGATTTTTGGAGGCGGTTTGGTCATAGCTTCCGTAGCTCGTGAATCGTGATTCGTGGCTCGTAATGAGATATTCAGGAATGTGCTATTAAGTTTTTTCGAGGCACGAGCCACGAGTCACGAACCACAATCTATTGATTCTCATGATAATGAATGGCTTCCCAGAAACCTAACCAAAGATCGAGAATTCCGAGGCCGCTGGACAGCCCGCGGGTGAAACCACTCGAGATGAAATCGCGCACTTGCGGGTGCATCAACAACAGGGGAGTGTCGGTCCACTTCGGGGTCCACGGCAAAATAATAAGCAACACCCCGAAGGTGGCGCAGACGGTGACAAACAATAGAGCCCGAGTTCGCAACAGCCAAACTTCCCAACTGGATCTTCGTCCTGCGCTGAGAGATGGCTGATGCAAGTCGCTATGGATCGGAGGTGGTTCGGAAGGCGGTGGGACAAGTCTCGGCTCAGCGTTCACTCCGAGCTCCTGCCTTTGTACTCCCACAAACCGTGCGATTCACGCCCATTTCGGTATTTTACGACCGAAGGGCCTTGATGCGCTCGGCGACGTCGCGGTAATCGATGTTGGCGCTATAGACTTCAAGGAAACTGTTCAACGCTGCCTGCTTATTGCCCGCGAGTTCAAGCGCGGACGCAAGTTCATAGTGCAGCGCGGTGCGGGTTTCCTGATCGATGGCTGGAATCTTCAGAGCTTTTTCATACCAACGGGCCGCGACCTCGGGAACGCTTTTGTCGAGGAAGCACTGCGCCAGCCAGGTATAGGTTTGGATGACGTGCGGGAACTGGTGTCCGCGGTCGATGGATTGGCAAACCTTCTGCAGCTCGCCGATGGCTTCGTCGAGCAGTCCCATTTCGCGAAAGGCGACGCCCAAATTGTAGTGCGTCTCCGGATCTTCTTCTGTGGTGGCGACATCGTGTTCCAGTTCCTGCTTGAGTTCACCAAACATGCTGGAGAGATCGACGCTCACGCCGGGATCGAGCGTCGGAGAAGCGGGCGGCGCTGGCGGCGGCATGATTGGAGGCGCGGGACTCGTGATTCCCACGTTCGCGGCAGAAGCTGCGGCTGCCCTGGCAATCGGGACCTCGTGGTGCTGAGGCGGAGCGGGCGGCGCAACTGGTGCTGCGGGTCTCGGAGCTGGAACCGCCGCAACGTGCGACGCCTGAACTGGCGCTTGAACCGGCGCGGCTGGCCGAACCGGCTTGGCGGACGGCGGCGCTGGCGATTCTTCTGCCAGGAAATCGTTACCAAGCGAGGCTTCGAGGTCAGCAACAAATGCGTCGAGTGTTCCTGTGTTGTATTGCGCTTCGGTGTGCGCTGCAACCTGCGGCTGGTGGCGTTCGGGTGGGTGCGCTGCCACTTTCGGAGCATGCGCCCGCGCCGGCAAGGTCTCAGGCTGTGTAATCACGGGTTCGGGCGAAACTGGCTGCGAAGGCCAGGGATGTTCTGGAGCAGGGGGCGCAACGTGAGCCGCAGGCTGTACAGGCTGAGTGGGTGCCGGTTCCTCGGCTGTAATTTCGGGCACTTCGATTTCTTCAGGTTCGTCGGCGGCGATGACTGACTCAGTGGAGACGCCAATCTGTTTTGCAGAGTCGATGCCGAGCCGCAGCACTGCGAGTTCTGGTGCACCTGGGGCGATAGCCTCTAATTTCTGGAGTACCTGGTCCGCCTGCTCAGTCATGCCCTGACCGAGATAGAAACGGACCTCTTCGATGGATTCATCCAAATTGACAGGCGCGGCACTTTGGGCCTGAACCGGGGAGGTGGCCGGAGCTTCGGAAAGTTCGGGCACCGCCTCTGGTTCTGGTTCCTGAACCGCGGGCGCCTCGATTGAGAAATCCTGCTCCCAATCGTTGCCTGCTTCAGTTTCAGCCGGTGATGAAGGCGCCACTGAAAATTCTTCGGCGGCAGGCGCAGAAGAGGCGGACGATGCAGCGTCGAAAAATAAGCCTGATGGAGCTGCGGCCGGGGCGTTGTGCGAATAGAGACCAGTCTCGGTACCGGCCGGTTGATCGGTCTCGTCGATGTGCTCGATGGCCGGGGCCGAGATATTGAATTCCTGAACTGGCCTTGCCGCAGCAGGAGATGCAGCCACGGTATGCGTATCGGCCGCCGCGGCTGGAAGAACTGGCGCTGCCGGAGTGGTGCCACTCCGCTGTTCGTATTTCGCCGCAAGATCGCTATAACGGGACGCTTCATCGGCGAAGCCGGCGTCGTGATAAATGCTTTCCAAGGTGCGGCAGCACACGGCGGCTTCGGCAAAGCGGCCGGCGCGCGTGTGCAATGCGGCGAGCTTCTGGTTGAGCTTGAGATCGCGAGGCGCCTTGGGCAAGGCTGCAATCAGCGGATCCAGCGCCTTGGCCGGCATGTTGTAAGACATGAAGAGCTCGGCGTCGGTAAGAGCGGCTTTTACCGCGAGAGCAACATCGTCCTCGTGGCGCTGCTCGACGTGAGGAGCATTGGCCTCGAGTTCATCGACGATCGATGCGCCCTCTTCGGTGGTAATCAGATGCGAAGTGCTACCCGAGACGCCAAGTTTGTCTGTGACCTGCTGATAGTTAGTGGCATGCATCTGGTTCGCGGGTTCCAGCTGCATGAGCTTCTGATAGTATTCGCGAGCTTTTTCGAGTTCGCCGGATTGAACGTATCCGTGCGCCAGCAGCTCGTAAAGATCGGTGAACTGGGTGGTCTCGCCTCCCTTTTGAAATATGGCGAGTACCATCTCGAGCAGCTCGGTATCGTCCTTAACACAACCGAGCAGAGAGCGCACCGCCTCGAACAGTTTTGCCGAGTCAGTACGCAGCAGGAGGTCGGAGAAGTCGATGTATACCTTCAGGGCGTCACGGTAACGCTGCGACTCAGTCAATGCGCTTGCGTACTCGAAAACGGCAGAGATGTCATTGTGAACGTTGGCCAGCTTTTGAACTAGGGCGGAAGCATCGTCAAAACGCTTGGTTTGTAAGTACGCTTGGAAGAGCGAGCGCAAGCCTTCGGCGTTGTTATCGAGATCTGGAACTTTGGTGAGGGACTCGATGGCCGCAGGAAAATCTCCAGCTTCGGCGGATGCGCGGCCACGAAGCACGAGCGCATAACTATTTTCCGGGTCCAGCTTCAACATCTTCTGAAGAATTTCGTTGGCGGCGGAGAGCTGGCCTTTCGAGCGAAGGGACTCAGCGGCGCTGCTTAAAAGCTGCCAGGCATCGTCCTTCTTTCCCATGCGCACATAGGCTTCGGCCAACTTCATTCGCATGGGCACGTTGTCCGGGTCCATTTCCAGGGTCTTCTGGAAAATCCTTATGGCTTGATCGGGCTTGCCGGACTTAAGGAAATCCTCGGCGACTTGCAGATATTGGGCGCGCGCGTCGTTGAAAAGACCCTGCTGCGTGTAAAGTTCGGCGAGTCGCAATACGGATTCGGTTGAGGATTTCAGTTTGCCGAGCTTTTTGTACATCGCAATAGCTTTAACGGTGAAACCTTGCGTGGCATAGGCGTCACCCACGTTCTTAAAGCATTCGGCGGCCTTCTCGCTCTCGCCAAGGCGGGAGTAGAGGTCGCCGATAGTGTTCATCACGGTGAGATCTTTAGAGTCCGCCTTGAGGACCTTCTCGTACTCGGAAATGGCGTTCTGGAGCTTGCCCTGCTGAACGAACTTCTCCGCAGCGCTCAGAACTTTCTGCTTGTTGAATCCGAAACCAAACGCCATAAAGTTTTACCGACTCCGGTTCCGTGCGGCTTCCCCTGCGGCCGGAATCTCAGCGCAAACGCGCAATGTTCGCCGGGGCAAGGCTGGGACGGCCATTCGGACACGGTCATTGTACGGCTGGCCAGTGCAATCTGTATGGTTACTAAGGATTACCTAAAGTGAGTGTACGAGAGTGTTACGGAAGGGTTTAGAGGGTGAGTACGCTCAGAGCGAGAGCGAGTTCGGCAAGAAGTCAGGTTTCGATTCCGACATAGCAAACGCGGCCAACTAGATAATCAAAAAGGCTTTCCCCAGCGCCTAAGGGGGAAACTTCTACTGGATAAGCCTGGTTGTGGGGGCGAAGAACAACAGTCTTGCCGGCCAGCTCAACGTAACGGACCACGCAGGAGCCATTCGTGCGTACGGCGTACATGTTCAGCTCCCCCTTGCGGTAGGATTGAAGCGAATTGTAATGGCGATCAATCAGCGCGGTCGCGCCTGGTAAGAGCCGGGGATACATACTCATGCCGTCGGCGGCTTCGATCTTGATAGCCACGAAGCGCTCCCACTCCACGCGCTTGCCGTGCGCATCGGCGCGAAGCTTACGCAGGAAACTGCGTTTGAACTTGTAGATTTCACGCACGTTCATGCTCATGATGAGGGGTTGAGCGGCAGCCGTGGCGCCGTCGACTACCGAGATGTTCTCGAATTCGTCATCACTGGGCGGGGAAACGGTGGCGCGTTTATTAACCTCAGCAGGATCAAGCAAATCGAGCACCGAGAGGCGCTGCACACTTAAAACCCGATCCATTCCTTCCAGGCTGAGGCTGCGCTTACGATTGAGGAAATTGGAAATGTGCGCCTGGCGGAAACCGGTCTGCGAAGCCAGCTTCAGCCCGGTGAGGTCGCCGTCATCAATTCGCTCCCACAGGGCTTTGCGAAGATTTTCTTGCAGGGCCTTGAACTTCATGGCTGAAATATAACAGTGAATTATAGCGGTTGGCTATTATTATCTGCTAATACACAGCTATTAACTAATTGGCTGCGCGAGGAAGCAGGGTTTTCCGAGATTATCCACAACAAAAGTGCGAAGCATGATATGGCACGAGTGGGCCATTTTCTGGCGCAAAGCATAGCAGAGGAAGGAAATGCGTGAATGCGGAGCTTCCCTTGACGATTGAAAACTGCAAGCTATACGATGGGTGCCATCCTATAACTCAAGCTGTTTCTCGAGGGGAGAAACGAAGGGCGTCATGCCTGAAGTGTCCCGCGGAATGGAGGAAGCCGGGTTCGTGGAGTTTCGCCGGAAAATTCGTGCCGCGGAAGTTTTCTCAGCCGCGATGCTGCGCCTACTGGCAGAAATCCGTTTTAACGGCAAGGTGAGCGTAATCATCCAGAATGGGCAAGTGCTCAAGTCGGGATATGAGGAGGGGTATTTTCGACACCATCCGGGGAGCTGAAGCGGGCGCGATGTACCGCTAACTAAATAATCCAAACAGGTGGTCGTAAGAGAAACGGGCCCTGTAACCGGTCAACCCCGGTGCAGGGCCTTTTTGTGTTCAAACTTCGCGTGGGAGGAACGCAATGGAAACCATTGGTAGCGATGCAATTCAGATGGAACTCAAGTATTGCGAACGTTGTGGAGGGCTATGGCTAAGGGTGACTGGGTCAGAGGTGGTTTATTGTCCGGCCTGTTCGATGATTCTTGCGGGAATTGCTCGGGACCCGCGGTCCCTGGAAGGCCGCGGAAACCGGGCGTCAGGATCGACGGCAGAAGACTTTGAGCGCTCATTTTGGGGCGAGGGAGGCCGGGCATGAGTTCGAATGTGCCGCTGGGCTTATTTGTCGCCGCCAACCGCTGCGGTCCTGAGATCAGGGAGACAGAGCCGGAGAACGGCCTGACGAATTGTTCGCCAGAGCAGAGCACGGCGAATGCTTATGAAAACACTTACTTTTCTCCAGTCGAACTGGGACGCGACCCCGATCTGTGGCTCTATCGGGAAAGAACAGTTGCGCTGCTAAGGCGCTATCTGCGTTTGTCGATTGAGGTCGGCCGCCTGCCCTCACTACTGGGGCGGGAACTATTCCGTTCCAAGGTGACTTCGTATCAAATGTCGAGCTTCGAGGACGCTGTCATCTTTGTTCACGACGTAGAACGTGTTCTCGACCAACTCGATGCTTTAAGCAAAGACCTGGTTGCGATGATTATCTTTCAGGATTATTCACACGAGGAAGCGGCCGACGTACTGTGCTGCACGAGGAGAACCGTCCTCAGGCTATTTCCTGAAGCGCTGGACACGGTCAGTGAGCTGTTTCTTGAAGGAGGTTTGCTGAACCAGCTGCCGGTGCGGCGACCTGTGGAAAATTCTTGTCAAGAGGGGGAAAACGGCCAAATCTCTGCAAGCGCTTGTAAACAAGCTGAATAAAAATTTGCAAAGTGTGTCACACTTTGCTTTTCAATTTGCTATTCTGGAATTAGAGAGTGAGAAAACAGAGCGCACCTGACGGTGCGCTCTTTCTTTTGCCCTGGGCCATGTCATGGGAACACGCACTGAAGACGCCCGCCCTCCCCTGGAACTTGCGGCGTTGCGCAGAAAAATAACCGAACTTGTCGCACAGAATGCGGTTCCCATGGTGCAGCAGGCGATCGACGCGGTACGGGAAGAGGGCCAATATCAGGCGATGAAGTATCTGTTCGAGATGATCGGGTTATATCCGGCCTCAGCCGACGATGAATCCGGGGCGGAAGATTCTGTGGCGCAGATACTGCTCTCTCGGCTGGGGTTGCCTGACGCTGCGGAAAGCGATGCAAGCAGCGGAGGAAAAATCAGAACGCGCAATCCCGTAAAATGAAATTGAACGATCGCAGACGCGCGGAACAACGTTTCGCTCAGGCGCTGCAACGCCAAACGGGAATTCTGGCGTCAAAGCATGCTGGCGAACATAGCTTCGCGTACAGGAGAGTGCGAAACTTGGGGATCGACATTACCTGGATTACGGACCGGATTGCGCTAGGCGGGGGCATTTGGAATCCGGAGAACATGGCCGAGCTGACGCGGATGGGCATTACGCACATCATCGACATGCAGATCGAGTTCGACGATACTCCGCTGGCTGAGCCGCATGGAATTCAGGTGCTGTGGAACGCGACCGACGACGATTTTCAACCCAAGCCGCCGGAGCTCTTCGAGCGTGGCGTGGAATTCGCGGCGGAAGCCCTCGATCAGGCGGGCAGCAAGTTGTTCATTCACTGTGCTGCGGGCGTGCATCGGGCGGCCATGATGACGCTTGGGGTGCTGTGTTCGATGGGGTGGGAAATGGGCGATGCGATGGAGACGATTTCGTCGCGGCGGCCGGTGGTGGATTTTGCCGACGTTTACGTCAACAGCGTGCAGAATTTTTTACAGGAGCAAGTGAGAGCGGAGACTGAGCTGAGTTAATCGAGCCTCAGATTCGGAGGAATTATGTGGGACGCAAGCCGCCTGAAATGGCGGCTTTTTTGTTGGCCGCTTGCATTGGTGCGGGGCGTTTGCCTGGTGACGGCTCTGGCTATCCCTCTGTTATCACAGGGGCCGACGCTAACAACACTCAGCGATACCGTGTTTCGAGCGGATGGAGGGCCCGCTGCCGGAACGCTGCTGATTTCCTGGCCCGCGTTCAGCACGGCGGATGGGGTAACGGTGGCGGCGGGAAACAAAAGTGTGACCCTGGGCGCTAACGGAAGCTTCACAACGCAACTTGCGCCCAACGCCGGCTCCAATCCCGCAGGGACGGTCTATACGGTCACGTATCAGCTCACGGATGGAACGGTAAAAACCGAGACGTGGTCAGTCGGAACTGCTTCGCCGGAAACGATTTCTGCTGTGCGCACGGCGGCGGGAACGGTTACACCCGCGATGCAGGCCGCGACCCAACAGTATGTCAACGCGCAACTGGCGACCGTGGTGCATTTAAGCGGAGCAGAAACGGTCACTGGCGCAAAGACGTTCGCGGTCTCGCCGAGTCTGCCCGCGCCCACACAGTCCGGAGATGCGGTGAACAAGGCATATGTGGATTCCGCGGTGACCAACGTGGGAAGCGGAAATTATGTGGCAAAGGCCGGGGACAGCATGTCCGGGCCATTAACCTTGCCGGGGGACCCGGCCTCGCCGCTGCAGGCGGCTGATAAGCACTACGTTGATTTCAGTACGGCTGCGAAAGCCGACTTGTTCAGCGGACTGGTTCCGACTAATGAATTAGGGACGGGAAGCGCGAACAATTCAGTCTGCTTGCACGGCGATTCGACGTGGGGCGGATGTGGAACTGGGAGCGGACCCGGGCTGACAACAGGGATGTTGGCGATCAAGTACGCGACCGATTTCGCATGGACGCAGTCACCTGGGAACAATCTGGGCACCCCGGGCACGAACACGGTGAATCTGACGCAATGCCCTGCAGGCGTTACCGGAAGCGAGCCCTACTATTACGTTTACATTTCAGGAACCGGGACGGCAGAAGCGGCATTAGTCACCGGGGGCACGTGCGCTGGCAACGGTTTACCGGGAACGCTGCAGTTCACCACCGCGAATTCGCATTCCGCGGGTTATTCGATCGGAAGCGCGTCGGGAGGGTTGCAGGAGGCGCTGATTGCGGCACGATTTACGCCGTCGAATCCGACCGGAACTTCGCAATCAGGCAAAGTCATCGTTCCTCCCGGGGAACTCAAAGCGTTTGCGAGGATTTCAATTCGCGCTTCGGACATCACTGTCGATTTCAGCGGGTCGATTGTCGAATGTTGGATGAACGATTCCTGCATATTCGTGGGCGACCCCGCGAGCTCGACGTTGGTTCAAGACGTCACGTTGGTGAATCCGCGCGGACGACCGACAGTGTCCGGGGGCACGGCCCCGTTCATCGAGGTTAACGCTCAAAAAACCCGTTTGATAAACGTTGAGAGCCGGTTACCGTTTTCCGGCGGCACGTTCGGCACCTACGTGCAGGTGGATGACGACCAGGCATTCTTGCTGGACGGGCTCGATACAGCCATCGGCGGAGGGTTGCGCTGCGACAGCACGTTTTGCGGGTCCGCAGTGTACGCACCCGGACCGTTCAATGTCTTCTCGGCGGTCGGGTGGCTGAAGAATTTGAACGTCTCACTGCAATGTGCTGGAAACGGAGTCGACTGGGAGAGCGGGAACAGTCTCAGGATTTCCGACAGTGTGATTCAAGGCTTTGCGCAATATGGGGTGCGCGGTGGCACGAGGCGGGGCGGCTTCGGTGGCCTGGACCTTGAAAACATTTATGAAGAAGTCGGAAGCTGCACGAACCCCGCCGGGAATATTGGCGAGGCCGGAGTGGTAATGCAAGGGAATTCGGTCCGGATTTCGGGCGGACAAGCTCCAAATGGGGTGGTTCCGCTGTTTGTGAATACCGGCACGACCGATTACCGCTATTACGTGGTAGCGCACAACACATCATTCGGTGCGAGCAATCCGTTGTACGCTGGGCGTGCGCTCACGAATGGAACCGGAACTATTACGGTGACCACGCCTGACATTGCCGGGGCCAGCACGTTCGATGTGCTGCGGGTGACCATTTCTGGACCAGAGCAGGCGCCGTTCGGCACAGGGAATTTTGCAGTGGCAACCGGAGTAGCGCGCTCGAGTGCCTGCGTAGCCGGGGTATGCACATTCACGGACACGCAGGCAGCATTGCAAAGCTACACAGTGGCCACCCCGACCTATTACCCATTGCTGACTTACTGGCCAGGCAGCCTGGTCTTGGGAGCGGCGTCGGATTCGAACTCGGTACTCAGTGCGGCACGGGGATGGCTGCAAAACACGCCCAGCGCGATTGTTGGGGTCGCCGGCATGGGCCAACCATCGGTGGTCTCAACCAATTGTGATGCGATGGCGGGTTGGACGCCAATCTGGTTAAGTTGCTATTCGGCCATGGCGCCGTTTACCTTCGTCCAGCAAGGTGCGCTGCTTCTTGCCGCAAAGCCCAACGCAGATGCCGGACAAACGTTGAACCTGAAAGGGCGGTTGAATTTTCCGACCCTTGGGACAGGCCCGAGTCACATCATCACGCTTTCGGATTCTAACTTTCAGAAGACGATCGCTTCACAAAACAATCGGCCAACTAACGACGCCAACGATGCGTTCATCGGATATGACCGTGGCGACGGCGATCCGACACATATCGGCATCAGCTTCGGCGCGCCGGTTTCGCTCTCAAACTACGTCGGAAATGTCGGCGACGGAACCAATTGGCTAGAACGGCTTACCAGCAGCCTGAAAGAATTCAAGACCAATGTGCGGATGGATTCTGGGCTGACGGTAACCGGAGCAACGCAGGCGAGCTCGTTCGCCTCCTCGGGAACCGGACCGTGGATGACGCAAACAGGATTCGGAACTTTAAGCCCGGCGAGCTCTGGACAGTCGCTGATTGGATTTGGTACGAGCGGAAAATTACAAGTGTCAGAAAATGGCGGTCCGCTGCTCGAGGTTGCGAAGCTTGATACAAGCGGCAACGTGCCGACCTCCGAGGCGCTGGCGCAGACTCCTACGCAGTGTACCGGCAGTTTTGCCACGGGAATTCAGGCCAACGGAAATGCGAATTGCAGCACCGCAGATCAAATCCAGCTTGCGGAGACGACCGCGCCAACCGGAATTCCGAATTTTGGGATCTTCTGGTTCGACTCGACCTGCCATTGCGCGAAGGCCATCGACAATGCCGGTCAGGCGGTGCAGCTCGGGCTGACAAACGTTTTTAATCAGGACTCGGGCGGCACGAACTCACAGAACACGCTCGAAGAAGTAAACAGCACAAATCCGCAAGCGTTGCGAGTTTACAGGACCTGGAGCGATGCAGCGGATTGGGAGAGGACCGGGTTGGCATGGGACCAGGGCGACTCATACTTCGTGCTGAAAAATGAAAATGCAGGCAGTGGCAGCCAGCGAGGAATCGGCTTCTGGATTGGTTCCAATATTCGTTGGGCGATTGATACGGCTTCGAGCCTGAAGCCGTTTCTCGATAATTCCTATTCGGTTGGAACCACAACCCTTAGGCCGGCAACAGGATACTTCGGCACCGCGGTGTATACACCTGCGTTGCTGTTACAAAATGCTGCCAATACCTCCGGCGGTCCGGTGAATTTGACTGGGCAAACCGCGGCGATCGGAACGACGAGCCTGCTGTCGGGAGCTACGGTTGGAGAGTATGCGATCAACGTCTATCTCGAATCGGATGCGACGTGCTCATCGCCGGGACCGGCGACGGTTTCGGTCACGATTGGCTGGGGTGACCGCACGGGCGCGCGCACAATGACCGTGCCATTACAAGGCTCTGGAGTTTCGAGCGGCTCGGTTGCGCTTGGATCGCTGTCGAATTTTGGTGAGGCGGCGATGACGATCTGGAATAACTCTGCCAGCAACAATCTTACTTATTCGACGAGTTACACGGCCTGCACAACGGGCACAGGAACATACGCACTGTACATCACCTACAGGCGCGTGCAGTAGCCGGTCCAATTCAAGACAAATCAGGAGCTTCTGTGAACGCAAGCCGTTTGCTGCTGGCAATGGTGTTTCTCTGCGCAGGCGCGAGCGCCACGACGTATTACGTGGATCCGGCAGGCTCGAACGCGAACGATGGGCTGTCTCCGCAGACGCCGTGGCGCACGCTGCTCAAGGTTGGGATAGCAAGCTTCTCGCCGGGTGATGTGATTTTGTTCAAACGAGATGGAGTATGGAATGAATGGTTGACGCCGCCATCCAGCGGAGCGGCGGGAAATCTGATCAAGTTCGACGCATATGGCAATGGACAGCCGCCGGAATTCTCCGGTCGCTATACGACAACCAGTGCCCAATGGACAAATACATCGGGAAGTGTCTGGCAGATTTCTCTCAGTGCGACGCAAGCCATTCCGCAATTAAAGTTCGTGCAGTTTGGAAGTACATGGGGGAACTCGCAGACGTCGCAGTCCGCACTGGCACATAACCGCGATTGGTACTACGACAGTGGAAGCCAAATTCTTTATGTTTACTCGTCTGGAGGAAACCCGGTTTCTGCGTACGGTTCCGTCACGCCGATTATTTTGAGCGGGCAATCGCTGATCAATATCAATTCGGTCAATTACATCGAAATCCAGCACATCAAGCTCGACTGGTATGACAGCTATGGCGTGCAGGTGCAGGGAAATAGCGATCACATATGGCTGGCGAACATTCTGGCGGACAGCCAGGTGCCAAATGCAGCCGTGCCGATCGGGTTCTATGTTCATTCCAGCAGCACTCCTGCAGACATTCATATCTACAACACCGACGCGCACCGGAACTACGTTGGATATCGGTTCGATAACGCGGCAACGCAGATCGAGCTGAAGAACTGCCGTGCTTACGCGAATCGGACGTTTGGCCTGATGGATAACACCGGCGCGGTGACGTACTCCTACTGCCATTTTTATGCGAACAACATCGCAACAGGAATATCAACGGACATAACTGGAACCCCGGGGCCGATTGATGGCGGACATAATTTGCCCGCAGACACACCGCCCAATGTGCGGGGATTCATGCAGTATCCGGCGCGGATCACGGTGACGTATGACGATCCTGGCCTGATCGATGGATCGCACCAATACATTGAATCGCTGCTGCCGATGTTTCAGCAGAAGAGTTTTCCGCTGAGTATTGCGGTAGTCACCGGATATCCGCTGTCGCAGCAACTGGTGCCGACATTTCAATCGTGGATCAACTCAGGCTGGGATGTAAACACGCATTCGGTGTCGCATCAATACTTCGTTTTTCCAAATGCCTTTGCATTGCAATACACCGGCACGACAGCGAGCAGCGTAACACTCTCGCTTTCCAGTAAGCACCTGGTGATCACCGCACCGGGCGATCCGTCAGCACAGGTGAACTGGGATTTGAGCTCTTCGGGCACAGACATTGTGCCGAGCGGTCTGGACACGCTGGGAGGAATCGTATTTACGCTGCTGCAGCGCGGCGTGTTCTCGGTTGTTGCGGATCCGAACATGAAGAGCGCGGTAAAAAGCGAAGACCTGGCGGACATTGCGCCGATCGACATCACGAGCACGCCTTACACACTGCAGATGGACAAGGCGCGGCTGATGACGGACGAGATGAACTGGGCCATGGCGTGGATGAGCGCGAATTTGACCGGATTGCCTGCAAATCGAGTCTATGTTTATCCGGGGAGTTACGAAGATACGTCGACCGAGGCGATTGCGGTTGCAGCCGGCTACGCTGGGGCACGAGGGTCGGGCGTACTGCAACCTTCTCCGAATGCCGCAACTGTAATGGCGAGCGGAATCAATGTGCAGAACATTTTGAGCCAGGGGATTGCACCGAACTTTCAAAACCTGACAGATGCTCAATTAGCGAACAAGCTGCGCGCGCTGGTGTTCAAGTCAGCCGTCTGGGGGCTGCCGATCGGAATTTTTTGGCACGTGAACGAACTGCCCGCGCACCAGGTGGAAGTAATGCTCAACACGTTGAAGCAGTCAGGCGCAACGTTGATGACCAATACACAGCTGGTTAATTACCTGCTCGGCACGCAACAGAATCCTGGCACGACTTACTATGCGGATTCTGTCACTGGCCTGCCAGTGGATGTTCGTCCGACAGCAGCTTCGCCGGTTGCCGATGCGGGAGCCTCGCTCACCTCGGAATTCAAATTCGACTTAATGGGGACCGATCAGACTTTGTTCGGGAGTAGCTGGGAAATAGGAGCGTATGCTCTGGTCCCGGAAAGTGATGGCCGAGTGAAGTAGCTGTCAATTCTTACCACGAAGGACGCTAAGGTACACGAAGGAAAAGCATCGGTTCTTGAGTCCTCTGTAGGTTGGGTGAAAAGTGTGACTGATCTTGCTTTTCTGCAGCGGCTCGGGCACTTGCTGGATAAAAAGATTGCGGGTACGCGCGGTGTGCGGGAAATAAGTGTCCGCGATTTCCTTGTTGCGGGTTTGTTGCGGGTACGCAGCAAGGCGCGGGGTTTGGTCGGGCTGCAACTCAATCGCGCACAGCGGGAATTTTCGCAAGACTGTTCACATCGGAACATAGTTTTGAAAGCGCGGCAAATGGGGATCACAACCTATGTTGCCGCGCGATTTTTTATCCAGACAATCACGCGCCCGGGCACGATGACGGTGCAGGTGGCGCACGACCAGGAATCAGCGGAAGAAATTTTCAAAATCGTGCATCGCTTTTGGGAGAACCTGCCCGAGGCGATGAGACGCGGCGCGCTCATCCGCTCACGCGCCAATGTCCGCCAAATGGTGTTCCCCCGCCTCGATAGTGAATATCGAGTGGCCACCGCGGCGGACGTAAATGCAGGCCGCGGGCTGACCATCCACAATTTGCATTGTTCGGAGGTCGCCCGCTGGCTGCATGAACCGGAAGAGGCGCTGGCTTCGCTACGGGCCGCCGTGCCGAGCGATGGAGACATTGTTCTGGAATCGACGCCGAACGGCGCTGGCGGAACTTTTTATGAGGAATGGCAGCGGGCGGATGAGACTGGATATCGGAGGCACTTTTTCCCGTGGTGGTATGACGATGGATATCGAGACAACAGCGGAGTTGAGACTGGCGCTTTGACCGGTGAAGAGGAAGACCTTGTTCGGCGCGTTGGTTTGAGCGATGCGCAGATCGCGTGGAGAAGGACTAATCGCGCGCAACTGCGAGGCTTGGCGGCGCAAGAGTATGCCGAGGACCCAGTTGCATGTTTTCGAGCTTCGGGAGAATGCGTGTTCGAGCTGGATGCGATCGAGCGGGCCTTGGCTGCGGTGACGGCGCCCAGTTCGGTCCGGGAAAACGGCAGGCTCGCGATCTGGTTCCCAGCACGGGCGGCGAGGCAATACATCATCGGAGTGGATCGGGCTGGAGGTGGAACGGATGGTGACTACGCCTGCGGGGAGGTGATCGATCGACAAACTGCAATACAGTGCGCGGAGCTGCACGGACATTATTCTCCGCGCGAGCTAGCGATGAAGTTAATAGAGCTGGCACGCATGTACAACCAGGCGGTGCTGGTAGTGGAAAGAAACAATCATGGACACGGCGTATTGGCGAATCTGCGGGCGGCTGGATATCAGAATGTATTTCGAGATGGAAGTCAGGAGGGATGGCTGACTTCTGCGGTGACGAAGCCGGCGATGATCGAGAACCTGGCGGCGATTCTGGCGATTAAACCCGAGCTGTTTCAGAGTTCCAGGTTGTTAGCAGAGTGCAGGACGTTTATTCGACGGGGTAGTGGCGGAATGGGTAACGCTTCGGGCAGTCACGATGACTGTGTCATGGCTATGGCGATTGCGCTGGCGGGGCGGGAGGCGGTCGCGGGGAGTGCATATAAATAAAGGATGGACCGCGAGGCTGCATTTACACTGTCACGCATGAAGTCTGCCTTGCTTGCAGCATTTTGCGTAGGGATCACGTTAGGTTCAGGATGGCTCGCCAGTGCGGCTCCCGTTCCGAAGGGTGAAAAAGATGGAGTTCCGCCTCTGTCCGGACGCATGATTGACCTGGGTGGGTATCGCCTGCACATCGAGTGCGCGGGAAAAGGCAAACCACCGGTTGTACTATCGGCTGGCGGTGGTGCGTTTTCAACCGATTGGGCGCTAGTGCAACCCAAGGTCGCCGCGTATACGCGTGTCTGTTCTTACGACCGGAGTGGAGCAGCCTGGAGTGATCTTGGACCGAAACCGAGGACTATGGATCAGGAGGTGTTTGATCTACATCGTCTGCTTGCGGCGGCCGGCGAGCATGGCCCTTACGTTGTCGTTGGCCAATCGCTTGGAGGGATGATCGCTCGGATTTTCGCAGGACGATATCCGCAGGAAGTGGTGGGAGTCGTACTGGTGGATGCCTACAGCGAAGACGCCCAACTCTCAGTAAATGGAGAGATAAAGAGGATGCGGCTGCTCGCGAAAGATCGCCCGGTACCTTCTCCGCGAACGAGCGTGAGTAGCAGTGATGAACTTTCCGCGGCGGAGTTGGCGAAGATAGCAGATTTCTTGAAACAAGTGCCGCCTCCAAAGATCGAAGCACCTTACGACAAATTGCCCGAATTCGCACAGCAGGTCCGTTTGTGGGCGTTTCGACAACCGAAGTACTACGCGGAAGATGACGACTACATGCCAGAAATCTCGGCAAGGATGTACGCAGAGTGTGAGACAAAAAAGAACCCGCTTGGCAACTTGCCTCTCATTGTTCTCACGCGAGATAAATACGAGTATCCAGGCCCTGACGCGGCGGTACTCGTCCGCGAACATAAAGCCCAGCAGGCACGTATGGCAAAACTATCGACTCGCGGCGAGCAAGTGACAGTTCCCAATTCCGGGCACGAAATTCAGTTGTACGCGCCAGAGGCTGTCGTTAATGCGATTCGTGAAGTGATTGCCGCAGGTGGTTCTTCAATGAAATGAGACTCGATCGACGATATCCACAGGCCTGAGATGTTCAGCCGTCACAGAGTTCCAAATTGGAATTAGGTTCCTTTCCCTGAGAGAAATTGAGTTAGCACAATTGCTTGCCTGTTACGGCGGTCCAACACGTTCGCAGGATGCGCGGAGGAGCACAGAGCCATTTAATGCTGTGCTCTGACCATCATTATTATGTGGTCAAATTCCGCAATAACCCGCAACACCTGCGGGTGCTCGCGAACGAGTTGCTGGCTTCGCGATTGGCCGAGCGGGTGGGCTTACCGGTTCCGGTGACGGAAGTTGTAGAGGTTGGCGAATGGCTGATTAAGCACTCGCCGGAGCTGAACATTCAGCTGGCGGGGAATGTGATCGCGTGTGAAGCGGGGCTGCAATTTGGATCGCAATATGTTGTTGATCCGAGAGAAGGACGTGTGCTCGACTGGCTGCCGATCGAGTTATTCGATCGGCTGCGAAATGTCGACGCCTTTGCCGGGATGCTTGCTCTTGATAAATGGACGGGCAACGCCAACGGACGGCAGGCAGCATTTTGGCGCAGAGGGCGCGAACGCAAGTACACCGCAACTTTTATCGACCAGGGATATTGCTTCAACGCGGGGGAATGGACGTTTCCGGATTATCCGCTGCGAGGCGTATTCGCTCGCAACGAAGCGTATGCGTGCGTGAAAGGCTGGGAGTCGTTCGAGCCGTGGCTTTCGCGGATTGAGAACTTTTGTGAGAAAGATGTCTGGAGGCAGACAGAACAGATTCCGCCGGAATGGTACCGAAGTGACTTGGGAGCGCTCGAAAAACTGGGCTGTGAACTACTGGCACGAAGAGCGCGAGTGCGGGAGCTGATCAACTGTTTTCGAGTGTCGGTGAGGAATCCGTTTCCAGGATGGATTGAGAACTAGCTGTTGAGCGCATCTCCCATGGATGTCATTCCGAAATCGCTTTGATGAGGAATCTGCAGTTACCGACCGAAGTGCAGATTCCTCGAACCTAAAGGTCCTCGGAATGACAAGAATGAGAGTGGCTGAGGGCTGATGGCTGGTTTACAACAAATCGAATTCTTCCTGCTGCGCTACGCAGGAGACATCACCAAGGGTGAAAGCATCAACCTTGGCGTGGCGGTGATTGGGGCGGAGCGCGGGAAACCAGGTGGGTTCGCCGACGTGCGCTTCACGCGAAACCTGCGGCGGCTGCACTGCTTCGATCCACTGGTGGATTCAGACGAATTAGCTGCTCTGGAACGCGAGATTCGGCGGGATTTGCAGGACCCACCGAAGCGCGCGGAGTTGCTGAAGCGGATGAATGATTCATGGTCGAACATGATTCAGTTCCAGTCGTTGCAGGGATCGCTGGGTGAGTCTCCTGCGAAGGAACTGGAGAGGCTCAGTTCGATGTATTTGGAAACGCCTACGCCGGGCGAGAGACGCGAGCGGAGCGGAAGGCAGCGGATTCTTGGCTACATGACCGATGAATTGGAGAAGGCGGGAGTTTTGCACCTGTTGACTCCGGACATCTCCATGGCCGAATACACGCGGCCAGGCGATCCACTGAAGATTGATTTTGGCTATGCCAGCGGCCAGTCGTTCAAATTTCTGCAGGCTGTTTCTCTCGCACAGCGGGTTGAGCCAGGAATGATCCTCGCGGCGCGCTTCCCGCAGATCGCCACAAGCATGAAAGAGAAGAAAGGCGTAACCGCATGGATGACGGCGATAGTGGATGATGACCTGCCGCGCAGCGAAGGAGTCAACTTCACGTTGGAGATGATGCAGGAGAGCGGAATCGTAGTGGCGCCTGCGGCGAAGATGCCAGAAATCGCGGAGGGGATCAGAGCAGAGCTGAAGGTATAAGGTGCTGCATCTCAGGATAGAATGACGGCGTGAAGGCGATTATCCAGAGTCTTGCCGGGGTCACGCTTTACGCAGGAATGTCAGTTGGAACTCTCGCGGTGCTGCTTATTGGCGCACGAGATACCTGGAAGGAACGCGGGGGCTGGCGTACTTGGCCGGCAGTGGTCGGTCTGATTTGCGTCCTGGCTGCTTACGCGATTGCGTGGGCTTCCTCTATTTACCAGTGGAGATACGGCTTCGACTTCAACGATCCGACCGTCAGGGTGCAATTTGTAAAGCTGATCTCGATGATTGCCGCTGTAGCTCTCGTGATTGGCTTGTTCGCAAAAGGAAGTCAGCGGACAGCAATATTAGTTGGCTCTCTGTTGGTCCAGATGTACTGTATTTTTCAAATAGACGCAGTATGACATTACAGATCTGGCGCTACTTCCAAATCGTCACAATGACCATCGGTATGGTAAGCGTGTTCCTGGCGAGTCCGATCTCTCTGGTCTTTGCCTGGACTGGCTGGATTCGAACAGATCGTCAGTCCACAAACGATTTACGGAAAAGGGCGCTACAATTCGCCCTAATCTTGGTATCGTTTGCCGGTGCGTGCTTCTTGTTGGCGTATGGTTGGCGGTCGTTGACGCGAGGACAATCGTCTGTCCACGAAACTGCACTGCTCAACTGGATATGCATTATTGGCGCGCTTGGCTGTCTGGTTGGATTAGTTCTTGCGGCGCTGGCAAAAGGGCGCGCGCGTGTTCCTGCCGCGTGTGCTGGATTCTTTGGATTGCTTTTGTTCTTGCAGTTCACTCCTCTTGCATATCTACCGTAATAGTCGAAAGCAACTATGTTTGCTGCGATGCTTACCACACGAGTGGTGCATTGGGGTCGCTAATCTGTCCGAACGAATAGGTAAGTGGTCCCAGCGCGAGCAAATGCTGAGTGCTCATAGCTGAAGGTTCTTTTAATCCCATGAAAATTACAAATTCTGTACGCGGCGCAATGCGCCGGATTGCGGGAGTGTCTTTCGTCAACCGACTGGCACAAGCCGGAAGTCTGTTCGCCGGAAGTGCGTCTTCCGGGCAGATTGAAAGCAAGCGTCGAACGGTGCCGCTCCCGTCGATACTCAACGCTTATGGCCCGCGGGCTCAGACCATGCCTAAGCCCACGGCGATGAACCTGCGGCGCTTTTCGGAGATTCCGGTGGCGCGGCGGGCGATTAACACGATCAAGGACCACATCGCCGGTATGCGATGGCGCGTGCAATCGAAACCCGGGGCGCCGGAGTTGCCGGATGCCGAAGCTCGCGTGCAAATTCTCACGCGCAACTTCGATTCGCCAAATCCAGATGACTCGTTCCGGTCATTGTCAGAGCAGGTGCTCGAAGACGTGATCGTTGGCGGTTTCGGCGCGATTGAAGTCGACGTCACGGGCGATCCCGATCAGCCGCTGGCCTTGTGGCCGGTTGATGGATCGACCATTAACATTCGCGCCGACTGGGATGGATCCCCCGCTTCGATTCGCTATGAGCAGGTGACGGCGAAAGGTGGACCGAATGCCAACATTCAGCTCACGGATGATGAGCTCATCTACGTTCGCCTGAACCCGCGGACATTTACTCCGTTTGGTCTTGGACGACTTGAGGTTGCATTCGAGGCAATCAATGCCTTTCTGGGCGCGCACCGTTACGCGAGCAAGCTGGCTTCGAACTCGGTCGTCGAGTACGCGCTCTGGTTGCAGAATCTGACGCCTGAACACCACGAGCGGCTGATTCGCTGGTGGCAAGATGAGATTGAAGGCACTGGCCGTGTCCCGATTCTTTCTGTCGAAAACAAGCCGGAAGTGCTGCGCTTCGGCGGCGGTACGGATGCTGATCTGAGACTACAGTGGCAGGAATTCTTGCTTCGCATTATCGCTGATGCATTCGATCTGCCTCCGCAGTCGTTGGGCTTAGAGCGTGACGTGAACCGTTCGACCGCGGCTGAGATGAATGACCAGGCGTTCCGTCAAGCGATTGTGCCGACAGCGCGATTGTTGGCGGAATATCTTACGCGCGGCGCAATTTCTAAAAAACTCGGCTGGGACGACCTCGAATTCGTTTTCACCGATGTGGACGGCCCAGGAGACGCGATGGAAGAAGCGCAGATTCAGCAGATATTGATTCAATCCGGCGTACTCACCGTAAACGAAGTGAGACGAATGCGCGGGCTGCCGCCATTGTAAGGACTCAGCACTCAGCATTCAGCAGTCGGCAAAAGCGGCGAGCAGTGAGCTGCGAGGACGAAGTTGCGTCTGCTCACCGCTCATTGCTCGCTGCTCAAAGCCAACACAGGAGCCAAACGCAATCATGACCCTTCAACTTTCATCTATGGCGATTGCGATGCCAGCGGTGCATGGGCATCCGAACCGAGAAGCGTTTCGCGGCGTGCTGACGCTTGTCGACACTCCTTCTGACAAGCCGCCGGCGGGATCGCGCGGACATCGCGTCATTCTTACGCGGGCCGCGGCGGAACGCGCGTTACCGTCCTTGCTTGGGATGGCGCTCGACTATTCCCCGAGCTTTGATCGACACGACGCGCGCAGAAAGGTCGGGGTGATTACGCGTGCGGAGATCGTTGGCAAAGAACTGGAGCTCAGCGGATATCTCTATGCGAAGGACTTCCCGGAAATCGTAAGGCAGATCGACTCCGGAGTTGTCCACGCAACAGCATCGACGCGGAAGCGGCCGCGAAATTCGCTGGGCATGTCCTATGAAATTGCCGATGCCAGCGTGGCTGATACGCGAGCGAAGGTCTGGACGCTAACGCGCGTGACGTTTACCGGCGCCGCGATTCTCCGCCGCGACAAAGCTGCGTATCGAGATACTTGGATCGAGTTGGAGTAGCAAGAGCTTTCAGCCATCAACCATCAGCTTTTAGCAACAAACCCTTGTCATTCCGAGGACCCGGTTAAGTCCGAGGAATCTGCTTTTTCATCAGGGAACAGCAGATTCCTCGCCGCTCAAGCGGTTCGGAATGACATCGCTTTTGTAGTTGGCTGACGGCTGAGGGCTGATGACTGAATGGCTAAAAGGAGAACTCATGGAACAGAACGAAACATTGGAACAACTGGCCGCTGCCGCCGATCGTTTGGCGATTGCGGCTGAAACCTTGGACCGCGTCCTGGGCAAGCTGGACGCACAACATGAAGCACTCGGCGCAAAGGTGGACCGCATCGTTGCAGCGGTTGAGGAGCGTGGCGTCGAAGTCAATGCAGTGGGTGCGCGCGAGCTTGAGCGGCGCGTGGCCGAACTCGAGAAAGCGAACTCTGATCTGAAAGCTCAGGCAGCGCGGGCGACCCGCAAAACGTTGTCTCCGTTTGTTTCCGCGCTGCTGGCAAAGAACAGCGTCGAGTCAGGCGAGAAGTTGGAAGCCGGAGCGCTCGACAAAACTCTGCAATCGCTCAGCGTCGAGCAGCGTATTGCTGTGAAAGCTGAGATGGCCCGCGCAGGAATGATCGAGTAATACAGCTGCCAGCCATCAGCACACCCTTTTAACCCACTGTCATTCCGAGCCGCTTTAGCGGTGAGGAATCTGCTGTTCGCGAACGAGAAGCAGATTCCTCGGACCTAAAGGTCCCTCGGAATGACATCGCGTTTGGAATAGTTGGGGATGACCGAAGACCAATGGCTGACAGCCATTTGCGACAGGTAATTTTCGAGCCGATAAATCTTTCTCCAGGAGAAAACAAAAAACATGAACGGACAATTTATTGACCTGCACGCGGCCGCAGATTTCCTTGGGCCGGGTGCTGTGGAAGTTAATCGATATCAGACTGAAATTACGGACATCGTCCGCCGCCGCGGCGCTTTCGGACAGCGTATCAAGCAAGTGCCCGCAACCGGCCACCCCTCGCGATTCTTCGAGGAACTGGCGATTCCGCAACCAACCGCGGCCCAGGCCTTTGTCGATCCGCGCAACATCGCGCCGACCACTCAATCGCCCAACCGTGTTGAACGTAGCGTGCCTTTGAAGGCGTTGGTTTCACAGATTAACTACAACCTGTTCGACCTCGAAGTCGGAAGCCAGCAGAGCCAGTTTGCGTATCTGCAAGCGAAGGACCTGGCCGATGCCGTCGATGGAATCATGCACACGCATGATGTTGCGCTGTGGAACGGCAACGACACTTCGCTTTCAACTCCGAGCACGCTGCAATACTTCGGCGCAATCGGACAGATCGAGGCCGGCGGCAACACGACGACGATCGGAACTTCGGCGAGCATCGTGGACGGCCTGAAGTCGACGGTCGCGCAAATGGTTGCGAACTCCAGCTTCGCAGCCAAGCCGACGGCGATTTATGCCAACCCGGTACTGCTCGACCTGATCGATCGCGAAATGAAGACGGACTATAACGTCGTCCTCAACACCGTGGAGATCACGGGCGGCTTCCGCGTGAAGGCGCTGAGCACACAAGCCGGCGATCTGCCACTGATTCCCGAGTGGGCGATTGGTTACACCGGCACGCCCGGCAGCGGCACGGCAGTATTGCCGGCGTACATAGTGAGCGAGGACATGATCGAGTATCACTGGCTCACCGATCCCAATCCACGCGTCTTCCAGCTCGGATTGCCGAGTAGCCTGGCTTCACAAAACGTCGTGGTGAAGTTCGGCGCGGTCGTGGTGAAAGGTGCGTCGTACGCGCACTACGAAGTGAAAGTGGACCGGTAAAACTCGGCTTCAGGCTTCAGGCTCCAGGCTTCAGGATTGCGCGCTCATGTCTCCTCCGGTATTCGACTATCAGCGGTCGCTACCACCTCAGGAGCAGTGAACGTGATCAGCAATCCGAAACCGAACGCCTGAAGCCTGACGCCTAAAGCCAGGATTTTTATGAACTATCTTGACCCAACTGAATATCAACTTTATGGAGTGGATACGACGGCGGACCCGGCGCTCGTTGGAGCTGCGTCATCGCTGATCGACGCGCATTGCCGAAGGGCGACGCTAGCGATTGCGCAGTATGAAGAGCGCGTTCGCATGATGCCGGACCGCAACACAGTCCACCTTACTTATTTGCCGCTCGCGCCTTTGGCTCCGGCAACGTCAGCGATTGTCTCAGGCCGCGGACGATATACGATGCCGCGGCGTGGTGAGTGGCCGTTCAGCGATCTTCGACTGGATGTGGCGTTCATGTTCGGACTGCCGGGAACGTGGAGCAACATCGATGCTTCGTCGATCGATATTGATCCCACGACCGGCGAACTTACGCTACCGCTGAATCTGATGGGACTTTGGTACAGCGAAGTGGACCTGACCTACACTGCCGGCTACGCCACGATTCCCGATGCAGTGAAATATGCGTGTGCTCAGATCGTGCGCAATGCGCAGGCAACGCCGGCGGTGAATGTGAAGACCGGCCGCATGGACAAGTTCCGCATGGACTACTTCGCTCCGGATCTACTCGACGCAACAGTGCGAGCGCTGCTCGCTCCCTTTGTTGCCCAAAAAACCAGATAACGAAAACGAGACAACCATGGCCATAGCAGGAACTGCGGTGATGCGCGCCGCCGATGCACTGTTGCGCGCGCTCGGCGGCGATCAGATACGGCTGATATTGCCGTTGCCAGAAAGCGGAACGGACAACATGCAATTGGGGCTGACCGATCCTGGCGTGCAGCAAGTGATGATCTCGCCGGTGGTGGTGCGCACGCTTCCTGCGCCAGCAACAGGGCCGCGAGTACGGCTCGAGTTCATGATCTCTGCATCGGCAATAGCGAACGCTGTCGATGCAGAGGGAGCAGAATCTGCGGACGCGCTATTTGACCAGGCGCTCGCAATTCAGTTTCAAGCCGACCTATTTCACGTCGAAAGCATAAGCACGGAGTATTTTGCGGGCACCGCGTATTTGTATCGGGTGGTGGGAGTGGAATGAAGCGGCGAGCGGTGAGCTCTGAGCGATGAGCAACCGGGTGGCTGTTGGTCGCTGCTCATCGCTCACCGCTCAGTGATCCAGGTTACCAGAGGCGAACCAGAGCTGATTTATGCAACCTACCAAAGACACTTTCTACATCACGTTACGCAACCGCCTGTCTGCGTTAAATCCGCAGCGCACGATCACGCTCAACGGGGTCTCGCGACCGGCAATCGTCGTCGCAGAAAACGAAGCCGTCATTCCGGTAAAGCCGCTGCCCGACGCGTTCTACATTGAGTGGGGCGCGGTGCAGGCGGTACAGCCCACTGGCGATCGCGCAATGCTTTCGCTCGAATGCACGATCTCTTATCACACATTCGGAACCGTGGAATCGGGTGTGGACCGTGGCCGAACGCTGGCTGTTTTGGATACCGAACTCATCAGTATCTGCCTGCCGGCAACGACGCCGAAGCTGGACTACACGCAAACTCCTCCGGCGGCGCTCGGGACCAACATTGTGTGGACCACGCCCGTGCTGGGGAAAATTATGGGCAGCGAAGCTCCGCGAACAGAAGCCTTGCCGGGAGGAACGACGGGAGTACGGCTGGAGCGGACGGCGAGCCTGAAGGTGTTCTTCTTTTCCGAAATAAGTTTTTGAAACAAGCAATCAGCACTCAGCACTCAGCCACACCAAAGCGTTGTCATCCTGAGTGTGTCATTCCGAGAATCCTTGGGGCTTCGCTCCAAACAGGCTTTCAGATCCGAGGGTCCCGCTTTTGAACGCGAACAGCAGATTCCTCACCGCTGAAGCAGTTCGGAATGACAGTGCGTTGGTATCGCTGAATGCTGATGCTGAGTGCTGAGTGCTGAATCAGGTGATCCTATTATGAGCAGCTTTGCAATTCGTGCCGGAATGGTTCCGGTGAACCAGCGTGTGCGCGCCTATTTCGCGCCGGTGAACCGGGCGACGGAAGCTCCGGCCCTGTTCGATCCCGGCAAATATGGCTTGCTCAATTCCCCTCCAGCCCCATGGACCGACCTGGGCTGGATTGATAACTTCGAGCGGATCAGCCTCACCCCGAACGAGCCGCTGCGCGCGGGAATCCGCGGCGCTGCGGCGGCGCAATTTCGGGGCATTCTCGATGCTCGCATCGAATTCGATTTTCGCGAGTGGGGCAAGCTGCAAATGGCACTCGCCGGAGGGTCTGAGCACATGAATGTCCTGGCTTCTGATCCGAACGCGGCAGCACAGCCTTCGGGCGGAACTCCGTTGCCTGCTGCGGCGGTTCTTTCAGGATCTACCGCGACGCAGATCAACGTGGGTGTCGGCGTGGTAAGTGGATTTTCTATTGGCGACGTAATCGCGGTGGACGCTGATTATCAGCAACAGACCGGATACGTGGGTGCGGGGATTGCTGGCGCCTATGTCAACAGCGCGACCGACGTAAATCAAGATCCGAATTACATACGACGTGTGACCTTCAACATCGGCCGGGTTGCGCAGCTCACGACTACATCACTGGTGCTGGCACAACCTTTATTAGCAGGAGCTCCCGCCACGGGGATGAACGTGCAGAAAGTTGTCGCGTTCGTCGATCGCGAAGGTGGCGCTTTTTTTCAAGAGTGGTCGGCATTGTTCGTGCTCGAAGAAGAATCCGGTGGCCGGATTTGCTTCCACTATCCGCGCCTGAGCCCCGCAACGACGGTGCACCCGACTGCGACGACGTTGTCTCCGACCGTGCAAAGAGAAAAACAAATCGAAATTTCAAAGCCGATTTCGGCAACAACGCTCCATGCAGCATTCATTGCCCTTCCGCACACGGACGAAAACGACGGGCAAATTGCCGTGTGCTATCGCAGTTATTTTCCTGCCGCGATGGCGGCAATGTACTGAGCTTTCAGCCATCAGCTTAAACCGGCTTCATTCCGAATTACTTCGCGGGTGAGGAAACCGCTCTCGGTTAGAGAAAAGCAAATTCCTCGGAGCCGGCTCCTCGGAATGACCGTGCCTGAGATAAAGCAAGAGAATCCCGAGAATACGCATGAAACTCCAAATTGATAACCTCGATGGCGTTGGACTTCGCGACTACACGGCTGACATCGATGCTTCTCGCGCGCCGCGGCTTACGCGCAAGCTGAATGAAGTCTCAGAATTGCGCTTCAGTCTGCTTTCAGTCGGCGCGGATTTTATTGTGCCCGTGCGCGGAGCGCGGGTAACCTTGGGCCGGACGAATGGACAAGATGTCTTTACCGGATATGTCACTGCCGCGCCTGAGTACGAATATCTCGGCTGGGGCGAGCGCGGAGCGATGTACCGCTATAACTTTATTGCGCAGAGCGATGAAGCGTTGCTCGACCAGAAGCGGCTTTCGGCACGCAGCCCTTTTGTGGCCCGGAGCGCCGGTGACGCGCTCCTGCAACTGACCGAGGACGCAGTCGCCGGGGGTTTTGACACCAGCGGGGTTCAGGAGATGGATACGATTGCGCATTATGTTCCTGATCCGCAGGAGAAGTGGTCGCAACATGCAGCTAATATCGCCATCGAGGCCCGCGCCGCTTACCGCACCCTGAATGGCACATTGATCTTTGCGCCGGTGGGCGCGATAGCTCATGTGCTCAATGAATCCGACCCGACTTTCTCGCCCCAGGGGCTGATGTTGCGGCCTACGAACGCATTAACAAATGACCTTACTGTATTTGGAGAGATTGAACCTGAGGCCTACGTTCGTGACTACTTCATTGGTGACGGACTTACAACCAGGTTCTATCTCTCGCAAACTCCGTTCACCAAAAGCAGTACGGCGATCTTTAACGAGGAGTACTCGGGTCCGACGCTTGATCCAATCCGATGGACGAAGATCGATCCGTCGGGAACGATAACCGTTGGAAACGGAAAACTACAACTCAGCGGCGGGAACGGGACGGATGGCGCGACCACGGTTACCTTCGTCGAAAATGTCGAGCTAGGCGGAAGCTGGGTAATTGAGCATGGTGACGTGGTCTTCGCGTCTAGTGTCTCTACGGGAGTTCTCGGCGGACTCTATCTCGGAAGTATCTCCGTAGCGAACTGCATCGCCGGGTTCCAGGTTTCACCCGGCGGATCTGGGTCCCAAATTCAGGCATTGGTTAATGGGATGGGAACTGGCACAACCGTCAGCATCGCCAGCAACCATCATTACGTGCTCAGCACGCGAATATACTCGCAGGAAATTTACCGGCAAGAACAGACATTCCACTGTGCGGCAAATCCCGCAGGCAGCGGAATTGGCGGCGGAACAATCTCGGCTGCCGTGCGGCTGGTGCTGGAGGTTCAGGACATTGATCCGAGCAACCCCGCCACCACTGTCGCACCGGGAATTGTTTTATACGACGGAGTGATTCAGGGCGCACCGCCGCTCTGCACGTATGCTCTGGTGAATTCGCAAAATCTGTATTGCTCTATTTCTTTCACGCGACTGATTGAAGCGATCAACGTGGAAGTGCGCACTGCCTTGAAAGATCAACCCTTCGTAACCCGGCTGGTCGGCCCGCTTTCAGCCGGATGTGAATGCAACGTTATTTCGGGAACGACGCTCGATTTTTTCAGTGAATACGTTCCGGCGGTGAATCAGCAAATCGAGGCACACTATCGCGGACAGCGCGGTAGCGCTCTGCTGATGACTGCGGGACGGTCCTTCGCGCGAGTCACGAACCCGGCGAGCATCGCTGCGCTGCAGCATGGCATAGATAACGGGGTCCGCAGTGTCGTGCGCCATGTTAAATCGCCGGCCGCGCGTACCAGCGTTGATTGCGAAAATGCCGCGCTTGCAATGCTGTCTGACGGCGCGACCGCAGGCTGGACCGGCAAATATGCGGTCTGGAGCGATTTTCTTCCCGGCGGCGCGCAGGATATTTTCCCTGGAGACGCGCTGAACGTGAATGTGCCTTCGTGTTCTGCGAACTTTCAGGCTATCGTGCGGGAAGTCGAGATCACCTTCACCGACCTCGCCGGCGAGCACGGCATGTACGAGATTGGGTTCGCTGATGATTCAGCCAAGACGCTCTCTTTTGACTTCCAAACGGCAAAGGTCGAGACACCGATCAATATTCCTCAGATCACGAATGTGCAGGTCGGTTCCACGGTGTTGGCGGATTTGACTTCGGCGCAGATCGTGGACGTCGCGTCCACGACAGTGAATATCGATGCGGGACTGACTCCATCGAGCGGAGGTGGCATAGAGGTCCGCTGGAGTGATTCGAATTGGGGGCCTTCGAATGACGAGAATCTCGCCGGACGTTTTACCACACAGATATTCACGCTGCCGCGCCTGACAAGAGTTCAGGATTATTTTTTGCGTCAGTATGACGCGTCGTCGCCGCCAAAGTATTCGCGCGTGTCGGCGGCCTTGCATGTGGATTTCCCGCTAACTTAAACCAAAGCCGTTCTTATGCCCAACCGAACCCAAGAAAACCGCGAATCCGCGGCGGCTGTTCATGAAACGACGAAGCAGCCGCTCGTGGTGCGCGTCACCGACAGCGACTTTCAATGCGAAGTCCTAACCAAGCTGGCGCGATTAGAAGCGACCATGGAAATGCTCGCCGGTGGAGCCCAGCCGGGGCGAATCAGCATCATCGAGAACAGGCTCGGGATTTTGGAGCGCAACGACGTTCGCCGTGGTGTTTATGATCGGCTGGTCAATGCCGTGCTGACTACGGCGATCAGCGTGCTCATTGCGCTGCACGACAGGTGGTGGAAGTAGCGACTCCCCCGAAATGCCCCACACGCCTTTCGTGCTCTCTTTTGCACACGCTCCTTCTGAAGAAACCGACTCCAGTTCCGATATTGGTCTCAAGTCCGAATTGGATAAAAAGGAATTTTCCATGTCTTTTCGATTGCCGATCGTGTTGTCGGCGGTGCTCCTTTGCTCCGCCTGCATCGTAAGGCACAGCCCATTGTCCAAAGTTGCAGGATGCAAGAGTTCCGGCACGCGGGCAATCGTTCGGACGAATTGCTTAACAGCGCCGGTCGTACTCGAGGACTGTGACTTCTCGAAAGAGCCGCCGAAATGTCGAACTGCAAAGGTGAGTTATCGGATCAGTTGCGCAGAGATTCAGGTGAGCAAACGAGGTGGTCACTGAGAAGTGACTCCTTGAAAAAATGAGCCTTCCGTCAGGCCTACCCCATCGTGCTGGTTCTCTCCGGGCGAATCTTGAACATCACGCGCACCTCGCCTGATTGCCGGTAAGGATATTTGTCGGCGCCTAAATACTTCTTTGCCATCTTGTCGATGTGCGCGTCGGCGCCTTCCTCGGTGATTTCAGCAACCCGCCCGCGAATTTCAAGATACCGGTATGGGTTTTCGGGGTCGATAATAGCCAGCGCCACGCGCGGATCGCGGCGCATGTTCTTGTCCTTCTGGCGTCCCCGCGCAGTGTTGACGACCACCAGGTCGCCGTCCAAATCCACCCAAACCGGCGTCACTTGCGGCGAACCGTCACTCATCAATGTTCCCAGGCTGGCGAATGCGCGCTTGCTGAAAAGATCGCGGTACTTATCAGGTATGGATTGCGACACGAGTTCCTCCTTGCTAGAACTTTTTGCCGAGCAATTATAGATGCTGCTGGCCAAACCGGCGCTTTCTGGGGCGGCAGATTGGAAAAGAGATTAGACCCTATTTGGTCGTTGGCTGAACGGAGGCCTCGACGATGCTGTCGATTGCGTCGGTTACACGTTTGGTCTGTGCGCTCTCGTTATTCGACATGATCGAAAAAACAATCTGCTCGCCTTTCGAGGTGACGGCATATCCCGAGAGGCTTTTAACGCCACCGAGCGACCCGGTCTTAGCGAATACCTGCACTCCGGGTTGAAGGTCCTTAAAACGATCGGCGAGAGAGCCATCGACGCCAGCCACTGGAAGCGATTGGCGAAACTCATTACCCCAAGGCTGACCGGACGTATATTGGAGAAGTTGCACGATCGCGTGCGGCGTGACCAAGTTTTGACGTGACAGTCCGGAGCCGTCGTGGAAGTCATATTCGTCGCTCGAAATACCGGCATTGTTCAAAAATCCGTGCAACACTTCTAAACCGGCCTCAACTGTTCCCGCTGTGCCTTTTTCCCGCCCCAGCAATCGCAACAGAATTTCTGCGTGCAGGTTTTGACTGACTTTGTTGACTACCTGTATATCTTCCGACAGTGGCGCGGATTGATATTCGGCCAACACAAGAGGGCCAGCAGGCGAGGTGAGCGTGCGGTCACCGCCCCCTCCTCCTGCAACCACGGTGCTCGTGAATGTCGTCAGGTTAGCCAATTCGGTGTGACGGGCGCGCAGTTTTCCGTAAATTGCGATTCCTCTTACTTCCAGCAAATGCCGGAATAGCGTGCCGGCAAATTCGGCGGGGTCCTCAATCGCCAGCCCCTCGTTCGCGCCAGTGTCGTCGACAGGGATTGTGCCCCAGAGCGTCAGTTGCGTCGATCCCGGCTCGCGATTGATATAGATCCTGCGCCCCGTACCAGAGGGCGTGGTCATCAGGCGATTGTCGATCGTGTAATAGTCGGCGAAAGGCGTGATGCTGACGAATGCTTTGTCGCCGGGATGCGCTCCGGGCAAGATATTCACGAACACGACGTTGTCATTGATGGTGAGCGCTGAGACCGGGGCGCCGTCGGCCCAAACCAGATCGTCCTGGCTCCAGCCCTCGCCGTAGCGCTCGAACGCGAAATAAGAATCGTCGGCGACAACGTCTCCGTCGACGTACTTCACGCCCTTTTGCGCGAGTTCATCGGCCAGCTGCTCGAGAACGCGAACCGGGTCGGCGTCGCGCTGCGTATGCACGTTGTAAGGAAGCTCGCGGCCGGAAAGCGTTGGATCGCCACGGCCGACCAGTACAACGTCGCCGGTGAGACGCCCGTACTTATCAAGCGAGCCGTTGGTCTCAACCGTGGTGCGGAATTTGTAGTCGGGGCCAATGAGCGCTAGCGCCGCTGCCGTGGTGAAGAGCTTGGTGTTTGAGGCAGGAGTGAAAAGCTTGTCAGCATTCAGCGAATAAAGAATTTTGCCGGTTTTTGCTGAGGCAATTTCGATTCCCCAAAATCCGCGGGCGAGATCGGGCTGGGCGAGTAGAGTTTCGATTTGCTTCTTCAGGGCAGCGCGGGCATTGCGTGAAGCCGCCGACGAAGCTTGCACAAAAAAAGCGCATAGCAACGCCGCGCACACAACAAATCGAGAGAGTCGCCAAACCTGCATCTACATTCTTGATTTTAGCAGCGTGCGGGTAAGTCGTGTATACATTAGAAGCTCTAGGCCAATATGGGCGAACTGATCAAATTGAAAGCAGCCGATGGCCATGAATTCGACGCTTATGTTGCGGGGACGGAGAAAACTCCACAAGCCGGCTTGGTTGTGCTGCAGGAAGCGTTTGGCGTAAACGCGCATATTCGCCGCGTGACAGATGCTTATGCTCGCGACGGCTTTCTTGCAGTTGCGCCGGCATTATTCGATCGCTATGAGCGAGGGGTTGAACTCGGCTATGAGGGTGCAGATCGCGAGAAAGCTATGTCTTTCGCCAAAGGGATCGATCCTGGCGATGCAATGAAAGATGTGGCAGCCACGCTTGAGTATTTGCGCGCACAGAAAGCCGGGAAATGCGGCGTGATCGGCTATTGCATGGGAGGAAGCGTTGCCTGGCTGGCAGCCACGCGGCTTGATGCAAACGCAGCGGTTGGCTACTACGGCGGCTCGATTTCGCGCTTCGCGCACGAGAAACTTCGCTGTCCCGTGATGCTGCATTTCGGAACTTTGGATAAGCACATCCCTAAATCCGCTGTTGATGAAGTGCAGAAGCTTCATCCCAACGTGCAGATCTTTTGGTACGAGGTCGGCCACGGCTTCAACAGCGACGATCGCGGCAGTTATAACCCTGCGGCGGCAAAGCTTGCGCGGGAGCGGTCGGTGGAGTTTTTGAGAAAGTGGTTAGTGGTCAATGGTTAGTGGTCAGTGGTTAGTACCTGGCAGCTCACTGCTCACATTTCGACGAAACCGAATTCCGAACGTTCCTTGTGATTGGTCCTCACTTCAGTCCACAATGACTGGCCACTAACCACTAACCACTAGCCACTTGCTTTTACAATCTCTCCATGCGCCCGGTATTCACCTGGAACTTTGGGAAGCGCTCGCTTGAGCTGGGTAAGCGAACGCTGGTGATGGGGATTGTTAACGTTACGCCGGATTCTTTCTCGGATGGCGGCAAGCACCTCACGCCTGAAGCTGCCGTGATTCACGCGCTTGGGTTGATCGATGAGGGCGCCGATATCGTCGACATCGGCGGTGAGTCCACGCGGCCAGGGTCGAGAGCAGGCACAGAAAATCCCACTGTGTCCGCGGAAGAAGAATCACGGCGCGTGCTGCCGGTCATTCGAAAGCTAAGAGAGCAAAGACCCGCAGCGGTGATTTCAATTGATACCTATAAATCGACGGTGGCCCGTGCTGCGATCGAGGCTGGAGCAGAGATTGTGAACGACGTTTCTGGTTTGCATTGGGACGCGGCAATGGCGAAGACGATCGCGAAGCTGAATTGCGGACTGGTTCTGATGCACACCCGCGGCCGGCCCGACGAATGGAAGTCCCTGCCAAAAGTTCCCGACCTGGTTGTGCTGACAAAAAAAGAACTGCGTGAGCGCGCCGAAGCTGCCATTAAGGCCGGGATCAAAAGAAACCGCGTTGTGCTTGACCCGGGCTTTGGTTTCGGTAAGCGATTTGAAGAGAACTTACCGCTGCTTCGGCGCTTCAACGAATTTCAGGAATTACACTTCCCTCTGTTGGCAGGTGTTTCGCGGAAGTCGTTCATTGGCCGAGCACTTGCGGAGGACGGAAAAGATGCTGACATTGCCGATCGCCAATTCGGAACGCTAGGCGCAGAGGTCTCACTCGCACTCAAAGGCGCGCACATCATACGGACGCACGATGTCCGCGCTGCAGTTGAAGCTCTGAAGTTTGCCGACCTGGGCGCTTGAGACTCGCCAAGCCCACTTCGAGTAGAATTCCCCGTCGAGCTGAACTGGTTCAATCGGCGGAGGTGATATGTCAGCAAGTCGTCGTTCATGGGCTGTTTGCGTGTTAGTTCTCCTCTTTAGTGTCCCCCACTTGCGTTCGGCAGAAATGCAGAGTGTAGAGGCCCGACGCGCGCAATTAAAGCAGCTGCTCGTCGATGAGTGGGAATACGAGATGCGAGAGAGTCCGGAAGAGGCGACCATTATCGGCGATTACCGTTATAACGACCGCTGGAGCGACAGCTCGCTCGCGCATGTTCAGCAGCAAAAACACGACATGCAGGAATGGCTTTCACGTTTTGAAGCCGTCGATGTATCGGGGTTCCCCGAGCAAGAAAAACTCAACCAGCAGCTCATGGTGCGAGGCCTGAAGGAACGCATTGAAAGCGTGGACCTGAAAACGTATGAGATGCCGATTGATCAATTCAATGGCGCACACCTGCAGGCGGCGCAGTTCGTCGCGCTGATCCCCTTCGACTCAACGAAGCACTACGAAGACTACCTGGCGCGTCTTCATAAGTTGCCCCAGGTCTTCGATCAAGTCACGGAGGTAATGCGTCAGGGCGAAAAAGACCGGCTCATGCCTCCGCGTTTTCTTTTGGAGAAGACCGTCGAGCAGTGCAAATCGATCGCTGCGCCGGCCGGGGAGCAGAGCGCATTTGGGCATCCAGTGGCAAAGTTTCCTGACGGCGTTCCGGAAGCTGACCGCAAGCGCCTGCACGACGAAATCATCGCAGCCGTCGACAATGAGGTTCGCCCGGCTTACACCAAGCTCGCGAACTTTCTCGCCACCGAGTATGCCCCTAAAGGCCGCGTTGAGCCTGGAATTTGGGCGCTTCCGGGCGGAGACGCTCTATATCGTTTTGATGTCCGGGAGTTGACGACGACAGAGATGACCCCCGAGGAAATCCATCAGCTCGGGCTTAAACAAGTTGCGCAAATCGAAGAAGAGGAACTTGCAATTGCGAAGAAGCTCGGGTTCTCTGATCTGAAGACGTTTCGTGCATCGGTAAAGGCCAATCCGAAGTTGTTCGCCACGTCTCCCGATCAGATTCTTGACAAATATCGCGGCTACATCGCACAGATGCAGCCCCAGTTGCCAAAACTGTTTGGGCTTTTGCCGAGGACAAAAGTCGAAGTACAACCGGTTGAGGCGTTCCGCGAGAAGGAAGCGGCGGCGGCGCAATATTATCAGGGCACTCCGGATGGGTCTCGCCCCGGAGTCGTGTATGTGAACACCGGGGACTACGCTCATCGTTCGCTCATTGAAATCGAGTCGACCGCATATCACGAAGGTGTTCCCGGACATCACATGCAAATTGCGATTGCGCAGACGTTGCCCGACCTTCCGCCGTTCCGCCAGCAGGCTTTCTTCTCCGCATACCAGGAAGGGTGGGCACTCTACGCCGAGCGACTGGGGAAGGAAATTGGCTTTTATCAGGACCCGTATTCGGACTACGGGCGACTGGCGGCCGAAATGTTGCGGGCGGTGCGGCTGGTCACAGACACGGGCGTGCATTACAAACACTGGTCACGCCAGCAAATGGTCGACTTTTTCCATGAGCACTCCTCTGAGGACGAACCGGACGTGCAGGCTGAAACCGATCGTTACATCGCATGGCCGGGTCAGGCGCTTGCTTACAAGTTAGGTCAGCTTGAAATTCTTAAGCTGCGCGCTCAGGCGCAGAAGGAACTTGGCTCCAAGTACGACATCCGTGCATTTCATGACAAAATTCTGAACGGTGGCGCGCTGCCGCTGGATGTGCTCGACCAGCGGGTTACGGCGTGGATTCAGGCCCAAAACCATTAGGCGAGCGGATAACCTTGCGCCGATGGTCCTCCGCATAAGCGCGAAGAATTTCTTCACGATTGTTAGCTTCGCAATGTCAGCTCGTTGCGGTGGGTGCTCAGCTGCGACGCCAGACCAAGCAAGAGTTCCTGCACGTCGCTGTCGCTTATCTGATCGAGACGCCTGATGCCATTGACTTCGGCGAAGTGAAGCAAGGTCGCCTGGTGGGACAGACTTCGCTTATGCTCGAGCACCGGATAAATCGAAAGAATTCGGCTGCGCCATGGACGCGGAACTTTGATGCCATTGCAGAGCCGCTGGCCACCCAATTGGTCTGCCCGGCAGCTTACGATTTCTTAACTCCTGCAAAACCCAGTGCTTGTGATACTCATCAGACTTCTGTATGGCGGAGGTGCTATGCCGGTCCTAAATAAAATTGCGCAGTTCGCTGTTAAACCGTTCCCCAGAGCGATAAGCCCCAAGATCCATGCCACTCTCGACTACATCAACGTCGGAATTCTCCTGACCGGAGCAGCTGTATTTTGGGGCCGTAATAAACGGGCCGCCGTTGGAGCGCTCGCCGCGGCAGGCGCCGCGCTTGCAGTTGACCTGCTCACCAATTATCCAGGCGGCGCGAAAAGGGTCATCCCCTTCCGTATACACCGAGACATAGATTTCGGACTCGCGGGCATGGTCGCGGGAATGCCAGAGTTTCTCGCCTTCGATAAAGAACACGAACGAAAGCTGTTCATAACCGAAGGCGTGCTGATTTCGGCGGTAAACGAACTGACGGATTTCCCGCGATATTCGCGCCGTGCGGAGAGGCGAGCGGCGTAGGTCAGAGCGACCGATCAGAGTGACGAAATTGACGCGACTTCACAGCCGCCCATAAAATTGAATTCAGTCCGGAATGCCGGGGCGTTCCAGGAATCGTGTGGCGCGGGCGCCCTCGCCCGTGGATCCCTTACAATCTTTATCGTGGCGGTGTAGCTCAGGCGGCTAGAGCGACGGTCTCATAATCCGTAGGTCGTTGGTTCGAGTCCAACCGCCGCCACCACCCAGTGAGGTCCCTCGACTTCGCTCGGGATTTCAGCCCACTCACGAAATCCGTCGAGTTAAGTTTCACTAGTTAAGGCGTACGCGCTCGAGCATCGCTTGAAAGCGCGGATCACCACGTAACGAATCGAAGGCAGGGTCGACCTTGAGTGTGGTCAGAATATTGGAATGCTGTGCATACGCCTTTTCCATCCAGAAGAAGGTTTGCTTCTTGTTGCCCATGCCTAGATTTGCCCAGAGCAGAATTCCCGGGTCCAGTGTCTGGTGTTGATTCAACGCTTCAACTTTCTCCAATGCATTCCGGGCCTCTTTTGCCCGGCCTGATCGGCCGTACGCATAAGCCATCCACGCCCAGTACCATGCGGATTCACCATAAGCTTTGTGTGCGAACTCCAACTGGCTGAATACCTGCGGATAAAGACGCTCCTCTATTTGCGGATAAACGATTAGCCCACCCTGCATGAACGTCGGCTCCATCTCGCGCACTGCGACGAATTGGTTGATGGCGTCGTCATAGCGTCGAGAGTAATAAAAGATCAGCCCCCGGTCTGTGGCAATAATCAAAGAGAGGGGATCAATCTGCTGAGCTCGTTGGCTTTCAGCGAATGCTTCATCGAAGCGGCCCATGTAAGCCAGGTGTTCCGCATACCAATGGTGGGCGGTAGCATAGTTTGGGTTCAGCCGTATAGCTTGGCGATATTCGTTTCCGGCAGTTCGCCAGTCCCAATCATATTTTTGCGCAATCAAAGCGAGAGCAACGTGGGCCTCGGGCAGGTTTCCATCCAATTCCAACGCGCGCAGCGCAGCTTCCCGTGCTTTGAGCTTGTATTGAGTCTGCAAACCGCCGCTATACCCGCCGAACAACGCGTACGAGTTCGCCAGCGCCGCATAGGCTGGCGCATAGCTTGGGTCTTTCGCCACTGCCTCTTGAAAATATGTAACTGCTCGCTGCAATGAGGGCACAGTTCGTTTGCTCAGCGCATACACTCCCCTCAAATAAAGATCGTAGGCTTCACTCGGAACGTTGCTGGCTGCCGGGGCTCTTGGCGGCACAGCCGGCTTGGAGCCAAGACTCACGGATATCTCGTCCGAGATTTCCCGCGCAATCTCCCGTTGAATGGCGGGCAACTCAGATTTTTCCCGGTCATATTCTCGTGACCAGAGGCTCTGGCCATTCATGTCGAGAAGCTGGCTGGAAACGCGCAACCTGCCCGAAGTCTGCCGCACGCTCCCGGTAAGTGCATATTGCACGTGCAATGTGCGGCCGATTTCTTCCAAAGGCACGGAGCGATTTCTGTAGTGTATGACGGATGCGTATGCGATCACACCCAGCCGCTCAGGATCCAATTGTCCGAGTTCCGAGATCAACTCTTCGGTGAGACCGTCGCCCAAATAGTCTTCTTCGGTGTCGCCGGTAAGGTTTTCGAACGGAAGAATTGCCAGCGCCATCCGTCCGCTGACTTGTGATCGGTGAAGTGGCACCCACCAACGGAAATACGCGGCCATGGCGAACACGAGCGGAATAGCTAATCCCGGCAGTAAAAGCCAACGCCGGAAAAACACTAAATGCCCGCGGCGAGTTTTTTGCTCCGAGACTGCGGCTGGCGATTCTGAAACAGAAGTTGGACTGGTCTGGACATCATTTTTGATTAAAGTCGGCGTGCTCGTATGCACAGGAACAATGATTCGGTACCCAACTTTCGGCACCGTTTCTATGTATCGAGATGCAGTGGCAGAGTCGTTGAGAGCGGCACGTAGCTCTTTGATGGCAGTATTGAGCCCGTGTTCAAAGTCTACGAATGTCTCTTTAGACCAGAGCAACCGGCGCAGCTCTTCCCGAAGCACGACCTCGCCGGAATACTCTACTAAGATGGTAAGAATTTGGAGGGTTTGCGGGCGCAGTTTGACCCGCATTCCTTGCTTTAAGAGCTGCCGCGGGCGCAATTCGTAATCGCCAAAACGGTAGACCGGAGCCTGAACGGCCATAGAGACGCCCAAAAGTGGCTAATCATACCTCGTATTAACACTCCTCTGATAAGAATTTAAGACAATAAGAATCATCAGCTTGAACATACATTTTCATTTCATTTTTTCTTCACCTGGCTTGCATTGACGGTCTGACTTAGAAGTGAGATGTCATTAGGCCACAATTCACCGCGCTGCCTATTTGCAATCCCCCTACGGCCAGCTACTCCCAGGTGAAAGCAAAAATCATCCTCCGATGGAGGCACACGATGAGTGTCGATTGCCGAAGGCGCATTCATTCATTTCGCAGCCGCGAAATTCATTCCAACGTTATTCCGTGTTTCATATTGTTGATCGCCATCATTTGGTCTGCTTCCGGCGAAGCCTCGACTATCTTCGTGACCACCACGCAGCAAAAGATATCTTCGACCGGGGGATGCTCCCTCCAGGAAGCAATCTTTTCCGCCAATCTGGACAGCAGCCAGGCCGTCGCATTCGTGGACACAAGCGGAGTAGAACATTTAATTCCCACGGAATGTGTTCCGGGCAGTGGCGACGACACCATCGTTCTGCCGACTTCAGGCGTTTTTCAGATGAGTTCCATCGTGGACGATATCGGCAACTTTATGGGGCCAACCGCCACGCCAATGATCAGCTCAACCGTCACGGTTGAGGGGAATGGAGCCACACTCCAGTGGGTGAATGGCAATCTCAACGCTCGCGCCTTTGCAGTGGGTCCGGGCGGGAACCTGACAATCAACGAAGTATTTATCACAGGCTTTATTGCCAAGGGTGGCAATGGAGCAAGCGGAGGCGGTGGCGGAATGGGAGCTGGCGGAGCAATCTACGTCAGCCAAGGTACTCTCACCGTGGTCAACTCCACCTTCAGCAACAACTCTGCACTAGGGGGAAGCGGAACGACAACGGATCAGTCTGGAGGGGGAGGCGGTGGTGGCGGCATTGGAGGAAACGGTGGATCCGCGAGCCCACCCGTTAACTCGTTTGGAGGATCAGGTGGCGGTGGTGGAGGCTCACGGGGAGACGGTGTTGGGTCTGGCGGTGGGACCGTTTTTAACGACATCGCTTGTGGAGGCAGCGCCGGATCAGCAGGCATTATTTTCTTTGCGAATGGTGGAACGGGTTTGTGTCCGGGCGGTGGTGGTGGTGGCGGTGCTGGGATATCGGAAACTGTTAGTGCGAGAGAAGGAGGGGACGGCGGGAAAGGCGCTTACGGCGGTGGTGGCGGAGGCGCCGGCGAAGCTGCTTTTTCCAGTTCTGGAGGAAACGGAGATTTTGGAGGCGGCGGAGGTGCTGCTGGATTTCTTGACAATCCAATCTCGAGTGGCGATGGCGGCACCGGCGGTAATGGAGGATACGGTGGTGGTGGTGGCGGAGCGAATGGACCGGGCGATGGTCACGGCGGGATAGCAGGTAAGTTCGCAGGTCGGGGCGATAGACGACATGGCGGTGGAGGTGCGGCGCTTGGCGGCGCAATCTTCAGCCATTTCGGCGGTGTCCTCATACAGAACAGCACTTTCAGCGAAAACCACGTAATCCGCGGCAACGCGGGAGGTGGAGTCGCGGACAACGGTCAAGATGAAGGCGGAGCCATATTCGCAGTTGGAGGCAATCTTACAGTTCAGGATGTCACGGTCAGCGGCAACACTAGCACTGGGGAGGGCGCGGGTATTGTCGTTGATATTGGGACGGTCACCGTAAAAACACCTCAGGGTATCGAGATTGTGTTGACCGTCCCAACTTTCTTCACTCTCGAGAACACAATCATTTCCAATCCCAGCGCACGCGAGTGTTTCTTCACGGAGGGCGTGACCGCGAATGGCGATGGCAACCTCATCGTCAACAATTTTGGCTGTGAGGGCATGGTCATTAGTACGCCACCGTTGTTGGGTCCGCTGGCCTTGAACGCGCCCGGCTTGGTTCCGACTCTGGCGTTGTTGCGCAGCAGTTCCGATCCTGCACTAAATGCGGCTGCTGGCGGACTATCCACTGATGAGCGTGGATTCCCGCGACCACAAGGGCCAGGATTCGACATCGGCGCCTATGAGCTGTGCGCCCCTAAGGACATCTTCGACATTAGCTGCGACAAGCCGACCAAGCCGCTTCCCCCGGAAACGGAGACTCTGCTCATTCAAGTTTCTCCGCCAGGCTCAGGAACGACGAATCCAATCGCGGGTTCCTATACAGAAGGGCAGAACTCAGTGATTCCGTTGAGCGCGACTCCGAACCCGGGCTATTCGTTCGTCAGCTGGACGGGCGGAGTAGCAGTTCCAAACAGCACTTCTACGACAGTCACGATGGACCAGTCGCGAACAATTACGGCCAATTTCGTGGCTCTTCCAACCACGATGTTCGGAAACATCATTGCGAAAGCCGGACCATCGAACGCGCGTGTGTGGACGCTATCTTTACTCGACAACGGACCGGGCGCGACCAATACCACACTGATCACGGCTTTCACGCTTACGCAAACTTTTGGAGCCGCGTGTACACCCGTGGTCAAGAATTCGTTTCCGGTTTTGATGGGCAACCTCGCGCCATCGCAAACTGGAACAACAACCGTGACCATTGACTTCACTGGTTGCGCGGCATCAGCGCGCTTCACGGCAAGATTCAATTACTCGGCGAATGGCGGGGCCGTTTCGGGATTCGTTTCGCGGACCAACCAATATCAATGACAGACGCAGAAAATTAGGAGCTCTCGATGAAAACAATTCGCAACCTGATGCTTGCAGTCTTCTGTGTGTCCGTACTGGCGAGTATGGTGCGAGCAGACTCGATATCACTAACTCTGGACCCTACCGATGGCGCCCTTACCGGCCCGGCCGGATCAACCGTTGGGTGGGGATTCACATTCAGCAATTCGGGCAACGATTTTGCCGTCATCAGCGGTTCAGATTTTTGCGTGGGCGTGATTACCTCGCCATGTAGCACCTCATTTGGTGCGTACACGGATGTGGCAGGGCAGCAGTTTATAGTCGCGGGCCCTGGGAGTCCCAGCTTCACGGCAGTCTTTAATAACAGCCTGGGGACAGGGTTGGGCAGTTTCCAGATTGATCCGGCGGCGACGGGAACGGTCGCGGGACAAATTTTGTTGTTCTATGATTTGTACAACGTTGATCCAAACTCGCTCTACTTCGATCCACTGCTGGATACGATTTCAGTTGGAGATCTTGTAACAGCGCCGGCGTCCGTGACCGTTGGGACGCGGACGGTTCCCATGCCCGAACCTCCGTCGACCGAGCTTTTGATTTATACCGCAGGAACAATTGCAGGCGCATTCATCTGGCGTCGGCGGCATCAGAAATTGGAACACCCGTGAGGTATGGTCATGAGCCGAGTTTGCGTTCCCATGCACGGAATTCCACACTGACAGCGGGCGGCCTTGTGTCGAATGAGGAGCTTCTAGAAGACTCACCGCTTGGCACGTTACGGACGAACTACGGCCTACTCCTAATACAACTGTTGTTACCAGGCGTTATCACTCAGACCAAAGGTTGGCGCGTTCAGACACGACTCTTAAGCAACGGCAGCTTCTGACAAGGGAGCACCGGTGCAGGTTTCGGGGCATCCCGGCCAAGCCTGGCCCTTGTACTTCCCGAAAACGTGGCCAATCAGCAGGATCACCGGAAATAAAATTCGCTGGATCGCCACGGGAGGCGTCGTCACACCCTGTGTTCGGCGGTGCCGCCAGAGCACGTGAACCAGGTAAAAGATTGACGGCCTGCCGGTCGCGCTCGCGTTAAGTACAGCAAATAACGCTTGGAGGAACTGATCCAGGTCAACTGCCGGTACCACTCGGCCGCTGAACTCGAGGAGGTTTTCTCCAACATTCCACCAAGAATGAACGACTCCAGCCGGAAAAGCTGCACTTCCTCCAGTCTGCACAACCAGATTCTGTTTTCCGATTCGTGCTCCCAATGTGCCCGCCTGTACTCTGCCCTCTTCTCGCTGCTGGAAATGCACATGTGGGGGTGGCCCGTTACTTTGCGGAGGGAGCGAGCCCTCGATTATCAAGATGACTTGGCCGGAAGCGTCACGTTCTCGCCGCATCCGAAGGGTCTCCCCAGTGTGACGGTTCTCCAACCTCAAAACGCCGTCCATGATCACTCCTCCTTGGTATTAGGCTATAGCATTGCGTGGCCACGAGCAGCAGGCACGCGCGCGCACGCACGCATAGGCACTACTTGCGTTCTGCTCTCGAAGGGAATAGGGTAAAGAAGTCTATTTCACATCTTTCCGCCGCGCCTAATGGCGTCGGTCTCTTGTGCGACTGATAGATCTCGCTGCACAGGAGGCCACATGGCGACTCAGCCGAGTCCCCAACAACCACCCGACAACAAAACCCACTTGGCGCCGTATTGCTCGGACCCGAACTGCGAAAGTTGCAAACAGTTACGCCAGACGCAGGAAGCCATCCGGCTGCATCAGCCCTTGCCACGAAAAGGCGAGAAAGAAGGTACCCGGTGAAGGATTATCGCAAGGTGGTTGACGACGCCCGCAAGCAGACCGAAACAGCCCGAGCCGCCTCTGACCGCCATTCCCGTGACCTCGCCAAAATGAAACGTGTCGCAGAAGATGCAAGAGAGTCTCTCCAGCAATCGCAGGCACGTCAACGCAGCCGCGAGGCGACTGTATTGACAATCGCCGCCTAGCCCTGCAAATATTTCTAAACTCGCCGCAGGGTTTCTACACGATGGGTATTTCTTCCGGCGCTCGTCAATTTAGCAACTCAGCCCGTAACACAGCCAGAGTTCTCCGCTACGACTCGGTTGAGATTCGCAAAGTTGCCAAGGAATTGCAGGTGGAATCCGCCAAACTATTAGAGAAATCCATGCGCGCAAGAGCGCTGCTTTTCCCGCGCACGCTCCTTTTCCGTCCGCTGCCGGAAAGCCAGTAAGCCTCGCAGCGTCTTGGGCTTTCATGAGTTCGCAGCTTCATCTTTACAATCTGACGCCAACCTGCCGAGCGGGGTAGCATCTATAGAATCGTGCGGGGTTCGTCATTGGCGTCGATTTACGCAAACCGCGAGCGCGCGCGGAAATTACGGCAGGCTGCGAAAGAAATCAGGGAACTGACAAGAATGTTGATTGACCGCGCCCAGAGCTTACGGCGCAACGTTCGCGATTTAGATATAGCTGTTGTAAAGGCCGCCCAGCCGGCGCGAGTTAAGCAGCAGCTAAGGCTTCGGGATGAAGCGCTGGAGGCTCTGCGGCAAAGCCTTCATGACCTAGAGTCGCTGCGAATGGTCAAATCCGATGAGCCCGCGATTTCAGAGCTGAAGGCCGATATTCGCAAGACACTTCAAAGCGCCAGGTGAGAGAAGCGCAGGAACCTCATGCGCTTATGGGAAATTTGGGATTTTCCTTTTGAAATAGGCGGACTTGCACGCGCTTGATGGCTTCGAGCAACATCTTTGGTGGCTCCGTGTCTAAGACCGTTTCTGCCGGCTGGAATTGAAGGACCTGGCCGCGCTGCATGATTGCGATGATGGGGCAACCTGGGCAGTACTGCTCGATAAGGCCAAGTAGTTCTTTGGTCGTTTTGCCGCTAAGAGTGTAGCTCAGAAGAATAGTGTCATATCCACTGGCGTGGATTGCAGAGATAGCCTCTTCTTTAGTTTCCGGAAAAACAACGTGGATGCCGTACGACTTCAGAAATTCGGCCCGGTAATGGCCGAGTTCCAGTTGCTTGCCTAGCATTAAGATGGTCATAGTCCTACCTTCTTATTTTACCCGCCCAGTCAATTCCAGGGCGTTAACTAATAGCACTTTAGGGCCATCCTCCGAATACCGCGTTAGGCGTCGGATCCGGTACGAGTGCACCGAAAAGCGTGCCCAGTCGCCGACTGGTTTCTTCCGCCTGGTTCTAGACTAGCGCGCTGGACATTTCAAGGAGCCCCTGATGCTGAAGCCCACTGTCCGTCTGTTTGCATTCCTCGTGCTCATTTCGGCATGCGCGGTTGCGCAAGACACGCCCGCCGCCGCTTCCGATGCGAACGCCGACCCTACTGCGCCAAGTTATGACATGAAAGCTCAGTCCCTGCTCGACCTTGGGCGGGTGCAGAAGAAATTTGTGGATCTTGCGAACGCAGTTTCGGCCGAAAAGTTTACCTGGCGGCCGTCTGCTGACTCCCGTTCCTTTGCGGAAGTGTTTTTGCACGTCGCCGGCGAACGCTACGGAATTCTGGCAATGATGGGAGCGACTCCTCCGGCCGGCTTTCCTCGAAAAGGTTTCGATAAATCGACCACCGACAAAGGTCAGATAATCGGGCAACTAAACCAATCGTGGGATTGGGCACAAAAGGCGATCAATGGCATGAGCAATGCCGATTTTGCCAAGCTTCTCCCGAAACTTGGGCCGCAGGCGAATGCGGGTGATGTGGTGTATATCCTGGTTGCCGACGCTCACGAACATCTCGGCCAGCTGATTGCCTATGCGCGCGTGAATGGGATTGTTCCGCCGTGGACAGCGGAAGCCCAGAAGAAGGCAGCAGAAAAAGCGAAGCAGCAAAAGTAAACCCTGAACGTTGTTCCCTACAATAAGCCGAGTGCCTGTTGCGGTTAAGGCAACCGCCATCAGCAAACAACACCGTTTGTTTTTTGTGCTAGGTTGATGCGCAGGAGGGCACCATGTTTCGACAACGGGCTTTGCAGACTGTTCTGGTTGTGGTCGGACTACTTTTTTCGGCTGCCATTTTACCAGTCATCGGCGGTTTGCGTGACCCCGCTCACTCCGATACCGGCGACACTATGATGATGGGCCTCTATTGCACATTGGGCATTTTCCTGCTCATCGCTGTTCGAAATCCATCGGCACATCGCAGCCTGATCGCTTTCGCAGCCTGGTCAAGTTTTGCTCATGCGGTCGTGATGTCCACGCAAGGATTTGAAATCGCGAGCGAGCGATCGGGATTTCTGGCAGGCTCGGCTGTGCTGGTTGTGATTGGCCTGGCTCTCATCTTTCTGGCTCCTAGAGGGCAACCGCAACAACGAGCAAGTGCTGCCACTCCATAACCGAAAAAACAAGTTAAGGCTCGCCGCAGACGAGCGACCGCGCACATGTCCCACCTGCGGCAACTGAGGCGAGAAGGAACGTACCCGGAGCACCTATTTCAAATGCTTGTTTACCGCCTTGGTCATCTGGAACATGTCCAGCTTCTTGGTGCCGAAGACTGGCTGCAACTTTTCGTCGGCGATGATCTCGCGCTTGTTCTGCGGATTTTGAAGTTTGTTCTTTTTGATGTGCGCCCAAACTTTCTTGGTCACTTCGCTACGTGGCAACGGATCAGTCCCGACAATTTTGGCGAGCTCCGCTGAGGGCTTCATCGGCTTCATGAACGCGCTGTTCGCTTTTCCTGCTTTTCCTGCGGCTTTTGGCATTTTGTCTCTCCGTAATTCGCGGGTATTGTACAGCCTGCGCGTGCGGGAAGTCGAACGGGGATTTTTTACGCGACCGGAATTCTCCCTGAGACAGGCTCCCGCCGAGAAGTGGCCAAAGCTATTGCTTTTCGTAAATCTCGTGCCGCTGCTGCGGATCGTCCTTGTACGTAAACACCCGCGAAATAGTCTTGCCGTCGTTCGATAAGCTCAGGCGCACCAGGTAAACCATGCTCTTGTCGTCTGCGGTGCCTACGATAACCAGATCGGCGCCGTCCCAGTTAGCCTCGACATTCACGTCATGAGAGTCGCGCGAAACCTTACCGTCGGTGGTGAAGCTTTCCTTCTCTTCAAATGGCTGGCCATCGGCTTTGCCCCGAACAACGTATTTGAGGGCCGGATCCCTGTGGTCAACGTCGACGACCAGTTCCGTGACTCCAGCCGTGTCGGATTTCGCAACGTTCAGCTTCCAGGTACCGGTAAAGTTCGGATGATTCTGTGCGACGAGTGCTATGGCTGAGAAGAGTAGCGGTGAAAGAAGAAACAGCCTGCGAGAGGTCTGCATGACCGGTATATACGGGATAGGCACGAGGATTGTTCCGTCAAATGACCGTCATCTCAAGCGATGCAGTACGTCCGCTCGCGGACGTACTCCGAGTCGAGAGACCTTGTGGTGTCGTGTACCGCCGAGGCAGCGCCAACAAGACACAAGGTCCTCGACTGCGCTTGATGCTCGGCTAACTCGAATCACGCTTCGCTCGGGATGACAGGGTGAGTGGTAATCACTCTCACTTCCCGCAAAGGCGATGAGCGGGCGCTGGAAATTGACTATTCTGGAAGGTGCTGCGATGGTTCGGTTCTATCCTCGGTCGGTACCTGCAATTCGAATTGCTCGCCAAGATTCTTCGCCACTGTCTTCAGGCTTGCGGCCAGTTTAAGCCGCCAGCGCTCAACGGAAACCTGGGCCAAGTCTTCGATCGAGTGCTCGAAGATTTGCAATGCTTCACTCGCGTGCGCTTGAAGTGATTCATGGAATGAAGTAGTCATGCTTCTCTGGGTCGCCGTAATCTTTTCGCTGGCGTCGGAAAGCTGGCTTTCTACCGTCTTGGCGCCATTCGCTGCCAATTGTTCCAGCGATTCAGCGGACATGCTCTCAAGCTGATTGCGTGTTTCTTTCACGACATTGCCAGCCAGCTGACTCAGCCGTTTGTCCAGTCCTGACTCAAGAAAGCGCGCTGACTCGTTTAACTTCGCGATGCGACCCTCCAAAGACTCGGTATCTCGCAGCAGGCGAGCGGATTCGGCGACCACCGACGCGCGGAGTTTTTCCAGTTCCTGCTGGCGAGCGTTGTGCGCGGCATTTAAGTTGTCGCGCAAAAATTCCAGGAGTTCTTCGCCCAATCGTTTAAGGGAATTGCCGCCAGCCAACAATTTCTGCTGAAAATCTTCCAGGCCATGGCGCAGGCTCTCATCGGCAGTGGCGCTAATACGAGTAGAAAGATCGTCTGCTCGTTTTTCAACGGCCTTGAGTTCTTCTGTAACTCTGTGCAGAAAAGCCTTGTGGGCTTCGGTTGTGCGTTGGTCAACTGCTGACTTGGCGGCCTCAAGCAGACTTGCATACTCCAGACGCGACTCATGCAGGACCTGTGGCCCGAGGTCCTTTCTTAACCGCGCCTGCAACTGCTGCTCGAGTTGAGGAGGGATCGAAGAGAGCGACACTTCGAACCGGTTGGGGTTTGCCTCCCGTCGCGCCACTGTGTCTTTGAGCACCCTGACCTGAGCTTCGAGCGGCGCAAGAGATTCGGCAATCATTCTCTTCAATGGCACTTCCAACCGTTGCGCAACTAAATCGAGCTTGGCTTCGAAGGTTTGGTTGGCCGCATCATGCGGCTTCGATGACGTCAGGGTGGCGCCGACCACAATCTGTGGCGACCTGGCCGAGAGTTGGGCCGCAGTACGCTTCCAGTCCTCAGGACAATTGATCAAGCCCCAGAAATTTTCTGGCCTATCGAGCTTGGCCCCCAGTCTCCAGGCGCGACTATCAGCTCCGAGAGGCTGACATGAAACTACCTTCGCGGTAGCCTGGCGACCATCATTGCTGTGAAAGGTTAGTGGGATGCCCGTGTCAAACTTTACCGGAGTCTGTATTGCGCAGCCATGCGCATTCACTACCAGGGTCTTACAAACTTCAGAAAAACGCATTGCCCCCAAGCTGGTGACTAGTATCGACAACTCAACAGGCACTCGGGAACTGCGCCTAAGTGCTACAGAAGAGTTTCCGTTTTGCATGTCTCTACACCTCTCGGAAAACTGTCAATGTGGTCTAGCCCAAACTAAGGCGTACCTCTACGATAGCGTTAATTGGCCGATTTCCGAGAAGTCTGAAGTGTGTGAGGAGGGCGTCCGACAGTACCAGTTACTGAGCGATATTGGGACGTGTTACTTGAGGGCTTTCGGGCCGGTATGAAACATCTCTACGGGATCTAAGTTCGGGTAGCGAGCGAACGGATATTCAAAAGCCGGGGGGCTCCACGTCTCGCTGCTTGGGAGATATCGGAATTCGGCAATTACCACGCGACTGTCATCTCGAGCGAAGGAGCACGTCCGCGTGCGGACGCGCTCTGAGTCGAGAGACCTTGTGCGTTTATATCGTGAGTGTGCCAGCCAGACACAAGGTCCCCCGACTGGCTCAAGATGACAGTGTAGTGGTAATCGCGATGCAAGATTCCCAAACGCGAGTCGTAGGCGAGCAGGGCCCAAAATCCCACCTCTCGCTGCTAAACTTCACCCTCAGGAGATTTGAATGGCGAAAGTCTCTCTTGCGCTGACGGTGTTTTATGTAGCGTTTCTCTACGCGCTCCCTGCGAGTGCCCAGTCTTGGCAGTCGCACGTGAAAGACCAACTGGGCCTGATGGGTCACCGCAACTGGATACTCGTCGTCGACTCGGCTTACCCGGAACAGGTCGGAGCTGGAATAGAGACGATTGAGACCAACGCAGACCAGTTAGAGGTCGTGCGCGCAGTCCTCGCCGGCATCAAGGATTCCATCCACGTCCGTCCCATAATTTTCATGGATGCCGAGCTCCCGTTTGTTTCCGATCAGAAAGCACCCGGCGTCTCGAACTACCGATCGCAGATCACCGCATTGCTCCATGACTACGGAGTGACTTCGCGACTTCACCAGTCACTCATCGACGAAATCGCCAAAGACGGCGAGCGCTATCACGTCCTCATCCTCAAGACCACCCTTGCCATTCCCTACACTTCGGTGTTTATCCACCTCGACTGCAAGTATTGGAGCGCGGAAGATGAGCGCGAGTTGCGGCAAGCCATGAGCCGTCATCGCTCGCACTGAAATCCGATACTGCTTGGCACACGGACGATTCTCATCACTAAAGAACTTTTCGTCAGAATCTACGAGCCGACGAGTTGAGAAACACGGCGGTACATCGGGCTTTTGCCTTACCACTTCGGCGCCATTTCGCGCACAAGTTTAAGGCAGCTACTCTGATCGCAATAACCTTCCTAACCCAGAGAGGAAATCAATGGTCGAGAATACCTGCGCACGTACACGCAAACGTTGGAACCTTTCAATAGCAGCCGGTTTATGTTCAATGTTTGCCTTGTTCGTCTGCGGATTGGCACCAGCCGCCGCTCACGCTGAGTCAACGATTTCCTGCCCGCCGGGTACATACGACATGCTGGACTGGATGACGCTTGACTCCGATCTCCGCTCCACCTATCACATGGAGGGAACAAGCAATCCCATTTACACCATTATCGAACCTGGTAAGTTCTACTGGGTAAAGGGAGGCTCAGGATATCCGTGGGACATTCAACTCTACGACAACAACTATATTTATCTCTGGGTGACAGAGCTTTCCTGGATTGTTCCGCAAAGCTACAAGAAGTTCACCAACAACACCAATATGCCATTGGTTCCCCGTTGCGCGATCGCCGGCAGTCCAGGTTCTTCGATCAAAGTGGCGAACACGAATTACGACATGCACACCAACTGCTCGAACAGTTGTTCAGTGACTCTCGCATTGGAGAGCGGCGCCATCAATCAGGTGTGGGGGCCTTACACCTATTCGTTTGGTGGAGACCTGCCAAACAACCTCAAGACCCTAGTAATTAGCTACCGCTACAATTGCGACGCCAATTACGTCACCTGTAAGGATAAAGAGGAGTATTACCTGACCCAGCGTTACGGCTTGGTGCAGTGGGTCCACTGGGTTTGGGTCAATAACGCGTATGGACAGGTGCAGAAGACGGTTTTGAACCGTCTCGTAACGGGAGTTGTCACGCCTTACTTCCCGTGCTTCTAGGGCATTTGAGACGAAAACAGCAGACGGTCGGGTGCCGGCTCAACACAGACCTGTCATCTCGAGCGAACGAGCACGGCCGCATGCGGCCGTGCTATGAGTCGAGAGACCTTGTGGTGTTCTGTATCGCGAGTGGTGCCAACCAGACACAAGGTCCCTCGACTGCGCGTAATTTTTCGCTTTGCTCGAATTACGCTTCGCTCGGGATGACAGTGTGGTGGTAGTCGTCCGCACCGGGCGCCTCACTTCTAGCGCTCTTTGCGAGAAGTGGAAACTTCGAACGATTCGCGCTAGCCAAAGCCCCATTTCGTAGCACACGGACCAGCCCCGCCAGGGGCGGCATATAGGTAGCCCAGGGCGTAAGTCCTGGGTTAGGGACATAAGGATTCAACCGCGAGCCGTAGGCGAGCAAGGGGACGAATCCCACTTCTCACAAAAGAGGCGAGAAGCGGGGCACCCGGCGCGTTGCGGGAAGCGATGCGTCGTCACGGTTCACAGTGAAGCATTAATGACGTAGTCGAACCGCGGGGTTCCCGGACGCTGCGTTTGAACCTCCTCACCACACTCATGCATAATCTCTGCGGAGCAAATATGCGAATGGTCCTGCTTACCGTTTTCCTCTTTGCGATTACCGCCGTAGTTCTCGAAGCTCAAAGTACCGCACCCACCGTCGCCGAAGCCCAAGATTTCATGAACAAGGCCGAAGCGCGCCTGGCCGAGCTCAGCGTTGAAGTAAACCAGGCGAACTGGGTACACGACAATTTCATCACCGACGATACCGAAGCGCTCGCCGCCGACGCGAACGATGAACTTACTGCCGTCACGACTGAGTTGGTTGAAGAAGCGAAACGTTTCGACGGCCTGAAGCTGCCACCCGAGCTGGCGCGAAAATTCCTGCTGCTGAAGCTTTCCTTAGTCGCGCCCGGGCCAAAAGACCCGGCGCTGCGGAAAGAGATGAGCCAGATTGCGGCTTCGCTCGAGTCCGATTACGGCAAAGGCAAATACTGCGATGCTTCGGGCAAGTGTATTGACATTACCGCTATTGAAAAGGTCATGGGCGAGAGTCGCGATCCGGAGAAACTCAAAGAAGTGTGGGTGGGATGGCACTCAATCGGCGCTCCCATGCGCAAGCGCTATGCGCGTTTTGTGGACCTCTCGAACCAGGGCGCGCGCGATCTCGGCTTCAAAGATACCGGTGTACTGTGGCGCGCCGGGTACGACATGCCGCCCGAGCAGTTCAGCGCGAAGGTAGACCAACTCTGGGAGCAAGTGCGGCCGCTCTACCTTTCCTTGTACACGTTCGTAAGGGCGCGGCTATCGCAGAAATACGGCCCGCAAGTTGTACCGCCAAATGGGCCGATTCCCGCGCACTTGCTGGGAAATCCGTGGGCACAGGAATGGGGAAATATTTTTCCCATTCTCGGCATGGAAGGCAATGGGGGTTACGATCTCACAAAATTATTGCAGGCGAAAAACCTCGACCCGCATGGCATGGTGAAGTACGGAGAGAATTTTTATAAGTCGCTGGGGTTTGCTCCCTTGCCGCAAACTTTTTGGGAGCGATCGTTGTTTGTTAAACCTGCGGACCGGGACGTGGTTTGCCATGCCAGTGCCTGGGACATCGACAACAAAGATGACGTGCGCATCAAAATGTGCATTCAGGTGCGTGACGTAGATTTCGTCACGATTCATCATGAGCTCGGGCACAATTTTTATCAGCGCGCGTACAAGGAACAGCCATATCTTTTTGAAAACGGCGCGAATGACGGCTTCCACGAGGCAATCGGGGATACGATTGCGCTGGCGATCACCCCGGAATATTTGAAGGAAATTGGGCTGCTCGATCAAATTCCGCCGGCAGAGGCCGATATTCCGATCCTGCTTAAAAGAGCGTTGGATAAAGTTGCGTTTTTGCCATTCGGCTTGCTGATCGACAAATGGCGCTGGCAGGTTTTCTCTGGCGAAATCACGCCTGAGACTTACAACAAAGCATGGTGGGACCTGCGATTGAAGTACCAGGGAGTGGTGCCGCCGATCGGCCGCAGCGAGCGCGACTTCGATCCGGGAGCGAAATATCACGTCGCAGGTAACGTTCCGTACATACGATATTTCCTGGCGGACATTTATGAATTCCAGTTTTATCGCGCGCTTTGCCGCGAAGCTGGATTCAAAGGTCCGCTGAACCGCTGCACCTTCTTCGGATCAAAAGCCGCAGGTGAAAGATTCAACAAGATGCTCGAAATGGGGCAGAGCAAACCCTGGCCGGAGGCGATGGAAGTTGCCACCGGAGAACGTGATGCCGATGCCAGCGCTATTCTTGAATACTTTGCTCCGCTGAAGGCATGGCTGGATGAGCAGAACAAGGGATTGAAGGTGGGTTGGTAACTTTTTCGTCGACGCTTGTCGGTTCCAGAAATGATTTCGGCACGGCAACTCCCAGGCCCTCGCCGAGCTTGCGGAAATGTTCAAGCCATTCTTCATTCGCGATTGGCGGTTCGAGCTCTGAAATCGCACGCATCACGTTGAAGTAGACGTTTTGCGCGTTCCACAAATCAGCCTCGAACGGGGCAGCACGAACAAGAGAAATCAACGGTTCCAATTCAGTTAGAGCTATAAGATCGAGCGGATCTCTCGACCATCGGTCCATAGCGCCCTCTAAGCGTTCGCGCATTGTCGAGTTCAAAGAAGAATCCAGAGATACTCCACTCTGCCGCGCTCTCTGCATCAGCAGCTGCACACGTTCGAGATCAAGTTCTTCATGGCACAAGGATCGCCGAATCGCATTGTTCAGCACGAACTCAGAAGAAACGCGAAGAATCGGCGGCAACGGCATATGCAGATCGCGAAGGAAATCGATGAGCGCGGTATTGTGCTCGTAAACATCGGCGTAAAGCTTATCGACATCGGCAAGAGTTGAATCCACAATTCGCGAGACGATTCTCCGGCGTTCATCGCGGAACAGCGACTTGAGCGAGTAAGTCTCGTTGCTGAAATAGTGGTCCAGTGCGCGGGCGCATTCGGCAAACCCGGAATGTGGCAACCGCGCTTTCATCTCCTTGACGAAATTGGAGAAGCTCTCGTGTGCGTCACAAATTCCCGCACGCAAGTTATGGCCGCCGCCGTGCAGCACGGCGAAATTGAACTCAAGCTGCGCGCGAGTGATGCGCGATTTGATGAGAACTGTGCCTGCTGCAAGCCGCGCTTTGCGTCCTTCGTAAATATTTACGTCGCGCAAGCGAGCGCGGTAGGAGTAGATGGAATCCGCTTCTTCGAAACCCTCGAAGAATGAACTGATCGCATAGTGGGCCGCGACTCCGGGAAGATCAAGCATCGCCGGACGGACGAAGCGCTCGTAAATTTGTCTGCCGTTCCCAAACTCCGCGATGTTGCTGCGCACCAGTTCCAGCCGCTTCAGAAGTTCTTCTTCGCGATCACCGCCGAAGAGTTGTTCGCCCAACTGCACCGCGCGCGCCGCATATTGCAATACCTGAACTGTTTCCGGGCCCGTAGGCTCATCGAAGAACCATCCGCAACTGGTGTACATCAGCATCAAATGCCGCTGCATTTCGAGTAGCCGCAGGGCGCGAACCTCCTCGAACAGCGAGAGATGATGGGTCGCATGTTGGGCGAGGAATCGTGTTACATTTCCCGCGGACCGGTCGAGTACAACCGCAATGTAATCTTCTCTGGCCTGCCACGCATCTTTCAGGAGCTGCTTCGCGTTGACTTCGTACTCGGGTGCGAGATCGTCGCGCAGCCAATCGAATGCGGCCCGCAAAGGACCGCGCCAATGCTGCGTCCAGCTGGCATGCCCCGAGTTGCAACCGCAGTTCGCCTCCCAGCGGCCGACACCATGCGCACAGCTCCATGAAGTTTTTTCCTTTATTTGAACTTCCTGCGTCGGAGGATGTAGCGCGAAGTACTCGCCGTAATTCGTGATACGCGCGAGTTTGTGCGTCTGAATGTATTCGAGCGCGTAGGCCAGCGCCATGTCGCCGTGAGGATGATGATGGCCGTAGGTTTCACCGTCGGTCGCGACGTGCATCAGTTGCGCGGAGTCTGCCTCGGGGTCGAAGCGGCTCAGCAGGCGGCGCGCGAAGTTCTCGCCGCTGTAAAGCAGTTTCTCGAACGCCACTGCTGTAGCCAGCATGCCGTCGTAAAAAAAGAGGCCAATGGTTCGTCCCGAGGCCAACTCGCACGCATATGCGCGCCGCGAATCAACCCCATACTCGAGAGCAAGCCAGGGCGCCCTTCTACTGATGCGCAGCTGCGCCGCCTGCCGGGGCGCGAGAATGGTGAACTTGATTCCCTCCGCTGCAAGCATGTCCAGAGTTTCCAGGTCCACGGCTGTTTCCGGAAGCCACATGCCTTCGGGGTCACGGTCGAAACGCTGATGGAAGTCCTTAATGCCCCATAAAATCTGCGTGCGCTTGTCGCGTGAATTCGAGAGAGGAAGGATCGTGTGGTTGTACGCTTGGGCGAGCGCTGCTCCGTGGCCGGAAAAAAGCCGCTGGCTTTCGCGGTCACCGTCGAGAATGCGCTGATAACCTTCCGGCTCGCGTTGTTCCATCCAGGAAAGCAGGGTTGGACCGAAGTTGAAGCTAATGCGCGCGTAGTTGTTGACGATTTTCCTTACGCGATATTCAAAGTCGAGAATGCGCGAAGCGCCGTTCGGAAGGTAGCACTCCCTGGCTATGCGCTCGTTCCAGTCGTGGTACGGACTTGCCGACTCCTGCGACTCAACCGTTTCGAGCCAAGGGTTCTCTCGCGGCGGCTGATAAGAATGACAATGAATGCAGGCAAAACATTCCATCCCCTACTCCCGAAATACCATTTATGAACTTGTAAGTTATGAATTTTCGCAAGACGAATGCCTCAAACTTCCGGCCTGCATGCAAATGTATCTGCTTAGCGCGGTAAATACGAGAGAAGAAGATGGTTCGCTAGTGGAAAACCGGTGGGAATTGTCCGAAATGTGTCGCGGCTGGCCACGAACTGGCGTCCAATTGTGCTAGTCCTTCCCAGGTCGGGTTGCTCACGGCGCTGTGCTGCTGGAGGTCCGAATAATGGATTGATAATTATGGATTGACAATTTACGCACGCGAACAGCGATGCTCGATGTAAATTTCGGAAATATTGAAGCTCACTCAAAAACTTCGAGAATACAGCGATTTTGATATTGCAAAATTTCTTCGAACATGTCATCTTCAATCATCTTCTTACGAAAGGACGCCCAAATTGGCGGATTTCACAACCAAAACGCTAAGCGGGCAACTTAGGTCGATAGCTCGACCGAGTTGCGATAGGGCGTCATATCTGGTCGCGCTGACCGGAAGTTATTAGCCGATCTCACGGCGCTCTTTCCGCAAAACCAAAACTTGAGGCGATTACGCGGTCCGTTCGGCAACTTCGCCCTGCTCAGTTGCTCAGGACAGGCTAATAACTGAGCCGCGTGCCGAAATCCTGAGCCGCATCCTTTGCGGTCGAAGGATTAGCTGGGTGGCGTAGGCTGCGGTTACTTCGACAGGTAATCGATGTCCCTTTGGGACAATCCGCTGCCGCTCATTCCCCCAGCGTGCATTGAATCGTGTGGCGCGGACATTCCTGTCCGCGAAAACTTAGTCTGGTCAGTGGTGATTGGCCACGGATACTTCTCTTGGCAGAACAGCCTTAGGGCTGTGAGGTTCGATTCCTCATGGGCGAAAGCCCTGCCGTGACCGCTTGTTCCCTGACTACTGCTTCGTAAATAGATTCATTCGCAAGAACGAGGATTTGGCCGGTGGTGAAGACTACGGCTACTTCGACTGTGGATCGGGAGATGCAGGTTCGAATCCTGCCACGGTAATTACGACCGTGTAGTCGAAATGGGAAGGCGCCTAACGTTCCGTTGTCGCATGTTCCCCGGCCTGAAAAACAATGTCGCTAGGACATTCTTGTCCGAGCAAACTCCGGCGGCTGCCGGTTAGAAATGAAGTGTTATGGATGAAAGCAAATTAATCGAGATCACGAGGCCGGGCGACGGCCAATCGCTCTAGGTTTCAGCAACGATTCGGAAGAGGAAGACGCGATCACGATAGCGGAGTAGATTTTCGCCGGTGGTGAAGACGAGGGTTACTTCGACATAATCCGAGAGCGGCAGGTTCGAATCCTGCCCATGGCTTCGGACATGTAGCTCAGTGGCAGAGCATCGGAACAATACCGTCGTCGCCTAATTCCCCGGCGGAGAAATAAAGCAGAATTTGCCATAAAAGATCGCAACTGAGGCATGCCGGACGTTGTGAGGGTTAGACACATGAAGATCACAAATTTATCTGCAGAGCCGCTGGGGAAGCTTCATTCATGGCTTCCACGAGATTTACAGGCCGAGGAGGTGGTTTTTCTTCCTGACGCGTGTCCGGGGAAATCACCGCTTCCGACGGGAACTGCAGTTCTAACTCGTCAGTCGGATTGGCGCAGGTTCGCCGTGTCGGATTGCGGCTGTGGCATGAGGCTGCTGAGGTCGTCCTTGCAGCCAGGCGATCTAGATCAAGAACGGTGGGATGCAGTAGCTGACGCGCTTCGTGCCAATAAAGGTGCGCTGGGTGATCTAGGAGGTGGAAATCATTTCCTTGATGCAATCGCACCTTACGAAGATGGTCCGCTGCATTTTCTGATTCATACCGGATCGCGGAATGAGTCCGGACATGTGGATGGCCTGATCGAAGAGCCTGAGAAGTTCGATCAAGAGTTCGAGCGCGTTGTGAAATGGGCAGCGGATAACCGAGCAACGATTCACGAGAAGGTGGAATTGGCGTTTGGACCAACCGAGGTAGTTCTTGATCTGCCGCACAACACGTTCGAGCAACTGGACGGAGGAGCGGTCGTAATTCGAAAGGGTTCGGTTCGGATGCTTCCCGGAGAGCTATCGGTACTTCCCTCCCACATGTCGGGAGACGTTGTGCTTATCAGGGCCAAACAGAAGGTGACAGAAATTCTGAACTCGATGAGCCACGGTACCGGACGAACGATGTCGCGTAGTGACTGCAAGCCTATCGCGGACACCTATGATTTCAGGGGCCTGCGAAAGTCAGTCTTAATTGCATCGGGAGTTGAAGACGCTTCGTTGCGAACGGATGGCCCATTCGCATATCGCGACCTCGATGAATGTATGGCGCTAATTCAGGACTACATGGAAGTGGTCCAAAGATTCGCCGTCATCGCATATATGGGACACCTTTAGTGTCTAAGACAAATTTGAGACTCAACAAACAGGAGAACTACTATGGCTCGACTCAACACACTCAATCTCAACTTTGGACCTCGTACACACGAGGACGCGCCCGCTCGGAACATTTCTCCCGAGCTGCAGCTGCGGCGCTCGGTGCTCGCCTGCCTGCTCTGGGAGAGCCAATTCTACGAGGATGGAGTGGAGATCGCCGGACGCATCGCCGAGCTGGTGCCAAAGGTCCCGGCTGAGAAGGTGTCCGCGCTTGCCATCGAGGCCCGCGAGCAGATGAAGCTGCGCCACGCGCCACTTCTGCTGGTTCGCGAGATGGCGCGCCACAAGACGCACCGCGCGCCGGTTTCGGAGACGCTTGCGCGCATCATTCAGCGTGCGGACGAACTCGCCGAGTTCGTCGCCATCTACTGGAAGGACGGCCGTGTGCCGCTCTCTGGTCAGGTCAAGAAGGGACTCGCTGCTGCGTTCCCGAAGTTTGATGAATACCAGCTCGCCAAGTACGACCGCGGCGGGCCGATCAAGCTGCGGGACGTGCTGTTCCTCTGTCACGCGAAGCCGCGTGACGAGGCACAGGCGGCAGTGTGGAAGCGCCTTATCTGGGGACGCCTGACCACGCCCGACACCTGGGAAGTTGCTCTCAGCTCAGGCGCCGACAAGCGCGAGGCTTGGGAGCGGCTGCTTCGCGAGCAGAAGCTGGGTGCGCTCGCGCTGCTCCGCAACCTGCGCAATATGCGCGAGGCCGGAGTGGACGAGTCGCTCCTGCTCAACGCTCTTCGCGAGATGAGCACTGCGCGTGTGCTCCCGTTCCGCTTCCTGGCTGCGGTGCGTTATGCTCCGCAATGGGAAGAGGCGCTCGAGCAGGCGATGCTGAAGTCGATCTCCCGCCCCAGCAAGCCAACAGCAGGCTCGCCGGGGACCCCGGAAATCACAGCTGAGAAGCTTCCGGGCAAGACCATCGTACTGGTTGACGTGTCCGGTTCGATGACTGCGCCGCTGTCTCGCCGTTCGGAGATGCAGCGGACCGATGCAGCTTACGGCCTGGCCGTTCTTCTACGCGAGATCGGAGAGAAGGTTGGTGTGTTCTCCTTCTCGAACGATCTGGTCGAGGTGCCGGCGCGTCGCGGATTCGCGCTGCGCGATGCTATTGATGCTTCGCAGCAGCACGGAGCCACGTATCTCGGCAAGGCGGTCGAGGAGCTGAACCGCAAGGAGAAGTTCGATCGTCTTATCGTGATCACCGACGAGCAGGCACACGATCGCGTTCCCGCGCCAGTGGGCAGGGGATACATGATTAATGTGGCCAGCTACAAGAACGGCGTCGGCTACGGCAAGTGGATGCACATCGACGGCTGGAGTGAGTCAGTCATCGAGTACATCCGCGCGCTGGAGACGACTGGCTGGGTGAACTAATACAGGCGGTGCTGTCCGCCGCCACCATAGCTCGAGGACTTGAGGTCGAAATTGTAACCTCAAGTCCCGCTTCGGTTTACTTGACAGTTCTCGGCGGTGGGTCGTGTCTTAACAGAGGACCCGGATGGCCTTTCTTGACTCGATCAGGTACAATGAAAGTGCGTTTGATTTAGCGGTACTTTGCAATTAGCAACTCCCGCCTTTAGAACCACATCGGGTCATGCCCGGTGAGGACGTCCGGCGTGACCTGCCTGCAGAAGTCCACGAAAACTCAGCGCGATTTCAACACAAAGGAAATAAAGCAATACCATGGAAACAGGAACAGTAAAGTGGTTTAACGACGCCAAGGGTTATGGTTTCATCAGCCGCCAGAACGGCGAGGACGTGTTCGTTCACTTCTCGGCCATTCAAGCCAATGGATTCCGCAGCCTGCAGGAAGGTCAGCAAGTTCAGTTTGACGTAGTCAAAGGCCCGAAAGGGTGGCAGGCCGAGAACGTTAAGGGAGTCTAACAACCACTTACAATTCGCTTCAGAGGCGACCCGCAAGGGTCGCCTTTTTGTTTGGGAAGTAAGCCGTGAGCCGTGGGTCCTGGGTCGTTCGCAAAAAGCACAGCCCCGTCCGTTGTTGAATATGGCAATCATCCAGATAGTCCTTGACAGGAAGCTGCTGCACGCCGCGGACGAAGCCGCTAGGCGGACCAAAAGAAACCGTTCCGCCCTGTTGCGCGACGCGCTACGGGAGCATCTTCGTTGTCTGCAACTCCAAGCGCGAGAAGAACGTGACCGGGTTGGCTCTTCACGACAGCCACAGACGCGCAATGAAAACTGGGAATCAGAGGCGGCATGGCCGGACTAATAGCTCGAGGAGATGTTCTGTTATACGAATGCTGGAAGTCTGCGCAGCACTGTGTTTTTCGCTAGGGTGCGATTAGCCGGGTTGCCCCATTCTTGTCGCGTACTCTGCGACAGGGTGGGGACTTTGACTTTTAGACAGTGAAATCGACCAATATCACGCAGAAAATTTGACTAGCCTCGCGTTTTTAGGAGTTCGGTGACGCTGGCTTGCTTCCTCAACAGGGCGAGATCAAGAGGTGTCTGACCGAATTCATTCTTGATACTGGGATCGGCACCCGCGTGAAGCAGTTCCAGCGCAATATCCCGGTGCCCTCGGCTGGCTGCATAATGCAATGGGGTGCTCCCAAGATCGCCTATGCAGCTCACCTGAGCACCCGATTTTATTAAAATCCTGACATCGTTCAAACTGCCGCGGGTGACAGCTGCGTGAAGGAGTGTGTCGCCTGTCATTCCAGTTCGATTCGGATCGTCTAGCTCCACGCCGATGAACTCAGGACTCCTGCGATACCTCTTCGCCAAGGCCTTAAACTCTTCGTCTACGGGCATAGTGAATTGTGGCGATGATCTCCGAAGCATTCACGTCTCATATTTTTGAAGGACTGGTCCCCAACGATCGACGACCTAGAAGCACGCTGGCGATGAGCAGCAGTATCATCAACGAAATTATGCCCAGCGATATCGCACAGTACAAACACCACACCCCAAGCTTATTCGGCGATGCTTCGAACGAAGCGAGATACAAAGAAAACGCGAGTGCCGGGATAGCAAGCACTAGCATGACTCCGTATCGGCGTTTGAAAGCGAGAATACCGAGGATTAGGTATCCGGCGATGCCGATATCGGCGACAGGAATGCCGTGCTCAGATCCTTGCGGGAGCACTGCATATGGACTGTGGTTCACGATGCCGCAATCCCAATGCGCATTGATGTCACAAGGCGCGTCGCCGTAGGTGCGGTAGTGCTCGCGAAGAGCAAGAGAGGCGGCAAGGATGCCGAGAACCGAAAGGATAAGCAGAACGTATCTCATCGCGAAGGTAAGTCAAAGTCCCCGCCCTGTCTCGCAACAGCGGCGAGACAAGGACGGGGCACCCTCCAGTTTACTTCTTTCCTTCTGGTGCGGTGCTAATGGTCGAAATATTCTCCAACCATGCATTGGTATCCTGCACGACCAAGTCGGCGGAGATTGTGTCGCCGGGATGAAGTTTTTCAAGCTCGCCCTCAGGCTTTACCTGGTAGGGCATAGTCATTGACTCCATAAATCCAGGGATGGGTTCGTTGTCGATGTTCACCATTTTGCCGCGCTGGTCAATGGAAACGACTTTGCCTTTGAGTTGGTAGTGCTTGACCGCAGTAACCGGGGATGAAATCTTTACGGTGGGTTGTGAGCTTTGATTACACGCCATGCTGCCGAAAATCGCCATGAAGACAATTAATCCAACGACGCTGCTCGTACTCCCTTTCATGCCAAGAGTCCTCCTCTTCCGATCTGCGTTGCTCTACCGAGCTGGCTAATAATGAAATTTGTATCGTAATTCAACATAAACCTCCCGCGGATTATTCCAGTGGAAGCCGCCAAAAGTGACGCTGTTGTCAAGCTCTACGCGTCGGTTGGCGAAATTCAACGCGTTCAGCGAGGCTGAAAGTCGCTCACTGAAATCTTTCGCAAGAGACAAGTCAAATGTCGTATGTCCGGGCAGATAATCACCCGGGTAGGGCTGGCCGGGAAATGCATTGGCGAACCCGGAGCCGTAATACACGTTCGTCGATGCGGAGCTTCGCCACGGCAAGCTCACGTTTCCACCCACATTCAGAGTGTTGCGCTGATCGTGGTCGAGCGGACCGAAATCGAGAACGGCAAAATCAGTGAGGCCGCCGGTAATTGCACCGCCTGCGTTTGCCGTCTGGTTCGAGTACGCGAGGTGAAGCTGTGCGCGTTTGGCAATGCGTGGAGAGCGCAACGTCACTTCCCATCCATTGATAACTGCGCGCTCGATTGTCAGCGGAAAGAACAAATTCGATTCGCCGATTACGTCATGATCGAAGAAATTGTGCGCGCTGGTACGGAAGGTATCCGCGTCGAGCACCCATCCGTGATACAGAATGGTTACCCCGAACTGGTGCTCTTCGTCGCGCTCGCCGCGCAGCGCGATAAATCCGCAGTCACTGGAATTGCATAGATTGAGTAAGGGCCCTGAGGCCGTAACCAAAGGTGGCGCCTGGTAATAGTGACCGTAGAAGGCGCGAAACGTCCACTTGAGATGAGGGACCGTGAGCGCCGCGCCCAAACGCGGGCTAATTGCACCCTCAGAGAAGCCGTGCGCGCCGGAAAAATGCGTCGGCCGTATTCCAGCAGACAAAGTCAGCCAGGACACTGGAGTGAACTTGTCATCGATGAAAAACGCAGCCAGGCCGCCGGTTGGACTTTCGGCATCGCTGAACGGCGAGTTCCCGCTGCCGTCATTGAAGATCGCGGCTAACTGCTCGTGGTTGCGCTGATAGAAGCTGTAGATGCCGGTTTGAAAATTGTTCCTCGCAGCAATGCCATTGAAACTAAGTTGCTCTCCTGCGTAAGTTGAACTGCGGTCCTGCGTTGCAGCAACCGGAATGTCGGCCGGCGAACTGGAATAGTCGGTGGTATTGCGGTGGTAGAAGGGCGAAAGGGTGAGCATCACTTGCGAATTGAACGTGTGTACCCAGGAGAAGCTCGCCAGCGCGTCAGATTCGCTATCAGCGTCGCGAAGGCCGATACTCGGATATTGCGCGGCAAAGCCATTCGCCGCAATGGGGGCGTTCTCAATGTCGTTGAGATTCGGATCGTAGGGAATCTGATAGTGGTCGTGACGCAGTGAGCTCACGAATCGCAGCTGGTTCGAGCCGTCAGGATTGAAGATCAACGAGCCGAAGCCGCCGTAGCCGTTCTCCGCGTCGTGCGCGACCTGCAGCACCGGCGTTTGAATCCCAAGACTGCTGCGGTTCCCATTCGCGCTGGCGTAGTAAGCAAATCGCTCGGTGTGGCTGCCAATATTTGCCTGATCGTTGGTTTGAAAAAAATTACCAAAGCTGGTGACGAGTTCGGCTTCATTGCTGCGCTCGAATCCGGTGCGGGGAACTATGTTGAAGACGCCGTAGGTGCGGTCTCCGAGTTCGGCGCCATAGCTGCCGCGGTCCACTTCCATGTAGTCGATGTCCTTGGGATCAAGCTGCGGGCCAAGGTTCGAGGCGATGTTGGTGTTCGGAATGGGCACGCCGTCTATCAGCCAGCTGGTCTGGTGCCCGCCGCGAATGTGGAGCTGGTCATGCGTGAAGTAAGCGCCGGGCACAAAATCCGTGATCATGGCCAAGCTGTTGGTACGGTCTGCGCCCGGAGCATTTTTGATTTGGGTGCGATCGACGAGCGTCATAGGAGTGGCCGAGTCAACGGCAGCAACTTCGGGCGCGGCTGAAACATTCACCGTCTCGTTCTTAGAAGCAACCTTGAGTGCAAAATGCAGGACCGGCTCCGTGCCGGAGCCGACCAGCACGTTTTGCGTCGTCTGGCTGAAACCGGGGGCCACCACCGCGGCGGAGTATTCGCCGAGCGGAACGGCGTTGAACGCAAACTCGCCTTCGTCATTGGTGAATGTACTCTTCGCCCAGTCGGAATTCTTCGCCCGCAGCATGACCATGGCGCCCTGGAGCGGGCGATGTTCGGGGTCATGAATAATGCCACGGACCGAGCCGAAAATTGTGGCGTGGGCGACGGCTTGTGAAAGCAGTAAAAAGACGGCAATCTTCCGTGCCATGCTTCTCCTCTTTGCGCACGTGCGATGGCCACAAGTGCGCCGCGGCCGTGTGCCAGCAGAACTTTGTCGTTTGCGAACGGGCATCCGTGCCCGTGTGAGTAGTATTAAAGAAGATGGTTTGGTGGGGCTCGCGCGGAGAGAAGGCGGACAGCGATTTGAGAGCAGGAACGAGAATCGCGCGCCACGGGCAGGGCAGCCGTAGCAGCCGAGCTAATACTGAATTCCGACGCTTCTAAGCCGAAGGATGTCGTGGGCGGAAACTGCGCTGCGTATGGGCAAGCAGTGTTCTTCGCGTGAAATCCGGCTTCGCTCGACGCGCCTAAACAATGGTGCGCGCCACTACGCAGGCAGCAGGCGTGCAGAGAAGTCTGTTCACTAACCAGCAGCGGCGCAAAAAATCCTGCATAGATGGCCGCCAGCGCGAGATGTGCCGCAATCCGCCGCATGGTGATGATCAAAGATGTTAGCAGGTTTACGCAGCGGGAATGTAATACCGGCGTAACGGTGCTAGGCGGCCTTATACGGAACAGATCGATCCAGCCTCGGAAATGCCCGGTAAGGAGTTCTTTTTGAGAATGTGCGTACTATCGCGGAAAATGGGTTCTTCGACTTCGTCGGATCAGTCGCGAGCGAATAATCCGGCTCCGCTCAGGATGGACAGAACGAAACTTATTCACTGCGAATTTACTGAGACTCTCTTAACCTTTTTCCCTACCCGAACCAAAAGTGGCTCTCTCAAAGATGCAAGAATTGCGGGGTGCTCGATCAAATGCCCGTTGATGTGGACGGCTTTCTCTTTGATTTTCCTTCCCGCTTCGGTTGTCGACGCGACGAAACCTGCCTCGCGCAGCAATTTGTCAGCTCGCACTATTTCAGCATCCGTTAAATCGGATGTGACAGGTTTAGCCGCACCACCCTCGTTCGCATCGGGTAATACTTCAACGGTGCGAACCTTTGCCCCTTCGATCCTCACCTCTTCGATGCTTTCCGGCGTTTCCCCCTTCTGAAACTGCTTTGCCCAGTCTTCGCCTACTTTTGTAGCAGCTTCCGCCGAATGGAAATCCTTCACGATCCGCGCCGCGAGGTCCTTCTTGGCCTGCATCGGGTGAGCTTCGCGCTTCATGCGTTCAATTTCGGCGATCTGGACATCGGTGAGCAGCTCGTAGTAGCGCCACATCATCTCGTCGGAAATCGACATCAGCTTGCCGTACATCTCTAACGGCGCTTCTTTGATTCCGATGGCATTGCCGTAAGATTTCGACATCTTCTGCACGCCATCGAGCCCTTCCAGGATTGGCATTGTCAGCACGATCTGCGATTCTTGCCCATAGGAACGCTGCAGGTCGCGGCCAACCAACAAATTGAATTTTTGATCTGTTCCCCCGAGTTCGACGTCGGCCTTTAGCATCACCGAGTCATATCCTTGTGCCAGCGGATAGAGCAGTTCGTGCAGGGCGATTGGCTTCTCTTCCTGAAAGCGTTTATGGAAGTCTTCTCGTTCGAGCATCTGCGAAACCGTCGTCCTTGCTGCCAACTTGATCCAATCTGCGGCCTTCATTTTTTCGAACCACTCGTTATTGAATCGAACTTCGGTGGTACGCGGCGAAAGAATTTTGTACACCTGCTCCATGTACGTCTTGGCGTTCTTCATCAGCTCTTCCGAACTGAGCGGTGGGCGGGTTGCCGAACGCCCGGTTGGGTCGCCAATCATGCCGGTGAAATCGCCGATCAGAAAAATGACGGTGTGTCCGAGGTCCTGAAAGTGTTTTAGTTTGCGCAGCAGGACGGTGTGGCCAAGATGAAGGTCGGGAGCGGTCGGGTCGAAGCCTGCCTTGACCCGAAGCGGCTTACCGGCAGCGCGAGACTTCTCCAGCCGCTCGCGAAGCTCGGGTTCCTTCACGATCTCAGCCGAGCCTTTCTTGATGTAAGTCAGTTGTTCATCAACAGGAGCAAAAGTGGGCATGCTCCGCATTATAAGGAAATCTGAACTGGGGGCTCCATTTGGGTCCTGCCAGAGTCCTCAAGTTGAGACTAGAAGCGCGAGTATTCAACATCTACCATGCACGAAAAGACCGCGGAATGAACAACGGCGACCAAATCCTTGAAGCGCAAATTCCAGCGGCTGGTCCCCGGCTGCGGCCGGTTATTCCTGCAGGACCGCACCGTGCTCGCCTGCTTCGATACTTTGCGCGCGAGACCAGTTCCGGGCGCTTCATCCCCGAAATAGATGGGCTGCGTTTTGTCGCAATCACCATGGTCGTATTGTTCCATCTCGACGGGTATTTAACCGCGAGAGCGGGCTACAACTTCACCGGCGCGTCAAGCAGCGAGTGGCTTCATGCGTTGGCCCGGCGCGGAAATCATGGCGTTGAACTATTTTTCGTAATTAGTGGGTTCATTCTTGCTCTTCCCTTTGCCGCCCATTATCTGGACGGACGATCGCGCATCAACCTGCGAACTTACTATTTGCGGCGTTTGACGAGACTGGAACCCCCGTATTTCGTGGCAATACTCTTGCTGTCGATGGCAGCTCTCATTGTTCACCGAAATCTCGGATCCAATTTTTACGCACATCTGCTTGCGAGCGTTTCTTATCTCCACAATCTCACCTTTGGAAGCTACAGCACGGTTATCGGAGTTGGGTGGTCGCTTGAGATTGAGGTGCAATTTTATTTGCTGGTGCCGCTGCTGACGCGAGTCTTCGCATTACGGGATGCGCGCCTGCGCCGTGGCCTGCTTTTCGCAACCGTCGTAGCAGGCACTGCATTCAGGGCGATGCTCGGGGTACACGACGCACGCCTGAAGCTCTCGATCCTGGGATATTCGCAATTTTTCGCCATTGGATTTTTGCTGGCCGACATTTATGTAGCTGCCTGGAAAAGTAGCCCGAGACGCAGCGCCGCCTGGGACCTGATTGGAATAGCGGGCTGGTCATTGCTCGTTTTAGGGCTTCAATGGCATTTCCTCACGCTGTGGCTTTTCCCTGCCTCAATTCTGCTTGCGTACTGCTCCGTTTTCCGTGGACGATTTAGCAGCGCTATTTTTTCGAATCCCTGGATCACAGCGACGGGCGGTATGTGCTATTCGATCTACCTGATTCACTATGAGGTGATCTCGGCGGTTGCACGGTTTACGAAAAATCTCGGTCGAGGGCTGCCTTATTCCATTTATTTACTTGCACAGCTTGCCATCGTGGGGGCGGCGATCCTTGCTGTGTGCGGAGCCTACTTCCTATTGATCGAAAAGCCTTGCATGCAGCGCGATTGGCCGCAGAAGCTATGGTGGAGGACGCGGCGTACTCTCGGTATTCAGCAACTGGAATACGAGGAGAGCTTCGGCGGCTAACGAGCACAGGAGTTTTTTGCGAGAGTTGCCCTGCCGCTACGCTCAGCTGATTTGAACGAATTTTCTGCCGCGGACATCAAACTTCCCCGCCAACACAAGTTTGATCGCTTCCGAATAGGCGATGTGCTCTTGCTCCAGAATTCGGGCGGCAAGCGTCTTCTCGTCATCGCTTTCGAGAACCTGCACTGCCTTCTGCACGACGATCGGCCCGTGGTCGAGTTCTTCGTCGACGAAGTGTACGGTGCAACCGGCAATCTTTACTCCGTAGGCAAACGCTTGCTCCTGCGCTTCGAGACCGGGGAACGCCGGTAGCAGCGAGGGATGAATGTTCAGAATGCGCTGCGGGAATTGCTTCACGAACCAGGGGGAGAGCAGGCGCATGTATCCGGCCATGCAGATGAGATCGACCTTGTGCTGTTGAAGAGCGGTGACGACTTCACGGTCGTGATCTTCGCGCGGCTTGCCCTTGGAAGCGATGACGAGAGTCTCAAGTCCCAATTGCCGCGCTGTCAAAATTCCTCCTGCATCGGGCCGGTTAGAAATGACAATGGCGATTCGGGCATCAGGAATCTTGCCAGACGCCGCGTTTTTCGCAATCGCTTCAAAATTTGACCCGCGCCCAGAAAGTAAAATGCCCAAATTTTTCATCTAATTCCCTAAACCCTGAAGCTAAATGGTTTGCGAGAACGTCGTCAAACGCGGCGTACTCTGGTTGCCCGTCTTGGCTGCGCTCAGTTGGCTTCAGTGACGAGACTTGTCTTCAAGATGGCGACTCATCAACTTAACGCTGCAAGGTTTGTACTGACGTCGGGATCCGTTTCGAACGCCTACTATCCGCCTTCGGAATGCGGATTCGGCCTGAGCATGAGCCGCAGCGCAATTTCGGCCAGGTATGGAACTTTGGGAGGAGTGGCGAATGAGTTCTATCCGGACATCAGGCAGCGGCGTTCCACCGGCACGACAAAGGTGTGGCGCAACCGTGATGTGAAATCAGACGCGCAGTCCCGCTAGCAAGGCGGCGAACAAGATCACGGAAAGAAGAAGCGCTCCCCAGGCGTTTGCCCGCACTAGCCTGTATGTAGCCGGCCAGGGGAACATCAGCACGTCGAATACGGAAACGAGTCGCTCCGGCCAAAGCAATCCTGCCACTCCGAATGCGAGCGAGAGTTGTACGACCAGCGACAGAAGTAGGTGATTCATCCTGCGCTCCAGCGCGAAAGTTGAAGCTAGAGAGGTGCTCCCCGCAGTGTAGCTCAGGACCAACGACGGTAGTCAACTGAGAAGTTACTGAAGTGACACGGCAACTGCTAAGCGTGAGAACTGGCTTGAAGGAGAGTTATTTTTTGGTCTTAAAGTCGCTCCGCTTGCCCGTTCCGGCCAGCCAGCGAAAGAGCATATTTACCAGGCTTAGTACGACCGCTCCTTCGAAAGCGGCGAGAAAGGTGTCGATGCGGAATCCGCGCACGACAGCGGCGGCAATTTCCAGCATGAGTGCATTGATCACAAACCAGAAGATCCCCAGGGTCAGAATGGTTAGCGGTAGCGTGATGATCTTGAGAATCAGCCCGAGCGTCGCGTTGACGAACCCGATCACCAGGGCTGCGATGAGCGCTGCGCCAACACCGGTGACGTGAAAGCCGGGAATCAGTTGCGACACGACCCAGACGGCGAGAGCACTCAATATCCAATTGATGAGGTGGCGCAAGCGATGCCTCCAAGCATCACACTATAAAGCGCTGGTGATGGCGTGAGCAATCTTGTGTCGGGTTTTGAAGCCGGGCATCGATTCGACAGTCTGCAAAAGTTTATAAACCGCCCCTGCGCGGGAAGCTCGCGAGCCATTAAAGTAGTAAACTCTCGCTTTATGCAGAGAAGGCCAAATATTCTTTTGCTTTTGTCAGTGGCCGCTGGCCTTCTAATAGTTCCGTCTGCTTTCGCGCAAATGGCGGTTTTCCGTGATCTGACCTCCGGCTGGAGACCACCGGAAGACCACATCTCAGTCCCGCAAACCTGCGACAAGCCAAAATATTCGGTGACAGACAGCCGGGCTATGACGATTGACAGCCCAAAGACGCCGGACGTGCAGTTGACGATTGTTTCCACAAGTCCGGTTCAGCTTGAAATTGGGAATGACTTCACCGCCAAAGTGCGTTTAAAAAATGTTGGCAGCAAACCGTTGCTTATTCCACAGATTCCCGACGGTGAGAAGGTGGTTCGAACCTCAGCTGATCGCACAGAGGAGGAGTATGAAGCGGGCGATATTACCTTCAGGCTGGCCACCGATCCAAAGCATGCTATGCCTGTGATCCTCACTTCGGGCGGGGCCCTCTTTGCTAACCCAGACGACCCGGACAGTTACGTTGCCTTGCAACCTGGAACCTGGCTGGAATTAAAACTCAGCGGCACAGTAGAATGCGGCATATCACAGTGCTTCGGCGGAATTAATCCCGACAACAAGGCAGTGATGACAGCCTGGTGGTACCAGCGGCTACTCACACATAAAGTCAGCGGATGTGAGGAGATCCATGGAAGCCGCAACGTTCGCGACGTCGATTCAACGCCGTTCACGGTTGAGGTTCTGAAGCCATTGAAGAAAGAATCGGCCACAGCTTCTCTATTTTGAAGAATGCCCGTACTTACATATCTCGACGCAATCCGCCAGGGAATTTGGGAGGAGATGGAGCGGGACCCGAGTGTCTTCTGCCTGGGAGAAGACATCGGAATTTATGGCGGCGCATTCAAGATCACTCAAGGATTCATCGACCGCTTCGGTCCAGAGCGGGTGATCGACACACCGATTGCGGAATCTGCCATTGTCGGCGCGGCGTTCGGGGCTTCCCTAACCGGAATGCGGCCCATCGCAGAATTTCAGTTCATGGACTTCATTGCCTGCGCCATGAACCAGATCAGCAACATGGTTGCGAAAACGCACTATCTTTGGGGCGCGCCTGCGCCGCTGGTCTTGCGTGGCCCGAGCGGTGGGAACGTGCACGGGGGTCCGTTCCATTCACAAAACCCGGAAATGTGGTTCGTACACAATCCCGGACTGAAGGTCGTGTGCCCTGCAACCGCGTACGATGCGAAGGGTCTGATAAAGTCGGCCATCCGCGACAATAACCCCGTTGTTTTCTTTGAGCACAAATATCTTTATCGCCGGATTAAAGAGGATATTCCTGCCGACGACTACGTGGTTCCGCTGGGTAAAGCCAGAATCGCCCGCAAAGGGCGGGACATCAGCGTGATCACTTACGCGGCCATGGTCCATCTCGCACTTGAAGCCGCTGAGCTGCTTTCAAAAGAAGGCCTGGAGCTGGAGGTCCTCGATCTGCGTACGTTGGCGCCGCTCGACCGCGATGCGATTGCGCAAACCGTGAAGAAAACCAATAAAGTCATCATCCTGCATGAGGACACGCGCACCGGGGGCCTAGCCGGCGAAATTGCGGCGATCATCAATGAAGAATGCTTTGACGATCTGGATGGGCCGGTAGTCCGCATCACTGCACTCGACACGCCTGTGCCGTTTTCGCCACCGCAGGAAGAGAGATTCTTGCCGCAATTGCGCGATGTTGTCCAGAAAGCGCGGTGGTTGAAATCCTACTAGTTGCAATGTAACTTTATTGCGCGCTGCGCACTCAATTCAATGGGCCCGTTGGTTTCTGGGAAAGCCGCTTCTGCTAACTCTGGTCTCTGAGGAGAAGAAATGAGAGGCTTCATACTCGGAATAATCGTCACTATCGTGTTGCTGTTCGTGGCTGCGTTACTGATCGCCCAGTTTGGGCTTTTCCCAACGCGCGCCGACGCAACTCCGCCGGCGTTTGAGCGGCGGATTGCGATGTCAGCAATGGATTCCTCCATGGAGCGCCACGCGCCTCGGCTGACAAATCCGGTTCCGGCTACGGATGAAAATCTTATTGACGGGGCAAAGCTTTACACCATGAACTGCGCCGTATGCCATGGCACGCTCGATTACAAGCCGAGTCCGCTCGAGCATTCGATGTATCCGCCACCGCCGCAGCTGATTCTCGATCCGTTGGATGATCCCGAATGGCACATCTACTATGCCATCCGCACCGGTGTGCGTTACACCGGAATGCCTGCCTGGGGCCACGTGCTGGCCGATCAGGATTTATGGAAGGCGACGGCGTTCTTGTCGCGCATTGAAAAGTTGCCAGCTGGTGTACAGGACTACTTGAAGAATGCTTATGGGACTTCGCCTGCCAGTCATCAAGGCGAAGAACGCGAACAGCACGGCGCGCACGAGCACCACGACTAGCTTGCATGACAGAAGAGGAAGCTGGAACTAGCCGGCAGGAGGCCAACGATTCGTCGATGCTTGATGTCCACCCCGTTCACAACTCCATACATGGCTGGCGAGATTTTCTTCTACACCTTCTCACCATAACCATCGGGCTCTTCATCGCACTTAGCTTGGAAGGATTAGTCGAGTGGCAGCATCATCGCAGCCTGGTGCACGATGCGCAGGCAAGTATGCGAGAAGAAATTCGAAGCAACGCAAATCGTTTGAATGGGGCTGACGCCGACATAAAGAACGAGCAGGCCACACTGAAAGCAGATGTGAATCTACTGAAGCAGATCATAAAAACCGGCAAGACTCCTGCAAATGGAAATATTGATATTTCTTTTAAGATTCGCGGATTCGACAATCTCAGCTGGAAAGCTGCACAGTCCACGAACGCTCTCTCCTATATGTCTTACGCGACTGCCAAGGAGTATGCGGAGATCTATGACATGCAGGAAAAATTCGAGACTGCTCAAGCTCAAGCCGCCAGAGACGCAATTGTCAGCCTGGCACCGTTTATAAATCTAAGCGAAAAGGAAAGTCCCGTCCGCGCCGATGTTCCATCAATGAAACAGCACGTCGAGATATTGCAAGCGCAACTTCTGTTATTAGATTCGCTGGTTACGGAACTGAAATATGAGTATAAGAAATTTCTGGCGGCGCACCCTGGCGAATAAGTGTGAATCCTGATCACTATGGACAAGACAATATTCCTGCTGTTGCTGTTTTCCGTAACCAGCTTCGGCCAAACTAACTCGCTCGCTCAGCATCGTGCCGCTCATCTTCGTCACGGGATCAACCTCAGCGAGTGGTTCGCGCAGGTTTATGACCCGAAGGGATACACGAAAGAGCACTTCGAAAGCTGGACAACTGCCGATGACGTTGCGCTGATCAAATCGATGGGCTTCGATCACGTCCGGCTCAGTGTCAATCCTCAACCAATGATGCGTCACAATATGGCGGACCAGCTTCCGCCCGAGTACCTCGGCTACCTCGATTCCGCGGTGAAGATGATTCTTGATCACGGGCTGGCGGTCATCATCGACATGCATCCCGACAGCGACTTCAAAGCCAAGCTGGTGCAACAGGATGATTTTGTCGAGCAATTCACGGATTTCTGGCGAGCGATTGCGCATCATTACTCGACTTACGATCCGGAGATGGTTTTCTTCGAGGTACTGAACGAGCCGGAATTTCGCGATCGTTACCGCTGGGCCGGGGTTCAGGCCAAGTTGGCAAATGCCATTCGAGAAGCTGCGCCGCAGCACACGATTATTGCTGCAGGAGCGAACTGGTCTGATATTCCAGACTTGTTGTCGTTGACCCCGCTCGCCGATCCGAATGTGATTTATAACTTTCATTACTACGAGCCGCACACGTTTACCCATCAAGGTGCGACTTGGGGGCTGAACTATTGGCATTTCGAGAGCAAGCTGGCGTACCCCTCGAACATCGACAATGTCGAGCAAGCGGCAAAGGACGAGCCAGAGCCTCGCAATCAGTTCGCGATCATCGAATATGGCCTTGACCATTGGGACGCAAACCGCATTTCCACGGAGATCGCGCAAGCCGCCGATTGGTCGAAGCACTGGAATGTGCCGCTCACCTGTAATGAGTTCGGCGTCTACCGCAAAGATTCAGATCCGCTAGACCGCGCTCGCTGGTTGCACGACGTGCGCACGGCGCTTGAACGCAACGGCATCGGCTGGAACATGTGGGACTTTGGCGGACGCGACCATGGGCGAGGATTTGGCGTCGTCAACACCGAGGCGAACGGCAAGAACACCCCTGACGAAGTCACGCTGGGAGCGCTCGGCCTGAAGCACTGAGCAGTGAGCAGCGAGCAATGAGCGAACCTCGTGGTTTAAAGTTAATCATGCTTGAGTTGCTCTTCGCTCGCCGCTCATAACTCACCGCTCACGGAGGAAGCCATCGAAATTGGCCACCGGTAGTTCCGCACGCCACGGAGTCTCGCCCGCAAAATCCTCTACATCTTCGATGAAGTCCGCCCGCCTGACGCTCTGGCCCCTCGCCATCGCTACATTTTTCATGGTCTCCGGAGGAACGTACGGAATAGAGGACACAGTTCAGGGCGCCGGCTACGGCCGCGCAATACTCATCTTCCTGCTCACGCCCATTCTGTGGAGCTTTCCCACTACGCTGATGATCGGCGAACTAGCCAGCGCTCTGCCCCGCGAGGGAGGCTACTACGCCTGGGTACGCCGCGCGATGGGGAACTTCTGGGGATTTCAGGAAGCGTGGCTCTCACTCGCAGCTTCGATATTCGATATGGCGATTTATCCGACATTGTTTGTCGCCTATCTCGTGAGACTCTTTCCGTGGTTCTCGAGAGATCATCGCGGGCTGATCGTCGGACTTGCTATCGTCACCGTTAGCGCTCTTCTCAATGTCGCAGGCGTCAAGGCAGTTTCAGACACCTCGCTATGGCTGTTTTGTTTGCTCACTGCCCCGTTCGCTTTGGTGGCGGCGATTGCACTGTTCGAGCACGGCGCGCTCGCGCATGTCACCGCTACGCCAGTCGCAGGGAAAGTCGACATCCTCGGCGGCCTGCTGGTTTGCATGTGGAACTACATGGGCTGGGACAACGCCTCGACGATCGCGACCGAAGTCGATCGTCCGCAGCGCACATATCCTCGCGCAATGCTGCTCGCTCTGGCGATCGTCGCTTTGAGCTACGTGCTGCCGGTCGGCGCCATGTGGGGGACAGGCCTGACCCTTGCGGCCTGGGAGACAGGCTCGTGGGCGGACATCGCGCGCATGGTGGGCGGCCCGGTGCTCGGGGTCGCCGTCGTGCTCGCCAGCATGATGAGCGCCTTCGGCATGTTCAACGCTCTGGTGATGAGTTATTCGCGCCTGCCGTTGGCGATGGCTCAGGATGGCATGCTGCCGAAAGTTTTCGGAAAACTGAATGGCCGGCGCGCACCCTGGGTCGCGATCATCACGTTAGCTATCGGATGGGCTGCCTGTCTCGGATTGGGCTTCGAGCGGCTGGTCACGATTGACATTCTGATTTATGGACTGAGCCTTGCATTGGAATTCGTAGCCCTCGTGGTGTTGCGAATCCGTGATCCGCAACTCGAACGTCCGTTTCGCATTCCGGGCGGCATCTTCGGCGTGGTCGCGGTGGGAATTCCGCCCATGCTCTTGCTCGGCTTCGATCTGGTCCGCAGCGGGAGCGAGCGGGTTTGGGGAATGAGCGCGTTTGCATTTGGAGCCATTGTGGTTGCTTTAGGCGTGCTTGGTTATGTGGTGAGTCAGGCACTCAAGCCTCATCGATGTGCCGTAGCTGAAATCGATTACGAGGCCGAATGAGGCATGTTTTAGCAGGGCCATAATGTGGCGACGAGTTCTGTTATCGCTTGTTATTGGCATGGCATTCGCCGCAGGAGCGGCAAGGCGGGAAGTTAAGCGATCAAACACGGGACAGAGCCCTTATTTGTGCGACATTGCCCGGATTCCGACCGCATGGGCCTTCGATAATCCGCCCGGCAGCATTGACGAAAACCATGCGACATTCACCCCAACGGGCTGGGACAGGATGCAGTTGGAGTTTCGCAGCGATCAAGCCAACCCACTAAAAGCCCTTAAGCTCGTCGTCGAGTATGTAGATGCGGAGGGAGAACTTATCGCGCGCGTACCAATGTATGCCTATGTAGATCCATCCACAGCACATCTGCCGCCCAATGCATTCAAGCCGGATCACACCTGGGGCACACCGCTGAACCAGGGAGAATCCAGAGAAATCGTGGGACAGGAACTTAGTGTTAGAACGGGCCGCTGCCCTGTTCGGGCGCTCGTCACATTCGCCAGCATCGAATACACCGACGGCAGCATACGGACCTATTCCTCACCTGACTGGCGACTCGGACCAACACCAGCCTTTGTTCCCGTGCTCAGCGACGCTCCGGATCCACCGCTTCAGCCACCACTTTCGCTGCTGGCGAAGCTGAGAATCAGCGCTTCGGGTGACGTTCTCGACGTCGTTCCCGGAGCACATGTCGACACCAGGCTAGTGGTATGGGTTCGAGAGATTATGATGAACAAAGAGTGGAAGTTTCATCCCGCCATTTTGAACGGGCAACCGATCGACACGGAACTAGAGGTATTGTTCCAAGTCAACTCCCCGGGATCAACCCCCTTCGTTGAGGATCCCCCCCTTTTGAAGCCAGTCACTCTTGTACGGTTCTTGTGGAATCGGGACGCATCTTCCGGCAATCGGGAACCCAAGCTGACGATGATGTACGGGATTGTGAGCGAAGGCAGCGCACCTCCCGGGTATCCTTTCTGAACTTGAGGTACTTCGCTTTCGACCGAGTGTGGCGCGCTTGTGGTTCGGAGGCGTAGTGCTTTCAATGCTCCGCTGCTAAAGGTTATCCTTTACACTTCTAACCGTGACCAAACGCCGCTCCAAAGGCGCTTATATGATCTCGGCGGTCGCCGAGATGTACGGAATCCATCCGCAAACGCTCCGTCTTTACGAGCGCGAAGGCTTGCTGAAGCCCTCGCGTACCGAAGGAAACACGCGCCTCTACACCGACGAAGACTTGGCGCGGCTTGAATTTATCTTGAACCTCGCGCGTGACCTCGGCGTCAACATCAGCGGCATGGCGATCATCTTGCAAATGCGCGAGCGCATGGAAGAAATGCAGCGCCAGATTCAGGATTTCGTGAAGTACATCCAGCAGGAAGTGCTGAGCCGCGCCCACGCTGCAGCCGACCCGGCGCGAGGCGCGATCGTGCCGATCCGGCGTACGCCGACTCCGCAAACGTCGGAAAAGAAACGCTAGCAGGCCGTATTCGCAGCTGCCGAGCCGAGCCGAAATTCGCGCGGGCCTGCGTAACTGGGTGGCTGGAGTTGTCCTGGACGTAGACAGGTGCGAACGCTTTGTGGATTGCCCGATGCGGGCGGTACAGCTACACTGGCCCGACCATGGCAAACCGACTCATTCTTTTCTTGATTCTCATCCTGTCTTTATCGCTTGCGAAACCAGTCCACGCCACGCAACCTAAAGCTCTGTTTTATATGACGCGTGATCCTAAGTCGGTGCGCTCGTTTTTGGCGCATGCCGATAAGATTGACATTCTCGTGCCCACTTGGTACACGGTTGACGCCACTGGCCTGGTCTCCGGTGGTCCCAATCCCTTGGTGCTCGAAACTGCGCGAGAACATCACGTTCCAATCATGCCCATTGTCGCCAACTCCGGCTTTGTGCAGGAAGAGTTCCATAAATTACTCACGAATCCTGAAGCCGATCGGCAGATGATTGTCGAACTCATTCGCGCCTGCAAAGAGAACGGCTACAGCGGATTCCAATTTGATTTTGAGAACATCAATTGGACCGACCGCGACGCGTTGACCGCTTTAGTCCGGGAATCTGCGACAGCTCTCCATCACGAAAATCTGCAACTCACAATTGCTACCGTGCCGAATGCGCCCGGAGTACCCGGTGAAAGCGGCTTTTCGGCATGGCTCTATGAAAACTGGCGCGGTGCTTATGACCTGAAGGCACTCGCACAGTATGTGGACCTCATTTGCCTGATGACATACGACCAGCACACGCGCTGGACAGCTCCGGGCCCAGTGTCAGGATGGGCATGGACAGTCGACAACGTTGACTATGCGTTGAAAGCCGTGCCTCCTGAAAAGCTGTCGTTGGGGATTCCGTTGTATGGATATCACTGGTTTGCGGGTACGCCGGTCAAGGCCCCCGCCAATACGTTAGACAAAACCACCGACAAACCAAATCCTTCCGCCGAATACATTTCTACAAACGACGCGCTTGACCTTGCCAAGGCCTACGACGGTCACCTCGAATGGGATTCAACCGATCGTTCCGCGTGGTTCTATTTTTACCGGGATGAAATGCGGGAGTGGGTCTTCTTCACCGACGCGCGTACATTTCGCGAACGTTATGAGCTCGCAAAGCAGCGCGACCTCGAAGGATTTTGTTCCTGGGTTCTGGGTACGGAAGATCCCGGTATTTGGGACTTGCTGCCTTCGCATAAATAGCTGTTTCATTGAAGATCGGGTGCGCGAGAAGGTATCTGGCGTCGAGAGTGGGATTCGAACCTACTTTAGAGTTTCCAGTAAACACGCTTTGCGGCGTGCGTCTGCAGCCGACCCGGCGCGAGGGGCGATTGTGCCGATCCGGCGTACGCCTCCAACACCATCTTTCGTCGCCCGGCGAGAAGAAAAGGTAATATCAACTCCGCTATCAGCGGATTGTTACCCGAGAGAAACTTACTTGGCTGGCCGAATGTTCTGATTCACCCGGAAAAAGTTGTTAGGGTCGTATTTCTTCTTAATAGTTGCGAGCCGTTCATAGTTGTCACGATAAGCGGCCTGGATGCGTTCCTGCCCTTCTTCCATCATGAAGTTCAGGTACGCGCCGCCGGCAGAGTAGGGATGCAAAGCCTCCCAATAGTCTTTGCACCATTTCGTGATTTTCTCTGCGTTGGCTGGCTCCGGATCGACACCCACAATCACCTCAGCAAACAATGCTTCACGAAAACTGTACGCGGTATCTTTCTTGCCCACACGTTGGGCTGCTCCGTTAACCGGATAAAGATGCATGGTGGAAAGCATGGTGGGCAGCTTTGCTCCATGCTCGGCGTGCCGGGCGATGGCCTCATCGTTCAAATCGGTAAAGTTGTCCGCGCGCCAATACCACTGGAGGCCCGGCACGAACAGCCCATCGAACATGCTTTGTACGACCGGGAACGGCGCCGGACCGACATGATGCAGAAGGGGATGGCCAAGCGAGACGATCGGCTTCAGGGCTTTCTCGGTCTGTTCGGCAGAGGCAGTGCAACACCAGACGATGCCGCAGACTTTTTTCAGATGGAGATGCTCAGGAAACATCGGAGCCGGCGGAATAACTAGGAAAGCAAAAAAGCCGCTTATATCCTCCGGTGCCTCCTTGATGAAGTCGCGATAGGCGCGGAGAATCGTCTCGGATTCCTCGAGCGGCCAAAAAGTGGGGCCGAATTGAACTGTGCTGACCGGCTGAAGCCGAAATTCGAAAGAAGTGACCACTCCGAAATTTCCGCCGCCTCCCCGCACCGCCCAAAACAGTTCGGCATTATCTTTGGCGCTGGCGGTCACGAAGCTGCCGTCGGCCAAAACCATGTCGACAGAGAGCAGGTTGTCGATGGTCAGGCCATACTTGCGCGTGAGATAGCCGATACCTCCGCCCAACGTGAGCCCGGAAACTCCGGTGGTAGAAATGAACCCACACGGCGTCGCCATCCCAAAAGCATGCGTGGCATGATCTACATCGCCCCAGACACAGCCCGCGCCAACCCGAACAGTCTTGTCCGCGGGATTCACCCGGATACCTTTCATGCGTGAGAGATCGATCACCAGACCGTCATCGCAGGTTGCTAGCCCGGCACCGTTATGTCCGCCACCACGAATTGCGGTCAACATACCGTTGTCGGTACCGTAGCGCACGGCCGCGATCACGTCGGCAACGTCCACGCACTTGGCGATCAGACGCGGGCGCTTGTCAATCATCCCGTTGTAAACTTTGCGAGCGGACTCATACGCGGCATCGCTCGGCTGAATGAGCTCTCCGCGGAACACACTCTTCAATTGATCTATCGATTGCGCTGGCATAGCGTCCTCCCCTCAGATTTGTAGTTCGCGACAGTCTATTCATTTGTCGCTACGAGTTCAAATATCGTTCGCGGGATATATTGCTCCCAGGATATAAGCCTGAGCAGCTAAGGAAGTGTTCGTGGAGTGGAGTGGCGGAGAGAGTGGGATTCGAACCCACGTTAGAGTTTCCCCTAAACACGCTTTCCAAGCGTGCGCCTTCAGCCACTCGGCCATCTCTCCGGCGTCATTGCCCGCTGCGAAGCGGGTGTCTTGGGAAGGACCAGCTGAAATCGATTTTATGGGGATGCGGAAAGGGCCGCAACTGGCGCTCGCGGGGCTCGCACTCGAATACATTCCTATGCGCCTACCCAGCGCTGAAGCGCTGGGCTAATATCGGGCATCCGGCGGGATGCGCTCACAATGCCTTTGGCCCAGCCCTATGAATCGCATGAGCTCAGCTCATATGGCTTTCACTTCTTCCGGGGCGAGAATTGTTCTTGAAAACGAAACCGGGCCAGAAGGCAGACGTCTGGCATTCTTCGCAAAATTCCAGCGGTACTCCCTTTGCTTTCAGTCTTGCTTCGACCGAGCGAATGAATTGCGGTTCTTCGAAGTCTCCCAACAACGCCGGCCCGAACCGGATAGGTGAATGCCGATTGAAAAGAGAGATGTCGATCCGGGCGCGATCTCGTGATCGATAAACCACTCGGAAGATTTTGACCCAAGGAAGGTGATGCAGGCGGAACGGGGCGCGGTACGTAACTCCTTCAGGTTCCATCGCCCCGTACGCTGAATCTCTGGAAATGAATTCGGCCCAACCTGGCAAGACATAGCCGCGTCGGAGAGTCACTGCGAACACCGTCAGCATGACCATTGCAGCAGCCGAAAAGCGATCGCCGACAAGCTTTAGATAGAACGAATACACAAGGCCAGCTGCTGCGAACAGCGAAAACAGTAGGCTCGATTGTCGCAATAAGCTCCAGCGTTTCGAGCCAAGGGGTATTTTCTGTTGCTGATCAGCGGAGCACGATTCAGGAGAAGTGGGTTGATCCACAGAGACTTCGCCCGCTAATTCGAATGGTTCTTGGTGTCGGCAGTTTCCGTATCCGACGACGGGGCCTGCTCGTTTGTTGCAGGTTGCGGCGCGGCGGCGACGGCATGAGTGCCCGCCTTCGAATCCAGGATTACGCGGTTGTTCAAGCAGTAGAGCGCTAACTCAAGGCGGTCGGCGACACCCAGCTTGTCATACACTTTGCGAAGATAATTTTTGACTACCTGTTCGGTCGTGCCCACCTTAGCGGCAATTTCTTTGTTCTTCATCCCCTGCGTGACGCAGGAAACGATCAGCGACTCTTTGGGAGTGAGCTGAACCTTGGAGCGTCCGCCGTGGGTGCGCGTGCCTTGCGTGCGAAATGCTTCGAGCACCCATTTGGTGGCATGAGGCTCAAGCCACGGTTCGCCTTTGGCGATGGTACGCAGGCACTCGACAAATAATTCAGAATCGATTTCGCGCGAAACAATGGCGTGGGCCCCCCGCCGGAAGAGTTCGAGCGTCAGATCCTGCTCCGGGGCTTCGGTAACGACTACCATCCGCAAGCCTGGGGCAGTCTTCATGATCTCCTGCACGGCATCCAGCGGACTTTCCGCCAGCCCAGCTTCGAAGATCAGGATTTCAGCGGAAAATTTCTTGGCGGCGGAGATGGCCTGCGGCAGAGTCTCTGCCTGGCCCACTACGCGAATATCATCTTCCACGGCAAAGATTTTGCGCAGCCCGGCGCGGAAGATCGCCTGCGAGTCGGCTACGATGACACGAATGAATTGTTCCCTGCTCTCCATTTCAGGAGGGGCCACTCTTGCTTCTCCCGTGCTTAACGCAGCGCTTGCCATGCATTGCTCGTCTTGCCGGACAATGAGCGTCCGACATGTTTTAACTCCTAAACCTCAGCGCCTTTCGAAACGATATTCGTCGATGACAACGCCCACTCCGCGCCGCTCGCCTTCTTCACTGGTGCGTGCAACGCGGCCTCGGCACTGGACCTTCACGTCTGCGTCCGAGCCAACGACATCAGCGGGGAACGAGATCGTGAAATCGATGGTCGAGCCAAGCGGCATATCCACATCATGATGAAAAAGCACACCATTAGCGGAAATGTTATCGCTCTCTGTGTCCGCTTCCCCGGTCGGCGACTTGATGTGCATCGGAAGCTTGACAGGGAAACGCGGCGCGCCCTGCACTTCGGCATAGCGCTTGCGCACGGCCTTCGCACCACCTGACGGATTACTCGATTCGTTAGACATCATGCGCAGATTACATTGCAAAGTAAGGCCGCGAAAGTTACCGAAGTCATTGGCCTTTGAGGTCTAAGTTCTTGCAGTACATGGACTTGCGGGTAAAAAGATCGTTAAAAATTTGCCTTGAATAGTTAGTACATTCGTCGCCTCCTGGACCACGTGAAAGCGCCAAAGCGCACCCGCTCTGATGCGTGGGACAGGTCTGTCAGTGATTTACTGTTATGGTTCGAGCCGCCGGTCGGTTACAGGCCGAACAGTTCGCGCAGACGCTTGGTTTGCGCCCGGCTCACGGGGATTTCGGTTTGTTTTTTGTCGTCCATGCGCAATTGGTACGAACTCTTAAACCATGGCACGACTTCCTTGATGCGGTTGATGTTGACCAGATAGGAGCGGTGCGCCCGCCAGAATAGATTTGGATCGAGGCTGTCAAGCAATTCTTCGAGTGTGCGACAGTTCGATTGACCTTCCATTCCATTCGGGCCGCCGGTCACGACGGTGATAGTTCCATCTTCGATCGATGCGAAGCAGATATCTCTTTGGTTTACCAGGAATAGTCGCCCGCTGGCTTTGATGAGAATTTTTGACGTCTGTGGCTTTTGCGACTCAAGCATTCGGACAAGCGTATCCAGCTTGTCCGAATGCGTGCTGGTTTCGGTTTTGCTTTTCGCGCGCTCGACCGATTGAGCAACGCGATTGCGGTCGAACGGCTTGAGCAGATAGTCGACTGCATTCACTTCGAACGCGCGGACGGCATATTGATCGAATGCGGTAGAGAAAACAATTTTGGGAAGGGGAATTTTCTTATCCAGCAATTTCTTAATCACGCCGAAGCCATCGAGCCCAGGCATTTGAACGTCAAGAAAAACCAAGTCGGGATTGTGCTCGCGAATTAAGGTGACTGCTTCCAGGCCGTTCTTGCCCTGAGCGACCACGTCGACATCGCCGATGTTTTTTAGCAAGTAGGCGAGCTCGTCGCGCGCGAGCTGCTCGTCATCTACGATAACGGTTGAAAGTGACAATTTCTCCTGCCTGAGAAAGTATAACGAATTGTTTGTCGGTCCCGCTTAAGCGAGATATTGGCTTCACCGGATATACACGTTCTCAGCTTCAAGGGTGCCGACAAACGGTTTGCATTGAAAACCATTTACACTGGCCTTTCCATGAACGTCATTTTCGGCATCAATGCCGTTAGCGAAGCCCTGAAGGCACGCGGGCGCACGTTTGAGTGGGTAGGCGTGGCCAAAGAGCGCGACGATCTGCGCTTGCAGAGGCTGATTCAGCAATGTCGAGCGAATAGTATCGCAGTCCGGTTCCTTCCGCGAATTGAACTTGAGCGCATGGCGCGCACGGGCTCGCATCAGGGCGTAGTCGCGGTGACGTCGTCGAAGGCCTACGTCGAATTGGATGACGTGATCGCAGCAAAACGAGGCGAACATTCTCTGGTCGTGGTGCTCGACGGGGTTGAAGATCCCCACAACCTGGGCGCGATCCTAAGGACGGCCGATGCCTCTGGGGCGGACGGCGTCGTGATTCCTGAGCGGCGCGCTGCCAGCGTTACCGGTACGGTGGCGAAATCATCGGCAGGCGCAAGCGAACATCTGCCAGTCGCGAAAGTCACGAATGTTTCCCGAACGGTTGAAGAGCTCAAAGCCAAGGGTCTGTGGATCGTTGGCCTCGACGAACGCGGAAAGCAGAACTACGACGAAGTGGATTACAAGATGGATTGCGCCGTGGTGTTGGGAGCGGAAGGCAAGGGCTTGCATGACCTGGTGAGCCGCAAGTGCGATTTTCTGGTCTCGATTCCGATGCTCGGCCAGGTGCCGTCGCTGAATGTCTCGGTCGCCGCAGGAGTTGTGCTTTACGAGATTGTGAGGCAGCGGCGGCAAAGCACGCCGAAGTCGAAATGAAGAAACTGTTCTGTTTTATCTTTGTTCTGTGTGCTGGGTTTTGCGCGCATGCACTCGATCGCGAAGCGTTCACCTTTACTAAATACGACTTGAACGTGCGTATCGAGCCGGAGCAGCAACGGCTCGGGGTGCGGGGGAGAATCAATCTGCGGAATGATTCAAATTCTCCGCAGCGCAACCTGACGCTACAAATTTCATCCTCACTCCATTGGAGTTCGATCACGTGCGCAGGCAAACCCGTGGAGTTTGTGACTCAACCCTACATTTCAGACATTGATCACACTGGAGCACTTTCAGAGGCGCTAGTCGTGTTGCCGCAATCGGTTGCCCCTAAGCAGAGCATTGACGTAGACGTTGGCTACGAAGGCGTGATTCCGCTGGATGTGACTCGCCTGTCGCGAATCGGCGTGCCCGATGGCACCGCGAAGCATACCGACTGGGACCAGATCAGCCAATCGTTTACTGCAGTTCGCGGGATTGGCTACGTGGCGTGGTATCCGATTGCGACCGAGGCCGCGAGCTTGGCGGATGCGGACAGCGTAGATGAAGCAGTAGGAAGATGGAAGTCGAGAGAGACGGACTGCGAAATGTCGCTGCTGTTTGAGTCCACTTCGTCATTGCCTGTCTTATTTAGCGGGACGCCTAGTCTTGCCGAAGTGGTGACGGATAAGGAGATCAAGAGCATTCGCGCATACGATTTGGTTCGACCTGGTGTAAGCGTTCCCACTTTCGTGATCGCAGATTACTCAGAAGTAGAGCAAAAAAATGATCGGGTGAAAGTTGAATATTTGGCCGGCGAGGAAGATGCGGCGAAAGAGTATGCGGATACAGCCGCGCAGCTAGACTCAGAGATTCTCGTCAGCCGGAAATCCGCCAATCTTGAGATTTTAAGCCTTCCGGATTCGGAAGCCAGTCCGTTTGCAAGCCAAAACATGCTGCTTACTCCCGTCAAGTTGCCAATGCATAACGATACAGTTTTGAACATCGTTTACTCGCGAGCGCGTAGCTCGGTATCGTCATTGCAGCCATGGGTACAGGAAGGGGTCGCGCACTTTGCACAAGCGATCAGTATCGAATCCTTGCAGAGCAGGCAGGCTGCCATTGAATATATGCGAACGCGCAGCAAAGTGTTAGTCGATAGCACATCAAAAGGCCGCCTCGAAGGTGATACCTCTCTGTTGGATGCTGCTGACGACAACTACCTCCAAGTTAAAGCAATGTATGTGTGGTGGATGCTTCAAGACATGGTGGGGAAGAACGCCTTAACTGGAGCGTTTCTCAGTTATCGAATAGGCGAAGATAGGGATCCAGCGTACATCGAAAAGCTCATGGAGACGCAATCGCATCGCGACCTGCGATGGTTCTTCGATGATTGGGTTTATCACGACCACGGACTGCCTGATTTTCGCATTGTCTCCGTTTACCCGAGTGCGCTGCCAATTGGCGGGTATATGGTCACCGTGACGGTCGAGAATCTCGGCGGCGCTGGCGCAGAAGTTCCGGTTATTGTGCACCTGCAGGACGGCGAAAAGTCTGACAGGCTGATCGTTCATGGCAAATCAAAAGCTTCGATTCGCATTCAGGCTCCATCTTTGCCTCAAACTGTTACGGTAAACGACGGCAGCGTGCCAGAGACTGACATGAGCAACAACGAATACAAATTCAATCATTGAATCATTCCCTCGTCCTCGTGGATTCGTACAATGATTCGATCGCTCAGTGACTCAATGATTCAACTCGGGAGGGTTTTTGGCTTACATCCAATTTTTAGGCGCGGCAGGCACAGTGACCGGATCGAAGCACCTGATCAATTCTTCTGACGATTTCTCCGGGAAAAAAGGAATGCAGGTGCTTGTCGATTGCGGGCTCTTTCAAGGCCAGAAGGAATGGCGAGAGCGCAACTGGCAGAACCTACCACTCGCGGCAAATGACGTCGAGCACCTCATTCTTACGCATGCGCACCTCGACCATTGCGGCTGGATTCCCCGCCTGGTGAAGCAAGGTTTTCGCGGCAGTATCTATGCGACCCCGGCGACCATCGATCTCTGCGGCATAATTCTGCCTGACTCCGGACATCTGCAAGAAGAAGACGCCGAGTTTCACAACCGGCACAAGACTTCCCGACACGATCCGGCGCTGCCGCTATACACCGAAGAAGAAGCTCAGGCTTGCTTGCAATATTTCAAACCCGTAAATTTTGGCGAGACGAAGCAGCTTTCGCCAGAGGTTTCTTTTCGCTTCGTACATGCCGCGCACATTCTAGGTTCCTCGATGGCGGAGATCACATTGGCGGGCGAGGGCACCCGCCCCACATATCTGCTATTCACCGGTGATATTGGACGTGTGCACGATCAGAATGTGGCGCCGGGAAAGGTCGTCTACTCGGGGCCGCAGGCGGGTGAGAACGCCGACATCGTGGTAATGGAGTCCACGTATGGCAATCGGCAGCACCCGACCGATGATCCGCGGCCTAAACTGGCCGATTTAATTCGAAAAACAGCCGAACGTGGCGGCAGCGTGGTTGTGCCGGCGTTTGCGGTGGAGCGCACGCAAAAGTTTATTTTCATGCTCAAAGAATTAATGGAATCCGGACAGGCGCCGCGCATACCGGTGTACTGCGACAGTCCAATGGCCATCAAAGCCGTCGAAATTTTCTTGAAGCATGCGGAAGAATTTAGTGATGAGACGAAAAAATTGATCGCCCGATACGGTTCGCCTCTGCAGTGGCAAGGTTTCCACCTCGCGCAAACTTCGGAAGAGTCGAAGAAAATCAACGATATCAAGTCTCCATGCATCATTATTTCTTCCAGCGGCATGGTGACCGGCGGACGCATACAGCATCACCTCGCACAACGGCTGCCTGATCCAAAGAACACGGTCGTCTTTATTGGCTTTCAGGCTCCAGGCACGCGCGGGTTCACGATCAAAAGCGGCGCGCTTGAGGTAAAAATGCTGGGTCAAATGATTCCCATTCGGGCGCAGGTCGCGGCATTCGAGCAGTTCAGCGATCACGCGGATACGCCAGAATTACTCGAGTGGCTGCACACTTTCCCGAGTAAACCGTCGGCGACTTATCTCGTACATGGAGAACCATCAGCGTCATCGCAGTTGCGCGAGGCGATGACGAAAGAACTCGGCTGGAATGTGCAGGTCGCACAGTGGATGCAGAGAGTGGAAATCAAAGCCTAACGCAGAAGTCTTCAGTGCTCATTTGTGAAGTGAATCAAAGCCTCTAATTTCTTCGCCGCCGCTCCGGAATCCACCGACTTCGCCGCTATACCGGCGCCCTCTCGCAGGTTGGGTGCTTTTTCTGCGGCCACCAGGGCAGCCGCGGAGTTCATCAGTACGACGTCACGCCTGGCCGATTTTTCACCCTCAAGAATGCGGCGCACGATTGCTGCATTCTCCGCGGCGTCCGCTCCTCCCGAGATTTCCTCAATGCTTGCTCGCTCCATACCGAATTCCTCAGGGCCTATCTCGTAAGCGTGGACCTGACCTTCACGAACTTCGGCCACGCGCGTTGGTCCCGTGATCGTGATTTCGTCAAGGCCGTCCAGTCCGTGAACTACGAAGGCGCGGTGAGTTCCCAGCATGCTGAGCGCTTCTGCGAGCGTTTCGACTAACTCACGCGCGTACACCCCGACGACCTGTGCTGAAGCCCCTGCAGGATTAGTGAGCGGACCAAGAATGTTGAATACGGTACGCAGTCGGGTTTCGCGGCGCGCATTTTGAACGTACTTGGCGGCCGAGTGAATTGCCGGCGCAAACAGAAATGCGATACCAACCTTTTCAAGGCACTCGGCGGTCCGCGTAGGAGGCAGCTGGATGTTGACTCCAAGCGCTTCCATCACGTCTGCTGCGCCGCATTTCGTGCTCATGCCCTGCGCGTTTACTTTCGGCGTTGAGCTGCGGTTGCCATGCTTTGCGACGCGAACGCCGGCGCCCGCCACGACAAACGCAGTAGCCGTCGAGATATTGAACGTGCCAGCGGCATCTCCTCCGGTGCCGCAGGTATCGACTAGGGCTTCGCGTCCTGTACCGCTTGCATCCAGAAGCGAATTGCCCCTAACCAAGATCGGAGTGGCCGCGGCGCGGATGGCTTCAGCAAATCCAACGATTTCTTCAACCGTCTCGCCCTTCATGTGAAGTCCGACGAGGAGCGCCGAAATCTGCGCATCTGTGCATTTGCCCGAGAGGACCTCGCCCATAATCGCCCGCGCTTCTTCGCGCGAGAGAGATTCGCGATGATTCACAATCCGGTGAAGGGCTTCGACGATCACGTGCTAACAAGCAGTAACAGAAGCAAGCGGGCCGCGCAAGCGAGTTGGGTAGGTTCCACCAGGGTGAAGACGAAACAGGTTATGCAGTTGTTCGTGCAAGCTCAGCGACAGGGATGTCCTCTTTGAGCTTGCGATGCTCACGCCTGTGTGTCGAGAAACGCGGTTCCATGGCTGCGAGCGTGCACAGTGAGTAAAACAATGCAGCGTTCGCTGGAATTTGAAGATTGAAATCGACGAAGCTGTGGACCAGTATTCCAGTGATGCCGAGAACGGCGGCGAGTGCAACTGCGCCATTCAGATTCGAAGCCCATTTCTCGGTCTTACGGAGCGCTCGCCGAATCCCGGCAACAAGAAACCAGATCACGACCGCAAACCCCAGAATTCCCGTCTCGACCAGCGCCTGCAAGTAATCGTTATGCGCGGCATTGACCAATGAATCGGTGTAGAAGCTGCGGAAACGCGGGTAAACCTCCGCGAAGGTGCCTTCACCCCAACCAAGCAACGGATGCGCCCACACCATCTTCAATATGTCATGGTCGATCTGGAGCCGGGTATCGCTCGAAAGGTCCGATTCTCTAGTGGGCGCGAGGGTAGCAAGACGCTCTTTGACTTCGTGCCCGCCAGTCCATGCGATCACACCAAGCAAAATCAGCAGAAAGGCGCTGAGCAGAAGCCCGACATTCTTTTGCTGGCGCTCGCGAAAGACGAATATCGTAAAAACAGCAACTTCCACAACCAGAGCGATCATCCCGCCGCGTGAGCCGGAGAGAAAAATCGTAGCCGACATAAACGCCGCTGCGGACGCTGCTATCCACCGTTCCCGCTGGTGCGCAAACCGGCTGAACGCAAACACAAGCGGGACCGGCACCAGCATTTCCATGAGCCCGGCATAGTGGTTGTGATTAACATATGGGCCATAGACCCTCGCGCCGAATTGCGAGGCTTGCAGCCAGTACAGCGTAGTTGGAGAGCTCAGGTTTTGCAGTACCGCAAACACTGCAACGCCGGCGCCAAAAATCGTTAAGCCAACGCCGAGCTTCCGGACCTGGCGGTTTCGCGTGAGTGTTTGCACCACCAGAAAACAACAAATACCGTATGACGCGAACTGAAGCGCCTGCGTGTACGTCGCATGCCAGTAGGAAGATCCACCGGGGAGTAGCTGCATAATAAGGACGAGCGCGAAGGCCAACATTGGCGCAAATAGCGGGTTCCATTGAACGCGAACTCGTTCTGACCGCAGTTGATCGACGGCCCAAACCGCGAGCAGGACTGCCGTACCCGACTGCCAGATGAACAGCGGCCAGTGTTCGCGTCCGCCGAAGGCGAGGACGCAAAACATGAGTAGCCCGCTCAGGCCATACAAGATGCGGTTCGCGGTTCGCGACGGGGCGAGACTCGTTTCAACAGCTTGAATGCCAGGCTCTGGAGAGAGTTGAGGCGCAGCACTCATGAGTGTCCCTTTGGAGCATCGTTCAGGTGATCGGCAGTGATCAGGCGCAAGTCGTCGATCCACAACTTGCCACGAATTGGGCTTCCGGCGGGCACTCTCGCGATCCGCAATAAGAGCACCCGGGTATCAGGCCCCGTGGTAAAAGCTCCGCTTACTTCTGTCCAGTAATCTTCCTCACGCAAGTCATCGCTCATGAACAGCGACACGTCGCTATATAAATCCTGCAGCTCGAGCCGCGCTCCCCCTGCGCCTTCAATCTTTTCAGCTTTGTAGAAGCCGGAAAACACATACTGGGTGTTGGTCTCAACGGAGACGACTTGACGGATGCCGGCGTCCGCGATTCCTGCGCCATCAAAAACGATGCGAAGAGACTTTGCGCTGGAGTGTCCTGCATTGGGATCGAGGGCCAGACTGATGGCGGGGTTCTTCTGGTACATCCAGTCAAAGCCAGCGTTCAGAATCGGAAGACTAAAGTTGCCATTCACGAGCAGGTTTTCCTCGCTGGGTTGATACGCAGCAATTCCTGATAAGTCTGCTGCCTGCTGCCAAACGTGAGCGGCCTGGGACGGTTCATGATTCGCCAATAGATAACGTACATAGTCAAAGAGAAACGGCCGCTCCACTGGTTGCGCTGATGCAGCGATTTTCTCCCAAACCTTAGCCGCCGATCTTGTTTGGTGATTGGCAATTAAAAAATTCAGGAAAGCCTTGCCTGCGTTGGCCGGAACGACATTGTCCAGCAAAAAGTTCACGTCTGGGCGGATCTTCCAACCGACTGCAATTGCCTGGGGAGCAAGTTGCGGATCGTTCTCCATTACTTTGTGGTATTGGCGCAGAGCATCTTCCGTCGCACCGTTTGCCAGATAGATATTTCCGATCTCCCAGGCCAGACCGGAGGAATGCGGATTGGCATCAGCGGCATGGGAGAGTGATGCCAGTTCTGATGAAACATCGCCACTCAATTGCTCTTCAACGGCGCGGTCAAACCAATAATTTGCATGCTGTGGATTTAGCCTTGTGGCGGCCTGCGACCAGGGGATGGCTGCCGCGGGCGACTGCTTCACGAGAAGGTCGAATCGCGCGAATTTGTCGCGATATTCCGCGTTGAATGGATCAAGCCTGACCGCCCAGCGTAGATAAGGCTCCCGCATAGTCTCAGCAAGTTGTGCCGCGGTGCTTTGTGCCGTGACTAGAGCGATATCCAGCGCAGCCGCTGAGAGAATGAGAGCGATAACTGCAAAACGCCTGCTCCGCTGAGCGATATCAAAAGTCATGTTCGGACTACTCAGGCCCCGGAAGAAACTGCGCGCGCGGAGTCTTTGCCGGAATCCAAATCTTCGTCGTAATAACGGTGCCCGTACTTTCCCTGGTATTCGTAGTAGTAGTAGTAGTCGGGCGAATCCAGATCGACGGCATTCAGCAACACCCCGGAGACGCGTGCGTTGACCTGCCCCAGAATCTCTCGTGAGCGGCGGAGCGCCGGCTTCGTGGTTTGGCCGCTGCGGATGACGAGCACAATCGCGTCAGCGCAGGGCGAGAGCACAACCGCGTCGGTTACGGATAAGGTTGGGGGCGTATCCACCACTATGTGATCGTAGTGTTCGCGAAGGCTGGAAAGTATTTCGGCCATCTGAGACGAGGCGAGCAGTTCCGCGGGATTCGGTGGCGGCGTGCCGGCTGGCATCACCGACAAATTTGGCAGCAATGGCGAGCGGAACGTAGCTTCCTGCAAGGTTGCGCCTCCCGTCAGCACGTTGCTGAGGCCGATACCCGGGCCTAAGCCGAGCGTCTTGTGAACGCTCGGACGGCGCAGGTCCGCATCAATCAACAGAACACGCGTGCCCTTCTGGGCCAGAACGGTTGCGGTGTTGATGCTGGTCGTAGTCTTGCCTTCCCGTGGCAGGGCGCTCGTGATCAGAATAATTTTTGGTGGAGCGCCGACTGACGTAAGCAGAAGTGAAGTGCGCAGTGCGCGATACGCTTCTGACATTTGCGACTGTGGACGAGATTGAGTGATTAATTCGACGACTTCCTTCGAGGCAGCGACTGTCAATCTTCGTGAGCCGGCTTCGGCGGCTGTCCTTGAACCCAGGGGAATCATGCCTAGCGAGGGAAGTCCAGAAATCACCTGCGCCTGTTCCGGAGTCCGAACTGTGTTGTCGATGCCCTCCAGCACGAAGGCCAGCCCAATTCCGCTGGTGAGCCCCAGCACGAAACCGAACCCAAGATTGCGTGGAATATTGGGTTCGGAGGGAGCTGCCGGAGTGCGTGCGATGTCCACCTGACGAATATTGTTCGAGCGTAGCCCGGCCGTCACGCCCGCCTCTTTCAACTTTTGCAGGAGCCCTTCGTACAACGTGCGGTTGGTTTCAAAATCACGTTTCAAAAAACTGTATTCGATTGCGCTTTCGTTCAGCTTGTTCTGCTGTTGCTTCTGCTCATCGAGGGCCGAGCGCAACATATTTTCGCGCTGTAACGATGCCAGGTAGTCTCCTCGTAGCCGCGCGGCAATCTTCTTCATTTCACCCTGCATCTGCGAATCGATTTCCTGAATTTGATTATTGAGTTGTGCCAGCTTCGGGTAGGCGGGGCCGAACTGCGTGCTCAGTTGCGCGATCTGAATCTTAGTGTCGGCCTTCTGCTCTTGCAGTTTGTCGAGAAGTGCCGAACTGGCGCCGGATGATCGGCCTTGGGCCGCGCCGGCGACTACGGCAGCGGCAGATTGCGGATCGCCGCCTTCAGCCAGCCGGTATACCGATTCTTTTTGCATCCGCTCCGATTCCGCCGCGGTCAGTTCTTTGTTGAGTTCGTCAAGTTTGGCGGTGGTGATGTTCTGTTTGTCGTCGATGCCCAGAATCTGATGGTCTTTTTGATACTTCACCAATTTTTCCTGGGAGGTTTCCACCTTCATTTGCAGGTCGACGAGCTGATGTGAAAGCCAGTCAGAGGCCTGCATCGTCGATTCGAAGCGGGTTTTGAAGTTTTGCTCGATGTATGTGCTCGCAACCGTGTTTACCACTTTGGCCGAGAGTTCCCGGTTCGGGCTTCGATAATGGATGTCAATGATTCGCGTGTTCGGCTCGAGCATCACCCGTAAGTTCGATTTGAATGATGCCATCAACGCATTTGCGCGAGGGGAATCGGGCTGCAACGCGTCGGTCGTAAGTTCCAGCGAAGAAGATGGACGATTCCCGGCGCCGCCGAATTCAGCAACGTGATCGAGGTTCAGTTGCTTGACCACCTGCAGGGCGAGTAAATCGCTACGCAGGATGCGGACTTCGGTGTCCAAATCGGTTGGGTCGTAATATTCGTAGCCATAGTTCCCGGACTCTCGCAAGTTTTGCAGCATCGGATCCGGCTTGTTGATTGCAATGCTGCCGACCGCATCGTAAATGGGGGTTGAACGTAAGGTGGCGATCAGCGCGGCGCCGAAGACCAGGGCCACTGTACCCATCACAAGCCACTTTCGTTTGATGAGCACGCGCAGGTAGTCGCGAAGAATTGAATCGTGCGTGTTCAATGCCGGATGAGCTACGGCCAGGTTACGAGTCAGTTGCAGGGGAACAGGCACTAATTCCCGGACAGGTTGAAGATTAGCTGGCGTTGCTGGGACCGGTTCCATCTGCCTCCCTTACCCCTCACTCAAGGGACATGGCGTCCGACACGACACAATTCCACTTGCTCGAAGTATGGCAGAGAAAATCGCAAGCCGGACGTGATTGACTTGGTTCCGAGCCAGGAATCATTGGAGATTCACAGCTATGTGTAGTTAAAAATGCTAAGTACTATCGCCCCGAGCGGATTGCGGGGGGATTGGATCGAGGGGACCGCGGAATGAATTGGGCAGAGCAAACGGTGCTCGTCACTGGCGGCACAGGCTCATTCGGCCGAAAGTTTATCGAAGTAATGCTCTACGAGTGCCGGCCGCAGAAGCTGATCGTCTTCAGCCGTGATGAGATGAAGCAGCATGAGATGCGCGCGGCTGGCCTCGATCACCCCAGCCTTCGTTATTTCCTCGGCGACGTTCGTGACCAGCAACGGCTCGAGCGGGCATTTTCGGGCGTGACAGTCGTGGTTCATGCCGCGGCGCTGAAGCAAGTGCCGGCCTGCGAGTACAACCCTTTCGAGGCCATTCAAACCAACATCATTGGTGGAAAGAATGTAATCGACGCGGCCATCGATTGCGGAGTTCGCAAAATCGTCGTTTTAAGTACCGACAAGGCGGTCAATCCCATCAACCTTTACGGCGCGACCAAACTCTGCGCGGAGAAAATGTTCGTCCAGGCCAATGCGTATTCTGGCGCAAAAAACACTCGTTTCAGTTGTGTTCGCTACGGGAACGTTGTTGGAAGTCGGGGAAGCGTAATACCCGTTTTTATGGAGCAGCGTCTACGCGGCCGGCTGACGATCACCGATCCCCGCATGACCAGGTTCTGGATCACGCTCGACCAGGGAGTGAAGTTCGTGATTCGCTGTATCGAACAAATGCACGGCGGAGAGATCTTCGTGCCGAAGATCCCAAGCATGAGAGTGCTTGATATGGCGCAGGCAATGGCGCCCGAGTGCCAGATCGACTGTGTGGGAATTCGCGCCGGCGAAAAGCTGCACGAGGTATTGCTCTCGGAGGATGAGGCGCGTAATGGGGCGGAGACCGACGACATGTTCGTGATTCATCCCTCGTATTCCTGGTCCCAAAAAGAAGTCTGGAAGAATGCCGTGCCGCTGGCCGACGGATTTCGCTATACAAGCGACTCGAACTCGCAATGGCTCACTGCGGAAGACCTGTACAGGCTGGTACAAGGGAGCGCGCCACCAATGCCGAGCCTACCGGAAGGGACTGAAGCGCGCCTCAACGCCCAATGACGACCATTGCCCCGATAAAACCCGCTCTCGCGCTGCACGGCGGAACGCCGGTCCGAAACACGTTGCTTCCCTATGGGCGCCACTCGATTGATGAGGACGATATTCGTGCAGTTGTCGAAACGTTGCGTTCGGACTGGCTGACTACCGGTCCTAAAGTCAAAGAGTTCGAAGAAGCGTTCGCCGCCTGGGTCGGCGCGCGCTACGCCGTCAGCTTCAGCAGCGGAACCGGCGCGCTGCACGGGGCCGCCTTTGCCGCGGGTGTTGCCGCTGGAGACGAGTCGATCACGACCCCGCTCACTTTTGCTGCTACGGCGAACTGTGTCCTGTTTCAAGGAGCCACTCCTGTGTTTGCCGACGTAAGGCGGGACACGTTGACCATTGATGTAAATGCGGCGGAGAAATGCGTCACCTCTCGGACAAAGGCGATCTTGCCGGTCGACTATGCAGGCCACCCAGCCAATCTCGATGAGTTGACGACGCTTGCCGAGCGCTATGGTCTGACAGTGATCGAAGATGCTTGTCACTCCCTTGGCGCTGAATACCGCAACCGTCGCGTGGGAAGTATCGCCAACATGACGGTCTTCAGTTTTCATGCTGTCAAACATCTCGCGACAGGCGAGGGCGGAATGGTGACGACAAACAATCCCGGGTTCGCTGACACCCTTCGCAAGTTCCGCAGTCATGGAATTAGTAGCGAGCCACGCGACCGCCAGGCACAAGGCCAGTGGTACTACGAAATGGTGCAACTCGGTTACAACTATCGGCTTTCTGACATAGCATGCGCGCTAGGCTTGCGGCAGCTTTCGAAAGTGGAACAAAATCTGAAACGAAGAAGAGAAATTGCTGCGCAGTATTCGCGGGTATTTGGGGAGCTTCCAGAGCTTACGCTGCCGGTGATTTCCGCCGGAGTTCTGCCGGCGTGGCACTTCTATCCCGTCCGTGTGAATGCGGATAAATTATCGGTAACCCGCGATCAGATCTTTAGCGCGCTGCGCGCGGAAAACATTGGCGTGAATGTTCACTATATTCCAGTTCACCTACATCCTTATTACAAAGAACGTTTCGGATATCGCGGCGGAGAGTTTCCGGTTGCGGAATCCGCATTCGAAAGCCTGATCACTTTCCCACTGTTTCACGCAATGAGTGATGAGGATGTGAAAGACGTAATAACCGCGGTCAAGAAGATAATTGCCGAGTACTCGTTGTAATACTTGAACGGAGAGTTGACCGGAGTCTTAGAGTTACCACTAACTAATACGAAATGAGCGTCAGCGCTACGCGACCAGTGCCGGGAGAATTGGAAGCGAACGAATTTTCGTCCGTAAACTCAAATCCCGCTCTCCCGGAGTTTGTCCTCGGCACCGCGCAATTGGGGCTGAAGTACGGTCGCGTCAACGATCGCGGGAAACCTACTCGACAGGAAGCGCTCCAAATTGTGCGACATGCCATCAACCGAGGAGTCTTTACTTTTGATACAGCCCGTGCCTACGGCGACTCGGAAGAAGTGATCGGTGAAGCGGCTGCAGAGGGATCGTGTGCTAACCCAAGAATAGTTACGAAACTAGATCTATCGGGACTGTCAGAAGTCGAATCTGCCTCCGAGGTCCTCCGGCGAGTTGACGAGAGTATTGAGTCCTCATGCCAGGCCCTGCGAGCAGATAAGTTACAGACGGTTTTGTTGCACAACTGGGTACACTTCCGAAACTGGGGCGGCGCAGCGTGGGAGCGCCTGGTCGAGCACCGTAACCAGGGAACCATTGAGAGGCTGGGTGCGTCTATTTACGAGCCCGCTGAAGCTTTGGATGCGCTGCAATGTCCCGACATAAAGCATTTGCAGATACCTCTGAATATTCTTGATCGACGGTGGAGTGAAGTGATAAGGACCGCTAGCCGCGATCGCTGCGATGTGGTCGTCCATGCGCGAAGTGTGCTGCTGCAAGGTATTCTCGCGCATGGCGCGGAACGATGGCCCGCCGTAAAAGGGTTCGAGAGTAGAGACTGCATTCTTAGCCTGCATGCATTAACTGCGAAGTTCGATCGTGTGAGCATCGCCGATCTCTGCTTTGCGTATGTGAAATCGTTACCCCTAAACGGCATGGTGGTTGGCTGCGAAACCCTCGAGCAGTTAGATCAGAACCTGTGTCTGTTTCTCAGGCCAGGCCTGACACCTAAACAGACAGAAGAAGTAGAGCAGGCTTTTCCGACAGCTCCAGTTGAATTGCTCAACCCGGCGAAATGGCAGCAATCAGTCCAAAGGGAAGCGAGATATGCAACTTAGTTCGGTCAGTCGGAAAGACGCTCATGTGGTCGCGATCATCCAGGCGCGCATGGGGTCATCTCGTTTTCCAGGCAAGACTCTAGCTGACCTGTGCGGCCATCCCATGCTGTGGCACGTTGTTGAGCGCGTAAAACGGGCTTCGGCTGTGCATAAAGTGCTGGTCGCCACGAGTAACTCAAGAGCCGACGATAGCATTGCCAAGTTTTGTAGCGAAAACGCAACTTTATGCTTTCGGGGGAGTGAGGAAGACGTGTTGGACCGCTACTACCGGGCCGCACGTGAACATCGAGCAGATTGCATTGTAAGAATCACCGCCGACTGTCCCTTAATTGATAGCGCAGTCATAAACGCTGTTATTCGTCGATTCTTGGATGGTAAGTGGGACTATGTGTCCAATACGGTTACTTATACCTATCCGGATGGGCTGGACACTGAGGTGTTCTCTTTTACAGCGCTCCAGAAGGCGTGGCGCCGTGCGACCCAGGCGTCAGACCGAGAGCATGTTACTCCCTTTATTCGGCGAGAGGGTTTTTCGATTAACAGTGTCGAGAATGATAAACCGATGCCACCTGGCGTTCCGACCCGCTGGACGGTTGATCATGAATCGGATCTGGATTTTGTTCAGCGAATCTACTCGACGCTTGCATGCGACGCTAGCTTCGAATCGATTGTGAAACTCCTACAAAAAGATAGTAAGTTGAACCTGGAAATCGTGCCCCGAACTTGTAACGAGGGCTATTACCGGAGCCTCTATCGCGAGGCGAGAGCAGGATCGGCACCAGCTCTGAAGCTGGAAAGCTCCAATGCCTGGCTTGAGCGTTCACTTCGAGTAATTCCCAGTGCGGCGCAAACTTTTAGCAAGAAACGCACGCAGTACGTGCAAGGGGCGACACCCACGTTTTTGCAGTCCGGGAAAGGGTGCCGAGTCACCGATGTCGACGGAAATACATATATAGATTATGTTCAGGCGCTCTTGCCCAATATCCTCGGGTATGCCCATTCCGAAGTTACGGCTGCAGCAGTTGGCCAACTGGCTCATGGACATAGCTTTTCACTCCCGCACCCGCTCGAGGTCGAACTTGCCGAGCGACTGACGCGGATCATACCTTGTGCTGAAATGGTTCGCTTCGGGAAAAACGGGTCCGACGCAACGGCCGGCGCTGTACGACTCTCGCGGGCCGTTACAGGACGTGATCACATTGCATGCTGTGGTTATCACGGTTGGCAAGATTGGTATATTGGAAGTACCACAAGGAATGCCGGCGTGCCCGAGTCTGTGCGAGCACTTACTCACCCATTCCGTTACAACGACCTATCAAGCCTGGAAAGATTGTTTCAAAAGTATCCAAGCAAAGTTGCAGCAGTAATCATGGAGCCATTTAATTTCGAAGAACCGAACGCCGGCTTTCTGGAGTCGGTACGAGATTTAACTCACAGTAATGGTGCTGTGCTTATATTCGATGAGATTTGCAGCGGCTTTCATTTTGGCCTGGGAGGCGGACAGAAGCAGTTCGGGGTGACGCCCGATTTGGCGTGCTTCGGAAAGGCAATGGCCAACGGCTTTCCGATTTCCTGCGTTGTTGGTGGTGCGGACTTGATGCGGAGCTTTGACGAAATATTCTTCAGTTTCACATTTGCAGGCGAAGTTGCTTCCATGGCTGCGGCGATGAAAGTTCTCGATGTTCTCGAGTCGACGGATGCGCTTCGCCGGATCGCGTCAAGTGGCACAACTTTGCAGGATGGACTAAACGTAATGACAGCCGAGGCTGGTTTGGAGGACAGGATCCGCTGTGTCGGTCGGCCTCAATGGTCTTTACTCAAGTTCCTGGACACGCAGGGGCGCGATGACATCGTTTTAAAGAATTTATTCCAACAGGAAGTAGTCAAGCGCGGTGTACTTATACAGGCTACTCACAATATGACAGCCGCGCACGATACTTCGGCTATCCAGCACACTCTGAATGCCTATGCCCGAGCAATCAAAAGTATCGCCGAGTGGCTCACGGACCCTAACCCTGCGCGGTTCCTCGAGGGTAGCATGTCACAGCCTGTATTTAAGGTGCGGTGAATTAGTCGAGGATTGAGTGATTAATGAAAATACTTTGTATTCATCCCCAAGATGAGCCCGAGTACGGCGAATGGGGAAATCAGTCGTGGGATCGAGTCATCGACTTGGGCATTGGGGGTGCGGAGACATACAAGCGTTGGTCAAGTTTCTTTCACTCTGTTGTCGCAGGCCTGGAGTTTGCGCGGACAGGTCACGAGTGTGTAAGGAATGCCCTGACTCACCTTTCGGGATATTTGCGAGACTCGCAAGGGGTCGATTGGTGGGAGGTTCTCTCCGTTCGATACATTGAACGCCTCTATCGCATCGTCGCAATGCAAAGGCTCATGGGAACGCTGGGTGGCGACGACGCCCTGTTTTTTACGCGGCCGTGCTTTGAGGCCCGTGTTGTTGATGCCGCGGCCCGCCGGCCAGTTCTTTTTGCGTCGGGTGAACTCAACCTGCTGGACACGCTGAAACAGCGGTATCGCAAGCTGCAACGCCTGTCTTGTCCGCAACTCCGTCAAATCATTCCGGACAAGTGGGATCCGAAGCATCGGGTTCGGGCTCGATTTACTCGCAGGCAAATGCCTTGCGCCCGGCCTGTCGTGCTTTTTCCAAGCGCCTATGTGAATGTGACACGAACTGCGCTCGCGTATGCGCGAATGTTTCCGGAGTATCAATTCTTGCTGGTAGTGGCAAGGCGTAGCGGCTATGCCACTGAGTTGCCGCCCAATGTGAACCAGGTGGACCTTTCCGCGTATGTGCGACGGAGTTTTGATTCCAATGAGTGCGCCGCCCTGTGTAGTCGTTGGTTTTCTCTAAGAGGGCAACTGGAATCGGAGCCTCTCCTCCGACTCCTGTTAAGGACTGGAGCTCTGGAATCCCTTACTAAAGATTTGAGTCACTGGTTAGCTGTTCGAAACGCCTGGTCGGAAGTGTTCAGTACCGAACCAATTGAATCCGTTTTCTCCTGCGATGAGAACAATCCTTATACCGGCATTCCACTTTACATCGCTAGGCAACACGGAATTCCTTCGGTAGCCGCTCATCACGGTGCTCTTGATGGGCATCGGCTGTTGGCCGCCAGCCGGGCTGATGTGTTCCTGGCTAAGGGGCCGATGGAGCGTGATTACCTGCTAAGTAGGTGCGGCTTGCCGCGACGGCAAATAGAGATCGGAGCGCCGCAGTCCGTACCGACGCGGAGTGGTGGACCGCAGGCCAAGTCTTCAATTGTGTTTTTCTCTGAAGATTACGAAGTAACTGGCGCCAGAGTGGATGACTTTTATAGAGATGTGTTGCGCCCACTCGCCGGAATAGCGCGCGAAACCGGCAAAGAGCTCGTACTCAAGCTGCATCCTGCCGAAAGCCTGCGTGACCGGCGCCGGGTATTGAAGCGTATCTTCCCCGATGGCGGAGCCGAGCAGGTGCGCATTATTGATGGGCCACTCACAGATAACCTGCTTAGGAAAGTCTGGTATGCGGTAACAGTTACATCAACAACGGGCGTGGACTGTGCTGTGCGAGGCATACCCGTATTCTTTTGTGGCTGGCTGGAAAGTTGGCCGTTCCGATATTCGGAGCAGTTCGCTAAGTTCCGAGTCGGAATGCGGTTGAACACTCCTGAGGAAATAAGGAAAATCCCGGAGTTACTCCGAAATTATGAGTTTTGCGATCCAAGTAGCCTCCGGCAACCAATTCAACATGGGGTTAGTCACAAAATATTTTCCAAGGATCTATCACGGCTCACAGCAGCTGTATAGGTTGACCAAATGTCAATTGGGACTCTCCTCATTCGAGCCGATGCAAACGTTAGAATTGGCGCCGGCCACGTGATGCGTTGCCTGGCTCTGGCCCAAGCATGGCAAGATGCAGGAGGGAACGCCGTCTTTGCAACGGCCGAACTCATTCCAGCAATAAACACCAAGCTTACCGCCGAGAATTGCGAGGTCGTCCAGGTTTCTGGCGAGATCGGAAGTGAGAATGATTGTAAGTACACTCAAGACGTCGCTCGCCAACACTCGGCACAGTGGATTGTGCTCGACGGATATCAGTTTGATTCAAAGTATCAAGAACAAGTGAAGATGGGCGGCTTCAAACTGTTATTAGTGGATGATATCGGCCGGAAAGGTATCCACTTGGCTGACGTTATCCTCAATCAGAACTTACATGCCACGGAGCTCATATATTCAAAGCGGCAACCTGGTTCGATCTGCTTGCTGGGGCCGAGATTCTCATTACTAAGGCGAGAGTTTAGGAATGCGAGAGGCGAGCCCAGGGAAACATCAAAGAGGGGAACTAGGGTGTTAGTCACCATGGGCGGTACTGATCCGGAGAATGTCACCGAAAGAGTTGTGGGAGCAATCTCTTCGGTTGCGCTGGAATCGCTTGAGGTAATCGTCGTCCTCGGGCCGGGAAACCCGCATCTCGATGTCTCTGCAAGGTCACCAGAGACTTGCGAAATTAACGTGGTTCGAGATCCGAAGGCCCTTGTAGAACTTATGCGATGGGCCGATGTCGCGGTATCTGCCGCCGGTTCGACGGTGTGGGAACTGTGCGGGTGTGGGGTCCCAACCATCCTGATATCTACGGCTGAGAATCAAATTCCCGGAGCAGAGGAACTGGCGCGTCGCGGTGTGTGTGTGTACTTGGGGGTTACCCAAAATATTTTGTGGTCGCACCTCGTACAAGGATTACGAGATCTCTTGGTCTCGAAGGAACGTCGCGAGAGTATGTCTCAAGACGGTAGAGCTCTAGTTGATGAACAGGGAGCTACGCGCGTAGTAAACGCCTTGCGAGGCTTCAATATGACCCTTCGGCGTGTGACTCGCCAAGACTCTATGCTTCTGTGGCGATGGGCGAACGACCCTGAGACGCGAGCCGCCTCCTTCCAAAGTCAGCCAATCGCGAAAGCGGAACACTCGCGTTGGTTGGATACAAAGTTGAACAGCCCGAATGCAGCTATCTATGTTGCCGAAGATAGCAGCGGAGCAGCAATCGGGCATTTCCGAGTTGAATGGAGCAGGGCCGACGATGCAGAAATTTCTATCAGCATTGCTCCAGATAAGCGAGGATCTGGAATCGCTTGCACGTTAATAAAGAAGGCGACAGAAATGGCGGCGCGCGATGCCGGACTTCGGCAATTTCATGCTTACATCAAACCTGAAAACTGTGCATCGATAAGAGCATTCGAAAAAGCCGGTTTCTCCGGTTTTGAAAGGGCCGCGAGAGGTATTCATTGTTGTATGAGAACGGAATTGACGAATGAGTAAGCTTGAGATCGTCGACCGTGCGATCGGAACGGGCCATCCGGTCTACTTGATCGCGGAGCTTTCCGCGAACCATCATCAGAATTTCGAACTTGCCGTGCAGCTGGTCCATGCTGCCAAAAAAGCGGGTGCGGACGCCGTCAAGCTGCAGACTTACACACCGGACACGATGACGATTTCGAGCCGGAGAAAAGAATTTCACATTGGTGGTGGAACGCTTTGGGACGGGCGCTCGCTACACGAACTCTATGCGGAAGCTTTTACTCCCTGGGAGTGGCAACCGAAGCTAAAGGAAGTTGCCAATGCCGCGGGGCTGGCGTTGTTTTCCTCGCCCTTCGACGAAACCGCCGTTGATTTTCTCGAGATAATGAACGTTCCCGCCTACAAGGTGGCCTCATTCGAACTGATTGATCTGCCGCTGATCAAGAAAATTGCAAGCACTGGCAAACCCATCATCATGTCTACCGGCATGGCGAGGGAAGAAGAAATTCGTGAGGCGGTGGCGACCGCACGCGAAGCTGGAGCTCGTGAAATCGCCCTGCTGAAGTGCACGAGCGCGTATCCATCGCCGCCCGATGAGATGAACTTGCGCACAATCGCGGAAATTGAACGCAGGTTTGAAGTGCCCTCCGGATTGTCGGACCATACACTCGGTATCGCAGTTCCCGTTGCGGCGGTTGCTTTAGGGGCATGCATTATTGAAAAGCATTTGACGCTAGCCCGGGCCGAGGGCGGACCGGACAGCGCGTTCTCGCTCGAGCCACATGAATTTCGGGCGATGGTTGATGCGGTACGCTTCGCCGAAAAAGCGCTTGGCACGGTGCATTTCGGTCCCACTGTGCGGGAACAGGCATGCCTCCCTTTCCGGCGCTCTCTCTTCGTTGTGGAAGACGTGAAATGCGGCGAATCGTTCACCAGCAAGAACGTGCGTTCAATCCGGCCTGCGCACGGCCTGCACACCCGCTATTTGCCCCAAATTCTCGGTCAACGGGCAACCCGCAATATCGAGAGAGGGACACCCCTCGATTGGAGTTTGATCACTCGATAATTTCGTTCGGGCAACGAACCCATCTTGGCATTATCGCTGGGCCTGAGCTGCACTATTCTCGACAACTGAGGACCGGTCCGCCGACGTGTCCGTGCTTCAGGAATGAGTGCAGCTACGAACATTTCGCAGCCTGAGATTAGTGTGCTCGTGGCAGAAGCCACGGGCGGAAGGTCCGACTTTCGCCGCCGCATTGCCAGCATCTCGCGCCAGTCTTTCGTGTATTTCGCGGGAACAATTCTCACGGCGGCAGCCGGGTACTTTTTCAAAATCTATCTCGCCCGCGTGCTCGGGGCCGAAGCCCTTGGTCTGTATGCGCTGGGGATGACCATGATCGGCTTTGCGGGAATTGTCAATTCAATTGGTCTTCCTACCGCGGCTGCGAAATTCGTCGCCGCCTATCTCGCCCGAGGCGAGCATTCAGCGTTGGTCCAGTTTCTGCGCAGTGGATTTGCTTTGTTATCTGCGCTCAACGTCCTGCTTGCAGCCGCGATCGTCATCATCGGACCTTGGGTGGCAACGCACTTTTACCATGCGCCGCAGCTGAACACATATCTGTGGGCGTTCGCCGCCATGATGGCTTTCGGCGTATTCAATGCTTTCCTTGCGCAGGTGATGGCGGGCTATCAAGACGTCGCGCGACGGACTTTGATCACGCACTTCATCGGCACTCCTGCCACTATCGCAACGGCTGTCGCTCTCATCAGTCTCGGTTTTGGTTTACGGGGATATCTTGTCGCGCAAGTCGCGAGTGCTGTGCTCGTTCTCGCTCTCCTCTGCCGCTGTGTTTGGAAGATGACGCCAAGGCCGACAACAACGATAGCGGCTATCCGTTTCGAACCTCAGGTCTTATCTTTCTCGGCGGTTGCGTGCGGAATGTCGGCATTGCAGTTCGCGCTCGCGCAGACGGATATGATTGTTCTCGGCCATTACGTTAATTCCAGGCAGCTTGGCATCTATGCCGTCGCCATGGCCGTGGTGGGTTTTGTCTCCATCGCGCTCGACTCAGTCAATCAGATTTTCTCGCCAATTATCTCGGAGCTGCACGCCGCGGAAAATCGTGTTTTGCTGCAGCAGCTCTACTCCACGCTGACTAAGTGGATCGTCATCGCGACGCTTCCTATGGCGGTTACCTTAGCACTCTTTTCGCGAAGCCTCATGTCGATCTTCGGACCCAGCTTCCAGCCGGGAGCGGGGGTCCTGGCGCTGGGAACAATCGGCCAGCTTGTCAATTGCGCGGTAGGCTCCGTGGGTTATTTGCTGTTAATGTCCGGCAATCAAACCGAACTTATCAAGATTGAGGCGGTGAACGCCGGGATACTCATTCTGCTGAATCTGATCCTGGTTCCTCCCATGGGAATCACGGGCGCGGCGGTTGCTGTTGCCATAACGGCTGTCACGACCAACGTATGGGCGCTTGCATCAGTACGCCGGCTGCTCAACATTTTTCCGTATCGTTCGGGGCATTTTAGGCTTCTGGGGCCCGCGCTTATCACCACTGCTTGCATCTGGGCGCTCTCGCGGATATCTGTTGGAGCTTACAAGCCCTGGCAGTTTGCGGGCTTTGCACTGATTGCCGGTTACGTTATTTTCCTGGTTGCTATTTATCTGGTTGGCTTCGAACATGACGACCGGGAACTCGCAAAACTAGCGTGGGGGAAACTAGGGCGACATGTTCGCAAGTTTGCGACAGCTTAGTTATGAATGAGACACGGACAATTCGCTTGCCTGCAACTTTGTGTGAAGACGCGGAAAGAAAATTCCACGCTCGCTTTAGGTCGATTGAGGACCTTTTGGAAACGGTCTTGGCCGAATTAGTGCGCGATGATGCGACAAAGATGGACTTACGTGAGCAACAGATTATCGAAGAACGATTAAAGGCTTTGGGTTATGTGTAAGTGCCGCCGCGGTGTACGGGGCGAGTAATTCAGGAGAGATACTTGCGAGGCTTTGCTCGAAAGTTATTCGGAGCTCGATCTGAGACTACCGGCTACGTGTTCTCGCGTCCACTGGTCGCGATCCAGAGCGACGATTGGGGACGCGTAGGAGTACAGGACCGCGAAGGGTTTGCCCGTCTGCGAGCTAAGGGGATCAACCTCGGCCAGGATTCCTATGACGCATATTCTTTGGAGACAGCTGACGACGCCAGTGCGCTTGCCGCCCAGCTGTTGCGTCATCGTGATTCTGCAGGACGCCCCCCCTGCATAGTGATGAGTTTCTGTACCGCTAACCTCGACTTTCCAAAAATGAAGTCACGAGGTTATAAGCACATCGAGCTTCTTCCATTAGCCAAGGGTTTGCCGGGATCGTGGTCGCGCCCGGGGCTGTTTGATGCTTATCGCGCCGGCATTGGCGAAGGAGTCTTTTACCCCGCGTTACATAGCCTTACCCATTTTTGCCCGGTAGCCATTGAGAGTGCTCTCGCAGAAAATGGCGAGCGCGCTGCTCTTCTGCGCACATTCTGGGAAGCCGAGACGCCATACATTTTTTGGCGCATGCCCTGGGTTGGCTATGAGTACTGCAATCCGCAAAAGCACCGCCGTAATTTCTTGCCTGCGCAACTCCAACACACGCAGGTAAAGAAAGCATGTGAGTGCTTTGCGGCGTTGTTCGAAACGTCGCCGCTTTCCGCTTGTGCTCCCGGGTATGCGGCCAATCGGGATACCCATCGGGCCTGGTCAGAGGCTGGCATCCGCATTGCGCAAAACGGAACGAGAGGTCGATTAAGCGCTCCTCATATCGATCACATGGGAATATTGCATCTGTATCGGACTATTGATCTCGAGCCGAGCCAGGGAGAAGTCGATGTTCAAAAATACGTTGAGATAGCTGGGAACTGTTTTTCGCGTGGGCTGCCGCTGATCATTTCGACGCACTCAATTAACTTCCATAGCAGCATCAAGGATTTCCGCAGCGGGACACTCGCCGCATTGGAGTCAGTGCTGACCGCACTAGAGGCCAAATATCCAGAACTGTTGTACGTAACCGATCGGGATATCTACGGAATTGTTACTGAAGGCGTTTTCGACAGCCACAATGAGCGGATAACCGTCTCAGCCAGGCAAGAGTGGAATCCGCAACTGGCGCACCAGGGAGCGCTGTGACGCGTAGTCCACGTTCACTCATATTGGTAACAGTTGATTGCCTTCGCGCTGACCACGTGGGATTTTCAGGGTACCGTGGACAGACCACCCCTTTTCTCGATTCATTAGCAAACGAAAGCTTTGTTTTTGCAAACGCGATAGCCTCAGGTGTTCCCACTTACTATTCCTTGCCTGCGTTGCTGGCTTCGCGATATCCATTGGCCTTGGGGCGAGACGTAATCGGCGTCGCACCCGGCGAAAATACGATCGCGACAGAATTGAAGGAATCCGGTTTTGCAACAGCCGCGTTTGCTGCGGCAAACCCGTACATTTCTTCAGCGCACGGTTATGACAGTGGGTTTGATACATTCAAGGATTTTCTGCACGCAGATGACTTAGCAGGGCCCTCATTTCAGACGGACTGTCGGCCGCCGTTCTCTCGGAGTCGCACACGTGCAAACGAATTGTTGGCGCAGACGTGCCATCGCCTGCCACTTCTTGGCGCGGCCTACGACGAGGTTTACTTCCAGTATTGCCAAAAGGTGAGTCGCGGCGACGATTCATTTGACGCCCAACGCCGCTTCCCATCGGCAGATGTGCTTATTGATTGTGCGACCGAATGGATCGACCAGTATTCTTCTGACCGGTTTTTTCTCTGGATTCACCTTATGGATCCCCATGCCCCCTACTTTCCGAAGTTACAAGAGGGGCCGGAAGCTGCCGGCGACCGGCTGAATGGTCAACGCGCGAAGTACTTGAACTCATATTGGGCCCGAGGAGATCTCAGTGTTGCCCGACTCCAAAAGAAAAGGCGAGACATTCTGAATCTGTACGACGCAGGAATCCGTTGGGCGGACCTGCAAATTCAGCGCTTAGTCCGGAAAGTCGGCGAGGCTGGAGTATTGGACGATTGCGTCATCGCAGTTACTGCCGACCACGGAGAAGAGTTCCTGGATCACGGCGGAAGATACCATCTTCCGGTCTCGCTCCATGAAGAACTCGTCCATGTGCCATTGCTCCTGAGAATTCCTGGAGTTGCAGAGCCCCGAGAGATAAACGAGCCCATCGGCTTAATCGACCTGGCGCCGACACTTCTCAATGCGCTCGAGATATCTGCTCCGGCGAGTTTCCGCGGGCGAAGTTGCTGGTCGCACCTTCTGAACAACAAACCTTGCGACTGGCCAGTGATCACGGAATGCGCGTACCGGTGCAGCAATCCTTTTCAAAGAGAGAAGCGCTCGGCGCCCAGGCTGCTAAGTATTCGCAAAGACAGATACAAGCTAATTGTGAACTTTGCACTCGCCGCAGAGCAGTTGTTCGACTTGAAATCTGATCCGGACGAATTCGATCCGTTGCCATTGGGGATCGCAAAGGCGGAACGAAAGTTTCTTTTGCAGTGCGTGGAAAGACACATCGAGCAAAATTGCAAATCCAGAAACATTGATTTGCGGCTAGCTGCACAACTGAGAGATCAGCGTCTGAACTGGACACAACTACCAAGGGACACGGTCAATTAGGTGGAGGTTAAATCGCCAAACCCGATTCGGATATTGGTGGACAGCTTCGCGGATGCCGGTTTACCTAATGCCCAAATGGGAAACGCTCGCGAAATCGTGAGCAGGCTGGATGCCAGGCGCTTTCACGTCAGTATGTTTTTTGTGAGACAGCCCGATCCTCGCATTGCGATGCGAGAGAACACGCGTTTAATCCAGCTTCCCATGCGGCGGCAAACGCCGCATATTTTTCGGGAATTTCTCTGGGGTAAACATCAAGTTTTGTTTTACATGAAGTCGTCTCCCGCCAGCAGATGGTACCTGAGCTTGCGAAGTAAGTGGAAAGATGGCCGTATAACGATTGGCACGATTGAGGCGTCTTCAGCACTGCGGCCGGAACCAACAATCTCAGAAGATGCGGTTCAACTGTGGGAGCACACTATACTTCGCTGCGACTATTTGTTCAGTAATTCCCGGTCAGTGCAGGAGAGCTTGCAACGGGAGTACCGGCTCGCAAGTGAAATCATTCCGACTGGAGTCGATACTCGCTTCTATGTCCCTTTACAATATCGGGCCCCCAATCCTCGTCCTCGAGTATTTTTCGCAGGATCACTGCGACACTATAAGCAGCCGCAGTGTGTCGTAGATGCCGCCGCACGCTTCACAAATGCCGATTTTCGAATCGCGGGAGAGGGGTCTCTTGCTCCGGTGCTCGCATCTCGTGTTGCAGAACTTGGACTGCGAAATGTCTCAATACTAGGCCTGCTTTCCGCAGAACAACTCCGCGGTGAATATCAAAATGCTGACGTTTTTTTCTTTCCATCGAAATGGGAAGGATCACCCAAGGTGGTCTTGGAAGCTGCAGCTTGCGGCCTACCGGTCATCGTGAGAAATGACTATGCGCCGGAAACAGTCTTGGACGGGTTGACTGGATACGTAACCAATTCAGACGAGCAGATCTTCGACCGGCTCGAGGCCCTCCTGGGAAATCCGGCGCTGCGTCAACAGATGGGCGCAAACGGAAGAAGGCTGAGCGAGAAGTACGATTGGAATTTGATAACAATGCAGTGGGAAGATACCTTCTCGCGCCTGATGCGGCGAGATGCGAGGAGAGCATCGTGACCTCCTCGCAGCTGCTGATCAATTCTGAAATTCGCCGCTCCGGCCTTGAGCGTGCCGGCACCACGCGGCAAACGCTTCGAATCCTTACCATTACTCCTTTTTATCCTTCCATCGCCGATCCGACGCAGGGCAAGTTTATTTCTGAGCCAATCGCTCAGTTGAGGGCTTCTGGCATTTCGAACCAGACGATCGCGGTGCAACCTTTTTATCGCCGGCCCGGCTATGGCAGTGACACGGTGGAAACAACCTGGGTCCCTTATTTTTCTGTTCCAGGCAATCTCGGTCTTTCTACGGCAGGAAACTTTTTGGCAAAGCGTCTGCTGAACAGCGTCGTGCAGCGGCACAGCCGCCAGCCGTTCCATCTTATACATGCGCATGCAGCCCTCCCCTGCGGACACGCCGCCATGCTGTTGAGTAAGCAACTCTCAATACCGTTTGTGGTTTCGGTGCATGGACTGGACGCATATTTCACCCGCCAGGCTGGAATTCTCGTTCGCGATAGGTGCAGACGAGTGGCAGAGGAGGTATATAGCGCCGCTGCAAACGTAATTTGCATTAGCGAAAAAGTCCGAAGCCAAGTGGCTGCCGGCGTTCGGGCGAATACAACCGTGATTTACAACGGTGTAGATCCAGAAATTTTCTCGCCTGCGTCTTCTACAGATTCGCCGTTGAGCCTGGTAAGTGTAGGGAATTTGATCCCCACCAAAGGGCACGCGATTCTTCTTCGGGCATTCGCGCAGGCCGTGAAGGTTGTCCCAGATTGCAAGCTCGAAATAATTGGCAACGGCCCAGAACGCAACCGTCTTATTCGCCTTGCAAGCCGCTTAGGTGTCTCCGGCAACGTTCATTTCCGCGGTCGACAAAGTACAGCTTACGTTGTCCAAGCGATGCGCCGCTGCACTGCTTTTGTGCTGCCGAGCACTTACGAGGGCCTCGGCTGCGTCTACCTCGAAGCCATGGCATGCGCGAAGCCGGTCATCGCCTGTTACGGGCAGGGAATCGATGAAGTCATTCACCACGGCAAAACGGGGATTCTCGTTCAGCCTGGAGATGAGATCGAGCTAAGGGATGCGATCCTTATGCTTCTCATCGACCAAGATCGACGTCAGAAAGTCGGAAGTAGTGCCCGTGACCTTGTGGGCCAGCAATTTACTGTTCAACGGCAGGCATGGTTGTTGCGTGATATCTACCAGCGGTGTCTGGCATGAAACGGCGACTGCTGATTTTGACCGAGATCATAGCCCCGTACCGTATTCCTGTATTCAACGCACTTGCGCGACATCCTGAGATTGACCTTTGCGTGGTATTTCTGGCGGAGACCAACCCCGCGACCCGGCAATGGCTTATCTACACCAATGAAATCCGCTTCGCGTATAACGTGCTACCTTCGTGGCGAACCCACTTCAGAGATCACACCATCTTGCTGAATCAAAATGTGTCGGCCGCCTTGCGGGAGGTGTCTCCGGACGTGATTCTTTGCGGCGGATATAACTACCTTGCTTCGTGGCAGGCGCAACGTTGGGCGCAGGAAAACAACGTACCGTTCCTCTTATGGTGCGAGAGTACAGGAGCCGACCGGCGCGCCGAATATCCTTTGGTTGAATCGCTCAAGCGAAGGTTTTTTAGCAAATGCGACGGCTTTGTTGTTCCGGGTACTGCCTCGTGCGCGTATGTGAGCAGAATGGCCGGTGCAGGGCAACAAGTCTTTGTCGCTCCCAACGCCGTAGATAATGACCTTTTTGCACAAGGTGCTGCGTTAGCTGGCAACAATGGCGCACGCGTACGAGCGAAGCTAGGTTTGCCGACGCGGTATTTTCTTTATGTCGGCCGCCTTGTCAGGTCGAAGGGCGTTCTGGACCTGATGGATGCCTATGCTTCCTTGAGTGAAAGACTCCGGTCGGACGTAGGCCTCGTGATTGCGGGAGATGGTCCCCTACGCGCTGAGTTGGAATCTCGCGGACGGCTAATTTCTCCGGGTGCCGTACACCTTCGCGGCTTCGTACATCGGGACGAGTTGGCCAGTTACTACGCGCTCGCAGACTGCTTAGTCTTTCCCACTCACAGCGACCCTTGGGGGCTGGTAGTTAACGAGGCGATGGCGTGCGGTTTGCCCATCATATGTAGCGAAGTCGCTGGATGCGCCGCAGATCTCATCGCACACGGCAGGACTGTTGCCCCAAAGAATGTACAGCAACTTATGCGGGCCATGCGCGATCTAGCCGAAGACTCCGATCTGCGCCAGCAAATGTCAGCCCACAACCGGGAAGTCATAGCACGCTATTCTCCAGCGGCCTGCGCCGAAGGAATTGCGCGAGCAGCATCGTCCGTGGACTGTCTCAAGAAGATCCGTATTGTGAGCGAGGGCCCGCGTCACATCAATCGGGCCGAAGTGCAATAGCGATTACGCTGTTTTCCGCCCAGCTCTGGAACCTCATTCGGCAACGCTGGCACCTGCAAAGGGCCAGTATCATCGCAAATATTGCATGCACGAATCGGGCGCACAAAGTGCGGTGATTATTTTTGCGGGTTTTATTCTGCTCGCCCTTGTCCTGGTCATGCGGCCGGGTTATCTGACCGATCCGGAAGTGCTCGGAGCACTTCTCGTCGGGCAGATTGTCATAGCTTCTATCTGCCGATACCGGCACTCGTTTTTCATGGTGCTGATGGCTGCATTCTTTTGGGCGGGCATGCAACTGCCTTTGAATGAAGCATGGCTTGAGGGCCGGTGGGTCGTGCTTGCCTTGGGCAGCTTGGCGGGACTTGCGATCTACATGAAAAATCGCAGCCATCGATTTAGCACAATCCATCTATTCGCGCTGTTCTGCGTACTTTCCGCTGTTGTTTCTTCTTCGGCCTCTGGTTATCCGCAGGAAGCACTGCTCAAGTCAGTTAGCCTGTTCTTCCTGTTCTTGTACGGAGCAACCGGGGCCCGTCTTGCGTACTCCGCTAACGATGGACAGAGTCTCTTTCGAAGATTGTTAATTGCTGCGGAAGTCGCTATTTATGTGTCGGCCATAAGTTATTTCGTCGTCCGCTTTCCGCTTTTCGGAAACCCAAATTCTTTAGGCGCGGTAATGGGCATCATCATTGTCCCGGTCATGTTCTGGGGCTACCTTGAAGCAGAATCGATAATTAGAAAGCGCCGCTTAGGGTTTGAATTATGTTTAGCAATCGCCCTTTTGCTGAGCAGCTTTTCGCGGGCCGCCATCGCGGCCGCGACAATTTCGTGCTTCTTGCTATGCTTAGCCACTCGGCGATATCGATCGATGATCGGTGGACTGGCTGCGCTGCTTGCGATATCGATACTCGTGGTCACCTTTGTCCCACCGCCCATGGAGGATATGGATGACACTGGTTCGAACTCCATGGCTTCATTGTTCCTCTACAAGGGCAAGCAGAAAGAAGGATTGTTGGGATCGCGCAGAGGTCCTTGGGAAGCGACCATGGTGGTAATCAAAAACCGCCCCTGGTTTGGCAGCGGTTTTGGCACCAGCGCCACCGACCTTAGCGCGAGTTATTTTGAGCTGACAAGGTCCCGCTTTGTCGAATCGAGAATGGGCCGCGAGCATGGCAACAGTTACCTTGCAATTATGGAATGGTCGGGGCTACTAGGAGTCCTACCTTTTTATTCATTGGTGATTATCACAGCCTGGCAAGCCAAAAAGGCGCTTGTGCAACTGTGGAGAAGCGGCAACCTTCACTCCTGTGCAGTACCAGCGGCCTTGATTATCATCGCAGGATTGATCGGCGCAATTTTTGAGGATTGGCTGTTTGCGGTCGGATACTACGTCTCCGTTTTCTTCTGGTCTATGGCATTTATTCTCGCCGATTTAGTACAGCCGGCTTTGGTTGCCGATTCCCACGGCCATGCCGCAATTATTACTGACGGACAATTCGCAACATCGACAGCTCGTTGAATGCGCATCTTTCTAAATGGACTTGCGGCAAGCGCCGGCGCGGGCCTAACCTACTTGCGCAACGTCGTACCTCAACTGGCAAAAACTCGCGACGCGCATACCACCCTGGCCGTACAGCCGGATTTGCGAAAAGAATTTGAGTGCTTGCCACAAATCGAAGTCTTCTCTCCTCCCAACCTCGCGAACGCTGCTCGTAGATTTTGGTATGAGCAACGGCAGTTACCATCCATTCTTCGGAAGTGTGATGCCGACATTTTACTTTCGGCCGGGAACTTTGCGCTTCGCCGGTCGCCGGTGCCGCAGATACTTCTTAGTGGCAACTCACTTTACACCTCGGGTGAGTTCCGTCGCGATTTAGTAACCCGTCGCAAGTACGGCATGTTACTCGACACGGCTATTAAAGGGGTTGTGGCGAAGAAATCCGTGCAGTGGGCGGAACGCACGGTTGCCCCGAGTCAGGCCTTTGCGGATGATCTGATGCGGTGGACTGGAAAAGATGTAGCTGTCGTGCATCACGGTTTTGATTCTCAGACTTTCTTCCCTGAGGAGAGTCTGCCTTCGCCCGAAATTGAAAACGCGCTTCAACGAAGCAGCCATTGCCTGCGGCTGCTCTTCGTAAGTCACTATAACTATTACAGGAATTTCGAGACGCTACTTCGTGCTGTGCCTCTACTTCAACAACAATCTCCAAATAGAAAGATAAAGCTGTTACTTACCTGCAAACTAGAGCAGAACAGCAACCCGGGTGCATACGATGTTAGCTTTGCACGGCGACTGGTGCGCGAATTGGGCATCAGTGAGAGCGTAGAGGAAATAGGCCCCGTCAGATACGATTGCTTGCACCATCTTTATCGCGCCTGCGACATTTACTTAACTGCCGCCTATGCGGAAACGTTCGCCCATCCGCTGGTGGAGGCGATGGCGAGCAACCTGCCAATTGTTGCTTCGGACTTGAGAGTTCACCGCGAGGTATGCGGTGACGCGGCTGTCTATTTCCCGGCTTTCGATTCGAATAAATTAGCGGAACGTATCCTCGAAGTAGCTTCCAGTTCAAGTCTCAGGTCTCAGCTAGCTCAGGCCAGTGCGCGTCGCGCTAACAATTTCAGCTGGTCTCAACACGTTTGTAAGATACTGAATCTTGCGGAAGATATTTGCCGTAGGACCCAACCGAGCAATCCACGCCCCGCGTTAGTTGCCTAAGTTAACTAATAACGATAAAGATCAGCGAATCGTGTCGGCCAGCGGCTTGTTGGCTTTGATCAGCAGGAATAGCCCCCACCTGCCACAAAGCATTCGCACGAATGCGCGTGGAAATACCTTCCATAGAAAGCGATGATACCAATCGCGATAGCGACGCGAGGGTTCGTGTAAGAGCAGGTCGCCCGGACTATAGACCTGTTCAATCCGGATTTTTTCGAAGCCGCTCATTAACGCACGCACCTCGCGCTTGCTAAAAGTCTGTGTTCCTGGACTTTCCAGATACTCGTAGACAGACCGCCGAAGCGTCTGCCCGCGCCACAGGCCGTATCTGAGCCACAGCATTATTCCGGTCACCGAAGGGTGATGGTAGAGCATGACCCGCACTTCACCACCGGGTTTTGCCACGCGGAAGGCTTCTTGCAGGCACTTAGCTGGATCCGGGCTGTGGTGCATCACGCCGTAGGAGTAAACGATGTCAAAAGAGTTCGCGGGGAAGGGCAAAGCTTGTGCGTTCCCCAGGTGGAGGTCGGACTCAAGTCCGGCCAATTGACATCTCGCACGTGCGAGTTCCAACGAGGCCGCGGAGAGATCAACTCCGGTGGCACAGGCCCCCGCTCTTAGCCAGCGCTCATAATCGGCGCCCATGCCGACCCCGACCTCCAGAACTTTTAAGCCGCGCGCGGAATTAAAATCCGCGAAGGCGGGGATGTGAGGTTCGAGAAGGTATCGGGCCGCGGCGTGGGCAGCGAATCCATCGGCACTCAAATATCGAAAGCCGCAGGGCTCGGAATTCCAAAATTCCGTGACTTTATCCTGCAAATCCAGCTGATTGCTCGCGCACGCCACCGGCCAAGAATAGAAGCCGCAAGTGCAGATGTAGAGTACAAACTTGTGCACTCCCCGCGACGTTTTCCGAGCTATTCATTCCAGTAAGATGGCGGCAGTAATCACTGGAATGCAACCTTCGACTGAGTTCCAACATTCGGATGGCAACATTGCATCCGGCCTGCAGAGCTCCGCGCAAAAAATTGATGGCACTGTTCTGCCCGTGAGCGTCATTGTGCCGGCGAGAAATGAGGCACAGAACATTCGTCGCTGCCTCAAGTCACTGCAGGGCGTGGGTGAAGTCTACGTCATAGATTCGCACAGCACAGATGACACCGGCGCGATTGCAGAGTCCCTGGGCGCGCAAGTAGTTCAGTTTCATTACGAGGGCAGTTGGCCAAAGAAGCGCCAATGGGCACTCGACGAGCTTCCGCTGAAATTCGATTGGGTGCTGCTGTTGGACGCGGACGAGTCTCTTACGCCGGAACTATCTTTCGAAATAAGACGCGCGATAAATAATCTTTCCGCAGACGGCTATTACATAGGACTCGATCTGTTCTTTCTTGGACGGCGCCTGCGGTACAGTGGCGCCACCTTCTACAAACTTTGTCTGTTTCGTCGAGGCAAGGGGCACTTTGAGCGCCGCACGATGGAGCGCGATGCTTCCGCGTGTGACATGGAAGTACACGAGCACGTTATCGTAAACGGCCCTACCCGTAGGCTGGAGCAGCGGATTGTCCACAATAATGTTGAGAATCTTGCGCGGTACATCCAAAAGCACAACGAATATTCTGATTGGGAGGCGCAGGTTTGGTCCGAGCCGGACAACGATCAAACTGAGCTGCAACCAAAATTCTTTGGCTCTCAGGCGCAGCGCCGGCGGTGGCTCCGCAAGAAATTTTTTCTATTACCCGGGTCTCCTCTCCTTTTCTTCCTTTACAAATACATTTTTCGCTTTGGTTTTTTAGACGGTGTTCCAGGGTTGATCTATTGCAGTTTTCAGGGAACTCAGTTTTTCCACATTAAAGCGAAGTTGTACGAAAGCAGGGTTCATCGCGACGAATTACTAGCGACAAAAACCAATCCTGCCGAGGGCATGGAGGAATGCCATGTGCGGCATTAGCGGCCTCGTCAATTGGGGAAATCGCGGGACGCTCGCGCGCATGAACGCCGTGCAGGACCACCGCGGGCCTGATGACTCCGGAATATGGGAGCACCGCTCGCTCGACGGTACTTACCTCGGACTCGGCAGCCGCCGCCTCGCAATATTGGACTTATCCCCGCAAGGTCACATGCCAATGTCGAACGAAGACGGCACGGTCTGGATTACCTACAACGGAGAAATCTACAACCATCGGACATTGCGCCACGAACTGGAAGGCAAGGGGCATCGCTTCAAATCGCTCGCCGACACCGAAGTCATCGTTCATCTTTACGAGCAAGAAGGGCCTGACTGCGTTCGCCGCCTGAATGGAATGTTCGCGTTCGCCGTGTGCGATCTACGCGGGCCGCGGCCGCTCATTTTCATGGCGCGCGACCACTTCGGGGTCAAGCCGCTTTACTATACCTGCCGCCGTGGCAAGTTGGCGTTTGCATCGGAAGCAAAGGCACTCCTCGAAGTTCCGGAACTAGAAGCAAGCATTGATTTACAGGCTCTCGACCAGTACCTAACTTTCCTCTGGGTGCCCGATCCCAAAACCTTGTTTGACGGGATTCTCAAATTACCAGCTGGGCACAGTGCTTTGTACTGTGATGGCAGCCTGCAAATTTCGCAATATTGGGATTTGAGCTTTCCGCCGAAAGAACATTCGTTCCCTTTCTCTGAAGAAGCTTTGACGCATGAGATCAGGGAACGCTTCCGCCACTCGGTAGAGCAACAGATGGTCAGCGATGTCCCAGTCGGAGCTTTCCTCAGCGCAGGGCTCGATTCGTCAGCGATTGCCGCAATCGCGGCGAGGGTTGCTGCGAAGCCTTTTCGGACCTACACAGTTACGTTCCCTGCGCACTGCCGCAAGGGCGAAAACACGCTCGACGATCCCACTGTTCCGGCCCGTTTGGCGCGGCAACTGGGCTGCGAGAACCAACAAATCGTGGCCGATGCCGATGTTGCCGCTCTGTTGCCGAAGCTTTGCTGGCACATGGACGAACCAGTGGCAGATCCGGCAATCATCGCTGCTTATCTGGTTTGCCAGGAGGCCAGCCGTGATGTGACCGTGCTGCTATCTGGAGTCGGTGGCGACGAACTCTTCGCCGGCTACCGTAAATACGCTGCGCATTATTGGGCTGAAGCGTACCGGAAAGTTCCGAAGCCGCTGCGTCAATTCACGGAATCGGCGGTCGAACGTTTGCCTAATGTTCGCAACGCCTTCAAGGGCAGGATCAGATTGGCGAAGAAAATGCTTCGTTCCGCTGCGCTGCCGGCGCCTGAACGATTCGTGCGAAATTGCACCTATCTCGATTTCACCCAGAAGGAGCGTTTTTACTCCGATGATTTGCTGGCGGGAGTGGACGACCTCGGCCCAGATCACGTGCACACTCAGGCCTTCGAAAAAATTAAGCACGCCGATTTTCTGAACCAGATGCTTTATCTGGACAGCAAAATTTTCATGACCAGCTTGAACCTTACTTACAACGACAAAATGAGCATGGCCTGCTCGGTCGAGGTTCGGGTGCCATTTCTCGATCGTGAACTGGCGGAGTTTGTTGCCTGGAATGTGCCGCCCGCAATGAAGCTGAAAGGATTTCTTTCTCCAACCACGAAGCACATCTTCCGCAAAGCCATGCAGGGTGTTCTACCTGGCGAGGTGCTTCGGCAACCGAAGGCCGGGTTCGCAGCACCGGTCGATTATTGGCTCGCAAATGAGCTAAAGGAAATGGCCAGCGATCTTCTCAGCGAATCTCGCTTAAGGGACCGAGGCCTGTTTAGCGTGGAACCGGTCCAGCGCCTTCTTAAGGAACACAACAGTGGAAAGCAGGATTGGTCAATGCAGATTTGGCAATTCCTCACTCTTGAGTTGTGGATGCAAAACTTCATTGATCGACAGTCATCTCGTCCTTGCGGGCAAATCCAGGAGGAGGCTATCGCGTGAAGCAGGTGCTCCAGAGCGCGCGTACGGGCGTGATAGAAATCGCAGAGGTGCCTCTTCCTCGCGCAATTGCCGGATGTGTTCTGGTCAAGGTTGCGGCATCTCTGGTGTCAGCGGGAACCGAGCGCTCCGCGACCGAATTCGGCGCGCAGAGCCTGTTGGGCAAAGCGCGATCGCGCCCCGATCTGGTTAAGCAGGTCATGAATAAAGCTCGTCGAGACGGAATCTTCGCCGCCGTGAGCACTGTTCGCGGCCGGCTGGACCAACCGTCTTCGCTTGGGTACTCGTGTTCGGGCACCATCGTCGACGTTGGCGATGGTATTCACGATCTCATGCCAGGAGACCGGGTGGCATGCGCCGGCGCTGGGTCTGCCGTTCATGCGGAATTCGCGGTGGTTCCGCGCCTGCTCGTGGCTCGCCTTCCGTCTGCGGACATCGACTTCGAGAACGCAGCATTCACAACCCTTGGCGCAGTTGCGATTCATGCCGTACGCACCGCAGAAGCAAAGCTCGGTGAGTTCGTCGGCGTGATCGGATTAGGACTTCTGGGGCAACTCATAGTTCAAGTCCTTCATGCAGCCGGTTGCAGGGTAATCGGAATCGACCCGTTGCCCGAGCGTGTTGCCCTTGCCGCCAGAATGGGAGCGCTGGCCGCGACTGCGTCCACAGAAGAATTTCATGATTTGTGTCTTCGACACTCGGGCGGTTATGGAGTGGATTCAGTTCTGATCGCGGCGGAAACCGCAGGCAGCGGGCCGGTGAATCTGGCGCCGGAAGTGGCCCGCGATCGTGGAATTGTGGTGGCCGTGGGCTCAGTAGGAATGCAGCTCGAACGGAAGCAATATTACGAAAAGGAACTTGATTTCAGAGTGTCCCGCTCTTATGGCCCAGGCCGCTATGATGCCGCTTTCGAGCAGAAGGGCCGCGACTATCCCATCGGCTATGTTCGTTGGAGTGAAACCCGCAACATGGAAGCATTCCTGCAATTGCTTGGCGAGAGCAAGCTCAATTTGCAGCCACTCATTTCGCACAGGTTCGCGATTGAAGACGCGCTTTTGGCGTACGAGCTAATTACTGGGGAAACGAAGCAGCCACACCTGGCCGTACTCCTGAGTTACTCCCCAGATGAACACAAGGAAACTCGTCGTCTGGAACTGGTGCAACGCTCGCGGAAAGCCCTGTCGGCTGAAGCTGTCCGTGTTGGACTGCTCGGTGCCGGGAACTTCGCCACGGGAGTGCTTCTTCCGGCAATAAAGAAGGTGCCAGCCATCCGGCTCGCAGGTGTCTGCTCCGCAAACGGAGTGCGTGCGCGATCAGCAGCGAGAAAATTCGGCTTCGATTTTTGCACGACAGAAGAAGATCAAGTATTTTCCGACGATTCCATCAACGTGGTCGTGATCGCGAGCCGTCACCATCTACATGCCGGGCAAATCATCAAAGCACTTGAACGCGGCAAGAACGTCTTCTGCGAGAAACCCCTTTGCCTGACCGAAGAGGAACTGACCGCTATCGAGGATGCTCATTCTCGAAACGCCAACTGCCGCTTGATGGTCGGCTTTAACCGCCGATTTGCTCCCCTCGGCAAACGAATGAAGGCGTGTCTCTCTCGCGTCGGTGGGCCGTTCACGATGATCTATCGCGTAAACGCGGGGACATTGCCAACCGAACACTGGGTCAATGACCCCGAGCAGGGTGGTGGCAGAATCCGGAGCGAAGTCTGCCATTTCGTGGATTTAATTTCATTTCTCGCTGGTTCAGCGCCGGTTTCGGTGAGTGCGCGTGGGGCATGTTCGGCCGCTGCCGAGGATGTTGTCGGCACCATCACCTTCGCGGATGGCTCTATCGGCACCATCGTTTATGCCTGTAATGGCGATGCGTCGTTTTCGAAGGAGCGACTGGAAGTCATGTCCTCCGGTTGTGTTGCAGTTCTCGAAGATTTTCGCAAACTGGAGCTGGTCCGCCACAACCGTAGAGAAACATTTCATTCTTGGTTCCGACAGGATAAAGGACATCTCGGCGAATGGCAGGCGTTTGCCGAATGCATTCGGTCGGGCACGCCCTCCCCTATTCCGTTCGAAGAAATCGCGTCGTCGACGCGCGCCACGATTCGTATTGTCGATTCGCTCCGGCTAGGAAGGGAACTCGATGTAAGTCAACCGGCGAGCTTTTCTGCGGCAAGTAGTCTCGCCCTCGGAAGCTAGTTCACCGGAAGTAATCGGGAAGATTCCGGCGTGGAAACGCGCGGTAGTTTCGATGCTATAGTCGGGCCAGTTCTCGCATTCGCTCTTGAGTCGAATCAACTACTACCGCCGGATTTGCAGCGCGTACCTCGCGCCGAGCAGCAGCCACCTGGGCTTCTGGCACGATTCGGCAGAGGCAAACGCTCGTGCATCCACACACACGTTGGGCGACTATTACATGATGTTTGCCGAGAAAGCGGCCTACAGTGGACCGTTCGACGTTCACGCAATTCCATTGCTCGACTATCGAGGCCGGCTTGGCACTCAGTACAATCCCATCGCTATCGCTCAGTGGGGGCTTGGAAATTACAACCAGTATTTGCGCACAGGAAATTTCGATTCTCGTACGCGGTTCTTGCGAGCCAGTGACTGGCTTTGCGACCGCCTCGAGCAAAATTCGTTTGGTCTTTACGTTTGGAACCACTACTTCGACTGGGAATATCGCCGAACGCTGAAAGCTCCCTGGTATTCAGGACTGGCGCAAGGGCAGGGCATTTCATTGTTGGTACGGGCGCATGCCGAAACCGGCGAAGGAAAATACTTGAATTGCGCATCACTCGCCTTGCAAAGCTTTCTCGTAGACCTTGCTTCAGGCGGGGTGAGTTTTCGCGATTCGAAAAAAAATCTGTGGTTTGAAGAATATGTCGTCTCGCCGCCTACGCATATTTTGAATGGCTTCGTCTGGGCGTCGTGGGGGGTCTACGACTACTTTCTGGCCACTGGATCGCGTGAGGCCATAGGCCTGTTTGGGGCAGCAATCAAAACACTGCAGGAGAATCTTCCGCGCTACGATCTCGGGTTCTGGTCGCGCTATGAGCTGTCGGGAACGTTTCTGCCGATGATTGCCAGCAGGTTTTACCACCGCCTGCACGTTACGCAATTGCGCATACTGCACAACATCACATCGGAAAAAGTTTTCGATTTCTACGCAAACAAATGGGAAGCCTACGCGCAGAGCAAATCCAAACGCACACGCGCATTGTGCTACAAGAGCGCTTTCAAACTCTGCTATTACTGAGGCTGCACTGAAGATTCTTTACATCTCGCAGTATTACCCGCCGGAGAGCAACGCTCCCGCGGCGCGAGTTTCCGAACTCTCCGAACGCTGGGCGAACTGCGGACACCATGTCACCGTGCTTACCGGCTTTCCGAACCATCCCGACGGTGTGCTGCGGCCGGAATACCGGCGACAATTCCGACGGCTGGTTTTTCGTGAAGCTGTGAACGGCGTCAATGTCGTGCGCTCGTGGCTTCTGCCGCTGCCCTCGCGGAAGCCATGGGAGCGAATGTTAAATTGCATCTCCTTTTTTGTGTCAGCCAGTGTCACCGGTCCGTTTCTCACAAGACCGGATGTGATCATCGCCAGTTCCCCGCAATTGTTGGTGGGTCTTGCCGGATGGTGGCTCTCGAAACTTCATCGTGTTCCGTTCGTCTTGGAAGTGCGAGACCTGTGGCCGGAATCTCTGGCGGCCGTAGGTGCGGGAAGCAGAAATTCTGCACTCTATTGCTCAGTTGAGAAAGTCGCCGGATTTCTTTATCGGAAAGCTGACCATATTGTGGTTGTCACGCCCGCTTTTCGCGCACACTTGATCGCGAACTGGGAGGTTCCGTCGGGAAAAATTTCGGTGGTCGCTAACGGCGTTGAGACGCAAATATTCAGCCCGCTAAGAGAGAGCGCCGCGCTGCGACGGACTCTCGGCGGAGAGGGAAAATTCGTCGTCTCGTTTATCGGCACAGTGGGCTTGGCGCATGGACTTGAGACTCTGGTTTCGGCTGCCGAGAAATTTCAACCTGCCGAACCCGAAATCTTATTTCTGGTGGTCGGTAACGGCGCGGACCGAAAGAGGATCATCGAACTGGCGAACGCAAAAGGTCTGGCAAATATCCGATTCATTGAGCAACAGTCACGCGAGAAAATCCCGGATTACATTGCCGCGTCAGATGTCGGCTTGGTCTTATTGAAGAAGTCGGAAGTGTTTGAAACGGTCATTCCGACCAAGATGCTCGAATTCATGTCCTGCGGCCGACCGATAATTCTGGGAGTGAAAGGTCAGGCGCAGGAAATCATCTCTCGTGCTCAGGCAGGTATTTGCATCGAGCCCGGTGATGACGCTGCCCTGTGTGAAGCGGTGCTGAGACTTCGCGACGGGCGCCATCTCGAAACACTCGGGCGGAATGGACGAGACTACATTCTCAGGAACTTCTCGCGCGCCCACACGGCAAGTGAGTATCTCGAAATATTGAACGAATTAGTCGGCGATGCAGAGCCTCTTCAAGCCGCCGTCGCTTAGGGATGGACGGCTACTACTCCCACCGCAGTAGCAAGCTGAGCCGCGGCCTCGGCAGTCCGCGCTTCCATTTGTTTTCGCGAACTCGTTGGCACGAATAAGATGTCATCGGCTTGCATCGGCAAATCGTTGGCCTTGGCTTGCATGAGTTTTTTCAGGGGCACTGGGACAGACGTCAACCCAGTCGTCCCTTTGCGAATAATTTTTGCCGCGCTCAATTTCGCCGTGGAATTCGTACCGCCAGCCAACGCAATGGCCTGAAGCACGCTGATGTGGCCATTTTCCATGAGAAACCCACTTGGCCGGCCAACGTCGCCGACGACGTAGACAACGTCTGCTCGACGAACCATGACGGTGTCGCCGGGCAAAACGTCGATGTTGCTTTCAGGGTGATCTTCCAGATTGTGTGAGATTGGCACCACAATTGGCGCCTCGCCGCGATGCGTCACAGTGACATTCTTGCCAGCGCGGTCAGTGAATCCTCCAGCGGCAGAGACTAAGCTGAATAGCTTTTCATCGCCGATGATCGGGTAGATGCCCGGTTTTGCTACTTCGCCCAACACGCTCGCGCTTTGTGAGGTGTTCTCCTGCACGAAGATCTGCACGTGCGGATTCTTTACGAAGCCGCCTCGGTCCAACCGTTGTTCGATCGCAGCTTCCGCTTCTTCGATGGTCAAGCCTTCGACGTGGACGTCGTCGATAAGGGGCAAGCTAATGTTCCCATCGCCGTTTACGCGGATTTTCGTTGCGAGTTCGGGGACGTTGTAAACGCTGACATCGACCAGATCGCCCGTTCCCAGGCGCAATGCAGAATCTCGACCAACGTCATCCGGCGTCTTTGTTTGGATGGAAGTCGAGGTGACGGAAGAAAAAGTACCGGTCCGAACTGTTGTTTGGCCTTGCGCCAGTGCCGTTACGGCGATCGCTATCACCAGTGCCGTTAGCTGCACAAAGCAACTGCAAATTGTCGAGAGCAGTCGCATTTTGCTGGAGTCTAGCACGGCGTTCTCCTGGATGGAGGTTCATTTCGCCGGCGGTACACAGTTCGGAAACAGCCGGGTATCCAGTAAGAGAATAGTTCCGGCTGCGAAAGCGCTCTATAGTTCTCCATAGCCTTGCTGCGAAGCAAGTGCGCATCTTCGTCCGCGAATAAGGCCACGCAGTTCTGAGGGGGAACTGAGCGTGATCGTTCTCGTCCTGGGATTCGGCTGCTCACTGCTGCTCTCATTTGTCCTCACTAAATTGGTTCGCGACATTGCCACGCGAAAGGGATGGGTCTCGCCACCCTCAAGCGGCCGCCATTTGCACTGCGGCTCAATGCCGAGATTAGGCGGCATCGCGATCGTGCTTTCGTTTCTTCTTGCAACTGCGCTCGCGCTGATCGTAGGACACTTCTCAACCGACAAGCAGGTCGTTCATTCTTTCGTACCGCTGCCCACGATTCTGCCGCCTGCAATCCTAATTCTGTTGCTTGGTGTGTACGACGATCTTCGTTCGGCGAGTCCTTACCTGAAGTTTTTGATTCAGGCCGTCGCTGGCGCAATGCTGTTTGCCGGCGGCTTGCGCATTCTGGACCTACCGGTGTTGTTCGGTCCGCACCAATTTGCCTGGTACACAAGCTTATCTCTGACCATCCTTTGGGTCATTGCAATCACCAACGCGTTTAACCTCATCGACGGACTGGATGGCCTTGCCGCAGGCTCGGCGTTGTTTTCCACCTTGGTCGTGTTCGTGGTCGCGCTGGTCGGCAACATGCCGATGATCGCTCTCATCACACTGGCGCTCGCCGGCTCAATCCTCGGCTTTCTGCGATTCAACTTCAATCCAGCGACAATTTTCCTGGGTGATTGCGGAAGCCTTTTCATTGGTTTCATGCTCAGCTCTCTGGCGCTCTATGACGCGCAAAAGGCGCCCACGATCATCGCGGTTGCTATTCCCGTCGTCTCAATCGGATTGCCGATTCTTGAGACATCGCTTTCGGTGATTCGCCGATGGATCAGTGGCAAACCGCTTTTTGGCGCCGACCGCGAGCATATTCATCACAAACTCTTGCAGCGCGGATTGTCGCATCGGCAGGTCGTGATCTTGCTTTATGGCGTTTCGGCGATCTTCGCACTACTGAGCCTGTTTCTACTTTGGCCGACCGGCAGCACTCTCGGACTTGTTCTGGCCGTGCTTGGTACCGGCATTTGGATAGGAGTGCAGCGTCTCGGCTACCTGGAATTTGGTGAACTGCGCCGAGTGGCGCAGCGAACCATGGAGCAGCGGCAGGTGTTCGTGAACAACCTCGCGTTCCGCCGCGCCGCTGAGGAACTGAAAACTGCAGGCGATTTTCAAATCGTTTGCACTATTTTAAGCACTGCCTTTGAAGCGAATGACTTCGACGCCTTCGAACTGCGCGCCGAACTTCCCTCTTACATGGATGGATTTTCAGTCGTGCAGCCGACCGTATGTCCGCACGTCCGCTGGAGAAAGCAGGGAAGCCTTGTCGATCCGCGTTTCGGGAATATGTGGAGCTTGAATCTGGATCTGGTGACTTCGGAAAATCACTACTGCGGAACCTTGCTGATCTTTCGTGGCTACGCGAACCGCGACTTGCAGCTGGACATCAATCTGCTCACAACGACCTTCGCAAAGGCCTTGGCGGATGCGATCTACCGCACGGCGGCGGCCGACAGCGACTACTTAATCTCGCATCCCGACCCAACTTTGTTGCAAGCCGGTTGATTTCCACAGACTGAACCAACTCCGGCACTTTCGAATGGGCAAGCAGGAACTTACCTTATTACTTTTCTCGTTGGGAGGAAGCTTGCCTGATGTCCGTACGACTGCCGGTTTCTCAGCTTCACTTTTTCTCTCTGCCGACCGCCATCTTTTGCGTGCAGTGCGAATTGATCAGCGCGAATACTACACCTGCATGCCTGGCTTGCGGGAGTAAAGCTGTACTAAGTCTTTCTCGCTTGCTGGGAGGCTCTCTCCGGTCCCAGCCACTCGCGCGCGTGATACACGACGATGAGTTGAATCGCATTGTTCGTGATTTGCTGTTTACGATTCCAGGGGCTGAGATTACGGCCTCGCTGGTCGCGGACCAGGCGGAACTTCGGAGCGAACGTGGACCGTTCTCCGACCATCGGGACGCATACCCCAACAATTTTTCTGTTCCCAAGTTCGAACTTGAGCCCGCGATCGGTGTGATAACGGAACGTGCCCAAGCTCTAACCGGAGCTACCGGAGCGGCCATAGCGTTACGCACCGGAGATGAAATCGTCTGCCGTGCGCGCGCCGGGCGAACCGCGCCCGATGTTGGCATTCGTCTGCAAACCGACTCCGGAATCTCAGCGGAGTGCCTTCGCAGCGGCGAGGTGGTGCTCTGCAATGAGGCAGAAGACGATCCGCAGGTTGACTTAGCGAGTTGCCGCCGACTGGGCGTACGGTCAATTTTGGCCGCTCCCCTGAGGAAGCCCCATAAGACAGTAGGCATTTTCGAGGTGCTTTCTGCTTCGCCCAACGCCTTCCACGACCAGCACGTGACCACCATGCAACTGCTTGCCAGCATGATGGTTGCGGCAATTTCGCGAATCTCTCACCTGGGCGAAAGCCCGCGCCAGTGTTGAACTTAGCAGCAGCCCCCAAGGTTTGTACCTTGTCTTGCGCCAGTGCTGGAGTAAGATGAAGAGAATCTGTGGATTGCCGCGGGAGCCAGCTCGTTGGAAACTGTCCCGAAGAGCGCGACTATTGGCCGGGAACGGCGGCGGGCAATACGCCGCGACGTGCATACTCCTGCCTACGCCAGCCTGAATGGCAGTTCACAGACTGCGGCACTGGAGTTATGCGAAATTCTGAACGTCAGCGAGTCCGGGACGTGTATTCAGGCGCCGGGACTGCTGAAGATAAATCGCCTGCTGCCGCTGGTACTCGATTTCTCAGAAACGGGAGCACGCATTCATACCGCCGGACACGTGGTTTGGGCGGAGGCTTCGGGAAAAACCGGCATTCGATTTCCGGAGTTGCATGAGGTTTCACTACAACAACTTCGGCGATGGATGTCATTAAACGAAGCGGCTGAGAAGACCACCCACGTCGACGAGAACTCGATGAAGCCGAGTCCGCCTCCACCGCCGCATCCCGTGATTCCAAAGCCTACTTCGGCTGCCGGTTATACATCGCTGATTGCCCAGTGGGCTGAGATCCAGAAAGAAGCGGAACTCTTCGGGCCCAACCTTGATGGCGCACTACAGTTGATTGCCGACCGGGCGCTAGCCCTGACTTGGGCCGAGGGAGCAGCGATTGCGTTAAAAGATGAGAGCCATTCCTCCGACCTCGTTTGCGTGGCGCGCGCGGGACACTTTTCTCCCGAGTTAGGCGCGCATCTCGATTCGACATCGGGATTCTGTGGCGAATGCATTCGCACAGGAAAGGTCCGCAAGTGCGATGACACAGAAGAGGACAATAGTGAAGAAGGGCAGGGACTGCGTGGCCGCGGAATCCGATCGCTGATCGCGTGTCCAATCAAGACGATCAAGGGCGCGATCATTGGAGTTTTCGAAGTATTTTCCTCCGAGCCGGCCGCATTTTGGGACAATGACGCGCGCACCGTAGAGCGGCTGTCGCGCATAGTTGTGAAAGCCGTCAGTCAAACCATGCAATCGGCCGGCAAGCCGGTCCCGATCATCGAGCGGTCGGTGACGAGCAAGCCGGACGTGGAGCCCGTGCCCGAGGCAGACGCCGCGGCGCCAGTTGGAGAGCCAGAAGATAACGGACGTACCGTCACTCTATTTGCTACCGGGCTTCTCAGCGTCGTCTTCTTTGTTTGGCTGATAGCGCCATGGATCTCGCAGGCAATGAGCAGTTTCATTTCTCCGCCGAAATCGCAGGCGGCGGAAATGGCGCCTGCGACCGTGGATTATGCCGGAATGACGATCGCCGATTTAAGGAAAACTGCGCTCGGCGGCAGCCCCACCGCGCAGTATGCAGTCGCCATGCGCTATGCGAGTGGCGACGGCGTGGATCAGGACTATCACGAGGCGCTGGATTGGTTCCTGAAAGCCGCGGAAAATGGAGATATGCGCGCACCGGCAAAAATCGCCAGCTGCTTCTGGGCTGGGAAGGGTACGCCGCAGGACTACACCAAGGCTTATTTCTGGGGCTTGCTGGCGCAAACTACAGGTGACGAAACCGGGCGCGTCATCGTCATCAACACCGCCCCGCGACTGAGCGATCACCGCCGGGCTGCTGAGCAGCAGGAAGCCGACGCTTGGTTGCGCGCACATCGGCTGGGATCATCGCGGACTTCGCGATAGAAAATCGCTCACCACAAAGGTCACGAACGTACACGAGGCGCGTCCGGTGGGGCCTTCGTGCAACTTCGCGTCCTTCGTGGTTGCTTGTAGTTCACAGCTACGTAGCTCTCTCTTCCAATTAAAATGAATCAAGAGGTCTTCGGTGTCTTCCCTCCGCGATGTCTTAAACCAAAGCGTACGTGAAGGCGAGCTGTACGAGCCGATTGAACGCAATCGCATACGCTGCTTCGCTTGCGGCCATTGCTGCCCGATTGCAGAAAGTCAGGCGGGCGTCTGCAAAGTTCGATTTAATCAGGGCGGGAAGCTCTATGTTCCATGGGGCTACGTGGGCGGAGTGCAGTGCGATCCCGTCGAAAAGAAGCCATTCTTCCACGCATATCCCGGCGCGCTTGCCTACAGCTTTGGCATGCTCGGCTGCGATCTTCATTGCTCGTACTGCCAGAATTGGGTGACCTCACAGGCTTTACGCGATCCGCACGCGGTTTCTCCTCCACTTGAAGCCTCACCGGAGTTGCTCGTGCGCGATGCACTCCGCCTGGGCGCGAAGGTTTTGGTCAGCACCTACAACGAGCCGCTGATCACGGCCGAGTGGGCTGTCGAGATTTTTAAAGCTGCGAAAGCTGCCGGGCTGAAGACCGCCTTCGTGTCGAATGGCAACGGAACGCCGCAAGTGCTCGAGTACATCCGCCCGTGGATTGATTTCTACAAGGTCGATCTCAAGAGCTTCGACGATCACCACTATCGCCAGCTCGGTGGCCGCATAGGTCCCATTCTTGACAGCATTCGCTGGCTGCACGAAAACGGCGTTTGGCTGGAGATCGTAACTCTACTCATTCGCGGATTCAACGACTCCGATGACGAGCTACATCGACTGACGGATTTTGTCGCCAGCGTCTCACCTGATATCCCGTGGCATGTAACCGCATTCCATAGCGACTACAAGATGAACGATACGGAGAATACGCGCCCCGAAGACCTACTGCGGGCGGCGGCAATAGGGAAAGCTGCTGGACTGAAGTTCATTTACGCTGGCAATCTTCCCGGACAAGTGAACGACCTGGAAGACACACACTGCTCTCATTGCAAATCGAAACTAATTCGTCGCTACGGTTATTTCATCGACGATTACCGCATAACTGCGAATGGCTGCTGTCCTGATTGCGGTACTGCGATTCCGGGGAGATGGGCGGAGCGTTTCGAAGGACAGATCGCAGATCGGCCGTTCGTTCCGCGATTCCGATCGAATTTGATCAGTCTGAGCTAGCTGACGGCTTTGCGCGGCTGGCCAACTTCATATGTTTCGTCTCGGCGCGATATCTCGCAACCCCGCGATAGAGCGCTTCGGCAATCTGTTGGCGCGCGGCTGAGTTTTCAAGGTTGTCCTCATCAGCGGGGCTGCTCACGAAAGAGACTTCTGCGAGAACCGCCGGCATTTGTGTTCCGGTCAACACCACATATTGCGCTTCTTTTACACCGCGATTGCGAATGACTGGGTTCCTTAGCGCGAGTGCGCCGAATAGAGCATCCTGTATATCAGTGGCAAGACGGTGAGAGTTGGTGACTTTTTCTCGGATATCAACTCCGGTCCAGTCCACGTTTTTCAGCGTGGGGTCGTCTTCCTGGGTGCGAGCTTTGAGCGACGAATATGTGGTCGTGTAATAGGTCTCGACGCCACGCGCAGTCGCCAGGTCGCTATAGTTGGCGTGAATGGAGAGAAACAAATCTGCGTTCGCAATGTTCGCAATCTCCGCACGCTTTTCAAGTGTGAGATACGAATCGTCGCTGCGTGTATAGACCACGTCAGCCCCAAGCTTCTCCTGAACCAATTTGCCCAGGCGTTCCACGATATCGAGCACCAGGTCTTTTTCGAGCAATCCCTTACGACCGACGGCGCCAAGGTCCCAGCCGCCGTGGCCCGCGTCCAAGGCAACGCGAAACTCGGCAGCGGCTGCGGCAGCGCGAGAAGTTTTCTTTGGTGACGTCGCAACCGATGGCGACGGCTTGGTCAACGCGGGCACAGAGCTGACCGGCGGCTTGTGAACGTCAATCGTGAGCCGGTAAGGATTGGGATCAAGCTTAACCGAAACTTCAGTGATCCCTTTTGTGTCGAGCACGACGCGGGTGGTGCCTTCTGCAGGTTGCGCCATTCGCACGCGTTTAATAAAAGTGTCATCCACGACGATGCTTTGATTGAGCAGGCCCGGCGCGAGCTTCGTGTCAAAGAGATCGAAGTAAATTCGCGGCGGATTGTCCAAAGTGTGCGTTTCGTACTGAACCTGGTCGCCGAGGTCGACCACGACCGTGCTTGAATCTGCCGATGACCAGTGTCGAACGCCTGTTACTTCAGGGCTTACACCCGCCTTTGGTGCTGGCTGGGAAGGCAGGGCCGGTTCTGCACCGGAATCGGAAACCGTCGACGGAGTGCTGAAGGGCGTCGCATGTGTGGTATTCGCGCTCGTCAGTTGTTCGGCATGATGCAGCCATCCCCAACCCAGCCCAATGGCAACCACGATCAAAGCCGCAATTACGATGATGCCGGAAAATGAACGCTTCTCCTGCGGAAACGAGAGCGCCGGCATCGGCATCGGAGGCGGCTCGAGCTCCGTGGCGACCTCTGGCTGCTCCAGCGCCTGAACATTCGGTTCGCTTACGTCGTGCAGAAGCGATGGCGATTCTGAATTCTGTTCCTTTGCCTTCGCGAGAAGGTTTTCAACCAGAGCCACTGCCGCGGAAACTTCTTCGGGAGAAACGACCTTGGTGGTTTCGGGCGCGGAGACCGGTGAGGATTCAGTCACGTCGGTTGCCGCGATGACTGGAGTCTCTTTGGGCGCTACTTCGGGCGTCGTTACTTCCGACGGCGCTGTTGTGTTCGGCCAAGGCGCAACCGCAACGGTCTGCGTCTCCTTCGACGGTGGTTCGGCGATCTCCGGCTCAACCGCTTGTGGCGTCTCAACCGTCAATAAGCCGGGCGGCTGCGGCAGAATCTGCTCCGCCAGTTGCGCAAGCCGGTCTTCTTCCGCGGGATGGATTGCTGCCAGAATCAGCTCACCGAGGAGAACCAGACTCTTGACATCGCTGTCGTTGAACCCAAAGGCTTCGGACGCAAACGCCTCAATCAATCCAACCACACGGCCCTTGGCAGTCAGTGGAACTGCGACCATCGAGCGAGCACCAAGCGTCCGGCAAACTTGCGCATTCACGCGAGGGTCGGTTTCGGAGTCATCGCAGCGGACGGTCTCTCCGTTGCGCAAGCATGCGCCTGAAAATCCCGAGTTTGGATCGAGCCGCATGCCGGGATCGGGCGCAATCTTGCCCATGCTCGCGCGGCACACAATCGCGGCATCTTTTGCGAGCGCGATGGCCACGCCATCCGCGCCGGTGATGGCCACGGCCCGCGCCGCCACCAGCCGCAGCACGTCATCCAAACCGAAATATTCATCGTAAGTAGCCGAGGGTGAACTTGCATCCTTCCGCCTGCGCCGTTGCACCGCCTGGTCATGGATGCAGGCAAATGCCAGGAGCATTTGCAAAGCGTCCTGTCCATCTTGCGGCGGAGATTCCGGGCTTAGGGAAGGAAGCCAACGCGGGGCGTTCAACCCGTCGCCGAGATTTTTCGGAGTCGCGCTCATTAAAGAATCGAAACAATAATCGAAGCCGGGCTTCGTACCGCTACGGTTCCGGCCGCCAGCCGGGTCGGACTCAGCTGGCTGCTAAGCGGGCTGGAAAACAGCTAAATGTAAGTTACAGCGGTTGGGCGGCAATCGCAATATCTCTGTGCGGCCGCCCCGGCCCTTGGTGCTGACTTTGGTAAGCCTTCCACAGCCCCCACTTGATACAATGAAAGCCTCAGGTTCGCGGATGGCGCAGGACAAGAAGTCGCGTTGGAAAGTCCCTCTTGGGCTCATGGCTACTGGCGTTGCGGGTGCTGCCGTGCTGGTTTTGCGCGGTTGCTGGCACCGGAAAATGAGCTGGCCGGTCCGCTATCAGGAACACTCCTATCAGGTCTGCCTCGGCTGCGGCATCAAGCGCTTGTTTGATGAGAAATCCTTCTGCGCCTATGGCCCGTACAGCTACGACCTCAATCGGCTGGTCTCCTGGGATTCAGACCGGCGTGCCAAAATAGCCGGCGAAGAAGTGCAGCAGCGGCCTGCATAGCGACTTATCCTTCCGCGCCCATCGCTCGCTGTAACCGCAGCAGTGAATATATAAGCGCCACAATTCCGGCTCCCCACATGGCAAACGCCACGTCTACCGCCCATCTCGGCGCCGCTCCCATTCGTCGCAGCACAAAGGGCAGGAAATTCCAGGTGGTGATGTGCTGATAATCCCACTGGTCGTAGGTCATGGAATCGGTGTTCAATCCCCACGCGTTCATCTTGCCTAGCGCGAACGCAAGAATGTTCTTGAAGCGGAGCCAAATCACAAATTGCGGATGGCCGAAATCGTCGCCTTGATAAATCTCGAGCGGCAGCCAGAAGGCAAGGGATGCAAGTTGAATCACGAGGCTTGTGAAAATTAAAAAAAGGCCGCTTCTCCAAACTATCGTGCCCATCTCCGCCCGGTACTTCAGCAAAATCGGAACTGAAACAAATGCCGCCAATTCAACCGCGGTCGAAACATAACGATCGCCCCAGGCAAAATCGCCACTCCATACGGTGTATCGGGCATACAGGCAGATGTATCCAAGCACTAGCAGAAACGCGGTTGCGACATAGGCCTTTAGGTCCGCACTGAACCGTTTCCAGCCGAACACGCACACTATGATCGTAAGCACGATCAGCGGATCAAAAAGAAAAATGGACTTATCGATCGAGATCAACGGTCCGAAAAACCCAACATGAAACGGCGTCTCCCACGGATACTTCGTGGGCAGAGTCGGATCCTGAAGCCGGTGCTCGATGGTGAAGTAGTGAACGTAAGTGGTGGTCCAGTTACCGAAACGATAAAACTGGTACAGGCGATCGAGAAAAAGGAAAACCAGGTAAACGGGGAAAGCTGTTCTTGCGTAGCGAGCGAACTTGTGCCCCAACTCCGTCTTCGATGTTCTTTCCAACCACAGAACCGCCAACAAAAAAATTGCGCCACAGAACAAATCCAATGCCGTAGTGAGTCTCGTAAGCAGGTTCAGCCCAAATGCGCCGGATCCGATCAGCAACGCCCGCTGATTACCTGATCGCAGCCAATCGTACTGAAAGCAGAATCCCGTAAGCGTGAGAAGGCAGATGTAGTTGTTCTCCATCATGTTCTGCGTGTAGTGCAGGTGCGTGGTGCAGAACAGAAGCGCAAGAACACCTGCAACCGCATGCGTCACGCTGAACCCGAGCAGTCGCAGAAAACGCAACACAACCAGTACCGTGAGAACACTCAGCAGAATATTGGTCGTACAGGTTACGAAGATATTTCGAACGGTCGGGTCATTTCCGCGATAGTCATTAAAGATTGGGAGCTTCTCGATATAGGTGCCAATGATGTCCGCCGGCAACATCAAGAGCGGCTGGCCTATCCCGTACCAGTCATAGAGCTTGCCGCCGCGGCCATGCACGCCAAACTCTGGATACTCGTTCGGGAAAACGGCAGGTTCCGACGTCCAAAAAGAATGCGCCGTCTGCAGACGATGCATAGTGTCTGCCGAACCCAGTTCGCCCGACTGCACTACGAACGCAAGCAGTCCAGCAACTACGCAGAGCAGGAATTTGGCATCAAGGACGCGAAGGCGATGGAGCATTCATGCAATGATAAACGTTGGAAAACTTCAGGCTTCGCTGCCCAGCGCAGAGGCGGCCAGGCTCTCAACTTCCTTCAATCGCGCGACGGTGCGGTCTTTCCCTAGCGCGCAGATCACAGCGAACAAACTCGGTGCGACGCCCTGTCCAGTGAGAGCAACTCGGGCGCCATTGATCAGCGCGCCGGCCTTGACTCCCTTCTCCGCCGCGAAGTCCCGGAGGACTTTTTCTGTCTGTTGCTCATTGAATTCAACCAAGCCCTCATACCGCTTCGCCAGCTCAAGCAGCAATCGCCGCGTGTTCTCATCTTTTAGGAATTTTTCAACCGCCGCGGGATCGGGTTCAAAATCGTCGCTGAAAAATGCGCCGAATGATCCAGCGAAGTCTTTCAGGTTTCGTGCGCGTGGCTTAAGAAGATCTATCGTTGAAAGCAGCCATTCGCGATCACGAGACACCATCACCAAACCTGCTTTCTTCCATTCTTCTTCGATCAGCGGCAGCAAGCGTTCCGCGGGATACGCGCGAATGTATTCCGTGTTGAACCAATCTAGCTTCGCTCGATCAAACACGGCATTCGAACGCGAAATTCCCTCGAGAGCAAAAAGCCGAATCAACTCCGAATCGCCGAGAACCTCCGGTGTTCCCTCCGGCGGCGTCCATCCGAGCAGGGCGAGAAAGTTCCGGAATGCTTCCGGAACGATTCCTTCCTCGCGATAGGCCATGACGCTGGTCGCGCCGTGGCGTTTGCTCAGCCGTGTCTTGTCGGGGCCGAGAATGAGCGGAACATGCGCGAACGCCGGCAACTGGGCGCCTAACGCTTGATACAGCAAAACTTGTTTCGGAGTGTTCGAGATGTGGTCAGCGCCACGAACGATGTGTGTGATCCGCAAATCCATATCATCGGCGACAACGCTCAGGTGGTAGGTCGGGCTCCCATCCGAACGTAACAGAACGAAGTCTTCTAACTCGGTATTAGCAAACTCGACTTTGCCGAACACCGCGTCGTCGAACCCTGTGCTGCCACCCTCCGGAACGGCAAACCTCACCGCGGCAGCCTCGCCCGCTGATTGTCTTCGTGCAGCTTCTCCGCGATCGAGCCTACGGCAGGTTCCTTCATATTTTGGAGGACGGCCTTCTTCTGCAGCTTTGGCGCGGCGCTGTTCCAGTTCAGCCTTCGAACAAAAGCAGTAATATGCCGCGCCCGCCTCGATAAGTTTCGCGGCCGCAGCCCGGTATATGTCGGTTCTTTTTGTCTGAAAATAGGGGCCTTCATCCCAGGTTATGCCCAGCCACTGCAATCCCTGCAAAATGCCCTCGACCATTTCCGCCGTGGAACGATCAAGGTCCGTATCTTCAATCCGCAGAACAAATGTCCCTTTAAAATGCCGTGCATAGAGCCAATTAAAGAGGGCCGTCCGTGCTCCGCCAACGTGCAAGTAGCCGGTTGGCGACGGGGCAAATCGCACGCGGGGCCTATTAGCCGACGCGGGCAGGCGGGAATCCGAGGGTGAAGACATTCCTTTAGTAACTAGAATTGGATGTTACGGGCCTCCTCAAAACCGCGTCAAGTTATACAAAAGACTAGGGCAGTCTGGTGCCGGAAGGTAATCTCGGAGTGTGCAAAATTGTTGTCTTGTTTGGAAACATATGAAAGCATAGGAGATGGCGTCTCCCCACGCAGACTGACAATCACGTCGGTCAATTCATGAACAGTATTCTCGTCAGCACCGCAATTTTGCCTGGGCTGGTCGCCTTTCTGCTCTTTCTGCTGTTTAGTTACCTGCACGAGCAGAGCCGACAGCCGTATTTTCGCGCGTGGCAACTCGCATGGGCGGCCTACACGCTGCATTTCCTGCTGAACGCGTTAGCGACAGTTTCGGGTCCGCACAAAACAATCTTATTTTTCTCGTCGCTGTTGCTGATCGGGATGGCGCTCGCCATTTTGATCTCCACCCGGCTCACCCGGCGGCTGACTACATCGGAACGCGCCGAAGCCTTCCGGCTGCGCTGGTATGAATCCGTAATCGCTGTTTGTGGATTGCTGCTCTCAATCGCCAGGGCGTTGCGGCCTGATATCCAATGGGTCCTTTCTCCGGAAGTTTCCCTCGACCCATTTCAAGTCACGGTAGCGGTGATTCTCGGCTACAGTTCCCTTGATTTTTATTGGACTGCGCGCCGCAAGAGCTCAATCGCTTTCAGGTTGCTTTCGTTCGCCGTGGCACTGTGGGCAGTTCTGACCACATTTGGCCAATTTAAGCCCATCCATGTGCTCGGCAGCGAACTGCTCGGGCCGCTCCCGCAGATGCTGCTGGGCCTCGCGATGGTGATGGTGTTGTTTGAGAACGAACGCAACGCCGTGCAGGAGAACGCACTGGCATTCTCGAAACTGGATGCCGATCCGATGCGTCTGCTTTCGGCCACCGACCTCGTGCCGAGCATGCAGCGAATTCTCGACCGCCTGGTTGCGCCATTGCCAACTACTCGAGCGGTCATCTGCATTTCTGAGCGGTGGCGGGCAGTGTTGCCTTCAGTTCAACTGGGTTTCTCCGCTGAGTTCGCCACGAAGCTGGATTCGGTTGGTGCGGGCGAATATGTCTGCGAGTTAGCTTACCGGCGCGGCGGATTCGTTTCTTTCCGCAACCTCCCTGAAATGACGGAGCCTCTGCCGGCTTTTCCTGGCGGACGCTTCGAACAGTTCCGTGAAGCCATGGTCGCCGAAAACATCCGCAACGCGACTGCCGTGAGCCTGCAAACCCGCGAGCACAATTTCGGCGTCATTCTTTTTCCCCACACCGAACGCCGTTTGTTCGGCGATTCGAACCTGCGCTTGCTGATTGGGCTCGCTCTGCAAATCGGCCTGACTCTTGAAAACTACGTGGTCATGCACGATGCTCAGCGCCGGACCAAGGAATATCAACTGCTCACGCAGATTGGGCAAGCGATCAGTTCCCGGTTAAATCAAGGCGAGGTTTTGCGCACCGTACAAAAAGAGCTCGGCCAAATTTTTGACACGGCGAATTTTTATGTTGCCTTTCAAGAGGGCGACAACATTGTCTTCGAGTTGGAAGTGGAAGACGGGCAGACCAGGCCAAAGCACACGCGCCGGGTCGACAACGGCCTGACGGAATACATCCTCCGCACCGGCCAACCGCTTCTGATCCGCTCCGATCTCGAACGCGCACGCGAGCGACTGGGGGTGACGTTGATACCCACGCGCCCGGCGAAGTCGTTCTGTGGTGTGCCTATTTTGGTGAACGGCAAAGCGACCGGCGTGATGGCCGCCATGAGCATGGCCCTCGAGTACGTCTTTGAGCAACGGGACTTGGAAGTGCTGAAAACTGCTGCCGGTCAGGTATCGGTTGCGATCGAGAATGCGCGGCTGTTTGCCGAGGAGCAGCGCCGAAGCCGCCAGTTTGCATTTCTGAATAGCGTTTCCAAGACGGCAATTTCCAGCGAAGACGCCGAGCAGATGCTCGCGGAAATCGTTGGCCACATTCAAAAGAATTTCCGTTTCGATCATATCGGTATCGGAATTCTCGATTACGCCACCAAGGAAATCGAAATCAGGGCTGAAGCGGGCACAACCGCGCAGGAAAAAGGCAAGAAGATCGCATTAGGCGCGGGAATCATTGGCCGTGTCGCCCGCACCGGCGAAACTGCTCTTCTGCACGCGAGTGAGGGCGGGAAGTTACAGTCGCTCTTACCAACTTCGCGAACCGTACTCTGCATGCCGATCACCTACGGCGACACGCTGCTCGGAATTCTCAACGTGGAAAGTGAGGCCGAGCGAGCAATTTCGGACGACGACGTGCTGGTGATGAACACGCTCGCCGACTTGCTGGCGACAGCCCTGCACAACTCGTTCGTCTTCCAAAAGCTGCAACAACAGTCGATCACCGATGGTCTCACTGGAATCAAGACGCGTCGCTATTTCTGGGAAGCGCTCTCGGCCGAATGGAAACGAGCATCGCGCTCGGGACGGCCATTCTCCGTCGTGCTGGTCGATCTCGACAAATTTAAAGAGGTCAACGATACCTCAGGCCACCTCGAGGGCGACCTGGTGTTGGCCCGCGTTGGCCGTTTGCTCGAAAACAAGTGCCGGCAATCAAACGTTGTGGCCCGCTACGGCGGCGACGAGTTCATCATCCTGATGCCGGAGACTTCGGTCGAGCAGGCGCAAATTCTTGCCGAACGCCTGCGCCTGTGGCTCGCTACCGACCCGATGCTCAACGAGCACCAAATTACCGGCAGCTTCGGCGTGGCCAGCTTCCCGGTACACGGCTTCTCGGCTGAAAGCATCATTCGCGTCGCTGATATGGGCATGTACATTTCGAAGAAAGCGGGCGGCGATCGGGTTTCGACCGCAGAAGAGTTCGAACGCGAAGAAGGCGGCGTTTTGCAGCGTCAGTTGGTCACGGGCTACATCGAAGCCTTCCTGCAGCGTGAGCACACCGGGCCGGAACATCTGGAAGAAATGGTCGGAACGCTGCGGAAACTGGCCGCAAGCGCTGATGACAAAGAATGCGTTGTGCTGAAGGATTCAATCGAGACTCTGGCGCGCGCCGCAGAGTCGCGGGAGCTGCACGCCTCGGGGCATGGCGAGGCAGTGGCGCAATATTGCGAAATAATTGGGCGCGCGATGAACCTGACCCCGGCAGACGTTCACGACCTGAGTTTCGCCGGCCGAGTTCACGATCTCGGCAAGATGTTCATTTCCGAACGCGTGCTGAACAAGCAAGGGTCGCTGAGTGAAGAAGAATTCGAATTATTGAAGTCCCATCCAAGGTTTGCTGGGGAAATTCTCGCCACACTGCCTGACGGCACCCGAATTAAAGAGGCAGTCGTGGCACACCACGAGCACATGGATGGCAGCGGTTTTCCTGCAGGACTGCATGGGGATGAGATATCTCTGTGGGCGCGCATCATTACCGTCGCGAATACTTATGTGAATCTCACTAGCGATCGCGCACTCACGCCAGCTAAAACCAGTGATCAGGCCATTGCCGAGTTGGAACGTGGAAGCGGGACGAAATACGACGGCATGCTAGTCCGGGTGCTTGCCCGCGAGTTGAAGTCTGAGCGCAGCGTTCCGAACCTCGGCAATTAGTCTCCAGTCCTCCGGTCTCTTAATCACCGCGGCTAACTAATCCTCGGTTACGCAGTCAACGTTGTCCCTTCGTTGCGTGATTTGCCAAACGCACATTGCAAGCTGGAAACTATCCAGCTATGCCAATAACGCTATCTCTCGAGGGCAAGGTCGCGCTGATCACCGGAGGATCGCGGGGGATTGGCGCTGCGACAGTCCGAATGTTTGTTGAGGCCGGTGCCCAGGTTCTGTTCAATTACGAAAAGTCGAAAGCTGCGGCAGAAAAGCTGGTCGCCGAATGCAATAAGAAGTTTGGCAGTGGAAAATGCGCTGCGGTAGCGTGCAATCTCGAAGGAACCGCCAGCGCAGGTGAGTTAGTAAAAGCCGCAATCGAGCGATTCGGCAGACTGGACATCCTGGTCGCGAATCACGGCACTTGGCCCGGCGACGACGTCTCCGTGGATTCGATGACCGACGAGCAGTGGCGACGCACTTTAGCGGTAAACCTCGATTCCGTCTTCGCTCTAGTCAAGCGCTCCGTAGCCGCCATGAAAACGACCGCCACCGACAATTCCCCCGCTCACATCGTCCTCATCAGTTCAACGTCAGGCCAACGCGGAGAAGCTTTTCACTGCGACTATTCGGCGACCAAGGGCGCGATCATCAGCCTTACCAAGAGCCTTGCCTCGGAGCTCGCGCGCAATCATATTTACGTAAATGCCGTTGCGCCGGGTTGGGTGGACACAGACATGTCGCGCCCCGCACTCGATGATCCCGCTGTTGCCAAGGAGGTGCTTCGCCCGATCCCGCTGGGACGCGTCGGCACACCGGAAGAAATCGCTGCACCCATACTGTTCCTGTGTACCCCTCACGCGGGTTTCATTACCGGCGAAATTTTTAACGTGAATGGCGGTGCCGTTCTGGTCGGGTAAGCAGTTTTATACAGCTCCATTGTGCCCGCTTGCTTCTAATATAGGTAGAGAATGAAATATGTTTTTTTGGCATTACTAGTCGCGGTCCTCTCCTTTGCGCAGGACGCGCCGAAGCCTCACCAACCCGACTCGAGCTCTTCTTCCCAAATTCCGGTCGATCAGGCCAATGTGCAAAAGGCGAAAGCGGTTCTTGACCAGGCCATCAAAGCGTTAGGCGGAGATGCCTACCTTAACTGGAAGGACATAACCACCGAGGGCCGCAGCTACAGCTTTCATCATGGAGAAGCAAACAGTCTGGGAACTGTATTCTGGCGCTTCCGGAAATTCCCCGACAAAGATCGGATCGAGCTCACCAAGAAGCGCGACATCATCGAACTCTACAACGGCGATAACGGGTACGAAATCACTTACAGGGGCGTCCGCAAGTTGGAGCATAAGGACGAGCTCGATCCATACCTTCGCCGCCGTCACTACTCGCTCGACATGGTGCTTCGGCAGTGGCTGAACCAGCCGGGTATTGCTCTCTTTTACGAAGGGCAGACTATCGCTGCTCAAAAAGAAACCGACCAGGTGACCATCATGAATGTGAAAAACGAAGGCGTGACGTTGAACATCGACATCAACACTCACCTGCCGGTAAAGAAAAGTTACTCCTGGCGCGATCCGCTGGATAAGGAGCGCAACATCGAAGACGAAATTTTTGACGATTACCGTCCAATCCAAGGCATCATGACCTCGTTTAACACGAGCCGGCAATTTAATGGCGAGATGGCGGCCCAGACCTTTCTCACCGATGCGAAGTACAACCAGGATCTCAGCGATTCGCTCTTCGACCCGCAGGCGGCCAAGTCCTCAAAAAAACACTGATCTTCCTGAGCTGCAAGCCACTCGGAAAACTATCGATGCGCTGCGCCCATATTTTGTCGAGCCTGAGTTGCTGGAGCGTAAATCTTTGTAAATACGTTGTTTGCTGGCCCGCGAGTGTGCCGTTACCAGCGTACTCTGTGGCGAAATTGCCACATACGGTTTCCCTGCTTGGCTATTAGTCTTGAAGCAGGAGAGCCCCTGATAACCGAACAAACACTCCGCTACGCAGTTAGCTGCAATGGCATCGGATTGCACTCTGGGGCACCGGTCAAGGTCCAGATCCTTCCTGCCCCGGCCGGCACAGGGATCAATTTTCGTCGAGTCGATCTCGACGGCTTCGAAGTCGAGGCGGTAGGCAGAAACGTCGCTCGCGTAAGCTACGCTACCAGTTTAATGAAAAAAGGCGTGCTGATCTCTACCACCGAGCACCTGCTTTCGGCTTTCGTGGGTATGGGAATCGACAACGCGATCGTCGAACTCGATAACCTCGAACTGCCAATCCTCGACGGCAGCGCGAAACCATTCATCGAGCTGATTAAGAAAGCCGGCATTCGCAAACAGCGCCGACCGCGAACTTATCTCCGCATCATTCGCCCGCTCGAAATGCGGGAGGGGAACAAGTCGATCGCGATATATCCCGCCGACGCTTATTCCGTCTCTTACTCGATCAATTTTCCCCACCCGCTCATCGGCCGGGAGTCGTTCTCGCTTGAACTCACTAACGGGCAATATGTTTCGAATATCGCCTCAGCGAGGACCTTCGGGTTCCTGCACGAAGCCGATGCCATGCGCCAACAGGGATTGATCCGGGGCGCCTCCCGCGAAAACGCACTCGTACTGACACGCGATGGGTTGGAGAACCCGCCGCTGCGCTTCGAGGACGAATTTGTGCGTCACAAGATCCTTGATCTGATTGGCGATCTGGCGCTGATCGGCCGGCGAATTCTGGGAAAGGTAGTTGCCGACAGGGCGGGCCATGCCATGCACACGGCCCTGGTTTCGCGTCTTTTACGCGATCGCACCTTGTGGGAAGAGACATCCCTTCCGGAAGGCACGTCTGAGACTTACGTCCGTGAGGCGCGGCAACCCGCGGCCCACAGCGTGAACTAGTCCGAACCCTGTGGCGCAGGCTCCCACGATTCCGCGATACTTTTTTCTTCTTTCAGCCTCTGCAACTCGGCGCGGGTAAGCGCCGCCAGGTACTGGGCGTGAGATTTTGCCGCTTCCTTGCATTCCCGTGAGAGTTGCGCAGTCCGCAATTCGAGCAGCGGTGCATCCTGCTCAATCATTCGCAGCAACCGCTGGGCCCGGTCTATTCTCAGACTAATCGGAAGTGTAGACATACCATTTAAGCATTCCGGTGAAAGAAAACACCGGCAAGTCTCAAGCTGGGTTCCTGCATTTTTTTACTGGAAATGACTTCGCAAAACCAGCAAACTTAGCCGAGACGCGCAAGTAAGAATGCATAAGGCCGCTTATCTCTCGCTAGGCTCGAACGTGGGTGATCGGGAAGCAAACTTGCGCGCGGCAATTGAGAAATTGTCGGAGCTGGGCAATGTGGCTGCTGTGTCGGCGTTCTACGAAACTGAGCCCGTCGGAACCGGGCCGCAGCCGTGGTTCTTGAACTGCGCAGTTAAGCTCGACACCGAGAAGATGCCACGTCAACTTATTGCCGCCATCCTGAGCCTGGAACAGAGCCTGGGACGCCAGCGGCGGCAAGAAAAAGCGCCGCGCACAATCGATATCGATATTTTGCTATTCGGAAGCTCGATCGTTGAATTGCCATCGCTGACGATTCCTCACCCGCGGCTGCACGAACGACGCTTCGTGCTTGAACCGCTGGCGGAAATCGCACCCGATGCGCGGCATCCTGTTTTCAAGCGTAGCGTACGCGAATTGCGAGACGCATTACCGGCGGGGCAGCATGTGAAGAAGTTGGCCGCGAACTGATGTGCGTTGAATTTTCCTGACAACACCGTTCACGATGGGTGCCCCATCCTTGTCGCGGGGGTTTCGCGACAGGGTGGGGATTTTGACTTACGTATTTAACCGAATCAAAAGCCCCGCCCTGTCTCGCGCCATACGCGAGACAAGAGCCTGCCCTGAGCGCAGCCGAAGGGACGGGGCGCCCTGGGTTAAGGCACAATAATTCGGCTGGTTTCCTGAGGAGTGGCGATCGCCGACTGCTTCTCCGGAAACTGTGCGAGCAGAAAATCGACAAACGCGTGCGACCTCGGCCTCCCGGAGGTCCGACTTAGAGCCATGCGCACCAGGAAAACCAGGGCACGCAGCACGTCCGCATCGCGCAATCGCGTGTAGCCCAGGTGTTGTTGTTCCGCCTCGCGATACTCTTTGATCATCTTTTGAATTTCCGCCGCAACGCCCTGGTGTGCCAAATTGGTTACCGGCGTTTCAAAATGCAGGCCAGAATTGGTGAGAGTTTCGTAGCTTTTCGCCAACGCAGTCAAAGCGGAAATCAAATCAGAATCGCGCGTGGCGCGATCTGCGTGCGCACTCTTTGCCAAGGCATACGAGAGCCCCAGAATTAAGTGCTCCTGTTCATAGATAAATTGTTGGCCGATTTCGACTCGGGAGAAAAGCGCGTTCTGGTCGAGGTCCTCGATCGGCCGTGGCCGCTCATGCTCACGAGCCTGCTGCAGGTACGGGCATTCGCTCGGGCAATCGAGCGTGACTTCGCGGTGCTCGCCGCAACATTGGGGACAGATTCGACCGTGGACAGCGGGGCAGAAGCGCTTTTCTTTTCGCCTCTCGCAGATCGCGCAGGGCAATAGACTCTCCTACTCTCATTATTTCACGGAGCAAAGCCCTGAATAGTCACGCGGGAAACGGATAAAATCACAGTCCCGAAATGACTTTGTCTCGAACTGCAATTCTCCCACGCTCCTTCTACGACCGCGACCCTCGCCTTGTAGGACCTGACCTGCTCGGCAAAATTCTCGTTCGGCGGCAAGGCCGAAAACTTCTGATAGGGCGAATCGTCGAGGTTGAAGCTTATCTCGGCGCTGATGATCCTGCCGCTCACGCGTCCATCGGCAAAACGAAACGTAATTCCGTCCTCTTCGGGCCGCCTGGCTTCGCCTATGTATATTTCATTTATGGCAACCACTATTGTCTGAACGTGTCGTGTCTTCCAGATGCTACTCCGGGTGGAATTCTGTTTCGCGCGGTCGAGCCGCTCGGTGCGATTGAAAAAATGTTTGAGTTGCGGGGCATTCCACCAGATTCTGACCTGCGCAGGCTGACCAGCGGCCCCGGAAGAATGGCTGCGGCGTTCGGAATCACGCGCGAACGCGACAACAGCAAAGACCTAACCAGCGCCAAGTCTGATCTTTATATTGCTGACGACGGCGAGCCCTCGCCTCGAGTTTTGATCACGAAAAGAATAGGGATTACAAAAGCCGCCGAGATGCCGCTGCGGTACATTGTGGCGGGGAACAGGTTTGTGTCGGGAAAGGCGGTGGCGAGTGATCAGTGATTGTGTTTGGTGGCTCGTGATTCATGACTCGTCGCCGACAAGGTTCAAGCACGATCGTGCGGACCACGAATCACGAACCACCAGCCACGAGCGGTTACTCCGCCGCTTCCTTCGCAATCACAACCTTCAAATGGGCGGTCACGTCCTTGTGCAGCCGCACGGGCACGGTGAACTCGCCGAGGGTCTTCAGCGGCTCGTGCAATTGGATCTTGCGTCGATCAATATTAAATCCTTTCTTCTCGAGAGCATCTGCCAGATCGCCAGAAGTAACCGATCCGAAAAGCTGGTCGTGTTCACCTGACCGCCGCTCGAACGAGACCGACACGCCATCGAACTGCTTTGCAAGTTCTTCTGCCTGAGCCTTTTCTTTTGCCGAGCGGCGCACCGCAGCCGCGCGCATCTGCTCGATTACCTTTTTGTTGCCCACAGTGGCTTCGATCGCGAGTCGCCGCGGCAGCAGGAAATTGCGTCCGTAACCCTCGGCGACCTTTACCACATCGCCGCGCGAACCGAGTTTCATGACATCTTCTTTGAGAATGACTTCCATGATGGCTCCTGAAAAGTGGTCAGTGGCTAGTGGTCAGTGGTCAGCGTGGCACCTCAGGTTTTACTGACCACTGATGACTAGCCACTGACCACTGCTTTTAAGCTGCTCTGCCTGCAAATGGCAGCAGCGCAATATTGCGCGCCAGCTTGATCGCCGAGCTCAGCCGCCGCTGATGCGGCGTACACACGCCCGACAATCGCCGAGGCACGATTTTGCCGCTCTCGGCGACAAACTGCGCCAGCAGACGCACGTCCTTGTAATTGATCGAGTCGATCTTCTCGACACAGAACTTGCAGACCTTCTTGCGGCGAAAATACTTGCGCCCGCCCGGTCCACCTGGACCACCTTCGCGTCCGCCTCCAGGCCCGGAACGCGGTGGACGGCGATCGCCGCCACCTTGCCCATCGGGCGCCGAGCTTGATGTTGCTCTAGTTTCTTCAGCCATGATGCTCCTTATCAAAATCGTGGTGTGTCCTGCGGGCGCGCGCCTTTCGGTAGGAGTCCAAACAGACCCCCATGCGCGCGGCATGCGACGCAAGACGGTCGACGCGGTCTTATGCCGTCGCTGCCGGCGCTTCGCCCGTCGGCTCTGGGGTGGCAGCCACCGGCGCTGCTTTCCGTTTCGCGTCGCGGATTGCCTTTATCTTGTCGAGACGCTTCTGCTCCTCATCAATTCGTACACTCAGAAACTTGATCACTGGTTCGCTAACACGCAACCGTCGTTCCAGTTCATGCACCAGTCCGCCGCTGCCGTCGAATGTCAGCAGCATGAAAAACCCGTCGCTGAATTTGCGCACGGTATATGCCAGGCGCCGCTTGCCCATCTTTTCCACGTTCTTCATTTGTCCGCCGGAAGATGTAACAGCATGTTCCAGGTTCGAAATCAGCTTGTCCTGATCTTCTTCCGTCATGTCAGGACGGACAATAAACATCAATTCATACGTACGATTCATTGCACTCTCCAAAACTCAATGGTCAGTGGCTAGTGATTAGTGATCAGTGTCTCCGTGAATGCGCCTGCAGCCGTGGTAATCACTACACTACTTGGCCACTAGCCACTAATCACTGACCACTACCTTCTGTTGCTTCCGGCTTACGATTAAACTTCTGCATCGCTGCCGCGGGGCCTTCGGCCACGATCATCCTTGCAGCATCGGCCGCGTCCATGAGCACTGGCTCCAGCATCTTCAGCTGCGCCTTGCGCATTGGCGAAAGCAGATACTCTTTCCCGTCGCCGGGCTTATGTTCCGGCGCCACCCCGACCCTGATGCGCAGGAAATCATTTGATCCCAGCGCATCAATGATCGACTCAATCCCGTTGTGTCCCGCCGAACTGCGTGCCCGCTGGACCCGCAAAGTGCCCAGCGGAAAATCCAGCTCGTCTTGAATAATAATCAAGTCGGCTTCCGGCCTGATCTCGAGCTTCCCAACCAGTTCACTAACCGCCAGCCCGCTCAGATTCATGTACGTCTCGGGCTTGGCCAGCACCACTTGTTCCTGGCCGATTTGCGCTCTCGCTGTCAGCGCTCTCGACTGACGGTTCCGAACCTCAACGTTCAGCTGATCGGCCAGAATCTCAATCGCGAGAAAACCCACGTTATGCGGCGTGAACTCGTATTCCGGTCCCGGATTGCCAAGTCCAACGATCAGCTTCACGCAAGTTCATTCGTCGCACGTCGAGGTCTTGCGTCGCACGCCAACCATCCGTCTTTGCGGACGACGCACAACTTGATTACTTCTTTTCTTTCTTCTCGGGCTTCTCCGGAACAGCTTCGGCGCCTTCCTCAGCTGTCTCCTGCTTACCCTTCTTGATCACTTCCGGTTCAGCCGGTGCCGCAGCCGCTTCACCAACCGCAGCTTCAGCCGGAGCCTCTTCTTCCTTAATGCTGATGATGTGCGCGACTGGCTGGTCCGGATCGCTGATGTACTTCACCTTATCGTTCTTCGGCAGGTCAACAATACGCAACACCATGCCGAAGACCAGCTCTGCCACGTTCAATTCAATCTGGTTCGGAATATCTCCCGGCAAGCACTCCACTTCCACCTCGCGCGCAATCTGCTCGAGAATTCCGCCCTGCTGCTTCACGCCTGAGGGCTCGCCGACAAGCTCGATCGGCACATTCACACGCAGCTTCTGGTCCATGGCAATGCGCTTCAGATCAATGTGCAGCAGCGAGCCTTTGATCGGCTCGTATTGCCAGTCAACGATCATTGCCTTCGTGCGCTCGCCGTCGAGCGTGAGGTCGAAAACAGTGTTATGTCCGGTCGCAGAATGCAGAATGCGCGAAACCTGGCGAGGATCAACGCTGACCGGCATCGCCTGTTTGCCTGCTCCGTAAACTACTCCGGGAATTTTCCCGTCGCGCCGCACTCGGCGGGCGTCGTTCTTGGTCCCCGGCTCACGCTGCTGGGCCTCTAACAGATTTGCTTCTGGTGTTGCTGTAGGCATATTTCAATCCCTATAAGAACAATTTGCTGACGGACGTCTCTTCGTGAATCGACTGGATCGCGCGTCCGATTAATCCAGCGATGGAAAGAACTGTAATCTTGCCGCCGCAGGCGGTTATCGCATTTCGCCCCTCTTCCGAGAGCGGGATCGTATTCGTGACCACCACCTCGCGAATGCACGATTCCATAATGTTTTTGACCGCAGGCCCCGAAAAAACCGGGTGCGAGCAGCAGGCGTAAACCGAGCTTGCGCCGTTGTCCATTAAAGCGCTTGCAGTTTTCACCAGCGTTCCAGCGGTGTCGATCAAGTCGTCGATCACCAAGCAGGTGCGCCCGCGAACGTCGCCGATCACGTTCATCACTTCGGCAACATTTGCCTCGACGCGGCGCTTATCCACAATCGCCAGGGCCGCATCCACCTTCTTGGCGAAAAATCTTGCTCGCTCCACGCCGCCGGCATCCGGCGAAACCACTGTCAAGTTGGGTAACTGCAACTTCTTAAAATGATCAACCAACACTGGCGACGCAAACAGGTGGTCGACGGGAATATTGAAAAATCCCTGCAACTGCGGCGCGTGCAAATCGACAATCAATGCGCGGTGCGCGCCCGCCGTGGTCAACAAATCCGCAACCAGCTTCGACGATATCGGCGCGCGTGGCTTGTCTTTTCTGTCTTGGCGCGCGTACCCGTAGTACGGAATTACCGCCGTAATGCGCCGCGCCGAAGCCCGTTTGAGCGCGTCCATCATCAGCAGCAACTCCATCAGGTGCTGATCGACCGGGTGGCAAGTCGGCTGAATGACAAACACGTCTGCGCCGCGAACGTTCTCCTGAATTTGAACGTAAGCCTCGCCATCCCTGAAACGCGTAACCAGCGCCTGACCGCGTGTCATCCCGAGAAAAGCGCAAACTTCATCTGCCAGCGGCTGATTTGCCGTGCCGCAGAAGATTTTGAACTTCTCATCGACGCGGGCGCGGTGCGGCTTGCGCTCCGGCTTCTCGTCTGCGCTCATCTTCTTCTCGGCCGCGGTTGCTAGGGTTGCCATTGACTCAGCTCTTAGCTGTTAGCTCTTAGCCTTAGCTCACGTGTGCACCGTTCAGCTAGGAGCTAAAGGCTAACGGCTCAAAGCTGATTTTCTGGCTGGGCCGCTAGGATTCGAACCTAGACAAAGTGCTCCAAAGGCACTTGACCTACCATTAGTCGACGGCCCAGTAAAAGCTGTCAGCTTCGGGCGATGAGCTGTGAGCAACCTCGATCTGCTTGCTCGAAGCTAATGGCTCGCCGCTCGTAGCTTCTTCCAATACTGCCGCCGTGTCAACGTGCTCGTCACCACTGCGCGCGTGCCTTGCCGCTCCAGCTTATTGGCAGCAGCAACCGCTCTTCCACGCGAGCCGAACAGCCCATAAGTCGCTGAGCCCGATCCGGACAAAGACGCATATACCGCGCCCGCTTTTTCGAGCACACGCTTGACCTCGCGCAGTTCGGGATAATTAGGGAAGACGACTTTTTCGAAGTCGTTTTCAATCCCGGTACGGACAAGGTCGAGCAGTAGGTTCTCGGCCCGGCCTCCGCCCTTAGCGGAGACACCGGATCTCTGACTCAGCCAGGAAGAAATCTCACGGCTGAACTCTGACATTCTATCGGACGGAGTAGGATTTTTCAATTTCTCGTTCTCCGCTGTCATTCCGAGCGAAGAGGGTCGTTCGCTTGCGGACGATCCTCTTCGTCGAGGAATCTGCTTTTGGTTTGGAACTGCAGATTCCTCGCCGCCTAAAGCCCGTTCGGAATGACAACTGGAGGAAATAAGTTGGTCCCAATCTTTAAACGCCTTCGGCGTAGACACCGCAATTTCCGGCAACGCGATCACGCATGCCATGGCCGGCAAATCCGGCAGGGGATACACCTCCTCTCCACGTCCGACTCCAAGCACGGTGCCGCCAATTAAGAAAAGAGGCAAATCCGACCCTACTTCTTCCGCAATCCGCAAACGCTCTTCCCCGGAGAGTTGTTTACCGAGCGCTTTTTCCACAGCAAGCATCGCCGCCACAGCATTCCCCGAGGCTCCGCCCAATCCGCCCTGGATCGGAAGTTTTTTTTCAATGTCGATGACAATTCGCCCGCGAGCTTTCAGCGCTTCCATCACACGCTCAAGTATGCGATAGCAAGTATTCGTCGAGCCCAAAGGAACGCGCCGATCGTCGCAGCGAATATGGATACCTGAGCCGCGCTCAACCGAAACGCGAATTACATCGTGCATCGCAACCGTTTGATAGACGGTGCGCAGTTCGTGGAACCCGTCGTCCCGGAGTCGACCGATGCGCAACCCGTGATTGATCTTCGCGAAAGAGGGGACCGAGATCGCCATGGAACCGAGATTGTAAGCTGCCCGACGGATGACAACAATCTCCTATAATGTTTGCTCCCGTTTCCGAGATGCTTCGTCCCGATTACAAGGAATTTTCGCGCCTCGCGCGCGAAGCCACGCTGGTGCCGGTGGTTAAGTCCGTTATGGCGGACCTGCTTACGCCGGTATCCGCTTTCCTTGCAGTCGCTGGCCGCGAGCAAGATGCATTTCTGCTCGAATCCGTAGAACGTGGCGAGCAGATCGGCCGCTACACGTTTCTTGGTGCGCGTCCATATATGAAGCTGCGCGCGCGCGGCAGCGACATCACAATCGAACGGGGTAAGAGACGCGAACGCCAGAAAGGCAACGTTTTTCAGGTTGCCAAGGAGCTTTTGCAGCAGCATAAGCCCGCAAACGTTCCGGGTCTGCCGCCGTTCACTTCCGGCGCTGTTGGTTTCTGTTCATACGACATCGTTCGCCAACTGGAAAATATTGGCAACAACACGAAAGACGATCTCGATTTACCCGACTGCGTCCTAATGTTCTTCGACCGGCTACTGGCCTTCGACCACCTGCATCATCAAATTCATATCATCGCCGCTGCCGACGTCTCCACCGAAAGTCCGCGCAAGGCTTACGATCGTGCCGTCGCAGACATTGCGGCAATCGAAAAGAATCTGACGGCTGGATTACGCAAAATCGAGTGGCAGAAGGCGAGCCGCAATTCACATGGAAAGCTGAAGATCAATTCGCAGACGCCGCGTAGTGCCTATGAGCAGTCCGTTAGGGCCGCGAAGGAATACATCGCCGCAGGGGATATTTTTCAAGTCGTACTCTCGCAACGACTCGAATTTACGCCGGAGGTCCCGCCTTTCGAAATCTATCGCGCCCTGCGCGCCGTGAATCCGTCTCCTTACATGTACTTCTTAAAGATGGATAACACGCATATTCTCGGTTCGTCGCCGGAGATGCTGGTTCGCGTGACCGGGCGCAAGCTGGAGTATCGCCCCATCGCAGGCACTCACCCTCGCGGCAAGAGCGAAGCCGAAGATCAACAGCTTGAACAAGAAATGTTGAGCGACGAAAAGGAACGCGCCGAGCACGTGATGTTGGTTGATCTTGGGCGCAACGATCTTGGGCGTGTCAGCGAATACAGCTCCGTCAAAGTGAAGGATCTGATGTATGTCGAGCGCTATTCGCATGTGATGCACATCGTTTCTTCACTTGAAGGAAAGCTGAGGCCCGAGTTGCAGGCGCTCGATGCTTTAGCAGCATGTTTTCCCGCAGGTACCCTAAGTGGCGCGCCGAAAGTTCGCGCTATGCAGATCATCGAAGAGCTGGAGCCGACGCGCCGGGGCGTCTACGGTGGATCGGTTCTATACGCAGACTTTGCTGGCAATCTCGATTCCTGCATTGCCATTCGCACCATGCTGATGAAAGGCAAGAAGGCGTATTTGCAGGCGGGAGCAGGAATCGTGGCCGACTCCGATCCCGCAACCGAATATCAGGAGTCGATGAACAAGGCCCGTGCAGTGTTAAGAGCCGTAGAGACGGCAAGAGGAGGCAAGAATTGAAAATCCGTCTTCGAAGTTGGATTTTCTTAGCTGCTCTGTTTCTACTTTCAACTTCAGTCCTCGCCGAGGACAACCGGCTCATCCTCGATCACGGCGAAACCACGATCGTCCTCGAACCCTACGCTCCCAATATCATTCGTGTCACGCTGAGCACACAAAAAGAGCAGGCCCTCGCTGCGCCGGGATTCGGATTTGTCGCACATCCATCCGCCCAGGGCTGGACACATCGCACCACGAATTCAGAAGAAGTCTATGAATCTTCGCGCATGAAGGTGACGCTGAACCCCTACCATCCCAGCAAAGCCGGCGGGCCGCTTCCTATCACCGTGCGCGACATTTCGAAATATTTCAGCGGATCAGTCCCTTGGGAGCGGGTCACTATCACCAAGCCTGACGGCAAGCGGCTTCTCGAAATGAATGGCTGGTCGATGTCGGTGCCAAACCACAAAGATGGCAATGCCGACATTCTTTACGACAAGCGGCCCTCCGATCTCGATTTCTTCCAAGTCGGCGCGAGTTTTGTTTCTCCTGATGACGAGCATTACTACGGACTGGGACAAAATCAGGAAGGCTTTCTCGACCATCGCGGACATCGCGTCGAGTGCTGGCACAACTACACCGCAACCGGCGGACCGAGCATTTGCGTTCCATTCGCTGTCACCAATTACGGTTATGGGCTAATTTGGGACAATCCTTCAAAAACCATAATAGAGCCGGGTTTCAACGGGCGCACGACCTGGACGTCAGACGTCGGCAATCGCGTTTCATATTTCGTGATCGCCGGCGACAACTTCGACGAAATCTACTCTGGCTATCGTCTGCTCACCGGCACCACACCCATGCTCCCCAAGGCCGCGTACGGATTCGTTCAATGCAAGCAGCGCTACATCACGCAAGAAGAAATGTTGAACGTTGCCAAGGGATATCGCGAGCGCCATCTTCCGCTCGACGTTTTAGTTCTCGACTGGTTCTACTTCACGCAAATGGGCCAGTTCGATTTTGTTCCCGAGCGCTTTCCCGATCCTGCTGCAATGAACAAACAGCTACACGACATGGGCATTCAAACCATGATCAGCGTGTGGCCGCGCTTCACGAAAGAGTCGCGTTACTACGACACGGTCCTAAAGCACGGCTGGTTCGAGCATCTGGCCGATGGAACGCCAACAAATGGCCTTCCGTATGATCGCGCGGGGTCGGACATCGACACGTCAAACCCCGACGCGGCTAAGTGGTACTGGGACACAATTCGCGACAATATCATTGGCAAGGGATTCGATTCGCTATGGGCGGATGAGACCGAGCCGGACCTCCCGCCGAATGGCAGCTACTTTTCGGTCGGTCCGGGTACTCGTTTTTTCAATATTTATCCGCTGGTGCACACCGCTGCGATTTACGACGGCTTCCGTCGCGACGTTAATCATCGCGCGCTGATCCTCTCCCGCGATGCCTATCTCGGCTCGCAGCGCAACGCCACGATGGTTTGGTCCTCCGACATTTTTCCCACCTGGGACGCTTACAAGCGCCAGATTCCCACCGGCCTCGACTTTACCGCGAGCGGCATGGCGTACTGGACGAATGACGTCGGCGGCTGGCAGTATCTTCCCGGCGAGCATCACCCAAAGAATCCGCCTTTGCTCGATCCATCCGACGCGCGCGACAACGTCGGCGGATACGACGATTACCCCGAGCTGTATACGCGCTGGTTTGAATACGGCACATTCCTGCCGATCATGCGCACCCATGGCAGCCGCAAGTACAACGAAGTCTGGTCATATGGCAAGCAGGCCGAGCCGATTCTCGAAAAGTATTTGCGCCTTCGCTACCAGCTGATGCCGTACATCTACTCGCTCGGATACAAGACCTACGCAACCGGCGCGCCGTTCATGCGCCCATTGTTCATGGATTTTCCGAATGACCCAAAGGTGGCCGATATCGGTGATGAATATATGTTCGGGCCGGCATTCCTGGTGGCGCCCGTAACCGAGCAGGGCGCGACCAGTAAGGAAGTTTACTTGCCGTCCGGCACAGACTGGTACAACTACTGGACGAACCAGCGCGTGCATGGCGGGCAGACGATGAAAGTCGACGCACCCATTGACCAAATCCCCTTGTTCGTACGCGCTGGATCGATCGTTCCGTTAGGCTCGGCAATCGAGAGCACAAGTGAGCAGCAGAAGATAGAAAGGATAAAAATTTATCCCGGGGCCAACGCCGACTTCACGCTTTATGACGATGATGGGAAGACGTACGCGTACGAAAAAGGCGAGAGCAAGATCACTCGCCTGCATTGGGATGACGAGGCGAAGAAGCTGACGCATGAAGGCACGCAAGCCTGGACGGAGCCGGATACCGACATCCTGGAAATCGTGCATTAATAAAGCCGGTAAGATGCGTGCGCCACTCTTGCCCTTGGACGGCGAAGAAAAGCGAATATCCAGCCGGACCGGGGGCGATTGGTGGTGGGCCTCCTCGGACTCGAACCGAGAACCAAACGATTATGAGCCGTTTGCTCTAACCATTGAGCTAGAGGCCCTCTCGTTTGATAGCTTACCAAATCTGAATTCGCACCCGAGATCCGTCTCTAGCCGCCCACTCCCAATCCGCCCACCACTCGTCGGCTTTCCGGCGACTATTCCACCGTAATCGTCTTCACAACTTTCGCGATTACCCCCTTTGAGTCGACTGCCTGTACGACAAATCTCTCGTTTTTGCCTGCCGGTACAGCGACGTTCGCATTCAGTGAACCGCCGCTTACCTGATACACTTTCTTTCCATTTACCCAGACCTGTATTTGGCGGACAGCGTTGTTTCCTGAGGCACTCGCCACTACGTGAATCGCTCCGGTCGAAAAATAAGTGGTCGGCGGGTTCGAGACTTGCAGAGTTAGTGCCGGCGCCGCAAGAAAGCCATTCGAGTCGTTCGATGTCGAATAATTTCCGACAATGGCGCGCGCGTAGTTGATCGCCACAGCACAGGAAACTACAGATTGCTCAGAAGGATACGCTGCTGTGCTGCTCGGGTAGTTTCCGGCCAGGAAGGACACAAATCCAGCTCGCGAATCGTGGCAACCAACGATGTCGCTGTGGCCATTGATTCCAGTTGCTTCACTATCCGTTTGGCCGGCAGGTTCGAGATAGTGGAGCTTGCCATTCTCGACCCAAAAGCCGCGCCAAATGCCGCCGGTATAGACCTGACCTACAATCCATCCGAGATTGTTGATGCCATTAAGCTGCGTCTGCGCCGGCTCACCAGCGAGTTGCGGAGCATCGAGGGTACGGAATTTTCCACTCTGGTAAACAAACCCGTCCCCGTTATCGTAATTTCCGACGATTGTCCCAGCATTATTAATGGCGAACGCTATTGTCCCAAAGGCAGCCGAGGGATCGTCAATCGAAGCGAATTCGTTGCCATGGCGCAGGAAACCGTGAAAGTTCAGGTTTCCTGGAAGCTGGTACATACCTACAATGTCGCCGCCATCATTGATTCCCAGCACCTGCGTTTCTGTCGCGCCCGGAAAGTTGACGGCGGTGTACTTACCTGCTTTGTAGGTAAAGCCATGAACCATATCTTGAGAGTCGTAATAAAAGCCAACAATCACATTTGAATTATTGATACCGGCAACATTGGTGACCCGCGCGCCGGGGAATGAAATGGGAGCATAGTCATAGGCTACTGAAACCGACGTTTGCGCGAAAGCCGCGCCGAACGCCACAAAGAGCATGGCCAAAACTGCAACCCGACGAATTTTCATAATGTGGTCCCGAATTGAATTGTGTGTGCATAAAGATGCCTGCAGACACTCGGGACGATGTACCTAAAGAGTCGTGGAACCCAATCCGCGAAAATGTAGGAAGGGCTAAGGTGTGCTGCGTGACCTGAAGCGAGATAGCGAGGGCCGGATCGGGCGGATCCGACCCACGTAGACTACCAGTTCACCTTTAGGCCGAATTGAATTTGACGAGGATCGTAGGCTGCCGTAGGTTCACCAGCGTTAGTGAACAGCGGACTGACCGCGGCCACGTTGAAGCGATTTGCGATATTGAAGACGTCTACCGAAGCGTTGAGGCTCATCCGCTCGGTGAGCGCAATCTTCCGAGCAATGCGAATGTCGTCAAACACGGTCCACGGAGTGACCCCTGCATTGCGTCCGAGATCACCGTCAAGTTCCAACAACGTCGGTGCAACTCCGGCTAGAACAAAAGGAGTGATGCACGGTTCCTGGAAGACTCCCGTCGGCGAGAACTTGGAATGCACTGCTTGGCCGCATGCCGGATTTGCGAACGTATTGGGCCGCCCGGTGAGCGATGAGAGCTGCAAATTATCTCCATTGCTGGTGATGATATTGAATGGCCTTCCGGAACTGAACTCGACGAGCGGTGCAAAAGTCCAGTCACTGATGAGTTTTCCTGCAACGCCATCGCCACCAATTTTGCCGGTCTGATAAACGCCGCTGAAGACGAACCGATGGCGCTGATCGAAGGTCGAGGTTGCGCGGTCCAGGCTCGGGAAGTAGCTGTCTTGCGGAGTAGTTGTCGACTGCAAATCAGTCGAGTCGTCGATTGCGTGCGACCAGGTGTAGGAAGCAAGCAGTTCGTAGTGTCCGCTAAACCGTTTGCGCAGATTCGCGCTCAATCCGTGATAGACCGAACTCCCGTTCGAGTAGTTCGCGTCCATGTCGCCGAATGGAATGCAATTATTGAACGATGTAAGCGGGTCGCAAGCGGTGTTGAATCCTTGCGACTTCAAGCCCTGAAGGATCTGTTCAGCCAAGCCGACACAAGCGCTTCCTCCCGGAATCCCGTTAATGTACAGCCCTGCAATTGAAGGGTTGATTCCGCTTGGGCGGAAGAAGTTCATCAGGGCAGCATCCACATAGGGCGCGCCGGTGCCGGTTGTTCCGCATCCTGAAACCGTGAATGGACTCGCGGGTGTTTGCCCGGCGGCGAGCGCGTTTTCGAAATTCGCAACCATCAGATCACCGCGAATAGTGTTCGAATTGATCGGGCGGTTCAGATGTCGTCCGCCATTGAAGTTGTAGGCAAGGTCAAGAGCGAAGCCGTGACCCAGATCTCGCTCAACGCTGAAATTGATCTGCTGCGCGTACGCATAAACAAAATTGTTTGCCTGCGGATAGCCGAACGGCTGGAACCCGAGCGGCAGGAAGGTTGAAGGGTTGATGTAGTTCTGTCCCAGGAAGATGGAACCGGATACCGGCGACACGCCACACCTGGTGCTTCCATCGCAGGCAAATCGTTGTTGAGTTGGGTTGTAGTTTAATAACCCCAGCACTGCAGGATTTGCCGTCGGAGAGCAAGGTGAAGCCACGGGACCGTTCGGCGCAGGAACCAGCCCCTGGAAAATCGTGATCGCGTTCAGGTTTCCAGGATTTCCCGCGCCTCCGCAGGTAGACGTCCCAGCGAATGCCAATTGACCGCTGGTCGAGCCGTCCGATGCGTCGCCTAGGAAATAGAGACCCAACAGCGGGTGATCGTAAAAGATTCCGTACGATGACCGAATGACAGTCTTTCCATCGCCTTTGGGGTCCCACGCGAAACCGATTCGAGGCTGGAAATTGTTTCTGTCAGTCTGAATTCCTTTTTGCAGGTTTAGATATTTATATCCGGCGGCCGCCAGACCCGTGGGCGCTTTAAATTTCGGCGGAATCTCAACGTCGTAACGCAAACCATAGTTGAGCGTCAGATTGTGCCGAATTCGCCAGGAGTCCTGCCAATACAAACCAATGGGATAGTTGTTGAAAGAGTCGCTCGGACTCCCGAGGCCCTGGATGTAGTCACCAGGAATGCCCGCGCCGTACGCCTGCACTGGAGAGAGTCCCGGCAAACAATTTGCAGGGCTCGGGCAATATGCCGAATTGGCGTTTGACGAAGCCACGGAGCCGAAGTCATAGACTCCGCCGTAATTCACCGTAAAAATGGCTTTCGTAGGAATGTAGTTAAAATCGGCGCCGAATTTGGTGTCGTGCTGGCCCAGCGTCCACGAGAAATTGTCCGTGAACTGATATCTCTGCTCGGTGCGCTGAATGTAGGAATATGGCTCGCGCCCAAAATAAGCAAATCCGGGGATGTTCACGGCCGGATCGGAACCGCCTGCGTTGGCTGTGTTGTAAAAGTACGACAAGCCGCGCCGCGCGTATTGGAACATGAACTGATTGAGTTTGTTCCCGCTTATCGTCCAGGAATCCTGCACCACGCCCGCCACATCTCGGTATGATTGCTCCGAGGTCCGCGAGTAAGCGTTTTGTCCAAACGGCTGGTCCTGGCCGCTGACTTCGATTCCCGTAACCGTGCTGGGGCTCACGTTGGCACGCAGCGTCAGCCGGTTATTGGTGCTTATGTTGTGGTCCAGCCGAAGCGAATAGAGGCTCGTTCCTTCAAACACCGGGAAGTTTCCTTCTTGGGACACCAGCGTTTGGAACGAACCCGGAACAAAGCATGTCCCCGGCGTCGTACACGAGGTCGGGAATCCCGGCTGCCCACCCATCATGACCGGCCATCTCCCATTTACGGCCATTCCGGAGGATGCTGCGATCAATTCCTCATACGAAAGAATATTTGGGACTCCGATCGCCCCAACTTGCGGGAGAGTTAACCCTTGCAGATAGGCTTTCTGCGCTGGAGTAACCTGAATCGTTCCCAGCGGCAATGGCACCCCTCCGCCCGCCGTGGTCGCCGTGTCGAACGGTACCAGCCCAAAGTTGTCTGCGCCAATGCTCGAAAATCCTGTCTCATGACGCCGCGTAATCTCGTATGAGAAGAAGAAGAATGTTTTGTCCTTTTTAATTGCTCCACCGAATGCTGCCCCGGCCTGCACCCGCGTGTATGCCGGATTCGGCACTGTGCTGAACGGATTTACCGCTTGAAAATTTCGGTTGCGCAGATATCCGAAGATGTCGCCGTGAAGGGTGTTTGAGCCACTCTTTGTGACAATATTCACCACGCCACCGGCAGCCCGTCCGTATTCCGGACTGTAGCCGTTCGTAATGATCTGAAATTCCTGCACGTCTTCCTGTGAAACCGTCGAACGGACTCCATTTACGCCGTTGTCAGTTGCGTCTGCCCCGTCCACGTTCACCAGGTTCGAGCGCGCGCGCTGCCCGCTGATATTGAGTCCGGAGGTTGGCGCGGCCCCGGTGTTCGGCGCGTTATCGCGAAGCACTTGCGAGTCGGTCAGCGTGAAATTGATGTAGTTGCGGCCGTTGATCGGCAGATCGTCAATCTGCCGCTGCCCCACAGTGTCTGTCGTAGAGGTGCGCGTGGTCTCGATCAGCTCGGGCGCGCCGGTCACTTCGACAGTCTCTTCGGTTCGCGCTACCGTCAAAGTAACGGGCAGTTCGATCGAGCTGCCAACCGTGATTAAGACCTCTGGGGCGTTGGCTTTCGCGAATCCTTGCTCCGTCACTGTCACGACGTAGGACCCGGGAGGCAGAGCAAGAATGCTGTATTCGCCCTCACCGCTGCCGGAGGCAACGCGCTCGATGCCCTTCGCCCCATTGGTAGCGACTACATGGGCGTCAGTGACGGCGTTGCCCTGCGGGTCGACGACCTTCACGTGCAGGTCGCCGGTCGCTACGCCTTGGCCATATAGCAGTGAGCAAAACACGAGGGTCGAGAGCAGAACGATAATTCTTTGTAGAGTTCGCATTGGTTTCTCCACGCGAGAATTCTCCGACCGTCGTAAATGGACCGGAGTCGGGGTGCGAATTACAGCGGAAGCGAAGGTTTGCTGGTTTTTACATCACTTCATGGTGCTAAATCAAGCAAGATCGTTGCAGGCGTGTTTAGTTATCAGGGAACTGCCCCGCTGTTCGCTTCCGTGGGAGGTGTTCGGAGAAAACCATGGCGAATTCAGAGGCGGGAAACGTACACCCGCAGCTAAGGCGACGTAGTGTTTTTGCGCTATTGCAGCTTTCCTCGACTTCGACGAACATACATTCAACGTCCTCATACATAACGGCCACCTCCGGCCCGACACTTGAGGAGTTCAACCCACGAAGCTGAAACCGCCCGAAAGGGCGGTTTTGGTTTTTGTGCCAGTCGTGACTAACCTGCAGCCAGATCTTTCACTCCAACACTTTCTGCGTATAATGTTCCGTTCTTGACTCCACGTCGAGGGACTTCATGTCGAATTCTTCTGGCCCGGTTTCCCCCACTCGCAGAAGTTTTCTGGCTACAACGGGAGGCGTTCTAGCTGGGGCCGTCGCCGCCCCGCGAAACATGTCTGCATCAGTCCCGCAATCGGAAGATGCTCCCGCTTCTGGTGCTGGCAATCGCCGCAAAATTCCGATCGGCGTTTTCGATCCTGCCTTCCCTGACCTCACACTCGATCAGCTGGTCGAAAAATACCAGCAGCTCGGGGTCGAAGCGGCTGAGATCGGCACCGGCGGATATCCCAATAACAAACATTGCCCTCTCGATGATCTGCTCGCCGATCCCGCCAAGCTGCGTGCGTGGAGAAAAAAGTTCGAAGACCATAATATTCAGATTGGTGCGCTAAGCTGCCACGGCAATCCTGTGCATCCCGATAAGGCCCACGCAGAACGCGATGATCAGACATTTCGCAAGACCGTGCAGCTTGCCGAAAAGCTTGGCATAAAGGTGATCGTCGGATTCTCCGGCTGTCCCGGCGCGAATCCAACCGACAAGAACCCAAGCTGGATTACCTATCGTTGGCCTCCCGAATACGCCGAAGCGCAGGATTGGCAGTGGAAGGAACGGCTGGTTCCGTATTGGAAAGACGCGGTGAAGTACGCGCGCGATCATGGCATTCATCGCATTGCGCTTGAGATGCACCCGAATTTTTGCGTATACAATCCGCTTACCCTACTCAAGCTTCGCGAGGCTGTCGGCGAGGAGATTGGCGCGAACAACGACCTGAGCCACTTGTTTTGGCAGGGATGCAATGCAGTCGAAGTCATTCACATGCTGGGAAAGCAGGGCGCGATTTATCACGCGCATATGAAAGACACGGTGCTCTTTCCCGACAAGGTCGCTCGCTACGGCGTGCTGAATTTTATTTTCGAGAAGCAGGACCTGAAGACTGCGTCTGATGCATTCCGCGCCGTCGGTTACGGCCACAGTGCGAGCACCTGGAAGGACATCATGCGCGCCTATATGGATGTCGGCTACGAAGGCATCTTCAGCGTTGAGAATGAAGACCCCATCCTGTCAGGCGAAGTCGGGGTCGAGCGCGCGCTGTATGTTTTAAAGAATGTACGTGAGGAATTGCTGACCGAACCGCAGTTGACATAAGTGAATGTGTGGCGCGGGCGCCCTCGCCCGCGAAACCTGGGCGGGCTGGACGCCGTCTGCTTACGAATAAATCGGAGTAGGAATATGAATCGCAGAGCTTTCATCGCCAGCACAACCTCCGCTGTTATCGCCAGCCGCTTCTCCTGGGCTGCGCCCCAGCATCGAATTCAAAGAATCGGCCTCGAACTCTACACCGTTCGCGCCGCTCTGGACAAAGACTTCGAAGGCACGATCGCGCGTGTAGCCAAGGTCGGCTACAAGGAAGTCGAGCTGGCGCAGTTTTTCGCGCACTTGCCCGATCTCAATCCTTCAGCCAAACGCGCGCGTGAAATTCTGGATGCGAATGGGTTGGTCGCACCTTCCACGCACATTCCATATTCCGCGCTCTCAGCTGAAAATCTGCCGAAAGTGATTGACGCCAGCAAAGTGCTTGGCCATAGCTATATCGTGAACCCATCGATCGACCGCGCGGTCCTGCAACAACCTGATGGCTGGAAGCGAGCTGCCGAGGCGTTCAATCGCGCAGGAGAAGAGACGAACAAAGCTGGCATTAAACTCGCCTATCACAACCACGTCGAAGAATTTAAACCTCTCCCTGACGGCAAACTGCCTTACGATGTTTTGCTTGCGGAAACCGATCCCAAGCTGGTGGTGATGGAAATGGATTTAGGCTGGGCGCACCACGCTGGCCAGGACCCGATTGCATATTTCAAAAAATATCCGGGCCGGTTCCAACTCGTACACGTGAAAGACTTCGACCAGAGTGGCAATATGGCCGATGTAGGTAAAGGAGTCATTGACTGGAAGGCGATTTTTGCGAAGTCGGATCTCGGGGGAATTAAGCACTATTTTGTGGAGTACGACGATCCACCGGATCCGTTCGCAAGCATTCAGACTTCGTACGACTATTTGAAAAATTTGCGCTTTTAATATTTCCTCTGGGGAGTCCTCTGTGTGACCCCGTGTTCTCTGTGGTAAGGGTTTTGAAAACTCGACCACAGAGGGCGCAGAGTTTCACAGAGAAGATCCACAGAGCTAAACACAACGGAGATCAATGCCCCAGGTAATTCGCTCCCCGAAGGTTTACGACGTTTGCATTATCGGCTCTGGCGCGGCTGGCGGTACAGCCGCAAAGGTCCTTACCGAAGGCGGGCTGAACGTTGTCATGCTCGAGGCGGGCCCGGCGCTGAATCCCGAAAAAGATTTCAAAGAGCATGTCTGGCCGTATCAGCTCCCGCACCGTGGCGCCGGCGTCGGTGGCAGGGCTAGTACGGATTTCGGCGAATTTCTCGCGCCGAACGGCTCCTGGGACATCGAGGGCGAACCTTACACCGTCGCTCCAGGTTCGCGCTTTCGCTGGTTCCGCTCCCGCATTGAAGGCGGACGCACCAATCACTGGGGACGCATTGCTCTTCGTTTCGCGCCAGTCGACTTCAGAGCTCGTTCCACCGATGGCATGGGCGACGACTGGCCGATCACCTACGAAGACGTCGCGCCTTACTACGACAAAGTCGAGTCTTACATCGGCGTCTTTGGCACAAAAGAAAATGTCTCCAGCGCTCCCGACGGAGTTTTCCTTCCTCCGCCGAAGCCGCGTTGCACGGAAACTATCGTCAAGAAATCGTGTGACAAGCTGGGCGTGATCTGTATTCCGTCGCGGCTTGCGATTCTCACTCAGCCTCTCAATGATCGTCCCGCGTGCCATTATTGCGCTCAGTGCGGGCGCGGCTGCATCAGCGCTTCGAATTTCAGTTCCAGCCAGGTGATGATTCCGCCGGCACAAGAAACTGGCCGATTTACTCTGATCACCAACGTGATGGCGCGCGAGATTGTCCTTGGCAAAGATGGAAAAGCAGAGGCCGTTTCTTACATCGACAAACCTACGCGCACAGAAAAGAAGATTTACGCAAAAGCATTCGTCGTTGGTGCGAGTGCGTGTGAATCGGCCCGCTTGTTGCTGAATTCGAAGTCATCGTTGTTCCCCGATGGAATGGCAAATTCATCCGGTGCGGTTGGACGTTATCTCACCGATAGCGTCGGCAGCTCGGGATTTGGATATTTTCCGCAACTCGCCAAAGTCCCGGCGCACAATCACGACGGCGTCGGCGGCATGCACATGTACATGCCTTGGTGGAAGTTCGACCGCAAGAATGAATTTCTGCGCGGATATCACATCGAGTTCGGCGGTGGACGGGGAATGCCCGGCGTCGGCGATTTCCATGGCGTCTGTGAAGAGCACGAAGGATACGGCGCTGGTTTAAAGCAGAAATGCCGTGACCTGTACGGAACGTTCATTGGCTTCGCCGGCCGCGGCGAGATGATTCCCAATGAGCAGAGCTATTGCGAGATCGATCCGGACGTTGTCGATCAATGGGGCATTCCGGTGCTGCGGTTCCATTGGCAATGGAGCGAAAACGAAATCAAGATGGCGCGAGACATGCAGGAAACCTTCCGCGACATCGTTGAGACGGCGGGCGGAACTTACTACTGGCGGGTTCGCTCCGACGGGGAGAATCCTTATGGAATCTCAGACGGCGGCGTGATCATTCATGAACTCGGTGTGGTTCGCATGGGACACAGCCCAAAAACATCGGCCCTGAATGGCTATTGCCAGGCGCACGACGTGAAGAACTTGTTCGTGACCGATGCCGCATCTTTCGTGAGCAATCCCGACAAAAATCCAACACTGACGATCATGGCGGTGTCGTGGCGTGCGTCGGAGTATTTGCTGGATCAGGCAAAGAAAGGGAATTTGTAGTCGCGGTGAGTTGTCACAAACGCGCCCCGAAAGCGGCGACAGATAGTAGCCCAGGGCTTCAGCCCTGGGTAGGCAACGTACGACCAAACGCGAGGGCGAAGCCCGAGCCGGATTGCAAAATCAGATGAACGAAACTCAAAAAATTTCGCGTCGCAACATTCTCAAATCACTCACGGTCGGCGCCGCCGCAAGCACCGTTCTCCGCGTGATCCCGGCACAAGCCGCCGAATACGCTCATCACATGATTGCGGCGGAAAAAGCCGCGACCAAAACCTACGCTCCGAAATTCTTCAACCCGCACGACTACAAAACTCTGCAAACCCTCTGCCAAACCATCATCCCCGCCGATTCCGACGCGGGTGGCGCAATCGAAGCTGGAGCGCCCGAGTTCATCGATCTGCTGACCAGTGAAAATACCGAATACCAGCGAATCATGGCCGGAGGTCTGCTCTGGCTCGACTCAACCTGCTCCGATCGCTACAACCAGGTTTTTCTCGATTGCACGCCGGCACAGCAGAAGGAAATTCTTGATCGGATTGCGTATCGAAACAATGCACTCTCCGATTCCAGCCTGAGCCAGGGCGTTGAATTCTTTTCTTTTCTGCGCAACATGACCTCTGACGGTTTCTTCACCAGTGAGATCGGAATCAAATATCTCGGTTATATCGGCAGCGCGTTCCTGAAGGAATGGCCGGGCTGCCCTCCAGTTCCAGGCGTCTGAGGCGAAAACAGGTAGATCTCGCATGGCAATAGGTCGCACGCCCGGAAGCGCGATGGTTGCGCACACGATGGTGACCACACAATTCGAGCTTGACGGCTTTCGCGTGGTCCGCACGTTTGGCGTGGTTCGCGGCATCGTGGTGCGGTCACGATCGATTGTGGGCACGATTGGCGCCAGCCTACAGACCATTCTGGGCGGCAACATCACGCTGTTGACGAATCTCTGTGAGAAAACCCGAGCCGAAGCTTTCGATCTGATGCTGCAACACGCGGCCCAACTCGGCGCTAATGCTGTGGTCGCCGCGCGCTACGATGCGACCGAAGTCATGCAAGGAGTCACTGAAGTCCTGGCGTACGGGACCGCCGTACTGGTCGAACCGGTCACGTCAAGCAAGTGATCGCCTATACTTCTCTTCTGCATCAATAAAATTCACTCATAAATTATTCCCGAAAGAGCCAATCGCATGAAATATCGTTCACTCGGTCGCACAGGTTGGAAGGTTTCCGAAATCAGCTTTGGGGCTTGGGCAATCGGCGGCTTCTGGGGACAGGTCTCAGAAGAAGACGCGATGAAGACGCTACACCAGGCCCTCGATTGTGGCGTAAATTTCATCGACACGGCCGATGTTTATGGCGATGGCCGCAGCGAACGCCTGATCGCCAGACTCAAGAAAGAACGCAAGGACGAAATCATCGTCGCAACAAAAGCTGGGCGTAAGCTGCCCAAACAGACCGTCGAGGGCTACAGCCGAGAAAACCTGCGGACCTGGATCAACGACAGTCTTAAGCGACTTGAAACCGATGCGCTCGATCTTCTCCAGCTTCATTGCCCGTCTACCGACGCCTATTATCACGCGGAGATTTTCAGCTTCCTTGATGATTTCGTAAAAGAAGGAAAACTGCGCTACTACGGTGTCAGTGTCGAACGAGTCGAAGAAGCTTTAAAAGCGATCGAGTTCCCGAATGTGCAAAGCGTGCAGATCATTTTCAACTGCTTCCGCCAGCGTCCGGCAGAGTTGTTCTTTGCCGAAGCAAAACGCAAGCAGGTCGGAATTCTTGCCCGCGTCCCCCTCGCAAGTGGTTTGCTCACTGGCAAGCTTCGACGCGATTCGACCTTCGCCGCCGACGATCACCGCAACTTCAATCGCCACGGCGAAATGTTTGATGTTGGCGAAACTTTTTCTGGCGTTGACTACGAAACCGGCCTGAGCGCGGTCGAGGAAATTCGGAAGGTACTCCCACCCGGCGTTTCCATGAGCCAGTTCGCGCTACGCTGGATTCTGATGTTCGACGCGGTCTCCTGCGCCATTCCCGGAGGCAAGCGTCCAGAGCAAGTCGCCGATAACTGTCGCGCTTCAGATCTGCCGCAGTTCTCGCCGGAGATTATGGACAAGGTGAAGCGCATCTACGACGAAAGGATTCGCCCGCAAGTACATCAGCGCTGGTGATTGCTGCATAAACGAAAACGGCCCGCAAGAAGCTGCGGGCCGGACTAAGAGTCGAGGAAATGCGCCGCGGTCACTAAAGGCTACGAAGGGCCGCAGAGAAGATTGGGGTTATTGTTGCCCGCGTTGCTGCCGATCGCTGACGCCACGCCGACAAACACCGGCTGAGAGGTTATTCCCTGAAATGTAGCCACAATCTGATAAGAGCCGGTCAAGAACCAACCTGCCGGTGTGGTACTTCCAGATGCCCCAGCCGCTCCCCAGGTGCAGACTGCGGGATCGACCGCAGTGAGCAACCCGGTTGAACTGATGGTGACCGTGTTGGGCGACGCCATTAGCGCAGCGCCATTCACGTCAGTTCCAGTCGGCGTAATGACATAGGTCACCTTGGTGCTTAAGTCTTTGGCATCCGTGCTGGTGTAGGTCCCGGTTACGCTCAATTGCGCTTTGCCGCCAATGCCAACAAGATTTGTGGTTGTGGTGTTCAGCTGAAGTGTTTGGAGCTTCCCAAGGGCCGGGTCGCCACAACCCAGTTGCGTGAACATCACGGTCGCAATCAGCGCGGCCAGAATGCTTGTGCGTTTCACTCGAATCCTCCTGCTGCCTTTCGGCGGCAATATGTGCCACCGAGGGCGCTTCTCTCGCTCTCGAATGGATACTGGCACACAAACGAAACATCACAAAATTACTGAGGTAATTGTCCTTCCGGTGAGAACCCAAGCGCGTGGACGTCTTGCCGAGCAGACCCCGGAAATAGGCGGTTCTTGGGCTAAACCCTGCTGCAATTTCTCTTAAAGGTGGCGGCTTGAACTGCTCTCGCTTCGCAGTGTAAGCTTAATCAGCGGTCGCCGTTCTCCAGCCGCCGCTCTCCCGAAACTCCTGCGGCTGAGAAACTTAGCGGAAGTGGTGGAATTGGCAGACACACCATCTTGAGGGGGTGGCGCCGAAAGGCGTGGGGGTTCAAGTCCCCCCTTCCGCACCATAATCTCGGGAAATCGGAACACTAAAGTCCAAAAGGCCTGTTTAACTCATGATTACACTGGTTACGATCATCCATGTTTGTGTTTGCATCTTCTTGATCCTGGTCGTCCTGCTCCAGAGCGGCCAGAGCGGCGATATCGCCGCCGCTTTCGGCGGACAGGGCAGCCAGACGGCATTTGGCCCACGCGGCGCCGCAACCGTGCTTACCAAAGCGACAACCTGGTGCGCGGTGATCTTCATGCTTACATCGATTGTGCTTTCAATTGCCGCCTCCCGCAGGACCGGCCCGACGTCCGTGCTGCAGAATTCGCCATCATCGTCCTCGAAGCCGGCAAATCCAGCTCCGAAGAAGTAAAGAACCAGCAGTGAGCGATGAGCCGCGAGCAAGCAAAGATAGGTTGCTCACCGCTCGATGCTCACAGGTCAACACTTCTCCAATGATCCACGAAATCTTTCCCGTCGGCCCATTGCGGTGCAATTGCTCGGTTATCGGGGACGAGGTTTCGCGCGAAGCCATGGTCATCGATCCCGGCGATGATATTGCTGACGTGCTCGCGATCATTCAAAAACACAATCTCACCGTGAAGCAAATCGTGATTACGCACGCCCACATCGATCACGTGGGCGGAGCGATGAAGTTGCGTGAAGCGACCGGTGCGCCGATTCTGCTCAACCAGAACGACTACGCACTATTGAAGATGCTGGATGTGCAAGCGGCGTGGATCGGGGTGAAATCGCCGGGGAGAGTCGAAATCGATCACAGCATCAGCGATCAGGAAACGGTCCAGGCGGGTTCGTTGCTGGCAAATGTGATTCACACGCCGGGACACACCGAGGGTAGTGTCTGCCTCTACTTCGCTGCTGAGAAAAAGCTGATCGCCGGCGACACTCTTTTTGCCGGCAGTATCGGACGCACAGATTTGCCCGGCGGGTCGTTCGACAAAATCATCCGATCAATAAATGAAAAAGTGTTGGCGCTACCTGATGAGACGGTTGTTGTTCCAGGTCATGGACGGTTGACCACCATTGGTGAAGAGCGCGAGACGAATCCTTTCTTGCGCTAGTCTCTCCGTTTCTCGCATCCCTGCGCACGTCGTTCTTGTTCTGAAAACGTAACATCGCAACTCTGGCCAGCATTCACGTTCAAGAACTAGGGTATCCTCATGCACACCGGAGGACTCTATGAAAATTCTGCCGGTTTTAGTCCTTGCGATTACGAGCGTCTCGTCCTTGTCGCAAACGCCTCCGCCGAGTGTCGCCTTGGACGGCCTCGACCTGCTAAAACGCGTCTCTCAGCACTATGCGGATGCCAAGTCTTACCGCATCGATGCGGAGGAGGAGCGCGACAGCCACAACGAACTGCAGCGTAGTTGGCAAAAGACGATACTCTCAGCCACGAAAGCGCCAGACGGGAAATTTCGTTACGAAGGCCGCAGCGGGTTCGGTAGCGCCTTTAGCGTTTCAGACGGAAAACAAGTCTGGGAGTATCACGTTGACTCACACGTGTATACCGTAACGCCTGTCGGCCCCAGGGATCCGAACCAGCCGCACATCTTCACTCAAGATGAGTTCGCGCTGGACCGGTCCCAGCGTCTGCGCGACGAATTAGCCGGTTTGGCGAAACATTATAAGTCCGCACGTCGGTTGCCGGATGTGGAACTGGATCACAGAATCTGCTACGTCGTGCGCGTCACAAACCAGGACGCGAAACGTAATCAGCCAGATTATTCCTTTGAAGACACGATCTGGATTGACAAGGGATCCGAAACCGTCGTGAAGCGCATTGACCACACTCACAGCTTCATGCTCACCCCGGGAGGAAGGATTCCACTCGAAGAAGAGACGACCACAACCTATCTCACTGAACTCGATCGCCCCATTCCGGATTCCCGCTTCTCCTTTACCCCTCCCGCGGGCGCCAGGCTCCTTGACCGTTCCCCCGATCCGTTCGAAATGGGGCCAACCCTCGAAGGGCAAGTGGTTCCTTCGTTGAATCTCACGCCTGCAGACGGCAAAACGATTTCAACCGATGCTCTGCGGGGTAAGCCGATCATCCTGGATTTTTGGGCAACGTGGTGCGCCCCATGCGTAGAGAACTTGGAGAAATTGGCGCAAGTCTATCAACAGACCAAAGACAAAGGCCTCGTCCTTGTGACTATTGATCAGGACGAAGATGCCGAAACGGCGCGATCCTTTCTGAGGAAGAAAGGTTATGACTGGCCGAATGTTCATGACGATGGTCGAAACACCCAGGCTGTTGGCGAATCGGATGGAATTCCGCGCACAATTCTTGTCGATCGCAATGGCAAAGTCGTTTACGACAAAACTGCGGGAAACGAAGAGGGCAAACTCCGTGCCGCGATCGCAAAACTAGGGCCAGAGTTTGCGTCGCTTGTAACAAAGCCGTCGGTGCCGCCCTGTGGGACCCCGATAGCTGCCGTTCCGGGCCAATAACAGAATCGCCAAACCGCCGCACAGGCCGGATGTATTTTTATCGACCCTCAGCTCTCTCCAACAAATACGCCCCCGGCCCTTGCTGTCCGCGAAGCCACCGGCAAAATTCCTTCACCACGAATCCGGCACGCAAAGACTCTACGAACGCGCTCCGTGTGGCCAACCTCCACTCTCGCGCGAGTTCCCGGTCCTCGCTCTCCATCCGCTCGATGTCTCCGGGAATTTCAATCGCAACACGTTGTCGCGAAAGGGCCTCGTCGAGATTTGCTTGTGCTGGCCTGCGATCGCCATTAAACCGAACTAGCGGTTCCAAATGTCTCAGCGCATCCAGAGTCTCCGGACGCGGAGCGTTACCGTGTAGGCGGCGCTCCACTCGATCGTCATCCATGCGCCACGTCACCCACAGCCGATCAGTCCCGTTCCGGTGCAGCGGGCTGGACGTTTGCGGTCCATAAAAATCTGGCCGATAGCTATCAGAAATTACGCCCAGCCTTTCAAAGTTCAAATGTGCATTGGCGCTTCGCAGCGGATCAAACGTCCAGGTCATTTCGTTGATTCCCAGGCCGAGCGCCCGCTCCCGTTGCGCCAGCTTCAATCGAAAGCCGACCCGGCGCTCTCGATAGGAAGGGTGTACTGCCAGCATATGAGAGTGGAATCCCATCTTTCCGTGCTCAAGGCTGGGAAATGCCAGGGCGAACCCCACAATTCGGGCGCCATCGAACGCGCCCACAATGATGCTGCCTGCCGCGCGCAGAGCCGCAGAAAAGGCGAGTGGAGTGACGTCTGCATCTCTCAATCCCCACACTTCTCTTTCCAGCCGCAGCATAGACTCAAGGTCCGCAAGCGACTCAAGGTCGCGGACAACGATCGTCGATTGCGGGCTCGTGGCTGACATCGAAATAGCCGATCACTATACGCGAGCAATGCTGTTCTCCGCCACGAGAAACGGCCAAGAAGCGCAGCAGGTAAATTTTTGTAAATGTCTGATGACGCACCATTTCCATGCTCATCAAACCTTTAGTTGCAATCGTGTGCAGGTGTGAGCAAGTTCTGTTCCGATTATTTAAGATGATGGGCGCACGAACGAGCGGAGGGCAGGTCAACGAATGAATTCTCATCTCCTGAAATCGAAACGGGAGTTCCTGCGGTACGCGGCGCTGTCTTTTCTACTCATTCTGCCCGCAACTTTCACAACATGCTCGTCCTCAAACTCCGGCTCCAGTCCACGTTCGGCGCGCGCGAACACACCTCAGGCGGTTCAGGTCACAGTGGCTTCCGCTACCACACAGGACTTACCTATCTACATCACTGGTCTCGGTTCCATTCAGGCCTACTACACAGTCAGCGTGAAAAGCCGCGTGGATGGCCAGCTCGTCGATGTTCGTTTTAAAGAGGGCCAGTTCGTGAAGCAGGGCGAACTGCTCGCGGTGATCGATCCTCGGCCTTACCAGGTCGCGCTCGAGCAAGCCCAGGCGCAGCAATTTAAAGATCAGGCTTCGTTGCGCGATGCCAAGCTGAACTATCAGCGCTACAAAGATCTCCTGCAGAACTCCGGCGCTATGTCGCAACAGCAGGTGGATACGCAGCAGGCGACCGTCGATCAGCTCGATGGAGCGGTCCGCAATGATCAGGCTGCCGTCGACAGCGCGAAACTCAATCTCACTTACTGCCACATCACCGCCCCCGTCAGTGGTCGAATTGGCCTGCGCTTAGTGGATCCCGGAAACATCGTTCACGCCTCCGACGCGAACCCCATGCTCGTGGTCACCCAGCTTCAGCCGATTACTGCAGTCTTCACTTTGCCGGAAGATCAACTTCCAGAAGTTGCGCAGCACATGCGCAAGGGGCCCCTTGAAGTCGATGCCTACAGCCGTGACGATCTCACAAAGCTCACCACCGGTAAGCTTCTGACCATCGACAACCAGATCGACCAGACCACAGGAACCGGCCGGCTGAAAGCAGTCTTCGAGAACAAAGAGAGCGCCCTCTGGCCCAACCAGTTTGTGAATATTCATCTTCTATTGGAAACGCAAAAGAACGCGACGGTAATTCCATCAGCGGCGGTGCAGCGCGGTCCACAAGGGAATTATGTCTACGTGATGAAACCGGATAAGACCGTCGAAGTTCGGCCGGTTAATGTTGCCGTGACTCAGGGAAATGTCAGCCAAGTTGCGAGTGGCGTTTCGCCGGGCGATATCGTTGTGACCGACGGTCAGGACAAGCTGCAGCAGGGCAGCCGCGTCGAACCTCATACACAAGGCGGCGCTGGAACTAGCAGTGCTGAGGGCACGAATCCCAGTGCGAACCCGAACCAGAATTCTTCGAACACCCCGGCCGGCACCAACCCAGGCCAGGCACGACAACAACGGGCCCGTCGTAATGGCCCGCCTACGACCACCGGCAACCAAAACCGCGGGACTTCTTCACAATGAATCCCTCTAGGCTGTTCATCCTTCGCCCGGTCGCCACTTCTTTGCTGATGATCGGCGTCATGCTGGTCGGCATCGTCGCGTATCGGCAGCTCCCGGTTTCCGCCCTTCCGGAAGTCGATTATCCGACCATTCAGGTGATGACGTTCTATCCCGGCGCTGACCCCACGGTGATGGCGTCTTCGGTCACGGCGCCGCTCGAGCGCCAGTTCGGCCAAGTGCCCGGGCTGAGCCAGATGACTTCCACCAGTTCGCTGGGCGCCTCCGTCATTACGCTGCAATTCAATCTCGATCAAGACATTGATATCGCCGAGCAGGAAGTCCAGGCATCGATCAACTCTGCGGGAACCTACCTTCCCGTCGATCTTCCCAATCCACCGATTTACAGCAAGGTGAATCCGGCAGATGCGCCGATCCTGACCTTGTCGGTAAGCTCCGATACGCTTCCGCTTCCGAAAGTGGAAGACCTCGCCGACACCCAGCTCGCACAAAAAATTTCTCAGGTCAGTGGCGTCGGGCTTGTCTCGATCAGCGGCGGGCAGAAACCGGCCGTCCGTGTACAGGCAAATCCCACTGCGCTCGCTTCCTACGGTTTGAGTCTCGAAGATATTCGGACCGCACTCGCCGCCGCCAACGTCGATCAGGCAAAGGGCACTCTGGATGGGCCTCGACAATCCTTCACCATCGGCGCGAATGATCAGCTGACTTCTGGCGCGCAGTACGCGCCCATCGTGATCGCCTACCGGAACGGCGCTCCGGTGCGGCTTGATGCCGTTGCCAATATTACTGACAGCGTCGAGAACTCATATCAATCGGCATGGATGGGACAAGGCTCGACCCTCACGCCAGCGGTCATCGTCAATATTCAGCGGCAGCCAGGCGCGAACATCATCAGCGTCGCCGACAAGATTAAGCTGCTCTTGCCGCAACTACAGGCGTCGATGCCGGCGGCGGTCCGCGTCTCTATCCTTACGGACCGCACTGCAACCATTCGCGCATCGGTGAAAGACGTCGAATTTGAACTGACGCTCACCATCGGCTTGGTCGTGATGGTGATCTTCCTCTTCCTGCGCAACTGGCGCGCAACTATCATTCCCAGCGTCGCCGTTCCTTTGTCCATCGTCGGGACATTCGCGGTCATGTACCTGCTCGGGTACAGCTTGAACAATCTCACGCTGATGGCGCTGACCATTTCGACCGGATTCGTGGTCGATGACGCCATCGTGATGATCGAGAACATCGACCGTTTCCTCGAAGCCGGAGACCCACCGCTCGAAGCGGCCCTAAAGGGCGCGGGCCAAATCGGCTTCACCATCGTTTCGCTGACCGTCTCGCTGATCGCCGTGCTCATTCCGCTCTTATTCATGGGCGATATCGTAGGGCGCTTGTTTCGTGAGTTCGCTATGACCCTGGCGGTCACGATTCTTGTCTCCGCGATCGTTTCCCTGACGCTTACTCCAATGATGAGTGCGCGTCTGTTGAAGACGAAGAGCGAAGAACGCCAGGGGCGTTTTTACGCATGGTCTGAGCGGCTTTATGAGCGGATCATCGCCTACTATGGGCGCACGCTGAAGTGGGTGCTTGGCCATCAAACTGCGACCCTGCTGGTTACGGCGGCGACTCTGGTATTTACGATTCTGCTCTACATCGTGGTTCCGAAAGGTTTCTTCCCGGTACAGGACACAGGCGTAATTCTCGGCATCTCTGAGGCGCCGCAGAACATTTCCTTCACCGCCATGTCGCAGCGGCAACAGCAGCTCGCCCAAGTCATCCTGAAAGATCCAGACGTTCTCAGCCTCTCTTCTTTTATAGGTATTGACGGTACGAATCTCACCATGAACAGCGGCCGCATTCAGATCAACCTGAAGCCGCGAGACGAGCGCAGTTCCACTGCTTCGGAAATCATTCGGCGTCTGCAAGGCCCGCTTTCACAAGTCCAGGGCATTACGCTCTACATGCAGCCGGTGCAAGACCTCACGGTCGAGGACCGCGTGAGCCGTACGCAATTCCAGTACTCAATGGAAGATACCGACGCCAACGAGCTTGCAGTCTGGGCACAGAAGCTGATGCAGCAGCTGCGCACGTCGCCGGCGATGAGCGACGTAACCAGTGATCAGCAGAACGGCGGATTGCAAGCCGACGTAGTGATCGACCGCGATTCCGCTTCTCGCCTGGGAATCTTTCCTGCACAAATCGACAGCACGCTGTATGACGCCTTTGGTCAGCGGCAAGTTTCTACCATCTATACGCAGCTGAACCAATATCACGTTGTTCTAGAAGTCGATCCCCAATTCCAGAAAGATCCGGCCTCGCTGAATAATTTGTATGTGAAGTCGAACACCGGCACACAAGTGCCGCTGTCCGCCTTCAGCCATATCGAGCGTTCCAATGCGACGCTTGCGATCAGTCACCAGGGACAGTTCCCAGTAGTTACGCTGTCGTTCAATCTCGCCCAAGGCTCCTCGCTGGGGCAGGCGACGAAAGATATTGATGCCGCGGAAGCGGCCATTCACATGCCACCCAGCATTCACACCAGCTTCCAGGGAACTGCGGCGGCGTTCCGTAATTCGCTCTCAAGCGAACCGCTGCTCATTCTGGCCGCCATCATTACGGTTTACATCGTGCTTGGAGTCCTCTACGAGAGCTACATTCACCCGATCACGATCCTTTCGACGCTGCCTTCCGCCGGCGTAGGCGCTCTGCTCGCGCTGTTGATCACCGGCAACGATCTCGGCGTGGTGAGCTTGATAGGCATCATTCTTCTGATCGGTATTGTGAAAAAGAACGCCATCATGATGATCGACTTCGCTCTCGAAGCCGAACGCGATGAGCATAAACCGCCCGAGGAGGCCATTTATCAGGCCTCGCTACTGCGCTTCCGTCCGATCATGATGACCACGATGGCCGCGCTGTTTGGCGGTTTGCCGTTAGCGCTTGGCAGCGGCACCGGTTCCGAGTTGCGTCATCCGCTGGGAATCACGATTGTCGGCGGCTTGCTGCTAAGCCAACTACTTACGCTCTACACCACGCCGGTGGTTTACCTCTGGTTCGACCGCTTGTCACAACGCTTCTCGCGCGTCGGATTCCAGCATTTTGAAGAGCAGCCGGCAACGGGAGATTAGGTTGAGCGTCTCGTCCCCATTCATCAAACGGCCGGTCGGCACTTCACTGCTGACTCTAGGGCTTTTGCTCTCGGGGATCATTGCGTTCCAAAAGCTGCCGGTAGCGCCTTTGCCGCAAGTGGAGTTTCCCGTAATTCAGGTATCGGCCTCTCTTCCTGGTGCCAGTCCGGAAACGATGGCCTCAGCAGTAGCCACACCGCTCGAACGGCAGTTCGGGCGCATTGCCGGTGTGAACGAGATGACCTCCTCCAGCCAGATCGGGTCAACCGGCATCGTTCTGCAATTTGATTTGAACCGCAACATTGATGCCGCCGGCCGCGACGTGCAGGCCGCTATTAACGCCGCGCGCCGCAATTTGCCCTCCTATCTTCCCGGCAATCCGTCGTATCGCAAAGTCAACCCGGCTGACGCGCCAATCCTTATCATTTCGCTCACCTCAGATACCTACACGCTGCCCGATATGTACGACGCCGCCGATTCTGTGCTAGCGCAGAAATTGGCGCAGGTCGGGGGCGTGGGCCAGGTTTTCGTTGGTGGAGCGGCGCAGCCTGCGGTCCGCGCTGAGGTGAACCCGAATTTGCTGAACAAGCTCGGTATCGGCCTGGACGCCGTGCGCACAGCGCTTAATAGCGCCAATGCAAATACCGCAAAAGGCGCTGTCGCCGATTCCCGGGACACATGGACAATCCGTGCCAATGATCAGATCAAAACCGCCGACAAATATCGCCCGTTAATAGTCGCTTACAAGAATGGCGCTGCAGTGCGGTTGAGCGATGTGGCCGACGTTGAGGATTCGGTCGCCGACACGCGCGTCATCGGTCTCGCCGCCCATGGCACAAGCGACAAGAACGCTCAAGCTAAGCCTGCAGTCCTCATCATCATTTTCCGCCAGCCCGGAGCGAACATCATCGACACCGTGGATCGGGTCTATGCCCTCATGCCCGAGTTGGCATCTTCAATCTCCCCAGCCATTCATCTCGACGTGGTGATGGACCGCACCACTACAATTCGCGCCTCTGTTCGTGATATCGAAATCACTCTCTTGATTTCGGTCTTCCTGGTGATTCTTGTGGTATTCGCATTTCTGCGGACAGTCCGCGCCACAATCATTCCCAGCATTGCGGTCCCGCTATCGTTGATCGGCACATTCGGTGTGATGTATCTGCTCGGCTACAGCCTCGATAACTTGTCACTGATGGCGCTGGCCATCTCAACCGGATTCGTCGTGGACGACGCTATTGTCGTTCTCGAGAACGTCACCCGGTATTTAGAACGCGGCATGACTCCGATTGCAGCAGCCTTCCGAGGCGCAAAAGAAATCAGCTTCACGGTGCTATCGATGAGCACGTCGCTGGTCGCAGTATTCATTCCCATCCTTATGATGGGCGGCCTTGTCGGACGCATTTTCCGCGAGTTTGCGGTCACACTCAGCATTGCCATTGGCGTTTCGTTACTAGTGTCGCTGAGCACCACGCCAATGATGTGCTCCCAAATTCTTAAGCCTTTGGCAGAAGAGAATCATGGATGGTTCTATCGTGGGTCGGAGCGAGCTTTTTCGAGGACGCTCAAGATCTACCGCGGCGCTCTGCGCTGGGTGTTGCGCCATCAGCCGCTCACGCTTGCGATCACAATTGCGACAGCGTGCTTGACCGTCTTTCTGTACGTGAAAGTCCCAAAGGGGTTCTTTCCCCAGCAGGATACTGGCCGGGTTTCGGGTTCGGTGCAGGCAGATCAGGACATTTCTTTCCCGGCCATGAAACAGAAGATGGAAGAATTTGTCAGCGTGGTTATGCATGATCCCAATGTGCAAACCATTGTGGGATTTGCCGGCGGCAACACCGCACGCAACCAAGGCCGGATGTTCATTACCTTGAAGCCCAAAGGCAAGGAACGAAAACTCACCTCCGACCAGGTCATCGGCGAAATGCGCCGGAAGTTGGCGGCTGTTCCTGGAGCAACCCTGTATATGCAATCCTCGCAGGACTTGACGGTCGGCGGCCATCGCACCCAGGCTCAATATCAATACTCACTACAAGGAGAAGACCTGAATGAACTGAACTCGTGGGCGCCGCGGCTGATGCAGAAGCTGCAAACACTCAAAGAACTGCGCGACGTGAACACCGACCAACAGGACAGGGGTCTCGAAGCCAATGTGCTTATCGACCGCGACACGGCTTCTCGCCTGGGAGTAACACCGCAGGCGATCGACGCCGCACTTTACGACGCTTTTGGCCAACGGCAGGTTTCCACGATGTATGAAGAACTCAACCAGTACCACGTCGTGATGGAGGTTGACCCAAGGTATCAAGAAAGTCCTACCGCGCTTGAAACTACTTATGTCACCTCGTCTAAAGGGACGATGATTCCCTTGGCTGCGATGGCTCATTTCGGTCCGGCCAACACGGCTTTGGCCGTGAACCATCAGGGACAATTCCCGGCCGCTACCATCTCCTTCAATCTGGCCCCGGGTGTCTCTCTTGGTCAAGCAACGCAGATCATCGAAGCCGCAAAGAATGAGATTCAATTTCCGGCCACCATTCACGGCAGTTTTGCGGGAACGGCTGCAGCCTTCCAGGAGTCACTCACAAATGAGCCGATACTCATTCTGACTGCAATCCTTACCGTGTATATCGTGCTGGGAATCTTGTACGAAAGCTACGTTCATCCCATTACTATTCTTTCAACACTGCCTTCGGCCGGTGTAGGCGCATTGCTGGCTTTGCTGCTTACTCACAATCAGCTGGATGTCATGGGCTTGATCGGAATCATTCTCCTGATCGGCATTGTGAAAAAGAACGCCATCATGATGATCGATTTCGCGCTTGATGCGGAACGCAAGGAAGGCAAGTCTCCGGAAGAAGCCATCTTCGAAGCCTGCATGTTGCGCTTCCGCCCCATCCTGATGACCACCATGGCCGCATTGCTCGGCGGACTGCCACTGGCACTCGGTACCGGCGTTGGATCAGAATTACGTCAGCCGCTGGGAATTACGATTGTCGGCGGTTTGATCCTCAGCCAGGCGCTTACTCTGTTTACCACCCCTGTCGTTTACCTCTACCTTGACCGTATGCGCTGGGCCTGGAGAGGCAAACGCCGGCCCGCCCCGGGCCACATCTCTCCGGCTGGAAGCCAGGCCGACTAAAATCAGTCAGCGGAATTGGCCGATACGACGCTGCAGGCAGCTCCATCGCTTTCCCCTGAGAAATGTTCTTGAGGAAAACAACCGTATTCGCGACTCCGCCTTGTGGGCCGATCTCGAGGCGCTCAAGATCGCGAGTCTTCTGCGAATCTGGGTCGCAAATTTGTGGGTCCTTGTTGATTGTTGCGGTCGCGAGATGAGGCATGGGGCCAGCCCGCTTGACAGCGAGCTTCGACGTGCTCACGGAAAAGCGCGTACAGAGGCCGGTTTTTGGCCGACCGCGATCGTGGGAAAAGAACGTCAGTGTTCAATCAAATTCCAGCGCGACCGTGAACTTCGTACTTTCAGAAAAGTAAAGTAAGGTTCGGCCACTTTCGAGAGTCTTAGCACTGTCATCGTGAACAAGCGATGGCCCCGTGAGGGGCCGAATGAACTTAGCCCAGCGCTTCAGCGCTGGGTTCTAAGAAACCGAGAACAACGCGAGCCGTAGGCGAGCAGAAAAAGACCGTCGTCGCGCTAGCCTAGCGAGATCTAAGATCAGGCAGGGTCTTCAGCCAATCGTGGAAATACTTGTCCACGTGCAGGTTTATCGCAAGACGCAAATCGCGCTTCCTTCTGTCATCTCCCAAATACCCCCGTACGTCCAATGACCTCAGTAACATGCGCTGGCATTCCTTTCGGCTTACGCTAGTTCCTTGAGTTCCGGGAGTACTTTTATTTCGATCGCAGGCACAAAAGCAGCGACACAGGCTTCAGCGCGCCCATTCATTCACAGCCTGAACATTCTGGTGAAGTACGTGCGTCTTTATGGTTTTGACCACAAGCGCACCCAGACCCAGTTCGAGGTCACTTGGGCCGAACTGAAGGATGCAATTCCGCTCGGGCGCGGAAGCTTTGTCCTGGGGGTAAGCGGAGAGCGCTTGCTGCTCGACGGCGTCGCCATTGAGACGGGCCAGGCCGAGCGTGGCTTCGCCCAGCTTCTGACCGCCTCCGGCTTGGCCAGCATTCAATTCCACCGTGAAGTAACTCCCGAGGAATTTGAACGGCTGGTGCGGGCCTTCGCTTTCAGCGGCAGCAAGGCGCAGGACTTGGCTGACCAGATCAAGAGTGCCTGCGCTGGTAAAGGAAACATTCGCGTCAACGAAGTAAAGTTCGTCGCCGCCGATCCCGCTACCGCCAGCATGACTGTCGCGGCCCAAATCGCCGCCCAGTCGCTCGGCCCAGAGTTCAAAGATTGGCTCAACGACCCGACGAAACTGGTACAGGTGATCGCGGCAGCTGAGGGCGCGCAAGGTACACACGGCGGAACAGGAACTGGTACTCACGCCGATGGCATAGGCGCATGGACCAATGCACCTTTCACGCTGAGCAACAAAGAGACTTTGCAGGCCCTGCACCTGCTCACGCGCTTCGGAGAACTCGGTGCGACTTCGACACCAAAGCCGGAGTTGATCGGCTCGGAACTGCATCGCGCTGACGACAAAATCAAGGATTCAGTGCTCATGCTGCTCGATGAGCTTTCGAGTTCCCATCCTGATCCGAAAGATGCGAAGCCGATTCTGATGCGTGCCGCCGAGCAGATGGCCATCCGTTATGCGCTCGAGCGCTTTGAGAATGGCGACCTCAAAGTCAACGCCGTACATGAACTGCTCGGGCAGATGAGCGACCAGATGGGTAGCCTGCGCAAGCTTCTGCAAGCGCAAGAAGAAAAGATGAGCCGCGCGGGCCTGGTGGTGGAATCCCATGCCGACCTGCTCGACCGCATGTTCTGGGCGGACCTGCCCGAAAGCAACAAAAAGAAGGCCCTGCTGTCGGAGGATGCTGCCTGTGTTCCAGCGCGCAACGTCCGGCAGTTCGTCGAATTGCTCGTCCAGCGTGGCGATCGCGAGACAGCTTCCGCGGTGCTGATCAACTATGGCGCCGCGGTTAATTCCAAGGACAACGATTATCGCTCGCGTGTGGCCGATGGCATCGCGCAGCTCTCAGACTTGTTCGCCATTGTGGGTGGCATGGTGCTCGGTGAGACCGCGCAAAAACTTGCGGACGCGATCACAAAAGAATCGAACCCGGAAATTGAATCTTTGTTGAATGCCGCCTTCGTACGCCTGACCTCGGAGGCCGGGCAGCGAAAGCAATATCGCGCAGTTGCGCAGACCTGTGAAGCCATGGATTACGTCGCAGGGCGCCGTCCCGCGCTCGAGAAAGAACTGCGCACGCGCATCGCCATCGAAGGCCGTCTGCCTGAGTTTATTGAAGACGCATTGCAGCAGCAGCAATTCAATCCGGACCTTATCGGCGTATTGCGGCGCAACTCTCAAGCCGCCGGCGAACATCTCGCAGAACGCTTTTTCCGGGCTATGCGCCGCGAGGATTGCGATCGCATCGTCGAACTCGTCCACGAACTTGGCATGGGAGCGCACAACTATCTGCGCGAGATGCTGCAGAGTGGGCCGCAGCGCCAGGCGGTTTCTGCAGTCGGACTGATGAGCCGGCTCGATGTCGCCAGCTTGCTGGAACTCTTGCCGCAACGGTTGCCGCAGTTACACCGCTTTTATCACGATTTGATTGTTCGCCAGATTGCTTATGGCGCGGCACTAGATCGAGGTCGAACGTTGCTGGAAATTGTCGAGCTCCTCGATCCGGTGGTGATTCCTCAAGCTCTTGATGAAATCGGCATGAGCGGCGACCGCAGCGCGGCGCCCCCACTCATCGTGATGGCGGCTGCCGGCGAGGCAGAAGGCCGCCCGCCTCTCCTTCAGCTCAAAGCTATTGAAGCTCTCGGCAGGTTGCGCGAGCCCGACGCAATTCCGATGTTGAAGAATCTGTTCGAAGCAAAAAAGATGTTCAAGTACCAGCACCATCGCGAGCTGCGTATCGCTGCCGCACAGGCGCTTGCGAAAATTGACGTCGCATTCGCTACTCACCTCATGGGAAACACGAGCCTCGATCCGGGAGAACTGGCGATTGCGCCGCTCGATCCCGCCCCCGCTTGTCCCTGGGTCCGTCAGCGCCGTTACGAACGGGTTGTGCTTAGAAAGCCGATTGTGGCCAACATCAGCAGTTCCTGGGGCCGTTCAACCATATCCGTTCACGAAATGAGTCTTGGCGGCGGAATGGGTACAAAGACAGATGCCCTGCGCGTGGGCTCAGACGCCGACCTTATTATGACTTCTGGAATGCGCCAGATCCGGGGGCAGGTCGTCTTGCGCCGCGCTCACGTCAACGAAGTCGGCTTCGAATTCGTAAACGTTGATCTCGAGAGCCGCTATCGTTTGCGGAAATTGCTCATGAGCGCGATTGAGCAGAGCCCTGGCATCCGCGGCAGCAAAGAGTACCCACGCCAGAACTAATTTCCCTGCATCACCCCGATCGACCCCGATTCGCAATCTCTTCAATTGCGGTGTATGGGTCGCGCTTGTGCTCCGCCACTTCCCGCGCCAATTGCGACAACTCGCCATCGCGCATGGCTGTCCGCGCTTTTTCGAGCATGGAATCCCGCAGCATTTCGACCAGCCGCGCCTCCCAGTTGTGCACTCTCTTTTGGGACAGCAGTCCCTTTTCTTTCAAGTATGACTCATAGCCCCGAACGGAATCCGCAAGCTCATTGATGCCGTTGCCTTCGGTGGCTACCGTTTTCACTATCGGTGGCGTCCAGCCATCGGCGCGCGTGGCCAGCGACTGCATGGCTCGAATTTCACGCTCTACGCGTTCGGCGCCTTCATGGTCGACTTTGTTGATCACGAAGATGTCGGCAATTTCCATGATCCCGGCCTTGATCGTCTGTACGTCATCGCCCATGCCGGGAACAAGAATCACCACCGTTATGTCGGCCAGCCGCACGATATCGATCTCGTCCTGACCAACGCCCACGGTTTCGATCATAATTACGTCGCGTCCAGCAGCGTCGAGCACGAGCGCGACATCAGCCGTGGTCCGGGCCAAGCCCCCCAGCGAACCGCGTGTCGCCATACTGCGGATGTAAATTCCGGGATCGGAAAAATGCTGCTGCATGCGAATGCGATCACCGAGAATCGCCCCGCCTGTGTAGGGACTGGTGGGATCGACCGCGATAATGCCGACTGTTTGGAAGTTTTCACTGGGTGCCCCACTTCTCGTGCTTTTCGAGAAGTGGGGATTTTTGATATTTCGATAGTACTTGGCGAGCTGGTCCACCAGTGTACTCTTTCCAGCTCCGGGAGCGCCGGTCAGCCCTATGGTCAAAGCCTGACCAGTAGAAGGAAAGAGTTCTTTGAGCAGATCAATCCATCCCGGCGCGTGATTCTCGACAGTAGAAATTGCACGCGCAAGAGCGCGAGCATCGCCGGAGCGAAGCTGGTCGACTAAGTTTTGGCGCTTATGTATCAGACCGCTTCAGTGTAAAGCAGGATGCACAACTTCCGGCGAATCACTCCACCGCAACCGGTCGGCGGTTACGCATGCTCCGCTTGCGCTCGAGCAGTTGCTCCAGCGCCTGCCGCGTATCGGGCGGCAAGTGATATGACTCACTGTCCGCCGGATACCGGTGTGACAGTACATCGGCGCGAAATGTTTGCACCGCATGTGTGATCTCCGCCGAGAGGTCGGCATAACGGCGCACAAACTTCGCCGGCGTGCCGAAGGTCAAGTTCAAGATGTCATGGAAGACGAGCACTTGGCCGTCGCAGCCCGGGCCAGCGCCAATGCCGATTGTGGGGGCACTGACCTCAGACGTGATCATCTCCGCAACTTCGCGCGGGATGCCTTCGAGGAAGATGCATGCCACGCCTGCTCGGTCGAGCGCCGTCGCATCGCGCATGAGCTGCTCAATGTCCGTCAGAGTCTTGCCTTGCACTTTGAATCCGCCCATCCGGTTTAGCGATTGCGGCGTCAGCCCGATATGCCCAGCAACCGGGATTTCAGCGTCGATTACGTGCCGAATAACATCAACCCGCCTTTCCCCGCCTTCCATTTTTACGACCTCGGCCCCGCCCTCTTTCACAAACCGCGTGGCGTTGCGAACCGCCTCTCTCTCGTCCACGTGATAAGAGCCATAGGGCATGTCCGCCACCAGCAGCGCGTCTTTCACCCCGCGCCGAACCGCCTTGACGTGGTGCAGCATTTCCTCGACCGTGACCGAGAGTGTGTTTTCATGGCCGAGCATGGTCATGGCCAGTGAATCGCCGACCAATACCATATCAATGCCGGACTCATCGACCAGCCGGGCGCTCGAATAGTCATACGCGGTCAGGCACGTGATCGGTTCGTGATTAACTTTCTTTTCGCGGAGAGATGAAACCGTAACTTTGTGGCGCGGCGCGCCGATAGGGGTGAGACTCACTTTGCCTCCAGTGCCCCTCCGCACTCGGCGGATAGAGCCTGCACGCGGGTTTAGATGCCCACTACAAAATTGTAGTCCTCAGCCTAGCGTCAGTCCACGGGATTCCATGCCACCTTGGTGGTTACGTTCGTCGCCGTTTCGCATTGAGCCGCAACCACTTAGCATAGCCAGCCTCATCCAGATCGCCTGCGGCAAGAGCAAAAACCGCCTGAATCGCCTCTTCTTCGCTTGCCTGAAAACTGAAGCGGTTCAGCTCAAGGAATGCCACACCGATCGCAAATCCTGTTCTCTTGTTTCCGTCGACAAACGGGTGATTGCGAACGATACCCGCAGTGTACAGTGCGGCTAACTCAATGAGGTTCGGGTTTCGGTACGTGTAATGTTGGCGCGGGCGAGCAAGGGCGGACTCCAAAAGGCCCGAATCCCGCAATCCTTCCGCTCCGCCGTGCGCGGCTAGCAATCGGCTGTGTGCTGCGAACACGACTTTTTCCAGGATCCAGAAAGGCTCCGTCTTTCTCACTTTGCCAGCGCGCGAAGCGCATTCTTGTATCTGGACATAATGTCTTCAATCTTTGCCATTTGTTTCTCAAACGCCGGGTCATAGGGCGTAAGCCGATAATCCCCGGCTGCTCCTTCGACAAGAAAGAGCTTCTCTCCATCGCCGGTCTGCAAGCGGGTAATGACTTCCTTGGGGAGAAGAACGCCAAGGGAATTGCCGAATTTTCGAACTTTGAGTTCTAGCATGTTATTACAATTGTAATAACATAAGGAGGCAGAGTCAAGGCTGCAGAATTGCGCTCTTACGCGCTCGCCGCTTCCGTGCTCCCCAGCGGCAGGAAATACTGGGTTCCTTTGATCGGCTCGGAGACCTTCCGTAGCAACTCCTGCAAATCTTCGTTACGCTCGACAAAATCGATTTCTGAAGTATTTACGATCAGCAGATCAGACGACGTGTAGTGAAAAAAGAAGTGCTCGTAAGCCTTAACCACTTCTTGCAGATATTCCTCGCTGATGGCCTTTTCGCTCGCCGCGTTTTTCTTCCTGAGGCGCTTCTTCAGTACCTCAGGTGTGGCTTGCAGATAAATCACAAGATCGGGCGTTGGCAGCTGGTCGCGGAAATAGTTGTAGTAGCGATTGTAGGTGTCGAGCTCCTGATCGTTCAGGTTGAGATAGGCGAAGATCTTGTCCTTCTCAAAGATGAAGTCGGAAACCACAAGCTTGTGCGACGCAGCCACATCCAGCTCGCGCAATTGCTCAAATCGCTTCACCAGAAACGTGAACTGCGCCTGAAAACCTGCGCCGGGCTCGCCATCGTAGAACGGTTTCAGAAACGAATTCTGCTCCGGGTCGGTGACACGTTGCGCGTTCAGGCGTTCAGCAAGGATGTTCGAGAGCGTGCTCTTGCCGACTCGTATAGGACCTTCAACTGCAATGTATTTGGGGAGATCGAAAAGCTTGGCCATGAATATGAGGAGATCGACTTCGAGAATATCCCGAGCGCAAGAGCTGCGCAATTGAGGAAGAAGTTAACAGGTTGTGAATCACCAATCATGCGATGGTTGACCCATTTAGAATCCAAGCGTGCTCGGATTCTTAACTGCCGGAGCTGCAGTGGCCGTAACGGCAGCCGGTTACCAAACCATGGCGCCTACCGGCCAGTGGTTTGGGCAGGCGTTTTGCCGGTCGCCGCGTGGCTGGAAGCAGATCGCGTTGACCTTTGATGATGGCCCAAACCATCCTTACACGCTGAACCTGCTTGACGTCCTCTCGAAATATAACGTCCGCGCGACGTTTTTCCTGGTTGGTGAGTTCGTTAAGCAACGGCCCGACATTGCTAGAGAAATTGCAAACCGCGGCCACGTAATCGGCAATCACACGTTCACGCATCCGTTACTTACGCTCAAATCGGCAGGCTGTACGCGAGACGAAATTTCCCGTTGCCGCCACGCGATCAACGATGCCGTGGGTGAGCATTCAAACTTGTTTCGTCCTCCGTGGGGCGGCCGGCGACCAGGGACCTTCCGCATCGTGAGGGAACTGGGACTGGAGCCGATCATGTGGAACATCACCGGCTACGACTGGGATGCGCCGTCAGTGGATTTTATTCAGCAGAAAGTCTTCCCAAAAATTCGCGGCGGCGATGTCATTCTTCTGCACGATGGCGGTCATAAAGCTTTCGGCACCGACCGTTCGCGAACGGTTGAAGTGGTTGACCGGCTGCTTACGCGATTCAAAGGCGAGTACGAATTCGCGACCATTCCTGAGATGATGCAATCTTCCATGAGGACTTCTGCTTGACTGCGAACCCTGTTCTTCTCGTCCACGGCGGCGCCTGGGCGATCCCTGACGAGCTCGTTGCCGCACACCTCAATGGCGTCAATAAAGCACTCGAAACCGGATGGGGAATCCTCCAGAAAGGTGGCTCGGCGCTCGACGCGGTCGAAGAAGCCGTGGTCATCATGGAAAACGACGAAGCCTTCGATGCCGGCCGCGGCAGCTTTCTAAATCGCGAAGGTAAAGTTCAGCTCGACGCGCTCATCATGGATGGCGCCACGCTTCGAGCCGGCGGCGTCGGGTGCGTAGAACGTCTTGCGAATCCGATTCGCGCCGCCCGCAAGGTGCTGAGCGAAAGCCCGCATGTTTATTTCGTAGCCGACGGCGCCGAGCGTTTTGCGCAGGAACACGGAATTTCGCTTTGCAAGAACGAAGATCTGGTAATCACACGCGAAGTCGAGCGACTCCGCGCATTTCAGGCCAATGTATCCGAGAAAAGCCAAGAATTGTTCGCGCCCACAATTTCGCACGACACAGTTGGGGCCGTGGCACTCGACAGCGACGGCAACATCGCCGCCGCGACTTCGACGGGGGGTACGCTCAACAAGGCTCCCGGCCGGCTTGGAGATTCATCCCTAATAGGCTGCGGCTGCTATGCCGATAATCAAACCGCCGCGGCGTCAACCACTGGCTGGGGTGAACCGATCATGAAACTGGTACTGGCGAAATGGGCTGCCGACCGCGTTGCCTCAGGCAATCTTCCGCAATGGGTTGCGGCGGAAGCGATGAACTACCTGAAGGATCGGGTGAACGGCCACGGTGGAATCATTCTCCTTGATGCCCAGGGCAGGTTCGGCATCGCCCACAATACGCCACGAATGGCTTGGGCCTTTCAGACCATCAACAAGCTCGAATCCGGCATAGAACGACATTAGATTCACCGCCGCGGCTTAATCCCTCCAGCCTCGGTAATCTCGTAATATTTCCCTGCCGCAAGCTGCTTGAACTCTTCCGTTCTGCCGCTCGGCCAATCGACGACAACGCGCTCAACTCTGTCCTGTTGGCCCAGCCCAAAGCTCACGGGTAACTCTGACTGCGACAAGTAACTCGAACCGCTGCGGACCATTCGCGTCTGCGTAATTCCATTCGCAAAGATCCTTACCCGCGCGCCCATCGCATCGCGATTGGATTTTGTTCCAATTAGCCGAAATTGAATGCTGCGGTTGCCGGCTGTCTGATCGTTGCGAAACAGAAAGGCGGGCCCATTATTTGTCGTCATTAGCAGGTCTAAGTCGCCGTCATTATCGAAATCCCCCAGCGCCAATCCGCGCCCAACTTTGGGAGTACTGAACCCTCCACCTGTTTCTGCCCCGACTTCACGAAAATTCCCTTTGCCGTTGTTCAGAAAGAGCTGTGGTGGTTGCGCATAGCCGACATTGCGGACATTCCGGACCGTGTCGTCGATGTGGCCATTGACGGCAATCAGATCAAGCGATCCATCGAGGTCGCAATCCGCGAAAGCACAGCCAAATCCAAGGGTCGTTTTCGAAGGCAGACCGATCCCGCTCTGCATAGCCACGTCCGTGAAATCTCCGTGCCCGTCGCTGCGATACAGCCCAATCATCTCGTTGTCGAAATTGGTGATCGCAATTCCCGCGTGGCCGGAGTTGTCGAAGTCTTCCACGTCTACGCCCATTCCCGCGCGTGCTTTGCCTTCGGCACTGAACGCGATGCCAGCTTCGACGCCTACATCTTTGAACGTGCCATTCCGCTGATTGCGATAGAGTTTGTTCGGCTGCGTATCATTCGCCACCAGCAAGTCGGGCCAGCCGTCTTGGTCGTAATCGAACATCGCGACGCCAAGGGATTTTGAACTGGTGTCGAAGATCCCGCTCGATGCGGTCACGTCTTCAAACGTTCCATCACCCCGGTTGTGAAAGAGCCAGCAGGTCTGGCCGACGTAAGCCTCCGGAGTGCAGTAAGACTTGTGCTTGCCATCCAGGCTGCAGAAAACGTCATGCTCCGGCGACCATTTCACGTAATTGCAAACAAAAAGATCGAGCAGGCCGTCGCGGTCATAGTCGAACCAGAGCGCTGAGGTGCTGAATGCCTGTCGCTTTCCGATCCCACTCGAATTCGTAACATCAACGAACGTACCCCTGCCGGTGTTCTTAAACAATCTGTTCTGGCCAACGCAAGTGATCAAAATGTCCGGAAAGCCATCATTGTTATAGTCGCCGACCGCGACTCCCATTCCGTACATTTCGATATCGAGCTTCGCGGCGCGAGTTACGTCTGTAAAAGTCCCGTCGCGGTCATTGCGGTACAGCTTCAGCGTCGATCTCTGCCGAGCATGCCCCGGCCAATCCATGCTGTTGACAAGCAGAATGTCCTGCCATCCATCGTTGTCGTAATCGATAAATGCACATCCGGAGCCGAGGGTTTCGGGAAGGAGCTTGCCTCCGTAGGCGCCATTATTGTGCTTGAAGTGAATGCCGGCAGAAGAGGTCACATCCGTGAAATGAAATCCTAACGACGGAGCTGCCAGTATCGGCGAAATTCCCCACCCTGTATGGCCAAAAAAAGGCGAGACAAGGATGGGGCAACCGATCAAACTTTTTCTCAGGAACGAACGCCGGTTCACGGAACGTTTACCAGCCCATTGCGAATGGCATACACAACCAATTCTGCGGTCTTATGAATTCCGAGCGCGTCCATGATGTTGGCGCGGTGTACCGCTACAGTGTTGGCGCTAAGCTCAAGCTGATTCGCGATTTCTTTATTCGACTTGCCGTCGCAGATCAGTTGCAGAATCTCGAGCTCGCGCGGAGTGAGGCCAGAGTTGCGTTCACCCTTCAACGTTTGTTGGCTCGAGAGCTGTCCATCGAGCACAGTTTCACCTTTCACGATGCGGCGAATGGCAGAACTCAACTCCAAGTCCATTGCATTCTTCAGCACGTATCCGCGCGCACCGGCATCGAGCGCCTGTTTCACCCATGTGTCTTCGGTGTGCATGCTGAGCATCAGGACCAGCGTCTGCGGCATCTGCTCCAGAATCTTTCGAGTGGCTTGTAGACCGTTCATTCCTGGCAGCGCACAATCCATTACGACAACCCGCGGCTTGAGTGATCGCGCGAGCTTCAGAGCCTCTTCGCCGTCGCTGGCCTCGCCCACAACTCGGATGTCTTTCTCGTCTTCCAACATCCGCCTGAAGCCGCGCCGCACCAGGCTGTGGTCATCGACCAGCAAAACCGAGATTTGATGATCAGGCATTCGACTCCAGGTGTTCCTTGGGAACAGTGATCTTCACCAGTGTGCCGCCGTGTGCAGGACGCTCAATCGCAATTTTTCCTCCCAGCAGTTCGGCCCTCTCCCGCATCGCAACCAGCCCAATTCCCTGGCGCGAATGGTTATTAGAGAAACCCGTTCCATGGTCCTCAATCTCGAGCCTCAAATGGTCGGCAGCAAAATGTAATCGTACCCAGGCCTGTTTCGCCCGCGAATGGCGCGCCACATTATTTAATGATTCCTGTAATACACGATAGACGTGCACCGCCGCGCTGCCATTCACTTCGAAGGGAGTCCCGGATTTCTCGTAGGATATGCTAATCCCCGTCTGCCTTTCCACCACCGGCAAATACCATTCGATCGTGCGTTCCAAGCCCGCTTCTTCCAACATCACCGGATGCAGCGCCTGCGAAAGGCTGCGGACCTTGTCAAGCGTGGATTGCGCCGTTTCGTGAACTTCGAGCAGGTCATCGCGAAGCTGAGAACCTTGCGGCAACTGATTGCGCGCGCGTCCCAGCATGATTCCCATGGCCGTAAGGATTTGCCCAAAATCGTCGTGCAGTTCGCGCGAAATATGTCGCAATGTCGATTCCTGCGAAGAGATAAGTTTTTGCGCCAGATCGCTGCGCTGTTCGGAAAGCGCCGCCAGCTGATTAAAGAGCAAACGGCTCGAACGAATGAGATAAAGGCTGGTAAGAATGATCGCAACCAGAGTTGCGGTCAGAAACACATAAGCCTGCCGCGCCACGCGATTGTAAATTCCCGAAACCTGAGCCGCCGCACGCTCCTCACTCTCATTGTTCTGCACCAGCAAACGCGCTACAGCCGTTGTTAAAGACGCCAGCCGGGCCTGCAGCGAGATCCTCACCTGCTCGCGTGCTTCCTTTTCGTTGCTTTGGGCCAGGATAAAGATGCGTCCTACCGCATCCCAGAACTGCGACATTGAACTCTGCAAATACTGTTGCTGATCTGCCGTTCGGCCTTGCGGCGCAACTTCCTGCTCCCGGCGGAATGCATCATCGAGGTCCTCGCGCATTCGCTGAAATTGCGGCTGCCATGCCGTCAAGGGGTAATGTTGCCCCTGATCGAGAGGATCAACATCCAGCATGTCGCGCATGGCAATGCCAATCGAATTCAGCTCATTCTGAATTCGCAATAGCTGCAGCGAGTCCTTGCGATTGCGGTCGATCAGATTGCTCTGCAATTGGCGCAGTCCGGCAATCTGCCTGGTGACGTATGCCGAGTAGGCGACCACCGCCGTAAGCGTGATTACCAGGCCAATATAAAGAGGAGTTGTAGGAGATCGCCCCGCCGCTTCCCGCACGGCGCAAGCATATACCTTCCGAGTTACTAACCCAAAATTTCGCAGAGGCACAACATTGTATGCCGCTCAGATTCGCTCAGGATATGGATACAATTTTCTTATGGCCCGTGGCTGGGAAAGTAAGTCCATCGAACAGCAGCAGGAAGAAGCAAAGTCTTCCGCGCCGCAAACCCGCAAGCAACTTACTCCAGAGCAAATCGCCAGCCAGCAGCGCCGGCGCGGGCTGGAGCTTTCCCGGCAACGTGTACTCCAGCAACTCGAGCAAGCCACCAACCCGCAGCATCGCAAGATGCTCGAATCCGCTCTCGCGGATTTGCAATCGCAACTCAACTCTGACTAAAAGCGATTGGCGTGCGTCCAACTTTTATGGCAATGTCATGCAATGGCTCGCGCAAGCTTCAGGATTGCATCGATCGCAGTAGTCCTTCTCGTCAATATCGGCTCCTTCGCCCAAAATAAGTCGGCGGAGTCGAAACCGTCCCCGAAGATCGCTTTTACGTTCGACGATCTCCCAGTCCATGGGCCTTTGCCTGCGGGCGAGACGCGAATGCAGGTCATCTCGAAGATAATTTCAGCCCTGAAAAACGGCCACCTGCCTCCTGTCTACGGGTTCGTCAATGGCAAGTGGACTGAAACTGAGCCCGAGGATATCGCCGTCCTTCGCGCCTGGCACGACGCCGGCAATCCTCTCGGCAATCACACCTGGTCACACCTCAACTTTAATGAAATCACATTGCAGGAGTTCGAGACCGAAGTTACCAGCAATGAGCCGCTCCTGAGCTCGTTGATGAAAAATCAAGACTGGCATTGGCTCCGATTTCCATTCCTTGCCGAGGGCGACACGCCGGAAAAACGAAACGCCATCCGCGTATTTCTGGCGCAGCGCGGCTATAGAGTCGCGGGTGTAACCATGAGCTTCAGCGATTATCTTTGGAACGAACCGTACGCTCGCTGCAAAGCGAAGTCGGACAACAAGTCGATTTCCGAGCTGGAAAGCACCTATCTTCAGGCAGCGAGGGATTACGCTGACTTCTCTCGCGAACTGTCGCACCGGCTATATAACCGCGACATTCCTTACGTGCTGCTGATGCACGTAGGGGCCTTCGATGCGGAAATGCTTCCGCGACTTCTGCAGGTGTACCGCGAAGAGGGATTTGAGTTCGTCACTTTGCGGCAGGCGGAAAAAGACGAGTTCTATCGCAACGATGTCAATCTCAAATTACCGGCGTCAGCCGACAGTCTCGAGCAAATGATGGCCAAGCGTGGCTTGCCTCTGCCGCCGCGTCCGTCTCCGAATCCACGACCGGAGAGTCTGTGCCGTTAGACGCTGATTACCAGCTGATTTTTATCAGCGAAAGCCCCTGCCGAGGTAGCTCGAATCGCAGTTGAGCGGTTCCGTGCTCGACATGAATCCATTGCGGAGAATTCAGCAACTGCAACTGCCCGGCTGATTCCAGCCGCTTGTACTGATCGGTAGTTGGCGATTGCGGCGATCCTATTTCCTTCCACGCGGCGAAGGCATTACTGTGCGCCGAATCGATCCGGAAATGTTCCAGCAGTCCGCGCTCGAGTTCGACCGGCAATCCGCTGATCGTAAGATCGATCATCGCTGCCGGTGCAGCCACATCATCGTCGTGGTAATTCCATACCAGCGTCTCGGCCGCGTGTTCGCCGCGCGCGGCGATAACGTTGACGTCTGGGGCCGCCCGCACGCCTTGGGTCAGGATTTCATCCGTATTGAGCGCGGCAGCGCTCGACGCTTCCACCCGCTCAGGCCCCATTAAGCCGAGCATGCGAAAGGCATTCAGCACTGGCTTATCCAGGCCATTACTGGCCATCTCCCTGAACCCCGCAAAGTAGGGTTGGCCTTCAAATTCAAAAGCCCAGGTGACGATGCTTTTCAGGTTGATGTGCTCGCGCTCAGCCAGCGCCAGCGTGCGATCCACAGCCTCTGCGGTATAGCTCGCATAGAGAGGTCCGTTTCGGTAGCCGTTCTGCGGGTTCTTCTCTGCTGAGCAAGCGGCGCAACCCTCAGGATCAGACTCGCCGAGAATGACCGGAGTGCCTCGCCATTTTGGAAATGAGGCGACAATCTTGAATCCTTCATCGATCGCTTTCAGCTGCGTAGCGATACCCATTTCCACGTGATCGCCTTTCCACGCGGGTGATCCCTTCGGATGAAAACTGATGAAGTCGAGTGGCGCCCCTGTTTTTCCCGTGGCGGAATTCTGCCCGGAATCGCAGTGTTGCAGGAACTCAGTCAGAAACTTCGCCGCCTTTGGCCGTGAAGGCCCGGTCGAGTCTGGCCCGCCGATGGTAGCGCCTGGGAATGCGCGCAAGACTGCGTCGGCGGTATAGTCGTACAGCTTGAAGTATTCCTCTGGCGTCCCTTGCCAATAATCAATGTCGGGTTCGTTCCAAACCTCAAACAGCCAGGTTTTTACCTCGGGTTCACCGTATCGCTCGCGCAGATGATGCACGAATTGAAAAACCAGCTCCGCCCATTTCTCGTAGCTCTTCGGCGGGTATGCCCAACCTGTGTAGATCGAGCCATTCGGAAACTTGTGACGATACGGTTCAGGATCAGTCGAAAGCGCCTCGGGCATGAAGCCGATTTCAACCAACGGCTTCACGCCGGTTTGGTGGAATGTGTCGAAGATACGGTCCAATATCGTCCAGTTGTAGACAGGATTTCCCGAGGCATCCTCCGTATATGCATTGGTCGATCCCCACTTCAGGGAAGCTGATCCATCCCCTGAAGTGAGCAGGTTATGCACCCGGATGTATGCGGGAACAGGGCTGAGTGCCGCAACTTCTCTTAGAAGCTTCTGCCCGTTCGGCGCGTAGGTGTAGTTTGGCTCGTCGTATCCGAAGTTGTCCCAGACGGGAGGAAACGGCCGGTCCTGGTGCGCGGCATTGACGCGAATCTGAATTGGGGCAGATTCTTGCGCTTGCAATGGTGTGACGCCAAAAAGCGAGGTGACGATCAGCAGTCCAACAAAGAGTAGTCCCGGCTGGCGGAAGTGCGCCCGACCGCGCCAAACATCCGTCGCGCACACGCTGCGCTCACTTGCGTAGTTGAACGATTTCCCCATTCTTTCCTACGATCGCCATCTCAGCCATTCCAATGAACAAACCGTGTTCAACCACCCCGGGTATGCGGCGTATTTTTTCAGCCAGAGCCGGTGGATCAGCGATCTCACCAAAAGTGCAGTCAAGCACGTGATGACCCTCGTCGGTCACGTAGGGATTGCCATATGCGTATTCCCGCAACTTGACCTGCGCGCCCAACGCCTCGATTTGCGGCTTTATCAAAGATTGCGCGAAGGCGATGACTTCGACCGGAAGCGGAAACTTACCCAAATGCCGAACTTGCTTTTCTGAGTCCCCGATCACCACAAACCGTCGAGAAACCGAGGCAATAACCTTCTCGCGCAAAAACGCGCCGCCGCCGCCTTTGATCAAGTTGAGTTGCGGATCAATTTCGTCAGCTCCATCGATGTCAATATCAATGCGAGGATGGTCGTCCAGCGTCGCTAATGGTATTCCGAGCTGCTCGGCGAGAGCTTTCGTTCTCTGCGAAGTTGGGATACCAACAATTTTCAGTCCAGCGCGAACGCGTTCCGCCAAAAATCGGACAGCGTGCGAGGCAGTTGATCCCGACCCCAATCCCACAATTTGCCCGGAGTCGATCAGTTCCACTGCCGCTCGGGCCGCGGCTTGTTTTTCCTGATCTCGTATGTCGAGGTCTTTTGCGGGTGAAGGCATTTTCGCGCTGGAAGGTTATGCGACCAGACATTGTATTGCATGGCAAGAGGAATCGGTCATTGTCGTTGATGCCCCGCCTCGACTGAAAGGAGGATTGCAATGACCAGCCGCCAGCGAGCGAGTGTCTTGAGCCTGACTCACGAACCACGAATCACGAATCACGAGCCACGAATCACGAACTCTACGCCCTCGCGTTCCATCCCGCTATTTGCGGAGAGCCATTGTGCAGTGCGTATAGTACAAGCTCAACCCGGCTGGATATCCCCAGTTTCTCGAAGATCCGAAAAAGGTACTTCTTGACCGTGTGTTCACTTAGTCCCAGTTCGTTTGCGACATCACGGTTAGAAAGTCCATCGGTAACCAGGGCAACAACTTGTTCTTCGCGCGAGGTCAGCAGGATTTCTCCGGTCGCGCCTATAACCCTCATCGACGGCAGCTGGCAAACGGAATCGAGCAGATAACTGAGTTGCTGGTGAGTTGCGAAAATTTCACTCCGATGCACCCGCTCAATGCATTCGCAAAATGATTGGAAAGACGAATCCGCCAGGCTGAACAGCCCGCGCGCTCCGGAGCGAAATGCCTGAACCGCCAGCTCGCGGTTCTCCATATCCATTAAGCACACCTTCGGGACTTGCGGCTGCATCAGGTGGATCGTGCGGAAGATAGACAGATCTGGTGTAGGGCAACACGGCCCGGTGCAGCTGATCACGGCCACGTCCGTCATCCCGCGTTCGATAAGTTCCAAAATGGGAGAAATCTCGCTGGGACAGCAAGCTACTTGAAAGCCATGGTCCTTGAGAGAACCGGCCAGTAGCTGGCTTTCCAGTTGTTTGGAATCAGCCAGCAAAACTCTGATTCCGACCGTCGAAGATGCGCTTGGATTTCTCATGCCTCCGCCGCGAAAGACGGGCGCGATAACGTGGCACGAATGTAACTCCCGGTAACCAGCGATTTCAGTGACCAAAGAACGTCGCAGATGGCCGCACGCTGTGGAAAACACCCGAATAGACCGCATCGGTTGTAAGCGGAACTATCTACTTTCGTACACCCTACTTTCCGCGTCTTGTTGTGCCGTTCCCCCAAGCGCTAGTTTTCTTGGGCGGCTCCGGCATTCGATGAGTCCGATCTCAATGACAGTGAAACCTAAATTTAGCTTCCTTTTGCTTCTGGGGTTGCTGGCGCCGAGCTTGCCGAAAATGCAAGCTCAGTCGGTTCTAGTGACAGCCAGTACAAGCGCGAGTGCGGCGGATGGTACGAGGGGTCCCAATGACAGTGGGAGTCCGGCCCTGACGGGGGTGCGCCATCCGCTGTACCGGCTGCATAAAAGTGACGTCGTCCAGGTCAAGTTCACCTTTTCCCCTGAATTTGACCAGACCGTGACTGTGCTGCCGGATGGGTTCATCGATTTGCAGGCGATAGGCGATCTGCCCGCCGAAGGCTTGACCATTGCAGAATTGAAAGAGGCAATCCGAGATGCTTATGCCGGGACTTTACGAGATCCCGAGGTAAGCGTAATCCTAAAAGATTTTGATCGCCCCTCTTTCCTGGTCGGCGGGCAGGTCGCTCGTCCGGGTAAATACGAATTGCGCTCGCCGACAACTGCTTCCGAGGCAGTCGCCATCGCGGGCGGATTTACCGACCAGTCCAAGCATTCCCATGTTGTGGTGTTTAGGAAGATTTCAGACGGAATCGTCGAAACTCATCCGCTCAATCTGAAAGCCATGCTGGCATCGCACAACCTGGAAGAAGACCTGGAACTTCAGCCCGGCGACATGCTCTTCGTGCCACAAAACCGTATTTCGAAAATCCGGAAATTTCTGCCGGTCGCAAGCTTGAGCACATTCTTTACGCCTGTGCAATTTTGAGAAATGGCCGAGATGCTACAAATCGTGAATTCGACTCACTCGGCGCATTCTCCCACCCTCAGAGACGTGGTCGCGGTTTTCTTCAGGCATAAGCGTTTGTTCGCGACGTCTTTCGCGGTGATCGCAATAATTGGCCTTTTGTACACAAGTCTTTTCCCCTCCTATAAGGCCCAGATGAAGATATTGGTTCGTCGCGGCCGGATTGACCCCGCGATCACGCCAACCCCCACTCCTTCTCCCGCCTTTGAACACGATGAGATCACCGAAGAAGAACTCAACTCCCAGGCGGAGCTCTTGCGGGACGAAGACGTCCTGCGCCAGGTCGTCGAGGAGACCGGCCTCTCGCAGGCAACATGGTTTTCGAAGCTGATGCGGCGAAGCGATGAGGAACGGATCGACCACGCGGTTCGCCATCTCGCAAACAAACTGGACGTGCAGCCGGTGCGCAAGTCCCGACTGATAGCGGTTTCTTACAACTGCTCGGACCGCGACAGATCGGCAGCGGTATTGCGTTCGTTAGCTCACGCCTATCTCCTCAAACAGGCGGTTCTCCGCCGGCCGGGTGGAGAAAGTCACTTTTTCGAAGAGCAAACCAGAGAGTCGCGTCAAGATCTCGAACTCGCTCAGGCAAAGTTGATTGCTTTCAGCCGCAGTGAAGGAATTGCTTCAGCCGATCTCGAGCGGGATATCACGCTGCAAAAGTTAGGTGAGGCTGAAGCATTGGAGTTGAGCATCAAGACCCAGGCGGCCGGGACTGCAGCACGCGCCCGGACCCTCGATCAGGCCTTGCATGCTCTGCCTGAACATCGCGTTGTGGAGGTCAAGAACTCAGACAATCCCGAGCTCCAGGAAAAGTTGAAATCGAAGCTGCTGGAACTCGAACTACGAAGAGCTGAGATGCTCACGAAGTTTCAGCCCACCTATCGTTTGGTTCAGGAACTCGACGAGCAAATTGCCCTCGCGAAGACGGCGATCGCAGCAGAAAATTCGAACCCTCTCCGCGACGAGACCACGCAGGACAATCCTGAGTACGAATGGGCCCACTCGGAACGGCTCAAGAGCGGCGTGGAGTTGGCAGGTCTCGCCAGGAAAGAGCAAACAGCCAGGGTTCAGGTTGAGCAATACCGCGCCGACGCGCTCAGGCTCGAGCAACGTTCTATTGCCCAACACGACCTGGAACAGAAGCTCAAGCTGGCGGAGGACAAATGGCTGCTCTATTCGAAGAAGGTAGAAGAAGCCAGAATCGGCGATGCGCTCGATGAAAACGGATTACTGAATGTAGCTATTGCCGAGGACCCGCGAGTACCTTCGACGCCGGTTTGGTCGTTTTGGACGGCGAGTTGTCTGTCGCTGATCGGCGCCTGCGGATTCAGCACCGGGCTGGCCTTCGCGACCGATTACTTTGATCCCTCATTCCGCACACCTGAGGAAGTGGCGGCGTATCTTGGCGCGCCGGTCTTGGCGGCACTCCCCGCGCGAGTAACTGGGTCACTTCGCAAGGCGGAGGCCTCATGAGCGTCGGCGCAGAACTCTGGAGACAGGTCACCTCGCGCGCTGAAGCCGTGCCGCGGCGCGAAATTTCACAACCAGCTCCGGCACGGATGGTGAATTCCGTTCCGGACCCTGCCCTTTCCTTGGTTCATCAGCTTTTCTTCCCCACAGCCGCACTGAGAAGGACCTCGGTTCTCTTAGCGGCGGCAGATGCAAGCTCAAAAGCGTCTGGCCTGTCTGAACAGATTGCTATTGCCTTATCGAACCATTCGGGCGAGATGGTTGGAATCGTTGAAACCGGTAATACTGGCGAAGCCCTGCCGTTAAAAAAGGCGCCTTCAAATACTGCCCGGACCATTTGGCAAGCTTGCACGCTGCCAGTTGCCGAGCGTGTCAGGCGAATTCCACCAGCTCTCCTTTTCGAAAGCATCAAGGCCGAACGGGAGCCGGACAAAGATGGCCTCGCGCATCTTAAGGGCGCATTTTCTTATTTCTTATTCTCAGCGGCAGTTTTCGATAGCGAACTACCCCTGCTCTCCCGAATGTGCGATGCGGCTGTCCTGGTCTTAACCGCGAACGTAACTCGCAAGCAGGCGGCGTTGCGCGCGAAAGAATTGCTAGTGCGGCAAGGGATCACGTTCTTAGGAACCGTGCTTGACAAGAGAACTCTGCCGATTCCGGAATCGATCTATCGACACATCTAGCCAAAATGGGACAACTCGCCACCATCCTCGGCTTTCGCAGTCAGATTCGAACTCCAGCCTCACCGGGACTCCCGCTGCCGGTTTCGAATTTCGCGCGGTTAATTCCGGGAAGGTCAACCGACCCAGAGCCATATGGTGAGGTGCTGGAGAAGTTCCCAACGTCAACCCTAGCTCCGGACTCATACCGTCAGGTGCTGAGGAAGTTTTTAGCAGAGCTCGTGCCCAAGCTGATCGACCGCGTTCACGCCGCAATGTTCGTTCCCGCAGCCATAGACGTTGCTCTCATTGCGTTGGCTTTCAGCCTGGAGAAATTTTTTCTTGGCGATCAGGAAACTGTGGCGCTGAGTTCGTCGCTCCTGTTCATTTACGTTATTGCATTTCTCGTGTTCGCGATGGAGGAAGGCTTGTATCCGGCAGGCGAGCCGACCCCGTCTGCTGAAATCGCCGCCGCGGTTCGAACAGTTGCTTGCGCGACCCTGTTCGCGCTCTTGTCAAGCTCCTTCTCGTTGCCGCGAATCACAGTTGTTTCGCTGCTAGCTTTCAGTGGTCTTAGTTTGCTTGGCATGCTCGCTTTAAGGCGAGTACGCCGAATGCTGACACCCTTAACCGACAAGGGCACACGCAATGTGCTCATCGTTGGCAGCGGGCAAAAGGCTCAACGGATTGCCGAAGTTCTCCGTAGGCAGCAGAGTTCGCTCAGATCGATCAAAGGGTTCATGGCCGAGAACCATCTCCGAAATGTTTATGGCCCGTCGATGTTGAGGAGGATCGCGCGCGAAGAATTTGTCGACGAATTGATCATCGCCAGTGCCGATCCCGCCATTGTGCGAATTGCAGTCCAGGAGGGCCGCCGTAACTCGCTCGACATCAGAATCGTGCCGGAGTTAGGTGTCGCGTCACTGACTGGGGAGATCGTGTTCGAAAATCTAGCGGGCATTCCTCTGCTAAAGATTGAAGATCATCAATTGCCGGAATACGAGCTTGCGGCAAAGCGCTGTTTTGACATCATTGGCTCGTTCATCGGACTAATCGTACTCGCTCCATTGCTTCTGCTGATTGGTGCTGTTGTTAGGCTGGGCTCACGAGGCGCTGCCCTGTACCGCGCCCCGCGGACCGGACGCAAGGGGCGGCAATTCACCTGCTATAAATTTCGCACCATGGTCGAGGGCGCGGACGCCATAAAAGGCGAGCTGCGATCGAAGAACGAACGTGACGGAGCGTTCTTCAAAATCGCCAATGATCCGCGGATTACACGGATCGGTAAATTTCTCAGGCGATACAGTCTCGATGAATTGCCGCAACTCTGGAATGTTCTGCTGGGCGACATGAGTTTGGTAGGGCCTCGTCCGCATCCTCCCGATGACGTCAGCCTTTATCAAACTCATCATCTTCAGAGATTGGATTTTGTACCCGGCATTACCGGGCTTTGGCAGATAAAGGCGCGCCAAGACCGGTCGTTCGAGCGCTGCGTCGCTCTGGATGTCGAATACATCCGGCGGTGGAATCTTTGGCTGGACGCCACCATCTTGTGGCGGACCATCTTCGTGGTGCTTGAAGGCAGTGGAGCATGAGTGCCGCACGGCTGACGACTACGCCTGACCTGCGCGAGGTTTCAACTCAGCTCGGCGTTTTTCCCTTCAGAATTCTGCATTGGTGGCTCAATCTGCCAGTGCTTACGTTTCTGATCGCGCTTGCTGCCATGCTTTTCCGGCCGCCTGATCTGAAGTCGCTGCCCATCGATCGAATTGCATTTCTCGCAATGATAGTGCTCGTCTGCCTGCGGCTGCTGCTCCGCTGCGATACTCTCCGCACTTACTCCGCCACCTGGCCTTTGCTCGCATTGCTGTTCCTCGGACTATTAAGCGCCTTCACCCAGCCTTATGACCCGCAAGTCTGGAGCGTATTTGTCGCGAAGTACGCCGTCCCATTTGTTTGCTTCCACATCGCAGGAATGGTGTTTCGCGATGAGGTTTCGCGCCGTCGCTTGGAATATTTCCTATTGACGGCTCTGATTTATCTCAGCGTGATTTCGATTTTTTCCTTACTGAATGCAAGCTCTCTCATAGTTCCAAGGTTCATCACTGACCCGGGAATCGGAATCCACGCCGACCGGGCGCGTGGTCCGTTCCTGCAGGCCGTGGCTAATGGCGTTTGCTTAGCGCTCCTGGGACTTCTTGCGCTGGACTCTTTTCGCCGAAGGCATCTGAATCGGGCGGTTGGCGTCTTTCTGTTCTTCGCGGTTCCGGTTGCGCTGCTTGCGACGAAAACGCGGGCCGTGTGGCTCGCAGCGGTATTGGCGGTGCTCTTGTTGTTGTGGTTCGGGTCTGCATTAAGAGTTCGTCGAGTAGCGCTGGCGCTCTGCATTGCCGCAGCGGTCCTGGGCGGCACCCTCCGGATCTATCAAACACAGACGGATTCACTTGCCGAACGTTTGCTCGACCGCTCGCCTGTCGACTTCAGAACGGAAATGTACAGTGCCGGTTGGCAGATGTTTACCGAGAAGCCGCTCCTCGGTTGGGGAACGGAATGGGATATCCAACCCGAAGTCGAAAAGCGGGTGAGCAGTTTTCGCCCTGAATATTACGTTTTTCACAATACCTTTCTCGAGCTCGCAGTCGAGCGCGGCCTGCTCGGAGTCGGTCTATATGCCTGGCTGATGATGTGCCTGCTTCGCCTTCACAATTCAAACCCTGACTTGCGCGAGGCAGACGGACCGTTCGCAGGCCCCTATTTCCGTACCCTGTGGCCTCTCCTTCTACTCGTATACCTGATCAATGCGAGTGCGGTGGTGATGAATTATCAGTTCGTGAACGCGTTGATCTTCACAATCGCTGGAATCCTGGCGGCAAATTCCAAAGGAGTAGCCATTGCCGAAACGTTCTCGCCTGGCGGGGTGGCAGCGTGAGCCAAATTGCCTATCTTGCGAACAGTTTTCCCGAGGCCAGTGAGCCATATGTTTGGGAAGAGATCCGTGAGTTGCGTAAGAATGGGCGAGATGTTGTGTGCTGCAGTTTCAGGCGACCGGGCCAGATTCCAGTCGAGGCCGCTGGTTTTCAACGCGAGACTCTCTATTTATTTCCCATCAACTGGAAATTGGCGCTGCGTGGGTCGGCTCTTTTCGCGACTAAGTTCTACCTGCTTCTGGATCTGATGAAGCGGATCGTCCACGGGCCAGAGCCACTCGAGCGGAAGCTACGATGCTTCGCGCACACCTGGCTCGGAGCGTGTCTCGCGGCGCGTCACAGCAAGCAAAACCTTCGTCATATTCACGTCCATCACGGATACTTCGCGTCGTGGACCGGAATGGTGGCAGCCCGCCTTCTGAACGCCGGCTTCAGCATGACCCTGCACGGGTCCGACCTTCTGGTCCGCGCCGATTATCTTGATTGCAAACTTCGCGAGTGCCGTTTCTGCGTGACCGTGTCGGAATTTCATCGTAACTACATCCGAAAGCAGTACCCGGAGATCGTTCAAAACAAAATTTTCGTGCATCCGCTCGGAGTCGATCTTAATTTCTGGCAGCTCGGGCCTCGTCTCAAAACAGATTCGGCGTTCTGCATTCTCAGTGTCGGCCGTCTACATGCCATCAAGGACCACGCATTCTTAGTCCGCGCCTGCAAAGAACTGAAAAACGCGAATGTGAATTTCAAATGCGTGATTGCAGGCGACGGACCTGAGCGTCAGAAATTGCGGGAACTCATTGAAGGCCTGAATCTCACGAGCAACGTTGAACTACTCGGCCACGTCTCTCGCGAACAGTTGCCAATGCTCTACAGCAAAGCTGACGCGGTCGTCTTCACGAGCCGCAGCGAAGGGATCCCTCTGGCAGCCATGGAAGCAATGGCCATGGAACGAACAGTACTCGCCCCGAACATCACTGGAATTCCAGAGCTGATCGTTGATGGGGAAACCGGCTTCTTATACCAGCCAGGCTCGATGCCAGATTTCGTGGCCAAGATAAACGGGATTCGCACCAGAAAGAATTCATTGGAGCGTGTGCAACGAGCAGCAAGAAGACACGTGCAATCCAATTTCAATCGTAAGCGAAACCTGGAAAAGTTTGTCGCCAACTTTCTTAGTTCCATCGATGTCACGGACCCGGTTAGGGAAATAGACCATGCGCATCCTGTACTGCAACAAATATAACTTCCGCTTTAGCGGGACCGAAGCGTACTTGTTCGAAACCATGGAACTGATGCGCTCGCGCGGGCACGAGGTCGCGCTATTCTCTATGGCAGATGAACGCGGCGCTCCGTCTGCTTACGACCAACACTTTGTCCGGCACACAGATTTTAAGCAGGCGCAAGGGATCACCCAAAAAGCAAGGCTCGCATTTCGTTCCATCTATTCCGTCAACGCACGTAGGCGGATCGCACGAATCATCGATGAATTTAAGCCTGCCGTAGCTCACGTCAGAAACATCTATCACCATCTTTCCCCGTCAATTCTGTGGGAGCTGAAGAAACGTCGCGTGCCAGTTATCTATCACCTCAACGATTTCAAACTGATCTGTCCCAGTTACAACCTGGTGTCGAAAGGAAGCATTTGCGAGCGATGCCAGGGCGGAAAATTCTGGAATGTGGTCCGTGAAGGTTGCTACGCAGGCGGGCCCGCGGCATCGGTGGTGCTCGCCGCCGAAGCATATTTTCACCGCTGGATTGCGAGTTACGAAAAATGCGTTGATCTGGTCCTGGTTCCAAGCTGCTTCGCGCGCGAGAAACTCATCCAGAATGGATGGGACAAGGCACGAATCGAAGTGCTGCCACATTTTCAAAGTACTTCCTCGCTGGATACTCCGCCCTCATCAAATTCGCACATCCTATACTTCGGACGTCTCTCGGCCGAGAAGGGCGTCGAGGACCTGCTTCGCGCCATGAGATCCCTGCCTCACCTTCAGCTTGTGATCGCCGGCGACGGCCCAGAACGGATGCGCCTGGAAGCTCTAACAACCACGTTGAACATCAGCAACGTCGCATTTATGGGTCATGTGACCGGTCCGGCGTTGGAAAATCTAATCGCCAATTCACAGTTCAGCGTTTTTCCCTCGCGCGCTTACGAGACCATGGGCAAAAGTATTCTCGAATCCCACGCACATGGACGACCTGTCATCGCTTCAGACCTCGGCTCGCGACGTGAGCTGATCCAACACGGCAAGACTGGATTGTTGTATCAGGCGGGAGATGTTGCGCAGTTGTCGGCGGCAATCGCGCTCCTCCAGGCTCATCCGGAGCTGTCACAGGAAATGGGCGAGGCAGGACGCGAAGTAGTTCGCCGGCGCCACTCTCTTGAGCAACATTTGCAAGCGCTTGAAGCAATGTATGAGTCACTCGCCCAGAAAACGAAAGCTTCTCCGGGGCAACGCTTGCCAATGGTCGCGGCTCGAAAGCCAGAAAGACGGCCCAGGGTTGCCTTCATCGGCGGACGCGGTGTCGCGGCTAAATACAGCGGCATAGAAACATATTACGAAGAAGTTGGCGAGCGGCTCGCAAGCATGGGCTATGACATAACTGTCTATTGCAGAACCTACTTCACATCGACCACCGCAGAGTATCGGGGCATGCGAGTGCTGCGCCTGCCTACCATTCGAACCAAGCACCTGGAGACCCTTGTACACACATTGCTTAGTACCGTTCATGCCTGCTTCAGCAACTACGACATCATTCACTACCACGCGCTCGGGCCTGCGATGTTTGCTTTCCTCCCGCGCATTTTTGGAAAGAAAACCATCGTCACCGTGCAAGGCTTGGACTGGAAACGCAAGAAGTGGAGAACGCCCGCCAGAACGTTGCTGAGGCTAGGTGAATGGAGTTCCGCACGGCTGCCGAATGAAACCGTGGTCGTATCACGCGCTTTGCAACAACACTATTTGTCGCGCTACAAGAAAAACTGTCTCTATGTCCCAAACGGAACCGAAATACGCACATCGCAAGCTGCATCTCGGGTTGCTGCCTAAGCAATACGCTCTATTCCTAGGCCGATTTTCACCCGAAAAAAATTGTCATTTGCTGATCGACGCATTCGAGGCGATCGTGACGCCAATGAAGTTAGTTTTGGCAGGTGGCTCCAGCCACACCGACGAATATGCAGCCGGTCTGCGCAAACATCACAGCGAGCGCGTCAAAGTCCTGGACTGGGTTTCAGGCCCCGCTCTCGACGAACTCTTGACCAATGCCGCGCTGTTTGTTCTGCCTTCAGATATGGAAGGCCTGTCCTTAAGCTTGCTCGATGCCATGGGTGCAGGCGTTTGTGTCCTGGCGAGCGACATTCCTGAGAATGTGGAAGCAATTGCCGATGCGGGTTTCACTTTCAAAGCCGGTGATGTTCACGATCTTCGGCGCATGCTGGCTGTGCTTTTGGAAGACTCAACCCTTCGGGAAAATGCCGCCCGCCGTGCTCAGGAGCGCGTCCGGCAGTGCTATTTATGGGACAACGTCGCTAAGGAAATGAGCTTTCTCTATGATTCACTGTCGCAGCGTCCTTGCATGAAAGCCGCTGCGCCCCGGAATGCGCTGCGCAAACCCGCTTAGAGAACAGCATGGAATCATCATTGCGAGGTATTACGACACATGTATCGATTCGTCGGCTTCGTGGTAGGTCACCGCCGCCGTCCGCTCTAATTTGTCCCACGAGAATGGCTCACCCTGGATCGCCCGCTTTACGGTTTTGAACAGAACAATCGAAAACAACTGGCGATAAGCGAAGCGTTGCAACCACACCTGGCTGAGCAGCCAGGGATCTTCGCGCGTGTCAGGCGATCGCCGTTCTAGCGCGAAGGCGATTGCCGAAGTGATGAAATCGATAATCAGGAATGCTCCGAAGAAAATTACCAGGCGCTGAAAACTCGCAGGATCGGTGGACTCAGGATGGAAGTGCTTTTGCACGAAATACCAGATCGCACCCACCGAGAACATGATGTCGATGAATGGCGAGACCAGCGGCAGCAGAATTTGGAAAACAATAATGTTTGGCAGCGCCACCCATCCGAGCACCCCTTTGCGCGCGAACGCCTCGCGATGTTTGTACACTGCTTGCAATATTCCAAACGACCAGCGGAAGCGTTGCCGCATCAATCCATTTGCATTGGTTGGGGCCTCGGTGTATGCCAGCGAACGGTCTTCGTATTCCACGCGATACCCGCGCTGCAGGAGCGCCATAGTGAGATCGGCATCCTCGGCAACAGTATCTGTGTGATAAGCGCCAACTTCTCGCACGGACGAAGTGCGCCATGCCCCGATGGCTCCGGGCACAACACTCACCGCCCCGAGCGTGTTCAAAGCGCGGCGTTCGAAGTTCTGGCTGGTGATGTACTCAAGCGCCTGCCATCGCGTCCACAGGTTCACGCGATTGCCGACCTTGGCGTTGCCGGCAACCGCTGCAACCTTCGGGCTTAGGAAATGCGGTACCAGTAGCGCGACAGCATCACGCGCAATTACGGTGTCGGCATCGATCCCAAGGAAAATTTCCTCCTCTTCGCACAGGTGCTTCAACCCAAAATTCAGCGCATCGGCTTTCCCGGAATTAGGTTTTGTCAAAACCAGCAACCGTCCAGCAACAATTTCTCTCGGGAAACAGGTACGCGCAACTTCGAGTGTGTTGTCCCGCGATCCATCATCGATCACGATCACGCGCAGATTGTGATAGCTCGACCGTAGCGCACCGCGGATGGTGCGTTCGATCACCTTCTCTTCGTTGTATGCCGGGATCAGAATTACAACTCGCGGCTGATACGCCTCCCTTGCCTCTATACCAAAGGGCTGCGGCCTGAACCTGTCATAAATCGCGAACGCGCCGACGAACAGCAGCCTTCCAATCATCAGCAAGTCACCGATGAAGAAAATAAAGGCGATTGTGCGCAATCCGGTGCCGTACATCCAGAAGCCCAGCCATGTAAGCCATGCCGACCACAGCTCGTTACGCGCAATCGGCGGCATGACCTGGGCGCGGCTCATGTGCAGCAGATCGCTGAGTGGAACGACTTGCAGGCCCTTGGCGCGAATCGCCGCAATAATCATTGGCAGCGCGCGGACGGTCTGTCTGCGGTCGCCCCCACCATCGTGAAGCAGAATGATGTTCCCGCAGCTGCGGTCGGTTGGTGAGCAAGGCGGAAGATGCTTGGCCACGAAACTGGCAAGCTCTTCGGCGGGATAGATTGCGCGCCAGTCGTTCGGGTCGATCTTATCGCTGATGGTCAAATAGCCCATGCTCTCAGTTGCTTCGAGTGGCCTCACTTCATCTTCGGTGTCGGGCTCGGCGTCAATTGAATACGGCGGACGGAACAGAATGGTGCGAATGCCCAGCCGGCTGGCAAACAGGCTCTGAGTAAGGTTCAATTCAAGTTTCGCCATCGTGCCCGAAAGATCACTGATGTCGGGGTGGGTGAAAGTGTGATTACCAATCTCGTGGCCCTCGTTATAAATCCGCGAAGTTAGTGACGAGAACTTGTCAGCCTGATTCCCAATCAGAAAAAATGTCGCCTTGGCGTGCTCGGCCCTCAAGATATCGAGCACCTTAGGAGTCCACTCGGGGTCCGGCCCATCGTCGAAGGTGATCGCAATTTGGTTCGGACTCGATCCGTAGAGACCCACGCGATAGGGCTCTGGCAGAGAGTCCATGGTTTCGTCGGTAATCAATCCAGTAGAGTTGTCCAGTTCGATTTTGCGCTGGCCATTCTCAGGCGTCGCTTCCACGTTTAGGATTTCCCCTGCGCCCTCCATGTCTACATCCTGACCAGGAGGTACGTCGGCGAGCTTCGAAGGCGCCGACGTCTCCATGGGGAAGTCCCAAATTTTCCAGAGTGAGCGGTCTTCAGAGCCAAGCCGCCACAAAGCAAAGGTGCTGATCCCGAGCGCCCGGGCAGCGCGCATCTGATTCAGGGCGGTTACGCCATCCAAAAACCAAATATCGTGTTGCACATTGTGTTCGTCCAAATAAGTCACGCGCGGATTCATGCTGTCTGCATCGAAGTCAACATCGGCATCCGAATCTCGCGCCGCCAACCACGCGTCCTGCACGTTTTTATTTGTGTCGTGTTCGCCCTCGGGAAGTCTGCCGCGTTTTGGCTTCTTCACCCAGTCGTACCCGTAGTTCGCGACCGAGCAGATAAGTTTATTCAGAGGGATGTACTTCTTCGCTTGCGTCAGGTTATTTACGAACCAATCTTGCGAAGCGATCGGCCCGGAGGGGCCCCCTCCAAAATGCTCGTCGTAGTTCATCAGCACGACGCCGTCGGCTGCTTTTCCGATCGCGCGATAGTCAAAATCCGGATCGTTTGCGGGCAAACTCACATAAAGCTTCATGCCCTTGGAGTGCAAATCGCTCGATAGACCGTTCAGCAAATCCACAAACCGCGGCTGCGCCTTCGGGGGGAACTCTTCGAAATCAACAATCAAGCCGCGATATTTGTCGCTGGCAAGGAATGCAGCGATCTCCTTACGAAATTTCCCGCGTGCGTCGGGATCATTCAAAAAAGCTGAAATGTCTATCCAGTTAGCGCCGTCAAAATTGTTGACCAGTGGGAAGACCTCGGTGACCGTGCCTTCTGTCTTGAGGAACGACATCACCTTGTAATCAACGGGACGAACCACCCCGTGCTGCACAACGTCAAAAAAGCGATTGGTTTCGTTATCGACACCTTGCAAATGGCCGTCGGCAGTTAACACGTGCAACCATTCGGGATAAAGCAAATCAATCTGACGTGCATACTCCCGGAGCGATGAGAAACTCGCGGCATCCCACGGAACGTAGAACGCCGCGCGGATCCCTTCATCCGCGTTCAACTCCACAGCCGACGGCATGACGTTCGTGCGCCGGTGGCTGCGCCGGGCAATCGCCAGACGTCGCTCACGCGCTCTCTCTCGCTCGGTGTTTCTTAAACCTTTGTAGGGTTCTTTAAGGGCGTGATAGGGGAGCTTTTCAAAAGGAAGGAAAAGCTTTGGCAGTGGCTCCCTCATGGCGGTGTACAGGAAAACGATGACCACCGTGGTAACTAGGAAGCCGGTAAGATCGAGCAGCGTTCTAAGCCGTCGCCATCGCGCCTTTTTGGGATCGTAAAAAACAGGTTGCGCCATGCCGGAACCAAAAACATCCTAGCGGGAGGATGAAGGAGGGTCAAACCTCTTAGATTAGATGCTCAATCAGATGGTAAGTAGATGATTAGGCAGCGCCGAAACGCGATATATTCCCAACGTGCGCGAACTGGTTCGCAGAAACCTGCGATTCTTTCTTATCTTTTCGATCGCCGCGCTGCTACTGCGGCTCTTGTTCATCTTCCGTTTTCCAGGAGTAGTCACCGATTCATTCATCTATGGTGACATCGCGAAAAACTGGTTGCAGCACGGTATCTATGGCCTGAGCGGGCCCGACGAGATTTCTCCAACTTATATTCGCCTTCCGGGCTATCCGGCATTTCTGGCTCTCATCTTCTGGATTGCCGGGCTGGAGCACTACCGAGCGGTGCTCTTCACGCAAATGTTTATCGATCTGGGCACCTGTTTCTTGTGCGCCGACATCGCCTTGAAGCTGATCGGTCCCCGCGCCGCGAGGATCGCATTTGTCCTCGCCTGTTTGTGTCCATTTCTCGCCGATTATTCTGCTGCTGCTCTCACTGAGACCCTCGAAGTATTTTTCACCGTGCTCGCCTTTGATCTCACGATAACGGCCCTTGAAGAAAATTCGCTGAAACATTGGGCCGCAACTGGCCTTGCCTGCGCGGCCGCCATTTTGCTGAGACCAGATGGCGCGCTGCTGCTTATCGCGATAGGAGTGTTTCTCTTCATAGATATTTTCCTCTCGCGGCAGGAGGGTGGTAGAGCGGGCGTCCTCGCCGGCTCACAATCGAGATTTCACGGGCGTCGAGTGTTGACCGCGGGCGTCGTACTGGTCGCAGTTGCCATTCTTCCACTCGTGCCATGGACTCTGCGCAACTGGCATGTCTTTCATCGCTTTCAGCCGCTCGCCCCGCGCTATGCCAATGAAGAAGGTGAGTTCGTGCCGATGGGCTTCAATCGTTGGGTAAAGACCTGGATGGCAGACTACGCTTCGGTCGAAGAAATCTATTGGCAGGAACCGGGCGCGCCCATTGATCCAGCGAAACTCCCGGCTCGCGCCTTCGATACTCCTCGCGAGCGAGATCTAACCTTCGTGCTAGTCGGCGACTACAACCAACTCCTCCACGTTTCGCCCAAACTTGATGCCCAATTCGAAGCGCTTGCATCGAGCCGAATTCGAGAGCATCCCATCCGCTACTACTGCGGCCTTCCCCTGCTGCGAATTCTCGACATGTGGCTTCGCCCACGAACGGAAATGTTGCCGTCTGACAGCCGATGGTGGGAATTTAACGACGAACCAAAATGGTCGGCGCTCGCCATTTTGTTCGGAGTGATTGGTCTCTTCTATGCAGCTTGCGGACTCGTGGGCTGGATGCGCGTTCGCTTGTTCAGATACACAAGCCTGCTGCTACTGTTCGTCGTCCTGCGCTCGTTGTTCCTGGGATCGCTCGAAAATCCCGAACCGCGATACACGTTAGAAATGTATCCAATCCTGCTCGTCTTTGTGGCATGCGCACTCACGCGCAGGAACCCCAACGCGAGCCACGAAATACACAGTTAGCTGAGTGGAGAGTCGCTCATCCGGAAGCGGGTCCGCACGTGCTCAGAGAGCAGTTCGATTGCGTGGCGGTTTGCGATTGGGTCCGTCCGCGCCAAATAACGCATAGCTTCAACCAGCACACGCTGGCCGTCTACATAACGCGGATCAGACGTGCGCTCGCGCGGCTTCTTCCGAGTGATATCAGGAGGGACTGGGATGGTAAAAACTTTCGCCATTTGACTCCGGGGTGTTCAGTAAAATCACTTTTCTTGGATGGCGTCTCTGAGTATAACGCCGCAGTTTTCATAATGCAGCCCCGAAGTTCATGCCGGGAAAGTCGTAAGCTGCTGATTCCTAATGGTTTGTAGTTGTTGTTGCGCCGTGTGTTTTCAACTTGAACACATTTCCAGAAAATCTTTTTCCGAGCTGGATATGTGAGTATTTGGCCAATCGATAGTCCCCATTCGTCTCTACCAGTTTTTGCTGCACCGAAATGCCATTCTCCGGATCAATCCACAGCACGATCTGTGGAAAGTGCTTCTGGATGTTCTCCGCTCGCGGCGCGAGGTCGAGTTTCGCGGCATCGATTCCATCGATTGTTTCCTGGCCGTCGTACTTCACGTCAAAAGACTTGCGCATTTCGTCGCCGCTCTTTAAGAAACCAAGCACGAGAAATGCCTCGAATTCGTCGCGGTGTGCGCCAGAGTCGTACACGTCCACCGTGTTTAGCTTGGGTCTGTAGATTTCGATCTTTCCTTCCGAAAAGACGATCTCCTCGGCGTCTGGAGGATTCATGGTCGCCGACATCTTCACGTCGTTCCCACTACGTTCAAAATAGATTTTCCCCGTGTCGGTGCTGGCGATCTCATTCACCACGCTATTGAACGTCGTCCAAACGAAATCGGCTTGCGCGGTATGGAACTTGGTAGCGGTTTGGTCTATCTGCGCCAGGACGGTTTCTAAGTTCATCTTGTCCGCGCCGACGGCCACCTTCAGTCCCGCGAGCGTCAACAAGAGTACCCCTGACCATCGCGCGAACTTTCCCAGATTTAGAGACGGAATTTTCATACTCGCCGGATGATTGTTATTCCCTCTGCACCCAGACCTTGTACAACGTGACCCGGCCTCGTATATCTCTGATCGATTCGTAACGCGAAATGCTGACCCCGCCAGAAATCGGCTCGATCACGCGCAGCAGCCCGGCCTTGATGGTCTGGTCGTTGCCATTTGGTACCGCCCGTGCCTCTACTTGATAAATCAATCCCCCTTGCCCGTCCGGGTATACGACAACCCCGGTTGAGTGCGGATTATGTTCTACAGGTCGGTCGTTAAAATCGATCAATCGCGGAGAGAAGAACACAAACAGCAGGATCAGCGTGACCATCACATCGTATTGGACAGTCCCCCGCTCGTATGACCAAAAGACATATCCCTTGATGGTTGGCCAAACGCGCCCTACCGGCATCGGCACCTGAGTCTCCACGGTTTTTAATTCAGTGTGCATGAAAGCAAGTGGTCAGTGGGCAGTAGCGAGAAAACCAACCCTTCGCTCTGAACAGCCACGAACTGCTGATCGCTCCTCCGCTAACGACCACTAGCCACTTTCCGTCCCCAGTGTAGATCGTTTTCACCCGGTATGAGTTGTTTTTGTGCGCCTTACGGGCTCCATGCGATCAGTTCCCATGTATCGCCGCAAGGCTTCGGGCACGATCACGCTACCATCCGCTTGCTGGTAATTTTCAACGATCGCCAGCCACGTGCGGCCTACCGCCAGTCCGCTCCCGTTCAGCGTGTGCACGAACTCAGACTTCCCTTTACCATCAGGCCGGTAGTGGATATTCGCCCTCCGCGCCTGGAAAGATTCGAAATTCGAGCATGACGAGATTTCGCGAAACAGCTGCTGCCCGGGAAGCCAGACCTCTAAGTCGTAGGTCTTGGCCGAAGAAAATCCCATGTCACCGGTGCACAAGACCATCACGCGATAATGCAGGCCCAGCTTCTGCAGGATTTCCTCGGCATCATGCGTCAGTTTCTCAAGTTCGTCATACGAACTTTCCGGGCGCGCAAACTTCACCAGCTCAACCTTTTGAAACTGGTGCTGGCGGATGATCCCACGAACATCTTTTCCGTAGGATCCGGCCTCACTGCGGAAACATGGCGTATACGCCGTCAAACAAATTGGTAGTTTGCCTCCATCGAGTGTTTCGTCACGATAGAGGTTCGTGACCGGCACTTCCGCCGTTGGAACCAGCCACATATCTTTCTCGCCATGGGGCACTCGGAATGAATCTGACGCAAACTTCGGCAGTTGGCCTGTCCCGAACATCGATTCGGAATTGACCAAATACGGAGGCAACACTTCTGTATATCCGTGCTCGCGGGTGTGAACGTCGAGCATGAAGTTCGCCAGAGCGCGCTCCAGCCGTGCACCGGCCGCCCAATAAACCGCGAATCTCGCGCCGCTGATTTTCGCCGCCCGCTCTAAATCGAGAATTCCAAGCTGCTCGCCAACCTCCCAGTGCGGTTTTGGCGTGAAATCGAATTTCGGTGGAACGCCCCAACGTCGCACTTCGACGTTGGCATCAGCCGAGGTTCCGACCGGCACGGACTCATGCGGCATGTTCGGAATTCCTACCAACACTTCCGTCATGCGAGCGTCATATTCCTGGGCCGCTTTTTCGAGCTCCTGGATCTGGTCCCGCATGGCTTTGGTGTCCGATATGATTTGAGACGTGTCTTCGCCGGCCTTCTTCATCTGCGGAATTTTCGCCGAAAGGCGATTGCGCTCGGCTTTTAGGGTCTCGGCGGACTGAATGGCTTGTCTGCGCTGCGCCTCAACTGTAGGGAAGTCCTTCAAGACGGTTGCCGGGTCAACCCCGCGATTGCGCAGCATCGCTTCGACTTTAGAAAGATTGTTGCGAACAAAGCTGAGATCGAGCATGGAAACAATACTGTAACGGAACCCGGATGCAGTTGCACGCTCCACGCCCTGCAAGACAGTCTCTAATCCCCAAGCCGAATCGGCATTATTTTGCCGTACAATTCGGTCATGATTCCTCAGGACCTGCTCGATATTTTGGTTTGCCCCGCGTGCAAAAAGCCGCTGACCGTTTCGCCGAATCACGAGAGCCTGAAGTGCGCCGAGTGCCGGCGGGTATATCCCGTTCGCGACGACATTCCCATTCTGCTGATCGAGGAAGCCAAAATTGACGCCGCCTGAGCCTGCGGTGAGCAGTCTCGGCAAATCCTGCTCCTCGTACACGCTGGACTCTGTTAATCTTTCCTGCCGTCGAACTCCTTTCCCTGGAGAACGTTGATGAAGCGAACCCAATCGGTTCTCGCTGTCTTTTTGTTTTCAATCGCTGCAAGCGCCGCCAACCAATATCCCGTCACCTACGAGCGCAACGTGGTAGTTACTATGCGCGACGGCGTCAAACTTAAGGCGGACATCTACCGCCCGAACGCCGAAGGCAAGTTTCCTGTGCTCCTCCAACGCACTCCTTACAACAAAGACAACGGGGTGGAGTTCGGGATCAAAGCGGCGGCGCAGGGATACGTCGTCATCTTCGAGGATGTGCGCGGACGGTATGCCTCCGAAGGCGAGTGGTACACCTTCAAGAACGAACCGAATGATGGGTACGACACTGTCGAATGGGCTGCCGCGCTGCCCCATTCGGATGGCAGAGTTGGAATGTTTGGCGGGTCTTACGTGGGTGCGACACAGATGCTCGCGGCCATCACGCATCCGCCGCACCTCGCCGGAATCTGTCCTGTCGTGACCGCAAGCAACTATCACGAGAATTGGACTTACACCGGCGGCGCTTTTGCGCAATGGTTCAATGAGGACTGGACCTCGGGTCTCGCGCAGAATACCTATGATCGCCTGACCGAACGCCAGAACGATCCCGTGGCGGGAATTTGGAAGCTCCCGCTGACCGATTATCCGATCCTAAATCTCGAAAAACGCCCTGATCTCGGATCGAATGCGTCCGCGGCGCCTTATTTCCTCGATTGGCTCGCGCACCCCAGCTACGACGATTATTGGAAGGCGCTCTCGATCGAGGAGCATTTTGCCGACATTAAGGTTCCCGCACTTCACGTCGCAGCATGGTATGACCTTTTCCTCGGTGGCTCGCTGCGCAACTACCAGGGAATTAAGGCGCACGGCGGAAGCGATGAGGCGCGCAAAGGTCAACAGTTGATGATCATTGTCGGTGGTCACGCGGGCAATGGGCCGAAGATCGGGGATGTAGACTTCGGCGCTGCCTCGCACATCGATGAGGGCGAGATTACGCGGCACTGGTACGACTATTTATTCAAGGGAGAGCACAACGAGTTTGCCTCAGGCAAACCGGTAAAGATGTTTGTCATGGGTGCGAACCAGTGGCGCGACGAGGATGAGTGGCCGCTCGCGCGTGCGAAGAGCACAAAATATTTCCTGCATTCGAACGGAAAAGCAAACTCGCTGCATGGAAACGGGACCCTTTCGAATGCGCCCGCAGGCAAGGAATCGGCTGATCAATTTGTTTACGATCCCGGGAATCCCGTCCCCACCGTGGGCGGTCCGTTATGTTGCGAGTCGCAACGCTGGCAAGCCGGCCCGCGCGATCAACGCTCGGTTGAGGCGCGCGAGGATGTGCTGGTCTATTCGACTCCTCCGATGTCGGAAGACACGGAAGTCACCGGCCCAGTTTCGCTTGAACTCTATGTAAAGTCTTCGGCGATTGACACCGATTTCACCGGCAAGCTGGTTGACGTCGGTCCCGATGGATTCGCACAAAATCTGACCGAGGGGATTCTGCGCGCGCGTTATCGCGATTCACGCGAGACCCCAACCCTCCTGAATCCCGGTCAGATCTACAAGCTGACCATTGATCTTTGGGCGACCAGCAACGTCTTCAAAAAAGGACATGTGCTGCGGCTGGAAGTTTCGAGCAGCAACTTCCCCCGCTTTGATCGCAACCTGAACACTGGCGAATTGCGCTATGTGAAAACGACACACGGAAACACCGGGGATCATTTCGTGACGGCAACCAACGTCATTTTGCACGATGCGGAGCATCCCTCGGCGCTGATCTTGCCGATCGTGCCAACGAAGTAGATTTTCGCCGGATAGCCGTGATTTCTCTGCGTTCTCGGCGACTGCTCTCTGCGCACTCTGCGGTTAAGGTCTTTTGAAAGAAAACGTGAAGACAATCGGCGTAGTCTCTGATACGCATGGCCTGCTGCGTCCCGAAGCTATCGCGGCGCTGCGAGGATCAAACCACATCATTCACGCCGGCGACGTCGGCGATCCGGCAATCCTCGATCGACTGCGCGAAATCGCGACCCTAGTCGCTGTCCGTGGCAATGTAGATCACGGTCCCTGGACAAAGAGCATTCCCGAAACCGAGATCCTCGAAGTCGATGGCGTTGCAATCTATGTGTTGCACATCCTGGAAAAGCTGGATCTGAAACCGGAAGCGGCTGGCATTAAGGCAATCATCTATGGCCACAGCCACGTCCCCAAACAAGAAACGAAAAGTGGCGTTCTTTACTTCAATCCCGGCAGCGCCGGCCCAAGGCGATTCAGCTTACCGATAACGGTTGGAAAATTAATTGTTCAGCGGGGAACAATTCGTGGCGAAATCGTACCCATCATTCCGCTCCCATAATTCAAGGACGGTCTCTGTGGCGTGCCTCTGTGTTCTCCGTGTCCTCTGTGGTAAAGATTTTCGATTTTCGTCTGCTGAAATTTGCCAGGGTTGGGCACCTCATATTTCTTCATGTCCGATAGAATCGCGCTGAGTGTCTTTCCAATTCGAAATCACAAAGACGAGCGGCTTTACCCGCCGGGGACGGCTTCTCACCACGCACCGGCCCATCGAAACCCCCGTCTTCATGCCCGTCGGCACGCAGGCGACTGTCAAAGGTGTTCCCCAAGACGTACTCGAAGAACTTGACGTTCAAATTCTACTTGGCAATACTTACCATCTGTTTCTCCGTCCCGGAGTCGAGCAAATTCGCAAACTCGGCGGCCTGCATCGCTTTATGTCGTGGCCGCGCGCCATTCTTACCGACTCTGGCGGATTTCAGGTCTTCAGCCTTAGCGATCTTCGCAAAGTAAGCGAAGAAGGTGTCACCTTCCGCTCCCACCTCGATGGTTCGTCGCACTTCCTCTCGCCCGAAAAATCAATGGAAGCCCAGATTGGCCTCGGGGCGGACATCATCATGGCGTTCGACGAGTGCACCGAATTTCCGGCGGAGCCAAAACGCATTCGCGACTCGATGGAGATGACGCTGCGCTGGGCCGAACGCTGCAAGAAATATTTTGACGAGCATAAGAACGAGGTGCCCTGGGCAAGCCCTCAGCCCTCAGCCACTCGAAACCCGAAACCCGAAACTCGAAACTTTACCCAAGCCCTCTTCGGCATTGTCCAGGGCGGCATGGATCTCGCGTTGCGCAAGGAATCCACCGAGCGCACCATCGAAATCGGCTTTGACGGATACGCTATCGGCGGGCTCAGCGTTGGTGAGCCGCGGGCACTCACTCGCGAAATCGTCGAATCAACTCTGGAATATCTTCCAAAGGACAAGCCGCGCTACCTGATGGGCGTCGGTACCCCCGAAGAAATTGCCGAATACGCCAAGCTTGGCGTCGACATGATGGATTGTGTCCTTCCCACCCGTGCTGCGCGCCACGGACTGCTTTTCACTTCCGAAGGAAAGATATCAATCAAACAGGCCCGCTACGCCTCTGATCAAAGCGCGCTCGATCCCAATTGCACCTGCCGCGTCTGCCAAAGATATTCCCGCGCCTACTTGCGTCACCTCTACGCCGCGAACGAGCTACTTGCGCAAGTTCTAAATACCATCCACAACCTCAGCTACTACCTTGACACTATGCGGCGCGTCCGGCATTCTATTTGACTTGGAAGTGTGCGGCTTTCTTTTCTGGTAACGTAGAGAAAGCAGCCGGCCTTCTGAGGAATCCTTCCTTGTTGATCTCGGAATGCCTCCGGCACCTGCCCGTTGAGGCTTAACCGCGAAGAGTGTAAAGGATTCAGACAGTTTGTAGAGACGCGCGTATTAGCGGAATTGTGTAACACCCGGTTCTGATTTCGCAGTAGCTTCCGTCAAAGCATCGAATGTTGATATACGGCCTAATTGCCTGGCAGACGGGCGGCACCCCGAGTTGGATCGGGATCGCGCCCCTCATCTTTATATTCGCCATCTTCTATTTTATTTTGATCATGCCGCAGCAGCGGCGGCAGAAAAAATGGCAGGCCATGCTTGGTCAACTGAAAACGGGAGACAAGGTGACCACCAGCGGCGGCATACGCGGAACGATTGTTGCCCTGAAAGATGATTCGGTGCATTTGCGGGTCCCGCCGGACAATTTGCGCTTGGAAGTGAGCCGCTCGGCAATTTCTGCGGTGACCACGCCGGAGGAGCCAGCGGCGAAGTAGCTGCATCTGAGGTTTCAAAGTTTCGGATGTTTCAAAGTTTCAATCTTTGGGATGCGGTTAACGGAAACGTTGAAACCTTGAAACCCTGAAACTGGCATTTCGGAGTAGTTGGTATTCACATGAATAAGAATTTGACTTGGAAGTCGGTAATCATCGTTGCCACAATATTGGTCTTCCTCTATGGCGTGTTCGGCATCCCGAGCGGCCTTTCCGGCGGCGCTTTGGCCAATGGCCTCCTCAACGGCTCCGGCATGCGCCATGGAATTAGCCTCGGGCTTGATCTCAAAGGCGGCATGCACCTGATTTTGCAGGTTCAGGTGAACGACGCCGTCAACGTCGATTCCGATAGCGCCATCCAGACGCTGAAGTCGGCGATGCGCAATGCCAAGATCAACTACTCCGATATCAGCAAGCCGGATCCGGCAAATCACCCGGAGCAGATCGTGATTAAGGATGTTCCGCCACAGGCCAGTGGCGACCTGCGGACGATAATTCAAGACCGGCTTCCTGATTACGATCTGACCTCAGGCGCAAATAACACGTTTGCTGTCACCATGAAACCGACCAACTTGGCTGCTTTGAAAGACCAAGCCGTACAGCAGGCGATTGAGACAATTCGTAATCGAATCGACCAACTTGGCGTGAGCGAGCCCGTCATCGAAGAACACGGACTTGGCGATTATCAAATTCTGGTGCAGCTACCAGGCATAGACGATCCCGCGCGTGTAAAGGAATTAATCCAGTCGACAGCCATGCTTGAAATCCGGCAGGTTCTCGGCGGTCCCTATCCGAGTCAGGATGCCGCGTTGCAGGACAAAGGTGGTGTTTTGCCGGAAGATTCAATGCTGATGCCCGGCAAGGTAAATTCCGATGGCACGCAAAGCTGGTACATCGTCTCGCGCATCCCAGCCGTGAGCGGAAAAGATTTGAAGACTGCCGGCCCAGGCACGGATGAAAATGGCCAGCCGGCCGTCAGCTTTACTCTGACCGCCGATGGCGGACGCAAGTTCTATACGTTTACATCAGCCCACGTGAAAGATCTTCTGGGCGTGATCCTTGACGGCAAAGTTCAAAGCGTAGCCACGATTGATGAGCCCATTCACGACCAGGGAATCATCCGGGGCAGATTCACCGAACAAGAAGTAAAAGATCAATCCATGATTCTGCGCTCGGGCGCGCTGCCGGCGGGAATCAAGTACCTCGAAGAACGGACCGTCGGTCCTTCGCTCGGCAGCGACTCGATTCGTGCTGGCGTTCGGGCCGCAGTGGTCGGCATGGCTGCTGTGCTGATCTTCATGCTGATTTACTACCGCGCTGCAGGTATCAACGCCGACGTGGCCTTGATCCTGAATCTCGTTATCCTGCTCGGCTTCCTCGGATTCACCGGGGCGACGCTGACTCTGCCGGGAATTGCCGGTGTGATCCTGACTGTCGGTATGGGCGTGGACTCAAACGTTCTGATTTTCGAGCGTATCCGTGAAGAATTGCGCAATGGCAAAACACCGCCTTCGGCAGTCGAGCAGGGGTTTGGTCACGCCTGGGTCACGATTGTTGACACGCACGTGACCACGATCGTTTCTGCGGCAATCTTGTTTATTTTCGGCACTGGCCCGGTCAAGGGATTTGCCGTGACACTAACGTTCGGTTTGCTTGCTAATTTATTCACGGCAGTTTTTGTCTCTCGCGCAATTTTTGATTGGGTCTTAAGCCGCAAGCGCGTCGGCGAAGCATTGAGTATTTAGGTTTCGAAGTTTCAGAGGTTTCAAGGTTTCTGCTCTCTGAAACTTTGAAACATTGAAACTTTGAAACATTTGAAACCTGAGGTTTTTCGTGGAATTTTTTCGTAATCCGAATATCGACTTTCTGAGCAAGAAGTGGTACTTCATCGCCTTTTCGCTGATCTTCAGCACGGCAGGCGTGATCTCGCTCATCGTTCATCGTGGCCCGAACTGGGGAATCGACTTCCGTGGCGGAACGCTGGTTTACGTGAAGTACACTCATGCGCCAAACGACAACGCTATCCGGTCACAGATGGACCGTGCCGGACTGAACAACGTCCGCATCCAGACCTACGGTGGTTCCGGCAGCAATGAAGTACTGATTGACGTTCCGCAGAATGTCCGCCAGGGAGAGCTCGAAGATCCCCGGGACCAGGTCGTCAAAGCGCTTGGCACGAATGCTTCACCCGGCAAGCAGGACCTGAACAACACAAGTTCGCTCGGACTCAGCTCGTACCTGATGCAAAAAGATCCGCTTCACCTCGGCACCGACGCGCAGCAACGCTACACGCAAATCGCGCAGGGGATCACGAATTACCGCGACAAAACGCAAGGCGGCGTTCTCGCCAGCTTCGATCAGCTCAAAGGAGTTGTCGAACCCGCTGTTCTCTCCGCCGTTCAGGACGGTTTCTTTCTCTCTGATTTTGGTGTCTATCAGGTAGAGATTGTAGGGCCACAGGTGGGAAAACAATTGCAGCACCAGGCGTTCTGGGCGACGGTTTACTCGCTCGGTGGAATGCTGGTTTACCTGGCATTCCGGTTCGAATGGATTTACGGTGTTGCTGCTGTTATCACTGTCTTCCACGATACATTGATCACGGTAGGAGCATTTTCCCTGGTCGATAAGCCAATTTCACTCACCGTGATAGCAGCGATCCTGACCCTTATCGGCTACTCCAACAACGACACTATTGTGGTTTTTGACCGCATTCGAGAGAACCTGAAGCTCATGCGACGCGACAAATTGTCGGATATCGTGAATCGCAGCATCAACCAGACCCTGAGCCGGACCATCTTGACGGCGGGTTTAACATTCTTGACTGTGCTAGCTTTGTTCCTTTTCGGGGGCGAAGTGTTGCACGGGTTTTCCTTTGCCCTGGTAATAGGCATCTTAATCGGGACGTATTCGTCGATCGCTATTGCGGCCCCGATTTTGGTGGCCTATCAGGATTGGCGATCGGGCCGTAATAAGCCGCCGGCAATGGTTCCGGCAGGCGGCGGTCGCCGGGAGAAGATGAAAGTAAAGGCTTAGTTGTATTGGCCGAACCGGCAAGTCCCGTCCGAGCGGCCAAGCAGTTGATCCTGATGTAGGTGTTCGCTCTGTTTGTGCAGTGCTGTTCGCTGGCGCTGTTCCCGGGTCTGGCCCAATGTGGCTGACGACGTGCTCTTGAGCTTTACTGAGTTGCACGTCTCCTTTTTGTTCCGGATTTGTTCTGGAACTGGGAGCAAATTGGCGGTGCCCGGTGTCTAAAGCAAAGTAGACCTGTGCAGGGAGAAACTTATGTTTGAGGACAGCCTGATTGAATCGGGTAGGAAGCTGAAAGACAAACGCGGCAGGACGACAGCGTTCTCGTTTTTTCTTGAGGCTATCGTCATTGGCGTAATGGTGCTGATTCCGCTGCTCTTTACTGAGGCGCTGCCAAAAGCCCAGCTCATGATGGCGCTGGTCGCGCCGCCGCCTCCGCCGCCTCCACCACCGCCACCCGCCGCAGTACACATCGTCCACCAGGTGCAGACTGACATCGTGAATGGCCAGCTGCGCACGCCGACCAAGATTCCAAAGAAAGTCGAAATAATTAAGGAAGAGGAAGCTCCCCCTCCGTCTATGGGCGTGGTGGGAGGAGTTCCGGGAGGACTTCCCGGCGGCGCTGCAGGCGGTGTGATTGGCGGCATCATCAGTAGCGCTCCGATTGCTGTGCCGAAGGTGGCCGTGCAGCGCGTGCGCGTTTCGCAGGGCGTAACCCAAGGTATGGTTCTGCACCGCGTGCAACCCATGTATCCGCCGCTGGCGCGCACCGCCCGTGTTCAGGGCAGCGTTGTGCTCGCCGCCGTCATCGGCAAGGATGGAACTATTCAGAACCTGCACGTGCTCAGCGGTCACCCGCTGCTCACGCAGGCCGCGCTCGATGCCGTGAAGCAGTGGCGCTATCGGCCGTACATTCTGAACGGAGAACCCGTCGAGGTTGACACCCAGGTTACGGTCAACTTCACGCTTTCCGGCGGATAGTCTTCTCCGCTGTCATTCTGGACCGCTCAGCGGTGAGGAATCTGCTTTTCCAAAGCAGATTCTTGGTTCGTCTCGGTTGCTCGATACCCGGAATGATGCGGTGGTTCGGAGTGGCTGAACAACTTGAGTAAGAAATGTAAGCATCTGATTTTAGGTTGAAGATCCTGAGGAGGAAAGCAACTCATGTTTGCAGCTCATGCAGCAACACACCTAGTAGCACAAGCACATATGACTGCGACCTGGCTTCTGCAAGAGGCAGCCGAGCCGCAGTGGGACCCTATCTCACTTTGGAAGCAAATGGGATGGGTTGCGCGCGTTGTGGTCATGATTCTTTTCATCATGTCTGGCTGGTCGTTCGGCGTGATGATCGACCGCTGGATGGCCTTCAGCGCCGCCCGTAAGCAATCGCGGGCATTTGCCCCCGCAGTCGCAGGCGCGCTGCGGGACGGAAAGATCGACGAAGCCATTAAAGTCGCCGAGCGCAACAAGAAAAGCCACCTGGCCAAGGTCGTCACCGCTGGCCTAATGGAATTTCGCGCACACCAGGAGAGCAGCGACATTCCTGGCGAAACCATCGAAGCCTCGAAGCGCGCCCTTGAGCGTACCGAAGCTATCGTGCACGCCGAACTGAAGCGCGGCTTGGGCGGTTTAGCGACAATCGGCTCAACTGCTCCCTTCGTTGGCCTGTTCGGAACCGTGATGGGCATTCTGAATGCGTTCAAAGGAATTTCATCCGCGCACGCAACCGGTTTGACCGCTGTCGCTGGCGGTATTGCCGAAGCCCTCGTCACCACCGCTTTTGGACTGCTGGTCGCGATTCCGGCTGTGATGATGTTCAACTATCTCACTGGGCGCGTGGAAGCCTTCGACGTCGAGATGGACAACTCGTCGAGCGAACTGATCGACTACTTCCTGAAGCGCCGCGGCGCGGTGCGCAGGTAGCGTTTAGTTGGTGGGGGCACGGGCGTCTTCGCCCGTGCGTAGTTCAGGGTGCTCCACTTGAGTTGCTAAGATCCGGCCGGAGCGATGCTCCCGCCGGATCTGCCTCCGATTTTCGGGCAGGAGAACCGTATGGGAATTGCTAAAAGAGACGAAGGATCAAAGGTCAATTCCAACATCAACGTCACCCCCATGGTGGACGTGATGCTGGTGCTATTGATCATCTTCATGGTCATCACGCCCATGTTGCAGAAGGACATCACCGTCGACTTAGCGAAGGTGAACAATCCTGAGCAAATGACGGATGCCGACAAAGAGGACGCAATCGTGGTCGCAATTACTCGCGACGGCAGCGTCTACCTGGGCAGAGATCGCATTGCGGCCGATCAGTTGACGAACAAAATCAAGGACCGGATCGCCAGTCAGGTCGATAAACGAGTATATGTCCGCTCAGACGCGCGTGCGAAATATAAGAACGTCGTCGAAGTCGTCGACAACGTTCGCTCCGCTGGCGTGGATGATTTGGGATTGCTGACCGAGCAGCGTCCGCAACAGCGTAATCGTCCTCCTGGAGGCCCGGGTGCTCCTACTCCGACCGCAGGTGGTACGCAGTAGCTAAAGATCGCAGTTAGAAATCAGGAGAATTCCTATGGGAATGGCAGTTGGCGGTAAGGGCGGCCAAAGTTGCGAAATCAACGTGACCCCGCTTATCGATGTTTTGCTAGTGCTGCTGATCATCTTCATGGTGATCACGCCGGTGGTCTCGCGGGGCTTGGACGCGCTGGTTCCGCAGCCACCGCCGCCGAACCAGAAAGCGCCGCCCCCGGACCGTACAATTGTGGTGCAGGTGATTGATCACGGACCGGGGCAAACACCGGGTTTGAAGATCAACCAGGACGATACTACCTGGGATGGTCTGCAGGACCGCTTGACAGACGTCTTCAAGACGCGGGCCGAGAAGGTCATGTTCGTGAAGGGTGACGATAATATTCCCTTCGCCGACATTGCAAATGTGATCGACATTGCCCATGCCTCGGGTGTCGACAAGGTTGGGTTGATCACGGCCAAGATCGAAGCCGGCGGATAGAGTTAGGCTGTAGGGCGGGTGTCTCCGCCCAATGCTTATCGAGCGACGGGCATCCCTGCCCGTCGATTCTTTGTGCGCCGTTGTGTTATCGTATGCGGCTGGAAATTTGCGCGCTTCGGGCGAAGGGGAGTCAACGATTCATGAAAATCAACATACGAATTTTGGCGCTGATCGCAGTTGCCGCACTCGCACTTTCAACCGCAAGCTGCGACAGACTGAAGGCCCGTGATCAGCTGAACAAAGGCGTTGCCTCATACAAGAATGCCCGCTATGAGCAGGCGGTTGAGCACTTCAAGAATGCCGTGACGCTCGATCCGAGTCTTTCTAACGCAAAGATTTATCTGGCGGCGGCCTATGTGGCCCAGTACATTCCGGGCGTCGAGTCTCCAGAGAACCTGCAAAACGCCAATAACGCCATCGCGCAATACAAGGCGGTGCTCGACAAGGACCCGAAGAACGTCAACTCCGTTAAGAGCCTCGCCGGCCTGTATTTTCAGATGAAGAAGTTCGACGACGCAAAAACCTACAACCAGCGCGCTGTCGAGCTCGATCCCAACGATCCTGAGGCTTATTACTCAATCGGAGTCATTGATTATTGGAAGCTCTTCACGCCCTTGCAAGAGGAGAAGTCCAAGGCAGGCTTGCGTGCCGATGAGCCGTTAAAGGATAAGAAACTCTGCGCCAGCCTTCGCGACAAAGATAGCGGCACACTGCAGGAGGGCTTGGATAGCCTGAATAAGGCGATGTCGTTGCGACAGGACTACGACGATGCGATGGCGTATATGAACCTCCTCTACCGTCAAAAGGCCGACCGCGAATGCGACCAGCCTGACCAGGCCGCACAGGATCGTAAGGCTGCCGACGATTGGCTCGATAAGGCCATGGCTGCGAGAAAAGAGAAAGCCGAGAAAGCAGCTTCCGCCCCTCAGGGCATCACCAACGATCAATCACAGTAGCGGCGATAATTTAAGACTCTCTCATCGAGATCGTAATAATGCGGCTGTCATTCCGAACCGATTTAGCGGTGAGGAATCTGCTCTTGTGACCGCAGCGCCTCCCCGCTGTCTTTTCAGAAGACGACCGTCCTCGCCGGTTTTAGCTCTTCGGCGGCTCAATTCTGCAGACTAAGATATTCGCTCCAAATTTCCGCGGAGCATTGCACCCATACTTCGCTAGTAGCGCCTGAAACTGGGGTTCGCGGTCCACGATGAACCCGGCCTGAAAGATCCAAACCTGTTGATTCCTCGATATAGATTTCGCAAGCTCTGAAAGCTGAGCAGGGAAGCCGTCCGCCCGAAAAACCCACAAGCGCGGGAGCAGCGAAGCGGATTCGTAATCTCCGCATTGCGAGTGGTAGAAGAAGCCAACCGGCTCGCCTGCGTGAGTGATGTCCTTGTCGCATACGTAATAACTCGTCAGCAACCCGCTTTCATAATCTGTGAGGATCAGAGATCCAGCAGGCGCAGCGGCCCGCAGATACTCAACTGCTTCGTCCATCAGCTCCTTTTTCTGGTTTTTAGGCTTGATGTACGCGCCAGCAGGTGTAACGGTGAAATTGCAGACTGCTAGCGCGATGAAAACGGCCACTAGCTTGGCCCATTTCCACTTCGGCTTCCACTCAGCGACAGCCACCGCAACTGCCGGCATCGCGAAAATCGCTAGATAAACGTTGTGCCGCGTCCCGCCATATGGATAAACGCCGGCAATTGCCGCCGCGCAATTCAGTGCGAACGGCAACGCCAGTAGGATTGCCAACTCTCGAGAACTCGGCCGTCGAAGACCTGCAGGCCTGACCCGTCGGAACAGCAGTACGATTCCCAGAACAAACAGGACCAACCCCAATACCGAAACTGCGCCCTCGCTAAACAAAAAATGAAACAGCCGCAGATTCGCTTTGGCAAAAAATGCCAGCATGTTCTCCTGGTGCGGGTGAAACAACGAATTTCGCAGATACGACTGGGCCACGTCCTGCGTCAACGAACGGTGCCGAATGGTTGAAATGTGCGTTTTCCAGAGAAATGCCGCGATTCCCGCAAATCCCGCCTGAAGCACAAGCCAAAGCAATCTCAGCCAAAGCCTCGGTCTTGCAGAGACTATTCGCAGAAAGCCATAGATCGCGAGTGCGGCTCCGAAAATCAGCGCGCAATAATGCGTCAGCACTGCGAGGTATAGCGCAATGCCAGAGCCCAGCAGCAACATTGGCGAATCATCCGCAATAGCGCGGTCGAGCAGACACAACGCTGCCGACATGAAGCACAGCAGCAACGCGTACTGCCGCACCTCAGCCGATGTATAAATCAGCGCCGGCGAAAATAAGAACAGCGCCAGGGCGATCATGGCGGTACTGCGGTCTCTCACCTCTCGCAACCACAGATAGAGAAACCATCCCGCCGCAGTTCCGGCAATGACCGATGGCAAACGCAGGAAGAACTCGCTGCTCGAAATCTGCTCCCAGCAGTGGAGAAAAATAATCAGCAGCGGGGGGTGCGCAGTTCCGAGGCTTGCACGATACGCATCACGGAGCGAAGGCTGCATCGCCAGCAGGTAATGCATTGCTTCGTCGGCGTTCAAGAATTTTGAATACGCGCCAATCAAACGCGCCGCCAGCCCCGCCACGACAATGAGCGCCGGAAGATATTGCTCCAGCCAAAGTGCCGGTTGAACGCGCGCCGTTGCAGCTTCCTTAGTGGCGGCCATCTGAAAGAATGCTTATAGTACGAAGTTCCGCCTGAATAGGCCAGAAGCGCCCTCGACGGGCATCAAAGCAGCGTGAAGAAACTCTTCAAGAAGATTCTGATCGCCAACCGCGGCGAAATCGCGGTGCGCCTCATTCGCGCCTGCCACGAACTCAACATCACTGCCGTCGCCGTCTACTCCGAAGTCGATCGCGCCGCGCTGCACGTGTTGAAAGCCGATGAGGCATACGCCATCGGCCCTGCCGCTGCCGCCGAGTCTTACCTGAACATTGAACGTATTCTGCAGGTCGCCAAGCGCAGCGACGCCGACGCCATCCACCCCGGCTACGGATTTCTTTCCGAAAACGAGAATTTCGCCCGCGCCTGCCGCGATTCGCAAGTTAAGTTTATCGGCCCCAGTCCAGAGTCGATCGAACTGATGGGATCAAAGACCCGCGCCCGCCAGGCAGTCGAAAAAGCCGGCGTCCCGTTTGTGCCCGGCACCTCGCGAGGGTTGCAGTCGATCGATGAAGCCCAAGGGCTGGCCCTGAAGTTTGGTTATCCGGTCATGCTCAAAGCCGCCGCGGGCGGTGGCGGGAAAGGTATGCGCCTGGTGGCGAATGAACCGGAATTGGCCTCTGCACTAGACTCCGCCCGCAGCGAAGCCCAGGGAGCGTTCGGCGATGACGAAGTCTACCTTGAGAAGGCCATCACCAATCCCCGCCACATTGAAATTCAAATCCTCGCAGATGAGCATGGACACTGCGTTTATCTTGGTGAGCGCGAATGCTCGATTCAGCGGCGCCACCAGAAAGTACTGGAGGAGTCTCCTTCGACTGCTCTGACGCCGGAGCTTCGTCAACGCATGGGCGAAACCGCAGTTCGCGCCGCGCAAGCCGCCGGTTACGCGAACGCGGGCACCATCGAATTCCTTTTTGACGGCTCGAATTTCTACTTCCTGGAGATGAACACGCGCTTGCAGGTCGAACATCCCATTACCGAACTCGTTACCGGCCTCGATCTGGTTCACCTGCAGATTCGCATTGCTGCGGGCGAAAAGCTTCCGTTCGCGCAGGAAAACGTTGCGCTGCGCGGCCATGCCATCGAGTGCCGCATCTATGCGGAAGATCCCGCGAACAATTTCTTTCCCAGCCCTGGCACGATCACAGCCCTCGACGAACCAAGTGGCCCGGGAATCCGCCTGGACTCGGGCGTATATGAAGGGTGGAATGTGCCGCTGGAGTATGATCCGCTGCTTGCCAAGCTTGTCGCATTCGGTCCCACTCGCTCCGATGCAATTGGTCGTCTGAAGGAAGCGTTTCGAGAGTACGTGGTCGGCGGAGTGAAGACGAATCTCTCGCTCTTTCGACAAATTCTCAACGATCCTGATTTCCTCGCCGGCAAAACCGATACCGGCTATCTTTCCCGCTTGTCTCCGCCGTCCGATAGCGATAAAGACCCGGACGCGCAGATCGCAGCCATCGCCGCTGTAATTTGGCAAACATTCGGCTCGACAAATGGCCGCCGGCAGCAATCCGCCGAATCCACATCCTCCGCATGGAAGCGCTCGGCCCGCCGCGAGGCGCTGCAATGACGATGCTTCGCTACGATGTGCATATCGGAAATCGCAGCTATCGAATAGAACTCGAACCCGCCGCTCGCTCCGAATCCGTTTCGCCTAACTCTATTTTGAACAACAAAGCCACGGGCTGGAAGGTCCGCCTTGACGGTCGCGAATTTCTCGTCGATTGCCTGCGACTCACCGGCGACTCACTCTCCCTTCTCGTAGACGGCAAATCCTTCGAATTGCGAATAAGTCCTTCCACTGAAATTCTGACCGTCTTCATGCAGGGCAAAGGGTACGAGTGCGCGGTTCGCGACCCTCGTTCGCTGCGAAGCCGCCAGAGCGCCGCTCTTAGAGAAGGCGGCGAACAAAAGATCACCGCTTTAATGCCGGGAAAAGTTGTGCGGGTACTGGCGCAGGTTGGAGAATCGATCAAAAGAGGTCAGGGAATTATCGTGATCGAAGCGATGAAAATGCAGAATGAAGTTCGCGCGCCGAAAGATGGAATATTGAAGGGCATTCTTCCCGCCCTGGGCAAGAACGTGAATGCGGGCGAGGTGCTGGCTGTGATCGAGTGAGTCGCTCTCAATCAGTGTCCCGTTCCATTGCTCGCCAGCACTTGCTCGGCGTAGTGATTTTGGATCTTTGCCCGGCTCCGCATTACTTCGAAATATGCGGTTCTGAGCAACTGCTCGCGCCGGTCTTGCAGTTGTTTGCGAATGTCCTGCTGCACGCGCTGGTCAGAAAGGTCCCGCAACCCTGCTGGCTCAACCGAGATGAGTTTCACGATTTGAAACCCTGGCGGTTCGCTCACTCTCATCACCGGCGTATATTGCCCCGGCTTGAGCTTAAGTATGTTCTCCCGTGTGGCTTCGTCGGTTCGTTTCAACGCGGCTTGCAACGACGACTCCGGCACAATGCCCATATCGCCTCCGTTCGCTGAAGTCGCGCCATCCTCAGAGTAGGTCATCGCCAGGGTCGAAAAATCCGCTCCCGTCTGCAACTTCTCTTCAACTTCATCGATTTTCTTCCGCGCCTCCGCCTCATTGTGCGCCTTGTTCGGGTCGTTGCCCTGCGGTGCCGCCGAAGCAGTTACCAGAATTCGCGCCAAATGATAACGCGGTTCAATCACGTTGAACTCCGCCCGGTGCTGCTTGTAATAAGCGCTAATATCTTGATCACTGATGTTGATCTTCGACGTGACTTCGCGGTTTAGGACTTTCTGGGTCGTGAGCGAGCGTCGAATTTCCCGCTTGAAATCATCGAGCGAAAGATTCCGTTCTTTGAGTACCTTCTCGAAGTCCGCGTCATTGTACGGTGCTTCTGATTTCTTAAACTCGCGGTCCACCTCATCGTCGGTTGCGAGCAATCCCAGCTTTCCGGCCTGGTGCATCAAAATCTGGTTGTCGATCAGGGTTTCGAGAATGCTCAGCCGCAATCCCGTGGCCTGCTCCTCGCTCAGCGGCTCGGTAGATCCTGCTGTCTGGATCTGAAAATATCGCTCCAGGTCGGCGCGATAGATGTTCTCTCCATCCACACTGGCGGCTACTTCGCCGCCCGGCGCTTTCATCGTGCACGCGACTGTGAAGCTCAATACAAGGATTGCGGCCGCGAAGCTGAGCTGCAAAGTTTTTCGTGGGTGCAAAAGGCTCTCCGTTCAGTGCGGCGAATTCGCTGCAGGCGGCGCTGCCGCTGAACTCGATGATGTACCGGACTGGCTTGCCGGATGACTGGGAACCGGAACCCCTGCCCGCTGCAAAGCCGCATCGAATATGGCACGGAATTCGTCTGCTGTGCGCGCACCGTTCACCAGTTCTCCATTCACAAACATTGTCGGCGTGCCGTCGATTCCGAGAGAATCCCCCTCCTTCATCGACGCCCTTACCACATCTTCCTTTTGCGCTTTCATACACGCCTGCAATTTTGGGGTGTCCACATTGAACTTACCGCCCTCGGCTTGCGTGATGCGGTCGAGTTCGGCAAATTGGTTCTGGCGCCCGCTCTCGGAATTCACCTGGCCCTGGTTCTTGTGAATGTAATCCGCAAAGTCCCAATATGCGTCATCACTTTGTGACGCTAAACAATTCGCATCCACTGCAGCGTGAATCGCCCAGGGATGTATATCGGAGAGCGGAAAATCCTTGTACACGAATGCGACCTTGTCGCCGTACTCCTTCAGCAACTCGGGAAACAAAGTATTGTGCGCACGCGAACAGAACGGACACTCGAAGTCATCGTAATTTACAACAACCACTTTGGCGTTCGGGTTCCCGCGCACCGGCCGTCCCGTGATGTCAATCTTCTTCATGGTTTCCGCATACGGGTCTTTGCTGAGATCAAGCTTGGTCATGCGGATCAGTGTTTTTTGGTCCTTTGATAGCAGAAACTCATACGTCTTTTTGTTTTCGCCAATCGTGATCGTCAACGCGTCATAGTTTGGAAATTCGCTGGCCCGCAAGGGAGACATCACAAGCTTGACTGATTCGGGGAGCTCGTAGGTCACGCGCAGTTGGCGCTCGATTCGCTGTTGAAGATCATTGGGCAATACTTGCCCCAAAGAGACGAGCGAAAGCAGAAACGCGACAGGAAGTAAAAGTTTGTACCGCTTCAAAGAAGTCCGCCTGGATAGTGAGTTGTTAAAAATTATCTCACACGTAACTAGCAGGGCTTTTCCAGGAAGATACGCCCTCTGCTATCCGGCGCGAATGATCTGCTCGGCGGGAAGCAATGCGTTCATTGAGCCCGAACGAAAGCCTTCGAGATCAAGCGTCACAAACTTGAATCCAAGGGCCTTGAAGATTCTGGTAAACTCAGTCGCCATCTCAGCCGTTAAAGCGCGTGACATCTCTTCACGTGCGATTTCAATTCGCGCGATCTCGCCATGGTGACGCACGCGAAATTGCCTGAACCCCAGCTCCCGCAAAGCGTCTTCTCCCCGCTCGACCGCGGCGAGCGCTTCGGCCGTGACCGGCCGCCCATACTCGATGCGCGAAGAGAGGCATGCGGAAGCGGGCTTGTCCCAGATCCGCAGACCTGCTTCCCGCCCCAGCTGCCGGATTTCATCTTTCCCCAACCCCGCTGCCAGCAGCGGCGCAGCCACTTTGTGCCTTGCGGCCGCAGCCTGCCCCGGACGGAAATCGCCTTGATCATCGCGGTTGACTCCATACGCGATCACGTCAAACGTGTGCTCAATTGCGTACCTCTCCATCACCGTAAACAGTTCGTCCTTGCAGTGGAAGCAACGCGCGCCATCGTTCCGGACATACTCAGGCCGGCTGAATTCATCGGTTCGAATGACTTCGACCGGTATTCCCTGTTCGTTTGCAAACTCGATTGCGTCAGCCAGTTGAAACCTCGCCAGACTGGGCGAATCGGCGATCAATGCCATCATGTCCGCGCCGAGCGCCTGGTGCGCGGCCCAGGCAAGAAACGCAGAATCTGTGCCGCCGGAGTAGGCGATGAGCGTCCGCCCGAACCGCTTCAATTCTGCGTCAAGCGACGCACGTTTTGTACCTAATTCTGCTGAAATCGCCATCCCAATATCTTAAACCCCCTGTGTGGCGTTCCTCTGTCTAACCCTGTGTCCTCTGTGGTTGCGCTTTTGAGCACTTTGAAGGTACTCAATACAATCGCTCATTCCGCCGCAGATTGCCAAACGATCCGATATTTGCCAGCGAGAACGTAAATCGATATTGATTTTCGTTTCGCACCGAAGCCAGCGCAAACCGCCGATACTCAACGCTCATTCCACAGCAGTCCCAGTTATAGGTGAGTTGGACGGACCCATATTGTACCTGTCCAAGTTCTGCGTCAAAGCCCAGGTTTGTCGCTCCACTGAAGCCGCGTTTATTTGCGTTTCCGTACCCGAGCACGGTGCGGAACTGATCAAATCTTTCAGCAGGCGGAGCAACCGTTGTATTCGTTATCTCTCCGGGAACGTGCAAAAACGCGTCCCCCGCCCCTATGGTGAATAGGCCGAAGTGATAATTGAACAAAAAAGTGCTGGAATTGACGCGCTTCGCTGGAAAGTCGTAGTCCGCATCCCACTCCAGGTCGCTGTTCGTCGTGGTTCCGATTCGCAGCCGCGAAACTAACGGTGAAAGGTGGCGAGGTTCCGTGAGAAACGCTATGCCGGTCAAATCAACCGTACTCGTAAACACGTTGGTTCTTCCGTGGATCAGCGCACCTCCGAATGTTGGGTCCACGAAATATTTTTGCGCCAGCTCCCAGCTTAAGATTTGGCGCGTCTCGGGCTGCTTGGCGCACGTCGCATTTGGGTTTTGCGGACGCTGCCAGGGGATGTGGGTTGCTGCCGGCGCCCCACCAACAATCAAAGCAGGCATTCCTGCTGCGCCGCACTTCTCTTCTTTCGGGATGAGGCGTTTCGCGTACAGATGGTTAACGATTGCATACTCCACTTCATTCGTATCACTCAAAATGTCGCGCTCATCGAAGCGAAGGATGCGCGAGAAGTTGTTCACTCCGGTCACGTAGTTATATACGATCCTCGGCTCGATGACGTGCTTCCACTTGCGCCCAAACAGCGGCTTCTCGAATACGCGGTCGAGCGCAGGTGGCCGCAGCTCGATTAAACCTTCGAGTGATTTGCGATTCAGGTCGTTTGAAACTACTGCGCCGACCTGCGTGAGCACGGTGGTTGGTGTCGGAATCAATTGCTCGGTGTAAATCGTGTCTCGCAGCGAAAGCTCAGGGCGCAGGCTCCAGCCGGCGAACCGCAGCGGAAGAGCAACCGTAGGATTCAGATCGAAACGCCCAAGCAGCGGTGCAGTGCTGAATCCAGGCTCACTGCGCGAAAGTCCTTCCAAGTCGGCATCGAAGCTGCCGTAAAAAGGCGTCGGCCCGAGCTGGCGATCAACAGTCGAAGCCTCAAAACCCGGCGCGTGCAATATGGTGACCACCTTACCCGGGGTCGTGCTCAGGAAGTTCTGGTAGCGGCTGGTGTCGGCGTTCAGGAAAAAGTTCCCCGTCGTGTTCGAAAGGAATGCTTGAGAGCGAACTTCGGAATCCACGGCTTGCGAAAAGACGTCGCTGAAAGCAAGACGAAAAACATACGAGGTCAAATAGTCGATATTCGCGACCGCACGAAAATTGTGTTCGAACTCACCTTCGCTATTCAGCCGAGCCTCAGTCCCGCCCTGCTTCACTCCGTTCACCCCCCGATCAAGCACGCTGAAAACCGTCGCATCTACAAACGAATTGTCCGTTGGCTGCGCCCGGAACTCGGCGTCGGGCGCCCATCCGCGCTTTGAGAAATATTCCGCCCCGGCACGCAAATCCATGCTGCGGTTGATGGCCCAGAAGAACGCATCGCCAATCGTATTCCCGCGAACGGAAGAACGTGTAACGCTGGGAATAAAAAACCCGCTTTGCCTCGGGCTCTTCTGTATCGGATGGGTTGCGTACGGGAAATACAGAATCGGAATACCCTCAAGCCGAAAATTACTGTGATAAATGCTTGCCCGCCGTCCGACTTCAACATCGACGCGATGCGCGGCGAACTCCCACTTCGGTCGAGGCAGTTCGCAGGTCGTCACCGTTCCATCGGTCACAATGTAGTGGTCCGGCCCAGTCTTTTCAATCACACGCCCTGTAAAGAAAAACGGATTGGTCGTTGTGAAGATGTTCCGCCGTGCGCGTAAGCGAAACCCCACGCTACCGTGGGCGTTCTCGAACCGTCCGGTTTCGTTCTGAACGTTGTATCTGCCGCGGGTAGCTTCAATATGTTCATTGTTGGGCCCGCCTTCGAGCACCAGATTGCCGTCACCTTCGATTTCCCCGGTATCTTCGTTGTAGCTGGCATGGTCGGCAAGGACGGTATACGTGCCGTAATCGATTCGAACGTTTCCGCTCAGCGTATAGAGCGGTCCATTCTTTTCCTGCTCGATTGCGCGAATCGTCACTGGAAAGTCGCGACCGGGCGCTGGGGCTTCCGCAAACGCTTTTTCGCTGCTCGAACCCGTGCTTGACGCAGGGTGCAACTGGCTGGTAACTAGCGTGGGGGCCACTAACAGATGACAAAGCACAGCTGCCGTGATAAGCAATCGAAGGGGAAACATTTCGAGCGCAAGAACGACGCGAGAGCATTCGCCTCTCGGCGAACTTAGCACGTTTGCTACCGATGGAGCAAAAAGGCGCTGCCAATGTTCCCTCGCAGTTATGAACTCCTCCGAATCCCAATCCGACTCCGATCCGAAACAGAAATACTTCGACCCTGAAGAGATCGATTCAAGCGAACAGTTTTTTTCGGCAAGTTTGGAGCAGACCGCGCAAAAACCCGCATTCGTAGTCGATTCGCACCACGATTCAAAGACACACGACGTTTCCAGGCAGCGAAGCGAGGATTTTGACGCACCGGCACCTTGCCTCTCTGAAAACCATGGTGACGATTTGGGGCGACGGGCGTCTCACCCGTCCGAAAGCAGCGAGACCGACTTTTCCGAGTCTTCTTCCGCCAGCCCCGACTGGCGTGATCTCGTCAGTGCGAAAGTGAAGCACTATAAAACGGCAAAGCCTCGGCAGGAGCGCTATCCGTCCCTGCAATTGTCATTTGAGTCGCGGCCGTCCTGGAAACCAGAAAGGACAGTTGCCGCACTCCCCGAACCTCAAGTTTTTCTCTCGTCAGCAGACCCTTCAAAGGCCCTCGATGAAATCCTGCCAGCCGCCCCCATTCCGGTAAGCAACGACGCTACGGCGCGCGTGCTCGAATTTCCACGGCCAGGAATGCTTCCCTTTAACCGCGACGAACTGGCTGAACCTGTCATAGAACGTCCCCGGATTATCGAAGCGCCTGACCTTTTGCCGCCCCCTCCAGCCCTCGGTGGAATTCTGATGCCTGAGACTCCTGCCCCTGATCCTGAACGGCAACCGGGGTTCGACATGCCGCTCTCGACCGCACGACTATCCAGAAAGATTTTCGCCGCGGCGGTAGATGGAATTCTGGTGATCGCCGCGCTAGCGATTTTTGGGTACATTTTTCTGCGCTTCAATGCGTCCCTGCCGCCACTGCGATTGAGTTTGGGCATTGGCGTCGTCCTGACAGTTATCCTGTGGTTTGCCTACCAGTCGGCCTTCGTAATTCGCTGCGGCACGACTTTAGGGCTGCTGGCGGCGAGATTGAGAATCAGGCGATTTGACGGAACTGCCGCGCCAAGAACATTGCGCCGCTGGCGCGTGATTACTTCACTTCTCTCGTGTGTCTCCCTCGGCCTGGGATATGCCTGGTGTTTCTTCGACGAAGACGAACTCTCCTGGCACGACCGCATCACGAAGACCCATTTGGCCCCGAAATAGGTTTACTCCGAGTGCTATCGTTTGCTCCTCTGTGGCTTTGCTCTGTGTAACTCTGTGCTCTCTGTGGTGGAGTTTTTACCGTCGGAGAGTGGAAAGTCTATTAGTACCCCCGGCCTTATCGCGATTCTGGCGCCGGAGCGGCCGCATCCAACTTTGCTAACATCAATCCGTGCCCTCAACTTCCCCTGTTCGCGTCCGTTTCGCGCCCTCTCCAACCGGACATCTTCATGTCGGCAACGCCCGCACCGCGCTTTTCAACTGGCTTTTCGCGCGGCAAAAAAAAGGCAGGATGATCCTTCGCATCGAGGACACAGACCTCGACCGCAGTGAAGCCCGCTTCGAAGATCAACTCATCTCCGACCTCAAGTGGCTTGGCCTCGACTGGGACGAAGGCCCTGACACAAGCGGCTCCTATGGACCTTACCGCCAATCCGATCGGCTGGAAATGTATCGCACGCAGGCCGAGCGCCTGCTGAATGAGCATAAAGCCTATTTGTGTTTCTGCACTGAAGAGGAACTCCAGAAAGAGCGCGACCGCGCCACCACCGAGCATCGTCAGCCAATTTATTCCGGCAAGTGCCGCGCCATCGATCCGGCGGAGGCACAACGCCGGCGAGTTTCAGATGAGCCGTGCGCTATCCGCCTTCGCATCCCTGAGCACCCCATTCGCTTTCACGACATCGTTCACGGCGAGGTCGAGTTCTCAAACGAAGTGGTCAGCGATCCCATCATCCTGCGCTCATCCGGCATGCCGGTGTACAACTACGTTGTCGTCATCGATGATGCGTTGATGAAGATCACGCACGTGATTCGCGGTGACGATCATCTCTCAAACACGCCCAAGCAGGTCGCACTTTACGAAGCCCTCGGTTGGCCGGTTCCGGAGTTCGCTCATCTCTCCACGATTCTCGGCAGCGATCGCGAGCGACTCTCCAAACGTCACGGCGCAACTTCCATCGCCAACTTCCGCGACATGGGAGTTCTCCCCGAAGCCCTGGTGAATTATCTGGCCCTGCTCGGCTGGGCTCCGCCTGGAGGAACGCGCGAAATTTTCTCTCGCGATGAATTGGTCAAGGAATTTTCTCTCGAGCGCGTCACGCCATCTTCCGCCATCTTCGACATGGAGAAGCTCTACTGGCTGAACCGCCACTACATCAAGCAAAGTGCGCCGGAGCGGATCGAGGCATTAGCTTTGCCGTACTTCAAACACGCCTTCATTCAGCAGTGGAGTCAGCATCAGGGGAGGCGTGCGCAGAATGAAAACAGGCCCGGAGGGCCGAACGAGCTTAGCCCAGCGCTTCAGCGCTGGGAAGAAGAACAGACCTTCCCTGAGTCCCAGAGGGACGACACGCGCGCGGCGCATTTGACTCCCGGTGTGGCTACCTGGTTCGGCAAACTTACCCAGCTACTCGCGCCCTCGGTCGACCGCCTCGATCAACTCCCTGACCGCGCCTCGCTCATCTTTCACTACGATGCGAAAGCCGCGCTAGCTTCTCCCGACAACGCCGAAGTTCTCGCGTTGCCGAATACCGATGCGGTCCTCGCGCGGTTCACGTACAAGGTTTTGGAAGACGAATCCGCGCGCGAAGGCAAACTCACGCCCGAGCAATTCAAAAAAATCGTCAACGAAGTCAAAGCTGAAACTGGCGCGAAAGGCAAAGAGCTATTTCATCCCATTCGCATCGTCATCACCGGATCCCACTCCGGCCCTGAGTTCGACAAGCTGATCCCCATCCTTGAAGAAGGCAGCCACCTGCCGCTCCCCAAGCACGTTCTCAGCGTCCGGGAACGCGTCGAGCAATTCGCAAAAGCGAGAGCGAAATAACTCCCAAGCCCTGTCATCCTGAACGGAATGAAAAGATTCGCTTGCGAATCGTTTCCGTGTAGTCGAAGTTGAGGCGGTTCGCGGGCGTTTGAGCCCGCTGCCGAAATCCCGAGCGAAGCCGAGGGAGCTCTGTCGTTCACTATCGCAGAAGCTCTTCCAGCGCCTCCCCCAGCTCCCGATATCGAAACTCAAATCCGCCCTCTAGCAACTTCTTCGGCACAACCCGCGCGCTCGCCAGCACTCCCTCGTCGGCAAATTCGCGAAGTGCAAGCCTCGCCGCAAACGCCGGTACCGCAAAGAACGCTGGACGCCTTACCGCCCCGGCCAGCAACCGCGTGAACTCCGCATTCGTCACCGGATTCGGTGCAACAACATTCACCGCCCCGCTAACATTACTTTTCTCGATCACGCGCAAGATCGCTCCGACTGCATCATCAATATGGATCCAACTCCACCACTGCCGCCCACTCCCGATTCGTCCGCCCAATCCAAAACGAAAGGGAAGCAGCATCTGTTTCAGCGCTCCGCCATCCCGGCTCAGCACAATTCCGAACCGCAAATTCACAACTCGAATCCCCGCCCGCGACGCCGCTTCCGTTGCTGCTTCCCACTCGCGACAAACCTCCGGCAAGAATTCCTCACCCGGCGAACTGGCTTCCGTCAAAATCTCGTCCCCCCGATCACCGTAGTACCCAATCGCCGAGGCGCAAACAAAACTCCGTGGCGGCTTCTCAAGCTTTGCAATCGCGCGTGCTAGATTCTGTGTACTCACCACCCGGCTCTTGCGAATCCGGCGTTTCTTCTCCGCCGTCCACAGGCCAGCTACGTTTTCACCCGAAAGGTGAACTACCGCATCGGTTCCAGAAACGATCTCCGGAGCAATCTCACGCATTGGGTCCCACGGCATCTCCTGCGACGTCAGCGGCGCGCGTCGCACTAACTTCGTAACGTTATGTCCGCGACTTTCGAGCGCATGCACCAACGCCGACCCAATCAGTCCCGAAGCTCCGCTGATGAGCACCTTCGCCATGCGAAGTAATTGTATTTTGAAGTAGTGGAGGGATGCCGCTGCGGTTCGTCTTCTGCATTGGACGTTGCTTAGGGTTCGACGATCAGTTCACCTTTCATCGACCGATGGTGCAATCCGCAACGCACGCAGCACCTGAAACGATAAGTTCCAGGCGCTTTCGCTACGAACTCGATCGTCTGAGTCTGGCTCTTCTCTATTTTCTGGCAGTCTTGGGGAGAGCTAAACACAAGTCCGGGCTGGTTGCCCTTTGCTCCGCCTTCGGGAAATTCCTGGATCTTGAAACCGTGAGACCGGTCAGTCGCGGTGACCTTAAGCTGCACTCTCGTGCCCTGCTTGACACGAATTGATGATGGATTGAAGTCGTATTTTTTGGCGGTAACTTCTATCACCTGCACGTCCCCGGTTGTCGGCGGCTGGCTTGCTTGGGCGAGAGTATCGCCACTTGCCGCAAAAATAGTAACTACCAGCGTTAGCGCGGATACGAGATATCGCATTCCATCCTCCTTGCACTCGCACGATTTATGATCTCAAACTTCGCGATCAATGCAGTCGCATCATAATTCAGCTAGAGTCCGACACAATAGCCTATAAAAACTTTGCCAGCAACCGTGTCAGTCGCAGGTCACGGGATTGTAATTTTCTCCGGCTTCCGACTCCTGAGCAGGGATCGCGCGCGCGCCTGGCGAGCTGTAAAAATGCGCGCCACCCAGGAGCGCATTTTTAACGAGCGCGGGAGCGCATTTTCACGTTCCGGCCGCCTGCTCGGTCGTGGCAAGGGTCGTTACAGCGGGTGTGGGATCCATGAGTTTCCAGGCTTCGCGGTACTGTTCGTATGTGGACCTTTTCGACCCTGGGGAAACACAGATGTCCCTTCGTCCTTCGATAACGATGGCAGGGAAGACATACCAGATGTTTTCCGGTTGAATGTACGCCACCAGAAAATCAATTTCGGTCGCAGAATAGGGTGTAGGCCTTCCTCGACTGCGACCTCCAGCTGTCTTAACGCGATAGTGATGTCTTGATACGGACTTCTTCGAGGCTGACTTGACCTGAACGCGCCAACAAACGTTGTGAGCGCGGGCGATGAAGTCATATCTCTCGCCTTCGTTACAAGGCTTGGCAGCCGACAGGCCGAGGCTTGCAGCTTTGCGCATGAAGGCGAGTTCGGCAAGTTGTCCTCTCTGTTGGTTAGTGAACTTGGCTGGGTCTTCCGTCTCGTTGAAAAGGAATTGGTGTGGCAAGGTTCGCCCCTAAAAACACGAAGAGCGCGGCTTCTGGCCGCGCTCTGAGAGTTATGCTCCCTATTTTTAGAATAGCAAATTGAAAAGGAAACTGTGACACGGTTTGAAACTTTATATTTGCCAGTCGATCAGAGACTTAGCTCAAAAAAGACTCTGTAGGGGGCTTGACAAAGTTTTGCACAGATCGCGTGCGAGGTCCCTCGACTTGGCTCGGGATTTCGGCAGCGGGCTCGGACGATCACCCCATCACTCCAAAATCGGGCATTAATGGGGACCCCGGATTCAGGCGCCCGCTAAACGCCTCAACTTGACAATAATTTTCCACAGGAGAGCTGCTTCCCATTTTGGAACCACAAAGTAGCCAAAACAGCGAATTCTTCTTGACTTGCATACTTCTATACGTATTCATGTATAATCATGGAGCGAGAACGGCCCATAACCTGGATGGGACCGAGCCGGAGAGACTTGCGAGCATTTCCGGCGGAAGTGCGACGAGACATCGGCTATGCGCTTTATGCAGCCCAGCATGGCGAGACCGACCCCTCAGCAAAGCCGCTGCGCGGCTTTGGCGGAGCAGGAGTGTTAGAGATCATTGCGCAGCATCGGGGAGATACGTGGCGAGCCGTCTACACCGTCCGTTATGCAGAAGCGGTCTATGTTCTGCACGCGTTTCAGAAAAAATCAAAACGCGGAATAGCCACTCCGCAGAAAGATATCGAACTTGTGCAGCAACGGCTAAGCGAAGCTGAGCGGCTTCACCGAGCGAGGCAAGCTAAATGAACAGGAAGAACAAGAGCAAGTCGAGGTCGCGTCTCATAAGAACGATTCATGCCGAACGGAGCCGCGGAAATGTGTTTGCGGACCTTGGTCTTCCCGAGTCGAGTCAGGAGCTGCTGAAGGCGAAACTCACTTTGCAGATTTATCGGCTGATCAAGCAGCGCGGGATCACCCAGTCCGAGGCGGGCAAGATTCTCGGAATCAAGCAGCCGCACGTCTCCGCCTTGATGCGCAATCGCGCAGGTATGTTTTCAGTCGAGCGTCTGTTGGATTTCCTGACCGCGCTCGGACAGGATGTTGAAATCACCCTTCGCCCTACGCGAAAGGCGCATGGAGAGATGTCTGTTGTGATGTAATTCCCACCTTTCGAAAATCGCGAAGGGTAGGGGCACCCCGGCCACATTCCCGCTTATGTACGCAGGTAGGCAAACGATTGCGGCGCTCGGATCCCAAATTTTCTAGAAATATCTAATGAGCGGGGATAGCGCCGAACCGAGCCGATTGCGATGGCATGTCCTATTTCTCGGCCCGCGAAGTACCGGAAAAAGTTTTCTTTTTCTATGCCGGCACAGTGCTTGGTTCGCTCCCACAGGCGCTTAACGCTGTCAGAAATTACGGATTCTACCTCGAATTCGCCCGCAACCCGCGACACTGGGCTGGTCGTGTACACAACAACAACCTGAACCGGCTTTCGAAAAATAACTCGTCGAAACTCAAATCGTTTTTCACCACGGAATATGGCTTCTGCATATCTTGGTTTAATCGACAATAAGGCGTTGGTCTGTCTCGGACAGGCGCAAGATTTTTGAGAATTGATCTTGGTTGATTTGTTCAAACCCTCGCGGGGCTGATTCGATATCCTGGATAATGCCATTATCAATGAGCTCCTTTAGTGTGGGTCTCTTTGGAAACGAGTAAGCATAAAGGAAACCGACAATGAATGGACGACTTGTTTTGTTATCTTTCCATTGCTCGCGCAATTCCTCGTCGGAAAACACACTCCTTTTACGGCATAGGCTTATGAAGTGCTCCTCGTTCATAATGCGAACATACACACCATCGACAATCCCAAGCGTAGTTACCACGCTCTTGTAGTAGCCGCCGGTTCGGTAAAACACGATTGTGTCGCCGCGATGGAGGCTCCGAAAATAAGATCGGCTCACATAAACCTTGCGAATAGCGTTTCGATGCGGCTCCTGTTCAACGAAGTCATTGGGAGACTCCGTTCTAAGAATAGAGTCAGGCAGCAGGGTTGTGTGATATTGCGGTCGGATTGGCACAATGAAAGCTCGTGCAGACCTGCTGATGTAGGGAAACGTCAGCTTAGGATCGCCGACGTTAAATCGAGGCCTCATGTCCCTGCTGTAGACATTTTCTTCCCCATATACATTGATCTTCTTCCCATACTCGTTAAACCCGAAGTCTTGCAAAAGGCCGATCAGGCGCTGCTGATCTATGGTACGAGGAAAGACAGTCACGTAGATTTCCTCAACTTTTTGTCTTATGGCATTGTCAAACGCAATCTTTAGAAAACGCTCGCCCAGCTTGTACCCGTTGGATACTACCTTGAACGTTCCAATTTTCAGACGACGAGCAGCTTTGAACGAAGGTTTGATGTCGCTATAGTTCTCACCCTGATCTTCAACTTTCAGGTACAAAAACGCGATGAGCGATTCTCCTTCGTAGCAGACATAGGCGGTCTCATCTGCTTTCTTGTTGAACCAGCTATCAATCGCTGGACCTCCATAATCCGCACGAAAAGAGTCGAAGAACGCCGAGCGGAGGTCAACATCTCCAAAATGAGCGCGACGAACTGATAAGACCTTATAGTCGACTAGATCGGGGTTTTCTGCAGCTACCTTCTCTAGAAACGAGTCAATCGTGAAGGTTCGGTCTGAGAGGTTGAGTGCGATAGCTTTTGCGTGCAGGCCCCGGTCCTCAGAGATTATTAGATCGACCCGGCCTGCATGCAATTCATTTACTAATGCAGTGTCGTTTCGATCATTTACGGTCCGGTCGGCCGCTCCACAGGCCTGAACCTCAGGAGCAATTAGGGCGATTGTTTTTAGGACATGATAGGACTGAAGCTTGGCTTCAAAGGTGGTGCGGACGCGCTTATCGCGATGTTTCCCAATCTCGTCGAGGGTTAGAGGATGGAGGCACTTTTGGTACTTGAGCTTATCCAGCCAATAGAACAATTCACCTATATCTCGGCGCACAACTGTGGCAGCCTCACGGTGAATAACCACGTTGGTGTCGAGGAGCGCTCTCACGACATATGAGGTCGGCTCCCCCCGGTGCGCGACCCGAAGCTTATCTTTTCAGCTTGCCTCACTAACGCCGAGGTTTCAAGAGAGGAAATGTTTGCCAGGCGGGTACTTGGCTAATTGGACGAGTGGCCCATCAAGCCTGATGTGGCTTGAGTGGAACCGTTCAACTGAGGAACAACGGCTCACCTCAGCGGCTAAAGCCGCATAGAAGTCCGCGGCTTATGGCACGAGTAAACTCGTGCCCTTCCCATTCTTGCTCCAGACAGGAACGAGCTTGAGTATCATCTCCCCTTCGCCACAATCATCGTTATGTCGTCATGCTGTTCGTGCGGGCTGAAGCGACGGACTTCATCAACCACCGCCGACATTAGCCAGGGCGAACTCACCGTTTTTCTCACAAGTCATCACGCGCTCCCAGTGTTCACCCGTCACATACAACGGAGGTATTCCCGTGTATTGTCGTGCTGCTAATTCGATTCCGATATACCGCGCGGAGTTCGATGTAGCACGAACGGGAAGGGCACGACTTCAGTCGTGCCGAAGAGAGCTGCCTACGAGGCGGCTTTAGCCGCTGAGGTACGCCGTGAAACCCACAAGAAGAACGTCTCCGCCCGGAACATATTTCGTAACGTTCTCCACGTGGCAGAGGAGGAGATTGTTCGTCGTCGAATCCTACGTAAGGCTATTCCTAAAAACTCTGTACGGTTACAAGCGTCAGGGCGCGTTTCAATTGCACGCGTTCGTAGTTATGCCCGAGCACGTTCATTTGCTCCTGACGCCCCGCGGCATAACCATTGAACGAGCGATCCAGTTAATCAAAGGCGGCTACTCGCGAAGTTTCGGACTGGAGTTCGGCGTTAGAAAAGAAGTATGGCAAAGAGGTTTCACTGACCATCGCATTCGCGATGCCGACGATTTTGCCTTCCATCGAGAGTACATTCACTTAAATCCAGTCAGACGAGGGCTGGTTCAGAAAGCGCCGGAATATAAATACTGCTCCGCGTTCCCCGGATTCAAACTAGATAGCTGGCCCTCAGCGGCTAAAGCCGCATAGAAGTCCGCGGCTTACGGCACGAGTAAACTCGTGCCCTTCCCATTCGTGCCCTCCACGAAACCGTGCCCTTCCCATTCGTGGTAGGCACACAAACCCGCGCCTTTCCCGTGCGTTCCCTCAGCGGCTGAAGCCGCTTAGAAGTACGCGGCTTACGGCACGAGTGAACTCGTGCCCTTACCGTGTGTGGTAGGCCACATGAAGTCGTGTCCTTCCCATTCGTGGTAGGCACGGAACCTCGATGGTCATCCCCGCCCCTTCGCCACGATCATCGTTATGTCATCGTGCTGCTCGTTCGGGCTGAAACGACGGACCTCATCAACGATCCCAGCCAGCATCGGCTCCGGCGCTAGCGTGCGTTTCTTGCGCACCACTTCAATTAAGCGGTCTTCGCCGAAATCTTCTCCCTTGTTGTTGAAGGTGTCGGTCACGCCATCGGTATAGAGCACCAGCGTGTCGTCGGGCGAGAGTTCATTTTCCGCCAGCGCGCATTCCCATTCGTTGAACAATCCCAGCACCGTGGAAGTCGACTCCAGTTTTTCGAGCGCGCCATCACTGCGAAATAACAATCCGGGATAGTGCCCGCAATTTGCGTATCGTACGCGTCGCGATGCATCGTCGTACTCGGCGAAGACCAGCGTCGCATAAGAGCTGTCCGTTGTATTCGCACAGAAAAGCTGATTCACAGACTTCAAAAATTCCTGCGGCCTTTCGAGAGCAATCGCACTTTGGCTTCGCAAATTCGCTTGCAGATTCGCCATCAGCAGGGCCGCGCCGATTCCTTTTCCCGAAGTGTCGCCGATGACCAGGCCCAAACGTTCGCGCCCGAGATTCAGAAAGTCGTAGTAGTCGCCGCCGACCTGCCGCGCCTGAATGCATATACCCGCGTATTCGAGCGTTCGCAGCGGCGGAGAACTTTGCGGAAACAGCCGCGCCTGAACCTGCTTCGCGATCTCCAGTTCCTGCGCCGCGCGCCGCTCAGCTTCGAGTTTTTCGGCAGCCGCCTGTCTGTGCTCTTCGAGTTCGCGCACAAAAGAATCAAGCCCGATGAGAGCGAAGCCGTTCCCATCGATATCTTCGAAGGTGGTAACAATTCCGCCCCACAAGGTGGTCTGCGGGGGAGCATGAAACTTCACGCCGCGCTTGCGCCATTCTTTGTATTTCCTCTCTACGTCTTCAGTGACCAGAACGGTGTGTTTGCCGTGGCCGATCAGCTTGTGGTCCGGCGACTTCGAACCGGGCGCAATCAGCGAGAGCACGGTATTTCCATCTGGCGGCGAGACGGCCACCCAACGGTTTGCCCCGTCGTAGTTGTCGTCAACCAGCACGCTGAATCCCAACTTTTCGACGAAAAAACGCACGCTCTTGTCCTGATCGCGAACATAGACGTTCACGCACAAAATTCGCAGGTAAGGATCTTCACGATCGAGGCGAGGATCATCCAGGCGCACCCGTCTTTGCTGCGAAGGGCCACTCATGACGGGGGAATTATACGGCGAGAAGAACGAATGGCATTCTTAACACTTAGCGGAGAAAGCCGATTCGCTTGCGAATCGGCCTTCGGAGTCGAAGGACCTCGCGCTTGTGAGAGCTTTGAAGGAACGTTTCGGGGGATTTCTATCTTGGACTTGGTCGCGCAGGGCTGAGCAGGGTAATCCCTAGTTGCGTCTGGTTGGTCCCGACAAACACGAGGTCCCTCGACTTTGCGTGATCTTTCGCATGTGAAAGATCACACTCCGCTTGGGATGACAGAATGGAGAGTAACCCCTACCGCTCCAGTCCCCGCTGTGCGATTCCGATATTGTCGCGGGTGGAGTTCTTGACCATATACATCATCTCGTCCGCTTGGCGGATGACGTCGTGCGGGGTCTTGGCATCGTGCGGATAGGTCGCAAGTCCCATCGAGGCGCGCACGTTCAGGTTCAGGTTTTCTTCTTTGCAGAAGAGAGCGGCGCGCAGACTGTCGCGCAGGCGGCGAGCAACAATCAGCGCCGAATCTTTTCCGGTCTGTGGAAGAAGAACCACGAACTCGTCTCCGCCGTAGCGGAAAGCAAAGTCGATCAAGCGAAGCTGCGCTTTGATCAGATATCCGATTTCCGCCAGCAGTTTGCTGCCGATCAGGTGGCCATGCGTGTCATTGACCTGCTTGAAGTGGTCTAGGTCGATAAACAAAACTGAGAACTCATATCCAAAGCGCGCCGAGCGGTAAACCTCGGCCTCAAGCGTCTTATAAAGATGCCGTGCGTTGTAGAGGCCCGTACAGTCGTCGGTAATAGTTAATTCCTGAATGCGCTCGACTGATCGCGCATTCTCGATCGCAATCGCGGCATAGTCGCAGAGCGCCTGCAGGAAGAACGCCTCAGCTTGCGTGAAGTGGTCCATGTCGACGTTCACCAGCTGAATAACGCCGAGCACCCGCAGCCTTGACTTGAGCGGGACGCAGATGATGGATTGCGTCTCCATCTGAGTGAGCTGGTCAATGCGCTTGGCAAAGCGTTTATCCGCCTGAACGTCAGGCACGATTAATTTTTCGCCAAATTTAGCAACGTGGCCAGCAATCCCTTCGCCCACTTTAAGCCGCACATTTTTCAGCGCTTCTGAAGCTTCGCCAACCGCAATCGCGAAGTAGAGTTCAGCCTTTTGCTCATCCACCATCAGCAAAGACCAGGTGTCGGGGCGGAAATATTCCGCCATCTTTTCCATAATCGTCTGCAGAATGGAGTCGAGGTCCAGAGACGAGGTCAGCGCCTTCGCCACGTCATGGAAGATGCTGAGTTCCTGGTTCTGACGGGCAGTCTCCGCTCCTGCGGCGTTCGACATCAATGGGTCCTTTACTGGCGTGAGGTTCTCAGATTATAGGCACCTCTCGGAACGAGGAGCAATGAACCTTGGTAATGGCGTTCCCTGCGGGTTAATTGAAGTTAAGTGGGAGGGGCAGCTTGAGTTTGTTCGAAAATAACCAATCTGGGGTGCCCTATCCTTAGTCGCCGATTTTGAGACTGGGTGGGGAATTGGAATTTGGGAGTCGGAGACCGAGACTCGCGGGTGCCCATCCTAGGCCGATTTCGGCTAGGGTGGGGATTTTGATATCCCGTTTGAACTCCACTTTCCCCGTCTACCTTACCGCTTTCCCCTTCCGCTGATTCTACTTACGATTGGCTCAATTTCGATTGCGTCAGACTGGCTTCTTTGGTACCCTCAAATGAACCGTAAGCTGTTCATTTGAATAGCTGTTCGGTTCTAGTGGTCTTCTGGATCTGGCCCCGGGTGCCTCGCCCGATCCGCCGAAACAGAGATAATCAATTTCTGCATCTATCAGGACAAAGTCCCGATTTGTGGCTTCCAGCACTGATGAGCAAATTTGAAGGAGAGAACTAAATTGTCATCCCGCAACCCCTATCTTTTCACCTCGGAGTCTGTAACTGAGGGCCATCCGGACAAAATCGCCGACCAGATTTCTGATTCCGTTCTCGACGCCTGCCTCGCCGAAGACCCCACGAGCCGTGTAGCCTGCGAGACACTCACCGCAACCGGCCTGGTCGTCATCGCCGGCGAAATTACCACCAAGGCCTATGTCGATTTCCAAACATTGGTGCGCGGCGTCATCGCCTCTATCGGTTACAACAATGCCCTCTACGGTTTCGACTCCAACACCTGCGCCGTGATCTCGAGCATCAACAAGCAGTCAGGCGACATCGCCATGGGCGTCGACACCGGCGGCGCCGGCGATCAGGGAATGATGTTCGGTTACGCCTGCAAAGAGACGGCGGAGCTGATGCCGATGCCAATCCTACTGGCGCATAAGCTCACGCAGCGACTCTCACATGTCCGCAAGCACGGCAAACTTCCCTACCTCCGGCCGGACGGCAAATCCCAAGTGACAGTTGAATACGACGCGAACCGCAAGCCGGTGCGCGTGGATGCGGTGGTGATCTCGACCCAGCATGCAGAGACAGTAACGAATGACGACCTTCGCGCCGATATCTTGAAGCATGTGATTCAGTCGACAATTCCGGCGGAGTTGCTGGATGCGGACACGAAGTATCACATCAACCCGACGGGACGATTTGTGATCGGCGGACCGATGGGCGATACGGGGCTGACCGGCCGCAAGATTATCGTCGATACATACGGCGGTATGGGACGACATGGCGGGGGCGCATTCAGCGGTAAAGATCCGACCAAGGTGGATCGCTCGGCGGCGTATGTTGCGCGCTACATCGCGAAAAATATTGTTGCCGCCGGACTGGCGGATCGTTGCGAAGTGCAGCTTGCCTATGCGATCGGAATCGCGGAGCCAGTTAGCGTGCTGGTCGAGACGTTTGGCACGGCAAAAGTCAATCCGGAAACAATTCCGAGTCTCGTGAGGTCGCATTTCAAACTGACGCCGAAAGGGATCATCGAATCGCTGAAACTGCGGCGGCCGATTTATTGCAAGACTGCGGCGTATGGGCACTTTGGACGCAACGATCCGGACTTCACGTGGGAAGCGACGGACAAAGCTGCTGCGCTGGCAAGCGAGGCGGGAGTGAAAGAGCCGGCGCTTGCGGGAGTGAGGAAGTGAAGATCAGTGGTCAGTGATTAGTGGCTAGTGGCCAGTAGCACTGACCTTGATCGAGAGCCGGCGAGTAATGACTAGCCACTGACCACTAACCACTGAATTTTGACTACTGACCACTTGATTTTAGGCCGAGTACTCCGAGACCGCAGAGATGTCGGATGAAAATCGTGCCAACAGGGCCGACTCTGAACGATATGAAAAACGAGGCCGAGGAATGTGAACGAAAGTCTCAACTGGAAAGAGAACCATTCGCCAGTATTCTCAGAGAGAAAGCTACTGTCCTAAGGGGATGGATCACTTCCCTTAAAACCGGAATCTGGAGATCCTGAAGAAAGTGTTACTCGGCGTCTCTGCGATAAAGGATTTTAGATTTTACTGATCACTAAGCACTAATCACTAGCCACTGAATTCAGGAGAAGCATGTCAACCACTTCGACACAGCTGCAGAACGATGTTAAAGGTCTCGAGTTTGCTGATTTAGGGAAGAAGCGGATTGAATGGGCCAATCAATCGATGAAGGTCCTGCAGATCATCCGCAAGGAATTCATCAAGAACCAGCCGCTGCGGGGAACGCGGATTTCGGCGTGCCTGCACGTGACCGCCGAAACGGCGAACCTGGCCATTTGCCTGCGCGACGGTGGCGCGGACGTTGTGCTGTGCGCATCGAATCCGCTTTCCACGCAGGACGATGTCGCGGCCAGCCTGGTGCGCGACCACAACATTGGCGTTTTCGCGATCAAGGGCGAAGACAACGACACCTATTACAACCACATTCTGGCCGCGCTCGACCACAAGCCGCAGATCACCATGGATGATGGCGCCGATTTGGTCAGCATCCTTCATACGAAACGGCAAGACGCGCTCGAGGGCGTGATCGGTGGGACGGAAGAAACGACGACCGGTGTGATTCGCCTACGTGCGATGGCGAAGGAAGGCGTACTGCAGTATCCGATCGTTGCAGTCAACGACGCCGACACCAAGCATTTGTTCGATAACCGCTACGGCACGGGACAATCGACTATCGACGGCATCATTCGCGCGACGAACTTCCTGCTTGCAGGTTCGAAGTTCGTCATCGCCGGCTACGGTTGGTGCGGACGTGGATTAGCCAGCCGCGCGCGCGGAGCCGGAGCCGAGGTCATCATCACGGAAGTTGATCCGACGAAGGCGCTCGAAGCGGTGATGGATGGCTTCCGCGTGATGGCTATGCCGGAAGCGGCGAAGCTTGGCGACGTGTTCTGCACGGTGACGGGAAACAAGAACGTCATCACCAAAGAACACATCGATGTGATGAAAGACGGCGCGATTGTGGCAAACTCCGGCCACTTCAATGTCGAGATCGACATTCCCGCGCTTGAGAAAATGGCTTCCTCGAAGCGCACAACGCGTAATTTCGTCGATGAATACTCGCTGAAGGATGGCCGCAAGATCAACCTCTTAGGCGACGGCCGTCTGATTAATTTGGCTGCCGCTGAGGGACACCCGCCGTCGGTGATGGATATGAGCTTCGCCGATCAGGCGCTCTCGGTTGAGTACATGGTGAAGAACCACTCGACACTCGAGAAGCGCGTCTACCGCGTTCCCGAAGAACTCGACAGGCGGGTTGCGAAGCTGAAACTCGAGTCGATGGGAATTAAGATCGACAAGCTCACGCCAGAGCAGGAAGAGTATCTGGCGGGGTGGAGCGAGGGAACGTAGTGTAGCGCGGGCGCCTCGCCCGCGAGCACTCAGCAATCAGCATTCAGTAACAGGGCGGCGCGAGCCGCCCTTTTTCTTTTCTGACGCAAGCCGGAAATGTCAAAGAAATGCAAATTTAGGATGTAAAGAGATCGTCACTTCACGCCCGCCGCAAGGGTTCTACCAAGCCTGCTCGAATCCAACCAACCTGAACGAACAAATCCAAAAAGGACAGGAGGACACGATTATGTTGAGATACGTCCTCAGAGCAACTCTGGCGGCCGCCTTGATGTTGGCACTTTCGCTGGTGGCGGTTGCGCAATACGGTGGCGGCATGGGTGGTGGTGGCACAGGCATGCCCGGCAGCCCTGGCTACAACCCTGGCAATCGCAGCTATAGCAATAAGGGCGCGATCATCGGCGGCGTCGCTGGTGGCGCGGCGTTAGTTGGCGGCCTGCTTTACTGGAGACATCACCGTCACAGCAATATGGCCAAGCTGGAAGGATGCCTAACCGGCAATGGCGACAAGCTGGTCAGCGAAAAGAACAAGCAGACCTACGCCCTGACCAACACGCAGAACGAAACGCTGAAACCCGGCGAGCGCGTGCAACTCCAGGGCACGATAATTGAGAACTCGGCAGAGCCGACGTTCGAGGTCCAAAAAATGAGCAAGGACTTGGGGCAGTGCACAGCATCAACAGCTGAGGCGGTAGGTGTCACGCATTAGGTGGGCATGAGTTATGCGGGACTCCGAATAGACAAGGGCGGCGCAAGCCGCCCTTTTTGCTTCTTGAACTCATCGGTTTCAAAACGGAACTCGCGGCGAAAATTTCTGTTGGGAAGGGCACGACTTTCAGTCGTGCCGATATACGCGCTATCCACCGAGCGACTTTAGTCGCTGAGGTGTGCTGTGAAACTGACGCGTTCCATCTCACCATTTTTTATTTGCACGCATTCGTAGTCATGCCCGAGCACGTGCATCTGCTGATAACGCCACAGAAGTCTCTGGAGCGGGCGGTGCAGTTGATCAAAGGAGGATATTCACGCGAATTCGGCCTGCAATTCGGGAGCAAGAAGGAGATATGGCAGCGCGGCTTCGCGGATCATCGAATTCGCGATGCGGAGGACTTTGAAACGCATCGAGAGTATATCCATCAGAATCCGGTGAAGCGCGGATTGGTTGCGAGCGCTGCGGAGTATAAATTGTGTTCTGCGTTTCCCGGTTTCCGGCTGGATCGCTGGCCCTCAGCGGCTAAAGCCGCATAACTTTTGCATTTTTCGGCACGACTGAAGTCGTGCCCTTCCCGTGCGTGGTAGTGGCTGGATTAGTCGTACAACCTTTTTTTCACACGGCGGCGCGGAAAAGAACGGTCATGCCGTTCCCTTAGCAGTGGCTTTCTTAATCTTGTCTTTAGCACTATTGCAGGCGTGATGCGTAGGTGCAGCGTTTTCCTTAGTGCCAATTCCGCCGTGTTTTTTGTCTTGACGATGGTCCCGGCTTAAACCCCTGGCTGGGATGCGAGCCTTACATATCTCACACCGCTGCGCGCTCTGCAATTCCTGGTCAATGAACATCGCATTTTTGACGTGAATCGGAATGCGTGAACCTGGAATTGTCGGCTCTTCATCCTCGTCCGGCTCCGGCACAGTTGAGACCCTGAATTCCTTGCCAACTTCCGTGAGCAGCTCTTCTTTGGCAATTCCTTTTGACAACCGCTCAGTCAGAAAATCTAAGTATTTTTTCAATTTTCGTACTGCCTTCTCCTCGCCGCGTGCTCTGCGGGAAATCGCTGCCACAAGAAAAGAGTTTTCAAGTAGGAATTCCTCCAGGCACCCTCGTAACCCTTCCTTTGCCAGCTCTGTCATTTTCTTCTTTTTGTCTAGCTCGCGTAGCCAATATGCAGTAGCTAAGAACATTGTGGGCTGATGATTGCCTTGCCGAGAGTAGAAGTAAACAAACGGGTGCAGATCAACGGAATGACTATGGTTGGTGGTCCTTAAGTTGGTCAACAATGTTGCTGTTCTTTTCGTTTTCTTTAGGCATTCAATCGTCCTGGTTCCATCCGTGTCAGCAGGAATGATCTTCTCGGCTTCTTCGCGACTGCTTGGAGGCCTCGTGGGGACATCATTGGCAAAATTAACCAGCTGGAAGATAAGCGTAAGCGCGTTCGAGGCAATAAACGATCCGGCAATCGGGAGATCGACCGTTTTCAGTTCGCCAATGTCTAGATCAGGCGTGAAGAGAAGTTTGTGTACGGAGGCTCCAAGTTCCGATATTTGTTTCTTGTTTTCTGCGTTACTAAATCGTTCCCAATACGCGCCGCCTGTTCCTTTCAGACTAATGGCTCTTGCGGCTATCGCGTTGGGACAGAACCTGGAATTGATAAGCCATTTTTCGGTTTCGCTGAGGATTACACCCTGTTCATTTATTTTTAGAAAAGACCTTTCAGCTAGTTCCGCTTTGTTTACCTTTTTAAGCTCCTGCGAAGGAAGACTTGCAAACACTAGTTTCTTTGCATTCTCTTGATGCTTGGCGCTCGCATTGGGATCGTTTAAAGCCTTTATTAGGTCTTGGTAGGAGCCCACCTTGAGGTTTATCAAGTCACGTGCCTTCTGGGCAGCGGAAGGATTTTGAGGTTCACCGTAGTGGTCCTTAGATATTTTCCCGTCTCCATAGTCATCGTTTATCCAGGCGATGATAGAACTTAGCCTGTGAGCCCCATCAATTACAAAGAGGTCGCTTTCTGGAGAACGCCAAACGATGATAGCCGGAACAGTTTGGTTCTCGATGTATGCGACTACCATGTCAAGAACCTTTTCCGGTCCCCAAAAAGACGTTGATCTTTGAAAATCAGGCTTCTTCAGGATGGCATATGTCATTCCACCTTGCCGTAATAGGTCGGAGTGCTTGAAGCCAAAGTCCTGGGGGATATTTTTTTGCTCACCACCGGCCATGTCTTGACGAGCGATTAACGCGTCTAGGTTCAATTTTGTGGCTTCACGGGGCGGCATAGCGTCCTCTTCTCGAAACTGAAAATGGTTTATCGTACACCGCTCTGTTGGTGAAATAGGTATATTTATTACCCCGACTTAGGACAGGTTCAAGGTTTTCGTGAAGGCGGCGTATCTAAGAAAATTCTTTTCAAGCCCCGTACGCCTGTGATTTCTTCTAAGCTGCTCATCCTTCGACCAATATAAAGTTCGGAACCTTGGCACAATTTCCTGAGGAATTTGCCATACTGAAATAGGGAGTAAGTAAGGAGCGCAGCCTTTGTGGCTGCGCTTTTTTGTGTCCCGAAGCGGGGAGAATAGGTCGTACGCGAAAGATCAAAAACAAGGTCGTTCGGGTAAAGCAGATTCCTCGACTCGGGAACCATTCGCGCGCGAATGGTTCTACTTCGCTCGGAATGACAAGGGTCTAGAGGCGCGGACACGACTCTGGAGTCTCGCGCTTCCCCTGTCTGCCTCAGCGGGGTCTGCCTCAGCGGCTAAAGCGGGGTCCCCACCGCATCTTTCCGGCACGAATGAAGTCGTGCCCTTCCCGTGGTGCCGGGGCAGTACCGAGTTCCTGATGGAAATTCAAAATCCCCGCCCTGTCGCAAAGAACGCGACAAGGGTGGGGCACTCTCACGCTTACGGAACACTCTGTCGAACTGCAGATTCCTCGACTTCGCATTTTCGCTCCACGCGAAATGCTTCGCTCGGAATGACAGTGGAGGAGGATTTATGCGGGCATGAATGGCCGTTCTGCCACGGTAACCTTAGCCGCTAAAGCCGTGGCACCACCGCATCTTTCCGGCACGACTGAAGTCGTGCCCTTCCCGTGGTGCCGGGGCAGCACCGAGTTCCTGATGGAAATTCAAAATCCCCGCCCTGTCGCAAAGAAGGCGACAAGGACGGGGCACTCTCACGCTTACGGAACACTCTGTCGAACTGCAGATTCCTCGACTTCGCATTTTCGCTCCACGCGAAATGCTTCGCTCGGAATGACAGTGGAGGAGAACGGATAATGCGGCCTGTTCGACTGGTTCAGGGCGAGGTCTGAAGGGCCGCTCTTCTGCGATTACCTCAGCGGCTAAAGCCACGTCGTTGTGCAGTTTCATTCGGCACGACTGAAGTCGTGCCCTTCCCGGGTGTGCCGGGGCGGTACCGATCAGCGGCTTAAGCCGCGTCGTTGTGTGGGGTCACTGCGGCACGACTGAAGTCGTGCCCTTCCCGCGCTTGGTGAAGGACTTTTGACGTTGCGAGTCTTCAGTTAGAAAGGTGCGGCGCAAGCCGCCCTTTTTACTTTGTGAGTCCCGAAGCTATGTACATCGATGATGTATCTCTGGCTGAACCTGCCACAAAGCAATATCAAAGTTTTCGACGTTTTGCTGCACACACACCTCTGAATAAGCGCATCTATTTATAAGAACGTGATTACCTTTTTGGGGCCCCATTGCGCAAAGACTTACCGCGTACCGAACTCCAGCTAATATTCGTTTTGCTAACGTTTGTGAGCGTCACGCCGGCTGCTCTCGTCGCGCAAAACGATTTCACCTTCGCTAATCAAGCGGGGGCTCTCCCGAACCTGCCGCAAAGGGAACAGACCGTTCCGTCAACTGGAAGCGAGTCACAGCAGGCAGGAACCCTGACGGGGACGGTGTTTGACAGGAATCGAGACGTTCTGCAGGGGGCGCGAATAACTCTGGTCGGTCCACATGGCGCTACAGTTCGCAGCGTGGAATCTGGAGCTAACGGACAATTCACATTCGCGGGATTGTCTCCAGAGGTCTACAAGGTGACCGTAACCGCACCCGGGATGAGTACCTACACCTCGCCTGAAATTGCTTTGCGTGCAGGCGAGTTCCACATAGTACCGCCGATAGTAGTCTCGCTCGCGGCGGTGTCCACCAGCGTGACGGTGACCGGTAACAAAGAGCAATTGGCTGAGCAGCAAGTACAGATCGCCGTTCAGCAGCGCATCGGTGGGGTTATTCCGAATTTTTACAGTAGCTATGACTGGAATGCGCCCCCGATGCAAGCCAAACAAAAATTTCAGCTGGGCATTCGTTCAATCATCGATCCGGTTTCGTTCCTGAGCGTGGCGGGAGTGGCAGGTGCGGAACAGTATCAGAATGTCTTCCCTGCATATGGCAGCGGGATCGAAGGATACGGAAAGCGATATGGTGCTGCCCTGGCGAATCACGTGTCTGGCACTCTGCTAGGTAGAGCGGTTTACCCTTCGATTTTTCACCAAGATCCACGATACTTCTACAAAGGCACCGGTAGTGCGGGATCGCGTGCTCTCTATGCGATCTCTGCCGCGGTAATTGCCAGGGGCGATGATGGACACTGGAAGCCGAACTACTCAAAGGTACTCGGAAACTTCACAGCCGCAGCCATCTCAAATCTTTACTATCCATCTTCGGATCGCGGAGCATCGCTAGTCATCTTCAATGGTTTGGCGGGAGTAGGTGGTGATGCGGTGGCGAATCTAATCCGAGAATTTCTTCTGAAGCGAATCACCTCGCACGTCCCAAGACGCGGGAATGGGCAGCCGTAGTGAGGCCAAGCACGTGCATGCCCAACCATGGACTTGTGGTTCCCTGGAACAAAGCTCTTCGCTCACCAGTCGCGGCCTGTCCGCTTGTTCACGTCAGCCTCGCCGCGCAGCCTCGATGGCAGCGACGTCGATCTTGTTCATCGTCATCATGGCGTCGAAAGCACGCTTCGCCTCACCGCCACCAGCCGCTAGCGCGTCGGTTAGCACACGCGGAGTAATCTGCCAGGAGAGGCCCCAACGGTCCTTGCACCAACCACACGCGCTTTCCTGGCCGCCATTGCCAACAATCGCTTTCCAGTAACGGTCCGTCTCTTCCTGAGTCTCGGTCGCGATCTGGAAGGAAAAGGCCTCAGTTTGCTTAAACATCGGGCCACCGTTGAGACCAAGGCAGGGAACGCCCACGACGGTGAACTCCACCGTGAGGACGTCGCCTTTCTTGCCGCTCGGATAGTCAGAGGGCGCATTGTGAACAGCGGTTACTTTACTGTCGGGAAAGGTAGCGGCGTAGAAGCGTGCCGCTTCAAGAGCGTCTTTGTCGAACCAGAGGCAGATCGTATTTTTGGGCTTCATGTTTCTATGATACTTGTGATCGAATCGGGGCAGAAGGGCGGTTTCTTTGAGTCGGTCTGCATCAATGACCATAACGCTTTGCATGGAGAAGGTTGTTGATTGATGTCGGACGCCACTACATACCTTTCGAGGTAACAGCTCGTCCAGCTTAATGCCGCAAACGTCCCGAAAGCTGATCTTTTGCTAATGGTGGCTGAACCCGATGCGACTCGTCCTGGCGACGGCTGATCCGTTTCAATAACGAACACTAGGTATCCTGAAGATCTGACTTAACGCGTACTCATTGGATCGCGCTTGACTTCGACAACCTCGTGCTTACGTTCTGCTGAGGTGCCGCTTATTTGCGGACGCGCTCGAAAACCATTTCCGGAATTGCGCTGTTCACCTGACATCTACTTTCGTAGGGTTATACCTGGCCAATCGTCGGTGCGGAAGGGAGAAGCCGGCAAGCCTTCGACATTGTGAAGATTGCAGATGGGACTGTCTCCCCAGGCATAGCGTACCGCGACCGGCTGCGGCACTTCCCGACTAGATAACATGACAGTATCGCCTTGAATCACAGCATCAGCCCAGTAAAATTTTCTGTCTGGGCCGGCGATCGCAAATCCCTTTACATGGCCATCAGGACCTCCAGCTAGTCCGCCTGCAACATGATCAAAATCTACTTTGATTTGATTGCCTTCAACTTGTACTTTTCGGTAAATCGGACCGGAGTAGACAATCTGCTTTTGGTAAGTCGTTCCGAGCGCCCACAATGCCAGCCGCTCGCCGACTTCGGCTTTGCGGGGAGGGTGCAGGTTTTTGGGCTCTCCAACGTCGATGGTGACGGCTAGACCAGTATTGGGAACTTCCTTCGCCGTGAGCAATTGGGCCTCGCGCAGTTCTGCCCATGCGGAGTCAGCCGGCTGCTCGGGAATAGCCCCGTGATTCGGAAGCTGAACAATCAGGAAGGGAAAATTCTGCTGGGTTGCATCGCGCCAGTTCTCAATCATTCCCGGGAGCAGTTTGCGATAGCGATATGCGTCAAGCGCATTACCCTCGCCTTGATACCAGATCGCTCCGCGAAACGGGTATGGCAGTATCGGCGCGATCATGCCTTCGTAGAGGCCCGAATTAGGACGCGGCGGATACCCGCTCGAGGGCAGACATTCGATTGCGAGGCCCGACAATGATGAGGGAGTGAGTTCTTTGACCACTCCCCAACCGTCCTGACGAAGGTCTTTGAATGAAATGGAAATTTCTTTCCATTCCGGGCCGGCATGGATCAATTGGGTGCCGTAGTCATCCCAATCGGTGATGGTCGGCTGCAAAGTCAGCGCTCGGAACGAACCATCGCCGCGCACCCTGAATCGGATGCCGTCATAACTGCTTAGGTCTGCCGGCGAATCGTCTAAATGAAACCGAGCAACCAGGCGCGAGTCATCGGATGCATCGAGTGCGCCTGCGACTTGCGCGGCATAACCGTGCTCAGGACGGTTTGGCACTAACTCGAATGATGTGTCGGGAGCCGAGTCCCAGCTGTAAGACCAGTTGCCGCCGGTTGAGTCTCGCGAGGTGCCGTCATCGAAGTTGCTGAAAACGTCATGCTGGACTGCATTCCCTGCGCGAATTAATTGAAAATCGTCAAACTGTAAATTGAAAGGCTCGCGAGCAACCGGAGCAGTTCTGCTCGCAGGCTTTTCAATGCGTGCCAAGGCATCTGGCGCCATCCACTCTTCAATTGCTGTGCCCGGCCATGCGCTTTCGATAATTCCGATTGGCACTTTAAGCTTGCGGTGGAGATCGCGGGCAAAGTAGTAGGCGACGGCCGAAAATTCTTTCGCCGTCTCAGGCGTGCAAATCTGCCAAGCCGTGGAGAGCGTATCCTGCTGCGGCTGTGTTGCAACCATCTTCGGCACAGTAAACAGCCGAAGTTGTGGATAGTCTGCCTTCGGAATTTCCTCTGCTGCGCCGGTTGAGCCGCTGAGTGCGAAGGTCATGTTCGACTGTCCGGATGCGACCCAAACTTCGCCAACCATTACATCTTTGAGAATGATTTCGCGCTTGCCTTTGATGGAGATCGTGTATGGGCCGCCTGCCTGCATCGGTGGCAGCTCGACCGACCAGTTCCCGCCGGCGTCGGCTTGGGTTGCACGGTCCTGGCCTGCGAGCGTTACGACAATTTCTTCATTCGAATCAGCCCGGCCCCAGATGTGTATTTCGCGCTGCTGTTGCACGACCATGTGGTCGCTGAGAAGATGCGGCAGCACAGGGTCGGCCCATGCGTGAGTTGAAATGAAAAGGAAGAGGGGCGAGAGAAAATACGCTAATCGTATCCAGATCGAAAATTTTATTTGCACGTTTTGCTCGACTGGACCGCCCCACGATCAATGGCACAGTGTGGCACAGGCGCACCGAAAAAGTCTCTGCCGGGGAAATCATGGACCGCTCGGCCTGATGCAAGCACCGGTGATCCTGAACGCACCGCATACGCCTTCGCACTCGCGCGTCCGATGCCCGCATGACCGGGAGCGACGAACTGTGGATCGCGGGTGATTGCGTGTTCATCAACTGGCAATCGAATGTCTCCGAAATACGTGTTCGAATCAAAGACTGTCTTTTGCGTGGGTTCGATTCCGGGAACCGTCAGGTATACGCCGTCGTTCCCGTGCGATATGGCGTGAGAAAATCTTCCGGAACCCATGACATAAAAAATATTGTTATACAGAAACGTATGCGTGGACCAGCCTGTCCAGTTCGATTGCAGAACCAGGTCGACGTTTTTCTCATTGCCGACATAGATCGTGTTGTTGTAGATCGAAGTATTGTTCACCGGGCCGGCAATGTTAATGGAGCGATGGTGATCGTTCTGGCTGATGTTGTAGCGAACAATCGTGCCTGTGTTCCCGGCGCTGTCACTCGGCTTCTGTGAGCCCTCGTTGCAGATCAGCAGAAATCCGCCTTCATTGTCGTGGCTGTAATTGTACTGAATGATAGTGTTGCGGCTGTTCCAGTCGGAGTCGAATGCCATGCCGTCGTGGAGACCCTTCATTCCATAAACTTCGTTGAACTGCACGATCGTGTTGTCGGCGCTCCAGGGCCAGATACCATCGTTGTAAGCTTCGGACCTCTGATTGGCGTGGCTGACCACGTTGTACTCGACCAGGGCTCCGTCGGTCGCAACCGGGACGATGCCATCTGCGCCGATATCATCCAGAACGTTGTTTCTGATGACCACTCCGAGGCTGGGATACCATTTCGAGCGGAGCCAATGAGTTGACCAGCCGAAGATCCCACTGCGATCGACGTGATGAATGTGATTATTTTCAATCCGCAGATCAATGAAGCGGCTCGGCTTCGAGTCTCCGATGCAGTGATACATGATTCCGCCATTGACCTTATCGGAATCGATGCCGTTCACATCGTGAATGTCGAGAGCGCGAATATAGATGTGATGCAAATCGCCCGAATTCTCCGCGATCAGATTCAAGCCGCGACGCGGCCCGGGTGCTGAGCCCCAGTTCGTAATTTCAAGATTATTGATCTCCCAGTATTCCTGGTTTTTCAGGAGGACGGCGTCTTCGGCCTTGTTGCCGGCATTGATGATGGGTTTCTTCTCGCCTTTGTATTTGTCGATGATGATCGGATGGTCGGCGGTGCCGGAACCCTTGGGCCAGAGTTGTCCGTTCCAGACGTCACCGGATTTGAAGAGAATGCGGTCGCCGGGCGCGAAGGTCGTGGCGTTTACCTTGGCGAGAGTTCGCCAGGGTGCATGGTCAGAAGCGCCGGAGTTGCCGTCGTTTCCAGCTTTGGCATCGACATAATAAGTTCTGCCGTACTGAGCTAGATCTGGTGGCCGCCCAGCCAGATTTCGACTGAACAGCGGCCAGAGCATCAACCCGAAACACAGCATGAATGGCAGTCCGCTCGCATTCATCCCTGTCGAACTAGAAGATCACCTTTGCCGCCAACTGAAGAATACGCATGTTATCTCGCGTCGTGTGCGGAATAGTGCCGAATTGTAGCGGATTGCTCTGATCTCCCACTGGGTTCTGGAAATGTGGCGTATTCAGTGTGTTGAACGTTTCCAGTCGTGTCTGAAGCTTTATACCTTCGGTCAAAGCAAACTCTTTGAATAAAGAAAGATTCAAGTTGACGTATCCCGGGCCAGTGATCAGGTTTCTGCCCGCGCTTCCGGGTAGGAAGTTGCAACCAGGGGTCGCTGACGTATCGCAGGTGTCGAACTGGCTGGAGTCGAACGCGGCAGTATTGAAGTAATGGTCCAATGTCCGCTGGCTTTTCGGCACGATGGGATCGCCCACCAGGTTAGGCCGTAGCCCTGAGTAGAATTTATCTCCGTTGCTTGAACGGATCACGTTTACAGGAGTTCCGGTCTGAGCGTTGAAGACAGAGTTGAGCTGCCATCCGCCAAGGACGATCTCCTCAGCCCGGCCCCAGTTTCCGAAGAAGGCTTGCCCACGGCCAAACGGCAGCCGATAGAGTCCACTAAACGTGAAGTTGTGTCGAATATCGTTGTCTGACGACGCGATTTCAGCCCGCAAATTACGCGGATCTTGAGGATTATCGTTGTTGATCTTTCCCAAGTTGAACGGTGCGGGGCCATTGTCGATGCTGTGCCCGTAGGTGTAGCTTGCCTGGAAGTTTAAATTGTGCGACACGCGTTTGGTCAATTTGGCCTGAAGCGAGTTGTAATTGCCCACTCCAAGGTCATTGATCTCGATGATTTGTCCAAGATTTGGGGTGAGGAATGGCCGACCGGTTAAATAGTTCGTGCGGTTGACGTTTCCGACCTGGTAAGAAAGGTCGTGGCTTACTGAGCCGACGTAACCAAGTTCGAGTGCAAAGTTTGCGCCCAGTTCCTGCTCAACCGTAAAGTTGTAATTTTGTGTGTAGCCGGTCTTCAGGTCCGGAGTCACATAGTAGCTGCTCTCTAAAGTGTTAGCTGCACTGATGCTGGAACTAGGAATGCTCGATGCACCGGAGGGAATCGGAATCGCGGTTGACCGAGGAATGCCCGTGTCCATTTGGTAGTAGTAAATTCCGTCGCATGGAGTTGGCGAGGCACACGGTCCGGCATAAGGATTCGTATTGAACGTCTCCTGAATCGCGAACGGATAGTTCTTAGTGAGAATGTCTTCGCGCCCATCGTTTTCGGGAGAATAGAAAAATCCGTATCCCGCTCTCACCACCATCTTAGGATTCACTTGGTACGCGAATCCAAATCGAGGACCAAAATTAAGTCTCTGGGAATTCATCAGAGCAGCAGAATTTCCTCCTCGTCCAGCGAGCAACAGACTGTCCGTCGCGGGATCGTAGTTCGCCTCGTTGTTGTTTCTTTCTGTATAGGGAGCCTGAAATTCGTAGCGAAGACCGTAGTTCAAGGTGAGCCGCGGCGTGACGCGATAAGTGTCCTGTCCGTAGAACGCGATCTCCCAAGTGCGGGTGTGTGGATCGGTCAACTGCAATCCACGCTGCACGTCGAGCGGCAGTCCGAGGAACAAATCCGCCAGATCGTTTCCGCCGTTGCCGTAAAGGGTCGCACCGCTGAAGTCATCCAGTGGACTGGTAAAGCTCCAGTCGGCAGTCATGGATGCAAACGCTCCACCGAAGAAGAAGAAGGAGGTTGGGAAGAGCGAAAAATTCGGGTTAGAGGTTAATCGCCGAAAATCTCCACCGAACTTCAACTCATGCTTTCCCACCTGCGACAAACTAACGTTGTCGAGGGCCTCATAGTTCTGGTCCTGGATAAGGAACGGCTTGAAAGTCGAACCGCCGAAGAAGTTGCCTATTCCCATAAAAATCCATGGGAATGCGTCGGTTGCGGGAAAGCCCGACACGGCAATATTGTTCAGGCCGTACTTGGTTGAAAGGTCCTGCCCATTCAGCAGGCTGTATTGGTTCTGGGAGTAACGGGTGAAGCCGAAACGGGCCTCATTTATCAGGCGGGGAGAAAAGATGTGGTTTTCAGTAACCGAATATTCCTGTGTCCCAAAGGTTTCATGTTGCCCCTGGTCGCCGTCACCCGCGCCTGGAACAACCGTATGGCCCCAATAAGGATCAGTCGTCAGATCGTCTCCGTCCGTGTAGTGGAAGACGACAGAAAGCTGATCCTTATCCGAGAAATTTTGGTCGAGCCGGGCGTCCGCGTTCTTTTGGTCATCTTTTACAGGAGAATGGACCTGGAAATTGTTAAACCATCCGTGTTGCGTTCCGGGCAGGTTCGGTGACGGAAGAAAATTGTTAAATATGTTTACGCCTGCCTGACTGACGCGGTTGGCAGGAATAATGTTTCCAGGAAACTGCTGGAAAGTGCCGCCGAAATTCTGCAGCGTGACCGCGGGATCGTAAATCGGAATCTGTTGTCCGCTGAACGGATCTACGAGGCCGGAGAGATCAATTGAACCATCCGGAAGAAACTTGACCTGATTTTTCGGCTGCGTGAAGAAAACGTAGTCGAATGCTTCGGTATGTTTTAGCCCTTCGTAGGACAGAAAAAAGAATGTCTTATTTTTAATAATCGGGCCACCGAATGTGCCTCCATAATTGTGCTGCTTAAGCACCGACGGCGGAACCGGATCGCCAGTGAAGCTGTAGTCCTTTGCGGTGGTAAAGTTGGGGCGAAAGAATTCATAACCGGTCCCATGAAACGAATTTGTGCCTGATTTCGTCTGAATTGAAACTACGCCGCCGGCCGATCTGCCAAACTCCGCCGAATACGCAGATGTGGAGACCTTAAACTCCTCGACTGAGTCAACGCTGGGAGTAACGGTAATATCCTGCGTGCGATTCGTCGTAGCCTCAACTCCGTCAATCTGAATGGAGTTCGCGTATTCTCTCCCGCCATTGATGGCGAAGTTAAAAGAGTTCTGACTTCCGCCGACTGCATTAACGCCGGGCGTCAAGGCGGTCAGTGCCAGAAAGTTGCGACCCAACGTCGGCAAATCGATCACATCCTCGGTATGTACGACGTTGCCTGTTTCCACGCTTTGAGTTTGCAGCATTGTTGGTTGGGCCGTCACCGTAACGGTGTCTGTGACTGCCCCAACCTTCATCTCAAAGTTCAGCAATTGTTTCTGATCGATCGTGATGGCCACGCCGTCAGCCACGGCGGCTTCGAATCCCTGTTTGGTGACGCGAACGCCATAGGTACTCGGAGGCAGCGCATGGATGACATACTCGCCGTCATTCCCCGTCACTCCTCGATATGTCACGCCCGTCTGCTGGTTAGTGGCCACCGCTTCCGCGCCCGGCACTACCGCACCGGACGAATCAGTCACTCTACCGACAATCGATCCCGTGGTCGCTTGCGCAACGGCGAGTCGCGATCCTGCGAAAAAGATTGTAAAAAACGTTGAGATCAGCAGCGCGGAAAGAAAGTACTTCTTCATATCGCCTCCTGGCGAATGGGCAAAAATTGCTTAAGACCAACTCAGCCTCTGGGTCGAATGCGCTCGGTTGATTGGCGCAACTTCGCCGAAAGAACTGAAGAACCTGAGGTGGCATTGATTGGGCGCGAGCGTACTGCTGTCGCAGAGAGTTCACGCGCTAATGTAATTTGGTTTTTTACGGCAGGATTTGCAAGATGCTTTAATGATAAAACCAACGGTTAAACTATGGCAGCGTTGGCAGGCGAGTAATTCTTCAAGGGACAGGCGAGTCGCGCAGCTTCAGTTCCAAATTTCATAGGTATTGACATCAAGATCTATTTCGCTCCCGTCAACTCGGGTCTTTCCAACTACCCGTCATAGGTCATGTGACGACGAAAACAGGTTTTTGCCCTTCACCCGAATCTCGACATCGACCAGATACCTGCGCGCCTTCTCGCGATCAATCGTGATACCGAGTCCAGGCGCATCGGGCGCTTTGACGTATCCTCCGCGGTCGCGTTCCAGGTGGTTGGAAGTCAAATCCCAGGCCAGCGGCTTGGGTGAGAATGGATATTCGCAAATTTCGTGTTGACGCAATCCGGCGTAAGGTTGTAACGACGCGCTCAGCGCCAGATGTGAAGTAAACGTGTGATTGACGAACGTGACGCCACGACTGACTGCGAAATCCGCTACACCTTTGGCTGCACCGATTCCTCCGATTCGCCCAGAGTCGATTTGAATATAGCTCAGTTTTCCGTAATCAATCAGGTGCGCGGCCATGGAGAAATTGTGCGCGCCTTCACCGCCAGCGAGCCTGATCTTCCCGCCACGATCTGCAAGAGACGCGTACTGGACAAGCGCGCTCGAGTGAAATGGCTCTTCGAGCCAGAAGGCATCTATTTGCCGCAACGCCGGCAAGCGGTCTGCGGCCGCCTCGACGTTTTCTCCAAAAATTTGCCCGACATCGATCATCAGCAGACAGTCTTGACCGAGTCCTTCGCGTGCGGCAGTAAGCTGCGCAATATCTGCGTGAAGGCCCGCTCGTCCAAATGGCCCCCAACCAAATTTCACTGCGCGGTAATTGTTTTTGCGCGCGGCCAACGCGCGCTGGTGCGTCTGCTCGGGTGTCTCGCCGAATAATTGCGAAGCATACGGAAGTTTGCCGAACGCCTCGCGATAACCGAGCATCTTCCACACCGGTTCGCCGCGGGATTTTCCCAGCAGGTCCCACAATGCAATTTCTATTCCTGACCAGGTGTGCGGCGCCTGTAGTAAGTCCATGCTGTCGAGCTGGATTTTGGAAGCAATACGCAAGATGTCTTCGGGGCCCTCAATTCTCTGACCGAGTACCGAATCCTGAACGGGCCGGCATGCTCCATGCGACATGGGACAAACGAATGCCGCAATCGAAACCAACGGGGAGGCTTCGCACTCACCCCAACCAACTAACCCTCCTGCGGAAACACGGACGAGAAGCGCGTCCTGGCTGCCGTCGCCTTCGGTTGTAACCTCAGGCATTGAAAGATAGAAAAAGTCGACGGAATCGATTTTGCGCACAAAACTCTCCTCCGCAATCTCGGCAAGTCAGCCCCGCTGCTGTATTCATAGCCCGCCTCGACAGTTTCGGCGAGACAAAAGTCAGTTAAAAATGTCGATAATCCGATGTAGAGACAGGGGCTCATAACATATACTGCCGCCGATGAGGGCATTGGTTTACACCGCGCCGGAAAAAGTCGAGATCAAAGATCAACCCAGGCCATCGGCGCGAACGGGCGAGAGTGAAATTGCTATTGAGGTCGCCGGGATTTGTGGCTCCGATGTTTCAGGTTTCCTCGGACACAGCGCTCTGCGGCGACCGCCTCTGGTGCTGGGACACGAACTGGTCGGTCGACTTCCTGACGGGCAGCGTGTCGTCGCCAATCCTCTGATTAGTTGCGGGCACTGCGACGCTTGCCTTTCCGGCGCGCAGAATCTGTGCTCATCATGGAAACTTCTCGGTCTTGGTTCAACCCCCGGCAGCTTCGCTGAATACGTGAGTTTGCCGCAGGCGCAAATTTATCCAATTCCAGATTCGCTTTCTTCCGATCACGCCATCCTCGCTGAGCCTCTTGCCAACATTGTTCACCTGTTTCGCCTGGTTTCACCTGCGCCATTTTTCCGGCTGGCGATTGTAGGCGCTGGAACCATGGGTGCTCTCGCGCTTTCCGTCGGGCTTCGGATTGGGGCACGCGACATTCTCGCCGTTGACATCAATGATCAGCGGCTGGAAACGATGCGAGAGCTAGGTTCGCAGACCGTGATCAACGTTACCAGTGCAGATGGAATCCACGAGGCTCTTAAGATCTCCGGCCGCGGATTTGACTTGGTCATTGATGCAAGCGGCAGTGCCGCCGCCCGCCAGACCGCATTTGACCTGTGTCGTCCCGGTGGCCAGGTCGTATTGCTGGGTATGGCCGCGCAGAAGAGCGAAGTCAATTTCGTGGCCAGCATTCGCAAGGAACATCGCGTCGTGATGTCGTTCGCCTATAGTCCTGTCGATTTTCGACGCGCATTGGATCTTTTGATTGCCGGCGAAATCAATCTGAAGCGCTGGACGCGGACGATGCCGCTCGAACAGGGCCAACAGGCTTTCGAGCTAATGAGTCACAATCCGGGCGATTCCCTCAAAATGCTGCTGGAGGTTACGGCTTCGTGAGCAGCGGAGAATCAGCCGTCGCTGTGCCGCGAGTCCTTGGCATGCCGCGCTGGCTGGCTTTTTCGTTATTGACAATTTTGGTTTGGGGAGTGTGGGGCGCAGTCTCCAAGATTTCTTCCGATGCAATTGATGCCAATACCAACCAGGTCTTTTTCACTTTCGGTTTGTTTCCGCTGATTGTGCTGGTGTGGCGACCGTCACGAACCAGCAGCAATCGAGAAAAACACAACACTGGCATCGCTTGGGCCTTTATTACCGGCATCCTCGGGGGTACAGGCAACATTGCCTTCTTTCACGCCCTGGGTATAGGAGGAAAAGCTTCGATCGTTGCGCCAGTTACTGCGTTATTCCCGTTAGTCACCGTAATTCTCGCGGTGACTTTTCTTCGCGAACGAGTTTCAACCGCGCAGAAGATTGGTCTGGCCCTGGCTTTGATATCCATTTATCTCTTGAGTGTGTAGACGCTCTTAAAAGTATGAGCCTGTTGTCCCCATGGATGTGGTTTGCCGCAGTCGCCCTGGTGTTTTGGGGCATCACCGGTGTCACGCAGAAACTCGCAACCAACCGAATTTCCAGCGCACTGTCTTTTGTCTGGTTTGCTTATGCCATGATCGCGATCTCGGCAGTACTGGCGGCGTTCGTTCCAATCCAATGGCACCTCACGGGCAAGATTGCCGCTGCCGCCATCGCGGGTGGAACCCTGAACGGGTTGGGAGCTCTTACAAGCTTCACTGCGCTTGAATCCGGCGGGAAAGCGTCGGTGGTTATTTCGCTGATCGCTCTCTATCCGCTGGTCACAGTCGCGCTTGCCGTAATGTTGTTGCACGAACGCATCACGCTAGCTCAGACGGTTGGCGTTGCTATCGCAATTGTCGCTGCGATTTTGCTTTCACTTGAACCGCAGAGTTCGGGTTCGAGTTCTTAGGGCGCGGTTCGAACAGCAACCATCAGCCCGCTTCGCTCATCTTGCCGGACTGATCGATTTCTCCGACCGAGCGCAGCCCTTCCTGAACCAAGAAACGTACATCCGTCTCCAGAATTTCGCCCGGTGACAGGGTGCGGTGCCGGCCTGCCGCCTTCATCGCTTCAAAGTTCACCGGATATCCAGTGCACGGTTCGAGCACGGCGACGTTGTAGTCGCGCCATCCGCCATAGGTTGCGAAAAGCCAGCAATATGGAAATGTCTTTCGGTCAAACTGGACTGCGGCGGCCAGCCCGTTAACCGTATTCGTGATCGCGCACCAGCCTGCTTGCATCTCTGTTCCGTAGAAAAAAAAGAGTTGCCGTGAATCTTCGTGAGTTATCCGGCGAAGATCGACGATGCCATGCGAAGTTTGGACCATAGGCCAATCGCTCACCTCTGCTGCTCCCGCGAGCGTCCCCGGGAATGCCGGTTCCAGCACGACCTTCATCTTTGGGAAATCAATGCGGTGCTGCGGCGAAACTGCCATTGCGGGATGAAGTTTCCATAAGAATGGAAAGCAATTGCGACTTCTGTTTGCGAAACGATGATGGATGTCGATGCGCGGGCAATCGGCCCGCAGGCGGATGGTCTTTTCTACTTCAATCGAACTGACGGGCGTCACGTAGCGTAGCCGTACGCCGACATTATGTGCATCTGAGAACGTTTCCCAACACCATTCTCCTGTCCACAGCTCTCCGTGATCGGGATAATTCTTGCCATCTATGATGGCGATCTCATCATTGGGAAAAAGTTCGTCCCAGCCTCCACTCCAAACATCGTCATAGGCGGAATTAGCCGGCAACCGCGCGGGACGAATCGTCGGATTGTTCCAGAGCAGGTCCGAATTGAGAGGCTTGTAAGTAATCTGCCAAATTTTTCCGCCCGCCTGTGGCAGAATCACCAACCGTAGAAGCCGGTTTTCGAGCACCACGGCGCGCAGCCCATGACAAATGCCATCGCTCTTCAGGCGTAATTCCAGGCCTGGTTCCTGGGCTTCAGTTCTCATCGCGGTAGCGTTTTGCGAGATATCGGCCACGGCTCTTTTTTCGTGCAACAGTTTTCTTTCGACAGCAGCATAGCGAATTACGATTTCGCGAAGGGTTGATTATTGAATATTCCTTTAGGAATTCGAGCTACAACGGGCGGGCGTCAAGCGTCAGTTAAACACAAGTAAAATCGCGATCCTGGATGCGAAATCACCAGAGTCCATTGAATAATGATCGACGCTTTGTGCCACCTGAGGCGCTTCCCCGCTGTGGGCACTTATTATGATCGGCATGGCTAGAGCTTGCGCGCTCCAAATTTTTGCCCTCGCACTTATTTCGACTCTATGCGCAGGCGATAGTGCCGAACTGAAAACCGCGGAGCTTAAAACTTCCGATACCGAAATTGTGGTCGAGGCCGGAGCTGACTCTCCTCGCCTTGTCAGCCTTCGAGTTCCCGGCCAGCCGAAATGGGAGAACCGGAGTTCGGAGGCGCTGATCCAATCAGTCGAATCTGGAGATGAATCAACGCCGGTGCATTGGCAATTTGATCGCGCAGCAAGCCACGGCAATGACCACAATGTAGCGTTCGTTTACGAATCGCAGAGCCCTCGCCTTCGGCTCACTTGGTCGTGGACAGCCAAAGAAGACTACGGGCCAATCGAACACCAGATTCTTATCGAGAACGTGAGCGACCGCGAGCTCTGGATTCCGATGCAGGACAGTTTCGCTTTCAACTGGAAGGTCGATCCGAAAGAGCAGCTTGAACATATTTACGTTGAAAAAGGCGCAAATACGCCGTCTTCCATCGGTACGCACGAAATCAACGCTGTCGAAGGCTATGGCTGGACAGGGACCTCAAGCACCTATGGGGACATTGACGAATCCAAGCCGCGTGAAATTATTCCCTGGTCTCTGGTGCAAAGGGACAATCCGGCCCGAGACGGATGGTATGCCGGAATCGAATTCAGCGGCCGAACACGCATTTCCATTGAAAGGAAGAATGATTCGTTGCACGGAGCCGCGGGTTTGGATCCCGATCCTGCGCCATTCCGAACCCGCCTCGAGCCGGCAGAATCGTTTGAAACTCCGATTGTATTCGTGGGAGGGTTCGACCACGGCGCTGATGGCGCTGGAAATATTTTGCGACGATGGGTGCGGGCCGTGCTCGGCAATCCTGAGACCTGGAAAAACCCTAACTATCCACTCATCGTGAACAACAGCTGGGGCGGAGGCATGAAGGTCGACGACGAACTTGCGCGCCGCATGATTGCTGATGCGGCAAGCCTCGGCATAGATATGTTCCACATGGATGCAGGATGGTTCCGTGGTGTCGGTGATTGGTACCCCAATCCGCAGAAGTTCCCGCACGGGCTTGCGACGATCGCAGATGACGCGCATGAGCACGGGATGAAGTTCGGCCTTTGGGTGGACTGGACGCAAGCTGGACTCTCCACTGAACCTGGCGCGCTCAACGCCCGTGATCCCAAGGTCCGCGATTGGATGGTGACCGACCTCCCGAAAGATTGGCAGCCTGAGCCGTTCAAGGGCCAGACCATTGACATTGGAGTTCCAGAGGCGAAGGAATGGGCACAGCATGAAGTCGAGCGCATCGTAAATGACTATCATCTCGACATGCTCGAGCATGATGGATACCTGGTCGCGCACGGTTGCGACCGCACCGATCATCCTCATGCGCCTCCTGATCCGCTGAACAAGTGTGTTTACAAGAGTTGGGGAGCATACTGGGTGGATAGCTCGAACTCTACTGACGTCAGCTACCATGCGGTGCGCGCGTACTACGACATCTATTCAAAATTGCGAAAAGAACATCCGGGGCTGTTGTTTGAAATCTGCGCGGATGGCGGGCGAATGGTTGACTTTGGCTCGGCCGCGCACGGCGACTACTTCTCGATCACTGATACATATGACCCGCTCTCGAATCGGCGCGCGTTTTACGATACCAGTCACGTTCTTCCCGCGGCCATGCTCGAAAGCTATGTTGAGAAATGGCCGACGCCACGGGTCGAAAATTTTCGTTATATGCTGCGCAGCGGCATGATGGGCTGGCTGACCATCATGATGGATACAACCACCTGGTCAACAGAGCAGCATGCGGAAGCGAAACAGGAAATCGATCTCTACAAGAAAGAACTGCGTCCGCTGATCCGAGACGCGGACCTCTATCACATCTCTCCGCGTCCCGACGGAGTTCACTGGGATGGAATCGAGTACTGGGACTCGAATCGTCAGCGGGGCGTAGTCTATGCGTTTCGCGGAACGATTGCGGTAGAACGCGAACACACATTCGTTCTCAAGGGACTAAATTTAGCCGCGCGGTATCGGATCACTTTTCACGATGACACAAGCGGGGACCGCACACTTACAGGTCGCGAGCTGACAGAGAAGGGTGTGAAAGTAAAGCTTCCTTACCAGAACAGTTCGGAACTGATTTTCATCGCGGAGGAAGCCCGCTGAGCAAAAGCTCCCATGAACCCAGAAGTAAAGATATGACACCGTTATCCGATTCAAACGGCTCCAACCGGCTGCGGGGTCAAGTCGCAGTGGTCAGCGGCGGAGCTCAAGGTATTGGACGAGCCATAACTTCCTTGTTTCAACGCGAAGGCGCTTGCGTCTTCATTCTGGACTGTGACGTGAGGCAAGGAACCGCTACCGCGGACGAACTTACCAAGAAAAATCCGAATCTTCCGGTGAAATTCATTCCTGTAAATCTTCGGAGCCCAGACGAAATCCGAGAATCGATAACCGTGATCGGCAAGTTTCAGTCGAACGTGGATATTTTGGTGAACAACGCGGGCATCGAAATTGAAAAATCTGTAGAGCAACTGGCTGTCGCCGACTGGGACTCGATTCTCGAAGTAAACTTACGCGGCGCATTTCTGCTCACGCAGGCCGCGCTGCCTCTTTTCCCAGGATCCGGCGGAGCAATCGTAAACATCAGTTCCATCCATGCAACTCACGCGTTTCCTAATTCGCTGCCTTATGCCTGTTCAAAGGCAGCGCTAGTTGCGCTCACGCGCAATCTGGCTCTTGAGCTGTCGCCCCGGCACATCCGCGTGAACTGCATCAGCCCGGGCTACATTGACACGCGCCTTTGGGACGAGTACTTGCGCCATTCCGAAAATCCGAAAACGGTGGCCGAGCAAACCACGGCTTTACATCCGCTCGGCCGTCGTGGAAAGCCGGCGGACATCGCCGAGGCGACGGTGTTCCTTGTTTCAGACAGCTCGGCGTTCATTACGGGAACCGAGCTGGTCGTCGATGGCGGCCTCACCGTGAGAGCTCACCCCTGACGAGTGGCGCCCTTTCTTGGGCCGAAATTCCTAAGCTGGATAAACGACAGAAATATCGCTTTTTCGGCACGGTTTGCCGCTGGAGTGTAATAAAATTTTGATCCAGCTCTCAATTCTGAGGTACATGTGACGAAACCACAGCCCGCGCTCAGCGGAACCCTAAAGCGTGAATTTCAAAAGGACCTTGAGCTGTTTAAGCATTTCCTGTTGTTGCTTAACAATACGGGCCCTATCCGCAATGTCGAACTCATGTGGACGGAAGAACTGGATCCGCTAAAGCCGAAATTTAAGAACCGGGTCGGGACCGAAGACGCCCTAGTACAACTGCAGCCCGCGGGAAGCGATTCGACGAACCGGAATTCTCCGAGCACCATGTTTTGCGACCTGGTGCACGGATTCGGGGAGCATGAAGAACAGACTTGCGCACGCTCCGATGTGCCGGCGCAGCACCGCTGCCGTGCAACCGGTTGTACCCAGGTCTACGACTGCCACGTGGGGCTTACCGATATCGCGGTGCCGGTGATTTGCGACAACCAATATTTGGGGACGTTATTTTCCGGGCAAGTGCTCACGCAGCCACCCACTCCCGAAGGTTTCAAGCTGGTGAAAGAAAGACTCAAGGGGCAAGCACACATTAACTTCGAAGAGCTGGAAAATGCGTACCACCACGTTCCGGTGGTTGAACCGGCTCAGGTCAAAGAAATGGTGCGCGTGCTTGAGTTATTCGCACGATATATTTCGAACTCATGGAAACGGATGCAGATCATGGCCGAATTCCAGAAGCGGCATGATCGGGAGCTGATGCTCGATAGAAAAGAGCTGGCCGCGATTCTTTTGTCCGGCGAAGCGGGGAACCGGCAGGAACTTAATGAGCTTGCATCGCGTGCGGGATTGCAGCGTCTTCCTGATCGCGTAATGGCGGTCCAGTTGAGGCAAATCTCGGCAGCAGCCGAGCAGCGAGGTAGTATTTCAACCCAAGCCAGCTTAAGCCGCCTGTCGCACGCGGTCGAAGACATTTGTCAGAACTGGTCGAATACTCTGGCAATTGTGGTCCGGCCGGGAGAGCTCTGCGTGTTTTGTAGTTTGGAGGTGCGCAACCGCAGTCACGAACGTATTTCTCTGCAAGAAATGGCCCAGTCTATTTCCTCCGCGATCACCGCACAAGCCGGGGCTTGGGTTCGAATCGGAATTAGCGAGGCGCATCGTTATTCTGCGGAACTGGTACAAGCCTATCAAGAAGCTTGTGCTGCCCTGGAGTCGAGCCGTGACAACATCTGTTTCTTCGATCGCTCCGACTCACGTCCCGAAAAACCAGCAGACACGCTCAGCCATCTGGTCAATGCAGTAAAGCAAGGCCACGGCCTTGCTCCTGCGCTTCAAGAATTTCTTGCGCAGGCGCTACCGCCGAATCACTCGCCCAGCAAGATGACAGAGGCACAGGCTTTTCTGACATGGGCAATCGAACACCTCGCGCTTGAGGCGATCAGCATGGGCGCGGAACAGAATCTCGTAAATTCAGAGAAGCAACATGCGATCTCTGGAGTCCTTCATGCGCCGACGCCATTTGCCGCCTCTGACGCGTTTCGGCGATATGCAGAAACGCTGGCCCAGCATCTCTCGACCATTTTCAGCCAACGCGAAAACAAGATCGTGACCATGGTGGGCCGTCTGGTCGAAACTCACGGTGCAGCGAACGTTACGATAAAGAACCTGGCGGACGCGCTTCATCTCTCGACCGGTCACTTGAGCCGTACTTTCCGGCGCACTACGGGAATAACACTTGAGGGTTTCCTCATTCAGCAACGGGTGGAACTCGCCAAAAAAACCTTGCTGGATCCTCGACTCAATGTGGCGGAAGTAGCGGAGCGGTGCGGGTTCTGCAATCCTGCTTATTTCGCTTCAGTTTTCAAAAAGTACGTAAAATGCACGCCGCGCGAGTTTGCCGCCCAGCCGCAAAGGCTGGAATCGGTTTACGGACCGTCCCCGCGATACGCCGAACTTTGAAGACGCCCTGCGCTCCGGAATATTGGCCGCTGTTGAAATCGGGCGAGTGAAATGGTTAGTTGACTGTCCCGACCTGGTCGCTACTCAGAATTGTGCCGCTACCGCCGTGGCCGATCTCGTTTTCATCTTCTTCCTCAGTTTCTTCGTAATGGAATCTATTTTTCGAAAGCGTGGGCGCGAACTTCGAGAAGGGCAGCACTCAGTCACTCGTAGCGCAGTGCCTCGGCTGGAAGAATGCGTGCGGCTGACCATGAAGGATAAATGGTTGCAACGAGTGAGGTTCCTATGGCAACGATAGCTACCAGCAGTCCGTCGAGCACCCTGGGCGCGAAGGGAACATAGTCGATCGAATAGACCTCGGGTGCGAGTGCAAACACGTGATAGTGCCCTCCCAAATAAGAAAGAACATAACCGAGCACAAGTCCAATTGCGGTTCCGACCACGCCGATCAGCGCCCCTTGTGCGACGAAAATTTTTCTGACTTGCGACTTTTTTGTTCCCATGGACATGAGTACTGCAATGTCGCGCGTCTTTTCCATCACCATCATTACCAGCGAGATCAGAATATTCAGCGCAGCGACGAAGACGATCAGCCCGACAGTGATAAACGTCACCAGGCGTTCCAGCTTAAGCGCGTGAAATAGAGGCTTCTGCTGCTGCATCCAATTCGTAGTCATGAAGCCCGGGCCGGCAGCTTGCTCGAGTTCCTCTCCGACCTGCGGCGCTTTATAGATGTCGTCGATTTTGAATTCGATGATCTGCACCACATTGCCCAACGCGAAAAGATGCTGCGCAGCCGAGAGGTTTGTAAACGCCCAGGAATAATCGTAGTCATAGAATCCGGAATTGAAGATTCCGACCACGCGAAAGCGAACGTACTTGGGGACCATGCCGAGTGGAGTCAGCTCGCCTTGCGGACTGGTGACGAGCACGGTGCTTCCGACTTTTGCGCCGAGTTCGCTCGCCATCTCGGTCCCCAAAATGATTGGTGGCATGGAAGAACGGCGTTGCTGCACGGCTGCGAGGGAGTCTGCATCGGACAGTGTGGAGCGGGCTGTGTTGCCTGACGCTGATGTGGTTGTGATAGGAGGTTCTTCTTTCAGCGCGTCGGCGGAACCTTGCTTCACGCTATCCAGCAAATCGCTGACCTTACGTTCATCTTGAGGAATGATGCCCTTCAGCACTGCCCCGCGCGCATTCGAGCCGATTGAAATCAGCACCTGCTCATAGATATCTGGAGCTGCGGCTAGCACATGCGGTTGCTTTTCCAATCGGTCCATTAGCGGACGCCAGTCGCGAATTCCGTCTCCCATGGTGCGCAGAAGGTTTACGTGCGATGTCGAGCCGAGGAGCCGGTCCTGCAAATCCTGACGGAAGCCGTTGTTGACTGCCAGCGCAATGACGAGCGAAGCGACTCCGGCAGCTACACCGGCGATGGAAATCCCCGTGATCACGCCAATAACAGCTTGCTTGCGCTTGGCGCGAAGATAACGGGACGCAATAAAGAATTCGAAGCGCATGGGAAAGAAGCAGTCAGCAGTCAGCACTCAGCACTCAGCCAAAGCAGCTATCAGCAAAAACCTTCGCTCGCTCTCGCTCGGAGGGCTCCTGCTCGCCGCTCATTGCTCACAGCTCTACTGGCTGGCTGCTGAATGCTGACGGCTTCAACATTTTAGCCTGTACACCACTCGCACTCTCTGTGGCAAATTAGAAGAACATGTCCGAAGCACAGGCGCATGCAGGGCTGGCCGCTTTCCGCTACTCGAACTTTACGCTGTTCGTGGTGGCGCGATTTTTTCTGGTCGCGGCGCTCGAGATGCAATCGGTCGCGGTGGGTTGGCAAGTTTACGAAATTACGCGGCGGCCTCTGGACCTTGGGTTAGTGGGCCTGGCGCAGTTTCTTCCTGTTGTTCTGTTTTTTCTGCCGGCGGGGCACGCCGCCGACCGCTTCGACCGCAAGCGGCTGGTGGCGTTGTGCTACATCGGCTTCGGCATTTGTTACGGGCTGCTGTTTGAGATTGCACACCGGAGAATGCACGAGGTGATGCCCATCTATCTGGTGCTCGTGCTGCTCGGCCTGGTGCGGGCTTTCAATGCTCCCGCGGCGAGATCACTCTTGCCATTGTTAGTTCCGGCGGATGTATTCCCGAGTGCGGTGGCGTGGAACGCGACTATCTTTCAGGGGGCGACGATTCTCGGTCCTGCGCTCGGAGGACTGCTTTACGCGGGATTTCATGGGCCAGCCGGTGTCTACGGGATCGCTTTGGGGGTGACCGCAATTGCGCTGGTTGCGCTCGTCCAGGTTGAGCTGACGCAAGCCGAGCGGCCGCATGAAGAGGTCAGCGCGCGCTCGGTACTCGCTGGCTTACATTACATTTGGACGCACAAAATTATTCTGGGAGCGATTTCGCTCGACCTGTTCGCAGTGTTGCTCGGCGGAGCGGTCGCTTTGCTGCCGGTTTATGCGCGTGACATTTTGCGCACGGGAGCCTGGGGGTTAGGACTACTTCGCGCGGCGCCAGGAGTAGGCGCGGGATTCATGGCGATTCTGCTTGCGTACAAGCCACTGCGGAGCCGGGTGGGCAAAATCATGTTGTTCTGCGTTGCCGGATTTGGCGTTTTCACGATCGTGTTCGGCATTTCGCACAGCCTTGAACTCTCGCTGGTGGCGCTCGTTCTGGTCGGCGCTTCGGATATGGTGAGCGTGGTGGTGCGCGGGACGCTGGTTCAGATCGCTACGCCGGATGAAGTTCGCGGCAGAGTCAATGCGGTGGACATGATCTTCATTGGAACTTCAAATGAATTCGGGGAATTTGAGTCAGGAGTTACGGCCCACTGGTTTGGCACGGTCGCGGCGGTGATTCTCGGTGGCGTAGGAACGCTGATCGTGGTGGCGTTGTGGGCGTGGATGTTTCCGGAGTTGAGGGATGCGGATCGGTTGACGCCGGTGGAAGAGCAGGTTGTTGAGGCTTCCTCTTGATCAATCTGCTTTTCTTACGGAAACAGCAGATTCCTCACCGGCTAAAGCCGGTTCGGAATGACAAGATGAAGTGGGTCAATGTGCATTAAACAACGTCAGCGGAACCGCATCACCCATCGCCTTGTACCCGGCAATCGACGGATGCAGATGATCGCTGGAATCGTAAATAGGCAGCATTCGATCCGGCTGTTGAGGGTCGCGGATGATCTTGTCGAAGTCAATCACCGCGTCGAAATGCCCGGGGGCGCGAATCCATTCGTTGATGGTCTGACGGTCGGCTTCGGTTGTGGCAGGCGGATGGTAGTACTCCGAACCGACGAACGGGGTTATGGTCGCCCCGAACACCTGAATCCCATTTGCATGCGCACGAGCCACAATCTGTTCGTACGCGCCTTCAATCCGGTGAACTAGATCAGCGTGCGCCGCCGGAGGTACCTCGCCCAGCCGAGTAAGCCCGCCAAGGTCGTTGACGCCCTCGAAGACAATCAAATATTTTGCTCCGGCTTGCGCGAGAACGTCGCGGTTAAAGCGGGCAAGAAGATTCGGGCCGAGGCCGTCTGTCAGCAAGTGATTGCCTCCGGTTCCGAAGTTCAGGACGCTTAAATTTCGAGTTGCGGAGGACGCTTGCAGACGCTGCGCCAGAACATCCGTCCAGCGGTCGTTGCCGTTTGTGGTTGTGCCGTGGCCATCCGTGATCGAATCGCCCAATACGACGATAGCAGCGGAACTCGCGGTCGCACGAACATCGATTGTTGAAAGCTGATACCAGTGATCAATACGCTTTGCATCGGCCAGATCGGGGGCGGAAACAAGATCGCCGTGCATGTAATACGAAGTAGACCGCGAACCCGGATGGGAGGTTTCGTTGGCCGGAGGCGAATCGAGATGGAATGTAACTGCCAGATTCGACCGCGGCGCAACGGCGTATTCGATGGGATCGGAAATGTATTCAGCGCCAGCGGGGACGGTCACGTCGGCAGCTTCTGAAAACGTCAGGGCGCGGTCGGACGCTGGATCGATCTGCGGCGAAGAAGCCGAGAGAGGCCTCGCGATGTGAACCGAAGTGAAACGCAGCGGCTCGGTTCCGAATGCATTTGAAACATGCACGCGCAGGGTTGATCCGCCGATCGATACGTGGACGATCTGGCGCATGGTCATGTCGCGCATGTCGTCGGGTGAGAGCGCGTTGTGCGGCTCAGGTATTTGTTGCGAGGCGGCCCAGGTCGCGACCCACCTGGTCTCATTCGACTTCGGGTGAGATTTGGCGCTCGCCGCAGCCAGCGTGATTAACAGGAATACGGTTACCGAAATTTTCTTCTGTACAGGGCGCATGTTGTGGTCTTTAATATCAACCTCAAACTAAATAGCTCAATATCTTAACGCGGAGAGTCCTGTGCCTTCTCGATTTTTGACGTTCGCGATTTTCGTCTGCGTCTCGCTCGGCAATGTCTTGACGATTACTCAATGCGAGGGACAATCCAGAACTGAGAGCACATCGAAGCCTCCAGTCACGTTCACCGCCGAACAAGATCAGCAGAACATGATGCAGCAACTCGGCATTCGGGCCTTGCGTCCGGGGCCGAGCGGCAATGAGAGCGCGCCCAATCACGCGAACTACGACGAGAGCAAAGCGAATCCGTTCCCGAATATTCCCGACGCGCTGACCTTAAACAATGGCCAGAAGGTGACCACTACAGAGCAATGGCAGAGGCGGCGCGCGGAAATTATCGAGGGCTTCGAATGCTGCGTTTACGGGCGAGTGCCGAAAAACTTGCCGAAGGTCACTTGGACAGTGGCGCGTGTGGATCAAGAGCACATCGGTTTCACGCCGGTGGTGGCGGAGGAAGTCATCGGGCACGTGGACAACTCGGAATCTCCGGGGATCGAAGCGAACATTCGCATGATCGTCGTGACTCCGGCGAATGCCAGTAAGCCGGTGCCGGTGCTCATGATGTTCGCACCAGCCGAGTTCCCCGCTCCGAACCAGCCGTCGAGCGAACAGTTGGCCAGAATCAATTCCGCACTCAAGGCGCTTCTCATCCAGCAAGACCCGTCGTTGAAAGAGGTGTTTGCACAACATCCGGCGTACGAGGTCGACCTGCCACGGCCATTTCAGTTTCCGCAGTTGAATGCCGATGGCGATCCGCCGAACACTTGGGAGCTGGCTTCGGACGGCTGGGGATTCGCGCTGATCGATCCGGCGAGCATTCAGGCCGACAACGGAGCTGGGTTGACGCGCGGAATTATCGGAATCGTGAATCACGGGCAGCCGCGAAAGCCGGATGATTGGGGAGCGTTGCGGGCATGGGCTTGGGGCGCGGGGCGCGGGCTCGATTACCTTGAAACTGATGCCGCAGTCGATGCCAAGCACGTGGGAATAGAAGGCGTGTCGCGATATGGCAAGGCTGCGCTCGTGACCATGGCGTTCGATCAGCGGTTTGCGGCGGTACTGGTTGGGTCTTCCGGGAAAGGTGGAGCGACTTTGTTGCGCCGAAATTTCGGTGAGGCAGTTGAAAGCCTGACCGGGGGCGAATATTACTGGATGGCAGGAAACTTCATGAAGTATGGCGCGTCCGATGCGACGTTCGGGAGCAAGAACGCCTCTGACCTGCCGGTGGATTCAAACGAACTGATTGCGCTGTGCGCGCCGCGACTCACCTTTATCAGCTACGGAATTCCGGAAAAGGGTGATGCTAAATGGCTCGACCATCGCGGGAGCTTCATGGCAACGCTGCTGGCGACTCCCGCGTGGCCGTTGCTGGGCGCGAAAGGGCTTTCGCCAATGGAGAGCTACAGCGCAGAAAACATGCCTGCGGTGAACGCGGGATTGCTCGAGGGACAACTAGCATGGCGGCAAGATGACGGCGGACACACCGACGCGCCCAACATGAAGTATTTTCTTGGCTGGGCAGATAAATTCATCGGACGACCATCGGTATTCGAGGCGTTTGGGCGGTGAGCAGTCTTGTTTTGTTTCTTCCCCAGATGCCATTCCGAAGAGGTTTAGCACTAAAAAATTTGCTATTCCCGAACGAAAAGCAGATTCCTCGACGGCGAGGATCATCCGCGTGCGGATGATCCTCTTGCTCGGAATGACAGAATTAAAAATACGTGTTACCGGCTACTAACTACCGTCTTCGCTGAATTCATGTTGTCGAAACGATCGTAGGCGCGGACGACAACTACGTGCTCTTGTGCGACAGCGTCCCCGGAGAGCGGAATTGCAAAGTCGTAATTCTCAGATTTTGAATCTGACAGTTGATTCACTGGCTCGACAAAATGCCAGTCGCCAGCATCAATCGAATACTCGGCACGCTTGACTACCGAAAAACTGTCTGTTGCCAGAAATTGCACGTGGAGGAAATTTTCGCGCACCGATGCTTTCAAATCCTGAATCTGCGGAGGCGTGGTGTCTACCTCAAATCGTGCGCTCTCGTGCTCGGAGGAAAGTGACTCGCCCGGGGAGTGGGACGGAGAATCGGAAGCAATGACCTTGATCGTGTATCCACCATCGGGCAGCAGCGAAGCGTCGAACGAATAGAAGCGCTCGTTGAGATCATCTTTCAAAAGCAGCCAACGGGTTTGTCCGTCGCCGCGGTAGTAGACGGAGTAGACCATCTGGTCGTCGTTGTTGTCGCGGACATTCCACTTCACGCCGATGGAGTCGCGGTCGTGAATTGGGTTAGGTTGCGGATCGAATCGCTGGCCAGGATCGAGACCCACCGGGCGCGGCGGAGACTGATATCGCGTGCCGGGCGTGACCGTCACATCGTCAAATGCCGGCGCGACATTCTTCTGCAAATAATTCAGAGTTACGCTGTCCACGCGGGGTGTAGGCTCGCCGGGATGAAGAATCGCCTTCCACTGCACGAAACGTGCTGACGGCGCGGTGATTTCCGCATCCTTCTGTAGATCGATTCGCTTCCACGGACTCCAGTTGCGGTCGGGGTTGTCGACGTTGCCGCTACGGGCAAAAAGTTCGACGTTGCCCTGCGCGCGCAGTTCCGCTCTTCCCCAACGGGAGAAAACTTGGGCGTCGAAGACGTCGCTTTCGTAGCTGCCTTCGGAATCAGGCGCGCTATTCAGCAGAAAAATTTTGCCAAGGTTGCTGGTTGAGGCATAGAGACCGCCGCTGGGCGCCTTCGCAAACGCCGTGACCTGATTGGCTTCGGCCTTAATCAACTCGATGTAATCTTCGCGGCCGCTGACTTCGAAGATTTCGCCGCGATTGCCGGTGCCAGCGAGCAAATGCCCATGCTGGTCGAAAGCCAGCGCATAAACCAGATCGTCGTGCGAACTCCATAGAAGCGTTGGGGAGCCATCGAGTGAAATTTTGTATATCTCGGAACCGCCGGGAACCGATGCATTCGAGTTGTTCAGCGAGACCGTGGGCTCAGCAGTCTGAGAATTACTGGAGCCCCCGCCTGAGTCCGTGCTTTTCGGAGTGGGAAGTTCGACTGTCGCGTTGGTTGCCACCGGCGACGAGTGCTTCTCGCCCACGGCTGCCGCGTAAATGCTGCCAGAGTTGTCAATTGCCAAACTGGTGATTTCGCGTTTGGGCGCGCTATAGAGAACGAAGCCGTCGCCCTTTGGGGTGATTCGGTAAATAAGGCCGCTGCCGTCGGAGCCGGCGATCAGATTTCCCTGCGCGTCGAACGCGAGCACGCGAATGTGAGGCTCGTCGCTTTTAAAGAAGACCGTATGTTCGCCGGAGGGTGAGACACGGAAAATCTCTCCATGATCGCCAGTAGCGACGTACAAATTGCCGTTATTGTCGAGGGCAAGACTCCAGATGTATTTGGTTTTCGGATCGAAAAAAACTGACGATGCCCATTCGGCACTCGACGTTCCTTTCGGCACAAGCTTGTAAACCTTGCCATCGGGATTTGTAGCAGCGTAGAGTACCCCGTTTTTGTCGACGACCAACGCTTGGACCTGCAACTCTTGAGGCTGAAAGATTGGCACTGGCTGAGTTCCCGGCGTGACGCGGTAAACACGCGCGGGCGCTCCGGTGGCTGCGTAGATCTCGCCGTGCGGACCAACAGCAGTGGCCCATACGGCGCTTGAAGGAGTGCTGGCCACCAACTTAAATTCTGGCGCCAGTTGCAGGAATCCATCACTGGAAATGGCGACGCCGTGGGTGGTGCCTTTCAGAAAATCATCGTACTTCGATTGTTCCCAAGTGCGGGTGCCTTCAGCGAAGGCGGTAAAAGAAAACGCGAAAAGAAGGATTACCAGAGTTGTTGGATTGCGCAAATTGAGTGGCCTCTAGAAGGGAAGAATCGTTGAAATCAGAGTAACACGAAGCGATCATGATGATTCATCGCCTGCAGGCAGACGCTCGGTGCTGAGCGGTCTAGCAGGAATTTTGCCAGTTACTATCGTTCTATCGCGAACTAGTTCTCCGGTTCCAAACCCGAGAGGCCTCGGATACACTCCGCCTAAGGCTCGGCTTCCCCGACGCCTCTCTCGAAACATACGGAGGAGAAAATGGCCGGAGCTACAGCGGCCGCGGTCGCGCGCATCTCTGACTCAAGGTCAGCCGGCTCGTCTCTTAAGACGACACCGTGGTGGTATTTATTTTTCTTCGTTTCGGGATTCCCCGCGCTTCTTTATCAAATCGTCTGGGAACGGTCGCTGTTCACCCTCTATGGAGTGAATATCGAGTCCGTGACCATGGTGGTGACGGCGTTCCTGCTCGGGTTGGGGCTGGGCAGCCTGCTCGGCGGCATGATCTCATGCAAGCAACATTGGCCATTGCTGGGAATTTTCGGAGTTGCTGAATTGCTGATTGCTGGGTATGGATTTCTATCTCTGAAGATTTTTCATTGGGCGGCGACGTTCACCGCCGGTAAACCACCCCTCCAAACCGGATTGATTGCTTTCGCGCTCGTGGTACTCCCGACACTTTTGATGGGAGCCACCTTGCCGATCCTTGTCTCTTACACGGTGCGTTTGTATCGAAACGTTGGAACCTCGTTGGGCGCCCTCTACGCAGCGAATACATTTGGGTCCGCTGCCGCATGTTTTTGCGCTGGACTGTTTCTGATGCGCTGGCTCGGCCAGTCTAAGACAGTAGCGCTGGCGGCATGCTTCAATGCGGTGGTTGGCTCCTCTGTCCTGATCTTCCAATTTGTCAAGCCGGCACCACGCCGCGAGGAATCGGTTGAACAGCGGTCAGGCAGCCATTCGTTGAGTGATGAAGAGACTCCGATTAGCCTTTTCGCCGCGACCTTAATCAGCTTTGTTGCCGGATTCATTGCACTAGGCTACGAAATCATCTGGTATCGATTGTTTTCTTTCACGACGGCCAGCCTGGCAAAGAGTTTTGCTTTTCTCTTAGGCGCTTATCTCGCCGGAATTGCAGGCGGTTCGATCTTCACTAATCGTGTCTGCAGGAGGATGGTCAGCCGCTTGACGTGCACGCGCTTCCTGGTCGCCACAATACTCGGCGCAAATGTACTCAGTTTTCTTGTCGCCCCAATTTTGTTTTCGCTTGTCGTTCATGTTTCTTATCTCTGGACACTGATACCGATCGGCGTTGCTGCGGGCTGCCTTGGGTGCATCTTCCCGATGCTCTGTCACCTGTCGATTTCTCCCGATGAACACGCTGGCATTCGGACAAGTTACGTGTATCTCGCCAACATCATCGGTTCGGCTTCAGGTAGCTATCTCACCGGGTTTGTGCTGCTGGATTTCTTGCCACTCCGCCACGTCAGCATCGTGTTGGCTGTACTGGGTCTCACCCTTGGTGCAACTTTGTTGCTGTGGGCAGAGCTGACAAGGCCAACGTTCATTATTTCTTCAGCGGGCATACTTGCTGTCGCGCTGTTGATTGTGAGCTTTTCTGCCCCAGCATTTAACGACATGTACGAAAAGATGGTGGCGAAGCGGAGATATCCGCTGCCAGAGTTCGCCGCCATAGTTGAAAACCGAAGCGGCATTATTACGGTGACCCAGGATGGAACAGTGCTTGGCGGTGGAATCTACGATGGGCGATTTAATGTGAGTTTGGTCCGCGATACAAATGGCATCGAGCGGCCATTCGCGCTTAGCTACTTTCACCCCAACCCGAAGGAAGTGCTCATGATTGGACTTTCATCAGGATCGTGGGCCCAGGTGCTAGCCAACAATCCCCAAGTCGAACACCTGACTATTGTAGAAATCAATCCCGGATACCTGCGTTTGATTGCGCGTTACCAAGAAGTGGCTAGCCTGCTGAAAAATCCAAAAGTCCAGATTGATATCGACGACGGCCGCCGCTGGCTTATCCGGAATCGCGATCGGAAATACGACGCAATCGTGATGAACACTACGTACCACTGGCGTTCGAATGCTTCCAATCTGCTTTCAGTCGAATTCCTAAAGCTCATTCGTCAGCACTTGAAGTCCGGTGGGGTCGAGTTCTACAACACAACCGATTCGCACGAGGTTATGGCGACGGGGGTCAAAGTTTTTCCATTCGGCATGCGGCTGGCTAATTTCATGGTGGTGAGCGATTCGCCGCTACAGCTGAGCGCAGAACGGTGGGCGCACGTCCTGTTACGTTATCGAATCGATGGCAAACCGGTATTCGACCTAGCGCAAGAGGATGATCGAATTCGATTCAATGATGTGCTGTCGTTGACCGCGACTATGGACCGCGACCTTGCAACATCGTGGACACTGGAATCAGCGGACCACATCCGGATACGCACCGCGGGCGCACGCATTATTACGGACGACAACATGGGAACCGAGTGGTTGCAGTAAAAGGCGTTCTTCCTGTTGATCTGGTAAGCGCTGGATTACTTGATCGCGATCGACAGTAATTGCCCGCCAGAGACCACAAAATCCAGCGGTTGGGTGGAAGTCTCACTGACCGACGATTCGCCCAGGACGGTCATGTCTTGCGTGCCCTTCATACCATCCATCACGTTCATGACCGATAGTGGAAGCGCCGGCATGACTTTGTCGGCGACCATAGCTTCGGGATCTTCATCGAGAACCGAAACGTACACGCGATTGTTTTCGTGCTGCTTATTGAGGACACCGATCGTCGAAGCGAGATCGAGCTTCTGAGCTCCGCCAGGACCACGACGCATGCGGTCGAGCATTTCACCATCGCTGACCATAATGTGCAGTGTTGATCCCTTTGAAGCTGAGGTTGGGATGCGAACCGGGATGTGTTCGATGACGGCATCGCCGCGATACGGCCGAAGCAGAACTTCGACGTTGACATCGTCGCCAGGCCGCGCCTCGCTGATGTCGGTACGCGCGCTTTCAAGACGCGCCCAGCGGCGCTCGTTGGTCACTTCGAAGTCGAGTTTCAGACCCTTGATTTCTGGCGTGCTGTAAGGGTTGTCGAAAATGCGCCCGAAGCAGTCTCCAACCGAACTCGCGGCCAGCATGGCGGCGGGCTGCATGCCGTCGGCACTCGAGAACATATCCTGCAACTTCACGTCCGGGAAACCCTCGACGCGGATGTCGCCTTTCATGGCGTAGGTAGTCTCGTCGCCATATTCATTCACGCCGTGCAATGCGTTATAAACCGTGGTTGAAATTGCAACCGGGCTGAGTCGCGCATTATTCAGGACTTCGTAATGGAAAACTTTGGGTGCTGTGCCGCCGTGAATAGTGAGTGTGACCGGAATCATTTCCGGTTTCTTATCGAACTCGCCCAAAATTCCGGTGTGTCGGTCTTGAACGAAAGTGCCAACGGTTTCGGTGGCATTCACAATCTTGAAAGCGTTGAGCGGCGACGGCAGTGTGGCGAGAACCTCCGCCTTGGTCATTGGAAGATCGACCATACCGAACTGCATGAGCGGATGTCCGCAGGCAAGCAGATGCTCTTCGTCGACATATGTGACCGTGCATGTGGCAGCGATGTTCATGTCACCACTGACGAGAACGGCGCTTACGGCTGAACCGGGAACGAGTGGATCGGGCTGTTTCTTGTCGGATGCGGAGCCGACGCCCATGACCGGAACGATGCCAGCCGAAGCAAATTGCGGGGCGAATCTCTGGACGGCATCTTCGGTAAATCCGCTGAATACAAGCGGCGTATCAATCGGCTTCAAATAGTTGGCGAAACCTTGCGGGGCGCTGGAGGGCAATCCCGGACCTGAGGTTTTTGCCGCGAAAGAGGGAACGGATTTCGCCTGAACCGGAACGCTCGTCGGCGAGCTGTCAATCGCGCTGATCTCGAGCATTTCAGAGATCGGAGTAACTCCCGCAATCGGCTCCTTCGAAAATTCGCCGATACGAAACGCGACTGCGCCGGCAAGTTTGCCGTTGAAATAGACGGGACTGCCGCTCATCCCCGCGACGACGCCAGTGTACTGGGCCTTTGCGCCGCCGAGACGCACAAGAATCACATCGCCCTTGGGCCCGTTGGAGTTCTTGAGAATGCCTAGAACTTCAACGTCCATCGGTTCCGGCTTCGTTCCCTGAAAAACGGTGTAAGCAACGCCGCGCATCCCCTCATGGATTTGGCTGACGGGGATAGTCTCAATTGACTTTTTTGATTGGGCGTAGCTTTGTGGGGTGATACTCAGGAAGGTGAGCACAACAGAGTACACTACCGCTACCACGAGAGCAGCTCGTCTCATTTTGTCCCGCCGGGACGACCCTGGGGCAAGTCCCTATTACTGAAATACTTCGTTGTTAATTTTGCCGCTGGGAGTTGCGGCAAACATCCCAATCACGAAGCTATGGCGTCTATACTAGCATAGTGAATTCCACGAGGCGTCTAATGTTTTCGATGAGTTGCATCCAGAAATCTGCTTGGGCTGCACATTTCTGCGCATATTTGCTTAGTTTTTTGCTCCTGCTGAATTTGGTCGCCTGGACACCGGTCCGCGCCACGGCGCAGGAACAGTCCGGGCAGTCTTCTAACAACCAGAATTCCAGTACACAGCAAAATCCGAACCAGCAGGAAGTTCCGCCCGAAGCCGGCGGCCCGAACAGCGATACCGGCCCTTATGCGATCCCGAAAAAGGGCGAGGAGCCACCGCCGCCACCCCCGCCGGAGCGGCCGAAAAAGGTCGCGGGGATGCCCGATTACTCCATCCATGTTGACGTTCCACTGGTCACCGTTCCAGTGATGGTGACTACTAAGGATGGCCAATTTATTTCCAATCTGAAGAGAGACAATTTTCGGGTGTACGAGGATGGAGCGCAGCAGCAAATTACAGATTTCAAAATAGAAGAGGCGCCGATCACGGCAGTGCTTCTGGTGGAATTTGCGTCGACGACTTATCCGCTGCTGATCGACGCGCTGCGGGCGTCTTACATCTTTGCCAGCACTTTGAAGAAGGATGACTGGGTTGCCGTCGTTGACTACGACATGAAGCCCGATATCCTGGTCGACTTCACACAAGACAAAAACGCGGTGATGGCCGGGTTGAACACCTTGCGCATGCCGGGCTTTTCGGAAACCAACCTTTTCGACGCGCTATATGACACGCTCGACCGGCTCGACCGCGTGGAAGGTCACAAATACATCGTGCTCGTCAGCTCGGGGATAGATACCTTCAGCAAACTTAACCTCGACCAGATCACAAAGAAGGTGAAGAGCACCCACGACGTTACGATTTTTCCCATCAGCATCGGCTGGATGTTACGCGAATACTGCGAAACGCATGGCTGCACCGGCATGTCACATGGAATGGCCAGCATGGGGATGCAGCAGATCGACTGGTACCAGGCAGATAATGAAATGCAGACCTTCGCAAAGCTAACGGGAGGGCGCTTCTATCAACCGCGCTTTGAGGGCGACTTCGTGGATACGTTCAAGGACATTAGCGGCGATATCCGGCACCAGTACATGATTGCGTACCACCCGACTAACACGAAGCTCGACGGAAGCTACCGCAAGCTAAAGGTGGATGTAGTGGCTCCAGATGGTGGGCCGCTGAAGATAAAGGATCAAAAAGGCAAGGACGTGAAGTACCAGATCGTCGCGCGCGAGGGGTACACGGCAAAGCACACGGTGGATTAAGTTCCGCTGCACGGTGTTAATGAACAACATAATCCAGCAGAAAAAAGATTGCCGCACCGAGCAGCACCACTATTGCCATCTTGCCACCGGGCTCGCGGTTTACTTCCGGCATCAGGTCTGAAGCGGCAACATAGACCGTCACTCCACCGGAGAGCGGCAGGCCGACTCCCACTTCTCGCTTCAACAGTGCCATGGTGAGCACGCCAGCGAGGGTTGCGCCGCCGAGCAGAACTGAGGCACTCCAAGCAAAGCGATTGCTGCGCCCGCTGGCGAGCATCACGGAGGCGACGGTAAAGCCTTCGGGAATTTTGTGCAGGAATATGGCCAGAAAGATTACCCATCCCAGCCAGTTTGAAATGATGAACCCTGAAGCGATCGCAATTCCGTCGAAGAACGTGTGAATTACCAATCCAAACAATACTGAGAACCCCTTGTGCGCAGCAATGAACTGGTCGTGGTGCGTTTCTTCCCCGAAGTGGAAGTGCGGGGTCACCGTGTGCTCGAAAAAATGAATAATGAGATAACCGGCAAGAATGAGTAGTGCCGCGTTTCTGCCGCCGAATTTCAGACTTTCGGGGATGATTTCGACGATCGCGGTAGCCAGCATGAATCCGGCCCCCAGCGCGACAAAATATTTCAGATAGGAGCGCTCCCACTGTTTTCGAACAATGATGGTTCCGCCGAACACATTGGCAGCGGCCGCGGTTGCGCCGAGCAACAGGCTGAGCAGAAAAGGGTGCACGGGAGAGGAATAATAGCAGAGAGGCAGGTTTCAGCTATTAGGCTTCAGGCGTTAGGCCATTAGCCATTAGTCATTGGCCATTGGCCTTCAGCACTAGAACACACGGGCGACACTTCCACCCTGGCATTCCGACGACCCTCAGGATGGAGGGACCTGTTTTTTCTCGCAGCCATCACGCTGGCATCGCAAAGCAGATTCCTCGGACCTAAAGGTCCTCGGAATGACGGCAGCAAGGGTTTTGCTGATAGCTGAAGGCTGAGGGCTGACAGCTGAACTTCCCTGTGCAAAAAAGCACCAACTTTTAACTACCTCTTGCTGCGCGAATAAAGTTATAGTGAATTTGCTCAGCGGTTCCCACGACAACTGACCTGTCTGATGGCGCGTAGAGGCAGTGCCACCGTCCAGGAGGAGTTGTACTCCACGCCCGACGAAGCGGCGCGCGAAGAGCTCGAAGACGCTCGCCTGCTCGACTTGGACGCGGAGAAGGAATCGCCATTCCTGCGGGCGCAAAAGCGTGTTTCTGCACGGCGTAGCCCGCTTCCCAAGAAAACCGCCCGAAAACTTCTATGGTTTGCGATTGCTGTCGTGATCGTCATGATGGGCTTTGTTGGTGTGGCCACGCTCTATCACTATGGCGAACATTCATGGCGATTTCGACTCGATTCAAGCGACGAAATAGAAATCTCCGGTCTGACAAATGTGGGGCGGGCGCAGATCATGGAAGTGATGGGCGGCGACATCGGCCGCAATGTATTTTTTATTCCTCTCGATCAGCGGCAGAAGCAGCTTGAGCAGATTCCCTGGGTGGAATCTGCCAGCGTGATGCGCTTCGCGCCCAACCGAATCAAGATTCAGATTCGCGAACGCACCCCGGTTGCGTTTGCCCGGGTCGGATCCAAAGTGATGCTGATCGATGGCGGTGGCGTGCTGATGGAGCTCAGCGGAAAGAAGCGGTATTCGTTTCCAGTGATCATCGGAACCTCAGCGGGAGAGCCTCTCTCAAGCCGTGCCGCTCGCATGAAGACTTACAACCAGCTTATCCGCGAACTCGATTCAAGCGGAGGACATTACTCTCAGGACTTGAGCGAAGTGGATCTGACCGACCCGGAAGATGTAAAAGTCATGACGAACGACTCAGAAGGCGAAGTGCTGGTGCATTTGGGATCCTCGGACTACCTTGAGCGCTTCAAGATTTATGTAGCGCACCTGCGCGAGTGGCGTCAGCAATTTCCAAAGTTAGAGTCGGTCGATCTTCGCTACGACCGGCAAATCATCGTAAATCCAGATTTGCAGGGCCCAGCGCGGCAGCCGGGGCTCTCTGCGGCAGTGGCAAGAGCGGCCATTTCGGCCGGAGTGAAGCCGAGTGCCTTGATAACGCGAGAACGTAGCCGCTCCGCAACAGCGCATGTTGTGCCGTTGAAAACAATCGCACCGAAATTTACAGCAAAACCGCTGTCTCATGAACACAAACCCGTTTCCCTAAAAGTCCAGTCGCGCTGGCATAAACGGGCAGCCGAAACAAAACCTGCGGCGAATAAAACTCTGACCGCGCACACCGCAATGCTCACGAGGCCACCATCGTCATCCGCATTGCGAAAACCAAGCCCGACTATCGCGAAAGGACAAGAGAAACACTAAGCATGCCAAGGCCCAATGAACAATTCCTGACCGCGATCGATGTCGGAAGCGCGAAAACATGCGTGCTGGTCGCTGAAGTGACCGAGAACGGACTTCGTTATCGCGGCCATGGACTGGCGGATTCGCGGGGCTCGCGCAAAGGCATCATTGTCGAGCTCGAGAAAGCCATTGCGTCGGTTCAGAAGGCGGTTGAGCGGGCGGAAGACAACGCAGGAATTCCGATCGAGCGTGCGATCCTCGGCGTCGCTGGTTCGCACATTCGCGGCGTGAACACGCATGGCGGGCTGGTGTTTAACCGCGCGCGAGAGATCGGACGAGAGGAAATCCGGCAGGCGGTTGAGAAGGCGCGTGCCATTCCGTTGCCGCCCGATCGCGAAGTTTTACACCTGCTGCCGCAGGAGTTCATTCTTGACGAGCAACGCGGTGTGCACGATCCACTTGGAATGATCGCAACCCGGTTGGAAGTTCGTGTACACGTGATCACTGCCGCAACTTCGGCGACACAGAACGTAATCACGGCAGTTAATCGCGCCGGAGTACACGTGGACGATACGGTATTTGAATCGCTCGCGTGCGCAGATTCAGTTCTGCGGTCCGACGAGCGGGAGCTCGGAATCTGTCTGGCGGAGATCGGAGCTGGGTCGACCAATGTGCTCGTAATTCAGGAGGGCGCTGTGGCGCACAGCGCCGTTCTTCCAGTCGGTGGCGATCACTTTACCAGCGATCTTTCCGTCGGATTGTGTACGCCACTGATCGAGTCCGAGAAAATCAAGAAGCTCTTCGGCAACACGATTGTCACGCTGATTCCGGAGGGCAATGAAGTCGAGGTCCCTTCGGCCGGGAATCGCCCGTCGCGAATGGTTTCGCAACGCATGATCGGCGAAATTCTTGAACCGCGCGCCCGCGAACTCTTCGAAATGCTGCGCGAAAACCTTCGGCACGCTGGCATGCTGGAGGTCTGCGCTGCAGGAGTGGTGCTCAGCGGCGGTGGCTCGCGATTGCCGGGGCTCATGGATATTGCTGATTCTGTGCTGCGCAAGCCGGTGCGAATCGCCTGGCCGGTCCCGATCGCGAAAATGCCTTCGACCTTGGCCGAGCCTGAGTTTGCGACGGCGCTTGGAATGGTGATGTACGGGCATCGCGCACGCATAGCACGCGGGGTGCAGGATGAAAGATGGAGTGCGAGATTGAAAACCATGCTGGTGGGGTAGAGCGGTGAGCAATGAGCAATGAGCGGTGAGCTGCGAGCAATCTTCAGAAACCTACGATTGCTCGAAACTCGCAGCTCATAGCTCGAAGCTGGGTTGCCAACGACGAACGACCAACGATCGACTCACACGAGGAGATGTATGAAAAAAGAGAGCAGCAACGAAATTCGAATCAACTATACCGATGATTCCCGCAATGACGCTCGCATAAAAGTGATCGGCGTTGGTGGAGGCGGCGGCAACGCGGTGAACCGAATGATCGATGCCGGAATGGACGGGATCGAGTTCATCACCGCGAATACCGATCTGCAGGCGCTCCGGATGTCGCGAGCAACAATAAAAATTCAGCTTGGCGTAAAGCTCACGAACGGGCTCGGAGCCGGAGCGAACCCGGAAATCGGCCGCAAGGCCGCGCTCGAAGATTCTGACAAGATCATTGAAGCGCTCGAAGGTGCGGACATGGTTTTTGTCACCACTGGTCTCGGCGGCGGGACCGGGACTGGCGCAGCGCCAATCATTGCCTCGCTTGCGAGCGAAATGGGTGCGCTCACTGTGGCGGTGGTGACCAAGCCGTTCGCCTTCGAAGGTAAGCGACGCATGGCGCAAGCCGAGCGCGGTGTCGCCGAACTGATGGATTCGGTCGATACGACCATCGTCATCCCGAACGAGAAGCTACTCGCGGTGGCGCAGGACGCTGGCTTCTTCGAGTCATTCCGCGTCGCCGATGACATTTTGCGGCAGGGTGTGCAAGGAATTTCCGACATCATCACCATTCCCGGCATCATTAATCGCGACTTCGCTGATGTGAAGGCGATCATGGCGCGTATGGGATACGCGGTCATGGGCACGGCGAGCGCAAACGGTTCGCGTCGCGCAACCGAGGCTGCACAGAAAGCAATTGCTTCTCCTCTACTTGAGGCCGGAGCGATTGATGGCGCGCGCGGGATCCTTATTAATATCACCGGATCTGCGTCACTGAAGCTGGCCGAGGTGCAAGAAGCTTGCAGCATCATTCAAAGTGCGGCGGATGATGACGCGAACATCATTTTCGGCGCTGTGCTCGATGAAAAGATGAAAGACGCGGTGAAGATCACGGTCATCGCAACCGGATTCAAAGAGGAAGACCGTCCGCGCCGCAGGCCGGAACCAACAGGATTTACGGTCAACACGGAAGCGGACGATTTCGAAGTTGAGACAACGAGGACGCCGATGGTGATGGAAGCGGCGGAGCCGGTGCCCGCATCAGCTCCGGCAGCCTCAGGCGAAGTCATCTCGCTCGAAAACATGCGGACAGCGATGATCGCGAATTTCGAGCAGGCGGACCTGGATGTGCCGGCGTTCTTGAGGAAGAGAGGAGATGCGGTGTAGGTCTACTTGCTCGCTTCGAATTGGGCAGCCGTAACGAATGTTTGCCGCGATAGAATTGGAGCGGGTATTGTAATGGCGGCACAGATGACCACCGAAGTTTCTAAGCTGCTTGAGAAAGCCCTGTCCTTGTCGGTCGATGAACAGGAAGCGCTGGCAGAGTCGCTGATCTCAAATCTTGCGGGCAAGGTTGACAAAGATGTTCATGTAGCCTGGGAAGAAGAGATCGAAAGGCGAATCAGACAGCTGGATACCGGACAAGCAAAGACGGTCACCTGGACGCAGCTTCGCGAACGGAATCTAGCGAAACTCCGCAGTGACCACTAGCAAACTGGAATTCCATGAGGAAGCTGCGGCCGAGTATGATGCCGCGTTCGATTGGTATCGCCAGCAAAGCCCTGACGCAGCTCGAAAGTTTGACGCTGAAGTTGAGCACGCTCTGCTCCAAGTAGTTCAAGGCCCTAAGCGCTGGACATCCGGTCGGTTCAACACGCGGCGTTACCTGCTACGCAGATTCCCGTTTCTCCTGATTTATCGCGAACAAGGGCGAGACAGTATTCAAATCGTCGCTCTTGCCCATACAAGTCGAAAGCCAGGCTATTGGACGGAACGTCTCTGATTTCGAGCCGAGAAGCGCCTTCACACCTCTAGTACATACCCTTCAGTACCGTACCTTCCATGTTCAATCGGCGAGAACATAGGAACCTAGTAGCCAGCGACTAGCAGGCGGAATCCCTCTTCCGTACTCCGAATCTCAGCTGACCAACGGATTTCCGAATGGGCTTGGATCGTCTCACGCATTTCGTTCCCGCCACGCAGGAAGAAGAGCCGGTTTGTACCGCTTGGCAGCGGTTGGTGCAAGCGGCCCTTATCTTGTTTCTAGCCATCATCATTCTTGTCCTGGCGCACTATTTTTTAACTCCGAATTCGAAGGCCCTGCAGCAGCAGATTCTCACCCTGTCTGACGAAGTCGCGCAGCTTAAGCAAGAGCAAGCGATGCCGTCTTTCGTTCTCAACCGGTATCGCAATTCGATTTGCTACATTTTTGGTATCTATCAGGTGGGATTTCCGGGCCAAAAGCCGGTTCAGCGCACCCGAATTTCGGGCACGGGGTTCGTAGTGGCTGAGGGGTTGATCGCCACCAACCGCCACGTTGCTGAGCCCTGGTACGGCGATCCCGACGCGGACGCGCTGATTGATAAGGGTGCGACGCCGAGGCTGGAAAAGATGGTTGCATATTTTCCTGGATCGCCCGAGCCGGTGGACCTCACTCCTGCAGCGTTATCGTCAGGCGGCGACCTTGCCGTAATGCGTATGGACGGCGACTCCGCGCTTGCGCTTCGTCCGCTGCCGCTGGCCACGTCGAAGCCGAATGCCGGCGAACTGGTGGCAGTCGTGGGATATCCCATGGGAGTTCTGGGAATGATGGCCAAGGCGCCTACGCCGGTTTATGCACGGCTTGCCTTTCGTCGCGATGATCAAGGCGCGGCCAGCGAACTAGCGGCGCTCTCTCTCATTCGTCCTTCGGCGACGTGCGGGCACCTCGGCGATGTGGTTGGAGACAAGCTCATATATGACGCGCCCACTGCTCACGGTGCGAGCGGCGGCCCGGTCTTCAATTCCCAAGGTGAAGTGATTGGCGTAAACGCCGCCTACATTGACGGCTTCGCCGGCGGAACGCTGGGAGTATCTTCGCAAGCGCTAAGGCCTCTCATTCAGGAAGCCAACGAGAAGCACTTCTAAAGCAACTCTTTTCTGCCCTCACTTCACATTGCGACCGGAGTTTCACAGGGACAGCGAGGCGGCAGTGCCGCTAACAATGTCGAATCATCTTCGAAGAGTGAATCTCCGCAGGTGAACCAAAACATGCACAAATGTACTTGTGGGTGGTACTAATTGCGTCTTGACCGTCGTCCAACTCACGCCTATATTCCCAGCCAGAGTTTCACACTTCCACTTCGGTAAGAAACGCGCGTAGCCTGCAGTTCCTCTTTGGGGCTCCGATAGCCCAAGGCACATTTTCACGAGCACCGGGGCGAGACCAGTCCGCTGTCCCTCTCGCCTGGTGGTCAAAATCCACACGCGCCTTATCTCGTCATTGATCAACGGCCAGCCGGAGTGTGTTCGGCTGGCGGGGAGACGACGATGAAAAATCGGAACACAGTAAGTGTGTGTCTATGGTATGTCTTGCTCACGCTGCCACTCACGGCATGGGCGCAACGTGACCCGGGTCCGCGTCCGGGTCCGGCCGCCGCTGGTGGAACTTTTCCAACAATAACTTCAAATGCGCAAGAGGTAGCTTTCTTCAACCAGTCGCTGGCCCGTTTTCAGGCAATCGACTCAGTCTCCGGCAAGATTGAGCCCGGGAGCGGCCTCGGTCCAACCTACAACGGAAATAGTTGCGTAATGTGCCATTCGCAACCTGCACCAGGTGGGAGTAGCCCTGGGCTGGCGAGTCCCCAAAATCCGGTGCCGAATCCGCAGGTAGCGGTCGCGAATGTGGACGGCGCCACCAACACGGTGCCGACCTTCATCACTCGCAATGGGCCGGTGCGCGAAGCGCGATTCATTATCAATTCCAACGGATCTCTTGACGGGGGTGTACACGGTCTGTACACCATCGCTGGGCGGACGGATGCTTCGGGATGCACCCTGGCGCAGCCTCCGTTTAGTCAGCAGTTGTCGGCAGGGAATGTGATCTTCCGAATTCCGACACCGACGTTCGGTTTGGGATTGGTGGAGAGCACTCCTGATGCAACCCTGCAGGCCAACCTGGCAAGCACGGCTGGAGCACGGTTCCGCCTGCGGGTGGGAGGCGCGTTCAATACCAGCGGCAATGACGGGAGCATCACTCGCTTCGGATGGAAGGCGCAGAACAAATCGCTGCTCATGTTTGCAGGGGAGGCGTACAACGTCGAGATTGGCACCTCGAATGAAGTATTTCCCAACGAACGGAGCGCAGTTCCGGGATGCGTGTACAACGCTGCGCCGGAGGATGCGAGCAACATGCTCAACGGCAATGGCGGCAGTCCGAATTTCGGCACCAACATCGGAACAATTTCCGAGATGTCGTCGGACATCGTGAACTTCGCTGCTTTCTCACGCATGCTCGCGCCGCCCACGCCGGCTCCCAGCACGACATCAACCCAGAATGGCGCAAGGCTCTTTAGCGCGGTCGGTTGCGCTTTGTGCCACTCGCCTTCGCTTATCAGTGGAGGTTCGGTCTACACCGGGCCGAGCCAGACGTACCATCCGTACTCTGATTTTGCCCTGCACCACATGGGGCCGAACCTCGCGGATGGAATTGACCAGGGAGTAGCGGGGCCGGATGAGTTCCGCACCGCTCCGCTGTGGGGAGTAGGACAGCGATTATTCTTCCTTCACGATGGGCGGACCTCTGATCTGATGCGCGCAATCTTTGCGCATGCCGGTTCTGGAAATGACTGCCGGGGCCAGCACTTCACGCGATTGAGCCAGGGAAATTGCGGATCGGAAGCGAACCAGGTGATCCAGAATTTCCAGTCGCTTAGCCCATCACAGATGCAGGATGTTTTGAATTTCCTGCGATCGTTGTAGTCAGGTGGCGGCCCTGGTGGGAGCGGGGCCGCTTTTTTAGCAATCAGCCAGTCAGCACTCAGCAATCAGCACTCAGCATTCAGCCAATTTAAGGTCCGGTACTCCCATAAGGTAATTCGCTGTTACGCTCACAGCTCGAACATCGAGGTCGGCGATCGCTCTTCAAGGCTGAGTGCTGATTGCTGATTGCTGAGTGCTGAGTGCTGAGTGCTTAAGAGTGTACCTGCGCATGCACTTCTCATATATGCCTGACGCGCCCATCATGATTCCAGCCGCTATTGGCCAGTCACCTACAAACTCAACTAGCAACCTGCAACCTGCTGTGAATCACAACTTCATTGTCGAGAGGCGCCACTCGCTTCGGCAGAAAGTCAATACGCCCGCGTTTGCCAGTTTTGATGGAGTGACCGGCGGCATGATTCTCGATCTGAGCGAGAGCGGCATGGCCATGCAAACGCTGGCGCCGATCGAAGAGCACAGCCAGATACAGATGAACATCTCGCTAGGAGAACCTGCCGCTTATCTCGAGACAACGGGATATGTCGCGTGGGCCGACGCTCTGGGCCGGGCGGGAGTGCGGTTTTCCGATCTTCCGGACGGTGGGCGAGAACGGCTGCGCAATTGGCTCTCGCAGAATGCTTCTGTTCGAAGCTGGAAAGCGCCACGATGGGTGGTTTGCGAACGGGCTGCCGGAGTTCCGGCGCGTCCACAGAACGGCGACGCGCTTGCGTTGAATTTGGAAGCTGAAACGGACGCGGAAAGTTTCTGTTCGACAACCGCGCAGTACGAATTCAAGCCACTCACAGGCGACCTGGATGCCGCGCTGAATCTGATCACGAGCCGCGCCTGTGCAATTACACGTGGAAGCGGAGCGGCATTGGCGCTCATGCACGAGAACGGAATGAGCTGCCGTGCGAGCAGTGGCGATGCTCCCCCGATCGGCGCTGAGGTGGACGTAACGGCTGGGTTCAGCGGGGCCTGTGTTCGACTGGGTAAGCCGCGGCGCTGTGATGATACCGAATCTGACTCCCGGGTGGACGCGGAAGCCTGCCGTGAACTCGGCATTCGGTCGATTTTGGGAGCGCCGGTTTTGTATGAAAGAGAAATCGTGGGTTTGCTCGAGGTCTTCTCTGCGGAGCCGCATGTCTTTGATAATGGCGATCTCGCCGTTGTCGAGCGGCTGGCGCAGACGGTCGTCCTCACGCTGAGCCGGGCCGAGGCTTTCCAGCAAAAGTAGGGAGCACAAGCAGGGACGAAGTAGTGCTCACCTTGTTCGAACTGCGCAGCTACTGGATTCAAAAAAAGTCAAAATCCGCCGCCCCTACTCTGCTCAGGGCAGGCTCTGTCTCGCAAAAAACGCGAGACCAGGACGGGGCACCCGTCAAATCCTGCATCTCACAAAAAGTCTGTTGACCGCGTAACTTTTCACCGTCTTTCTTCCATTAGCTAAACAGAAGAGAAGACTGTGGAGACCGCAGTGAAGATACTTGAGCACGCCGATGACGACCGGGTCCTAATTAGAGCTGCGCAAAGCGACCCGCCGCGTTTTGCTGAACTTTACGAACAGAACTTCAACCGAGTTTACGCGTTCATCGCACGCCGAGTTTCGACACGAGAGGAAGCACAGGATCTCACCGCGGAAGTTTTCCATCAGGCGCTTGCCTCAATTGAAACCTTCAAGTGGCAAGGATCTCCGTTTGTGGCATGGCTGTATGGCATTGCCGGAAACGTGCTCTCGGCACATTGGCGGACGATCGGACGGATTCCCGTGCAGCTCGCTGAAGACTTGGACCCGAGTGGTACAGACGAAATTGAACGCCGCGCGATCCTTGCAGAGCTAGTGGAGTCGTTGTTGCCCGATCAACGCACCGTCGTGATCCGCCGATTCATTGAGCAGCGCAGCATTCGGGAAATTGCGCAGGAACTAGGGCGCAGCGAAGGCGCAGTTAAACAGCTGCAACTCCGCGCGCTCGAAAATCTCCGGGGAAAGATAGGCAGGAGGACGATATGAACCGTCAAGCTGAAGCTGAGGAGCTGAATCGCGAAATTGAAACTTTGCTTGCGGGTGAAGGTGACGGCGCACGGGACTGGCAATCTTTGATTGCTGATCTTCGCTATCTTCCAAATCCGGACTTCAAAGCGCAGCTCAAGTCGGAGCTAGTCGAGATTGGTGAGATTCCACAATCGGTGGATGGGAATTTCGAGCACATCACGGAAACGGCCGCATTCGCGGAGATTCTGCCGAGCCTCGGCGGTAGTAACTACCGATTTTTGCCCGCCGACCAACGCAGCTTTCTGGTCTCATTCGTTTCGCACACGGCCCTGATTGTGTTGATCGCATCCGGAATTTTGATCGGTACAAAGCCAGCCTCAAGACACAGCGATGTAATTTCTGAGCTAACGTATGTGCCAACTGGCCAGAACGGCGGAGGTGGATCGGGCGATCGTAGCCCAGTTCCTGTGAGCAAAGGCACGCCACCGAGAATGACTGAGCAACAACTGGCACCTCCGGTGATCGTTGTGCATAGGTCGAATCCCCTCTTGCCTGTCCCGGCAACGATCGTAGGGCCTCCGAATTTGAGGCTGCCGCAATCGAACCAGATCGGCGATTTGGTGTCGCCCAATATCGCAATGCCTTCAAATGGAACTGGTACTGGAGGAGGTGCAGGCAACGGAACGGGCACGGGATTGGGCAGTGGCGTTGGGCTGGGTGCAGGGCCGGGCTTCGAACGGGGAACGGGCGGCGGGCCGTATCGTCCGGGAGCTGGCGTGATTGCGCCGCGCGCTCTTTATGATCCGGAGCCCGAGTACTCGGAGGAGGCACGAAAGGTAAAAGCACAGGGCACGGTTGTCCTGTCACTGATTGTCGATGAACAGGGGCGACCCCGCGAAATTCACGTCGCACGATCGCTTGGTATGGGGCTGGATCAGAAAGCGATTGACGCGGTGAAGAAGTGGAAATTCGTTCCCGGCACGAAAGACGGGCTTCCGGTAGCGGTGCAAGTGAATGTGGAGGTTAGTTTCAGGTTGTATTAGCGGAAGCTGGCGCTACGATAGGCTTGTTAATGGCAGCATGAGGACCTAAGGACCATAGGAGAGTATGGCACTCAAGAAATTCCAGACTCAGTCGTGGGAAAGCGTGCTGGATCAACTCAAGCATCACCTGCTGACGCATGAAGATATTGGCTCCGCGATAGTTAGACTCGGCAAACCTTTCGACTGTGCGAAAATTCTCGCTGCCAAAGAGATTGTCGCGGCATATCTAAATGATCCTAACAACTGGGTCAGGCATGAAGCCTTGTGGTTTCTGACGTGCTGGGGAAGACTCAAGGAATACCAACCAGCATTGATTGCGGCACTGCGTAGCGATCCAGAAGCCGACAACCGAAGTTTTGCAGCAACTTGTCTTGGCCGACTTCAGGAGGGCACATCCGATCGGGGCGCGGTTTCTGCGCTGAAGGCCTCCGTAGAGGACCAGAGTGAAGATGAGTTAGTCAGGCTTCATGCTTACCGTGGCCTTCTTCAAGTGGCTAAGGGCATTTCCGACACCAGTTACACTCCACATGATCATAAGTTGTCGGAAATCGATTGGCAGTGGGTTCGTACACTGTCATGAAGGGCGGGGGGACCACCCACATCGCTATATTGCTCTGATGCAAAGTCAAAGTCCCCGCCCTGTCTCGCATGAAGCGCGAGACAAGGACGGGGCACCCTCGGATTGAACTTCGGAATCTGCGACCAACCACCATTAGCGGAAGCTGGCGCTGCGGTAAGTCTGGCGGAAATCCGAACCTTCCATTTTTACGATGCGGCACATCTCATGAAGGCGGGAGCGCATGCGTTCGCCGATGCGATCGCCGAGAGTTTCGCCGCGTGCAGCACGTTGGGCACGGGAGAACTCTGAACCTCCATTGGAATCGCGCGCGGCGTCATCGGGGTAGTTCGTGGTGATGATCGTCGTGCGGCTGTCGTTGTACCGCGTGTTCAGAATCAAGCTGACCGTATCCCAGACCCATTCAGTCGGCTTCACTGCTCCGAGTTCGTCGAGGACCAAAACTTCTGTTTCAAAAACGGGACGAAGCACGTCGAGTTCGGTTGCCTTGACTGAATCGTTATACGAATTCTGAATTTGTTTGAGCAGTTCGCGGTAATCGTAGAAGAGAGACGGAATACCCTTGCTGAGGACCAACTCCTTTATGATGCCGACCGCGAGATGAGTCTTGCCGACACCGATGCTGCCGATCAGCAAAAGGCCTGTACTGTCCAGGGGATAGTTTTCCACGAACTTGCAGGCATTCATACGGGCCGACATTAGATGGGCATGCGGGCCGTCAAACTCAAAATTCGAGAGCTCGCAGTGCTCGTAGCGCTTCGGTATCCGGGCCAACGCGAGCAGAGATTCGGCCCGCGATTTGAGCCGGCACTTGCAGCGAACCACACGACGGTCAGAATTCGCAGGCTTCCATCCACTTCCACAGCAAACCGGGCAAACTTCCGCAGCGACCTTCATGAACAATCTCTATTTCGAATGTGCATCGCGGGAGGAATTTGCGCAAGTGCCCAGGCAGGGAATGTCTGTGCACATCCTGTGGAGTAGTGAGAAGTTTGTGGAGAAGTAGGAACATTCTGTTTCCGATCGAAATGACTGCGCGGCTCGGCGGGTGGAAACAACGAACACCCGAGAGCGTGGCTGTATAATCCCCGCCTAAACTGTTGGTTTACGGAAGGAGTCCGCGATGCTTACGATCCGGCCAGCAACGCGCGCTGATGCCCAGACTCTAAGGAATCTGATTCACGAACTCGCGGAGTTCGAGCGCCTGCAGCACGAAACCATCGTTACGGAAGAGGACATTGTGCGCGACGGGTTTGGATCGAGGCCGAGGTTCCGAGCGCTCATTGCCGAGTGGGACGGCCAAGTTGCCGGCTACGCATTATTCTTTGAATTCTATTCAACCTTTCAAGGACGCGCTGGATTGTTCCTGGAAGATATTTTCGTGCGGCCCGAATACCGGAGCAAAGCGGTAGGGACGCAGTTGCTGGCAGAAGTCGCGAAGATCGCATGGGAAGAGGATTATTTTTGCCTGCGGTGGGAGGTGCTCGACTGGAATGTGCCGGCAATCGAGTTCTACAAGAAGCTTGACGCGGTGTTTCTCGACCAGTGGAAGAATGTTTGCCTGATCGGGGATGCACTGCAGGCCATGAGCAAGAAGGCGCAGAAATGAACAGAGTCAAGATTATCGGCGCGGGACTTGCGGGATCGGAAGCGGCCTGGCAGTGCGCGCGGCGAGGCGTGCAGGTGGAATTGTATGAAATGCGCCCTGTGAAAGCGACGCCTGCGCACCAGACCGCGGAATTTGCGGAGTTAGTCTGCTCGAATTCGCTTAAGTCTGAGTCGGAAAACACCGCGCCGTGGTTATTGAAAGAGGAGATGCGAAGGGCAGGATCGCTGCTGATTGAAATCGCGCGCGAGTGCGCAGTGCCCGCGGGACATGCGCTCGCGGTGGATCGGACAGAGTTTTCGCAACGAGTCACAGAGACGATTTCGCGCGAGCCGCTGATAAAGATTCGGCGTGAAGAAGTCGCGATAATCCAGGAAGGTGAGTTGACGATTGTGGCGACGGGGCCGTTGACGTCGGAAAGTCTGTGCGGCGAAATCAGCAGGCTTTCTCGTACAAATTCTTCGCGGGCGGGGGCGCCCGCGCCACATGGTCTCGACTCACACGGGCGACTTTATTTTTACGACTCGATCAGCCCGATTGTTGAGGCTGATTCGATCGATACGTCGAAGGTGTATCTAGCGGCGCGCTATGACAAGGGAACAGCGGATTACATCAACTGTCCTATGTCCAAAGAAGAATACGATCGGTTCTATGACGCGCTGATTTCTGCCGAGTCGGTCGAAGCAAGAGATTGGGAGAAGCTGAATTATTTCGAAAGCTGTTTGCCGATTGAGGAGATTGCGCGCCGAGGTCGCGACACGTTGCGTTTTGGGCCGATGAAGCCGGTGGGCCTGAAAGATCCGCGGAGTGGCAAGCAGCCATATGCAGTTGTGCAACTGCGGCAAGAGAATTTGCGGGCGGACTCTTACAATCTGGTTGGATTTCAGAACCATTTGAAATATGGCGAGCAGGCGCGCGTGTTGCGCTTGATTCCGGGGCTGGAGAATGCGCGTTTCCTTCGCTTCGGGCAGATTCACCGCAATACGTACATTAACTCGCCTGCGCTGCTGGCTTCGACGCTGCAGATGAAAGAGCACCCATCAGTTTTGTTTGCTGGACAGATTTGCGGGGTTGAAGGCTATGTGGAATCGATCGCGACCGGAATGCTCGCGGGGATGTTCGCCTCGCAACTGATCGCGGGAGAGGCTCCGGTTGCGCCGCCCCGTGCAACTGCTTTGGGATCTCTTGTGCACTACATAACTCACGCTGATCCAAAAAAATTTCAGCCGGCGAACATTACATTTGACCTGCTGCCGCCGCTCGAAAGGAAAATTCGAGACCGGCAGGAACGGCACCGCATGCAATGCGAACTGGCGCTAGATGAGCTGACGAGTTGGTTGGGCATAACGCAGAATGCACAAGTAAGCAAGGCTTCGTAAGTCCTCGAGACGCGGTGGTGTTCACAAACATCAGGAGGTCCCAGGTGAAAATTGAAATGCGCGGCCTCTGTCCTCTGATTCAGGTATTCGACATGGACACCTCACTTCACTTCTACTGCGACCTGCTCGGTTTCGAAGTTGTGCAAAAGGCTGAGGGCGGTGGCTGGGCATGGTTGCGACATGGCAGCGCCGAACTAATGCTAAACACCCTGTACGAAGACAGGGAGCGGCCAGAGAAGCCCGACCCGAAGCGGGTTTTCGCACATCACGACACGGGCCTATTCATCGGATGTCCCGATGTAGACGGTGCCTACGAGCATCTTCGCTCTAAAGGCGTCGACGTCGCCGAGCCGAAAGTCGCCTGGTACGGAATGAAACAGATGTACTTTAAAGATCCAGACGGATTTGAAATTTGTTTTCAGTGGAAGGCGTGAGCCGCGAGTCGATGTAGCGCCATTTTCCAGCATCTAAGCGCAGACTACCTCTGTGCCGATAACCGAAAAGAAAGCCGCCAAACCTAAACGATCGCTGGTTGACGTCCTCTTTGGACGGCCGTTGTCGTCAGACGAAGACACAAAAGAGCAGGTTGGACCAGCGGCTGGCGTTCCCATTTTTGGGCTCGACGCGCTTAGTTCAGCGGCATATGGTCCTGAGGCTGCGCTCACGATCTTGCTTCCGCTTGGAGTGGCAGGCGCCGCCTACATCCTGCCGATCAGCGTAACCATCATCGTTCTGCTCAGCATCGTCTACTTTTCCTACCGCCAGACGATCACCGCGTATCCGGGCGGTGGTGGCTCGTACATCGTCGCGTCCGCGAACCTCGGAGCACACGCCGGTCTGGTAGCGGGCGGCGCGCTGATGCTCGACTACGTCCTGAATGTGGCGGTCGGAATTTCTGCCGGCGTGGGCGCTGTCGTCTCCGCGGTTCCATCACTCCAGCCTCACACGCTTGTACTTTGCCTCGGCGTGCTCGCCGTGCTCACGGTCGTAAACCTGCGAGGCGTTCGCGAGGCTGGCGCGATATTCATGGTTCCGACGTACGTCTTTGTCGCATGCTTGGGCGCGACTCTGGTGATGGGAGTGGTACGAAGTATTTTGCACGGCGGACACCCGCTTCCGGTTGCGCCAGTTCCGAGGCCCGCTGCGGCACTGACGGCAGTCAGCGCGTGGCTAGTACTGAAATCATTCGCTAGCGGCTGCACGGCGATGACTGGAGTCGAGGCTGTCAGCAACGGAGTGCAAGCTTTCCGTGAGCCTCGAGACAAAAACGCTCGCGCGACATTGACGATCATCATCGCGGTCTTGTTGCTTCTGCTCGCAGGAATCGCTTATCTCTGCAAAGCCTATGGCATTGCGGCGACGCCGCCCGGACAAGCCGGTTACCAGAGCGTCCTATCGCAACTCACTTCGGCGGTTGTCGGGAGAGGGGTGTTCTACTTCATCACGATGGTTGCAATCCTGAGCGTTCTGGCGCTTTCGGCCAACACATCTTTTGCGGATTTTCCGCGCCTTTGCCGGTCGATTGCCCAGGACCGTTACTTGCCGGATTTTTTCACCATACGCGGTCGAAGGCTGGTATTTTCTTTCGGCGTCTACACGCTGGCAATATTTGCGGCCATCCTGCTGCTCGTATTCCACGGCGTCACCGACCGCCTGATTCCTTTGTTTGCCGTGGGCGCATTCACAGCGTTCACGCTTTCGCAATCAGGGATGGTACTTCATTGGAGAAAAAATCGGCGGCGCGGTTCCGGCGCGAGCATGCTGATCAACGGTGTGGGTGCATTGGCCACCGGGCTGACAACTTTGGTGGTCGTGGTGGCAAAGTTCACCGACGGCGCATGGATCACAGTGCTGGCGATCCCTGCCCTGGTGGTGTTGATGTCGGCGGTCCACCGTCATTATGAAAGGATGCGCCGCGAAACCGAATGCCGCGGGCCGGCATCTTTTGTTGACATCGTCGCGCCCGTCGTAGTTGTGCCCTTGCAGAACTGGAGCAAGGTTGGGGAGAAGGCTTTACGGTTCGCATACACATTGTCGCAGGAGTTGATCGTGTTGCACGTCGTTCCGGAAGAACTGCCCACCCGGCCTCAGGCGCGCCGAAAACGTCGTGACACAAAAACAGAAATCCAAGATGGATTGACTAATTTCTGGGATGAGTACATCAGGAAACCGGCTACGCAGGCAAAATTGAAGCCTCCAGAGTTAGTGGTAGTGAAGTCGCCGTATCGCGTGGTGATTACTCCGATTCACGAATACGTTCTGGAACTAGAACGTAAAAGTCCCAACCGCTGGATTGCTGTACTGGTCCCCGAGCTCATTGAGCGGCGCTGGTACTACTACCTGCTGCACAACCAGCGAGCAGCGGCGCTCAAGCTGCTTCTATACGCGAAAGGAGACCGCCGGATCATTGTCGTCAATGTGCCCTGGTACCTGCGGTCGAAATGAGCAGCAGAGCTAAATTTGAACCAAACTGCATGCCCTTACGTATCTAGACATGAGGCTTTTTGCGCTGGTTACCTTCTAGCCAGGCGGGCGTCCAAACTCCGTTGTATCAAGAAATATGGTCCTGAGCGATCTTATTCGCGATGTGTTCCGCACGCTGTGGTCGCACAAACTGCGCACATTCTTAACGATGTTTGGAATCGCGTGGGGGATCGTTTCCATCGTGCTCATGGTCGCTGCGGGCGAGGGACTGCGTAAAGGCCAGGCAGAACAGGCGAAGACCCTCGGCAAAGACATCATGATCGTCTTCCACGGGCGAACCAGCTTGCAGGCGGGCGGCACGCGGGCGGGACGCGTTGTGCGCTGGGAACAGGCCGATGTCGACGCAGTGCAGACGCAATCGCCGGACTGCCAGTACGCCATACCGGAGCTCGAGCAGGAAGACGTGCGCATTCACAGCAACTACAACAATGCTGCATTTCTCGTCACTGGATCCTATCCGCAGTTCGGCTACATTCGCAGCCTGGATGTAGGCGAAGGGCGCTTCTATAACTGGGACGACCTGAACGCCGGCCGGCGTGTAACCTTTCTCGGCACCGATGCAGCGAAGCAGTTATTTCCTGAGGGGCGAAATCCCATTGGGGACAATGTGTACCTGGACGATATACCGTTCATGGTGATCGGGGTAATGAAGCAGAAGAAGCAGGACTCGAGCTACGACGGCTGGGATGTAAACAAAGTTTTCGTTCCGTTCACAGCGATGCAGCGCGAGTTCCCGAATAAGCCGCCGGGGAACGCACGCACATTCGACATGTTGCTGGTGACGCCGAAGTCTGTGCAAAGTCACGAGGCCTGCAAGCACGAGGTGCGGGCCGCGCTCGCGAAAATGCACCACTATGATCCGACTGACAAAGAAGCTTGCCCTATCTGGGACACCGTGCAAGAAGCAAAAGCGTTTGGTCAGATGACGGATGGCATGAAGTATTTTCTCGGCGCGGTGGGATTCGTGACCCTGTTCCTCGGCGGAATCGGCGTGATGAACGTGATGATGGTTGCGGTGCGCGAACGGACACGCGAAATCGGCGTGCGCAAGGCGCTGGGCGCACCGGCACGGGCGATCTTGAAGCAATTTTTTATTGAGGCGATGGTGATTGCCTTGGTGAGCGGTGCGGTCGGAATGGGGGTGGCGTATGGACTGTGCTGGCTGGTTGATCTGCTCCCCATGCCTGCCTTCTTTGCAGGACTGATTCCCACCTGGACATCGGGATTGCTTGCCTGCGGAATGCTGGGAGGAATTGCCATTCTCTCGGCGCTGTATCCCGCGCGGAGAGCGGCTTCGGTTGATCCGATTGAGGCATTGAGGTTTGAGGCAGGGGGATGAAGAAAGTGGCTAGTGGTCAGTGGCTACTGACAAGTCATCACGTAACTACTAGCCACTAATCACTAGCCATTGGCCACTCTATGTTAATGGAGATCATTCGCGAAGCCTGGGTGGCGCTGAAGCGCAATTACACGCGCAGCTTTCTGACGATGCTTGGCATCGTGTGGGGGATTGCGACGGTAACGTTGCTGATCGCGTATGGCAGCAGCTTCCGCAGCATTTTGGTCGGCGGTTTCGACGCGTTTGGCAAAAGTGTCGTCATCTGCTGGCCGCAGCAGACGAGCGAACAACCGGGCGGTCAGCGCGCGGGCAAGAAAGTCGTCATCGAACAGGAAGACGTGGAGATGATCAAGGCGACGGCGCCGCTGGTGAAATATGTTTGCCGCGAGACGGTGCGGCGGCCGGGAATTGCTTATCTGGACAGGCTCGTCGGCACGGCACCGGTCCGCGGCGTTTGCCCGGAGTATGGCGAGATGCGCAATGAGGTGCCGTCAGAAGGGCGCTGGCTGAATGCAGAAGATGAACTGGAACGGCGGCGGGTTATTTTTCTCGGAGGGAAGTTGAAGGAGGATTTGTTCAGTGGGCGGCCTGCCGTGGGCGAAACGGTGCTGGTGCAAGGCGTGCGTTTCACCGTCATAGGGGTAATGGCGCGCAAGATTCAGCTCAGCAATTATTTTTCGAGCGATGACGATTCCTCATGGATTCCCTATTCGACCGCCGGCGACTTATGGAATACGCGCTATGCGGCCGTGCTGGTATTTGAGCCGATAGCGCCGCAATTCGAAAAACGCGCCATGGCACAAGTGCTGGCCGCAGTGGCTACCCGGCAGCAGTTCTCGCCAACCGATCCCAAGGCATTTCAGATGTTCGGCCGTGACGAGTTCCGCCCAGTTATTGACGCGATCACCATTGGCTTGGAGGTCTTGCTCACGTTTATCGGAGCGCTGACACTTGGCATCGGGGGCGTGGGCGTGATGAATATCATGCTGGTTTCTGTTGAAGAACGAATCCGTGAAATTGGCTTGCGGCGCGCGCTCGGCGCAAGGAAGTGGCACATCAAGCTTCAATTCCTTGCAGAGACGCTGCTGATCATGCTGCTTGGCGGCGCGATTGGGGTTCTGGTTTCTTATGTGGTTGCAGCATCGGTCGGCACACTGCCGCTCATGGGGCCACTGTTCGAAGACACTTCCGGCAAAGGCGATATTCACCTGCACATCTCGATCATGACGCTCGTGGTTTCTACGGTCGTGCTGCTTGTCGTCGGCGTGATCAGCGGATTGATTCCTGCCTTGCGAGCGTCCAGGCTCGATCCAGTCGAAGCGCTGAGATACGAGTGATTGAATCATCGGATGATCGGGTCATCGGGTGATCGGGGTCGGGCCACCAAACCGTTGGAACCAAGTCTCGATTCCATGCCGCACGCCCTATGACACTGCCGATTGAGTTCTTGAAGGCATGGCGTCAACGTGCCGGTTGCTTTTGACCGCAAGATTCGGATAGCGTTGCTCGCCAAATTGCGCTTCAATGATTCAATCCCCCGATGATTCAATCCGAACACTGATTCTGAATCGACTCATCAATTCAGCTCGTCTTATAAGTACCGTCTGATGTCCTCCTCGCAACCATCTCGGTTCATACTGGCCTTCAACTTTGGGCTGGTTTATCTATTTTGGGGATCGACTTATCTCGGGATCGATATTGCGGTGGAGCACATCCCCCCGGCGCTTATGTGTGCCGTGCGATTCACTATTGCCGGTGCGCTCATGCTGGCTTATTGCGTGGTACGCGGCGAGAACATTTTTTACTCTCCAAAACGCCTGCTGGAACTGGCAGCGATTGGCATTCTTTTGCTGATGGGCGGCAATCTCACGCTGTGCTATGCCGAGCAATACATTCCGACCGGCCTGGCAGCGATGTTAGTGGCAAGCATGCCGTTGTGGTTTCTGGTGCTGGATTCGTTGCTGCTCGGCCATCATCGCCCCTCAGCACGCGGCATTGCCGGGCTGGCGCTTGGGTTTCTGGGAACTTTGGTATTGCTCTGGCCGCAGCTGTTGGCGACAGGTGAGGTTGGTCGTCGGCAATTGTTCTGGTCTGTAGCGCTGATAATTGGTGCGCTGAGCTGGGCCTTTGGATCGGTACTTTCGAAAAAGTGGCAGTCAGGCGCGCATACGTTTGGCGAGACTGCATGGCCGGTTTTCCTGGCGGGGCTGGGAAATTGGATATTTGCCCTGCTGCACGGCGACCTCTCGCATGTAACCTGGACGGCTAGCGGCATCGGCGCAGTGGCGTACCTTGTCGTCTGCGGCTCGCTGATCGGCTACACGGCTTATATCTACATCCTCAGCCATGCGCCGACGGCCAAGGTGTCAACCTACGCGTATGTCAATCCGGTGGTAGCGATTTTTCTTGGATGGCTGGTCCTGCACGAGACAATCGATCGCTATGTCGCGCTTGGTAGTTTGATCGTGGTCGCCGCGGTAATAATTGTGACCAGCGCCAGCATGACGAAAAAACGGCAAGTGCTGAAGACGGTCGAAGCGGCAGCGGATTGAGGCTCTTGCCTTGATTCTCTTACAATTCGGGACGTGCAAAAACCACTAACCAAGGACGAGATCAATACCGCAACTTTTATCGCCCTCGTCCTATGGCTTGTGCTCCTAGCGCCGTGGTTCATTGTGGGTCCCTTGTCTGCTATGGCGTTCGACCCTGGCCCGTCACTGCACGCATACATTTTTGTAATTTCAGCCCTAAGCTACCCAATCAGTGTGATCCTTGTCGCAATATTTCGAAGAAGCGTACCTTGGATCGTTTTCCTCCCCTGTTTGAACTTAGCTGGATTCTTCATTGCCGGAAATTACAAATAGCATCTGAGTCCACAAGCACCTTTCGCGTTGACACTGCGGCACTTCCTAAGCTATCTTTAAGTCTTTAGCGGTTCTGCGGTTGCCCGCCCGGTAGCCCTGCGCTTTCAGCGCATGTAGTTACGGAATTCCCAAGGACCTGATTTTCAATGGGGTTCCGGTGGATACTCAGCGGTCTTCTTTAGTTTTCATTTAGTCTTCATTTTCTGGGAGCTAAGAATGTCTACGTATTTCCCCAAAGCGGGGGAAATTGTGCGCAAGTGGTATGTGGTGGATGCGTCGGGGCAGGCGCTCGGCCGCGTGGCGTCGCAAGTGGCCCGCATTTTGATGGGCAAAGAGAACCCGCGCTACACGCCGTTTTTGGATACCGGCGACCACGTGGTTGTGATCAACGCCGAAAAGGTAAAGATCACCGGCATGAAGGCCGAGCAGAAGGTTTATCAGCGCTACACCGGTTATCCGGGTGGATTGCGGACGGAAGAGTATAAGAAGCGGCTGGTGCGTAAGCCCGAGCGGATCATGGAAGACGCCGTAAAACGAATGCTGCCGAAGACGAAGCTCGGCACGCATATGCTGAGCAAATTGAAAGTTTACAAGGGTGACAAGCACCCGCACCAGGCACAGAAGCCGGAAGTGAAGCAGTTGGCGTAACGAGCAGTGAGCCGCGAGCGGCGAGCTGCGAGCACGACGAAAAATTTTGAAAGGTTAAGGGAGCGAGGGTTGCTCACAGCTCATCGCTCACTGCTCAAAGCTAAAAATGGCTGAACTAGTTCAATACTACGGAACGGGACGGCGCAAGACGGCCGTGGCCCGCGTTTTTTTGCGTCCAGGAAGCGGCGAGTTCAAAGTCAACGGACGTCCGTTCGAACAGTATTTCGTGACCGATTCGCAGCGCGTCGCGGCGAAGCAGGCGTTAGTCTCTGCAGACGCGGCGAGCACGTTCAACGTGATCGCGAATGTTTCCGGCGGCGGCGTGAACGGACAAGCCGATGCCGTAAAGCTCGGCACCGCGCGCGCGTTGATGCTGTTCAACGCCGAGCTGCGCAAGAAGCTGAAGTCCGAGGGATTGGTGAGCCGCGACTCGCGCGGCAAAGAGCGCAAAAAGTACGGACAAAAGGGCGCGAGAAAGCGGTTCCAGTTCTCGAAGCGATAAGCTTCGAGCTGTGAGCGGCGAGCTAGAGCGTGCGAATTTTAGGTTGCTCGTAGCTCATTGCTCACAGCTCAAAGCTGTTTTTTAATTCTTCCCGTGCTCCAAGTCACGGGGACGGGAAAGCAATCCCGAGTTCGCATTTTGAACAAAGGATGCAGACTACAAAGGAGGTTGTTTGGCTAACATCAGCATGAAGGAGTTGCTCGAAGCGGGTGTTCACTTCGGGCATCAGACGAAGCGCTGGAACCCCAAGATGAAGGAATTCATCTTCGGCGAGCGCAATGGCATTTACATTATCGATCTGCAGAAGACGCTCAAGATGTTCAAGGAGGCGTCGAAATTTGTTGCCGACCTAACCTCTGAGGGAAAGACGATTCTTTTCGTCGGCACCAAGCGCCAGGCGCAAGATGCGATCGCCGAAGAGGCGGGACGCGCGGGAAGTTTCTACATTAACCAGCGCTGGCTGGGCGGACTGCTCACCAATTGGGTGACCGTGCAAAAGTCCGTGAAGCGGCTGAAAGAACTTGACGAAATGGCCACCGATGGCCGCTACGAACTGCTGCCGAAAAAAGAAGTTATCAAGCTTGAACGCGAGCGCAAGCACCTGCAGGCAAACCTGGCCGGAATCAAGAACCTGAGCAAGCTGCCTGATGCCGTCTTCGTGATTGACTCAAATAAGGAGCAGATCGCAGTGCGCGAGGCGCGGAAGCTGGGTATCCCAGTCGTGGCGGTGGTCGATACCAATTGCGACCCGACCGAAGTGGATTATGTGATCCCCGGGAACGACGACGCGCTGCGGGCGATTCGGCTGTTTGCTTCAAAGATTGCCGATTCCGTAATCGAAGGCTCACAGCTCTTGACCGATAAGCAGGCGCAGGATCTCGCGGCTGGCGTAGGCGAAGCGCAGCAGGCGGAAGAAGCTGCGGTTACCGAGCCGGTCGAAGGATCAGAAGTGACGACGGGCGCCGCCATGTCGGCCGACTTTGGCGCGGAGAGCGAAGAAGACATAAGCATGGAAGATGTCCTCGGGCCTGGCACGAAGAAGAAGGCTGCGACCGCCGAGAGTCCCGCGGAAGAAGTCGAGCATCAAACATTGTAGCTGTCAGCTCTCAGCTTTCAGCCATCAGCAAGACCGGGAAGGGCACGAGTTCACTCGTGCCGATCAGAAGATCAAAACGGCGGGGCTTTAGCCCCTGAGGGATCCGGCCCGCGCGAGATCGAAACGGCGCGGGTCAAAATTTGTAAGGACAGGTTTCAAAGTTTCACAGGTTTCAAGGTTTCATGAAACCTTCGAAACCTTGAAACGTGAATTTATGAGCACAACTACCGTGAATATTTCCGCAGCACAAGTGAAAGAGCTCCGTGAAAAAACCGGAGCGCCTATGATGGATTGCAAGCAGGCACTTACCGAAGCCAAAGGCGACTTCGAGCAGGCGGTAGTCGTCCTGCGCAAGAAGGGCGTCTCGGTGGCCGCAAAGAAGGCCACTCGCGTGACCAGCGAAGGTTCTGTCGCCAGCTATATTCATGCCGGAGGCAAGATTGGCGTGCTGGTTGAAGTGAATTGCGAGAGCGATTTCGTCGCCCGCACGGATGACTTCAAAGAACTGGTGCACGACATCGCTATGCACATCGCGGCGAGCGACCCGAAGTATGTCCGCAAGGAAGATGTGACTGAAGCGGACTTCGCGCGAGAGAAGGAAATCTATCTTTCTCAGGCAATGGCCAGTGGCAAGCCGCAGCACATCGCGGAGAAGATGGTCTCCGGCAAGATGGAAAAATTCTATGAGGAGGTTTGCCTATACGAGCAGCCCTTCATCAAGGACCAGAGCCTGTCGATCTCGCAGCTGATCACGACCAAGATCGGCAAGCTGGGCGAGAACATCTCCGTCCGGCGTTTTGCCCGATTCAAAGTCGGCGATGCCGGCGAAACGATAGCCATATCAAAGCCGGAACAAAAAGCTGAGTGATTCAAGGGCACCGCAAGGTGCCCTTTTTATTTCGTCTGGAATGTTTCAAGTTCAATTTTTCAATGCTTCGTAGCGAGACCTTGAACCTTTAGAAACCTTGAAACCTCAAATCGAGGCATTTTGTTCTGCCACGCGCTAATATCTAAATGATGCCTGAGCCGATCTTTAAACGCATTCTGCTGAAACTCTCCGGCGAAGCCCTTGCCGCTAAGCAAGGCTTCGGAGTTGATCCCACCCGTATTCACGAAATCGCCGCCGAGTTAGGCGAAGTTCATGCGCTCGGCGTACAGATAGCCATCGTCGTCGGTGGTGGAAATTTCTTCCGCGGCGTCGCCGAGCAGGCGCGCAACATGGACCGCGTCTCTGCCGACCACATGGGCATGCTGGCCACCGTCATCAACGCCCTCGCGCTCCAAGATGCTTTAGAAAAGCAGAATGTCTATACGCGCGTGCAATCAGCAATCGAGATGAACCAGGTGGCGGAGCCCTTCATTCGCCGCCGCGCCATGCGCCACCTGGAAAAGAATCGGGTAGTCATTTTTGCCGGTGGGACAGGGAATCCTTATTTCTCTACCGATACGGCTGCTTCGCTGCGCGCCATGGAAATCAAAGCCGACGCCATTCTCAAAGCAACGAAAGTTGACGGAATCTACGACGCCGACCCGATGATCGTGAAAGACGCGACCAAGTTTACCCAGATCACCTACATGGAAGTTCTCAAGCGCGGGCTCAAAGTGATGGATTCGACCGCGATTTCCCTCTGCAAAGACAATAATCTTCCTATCATCATCTTCAATCTCAACCAGCGCGGGAATATCGCCAAGGTCGTGACAGGCGAAAAGATTGGCTCCTTGGTGAGTGCATAGCAAGCACTCAGCACTCAGCATTCAGCACTCAGCATTCAGCACTCAGCATTTAGTAAAAACCAACTGTCATTCCGAACCGCTTTAGCGGTGAGGAATCTTCTGTTCCTTGGCGAAACAGCAGATTCCTCGCTCTACGCTCCGCCCGAGCTTCGGAATGACAGTGCGTCGGGTTGTGTGGTTTGCTGAAGGCTGACCGCTGATCGGTGAGAGCTAATTCACCCAACCCGACTTCGAGCCGCCATTTTTCTTATTCGCGTCTTCGGGCGGAATGTAATTCCCGTGCTCGTCGAAGGTGACGGTGCGATCGTGGTCGCGCATATACACTTCGAATTTGCGCGCGGCACGGCGGCGCTTCCAGCGATAGTAGGAATTGCGAAGGCTGAAATACTTCTCGGAAATGCCAATCGAACTTCTGCGCGTCAAAAACAGCGAGTACCACACGTATCCTGCTCCGAGCCCAAGCAGGAGTACGAAATCGTAGAGCGCAAAGCCGTGGAGGAGTAAATATGCGGTCTCAATTCCGCCGATACCGATGACCATCCACTTCACCGGAATCTGGATCGGAATCGGGAACAGCATGATGGGCGCGCTGCGGTTGAACAAATAGAAGACCATCAGAATGGCGTTGACCGCGGCTCCGCATCCGGCAGCGGCTCCTTGGGCAAACGTCACGGAATGCAGGTGCGGGCCAAGAACCGACAGTCCAAATCCGGCCACGCCAGAGAGAATCGTGCTTCCGAAAAATAAGCCATAGAACCGCCCGGGGCCGATTCGCTCCTCAACCGCCCAGCCGAGGAAATAAACGCCTAGCAGTGAAAGAAGAAAGTCTATCGGATCGACATAGATGAAAGCGTAGGTAACGAACTGCCACCACCAGCCGTGAGAGATGCCGGCAGGGGTGAGGGCACCGTAAGAAATCAGCCCCTGACCGGTCGGTTGTGCGAAAGAAAGAAGCAACAGCGTGACTACATAGATCGCGCCACTCGCAACTATGATCTGCCGAGTTGCGCCCCTAAACGGGGGGAAACCCATATCGAAATTGACGTTGCGGGCCATCAGACCTCAGTCGCAAAACGCGGGCGAGGGCGCCCGCGCCACACGATTAATTATCCTAGCAGCAGCTAGCGCTCGGGCGCAGGCACGCTGGGCTCACTCCGGTGCCCGGCTTTGTCCACGGCCTGCACTGCGAAAATCACATTGTCCTTCGAAACAGGAAGCGTAATCCTCGTGCCCTCAACAAACTGCACATGCTCCCAGTCTGGCGCAGCGGTGGCCCGCCAAAGGACTACGTATCCAGTAGCCCGCCCGTCAACTGGCGCGTCCCAATGTAGCGTTGAATCGTTTACCAACTCCTTGGTCTCGATCTTCACATTCTGCGGTGGCGCAGGTGCGGCAGCGAGTGACGCCAGAGTTGCAGCATTCACGCGCGCGACATTCGCAACGTACTCGAAATCGACATACTCGGGCAGATCGCCATATTCGATTCCGTTTTCCGTACGCACATTCTGGTGCTGGCGGGTGAAGTTTTCCTGATACTCAGTAAACCGTACCGCTGGGAATCCCTGTTCATTGAATGAGATGTGGTCGCCACCGCGCAGGTAACGATCCCGGCGGAATTCGAGCAGGGGTGAGAGTTCGAGCTGATAAGTTCTGGCGGTCTGCGCGACATAACGCGCAAGCTCCCGCGAGGGCGAGTCATTTTCACCGCCAAGTGCTCGCAGCATGCGAATCTGTTGATCAGTGGCGTTGTCCGGGATGCTTTCCGAGAATATCCGCACCACTTGCGCATTTTGTCCAGGGCTCTTATCGCCGCCGACGATATCATTATTCAGAGCGGCCACGACATCCCAGCCTTGCGACTTGGCAAGTTCGGCAAAGTGCTTGCTGCCGTACAAACCTTGCTCCTCGCCCGCGACGGTGAGAAAGATGATTGTGCCGGGAAACTTGAGTTTGCTCAGCGCTCGCGCGCACTCCAGGCTTACGGTGGTGCCGCTTGCATCATCATTCGCGCCGGGGGCAAAATCAGTAATATTCTCGTTGCTACTATTCCGAGAATCGTAATGGCCGGTAACCAGCACAATTCGTTTAGCGTCCTCGGGATTTGTTCCTTTCAAAACAGCGTAGACGTTCGTGATCACCGTGGGTGATGCCACGCGCTCGCTAACCGGCTGTGTGAAGGCATCGGTTTTTACCTCCAAACATCCTCCGCAATCTTGCGAATAGCGCTCGAACTCGCCCTTGATCCATTCGCGGGCAGCGCCAATGCCCCTGCCGGCTGCGATGGATTGCTCGTCTTGGGCGGAAAGCGTACTGCGGTTGTTGAAGCTAACCAGCGTTTCGATATCAACCTGAACTTTTGCCGCTGAAATTTGCTTGAGTGCAGCGGCGATTTGCGGGTCAGAATGAAGGTTCTGATCCCCGGCCGACTGATTTCGCGCCGCCAGCCTCATCACATCGGCAGCCAGCGCGGCGGCCAACACTGCTGATAGAAAGAGGTTCCGAACCAAAGTGGTCTCCTGGTTGAACAGGCTTTATAAGAACTACCAAACAGCTGGTGGCGTTCACGCCCCAAAGCAACCCGGAAGCATAGCACTTGCCGCCACAATGTTTCCCGCCGTCGAAAACCACAGGAGAAGCACCTGATGAGAAGAAATGGACTACGATCCGCACCTTCTTCCGTTTGACCGGTTTCAAGTCGTCACGTTAAACTAGTTCAGTTTGCCTGTATTTGTGGCCCTGCTCTTCCCGCCTGATTGCAAGAGGGACCTCGGTTAAGGGCCGTCCGCTAAAGTTCGCTGGGCCGGAGCGGAACAGCAAGCACATAAAATTAGAGTTGCTCATGTAGTCGGCCGGAGAGGATTGTTTTCTCTGCGAACTCCTGAGGAACCTCGGCGACACTGCGGTTAAAGTGTTCAACGGTGAGCAACGGAGGATTGATATGTACGCGGTGATTCGCGCTGGCGGTAAGCAATACAAAGTTGCGCCCGGAGACGTCCTGCGGCTGGAAACACAGGCTGGCGGTGGCAATGGCAAAGTCGAGTTCAATGACGTGCTCGCGGTTTCGGCCAGCGAGGGGCAGATCACGCGTCCGCAGGCAAATGCTGTGGTGACTGGCGAAGTGCTCGGCGAAGGCCGCGGCAAGAAAGTGCTCGTCTTCCACTACAAGCGCAAGAAGCAATACAAGAAGATTGCAGGACATCGGCAGCCGTTTACCGCGGTGAGAATTACCGAGATTTCATTCGACGGCCAGAAGTTCACAGCGCCCGATCTGCCGAAGAAAGAAGCCAAGCCGAAAAAGACAGTTGCAGCGCAGGAGACGCACGCGAAGGCTGAAGCGAAGGCAGCGAAACCGGCTGCGAAGAAAAAGGCTGCTGCTCCGAAGAAGAGCGCGCCGAAGAAAGGTTCGGGGAAGAAGAAGTAGTTTCTCCATCTCCTTGGAAAAGCAGATTCCTCACCGCTAAAGCGGTTCGGAATGACAGTGCGTTTGAGTTTGTTTTTGATTTGAATTGAGATCTGAGATCTGATAGCCGACGGCTGAGAGCCAACTGGTTCAAGCTAGAAGCTAATAACTAGGAGCTGTTTCTCTATGGCCCACAAAAAAGGACTAGGCAGTTCACGAAATGGGCGCGATTCGAACGCGCAGCGACTGGGGTTCAAAGCATTCGGCGGACAGGTTGTTCCCGGTGGAACGATCATCGTTCGGCAGCGCGGCACGCGAGTTAAGCCCGGGCTCAACGTCGGGCGGGGCAAAGACGACACGCTATTTGCCAAGATCAGCGGCAGGATCGTGTTCAAAGATCGCGGCTCAATGGGCAAGTTCGTGATGATTGAACCTATGGAAGCGAAGTAGCAAGTAAGCACTCAGCACTCAGCATTCAGCACTCAGCAAAACCGAATGCTCCGGCAGCATCGCCGGAGCATTTTTGTGTTTGAATTAACCAAGGACGAACGACCAAGACGAACGACCAACGACGATGTTCATCGACGAGGCCACAATCCGAATCAAAGGCGGGGACGGCGGCAACGGCTGCCTTGCCTTCCGGCGGGAGAAGTTCGTCCCGCGCGGCGGTCCATCAGGCGGGGACGGCGGCAAAGGCGGCGACGTCATTATGGAATCGAGCGAGCGCCATAATACGCTTGTACATTTTCGATTCAATCCCGAGTACAAGGCGGAGCGTGGTCGCCACGGCGAAGGATCGAACAAGACCGGACGCGAAGGCGTAGACGTTATTCTCAAAGTGCCGGTTGGCACGATTGTGTACGACGCCGACTCGGGCGATAAGGTGCACGATTTTTCATCGCCGGATGACCGAATCGTGATCGCTCGCGGAGGACGCGGCGGACGCGGCAACGCCCAATTCAAGACATCTACGCACCAAGCCCCACGCGAGCACGAAGACGGGCGACCTGGCGAAGAGCGGACATTACGTTTAGAACTGAAGCTGCTGGCCGATGTCGGCTTAGTCGGGTATCCGAATGTGGGCAAGTCTACGTTGATCTCTCGAATTTCGGCGGCGCAGCCGAAAATCGCCGACTATCCGTTCACCACCTTGCAACCGAACCTCGGGGTCGTTGCTGTCGGCGATCCGCCGCATGAAACCAGCTTTGTTGTTGCGGACATTCCGGGTCTGATCGAAGGAGCGCACAAGGGTGCAGGACTGGGTACGCAATTCCTGCGTCACATCGAGCGCACGCGACTTCTCGTGCATCTAGTCGATGTTTCTGACGCAAGCGGTCGTCCCGACGCAGTGAAGGACTTCGAAGTGATCATAGAAGAGCTGAGCAGCTTTGGCGCCAGGCTTGAATCGAAGCCCATGATCTTGGCCGCGTCGAAAATAGACGTGGCAAACAAGACAAAGCTCGCTAAATTGAAACGTTACGCTAAAGAACAGGATCTTGAATTGTTTGCGATTTCTGCTGTTACTGGTGAGGGCATTGAGAAGCTGAAATATGCGATGGCGGAGAAGGTTGAGGAAATGCGGCGTAGCCCCGAAGCCGAAGTAGCCGGGTGATGAATTGCGCTAAATTCTAACAATGTCACATTGCCAATATAGTGACATTCTGGTATATTATTGACAGTATCTCTGTTTTGTGACGATGCCTTCAGAAACGACACTTCGGATAAACGAAAATGGCCGCGTGGTAATTCCCGCCTCGTTCCGTAAAGCACTTGGCATTAGCGGGGGAGATGAACTCGTGCTCCGTCTGGAAGAGAATGAGTTAAGAATTACCACACGAAGGCATCGTCTAGAACGAGCTCGCCAGCTTCTGCGTAAATATGTCGAATCCGGTCGATCTCTCTCTGATGAGTTAATTGCGGAACGACGAGAAGCCGCACGCAAGGAATCATGAATACCGTCGTGCTTGACGCGTCAGCTTTGTTGGCGGCGATCAACCAGGAAGTCGGACATCAGAAGCTTACCGACGAGATATTGAATTCCGCAATTTGCAGCACTGTCAATCTTGCCGAAGTTCAAACAAAGCTGGTTTCGTCAGGTTTAGATCCCAACGATGCGTTTGAAATTGCACTAAGCCCTGTACGCGAAGTGGCAGAGTTTACTCAGTCCCAGGCGATGATCACCGGCAGTATTATTCCGCAGACGAAGCCGCTTGGCCTGTCGCTCGGCGATCGTGCCTGTCTCGCTCTCGCGATGTCAATGAACGCACCTGTCTATACGACAGACAGAGCATGGAAGAATCTGAAACTTCCAGTTCAAATTCACCTGATTCGCTGAAGTTCGAGCAATACATCACGAGCAACTTTGTCTAATATGAACATCGGCCTTTTCGGCGGCACCTTCGATCCCATTCACAAGGGCCATCTGGCGCTTGCGCAGGCGGCGCGTGAACGCTGCGAATTGGGCCGGGTCTATTTCGTTCCCACAAATATTCCACCGCACAAGACTGCGCAGCCGGCAGCTTCCTATTTTCACCGGTATGCAATGACCACGCTAGCTGCGCAAGACGACAAGGCCTTCGTTCCTTCGCTCCTGGAAGCGCCCGGCGAGTTTGTCTTGCATGACAAAAAAACCGCAAAAGGAAGTATTGCGTCAGCGCCGAACTACAGCATCGATACGATTCGCAAAACGAAAGCAGTCCTCAAAAAAGCTGACCGGCTATTTTTTCTGATCGGGATCGACGCATTTAAAGATATCGCCAAATGGCGTGAAGCCGAGGCACTTTTTGCGGAATGTGAATTCATCGTAGCCAGCCGCCCAGGATTTTCGCTTGCCGATATCGCCAGTTCGCTGCCCGAAAAATTGCGCCCGCGATCGGTAGTGACCAAGCCCTTTGCCAAGCAACCTGCGTCTGGCGACCTGGTATTGCCGGGAGTCACGCTGCACCTGCTCGACAACGTCAATCAAAACGTCTCTGCGACTGCGATTCGGCAGGCAGTGGCTGCGAAAAAGCCGATCAAGAAATTTGTGCCCGAAAGTGTGGAAGAATACATAAAGAAGGAGGGCCTGTACACGCGTTGACAGCCCAGCCGCGATCCACCGCCCGAAGCAAAAACGAATCGCAGAAGCAATTGTCCGAGGCGCTTGCCGCCTGCCAGGATAAGAAAGCCGAAGAAATCAGTTTGCTTCAAATGGACGCCGCGTCAGGGGCGTTTACGGATTATTTCTTGATTTGTAGCGGGACCAACCCGCGCCAGATTCAGGCAATTTCAGATGAGGTGGAGCTGCGACTGAAGCGCGCTGGAGTTTATCCGAACAACATTGAAGGATATAAACAGGCGGAGTGGGTGCTGATCGACTACGTAGACTTCGTTGTGCATATATTTTCTGAGGCGGCGCGCAGGTATTACGATCTGGAGCGGCTTTGGAAGTCGGCAAAGAAGTTGGACCCAGCGGAATTGGCGGCCAAGCCGCGGCGACGCAGCGCTCCGCGAGTGACAACTAAAAGACGGGCGTAGAAACCTCGTAACCGCAAAGTGCGCAGAGAACGGCCGGAGTTCGCAGGGGGAAGGGTCTTATCACTTAATCTTCTTAACCATGCTTTCTTAGTAAACTCTCTTGCTAACTTGTATGCACTCGCGGTGCTACTCTGCGTTCTGGGGGTAACCTCTGCGAACTCTGCGGTTAAAATCTCTAACTCGTGAAGCTCAGCATCGCATGGATCGGCAAAACGAAGCATCCTGCAATTCAATCTCTCGCCGACGAATACTTAAAACGTCTGAAGCAATATGCCGAAATTGATGGCATCTGTCTCAAAGATGAGCCTGCACTACTGAAACTGGCTGGGCGGGATGGGCGAGGCAGGCGGCGTAATCTCGTACTGCTCGATTCGCGGGGGAAACAACTGTCATCGGAGGAACTGGCTCAATTTGTTCGCACCCAGCAAGAGCGCAACCCGCAATCACTTTTGTTCGCAATCGGACCGGCAGATGGCTTCTCCGAAAATACCCGAGATCAGGCCGATTTCACCCTGTCTTTTGGAAAGATGACGTTCGCGCACGAACTCGCCCGCGTAATGTTACTGGAGCAACTGTATCGGGCGTTCACTATTCTGAAGGGTCATCCGTACCATCTCGGACACTGAGTTCTTAGATCGGCGGCTGTACTTCTGTGACGTTTTCCGCACAGCGCAACCGCTCGTAGAGTATTTTCTAGCAGCCCTTCCCCTTCAAGGAGTCAAATGAAAGATCCTCTCGAGGTGCTTCGCCGCAAAGAGGCTGAACTGCAACGCCTGCAGGAGGAAGTGGAAGCCTTGCGGCTGGTCGGCAAGCTGCTCAACGAAAAAAAGCAAACTGGCGAAGAGCCGCCGCGAGGCAAAGTTCTGCAAATGCCCGAAGTCCACCTGGCCTGAGACAAGTTCTAATCTGCCTAATCGTTACCTGCCTAGCAAATCCTGGCTGAACTCCATAGGCAATGCGTAATTCCGGTAAACTCCAGTGAGTGGCATTCGCTGATCAACTGGGACTTACCTTCGCCGCTCCTGAACGAAAAATCTGGGTCGTGCGGGACCTGGTTGCGGCCGTACGCACGCGCGTAGAGCGTGAGTACACTGACATCTGGGTGGAAGGTGAGATTTCAAATTTTAAGGCCCACGATTCCGGCCACCTGTATTTCACCCTGAAAGATGAAAGTTCCCAGTTGCGGGCGGTCATGTTCCGCTCACAGGCGCGGCTGCTGCGCTTCCGGCCGGAAAATGGAATGCATGTTTTACTGCGAGGCCGAGTCACCGTATTCGAGGGCCGGGGCGAGTTGCAGCTTTCCGCCGAATACCTGGAACCAAAAGGCGCCGGGGCGCTGCAGGTTGCGTTCGAGCAACTCAAGGCAAAGCTCGAGGCTGAGGGCCTTTTCGAGGCTTCTCGCAAGAAACCAATTCCGGCGTTACCGCAACGTATCGGAATCGTAACCTCGCCACAAGCTGCCGCGCTGCGCGACATTCTGAACATTTTGCAGCGCCGGCACCACACGGTGAATGTTTTGATTTATCCAGCGCAGGTGCAGGGCGAGACTGCGCCGGGCGAAGTGAGCGCTGGCGTGAAGTATTTCAATCGCGCGAAGAACGTGGACGTCATCATTGTGGCCCGCGGCGGAGGGTCAGCGGAAGATCTGGCTGCATTCAACCACGAAGGTCTGGCGCGCGTGGTCTCGTCCTCGCAGGTCCCAGTTATCTCAGCAGTCGGTCACGAAACCGACTTCACGATTATTGATTTCGTCGCCGATCTTCGAGCTCCTACTCCCTCGGCTGCCGCCGAGCTTGTGATTCGCTCGCGTCAAGAAATTGAGGAACAGGCCGAAGCTCTGCGGCTGAGACTTGCGCGCGCGATGCGATATCGACTGCTGATGGCGAAACAAACGCTGAGTGAAGTCGCGCAGCACGGTGCGTTTGCGCGCATACGGGATGCAATCAATCAGAGGCAGCAACGGCTGGACGATTTGCACTTTCGCCTTGATACAGCCGAGCGCAAGTTGATCGAAAGAAATCGAAGGCGTTGGGAACAGGCGTCGGCGGCGGTGCGCCACTATGATGCTCGCCGGTTGCTGGCGGGCATCCGGCGCGATCTGGATTCGCGTGTAAGCGCAATTGCGTCAGTCGTCCGCACTGCCTTGTTGCGCCGGCGCTCTCGCCTCGAGCAGTTGGAGCATCAGCTTAAAGCGCTTTCGCCGGTTGCAATCCTCGAACGAGGATACGCGTTGATTTTCGACTCTCAAGGCAAACTAATTAAAAGCTCGGGGAACGTGAATATAGGCGACGAAGTCTCGGCAAGATTGGCACGAGGATCAATCGTCGCAAGGATACAAAAAAAGAGCGACAGCTGATTGGAGTTCTCCTGAATTAGAATTATTTCTGCAAGCTTGCCGGGAGCGCACCGAGGGACAACGATTGATTCACGCTGCTGGACCGTGGCCACATCTAACCGTCGTTGCGGTTGTCGACATCCTGCTCGTGGCCACGATCATCTATGAGTTCCTGGCGCTGATTCGCGGCACCCGCGCGGCACTCATCCTGATCGGTCTGTCGATTGTCGTTCTGGCGTTCTATGTGTCCCGAATCGGGGAACTGGCGACCCTGAACTGGCTAATCACTCGGGCGTTGCCCTACGCCGTCTTCGCGCTGATCGTCATCTTCGTTCCCGAAATTCGCCAAGCACTGGCGCGACTGGGCCGGCGAATGACTCTGACCCGTTCATCCGCGGCGGAAACCGATACCTACGACGACATTGTGCTCGCCGCAAACCTGTTTTCGCAAAACCAAACCGGCGCGCTGATTGTGATTCAGCGTGAGATCGGTTTGCGTACGTACATCGAGAGCGGCGTGGCGCTTGATGCGCAACTCTCTTATGACTTGTTGGCCACATTGTTCCGTCCCAGCGCCCCGCTGCACGATGGCGCCGTCATAGTTCAAGGTGATCGCATCGCCGCGGCCGCTTGCTTTCTGCCGCTCTCGATGAACCCGGTGCTCTCCACGCAGCTGGGCACACGGCATCGGGCGGCAATCGGGATCACCGAAGAGACGGATGCGATTTCAATTGTGGTTTCTGAAGAGACTGGCAGTATCAGCCTGGCTGTGGGAGGCAAGATCGACCGGGACCTCACGGTTGAGCAATTGCGGGAACGTATGAGCAGCCTGCTCCGGCGCTATGTACCGCCGACTCCGCTGCCTACACCGATCACGGACGCGACCGGAATATTAGAAGAGCCAGACAATGAAATACCCGTTCGCGACACGCACAAAAGCGGAGGCGAGAGATGAGCACCTCCGAATTTGTTCGTCGCCATGTATTTCGCAATCTTGGCCTCAAGATTACTTCACTGCTCATTGCGACTGGTTTGTGGCTTGCGGTTTCGAGCGAGCCACCGTCTGAAACCGCCGTCAATGTCAGTATCGTGTTTCGTAATATGCCCGACGATCTCGAAATCAGCTCGGAAAACATACCCTCGGCGCAAATTCGAGTTCGCGGTCCCGAGCGGGCGGTGCGGCGCCTGCAACCTTCTGATGTACACGCGGAAATTGACCTTACGGGAATGAAGCCAGGCGAGCGCACATTCGACCTGACAGCCAATCACGTGAGCCTGCCCGACAAACTCCAGCCGGTAGAAATCGTTCCCAGCCAGCTTCACTTAGTATTCGATAAGCGCACAACCCGAGTTGTTCCCGTCCGTCCGCGCGTTTCTGGCACTTTTGCCAGCGGGTATTCAATCGCCAGTGTTCAGACGGATCCCGATAAGGTCGAAATCGTAGGCCCGCAGAAATCGGTTAACGCAGTTGAGTCGGCCATCACCGATCCCATCGATATTACAGGCTTGCTCGACAGGACTACTGTGTCGCGGCACGCTTATGTCTCTGATCCGCTGATTCAGGTTACCGAGTCCAACCCGGTACGGATCACAATTATTATGGGACATGTGGATGCCGATTCGGGCCACCCTCAACGATGAAGACAACCAGACAGCTTTTTGGTACAGACGGAATTCGTGGCGTAGCCGGCGAGTTTCCGCTTACTGCCCAGAGTACGTTTCTGATTGGACGCGCGCTGGGACACGCGTTGTTAAAGAACAATTCAAAGCCGCGCGTAGTCATCGGCCAGGACACCCGGGAATCGAGCGGCTGGATTGCGGATCGAATCGCGCTCGGGCTTGCCTCGGCGGATGTGGAGATGCGAAGCGCCGGCGTGATTACGACGCCCGGCATTGCCTATCTGGCGCGCTCGCAGAAATTCGATGCAGGAGTCGTGATCTCAGCTTCCCACAATCCATGGACAGACAATGGAATCAAGGTCTTTTCTGGGGATGGTTTCAAGCTGCCGGATGCGCGCGAACTGGCAATTGAAGAAGAAATATTTGCCTGCCTAAAAGCGTCATCATCTTATCCGGAGCCTACGTCGAAACCTGCGCCCACTCTCCCAGGTGAGCACTCTCTTCGAAGTGCATATATCGAGTGGCTTCATAGAAACGTGATCACCGATCTGAGCGAATTGCGCGTGCTGGTCGACTGTGCCAACGGCGCCGCCACTGCCGAAGCGCCGGAGCTGTTTCGCTCGCTACGCATTAAGGCAGAGTTCATTCACGCGACGCCCGATGGCAAAAACATAAATGAAGGTTGCGGTGCACTTCACCCGGAAACTGTAGCGAAGAAGATTGCCAGCTCCAAAGGAAAATTCGATCTCGGAATCACGTTTGATGGCGACGCCGACCGCGCTCTCTTCAGCGACGGCTTAGGACACGTAGTGAATGGAGACGCCGTTCTGCTGCTCGCGGCCCGCGATATGAAATCACACGGCGCACTTCGGGGCGACACCGTGGTGGCCACGACTATGTCAAACATGGGCCTTGAAATTGCGCTGCGCAATTCGAGCATCCGGATGCTGCGCGCCAATGTGGGCGACAAGTATGTGCTCGAAGAGATGATGAACACCGGGGCGGCATTAGGCGGGGAGCAATCCGGCCACATCATATTCCGCGACGGCGACGCTACCACCGGCGATGGCCTGCTTACAGCGATACGGGTGATGGATGTCATGGTCCGCAGCGGCCGTTCGCTGGCCGAATTGGTTTCAGACCTAAAGGTGTTTCCGCAGCGAATTCAAAATATTCGAGTGAGAGAGAAAGTCCCCCTTGAGCAGGTTCCGCGAGTTAAAGGCGCGATTGAAGCCGCACAACGCGAACTCGACGGCAATGGCAGAGTAGTTGTGCGCTATTCAGGAACCGAAATGCTGGCGCGGGTGATGGTCGAAGCGGAATCAGAAGAAAAGATGAATGCCCTGACGGATGGGATTGCGGGGGCGATTAAAGCAGCGCTGGGCGCTTAGAGTTCATTTGGAACTCCCCTGCCGCAACAAGGATAAGACAAGCGGCAAACGAGAAATCTTTCTGAGGGCAAGAGAGCAGCAGATTCCTCAGGGCTGAAGCCCTTCGGAATGACAACACATCGGGTGTTCGGGTTAGTCCAAATCACGCCAGTTCTTGCCGACTCCGATCTCGACCAACAACGGGACGAAAAGCTGGGGATGGACGTTCTCCATCTGCTCGCGAACCAGGCTGCGCACCTCATCAAACTCGTTTTCCGGCGCCTCGAACACGAGTTCGTCGTGAACTTGCAGGGTCATCTTTGATTTCAGCCCACGTTCCCGGATCAGCTTGTCGATCCGAATCATGGCTAACTTGATCAGGTCTGCTGCAGTGCCCTGCAACGGAGTGTTCACCGCGGTGCGTTCGGCGAATCCGCGCAGATTGAAATTCTTGCTGTTGATGTCGGGAATCGGACGCACTCGCCCAAAGAGAGTCTTCACGCGCCCATCGCGTCGCGTCTCTTCCAGAGTGCGATCAATAAATGCACGCACGCCGCGATATCGCTCGAAGTAGGCGTCAATGTACTTCTTGGCTTCTGAAGTCTCGATCCCAAGATTTTGCGACAGCCCAAAGGGAGACAGGCCATAAACGATGCCGAAGTTCACGACTTTCGCCTGCCGCCGGTGGTCGGGCGTCACCATGAGCGGAGGCACTCCGAACACCTGCGACGCGGTCAGCGTGTGAATGTCGTCACCACGGCGGAATGCTTCGACCAGAAGCGCGTCCTTCGAATAGTGCGCAAGCAGGCGCAGCTCGATCTGCGAGTAGTCGGCGGCCAGGAGCACACATCCGGGAGCAGCGGTGAACGCGGCACGAATTTCGCGGCCGAGCTCGGTGCGAATAGGGATGTTCTGCAAATTCGGGTTGGCAGAAGATAACCGGCCAGTCGCGGTGCCAGTCTGGTCGAATGTAGTGTGGAGACGGCCAGTCTCAGCATTGAGCAGCGCTGGAAGGGCATCAACGTAGGTTGATTTCAATTTCGCAAGCTGGCGATATTCGAGGACAAGCTTCGGAGCTTTATGACTCGCGGCAAGCTCCTCGAGAACGTCCACGGCAGTCGAGATGGTCTTGCCTTTGCCGTACTTCACCGGCTTCGGCAGATTCAGCTTGTTGAACAGCACATCGCCGAGTTGCTTAGGCGAGTTGATATTGAACTCGGAGCCGCAACAGTCGTAAATTTCGCGCGCCTTCGCGTCAATTTCAACTTCAAGCCGTTGCGACATTTTGCCCAGCGCAACCCGATCAATGGCGACGCCCGCCTGCTCCATTCGCGTGAGCACCGGAACAAGAGGCAAGTCAATTTCCTCGTAGAGCTTAAGCAGATTTTCGTCTTCAACTTCTTTGCGAAGAGTGGCCGCTAAACGACCGGTCATATCCGCGGCTTCGGCCAAAGAGCCACTTAGCTTCAAGTTAAAGCGGCGGAGCGCAACCTCAGGCAAGCCATGCGAGGAGTAGGTGGGATCGAGCAGATACGAGTACAAACGCGTGTCATGCTCGAGGCCAACGATGGGAACTTCGCTGAGGGCATGTGAGGCCGTTTTCCAGTCGTGAATCGCTTTGGGAACGGCCTGATCCGCGAGGACCGCTCTCAACGCGGAGTCCGCCGGCGTTCCCGCGGAAATCGTGAGCGCTGAACCTTCGTCAATCGAAATTGCAATCTGAGTTGTAGGTGTGCCTGCAGAAACCAAGTCAGTGACGGCAAGTGGGAGCAGACCTTCTTCTGACTCTTCCGTTTCTTCTTCTTCCGCCGAAGGCGCAAGCACCGAATCCATGGCAACCGCCAATGGGGCATCGGCCTTTCGCGAGCGCAGCCAAGCTTGCACATCATTCGCAGATTCCGTCTCGCGGTAGTTTCCTGCCGGCGCTTCAATGACCGGAAGCAGTTCCTTCAACAGCGAAGTGAATTCGAGTTCAGTGAACAGAGCACGAAGAGCTTCTACGTCGGGCTCGCCGGGGTTCATTTTTCTGACATCAAGCTCAATGTCAACATGGCAATCGATGGTCACCAGCTTCTTGCTCAGCAGGATCTGGTCGCGATTGTTCTGTAGCGATTCGCGATAGGTTTTCCTCTCGACTTCAGCCGCGCGGTCGAGAGCGGCTTCAAGGCTGCCAAAGCGGCGAATGATTTCTACAGAACCTTTGTCGCCAATGCCAGGCGCGCCGGGAACGTTGTCGATTGAGTCGCCGCGCAAAGCCATGACATCGATCACGCGCTGCGGAGGAACGCCCAGGATCTCCTCGACCTTGGCGGCGTCACAAATCAGGTTGTCTTTGGGAGGATTCAGTACCAAGACGCGATCATTCACCAGCTGGAGCATGTCTTTATCGCTCGAAACCACGTAGACAGCGCGACCTTCAGCCACGGCCTTGGTTGCCAGTGTGCCGATCACGTCGTCGGCTTCGTAGCCGCGCATTTCGAGAATGGGAATGCGATAGGCTTCGAGCGCGCGCCGGATATAAGGAATCTGTTGTGCCAGATCCCCGGGCATCTCGCTGCGGTTTGCCTTGTAGTCCTTAAATTGCTGATCGCGAAAAGTAGGCGCGGCCACATCGAACACCGCCGCCAGATATTGCGGTGAAAAATCGTCGCGCAATTTCCGCAGCATGTTTACGAATACGTAGATGGCCGCAGTGGGAAGGCCCTTGCGCGTCGACATGCCGCGCTGCCGCGCCATTGCGTGATACGCGCGAAAAATGAACGACATGGCGTCGATGAGGAAGATGCGGTCGCGGTCATCGGGGCGCGGGACCATTCTCGGCTTAGGAGGGGGGGCCGTTACAGACTCGGCAATTACGGACGGGCTTCTCTTTGGGGGCAAGAAATAAGTCTAGCAAGGAAAGACGGCCCGTTCAGAAGTTGACCTTCAAACCTGTGCGGGCTTGCCGAACACGGTCGTGTAATGAAGCTTGATTACTCCACAAGTCCCCTGCTCTGGAGAGTAGACGACACAACTATCGAACGGACGCGAATAGATATGCAGACTGACGGCGCGCTCGCCAAACTTCTTCGGATTGACCACGCGATGCACAGGGTCGTCGGGATCTACGGCACAAGGATGCGCAAAGTTCATCTCGATGGTCTCGGTTGGATTGAGCTGACATTGCCCTTGATCCACGTCCTGTGAGATCAGATGAAAGTTCTCAACTTCAAGCCGACCGATGGGAACTGACATCCAGCAATTCTGGTCGCGATGGTTGTGGACGGAACTGACCTGCCCGACTTCCCAACAGATCGCAATCAGTTCGTAAAGCGGTGTTTTGTCGATGAGGTTGCGCGTGTAATGCTGGCGGTCCCAGTTGAGATACGGACTAAGCGTGTCAGGGGAGACGACCGTACGCCGCAGAAATTCGAGGATCTCTGGGGTCTTATCGAATGATCTTTCGGGAAATTTGTGCAACTCAGAGACGAAATCCTGAATTGAAATTTGCTTAGGAACCACGTCGGTTGCCATCGCTCACCCTTCTCCCAAGTATATGCCTCAGCGGAAGATACACGCCGCGCGAAGCTTATTCGATGAACATGCAATCGCCGTAAGAATAAAACCGGTATCTCTGTTCGACCGCGTGCCGGTAGGCGGCGAGCACACGTTCTTTTCCGCCAAATGCGCAAACCATCATCACCAGGGTAGATTGCGGAAGATGAAAATTACTCAGCATTCCGCTGATTACCCGAAACTCGAATCCAGGATAGATGAACAAGTCTGCCTCTTCCTTCCCCGCGCGCACACGCCCTGAGTGCCGCGCCGAGTATTCGAGCGTCCGAACGCTCGTGGTTCCAATCGCAATTATTCTCCTCCCCGCGTCCAAGGCGCGATTAATGGCTCCTGCCGCATTGAGAGAAATTTCATAACTTTCGGAGTGCAGTTTGTGTTCCTCGACATGTTCCTGATGGATCGGCTGGAAGGTGCCTAAGCCAACGTGCAGCGTGATCTCGGCGGTCTCGATCCCACGTTGGTTGAGTCGCGACAAGATCTCTGGTGTAAAGTGCAGACCCGCAGTAGGAGCGGCCACCGAACCGAGCTCTCGCGCATAAACCGTCTGATAACGCTCTCGGTCCCCCGGCATGTCTTTGCGGGAAATGTATGGCGGCAACGGAGTGTGGCCGAGTTGTTCGAGAAGCTCAAAGAAGTTTGCGACTGGCACAAACCGAATTCGGCGCTCTCCGAATGTTCCTTTGCCTATCACCTCAGCCTCGAGTTGATCGTTCTCCCCGAAGTAGAGCCTTTCTCCCAGACCAATTTTCCGTCCTGGCCTGACCAGGCACTCCCATTCGTTTGGTTCGTGCGTGGCCTGTTTCGTGAGTAGAACTTCGACCCGGCCACGCAAGAAGTCGCGAGCCGCCGGATTGCGTTCGCTCACAGGTTGTGATCTGGCGCCGCTTCTTCGTCCATACAGGCGCGCCGGAAAAACGCGAGTGTTATTGAACACAACCAAATCGCCCGGACGAAGAAGCTCCGGGAAGTCCCGAAAGCAGAGGTCTCGAACTTCACCAGACTCTCTGCCGAGATGAAGCATGCGCGAAGCGGCACGATCGCTAAGCGGCTCTTGCGCAATCAGTTCTTGGGGTAGAGAGTATGCAAATTCTGAAACCAGCACGTTTGCATTATAGAAAGCCTGACCGCCCTGCTCCGGCGCGCGGTTTACATTTTTAAGCAGAAATACTGATTGTTTTCTACTCTAAACCTGCGCTAACATACGCGAACTGTCTGCTGATCGTGGCGAGCGAACACAAATCCCGGAAAGCGATCGTAGAAATAGGCGGGAGGCTGCATGAGCGCGGTTTCATAGCTGCCTGCGACGGGAACATCTCTGTGCGGCTGGACCGCAAACGGGTGTTGGTCACGCCTACGGCAATGTCCAAGGGGATGATGAAGGCCTCTGACCTGCTTGTCGTCGATATGCATGGCAGGAGAATAACCGGGCGGCGGGAGGTGACCAGCGAAATCGGCATGCACCTGCTGATTTATCGCATGAGGCCCGATGTAAATGGAGTCGTCCACGCGCACCCGCCCACCGCAACCGGGTTTGCCGCCGCCGGCATGGCACTGGATCAACCTCTGGTCTGCGAAGTCGTCATTGGACTGGGACAGATTCCACTCGCGCCGTACGGAACTCCTGGAACTCCGGAATTAGCTGAGACCCTCGAACCCTTAGTTCCTGACTTTGACGCAATCCTCATGGCCAATCACGGGGTTGTGACCTACGGCGCCGATTTAAACTCGGCTTACATGAAGATGGAAACGGTCGAGCATTTTGCGAGGATTGCTCTCACCACCCACATCCTCGGACATCAGCAGTATCTCGAGGACCAGGAAATCGAAAAGCTGGTGACCGCCCGCGGCAAATATCTCGGCGTAAACTCTGCCGCATCCATGCCGGTCCACGCTTCCGAGAACAATGGCAAGGCGCGAGCGAGGCGGAAAGGCGCGCCGCAGACAGACTCCTCGGAGATGCTTTCTACTCTCCTCCGATCCTGAATCGCACACCCGCGCGGAAGTTAACTCCCATAGCCGGATAGCCAATCACCTCTTCGTAGAACTTGTTCAGGGCATTGTCGACGTTTACATAGGGAGTTATGCGGGATGTGGCCGCGTACCACGCGCCTATGTCAACGAGCACATAGCCTGGGGTGTGATCGAAGTTGTAGCCGAAGAAATCAGAATCTGGTCTTCTACCGACAAAACTGCCAGAGAGGTTCGCGCCCCAGCGCCTGCTTAGATAATCGGCAAGCAAGGTGGCTGAATGTTTTGGCCGGCGCAGCAACGGCTTGCCCGCGGAAAGAAGTTCTTCGGTGGTCAACGGTTCTTTCAGTATCTGAGTCGAGTCGTAGGTGTATGAAGCTTGGATAGACAGCTGCTGCGCTAAACGGGCGCGAAATACGAGCTCGGCGCCATGCGCCATGGCTTCATTGACGTTTATGTATTGGCCTTCGCAGAAGCAGGGCAGAAAGTTGAAGTCGATCTGATTGCGGAAAAGGTTGTTGAAGTAGGTAGCAGAAAGCGAGTAGTTGGTGCTGAATCGCTGCTCGAATCCAGCTTGAAATGCTCGTGTTTCCTCGGGGCGCAACAACGGATTCGGAAGGGTGGGGAATCCGCCGCCGTTCCCGAACGACTCGGCGAAACTTGGTTCTTCTATGCCAGTTGCGTACGAGAACAGAAGTCTTGTTCCGGAGAAGAACTGGCCGCCCCTGAGCGCGAGCAAATTCAACGACAGACGGGGAACAAACTTGTTGCCAAAACTTTCGTTATGAACGAAGCGGCCTCCGGCAATGAACGTCAGCCGATCGAACGTAAATAACTGCTCGCCGAAAATTTCATGGTTCCGGCGCAGTCCGTGGCTCGTAAAAGGAAGATTGCCGGTCACCCCATTCTCATCTTCGAAGTAGTAGCCGGCGGTGCTGAGACTCCACGAGCGCTCGGCGTAGCTCGCCTGATAATTGAGTCCGGCACGGTTGTAGTTGTTCACGTTGTTGAACTGAAAATCTTGATCGCCGAACGGGGAGATGCGATTGCCCTGGTCGATCCCGTCGATATTTGTGCGGTGGAGAGTGTAATCAAAGGTATTCAACCGCTGCTCGAAACCGGCCGGACCAGAAAGCGTCAGTTCGAGACTGCCCAGAAAATTACTTTGCCGTGCTCGTTGATCGAGGTCGGGAGGCAGGAGCGCGTTTCCGTTGAAGTTCCACTCATTCTGCACGCCAGTCACGCTGTTATCGTGCCGCGTGCGAAGGCGCAATGAGGCCCAGTCATTCAGCTTTGCGCCCAGGTTCGCTCCTTCGAGCGAATTCGAATAGTCGTCATTTGGCCCGGAGCCCATGGTGTTGAACTGATTGCCAAAGACGTTGTAATCGAACCGGCCAGTCGCACCCGCCAGCGAGGCGTACCCGTTCTCTGTACGGTAATTTCCGGCATCCGCGCCGAAACGAAGCTCGGGACGTACCGTGGTGCCCGTCTTACTCCAGACCTGTACTACACTGCTCATCGCATCTGAACCGTACAAAGTGCTCTGCGCGCCGCGCACCAGCTCCACGCGGTCGGCTTCAAAGAGCGGCAGATTGCCAAAGTCAAAGGTTCCACCCGGAAAGTTCACCGGCACGCCGTCGATAATCACTTTGTTGTAGCGTGATTCGCCTCCGTCCACGAACAACGACGAGAGCCCACCCCGTTGGCCTTGGGTGTTCACAACTACGCCAGGCAGAAATCGAAGTGCATCGCTCGCAGAGATCGGGCGCTGGGTTTCGATCTGCGACCCGCTCACTAGGTCCACGTCGGCTCCCGATTCGTCACCCGGAATCGGGGTACGCGTAGCGGTCACTACAACATTCTCATTGGCGGCTGCGAGATGCAGCGCGATGCTGATCTCATGTTGCCCAGGGCTCTCGGTCGTCCATTGTTCTGCGAACCCCGGCGCCAGAACGTGAATGCGAATGGGGTCGCCTGCACGATCAGGAAAGCGGGCAACGCCATGAGCGGATGTTGGCGCAATGGCGAGCGGGCGATTTGAGTTCTTGGAAAATAATTCGACTTGCGCGCCCGGCACGGCTGCACCTTGAGGATCAATCACTCGGACGGTGATTTCCGAAGCCAGAGCTGAAATGGACAGGGAAGTTACGGCAAGAAGCCGGAAGCAGAACCGCATCACTCCTCCTTTGATCGCGAAAGGGGTTGGTTGGTGTTGTCAGTTCGCGCCGGTCTCCTGGCTCGCGAGTAAGGACGTGTGCGGCGGGGCGCTTCGCCCGCCAATCTGTCACTCGTCCGAAACTTGCTTCAGGCCTTCCCGGAAATTCCAGTGGCCTGCAGCGATTTCCTCGCTTACAGTTGCGCGGCAGCGCGGGAGTTGCACCCGCTTCCCTGTTCTCTTCGTGTGAAGAGAACGCGCGAACCTGTTTGGTGAAGCAGAATGAATGTACCTGCAGGATGGGATGAAGTCAACCGACGACATTGGAGTCGCCAAATCAGAAGGTTACCGAAACCACAACAACCACACGACATCCACCGCAGTGTGCGTCACGATCGCGGCAAAAATCTTTCGGTGCGCTCTCCAGGCGCGGCCATAAAAAATTCCGGCGATGGTTGCGAGCAGCACATAGCGCCAGTTGAAAAGCGAACCGTGGTTGAAATGCGATAGCCCGAAGAGCACTGATGTAACGAACAGTGCTGCCGTTCGCCCGAGTCGGGTCTCAAGCAAGTTCTGAATGATCGCGCGAAAGAACAATTCTTCCGGGATGGCGACGAGCAGAAATGTAAGTAGGACTGCGGCGACTACATGCCCGCCATGTGGAATATTTCGATGGAAATGAATAAATCGAGTCAGTTCGCCGAGGACTAGCGCGATGGGAAAGAAGAACACCCACTCCCGCAGTCCTACGATGAACGCCGAGCCACTCGGCACCAGGGAATAGCCATCGCCTTCGAAGTCGCGTATGACGAGAAAACAATACAGGGCGAGGTCGGCAAGAAAGAGCTTCGGCAACGCTGCAAGTCCGAGTGGCCAGGCACTTTGCAGCCATTTCAAGTAATACGTTGCTGCAATGATTACCAGCGCCAATGCATCACGCCAAGTGAGTAGCTTCGGAAGTCTGGGAAGCTCTAAAAACGCGGTGAGAAGCATCGGAAATGCAACTACAATGACCGCCGCTCGCCAGCTGAATAGTGGCGTCCCGAGGGCAAAGACGAAGTAGCTGATTGAAAGCAGGGCCGGAGCACACAGTTTCGGCAACGTGTGCCAGCGCTTGATCGGCTCAGCAGCACCAAACCCGAAGAACCACAACGGAGCAAGCAGCAGCGCAAAGCTTGCGAACGCGCCCGGAAATTCAGCACCTAGCGACGCGCTCAGAGGCGAGTTATGAAAACCAAACCAGAACGCCAGCAGCAGCACCGCAAAGATGAACGAAGCGACAATTAATCGCAGCGGTTTCAGTCTTGAGACCTCGATGCCGCGATTGTAGCTGGAGTCGCTTTCTCGACGTGTAAACTAAGTCGCAATGCTATCCCGTAATCGACGACGGAGTTCTACACCGGCATGATGCCAGACCTGAAAGTCAGCTTCGCCGGGATAGATCTGAAAAACCCGATTATTGCGGCCAGCGGTACTTTCGCCTACGGGGTCGAGTTCGAAGATGTGGTTCATCTCAATCGCCTAGGTGGCTTCGTCGTAAAAGGACTCTCGCGGGAGCCGATGATTGGGAACCCTCCGCCGCGGCTCTACGAAACCGCTGCCGGGATGCTGAACTCGATTGGCCTGCAAAATATCGGCGCACGGGCATTTATTGAAGACAAACTACCTAAGCTGCGCGAGATCAAAGGGGCGGTCGTGATTGCCAATGTCTTCGGCTACACCCGCGAAGATTACGAGCACACAATACAAATTCTGAACGAAGGCGAAGGGATTGCGGCTTACGAATTGAATGTTTCTTGCCCAAATACGGAGTACGGGGGCATTCAGTTTGGCACAGATCCCAGGAGCCTGGACGAAGTGGTCACCACCGCGAAACGCAATTCGCAACGGCCACTCATCGTAAAGCTTTCTCCGAATGTGACCAGCGTCGGCCAGATGGCACACGTGGCGCAGGAAGCCGGCGCCGACGCGCTTTCACTGGTCAACACATTCGTGGCCATGTCGATTGATGTGGAAACTCGCAAGCCAAGAATTGCCAATGTCACCGCTGGCCTCTCCGGCCCGGCGATCAAGCCAATCGCGGTGCGCATGGTCTACGAAGCTTCAAAATCAGTGCAAATTCCGGTGATCGGGATGGGTGGAATCTCAACCGCAGAAGATGTGATTGAATTCATGCTGGCGGGGGCGTGTGCTGTGCAGATTGGCACGGCGAGTTACTGGGACCCGCGCGCGACGGAGAAGATCGTTGGCGAACTCGAACGATGGTGCGAGGAGCACGAGGTGAGCCGGATCGCTGAACTGGTTGGGGCGATGACGGCGTAGGTTCGTTTTCGAGGATTGGGCATCGAATAGGTATATGTAGGGGACTGGCTTCGCGAGCAGAGCCAAAGCTCGCTTACTGGTTTGACCAACGCGACCATAAATGGCCGCTCTACACGGAATCTTCAACGTTTGGAGGGAATCATCATGGCCAAAGCTACATTTGCCGCGGGCTGCTTTTGGGGAGTTGAAGCTGCCTTCCGCCAGATTCCTGGCGTGACCTCAACCCGTGTCGGCTACACCGGAGGCAACTTCAAGAATCCGACTTACAAAGATGTATGCACCGACCGGACCGGCCACGCCGAAGCGGTCGAGGTCGAATATGACCCAGCGAAGGTTTCTTTCGGTGATCTGCTCAAGGTTTTCTGGGAGAACCATGATCCTACGCAGCTCAACCGTCAAGGGCCGGATTTCGGCACGCAATATCGATCAGCGATTTTTTTCGATTCGCCCGAGCAGGAACAAGCGGCGCGCAAATCAAAGGAAGAAATAGAAAAATCGAAGCGTTTCAGCCGGCAGATCGTGACCCAGATCGTGCCTGCGGCCACGTTCTACGAGGCGGAGGACTATCACCAGCAGTATCTGGAAAAGCGTGGGCTGGCGAGCTGCCACATTGGAAATGGCTGAGGAACGATTTAGTCCAACCTAGGATCCAGTCAGCTTCACTCGCAATTCTTCCGGCAGGCGCTGCCGAATTTCTTCGGGCAACCGGTCATGCACGCGCCGGGCACCGACGCGGGCAACATCGACCATCGTTGCCGGCGCAGGAGTCGCAACCGCCACGATCAGCCAGATGAGCGCAGAAAGAGCAAAGCCGGTCAGCGCGGCCAATTCCAAAATCAGCGCGTGCTTGGGCTCGAAGTGGTGAATCATCCCAAAGGCCAGCAGGAACACTCCGGCAGAAACCGAGGCGAGAACGATGAGGCCGAGATCGATTGCGCGGTGCAGGCGCTGGCGGGAGCGGCAATACTGGCACTCGGCGAAGTGCGCCTCGTAGTCGCCGCGCATCTCCGGCGTGATGCCGGAAATATCGTACCGCCAGCCCGCGAGAATCTTCCCTACCACCGGATCAGTGCAAGACATATTGAATCACTGAGTGATTGAATCATTGACCAAACTCCCCAATGGTTCGGAATGATTCAATGACTGAATGATTCAATCGCTAAAGCCGGATCGTCTCCATTGGCGCGTCCTGTGCGGCCAACATCACTCGGTTGCGGATCAGCGTCATCTGCGGGCCCAACGCATTTTCTGCCGCCCGCAACGCCACTTCGGGGTGATTGTTTTCCTGGGAAATGTGCGCCAATACTATGTAAGATGCAGCTCTATCATAATCTTGCACAAAAAACTGTGCCAGGGACTCGTTTGACAGGTGGCCGACCCGGCTCATGACCCGCTGTTTTACCGACCAGGGGTATGGCCCCACGCGCAGCATCTCCAGATCGTGGTTTGATTCGACCATCAGCACATCACAACCACGCAGGTGGTCACGGACACTTGCCGGCATGTAGCCAAGATCGGTGACGATGGCGAGCTTTGCGCCTTCAGCACGAAAGGTAAAACCGACCGGATCGGCGGCGTCATGCGGAATGGTAAACGGCATCACGGTGATATCGCCTACCTGAAACGCACGCCCTGCAGAAAACAACTCGAGTTTGGGAAGTTTCGGCAATTCGCCGGCCTCATCGCGAAGCGCGCGCGCCCAAGCCTGGTGAGTTGCCCCGGTCATGAATACCGGCACGTTCAGCTTTCTGGCAAGCGTGGCCAATCCGTAGACGTGGTCAGAGTGTTCGTGGGTGATGACGATGGCGGAAATTTCCCGCGGATCGCGCCCAATCGATTTAATGCGTTTGAAGGTCTCGCGGCAAGAGATGCCCGCGTCAACAAGAATGCGCACGCAGGCACTTTCGATAATTGCAGTATTTCCCCGGCTGCCGCTCGCGAGCACGGAGACAGATACACCCATGCCGTGCAGCATACCCTTTACTGCTGTGGAAACGGGAGTGACTGTTTAGTTAAGTTGGACTTTCGAGCGTTCTCTCACGCGTCCTCAGGTTGGTTTGGGTACGCCTTTGGTTCAGCGCGGTTCGTCGCCGCCGGCGTCATCAGAAGCGGACTGCTCTTCGAGTTCCTCATTCGGCGTTCGCCGGTAGGATTCGATAAGCTCCCGGGCGCGCTCGGCGTCTTCCTCGCGGACCAGAATCATTACACCTCCCACCGGGAATACATCCTGCGCGAGGTCAATCGGGGCAATCTCGCAATCGATCCCTTCGGCTTGGAGCAATCCGCGCACCACCATGCCTTCGGATTCTTGTTCCGTATCGAACACGCGCACCAGCTTCTCATTGGGATCGGGTGATGGATTAGCAGCCATGTCATTCCTCCTCAGTCTTGACTATAGATGCAGCTGTGGGGAATGTGTCTGCGTGCTGCGCGAAACGAATGACCGGACTTCCGCACGAACCTTAGTAGTGACCGAAGTGTGTTGCCAATGGCAAGTGATCCGAGGACAATAGCGCAACGTCGGTTTCAGGCGGCACATCTAAATTTTAGAGCCGCGGGGTACGCGACCCGCGCGGAGATTGGAACAAGCAAGACTGGGAAAGAAGGCCCTTTTGGATGCGCATTTAAGCGAAGCGCAGAAGATTCGCCGCTTACAGGTCATGGTAAACATGGTGATGTCGGTAATCAGCCAGGACCCGAACCTCACCATCGAAGAAGCTTCAGAACTTTGCGCAGGCACCAAACGCGCGGCCCTCGCCATGTTCCCCGACAAAGAACTCGCCTATGACATCCTGTACAAGCCGCGGTTGCAAAGGTTGATGCGGGAGAGGTTTCACTTGCAGTAGTCACTGATGCCTGTTCGAGAGCAAAAATTGGGCATCTCGCACTTACCCGGAAAGACCAGCAGTGTTTCTGTCGAGATCGAATTGCCCGTTGACTCCGACCGAGGACAAGTACCTAGACACATCCGATATACCAGTCGCGTGTAGAACTTGGCCAAGGTCGTCAAAGCTGCCTAGCTTAAAGAACTGTTTCTTCGGGCTCAGGTAGAGTAGGGCCTTTTTGTGAGCGCCCAGGAGATTGATCACATTTGTCAATGTCCCCTTACTTTTGCCATCCCAAAGCATGAAACCACAGCTCGCCTTCTGGGCCATTGCTATGTCTTTTATCCCATAATACTGCCGGTCACGTTTAGACGAAATCCCGGTGTGGCGGTCTATCGGCCACTCCCCGAGATTGTTTCGGCAGATTTCCATGCTGTGGACGATAACTTTTTTGTAATGACAGCTCGCTAAATATTGCTGCACTGCCTTGTCAGCACCATTTGCATCACCGATCAACACCGTAAAGTTTTGTCTCATGATGTTATCGAGCCTTTCGCGGATTTGATCGTTTAACCTAGAAACGGCGCGCGAGCCGGCAACAAAAACTTCTGCCATAATTAGCTCCTTGTTCGGGTGAGCGCAATCGCATTGACCGTTAAACAACCTTGTTCTTTAAGAACACGAGCTACGACATTCATCGTGGCACCTGACTGAAATAGATCATCGATCAGCAGAATTCTTTTCCCGCGAAGGCCCTCGCTGACAGTAAAGGCACCTTGGAGTGCGTCTACTCTCTCCGAAAAGTCTCCTATGTCTTTCATCTGCGAAGTACGTTTCACTTTCTTTAGAGACGTAGCGTCGATTGTGACTCCAAGAGTTTTGCCCAATCCCTCGGCAATTTCGACGACCGGCTGCAGTAGGCGTGATTTCGATGCCGGAACAGGAACGATCAAATCCACCTCCAAGCCACACTTTCTCACAAATTCACAGATCGTTTCTATGATCGATGGAAGAACCGATTTGTCCGACTTGTATTTAAGGCGGTACACCATTTCTCCGAGCTGAGATCTTTGTGTATCGAACTCTGGATGACCGAATTCGTTGTAACCGATCATGGTGCTAGATAGGGTATGCTTGTCCAGAATGTATCCTCTATCCCATGGCCCTTTAACTTCAGTCGGATGCACATCGACCGCACGACCTTTCGTTTCAGCGCTCATTTCTTCTCTCTGGTTAAGATAACGCTCTCACAGGGGTATGTTCCCGTGCTTTTTCGGCGGGTTTTTGTCGCGCTTGGTTTCGAGCATTTCGAGCGCCTGAATCAACTTTTTGCGGGTGTCGCGAGGTTGGATGACGGCGTCGACGTATCCGCGTTCGGCAGCAACGTAGGGGTTGGCAAAACGGTCGCGGAATTCTTCAATCTTTTGCTGGCGAAGCTGATCCCGGCGCGCAGCGCGGTCAGTCTCTGATCCGTGGGCATTCGCGGCACGTTCGAGTTCGCGCTTGTAGACGATGTCTACCGCGCCCTCAGGGCCCATAACTGCAATTTCGGCCGTCGGCCAGGCGTAGTTCACGTCGGTGCGGATGTGTTTTGAAGCCATCACGCAATAGGCGCCGCCGTAAGCTTTGCGGGTGATCACGGTGAGCTTCGGCACCGTGGCCTCGGCAAAGGCAAATAGCAGCTTTGCACCGTGGCGAATAATTCCGCCGTACTCTTGATTTGTTCCAGGCAAGAATCCGGGAACATCTTCAAAGGTAATCAGAGGAATGTTGAAGCAGTCGCAGAAGCGAACGAAGCGCGCGCCTTTGACCGAGGCATTGATATCCAATGTTCCCGCGAGCACAGCCGGCTGATTTGCCACAATCCCAATGGAGCGGCCGTCCATACGCGCGAATCCCACGACCATATTTTTCGCATAGTGCTCCTGCACCTCAAAAAAATATCGGTCGTCGATGACCGCACGGATCACATCTTTGATGTCGTAAGGAAGATTCGATTGCGCGGGAACAATCTTGTCGAGCGCTGCGTCCGCGCGATCGATGGGATCGGTACAGGGTTTTCGCGGGGGATCGTCCAAATTATTCGATGGAATAAAGCTGAGCACCTCACGCAACATCGACAGGCACTCCGCGTCGTCGTGGGCCAAAAAGTGCGCCACCCCGGAGGTCTCATTGTGAGTTTGCGCCCCGCCGAGCTGCTCCTTGGTGACTTCTTCATGCATCACGGTCTTGATGACGTCTGGCCCGGTAATAAACATGTAAGAGCTCTGATTCACCATCGCAATGAAGTCGGTGATGGCCGGAGAATAAACAGCGCCCCCAGCACAGGGGCCCATAATTGCCGAAAGCTGCGGGACGACACCGCTGTAAAGTGTGTTGCGCAGAAAAATATCGGCGTAGCCGGCGAGCGAAACAACACCCTCCTGAATGCGCGCGCCACCGGAATCATTCAGGCCGACAACCGGCGCGCCAACCCGGGCAGCCATGTCCATGATCTTGACGATCTTGGCTGCGTTCGCTTCGGAGAGCGATCCGCCGAAGACGGTGAAGTCCTGGGCAAAAACGAAAACCAGGCGACCGTCGATGCGGCCGTATCCCGTGATGAAGCCGTCGCCGTAGTACTTCTGCTCGGCCATGCCGAAGTCGGTGGTGCGATGCGTGACGAAACGATCAGTTTCTTCGAACGTGCCTTCATCGAGAAGGAACTCGATGCGTTCGCGCGCTGAGAGCTTTCCTTCTTTGTGCTGGCGCTCGCGGCGTTCGTGACCGCCGCCTTCGTGCGCAAGCTGGTCGCGCCGCTTTAGTTCCTGCAACTTTTGCTCAAGGTCCATGGCAGGGGATTATAGAACCCGAGGTTGATCGCAGGTCGTTAGTCGTTGGAAAAAATCAGTTGCCAAGGTCGCTCGAGGCATAGGGAAAAACGAGGCATAGGGAAAAACAAAGCCTTTAACCGCAGAGATGGCAGAGCGACAGCGAGTTCGCAGGGAAGCGCGAACAATCGAGAAGAAGGGTTCTAGATCGTGCCTTCTTTGCCGCGCATTCGTACATAGACGAGCGCGAAATCCGAGCCTTTATCTTGAGGATCGATGGCAACAATGTGCTGATCGCTTTTTCTCCCCGCCTTCAGCTCAATGGTCTTGCCATTGTTGTCGCCCTCGCATTTCAACTCTTCGGAATCGCCTTTATCGGGATTGTTAGCCGTATAGCTGCCGTGTCCGCGAGTGTGACATTCGAGAACGTTGCCGTACTTTTTTAGTTCATTCTTGTAATACGAGATGACTTTGTCTGAGGAATCGCTGGTCTGATATTCGAGTGCGACAACCTTCAGACCGAAGGCAGAAGTTGAGATGTTGACATTCGCGTCCTTGTCCTCGCCAGAGTCTTTTTGCTTCAACTGCGAACCCGGATACACGGAAAGCCCGGTATCGCGCACGTCAGCCCCTTTGCTCACGTGAATTCCGCCGAATGGCGTATCGATATCTACTTTCTTGTCGTCCCCGTCGTCATTCTTCTTAACGTTGATGCTGCATCCTGCGGAAACAACGACCGCACACAGGATAGTGGAGAGAATACTTAGCCGAAAGGAATGTTGCATGCTACTTCTCCTCAGATTTTGGCAACTGAATTCCCGCGCCTCTGGCGGCAATTCCCGGAATCGTAACCGGCAGATGGCCGTGAATTTCGATTTCTCCGAACAGGGCTTTCGCAGCGCTGAGCTCGGACACCTGCGCGGCTGAAAATGTACACAGATAATTTTGCACCCCGGGGAAATCCCGTGCCAAGTAGGGATTGCCCATGGCGACCACGATGGTCTTGGCCGCAGATGTTTTCAACATTTGCCGCAGCAGGTCAGCACTATCCTCCGGCAGCGAAGCCGAACCGTGAACCCCGGTTGCGGTTTTCACCACTCTGCCTGCACTCGGCGACGCATAGACGGCCACCACGATATTCTGCGCCTGCTGTGCAGCAGCAAGAATCTGCGGTGCCATAACAGATGCAAGATCTCCGTCGGTATAAATCACATTGGCGTCGGGCACTCGCGATCTGATCTGGCGTTCAAACGCGTGCCCCGCTTCGAGGCGCACGTCATCGGAAAAAACCACTACCACAAGCCGATTGCGCACCTCTACACCCGGTTGATACGGAAGCCGGCTCGAATGGGTTCCAAGGTTTTTTAGGGGCAGCAGCGCTCCGTTCTGGCGGACCAATGTGATTGCGTCGTCGGCCATTTGCTGGCCTCGGGCGATGTGCTCAGGGGTGCCCACGGTCCGGTCCAATTGAGAAATATCCACTGGCCGCGCTTTGTTCAGGCCGAGAGAAGCCTTCGTTTTCAGGATTTTCAAGACAGATTGGTTGAGCCGCGACTCGGGAATTTCGCCGCTGCGCACGGCTGCCAGCACGGAACGATAAGCGGCATCGAGATCAGGCGGAATAAGCAGTACGTCGTTGCCGGCCTTGAACGCGTCAACAGCTTCTCGCCCGATATCGGATGCGTATAGTCGCGTGAGCCCGGCCATATCGAGGGCGTCAGTGGTGATCAGGCCGTGAAAATGGAGCTGCTCTTTGAGCAGGCCAGTGACGATAACGGGCGACACGGTGGCAACTGAATTTGGATTTGGATCGAGCGCAGGAACCGTGACGTGTGCCACCATGATCGCGTCTACTCCGGCATCAATCGCACGACGGAACGGTGGGAGTTCGACTGAATCCAGCCGCGCCCGATCGCCGGTCACCTGCGCAACCCCGAGGTGCGAGTCAGTTGCGGTATCGCCATGCCCCGGGAAATGCTTAGCAGTGACCAGCATGCCGGCCGAATGCGCGCCTTTGATGTAGGCAGCGACGAAATCACTGACTTGTTGCGGATCTCCGCCGAAAGAGCGCGTGTTAATGATGGGATTATCAGGATTTGAATTGACATCGGCGACGGGGAAAAAATTCCAGTGGACGCCGATAGCCCGGGCCTCTTCGGCGGTAATTCGCCCGAAATCCTCAGCGTTCTTCACGTCGCCAGTGGCGCCGATTGCCATTGCATTCGGGAAAGCTGTAGTTCCGTTCAAACGATTGCTAACACCGAGCTCAAAATCAGCTGCGACAAGCAGAGGAAACTTGGAATCACTTTGCAAACGGTTCAAAAGCTCAGCCGCTTCATAGGGCTGGTTCTTATAGAGGAACGGCGGCTCGTAGCGCACGGTCATCGCAAATGCGCCGACGTGATACTTGTTCATCTCGTCGCGAAGCTGCAAATAAGCGGGACTGTTTACGTTGAGGAACTCGGCGCGGGCCCAGATCATGAAAAGTTGCCCGACTTTTTCCTCAACAGACATTTTGCGCAAAGTCTTCTCCGCCCACTTTTCGCCATCATGATCGAAATGCATGGGCAGAGGTTGGTATTTGGTTTTGGCGAATGCCGAGACAGTCAAGAATGAGAGCAGGAGAAAAAGCAGGGGGAGTCGCGTCATCGAAAGTGAAGATATCACGATGCGAGTCGAAGGCGGTCTTCTATCAAGGCAACTGCTTCCGCGATCGTGCTCGGCTGATCTCCGAATCCGCGGATCCATTGCACGTCCGGCTCGCGCCGGAACCAGGTCATCTGCCGCTTCGCGTAATTGCGATGCGCCTGCTGGACAGCGGCCACGGCGCTTTCGCGGTCGATTTGCCCGGCGAGCAATTGCCGAACTTGTTTATAACCGATGGAACTGAGTGGCCGCGCCGAACCGCCATATTTCTGGAGCAAGTCCGCTGTCTCCTCGACCAGACCAGCGTCAAACATTGCCAACACGCGTTCGTGAATGCGGCGATAAAGGTCGGCGCGGTGAGGATCAAGCCCGATTCTGAGAACGTCGAAGCCCTTCAGCCGGTCGCGTCCAGATTCCCATTGCTCGCTCATTGGCCGCTTTCCGTTCATGCATACTTCGATCGCGCGAATCATCTTGGGGAGATCATTTGCGTGAATTCGCGCTGCGGCTTGTCCGTCCAGGTGTTGCAGCATCCGCTGTAAGTATTGCGAACCCTTGTCGCGGGCGCGTTCCCGCAGTCTCTCCCGCAACTCTTCCGAGCGCTCCGGACCATGAAACAGGCCATCAATCAGCGCGCGGAGATAAAGCCCCGTTCCGCCGACGACAATCGGCATGGCGCTCCGCTCCGAGATGCCCAGCAAGGTTGCTCGCGCCATTCGCGCGTACTCACCGGCGGTGGTGTAGGCTGTCGGTTCAATCACATCGAAAAGATGATGCGGAACGCGCGCCTGCTCTTCAGGCGTGGGCTTAGCGGTCGCGATGCGAAATTCGCGGTGTATAGCGACCGAATCGCAGTTCACGATTTCGCCGTGAAACCGGGTTGCGAGTCCGAGTGAGAGCGCGGTCTTGCCGCTGGCCGTGGGGCCAAGAATTACCAGCAGCAGGGGATTGCGAGGCAAACTAGCGCGCGCTCCAGTGAATGTTGTGCAAGTAGCGAGTGATGGTGATGGCAAGAATGAGAATGACGATGACGATCAGGCCGATGTTCTCAAGCCATTTGTGCGAAGCGGGAGCGTGGTCAGCGCGCATCTTCCCTCTTCCGCCAGTCGATCCAGCCACGGCGCTATTGTAATCGACGGAATCATGACTGCGGCTGCTTGCGTGGGACCACAATATCGACTCTGCGGTTCAACGCCCGCCCTTGTGGCGTGGCATTCGACGCAATGGGATGGTACTCCGCGTACCCGGATGCCGCCATTCGTGCCGGTCTCAAGCCATAGCGAATCAGCAAACGTATTGTGGCTGTGGCCCGTGCTGTCGAGAGGTCCCAATTGGAAGAAAATCGCGGATTGTGAATCGGCACGTCGTCAGTGTGCCCCTCGATGCGGATGGAACTGCCATTCTGTTGCAGGATTTGGGCCAATTGAGCAAACGCGGGCACCGAACTGTCTTTGATCTTGTCAGAGCCGGTGTCGAAAAATCCGACTTCGCGCAGGCTGATGACCAGCCCCTCGGCCGAATCGCGGACGGCAACGCTGCCGCTCGCGATCTCGCCCGCAAGCGTGTGCTCGATCTGATTTGTAAGTGCAGTCTGGTCCTGATCTGCAACGGCGCTCGAGGAACGGCCCGTTCCACCTCCCAAGTCAGAAGGAGCCGGGGGCAGGGAACCGCTCTGCAGGAAAGCGGTTTGGATAGCTGTGGCGAGCTGGCCGGCGCGGCGTTTATCGAGTTGCGCGGCGGAGTACATTACGACAAAGAATGCAAACAGTAGGGTAATGAAATCGGCATAAGAGACGAGCCAACGGTCGCGGTGAGGTGGAGGAGCGGAAGTCCTTTTGCGCCTTCTCACGCTCCTGCCGCCTTTGTCTTATAGCGTTCAGCCGCATCGATTTTCGATTCGCCCAGGAAGCTGTCGAGCGCGGTACGCAGCATGCGCGGATTCATTCCTTCGAGTATCGAGACCACGCCTTCGAGCACCATCTCGCGCCGTGCCTGCTCTTCTCTCAGGCGAATGCGTAGCTTGCCGGCCGCCGGCAAGAAGAGAAGATTGGCCGCCCCGACTCCGTAAATGGTGGCGACGAATGCGACGGCGATTCCGCGTCCGACCTCGTCGATCTTATCGAGGTGCTGCATCACCTGAATGAGGCCGAGCACAGCGCCGATGATCCCGACGGTGGGCGAGAAGCCCCCGGCAGATTCGAATACCTGCGGAAGGCGCTCCTCGCGCTCGAATTGGTTATCGAGTTCGAGTTCGGCAATCTTTCGCAACTCCTGCGGCTCCGTGCCATCGACGGCGAGCATCAGCACTTTGCGCATGAAGGGGTCTTCGACGTGGGGCAGTTCCGCGTCGAGGGCAACGATTCCTCGCCGGCGCGCAATGTCGGCAAACTGAACGAGTTTCTCGATCGCCGATTGCAAGCTCACCGCAGGCTGAAGAAAAATTCCTGCCAAACGCCGCACAGCACTCAGCACCACGGGCAAAGGAAAATGCAGCAGCACCGCGCCTGCCGTGCCGCCGAAGACGATGATGGCGGCCGTCGGTTGCAGGATTTGCGAGATTTTGCCGCCTTCGAGCAGAAGCCCGCCAACGATGCCGGCGAGTCCGAGCACCATACCGCTTACGCTGGCTTTGTCCACGGGCAGGGTTATCCTTCGCTTTCCTTGTGCGCCTGCGGGGAGATGCAGGTGGCCGGGATCGCGGCTGCTCGCACTCCGCTCCAGCTCACGGTGGCAGAGAGCAGCTCGCGGCGGAATTCGACGACCCGATCCACGATCTCGTCGATACTTTCCCGCACCAGTATTTTTTCGCCATTCAAGAGAGTGATCACGGTGTCGGGACTCTCTTCGACAAACTTGATCAGGTCTGAGTTGATGGTGACCCGTGAATTGTTAAAACGCGTGAGATGGATCATTGCGCCGCTAAAGCTATCGGCAAAAGCAAAATTCAGGTTTTCAAGCGGGCTGTGTGCGCGCATTACCGAAGTTCTGCCTCAGAGCGGCGGACATGCTAAAGGCCGGGGCCGATCCGCCGATGGGAGAAGAGAAAGCAACAAGGTTCCGCGAAACTGACGCCCTCGATTGACGGCTTCGGGCGAGGCGATTCCGGAATGACGGACCAACTCAGCCATAGGAGCAGAAAATGTCGCTTAGCATTTTGAACAACCCGGCGTCCCTGGCCGCACAAAACGAGTTAAGTGTCACCAGCGCCAACCTGCAGAGCACCTTATTCCAGTTGTCCTCAGGATCGCGCATTAACAGCGGCGCCGACGACGCTGCCGGACTGGCGATTGCAGACGGGTTACAGGCCAATATCACCGCGCTCACGCAATCTGCCCGCAACGCGAATGACGGCGTGGGCAAGCTACAGGTGGCAGACGGTGCGCTCTCGCAGGTGACCACCCTGCTGAACCGCTCGGTAACGCTGGCCACGGAGTCAGCCAACGGCACAGTCTCCGATTCGCAACGCACGGCGATCCAGGCCGAGTATTCGTCAATCCTGGCGGAAATCAACCGCATTGGGAGCACGACTACCTATAACGGAACGACGATATTCGCCAACCAGGGCGACGCCACCAGCGCCACCACCAGTCTGACGGCGACGACTACGCTCGGAGGCCAGGGCGGCTTCGCCACCGGCGCCGGCACCGGCCTGACCACCGGCTCGGCCCTGCTGACCAGCGGCTCTCCCGCGGGCTTGACACTGACCATTAACGGCAACCTGGTATATACGGCGGGAGCAACCGACACGGTGCAGAACCTGATCACGGCGGTGAACGCCACCAATCAGTACACTGCCGCGGTCAGCGGAGGGCACTTGGTTGTAACCGCGATTGGGAATACGACCGCGCCCACGGTTGCCGGCACTTTGACCACGAACGCAAATACAGCGGTCGGCGCTTTTGCCGGCACAGCCGGAACCGCGAAGGCCGTAACGGTGACCTCGGCTGATTCCACCCGCTCCGTAACCGTCACCGACAATGGCGGTTTGACCGTACAGCAATTGATCACCGATATCGGCAACTCCAACCAGGGTTTCGCGACGCAGCTAGTAAATGGCGCGCTGGTCATCAGCGATACCGAGAGCACGCAGTCACCTACCGTGAGTGGCACAGCCACCGCCGGAGGCGTCCTCGGCGCCTTCAGCACATCGACGGGAGCAGCCCAGACGGCGATCTACTTGAGCGATTCGACCACCGCCGGGTCAAGCCCGATCGATGTCGGAATCGGGGCAATCAGCACTACGAGCATTACCGAGGGCGGCGGCGGAAATCCGGTCAATCTTTCGACCACGGACCTCTCGACTCAGGCGGCTGCGCAGACCACGCTGAATTCGATCAACCAGGCGATTCAAAACGTGGCCAGCATGCGCGGCACGCTGGGCGCGGGCATTAACCGGCTGCAGAGCGCAAGCAACGTCATCAATAACCAGGTACAAAACCTGACCACAGCCGAAGACGGAATTCGCGCCGCCGACATTCCCTCGACCGTAGCGAACCTGACCAAGTACTCCATCCTGGAACAGACCGGCATCGCTGCGCTGGCCCAGGCAAACCAAACCCAACAGCTGGTGCTGTCGCTGCTTAAGTAGAACTAGCAGACCGGGAGCAACGTAACCGCGTTTCTCCCGGTTTTGTGTGTCGAGGGCACGAAGGGGCGTGCGGCAAATTAAAAATGGCTTGGAATGGACAGACGACACGGACGCTTGCAGGCGATGAATGTGGAGCGAACGTCTGATTAGGAACGGCTCATGTCGATCAGTTTGAACTCTGCCACGCTGCTCTCAGGAAACGGCATCGACGTGAATTCGCTGGCAACCCAGGTATTGGCTCCGGAACAAAACCAGCTGCAGCTCTATGCCCAACAGCAATCGGCTTTACAAACGCAAGCCAGCCTGCTCAGCGGCATGAGCAATGATCTCAGCAGTCTCTCCTCCGCGGTCAATTCCCTCACTGATATCCTGGGGCCGCTGGCGGCGCAAACCGTCAGTTCCTCGCAACCGACCATCGTGACCGGATCGGCTCAGACGACTGCCACTGCCGGAACGCACACCATTGTCGTGAGTGGGTTAGCTACCCAGGGAACTGTCTACACTGAGGCAGTCGCAAATGCCGACAGCTCCATTTTGCCTGTGGGCGCGCAGTCGGGCGATTTGCAGATTCAGGTCGGCGGAGCAAATGGCGCGATCCACGACGTCACTATTACGGCGGGCAGCAATGACACGTTAAATACCCTGGCCAGTTACATCAACTCGCAAAACTGGGGCGTTACTGCCACCGTGCTCAATGACGCCAGCGGCGCGCGGCTGGCAATCTACAGCCAAAGCACCGGCAGCACTGGGGCACTGTCCATTGGGAATAACACCACCAATTTGACTTTCAACTCTCCTCTTGGGGGCACAAACGCGACCTTCACGGTAGATGGCATTCCGTTCAGCAGTGATTCGAACACGGTGACGGGCGCGATTCCGGGAGTTACCTTGAATTTGCTGGGCGCGTATCCCGGAATTCAGGCGCAGGTAGCGGTTGGCCCGGACACGGCGCAAGCCGCGCAGGCCATCGAGAGCTTTGTCTCGGCTTATAACACGATCATTGGCGACCTCAACCAACAGTTCACGGTCGACCCCACCACCAACTCCGAAGGGCCGCTTGGTTCCGATAGTTCCCTGCGTGCCTTGCAATCGAGCCTTCTGGCAAATGCGACATACTCGCTGGGCAACGGACCAATCGCCAGCCTGTCATCGCTGGGAATTACGATGAATAATGACGGCACGTTGACGGTCGATTCCAGCCAACTCGAGAATGCGCTTTCCAAAGACCCTTCAGCAGTTCTGAATTTTTTCCAGAACGACTCGCAGACCGGGTTCGCCAATAACTTCGCCGCCGATCTCGCGAATTTGACCGACGCGACGACTGGACTGCTCAACCTTGATCTCACGCAAAACCGGCAGGAGCAAACGGACCTGACCAACACCATCAGCGGCTTCGAGGACCAGATGAGCGCTCGGCAGCAGCAGTTGGTCACGGAATTTAGCCAAGTGAATGCGCTTATCGAAGCCTATCCGTTCATGCTGGAAGCAATTGACTTGCAGCTTGGCATCCAACCCAGCGCGAACAACACTGCACCCACGCAGGGCGCGAGCAACGGCGGCTGAAGGCATGAACCCTAAACGCGCCTATCAGGAAGCGGCCGTACGCGGGGCAAGCCCGGTTCGGCTCACCATTCTTCTCTACGATCAGCTGGTTCAGGATGTCTCGCGTGCAACAGCAGCGCTCAAATCGGCGCAAATCGAGCAATGCGCCCAGCAAATCGGCCACGGGATAGCAGTGATTGGGTATCTACAGGCCACTCTGCGCTACGACACCGGCCGCGATGTAGCGCGCAATCTGGGGCGCTTTTACACCATGCTGCGCGAAAAGCTGATGGAAGCGCAGGTGCGTTCCTCACAGGAGATTCTCGGTGAGGTACAAACGCAGTTGCTAGAAGTCCGCGCGGCGTGGGTGAAGGTTGAGGCGGAAACCGCGACCACGGAGCGGGCATGAAATCCGCTACTGAAACTCAGCGGACGGTTACTTCGCCGGAAGAAACAATTGAGCGCCTCTCAACAGCTATCGAAGCCTTGCGCGGAGTAATGGGCGAGAGTCGCATCGATGACTTGCAGAGTCACTTCACGCGGCCGGTAAACGCACCTCAAGTAGCGACAGCGTTTGCAGCAATTGCCAGCATCAAGAACATACCCGTGCAAGCCGCTGCGGACGGCAATACCGGGACGACGGCCGCGCTGCTCGAATATCAGCGTCTGCTGAAAGATTTCAAGGCGGAGCTACCGCACATTCGCGGCTGGTTGCTGGCGGAGCGGGCGCGCCTGGTTAGCCGCCGCTCACATTCGACCGCGGTTGAGAGTTGGCTAAGAGCCACGCGGCAAACTCGCTGGTAGATTGCGCGGTATCGCTGCTTGGACGAAAGTCCCTACCCAATCCCAAGTTCATCGGCGGACTCAAGCGGGGTGCCGCAGCGGCGGCAGATGACCGCGCCACAGTCGCCGCAAGACAGCGGATCGTCAACTTCCACGGCACACTTTGGGCAATAGAATTCGGTAGTGGCTTTCGGCTCCGGCGTTTGCGATTGTTCCATTGACCGCCAATCTAGCATAGCCGGCCAGGCTTTTCCTGATCGCGAAAGAGTCAGGCCGAGAGCGCGGCGGAATCAAGTAAATTCAGGAAGCTTAATTTCTTTTCTGGTGGCAGGAACGATGCTTCAAAAGAATTTCGCGCCAGTTCGCGCAAGTGTTCGTTGCTAAAGCCGAATTCGTGTTGTGCTACCTCGTATTCGCGCCTGAGGGAAGTTGAAAACATGGCGGGATCATCCGTGTTTAGCGTGATCATCAGGCCCTGATCGAAATATTTGCGCACGGGATGATTGGCGAAGGTCACGCAGCATCCGGTACGCAGATTGCTGGTCAGGCAGATTTCAACCGGAACCTGCCGTTCGGCGATTTCCTCAATCAATTCTGGGTCCTGACATGCGGTGAGTCCATGGCCGATCCGTTCGGCGCCAAGGTTCAGCGCGCCCCAGATCGATTCAGGGCCGGCGCTCTCACCGGCGTGACAGGTAAGCCGCAAACTCTGATCGCGGGCGTAAGCGTATTGCTCGCGAAATAATTCTGGCGGGGCCTTTTGCTCATCGCCGCCGATACCGATACCGATGACGTTGCGATCGCGATATTTTGCCGCGAGTTCGAAAACTTCTTGCGCTTTTTCTGCCCCGAATTGGCGCACCGCGTCAAAGATCCAGAGCAGCGATACGCCAAAATCTCTTTCGCCACGCTCGCGTCCCCGTTCGAGACCTTCGAAGATGGCGTCAAAGTCCAGCTTGCGCCAAAGGCAGACTCCGACGGAAACATAGACCTCGGCATGGAGGACGTTGTCGGATTTGAGCTGCTCCATCAGGCGATAAGTGATCAGTTCGTAGTCCTCAGGAGTTTGCAGGTCTTCGGTTAGCGTTTTGAAGGCGGTTAGGAACCCGAGAAAGTCTTTGTACTGATACAGCGATTCGGCTTCGGCGACCGTGCTGGTTTTCCCGTGCCGCTGGCGAAGTTCGACAAGAGTCCGTGGAGTGACGGAGCCTTCGAGGTGAAGATGGAGTTCGGCTTTGGGAAGAGAGCGGATAAAGGCGGAAGACATGGACTCTCAGATTGTAGTTCGGAAAAAGAGGTAGCAGCGGTATCGGAGATGAGCACGAAACGATTGCAGAGTGACTGCAGCCTCCTACTCCTCGATCAGCTCTCCGCGTTTATTGACGGAAATTTGTGGCACATGCCGCAGGGGAATACTGAGCTTGTAGCGAGCATGTCGGCGCTCACCCTCTCTAATGAGCGCACCTTTCTCAGTTAAATCGGCGAGGTCGCGGGTTGTCGTCGCAGGAGATGCGCCGGTGATGGTGCCGTACTTACCCGCGCTCATTCCCCCCTTGAATCCTTCGGGCCCTTCTTTGAACATCCGCACGAGCGCTTTTTCCTGCCTGGGGTTGAGCCTCTCCCGGATGCCGTCGAACAACTTCGTCTTGTCGATCAGGAACTCAATCATGGCAAGCGTGTGCCGCTGCGCTTCGAGTGTGGTACCAGCGAACCAGGCCAGCCACTCGGTAATTTCGTTCGTCTTGTTTGCTGCTTCGAGTGCGGCATAATAGCGCTCGCGATGTGCGAGGATTGTCGCCGCCAGCGCGATGAGCGACGGTCTACCCAGACTCTGCGCGAGAGATTTTTCCGCGAGTGCGCGGCCGATGCGGCCATTGCCATCCTCAAATGGATGGACCGACTCAAAATAAAGATGTGCAGTGCCTGCCCTTGTTAAGGCTGGTAACGGCTCCTGACCTCCGGGAGCTGTTCGGTTGAACCATTTAATGAATTGTTTCATTTCTTCCGGGACCTTTTTCGATGGTGGCGCCGCAAAATGAATCTTCGCTGCGCCCATGGCTCCTGAAACAATCTGCATTGGCTCAGTACTGGTACGATATCGGCCTACATCGTTTACATCCTGCCTGCCGCTCATCAGCATGCGATGCCATCCAAACAACATGTCATCCGAGAGTGGTTGCGCAAAGGTGTTGTGGAGACTGACCATCATCTCCGAAACGCCGGTCTCTGCTGGCCCAACACGCCGCTTGTCAGCCGCCAATCCCAGTTGCCGCTGGATGGATGATTGGACACTGGCCCGATCGAGAATTTCGCCTTCGATTTCCGAGGTAGTGATCGCTTCCACACTCATCGCCTGCACGGTCAGCTGGTTCCGCTCTGAGTCTCTCAAATGCCTGATTGCGCCGACAAACGTTCCAGCGGCAAGGAGGAATTGCTGTTCCGCTACGTCGAAGCGGGGCGATCTCCAGCTGAATTTCGGCCAATCGGACTGTTGCCAGTTCCAGGTCATGAGCGATAGCAGCGATTCCTATCGCTCATATTATGACATATTGTGAGCGATAGAAGCCGAGTCTATCGCTCAAAGCCCTTCGCCTGGTAGGCAGCTGGGGTCGGCTTGGGCGAGTGTGCTTGTTTCGTCATGCCGCTGGCGAAGTTCGACGAGCATCTGCGGAGGAACGGAACCCTCGAGATGGAGGTGGAGTTCGGCCTTAGGAAGCGAAGAGATGAAGGCGGAAGGAATCATTCAAGATTGTAGATTTCGGACTGGGTATTATCGAAAAAGCATTCACCACAAAGGACACGAAGTCTCACGAAGGAAACCTGCCTGATCTGGCCAATCAACCCTCGTGTTACTTCGTGTCCTTCGTGGTTCGTTCTTTATCTCGCCCGCGCGAACTCGCTGTGCTTGCGGCTGTAGAAACGATAAATTCCCAACCCAATTATCAGCCAGCCGAAAAATCGAAGCCAGGTCAGGATCGGCAAGCCTGCCATCAGCAGCGCGCAAAACAACACGCTTAGCGCGGGAACCACCACGCCGCCGGGAGCCCGAAACCCACGCTGACGATCCGGCTCACGATATCGCAGAATGATCACGCCGAGCGAGACCAGCACGAATGCAAACAGAGTCCCGATGTTCGACAGGTCGGCAAGCGTTCCAATGTCGAGAATCCCAGCGGGAATACCGACGACGAATCCCGCGATCCAGGTTGCGGTAGATGGCGTGCGAAATCGCGGGTGAACGTAGCAGAACAGTTTCGGCAGCAGCCCATCGCGCGACATGGAAAACCAGACGCGCGCCTGACCCAACTGGAAGACCAGCAATGACGAAATCATTCCCAACATCGCACCGAACAGCACGCCCAGCCGCACCCAGCGCAGGAAAGGCGATCCTGTGAGCTCAGTGAGGTGTTTCATGCTGTTCACGACCGGCGCGGCATCGTCGCCGATCGAATTCCAGGGCACAATGCCCGTCAGCACCACCGCCACGCCGATATACAGAATCGTACACACGACGAGCGTGGCGATAATTCCGATCGGCAGATCGCGCTGCGGATTGCGCGCCTCCTCGGCCGCGGTCGAGACCGAATCGAACCCGATGTAAGTGAAAAAAATGATCGAACCGCCGGTCAGAATTCCCGACCACCCCATCGGCGCAAAGGGGTGCCACAACTTCGGATTGATGTAGTCCGCCCCAACCACGATGAATGCAAGGATCGCGGCAATTTTCAGAATCACCATGGTGTTGTTCGCTTCCGCCGACTCGCGAATGCCGCGTACCAGCACAACGGTGAGGAGCATCACGATCAAAAAGGCCGGAATGTTGAAGCCGAAGTGAAACCCGGGTGCATAAAGCATTTCACCCTGTAGTCCGCTCATTCCGGAAGGCAGATACGCGGGTGAAATCCAGCGCAAGCCGGGATGCCAGCCAAACCAGTCGAACATGTTTACCAGGTGCTGGGCGAAGCCAACGCTCACCGCCATGTTGCTGACGGCGTATTCGAGAATCAGGTCCCAGCCGATGATCCAGGCGATCAGCTCGCCCATGGTGGCGTACGTGTATGTGTATGCGCTGCCGGCGATCGGGATCATCGACGCAAGCTCGGCGTAGCAAAGTCCAGTAAAGGCGCATACGATCGCGACAAGAATCAAGGAAAGAGCGAGGGCGGGGCCGGCGCCGGGGCGCCCCAATGACGCGGTGTGCTTGATCAAATAGTCGAGCAGCGGCGCGTTCAGGATGGAAGAAGTGTCGAACTTCTGTCCGGCAATTGCAGTTCCAATGACGGTGAAAATTCCAGAGCCGATCACGGCGCCGATCCCGAGCGCGGTGAGCGAAACCGGCCCGAGTGTTTTCTTCAGCCGACGCTCAGGCTCTTCGGAGTCGGAGATGAGCTTGTCAATGGATTTGCAGCAGAAAAGCTGGCTTTGCGACGTGTGCACGGTCGTCTGCGGCGACGGAGTTGGTTGCGGCAAGCGGTTGAGTTCTCCTGGAATCCTTGACCCCATTCGATCTGAGGGTGCCCACCCTTCGAACTTTTCGAAGGGTGGGAAATCCAGAATTTTATCGCTTCGCTTGTCCGCGAGCCAGCTTCTTCACCTTGCGCTTCTGCGATCCGCGAGCGTATTCGCGCGGCTTCAACGGGTGCTCAAGTTTGCGCTTCTTTCGCGAAGCGCGTTTTGTTTTCTTACGTTCGTCTCTGCTGAGTGCGGTTGTATTGGCCATGAAATCCTATTTTGTAATTTAGTAATTTTGTAATTGGGTAATTTGAAACCTCACCTCGCATTCGCGCGGAAACGTTCCTAAATTACTCAATTGCCAAATTACCAAACTTCCTTCACGCTTTCTCTAACTGCGCGTACTTCTCGACAAGTTTTTTAAGCCCGAAGCGAGGAAATTGTACCGTAATCTTCGCCTCTTCGCCGTCGCCTTCGCGCTGATATACCGTACCCTCGCCGTATTTCGGATGTTTTACCTTCTGTCCGGGCCGAAATCCGCGACGGCCTTTCGGCTCTTCAACCTGAACTTTTGGAATTGAAAATTTCTTACCGCGCGAAGCAAAGAATTCTGCGATGTTGTCAATGGAATTGTATTTAGGCGCTGATTGCTTGGCCGTGGCTGACTTGTCATTCCAGGCGGCCGATTGATCTTCATCCTCGTAGGCGTAATGTGGCTCTGCCCTATGTGGGGCGGGCGCCCCCGCCCGCCGGTATCGGTCAGACTTCCAAGAACGGTTACTAGAAAAGCTCGGAACCGCACTGGCGCGCGAGGGCGCGCGCCCCACACGGCCCAGCTCTTCCAGCAACTCTGCTGGAATTTCTTCGAGAAAGCGCGACGGCACGCTTGCCTCCGGCAAGTCTGTTCCATAGCGGCGGCGGTAAACGGCTCGCGTGAGAACAAGCTGGTCCATGGCGCGCGTCATCCCGACGTAGCAAAGTCTTCGTTCTTCCTCAATATCGTCAGGATTTAAGAAGGTGCGCGAATGTGGGAACAGGCCTTCTTCAAGGCCGCAAAGGAATACGAGTGGAAACTCGAGTCCTTTTGCCGCGTGCAGGGTCATCAAGGTAATCTGCGCTCGCTCGTCGTAAGCATCGGCATCACTCACCAGTGCGGCGTGATCGAGGAATTGATCGAGCGTCTCGCCCCGGTCTTTCGAATCCATTGCCGCGTTGACCAGCTCGCGGATATTTTCGACTCGCGAGTAAGCCTCGGGCGTGTCTTCCGCTTCAAGAAGCTTGATGTAGCCGGTGCGGTCGATGATGAACTTAAGAATTTCGGCGATATTGGCGGGAGCGCCGGGCGTGCGAAAGCCTTCAGATGCAGCGCGGTCGCCCTCACCCGCGACTTCGTTCGCAGGGACAGCTTCCTCCACAACCTCCGCTGCACCGAAGTCGAACGATGTGTTCTCAAATTCCGCCGGATCAAAGGAACTTCCATCTTGCTCAACATATTCAGGTCCCTTCATCGCGGGGGAGGGCGTGTCCACCCCAGAACGCGCAAAGTCGGAGCGTCCCGGGGGCCCGGGCGCCCGCGCCACATCTTCCTGCAATCTTTCTGCATACTTTCCCGCTGCCATGGCGCGCGCATCTTCGATCAAATCGCGAAATGATTTCAGAGCCTGCAGGGCCCGTGCAGGAATCAGGTTCTGGTCAATGCACTGGCCGATCGCTCCCCAAAGGGACAACCCGGTTTCAAGCGCGATCCGCTCGACGACTTCCATGGTAATTTTTCCGATTCCCCGCGCCGGCGTATTGATCACGCGCAACAGTGAAACCGAATCGTCCGGATTGTGGGTGACCTTCAAATACGAGATCAGGTCTTTGATTTCGGCACGCTCGTAGAATGAAAATCCGCCAACCACGTGATACTTGAGCTGGTATCGCCGCATGGCCTCTTCAAACAATCGGGATTGCGAATTGATGCGATAGAGCACGGCCACTCGCGCATCTTCGCCGCGCTCGGTGGCTTCACGTACATAGCGTGCGATCGAGTCAGCTACGAATAGAACCTCGTTTTCTCCATCCGGGGCCTCGTAGTAGCCGATCTTCGTCCCGCCCTGGCGCGAGGTCCACAGGTTTTTACCTTTGCGACGAACGTTGTTCGCGACCACGGCGGACGCGGCCTGCAAAATGTTTTGCGTGGAGCGGTAGTTCTGCTCCAGGCGGATGATCTTAGCCTCGGGAAAATCTTTTTCAAATTCCAAAATGTTACGAATATCGGCGCCGCGCCAGGAATAAATCGATTGGTCTTCATCACCGACCGCACACACGTTGTGTCGCGAGCCTGCGAGTAGTCGCATGAGTTCATATTGCGGGCGGTTCGTGTCCTGATATTCGTCGATCAGAATGTAATGAAAGCGCTGGTTGTAATATTCACGGACCTGCGATGCCGATTTCAGCAGCCGTACGGCTTCGAGCAGCAGATCGTCGAAGTCTAGAGCGTTCGCCCGCAACAGTTCTTTCCGATACTCCTCGTAAATGTGCGCCACGCGCTCGGTCTTGGGATCCGCGGAATTGAGATAAACCTCTTGCGGATCGAGCATGTGATTCTTGGCCCATGAAATATGCGCGAGTACAGCGCGGGGTGTGAGTTGCTTATCGTCGATTCCCAGCCGCCTCATAATCGATTTCGTCACCTGCTGCTGATCGGCTTCGTCGTAAATGACAAACCTCTTCGAGTGCCCGATCGGTGGCTTGCCAGGAACCGCGGACGGGATGCGCAGAGCTTCAATGTCTCGACGCAACAGCCGCACGCAAAACGAATGGAAAGTCGAGATGACTGGCTTGGCGATTGAAGAGCCGCCGAGTAGTTTTTCAACGCGCTCACCCATTTCCGCAGCAGCTTTGTTGGTGAAAGTAACGGCCAGAACGGATCCCGGCATTGCCCCGATGTTCTCGACAAGATGTGCGATGCGATAGGTAATTACGCGCGTCTTCCCGCTGCCGGCCCCGGCCAGAATGAGCACTGGGCCCTCAATGGTCTCGACAGCTTCACGCTGCTGCGGGTTGAGTTGGGAAAGAAAGGACAATAGGAAAACGGCTCCAGGGGTCGCTGATTAAATTTTACAAGAGCGCGATTCATGTCATTTCCCCTGGAGGCTTTCGTTCTGGGCACACTCTTGGCACGGGCAAATCTCCCGCAGCCATTTCCATGAGTAAATTCCCAGCTCGTGGCCGTCGTTCCACTTGAACTTGATCGCGTATTTACCGACACCTTCCGCCGATTCGGGCTTAGAGGCCGCCTTGAACATGGGCAGCTCGCCAGGCTTGGCTTTCGGAGGTTCGCCCGGTTTGCGGCTGCTGGTTTCGCGCTCTTCCTGGCACAAAGCGCAGGGGCAGGCATCCCGCAGAACGGGGAATGTGTAGCTCGATAGGTGTCCATCCTTCCACTCGATATCCACACCCTTGCCAGAGGTGAGATGGACTTTAACCGATTTGGGATCAGAAACGGGCATGTGATGTCAGTATCGCAGAAATAAACCGTAGTCGAGTCCTGGCGCGATAGGCGCAGTCCTGAGTCGAGGCTGGCTGCTCGCCGACGTTGCGCACGACCCACGACCCACGACGCACGAACGCGAACACCGGTGCTAAACTTTTCTTTCTTTCAATCTCATGCCTGCATCCATTCTCGATGGAAACAAAATCGCAGCCGCAATTCGAGCCGAAGTTGCGGCGGAGGTCAAGGCTCTGTCCAGCGTGGGAATGCGGCCGGGGTTGGCGGTTGTGCTAGTCGGAAACAATCCGGCTTCGGAGATTTACGTTCGTGGAAAGGTAAAAAGCAGCGAGGAAGTCGGGATTTACAGCGAAAAGCACACACCTTCTGAAAATGTCACGACGGCTGAACTGCTCGAACTGATTGACGACCTGAACCGCCGTGACGAGATCGACGGCATCCTGGTGCAACTTCCTCTTCCACCGCAGGTTGATTCCAAGAGAGTTCTGCTAGCGGTCGATCCGGCAAAAGATGTCGATGGCTTTCATCCCATGAACGTCGGATTTCTTTCGACGCAGCGGCCGGGTCTGCTTCCATGCACACCGGCGGGAATTATGGAGATGCTTGCGCGAAGCGGAGTGAAGATTGCCGGACAAGAAGCGGTGGTTGTGGGCCGCAGTGACATTGTCGGCAAGCCAATGGCGATGCTGCTACTGAATGCGAACGCGACGGTCACGGTCTGCCACTCTAAAACATTCGACCTTCCTGGCGTTTGCCGGTGCGCTGACATCCTGGTTGCAGCGATCGGGCGGGCGGGAATGATCACGCGAGATTTCGTACGTCCGGGAGCCACGGTAATCGATGTTGGCATGAATCGCGTGACCGATGAAGCCGAGTTCCAGCGCCTGTTCGCCGGAAACACGAAACGTGAAGAAACGTTTCGCAGCAAGGGGTCAGTTCTCGTTGGGGATGTACATCCCGAAGTCGCGGAAGTCGCCGGAGCGATCACGCCTGTACCCGGCGGCGTCGGGCCGCTGACGATCGCGATGCTGATGTCGAACACGGTGAAAGCGGCGAAGATGCGGCGGGGGAAAGCGGCGGCGGCCTAAGTTGCCGAGAGCTGAGCCACCTCTTAGAAAAAGCAAAACCCCACCACAGAGAACACCGAGTTTCGTGGAGAAATTCCACGGAGGTAGCTATCGGTATTTTTCTGCGTCTCTTAATGCCTCAGCGGTGACATAATCATCGAATGCTCAAAGTCGGTCTAACAGGCGGTATTGCAACCGGGAAGTCGCTGGTCAGCGGGATGTTTCGCGAGCTGGGAGTGCATTCGATCGATGCGGACCAGATCGCCCACGAACTGATGCATCCGGGTGAGAAGGTCTACGACGAAGTGGTGCGCCGCTTCGGCAAAGAAGTTTTGAACGACGACGGCACCGTCAACCGCAACCATTTAGCGGAACTCGCGTTCGATCAGAAGCGGCCACGAATTTATGAGCTAAACAGCATCATCCATCCAAGCGTGATCGAGCGTTACGAAAAATGGATGGACGAAATTGGCCGGCGCGAACCGGACGCAATTGTGATGCTCGAAGCCGCACTTCTGCTTGAGGCGGGCCTACGGCGGCGGTTCGACCGCGTGATCGTCGTAAGTTGCAAGCCACAGCAGCGCATCGAGCGATGGGAAGGTAGGCTCAAGGTTGATTCCGAAACCGCACGCAAGGAAGTCACTCGCCGAATGATGGCACAGGCGCCCGATGAAGCCAAGATCCAAGCTGCGGACTACGTAATCGACAACAGCGGAAGCGTTGAAGACACTCGCAAGCAAGTGAAGAAGATTCACGAAGGGCTGCGTGCACAGGCGGAAGCGAAGACGGCGTGAGTCAAGCACTCAGCACTCAGCACTCAGCATTCAGCACTCAGCATTCAGCCAACCAGGCGTTCCTTTTCTACTTTTATGATTAGTCCAGCTAGCATCCGTTTCACCTCTAGAACCGAGGAGTTTAGAGACGCGTACTCCTCTGCTGCCAGTAACTCCAGGTCGTGCGCTAGCAATAAGTGATACTCCAGTTCGCTTGCAGACCCTGCTGCGATCCCTAAAAATCTCTGAAATTCGGCATTGCTTCGCTTTCCGCAACCTTCAGCAATGTTGGCCGGGACAGAAGCTGCACATCGGCGTATCTGGCTCGTAAGTCCGTAAAGTTCCTCTCTTGGAAATCGCTTGGTGCATGTGTAGCAATTGAGCGTCAGATCGTGTGCTTTGCGCCAGACTCGAAGATCGCGAAAGTCCTTCATCGATTTCCAACCGCAAGAGCTCCGAGCCTAATTGAACAAAAAGGGGATTTCAGTGACATCTGTCACAGCAGACTTGTTCACTAATCACACACAGCCTGAGTGAGCTATTTGCCTCCAGGCAAGGAAATTAGCTGAGTGCTGAGTGCTGAGTGCTGATTGCTGAGTGCTGAATGCTGAGTGCTGAATGCCGAATGCTGAATGCTTACAGCTACTTTGCGACGCCCGCTGACAACGCGTAGCATCTAATTTGCATGGCTGTTACCACCGCAGTGTCGAAGCGGCTCACGCCGAAACTCGCCTTCAGCGAGATCATGAGTTTTGCCTTCGATACTTTCTGCAGCAATAAGGTGCGATTTCTTCTGACGGGGCTTGGCATGGTGATCGGGACGGCGTCGCTGATCCTGGTGGTCACCATCGGACTAACCGGCAAACAATACGTTTTAAATCTCATTCAGGGAATTGGCGCGAACCTGGTATACGCGGAATACGAAGGCGGCGCGCAGCGCATTACCAACACCGCGCCTGATCCTCTCACCATTAATGACATGCAGGCCGCGCAGGAGAGTGTACCGGGCATTACCACAGCCTCACCGGTGCTCGATCTGAACGAGCGGGTTCCGGTGGGCAATGGGAAAGAACGGGACCTGCAGATTCTGGGTGTATACCCGGAGTACCGCATCGTGCGAAATCTCGTCGTTGTATCCGGGCGTTTTTTCGACCAGCAAGATGAGCAGGCACACAATAAAGTTGGGCTGATCACCGACAAGCTTGCACGCGAGCTCTACGGATCACCGGAAGCCGCGATTGGAAAAATCATTCCGCTCAGCCATCTGCCGTTTACTGTCATTGGCACATTCCGCGAGCGGGTGAATACATTTGGCGAATCCGAGGTCACAACCAGCACATTCCTGATCCCGTTCAGCGTGGCGCGGTACTTTACTGAAACATCGTCGGTGAAGCTGATTTACTTTTCAGTCGCCGATCCATCGATGATCGAACAGGTCACAGAGCAAATCCGGCAGGTGATTCAATCGCGGCATCGGGCAGAATCGGTTTATGACGTAACGAACCTGACGCAGCTGGTAGCCGTTGCAGATAAAACCGCGAATGCGTTAACCATGGTGCTGCTGGCCGTGGCGGCGGTGGTGTTGCTCGTCAGCGGGATCGGGATCATGAACATCATGCTGGCCACGGTCAGTTCGCGTATTCGGGAAATTGGCATCCGCAAGGCCCTGGGCGCAACCCGGCGCGAAATCCGCTTCCAGTTTTTGTCAGAAGCGATTGTCATTTCGGTTGGCGGCGGACTGGTTGGGGTTGTAATTGGGCTGGCTCTGCCCTATTCCATCCGATTCCTCACTGAATATCGTGTACCGGTATCGGGGCTGTCGGCGATCGTCGCGATCGTGGTCTCCTCTTTGGTAGGGATTCTGTTTGGAACAGTTCCTGCGGCGCGGGCTGCAAAATTGGATCCTGTCGAAAGCTTGCGCTACGAGTAAATAGCTGCCCACGAGCCATCCAGAGGCAAAGCCAGGTCTAACCTGAAATAGGATTTAGGGGTATTACGGGCATCATGAGATTTAGAACTGCGATTCTGATATTTCTGGCACTGACCGCCATTGGCGGGGTTGTTCGTAAGTGGGTGGGGCATGTGACCTTCTACACTGCTCACATCACAGATAAGGGCACTGGCGGCAAGAAATGACTGCAGATTGAACCCCACGACTTCAGGTCTGAATGAAATCGATTTCCACGACGTGAGGCCCGACCTCGTCCTTCGTTAGCCTCTCAGCAAATTAGCCCGTCCTGAACGGTACCGGCAGGAGAACCCACTGACAGAAGCTGTCCGGCCCACTCAGGTGTGCGCTCGATTCCAGGGGTACAACGGCACCTGTACTCCGTGCACCTAATCGCACGAGATGACTTCGAGGAGCATGCAATCATGACGCAAAAATCACCACACACTCAAAGCCAGCAAAATATCACCCGGGAACAAACCGATTCCGAGCAGAACGAAATCCGTTCCGAAGAAGAAATATACGAAAACACAGACGGCGCTGAGACTGGGGCCCCTCGCAGTCCCCATACCCTCCATACAGGCGGCCCGCAGCACAAGACCGAACCCGAGCAGGAGGCGCACGAGGGTTCAGTTACAACTCGGACCCCAAAGAAACCTGCCCAAGGGATTACGTCGCGCTCAGCGGAAGAGGAGAGTGGGCGGCAGGAGAAGGTCGTGAATGAGCGGCCGGATGCCCAAGCCGGAGTCAAACACTAGTAAGCCAGTGGGCAGTGGTCAGTTATCAGTGGCTAGCGGTCGCTGCTGAAAATGGTTGGTGAATCGTGGTTCGTCGCTCGTGGCTAGCGGCCCGGAAGTCGGAATCCACTACCAACTACTGACTAACCACTAACCACTAGCCACTGCTTCCAAAAACAAGAACGCCGGGCTGGTTGGCCCGGCTGCTTCCTTGTCATGCATCTGTGGGGAGCGGACTGGTTCAGCCTTCGTCCCCGCGGATCTCTCAAAATCTGTATTCGTTAGCAAACAACCGTACCGGCGCACCGCACGCCAGCCGGGTTATTGGACCAGCGCCAGCCCTTCCAGTTCCTTTTGCAGAACCGGCAAAGCACAGCCTGACATTTCTACCCGGCTCACCGCGTCCCGGGCGGCCTGAGGCGACACCCCGTAGCCCCGGCCCATCATGAAAATTTGTACCAGTTCGGCGGCCTCACGCGAATCGGCCAATCCACCCTGCAGCAGGTCGTTTCGCAGAGCCGCTAACTCCGTTACCGAGAATGTTTCTCTCATCTTCACCTCCGACCCTGACTGCCTCTAACCATTAGACTCAGCAGAAACCTGTTTTGTTGCATGCAATTCACCTGCCGAACCCAGGGCCTTACTGTAAATTCGACCGGATGAACCTATACCTCTTAAACCCCTGAAATACATAGGAGTTGCTAATCCATCGGCACGCCGATGTGGAAAGTTGAGGGAGGTAACGTCTCACCGATGACACAAAGTGTCAGTCTGGGTCGCCAGGCCGTTCAGTTTTGAGACAGCGGCCACATGAGAATGGTGCCGGGCGGGGCCGATTCGTTACCGAGGCGCCTGTGGGAAAAATGAACAAAGAATGGCACGCCAAGAAACGGATGCCGGAGAATCCGAAGCGTGACCAGCGAATTGAGTGGCATCTGGAGCTCGTGAACAACTACGCTCGCCGGGAGATGCCGAAGGCGATAGCGGTGCAATCAAAAACGCGGTACAAAGTCTTGAATCTTAGATTGATGGCGATTTAGCGGCGATTAGACCACGGACTTTGTTGGTGAATTCTTCCGCCGCCATGTCTTCCGTCTTCTCTTTTCCTCTGGTGCGGACGTTGACCTTGCCGGCCTCGGCTTCTTTGTCGCCGACGACCAGCATGAACGGGACTTTCTGCAGGGCGTGTTCGCGGATTTTGGCATTCATCTTTTCGTTGCGGGCGTCGACTTCCACGCGAACATCCAATTCCCGGAGCTGAGAAGCGACTTTGTTCGCATACTCCACATGGCGCTCGGCGATCGGAATCACCACGACCTGTACCGGCGAGAGCCAAACCGGAAACGCTCCCGCATAGTGCTCGATCAGCACGCCGAAGAATCGCTCAATTGATCCATACAGCGCGCGGTGCACCATGACCGGCTGCTTGCGCGTGCCATCTTCCGCGACGTACTCCAACCCGAAACGCGCTGGGAGGTTGAAGTCGAACTGCACGGTCGAAAGCTGCCAAAGACGTCCGATCGCATCGACTAACTTGATATCAATTTTCGGGCCGTAGAAGGCGGCTTCGCCGGGAATCGTCGTGTACTCAATCCCGAGCCGCTTCATCACTTTTTCAAGGGACGCAGTCGCCGAGTTCCACTGCTCTTCTGATCCTACAAAATTCTTCTTGTCCTCAGGGTTCCAGGTGGAAAGCTCGGTCACGAATTTGTCGAAGCCAAAATCGTGCAGCGTGTCTTTCGCGAACTCCACGCACGCGGCGATTTCGTCTTCAATCTGCTCAGGCGTGCAGAAAATGTGCGCGTCGTCTTGAGTAAAACCTCGAACTCGTAGCAGCCCGTGCATCACGCCCGACCGCTCATAGCGATACACCGTGCCCAGCTCGCCCAGCCGCACCGGCAAGTCGCGATACGATTTAAGCCCATCCTTATATATAAGAATGTGGCCGGGACAATTCATCGGCTTCAAGCGGTACTCGGCGTCGTCGAGCTCCATGGTGTCGAACATGTTCTGCGAGTAGTAGCCCTCGTGGCCGGAGGTCTGCCACAACTGCTTGCGCATTACGTGCGGCGTGTAGACGAGCGAATAACCGCGCGCGAGGTACTGGTTGCGCATCCAGTCTTCCATCTCTTTGCGGATGATGCCGCCCTTGGGATGCCAGAAGATCAGGCCCGGCCCGGCGAGCTCCTGAATAGAAAACAGATCGAGCTGCTTGCCGAGCAGGCGATGGTCGCGCTTCTTCGCCTCCTCGATCTGGTTCAGGTACGCATCGAGATCTTTCTTCGAAAAGAACGATGTGCCGTATATGCGCTGCAGCTGCGGGTTCTTCTCGTCGCCGAGCCAGTACGCGCCGGCAATGTTCAGCAGCTTGAACGCTTTGATTTTGCCGGTCGAAGGGATGTGCGGCCCGCGGCAGAAGTCGAGAAACTTGCCGGTCTTGTAGATGGAAATTTTTTCATCAGGCTTGGTGAACTGCTCGATGAAGTGGCACTTCATGAAGTCGCCTTCAGTCTTGAAGCGCTCTAAGCCTTCATCGCGAGGCAGAAATTCGCGCGCGTAGGGCAGGTTCTGCTGTACCAGCTCCTGCATTTTCTTTTCGATTTTGTCGAGGTCCTCGGGCGTGAACGGAGTCGGGCGATAGAAATCGTAGAAGAATCCGCTCTCAGTGGCAGGACCGTGGCCCAGCTTGGTCTCAGGAAAAAGCTCGAGCACCGCCGCCGCCAGCAAATGCGCCGACGAATGCCGGTAAACCCCCAGCGCCTCAGGATCTTTGTCGGTGAGGATGCGAAGGTCAGTGTCTTTTTCGAGCGGACGGGTGAGGTCGATCAGTTGTGTGGGGCCAGCCTGTGTGGGGCCAGCCTGTGTGGGGCAGGCGCCCTCGCCCGCCTGATTGCCATTGGTCGAAATCTTCGCCGCAATCGCCGCATCGGCAAGGCGTGGACTGATCGACTTTGCGACATCGAGCGCGGTCGAGCCCTTAGGTAATTCCTTGTCGCTCCCGTCGGGGAGCTTGATGTGAATGGTTTCTGGCATGGAAAGTTCAGTTTATGGGAGGGAGGGAATGGCGGTCAAAGTGTGGTTGTGTAGCGGAATATAATTTGTGTATGACTCAAGAGGCCCACGAGCTATTACAGAAAGCGTTGGAGTTGCCGGAGAATGAGCGCGCCGAACTGGCTGGAAACCTGATCTCCAGCCTGGATACCACCATCGATCCAGACGTGGATGCCGCGTGGCAAGCTGAGGTCGCTCGCCGTGCGCAAGAGGTCGAGTCGGGCAAAGTGAAGACCGTCCCCTGGGAACAGGTCCGGCAGAAAGCACGAGCGCTGGTGAATGCATTAGCTCCCTGCCTTCTGGATGAATTTCATAATTCGACGGAGAACTAGCTTGGGCTTGGCGATCTCGCATTCCCAGAGCACAAGGCACTTCCAGCCACTGGCCCGTAAAGCTCTCAAATGCTCACGATCACGCTGCTGGTTTCTTTTCAACTTTGGCCGCCAGTAACGTACGTTCGAGCTTGGAATATGCGACAAGGCACAACCGTGAACATGCCAGAAGCAACCGTGGACGAATATGACCGTCTTCCTAGAGGGTAGAACGATGTCTGGCTTTCCTGGCAAATCTGCGCGATGTATCCGAAATCGGTAACCCTCTGCGTGGATGAGTCGCCTGACGATTATTTCGGGCCGAGTATTCTTTGAACGAATAGCAGCCATTATCTGGCTACGATTCATGATGCGGCCGCTGTTCGTGCGCGGCTCCCCTCGATAGCAAGAATTCGCCTGCCGATGAACTCAGCAATTGGGGGTGCTACCGAGTTGCCAATGAGTCTCCCTCGCTTACCGTCCAGCCTTCCGGAAAACCCATTAACTTCTCGCACTCGTTCCAGGTCAAGTTTCTGGCCACATAGTATTGGCCGGTCGGAATGGCCGCCTTGATGTCTGCCAGTTTGGGCGCGTATCGTGGGGCAATAGCGCGTTGCCTTGGTGTACCCAAAACCTCCGCGACGTTGGACCAGAAGCGGAGTGTCTGAGATAAACTCGCCGCGAACACTGGATCGAGCTTTCTCCCGTTCTTCTTTTCTCGCCGAATCATCCCTAAACAGTTTGCCGCCGTCAGCACAGAACTCATGGGAAAGCGCCGATCGATAAGATCCGACAAGGAATACTCTTTCGCGGTTGTGGGGAAGGCCCGTGCTGAGAGTGTTACACGTAAACCATACCCCCATATACCCGATCTCTTCGAGTTGGTCGATAACTGACTCAAAGGCATCGCCCCCGTCCGAGCTGAGGAGCCCCGAAACGTTTTCCAAGACAATCCATCTCGGTCGAACTTTTCGAGCAAGCTGCGCAAAGGTGAAGAATAAGCCGCTGCGTGCTCCGTGGATTCCTGTGCGTTGGACGTTCGCGTGACTGACGTCTTGGCAAGGCCAGCCTCCAGCCCAAAGAGATGCATCTGGGATGTCTTCAGCTTTGAGGGTCTTGATATCGGCATGTAACGGAACCTCCGGCCAGTGCCTTTTCAGAATGCGCTGGCAAAATGAATCGATTTCGCAGTGGAACGCTGGTATCATTCCAGCGCGCTGGAATCCTAGATCGAAACCCCCTATTCCAGCGAAAAAAGAAGCAAATCTCATCTATGCAGTCGCTCCCTCATGCTTAAATCGCGCGCCAGTAAAGGCCTGCTCGTTACCCCTAGGGCAGTGCCAAATGAATCGGAAGCGCGCAGACAAAAATGGCTTGCAGACGCGGAAGCAGGTTTTGTCACTCCGCACCCGGTAAACAAGATTTATTACTCTGTCATCCTGACAGCTCTGTGGCCTGCTGGGCATGGAATTCCCGGGCCGATACTTAGTGAAAGGGATATTCGCGCCGCAATCGATTCGTTTCGCGCGGCGAGTGGCCAGACACCTTATCTCGATCCTTTTCGGCGGCTGAGGGAACTGCAGGGCGACGAGGGGTTCACCTCCATCCGAAAGGAGGGCAACCGGTATCAACTGCAAAGCTTGGAAGTGAGCCCTAAGCGCGAGCCCCGTGCCAAGTTGAGCAGGGCCGAGTGGAAGAAGCTGAAAGAACAATATGACTACAGGTGTGCCTCGTGCGGTCGACAAGAGCCGGAGGTTAAGCTCAGCCCCGACCACAAAGTGCCCCGTTCCAGGAATGGCTCTAACGACCTCGGAAATTGGCAGCCGCTTTGTGAGCAGTGCAATATCAAAAAGAGCAGCGCATGCCAGGGCTGCCAGCTGAACTGTTACGTCTGCTCTTGGGCATTTCCCGCAGAATACAAGGAACTCGTCATCGCAGATGAGAACAAGGAACTGATTCGGAGAGCAGCGGAAAAACTCAAGTTGCCTCAATCCGAACTCGTAAACAAGATTCTCCGCGATCATTTTAATCAAACGAAGCCGTGACGCCGTGGTCTAGTCACCTTGGATACAACGCCAGTTTCTTTCTTAAATCTTCGACAGCAAAGCCACAACAGTTCAATCTTCGGAAAACTAGCTGAAGTTGTGGATTACTTGGCTCTAATACAGTTTCTCAGTTGGACGTACTTTCCCACAATGGGAGGAATCAAGTATTTCGACATACCTGGAGTCCCCACCTTCGCGGTTTTCGAACCGTTGGTTACTTTTCGGGCTGAAGCCCGCTTCATCACTAAGGCGCGCAACGCGGCCATGAATGGCCGCTCTTCCACGCCTTGTCATCCTGAGCGGAGTGGCTGTTTCGCGGAGCGAAGCAGCTGCGGAGTCGAAGGACCTCTGCATTCCGAGCATTAGCGCGAACTGTCAAGGAGTTCTCACTATGCGGGCTGCATGGGGAGAATTCCCTGACATATTCGAGCTACAGAGTTGCATGGATCCTTCGACTCCGCAGAATGATTCGCAAAGCGAATCATTCTGCTCCGTTCAGGATGACAGCGGTGAGAGTGGAGGAGCGAAGGGCCAAAAATCAAAAGCCCCGGTAGTCATCCGGGGCTGGATATTGCCAGTCGGTACGCCATCCATCAAGCTTGATTATAACAAAGCACGATTGCGGTCTTGTCGAGTGGTCGTGCGGAGGACGACCCATTCGACTCCTTCCGGCTTCGCGTCAGTCTCTCAGGGCAGGCTGTTGAACCGTAATGGCTGACTAGGCCACTCGACCATTTGAAGGATGGCGTCCAGTACCCACTGGCAACGTCCTCCCAAACGCCTATCCGTCCCGTGAATTGTTCAACGTAGTGCCCGCTCGCGCAAGCCCACGAAAGTAGGCAGTCCTAATTCCCGAATTGGGAAACTTGTCGGCCTACAGCCCGCTTCATCGCAAGAAAACGCACGCGGGCATAAATGGCCGCTCTTCCACGCCTGTCATCCTGAACCGAGTAGTGGTTTCGCGGAGCGAGGCAGCTGCGGAGTCTTGACACACCCACCTCTGCCGTCCCAATATTGGTGCCGCCGGAGACGGACTTATGCGATCGTCATTTCTCGCCGTCGTTCTGTTGGCGATACTTGGGATACCGCTACTGGCCGCTCAGAATTCCACACCGCTGCAGCACTCACTAGACGATCTTGCGCTGGTCGAGCAGGCCTACGCAGAACGACAGGGTCCGCAGGCGGATGCCTGGCGCTCGCGAATAAAGCAGAACGAACCAGCGCTCGAAGCGAGCCTCGACCAGTTGATCCGCGAAAACCAGGGAGAACAGGCGTTGCGTTTCGTTGATGCCATGAATTTCTTCTGGGTCGAATTCGATGAGTCACAAGTGTCACGGCAACGCTTCGCGGAAGTACTCGCCATGCCGAGTGCCGCTCAGCCGACCGCGTTGCGGGCCAAGGTGCTGTACGATGCCGGACTGCTTGCATTTCGGCAAAATGATGAAGCGGCATCGCGTAGTCTGAATGAAGAAAGCCTCGCAATTGGTCGCCGGCTGAATAACAAGGCGGCCATGGCAACCGCGCTCATCGGCCTTTCGCGTGTCGCCTTGCGAGATCATGACTACGCAACCGTGAGGAGCGATGCGGCGGAGGCGCTCCAGTTGCGGCAGGAACTCGGCGACGCCAGTGGCGAAATGTCATCCGTGCACATGCTGGCAGCAGCCGCGCGCATGGAAGGCGACAGCGCCAGCGCGTCCAAGTATTACGAACTGACGCTGGGAATATATGGCAAAGACGGCAACAAGGCGGGGGTGGCCGGCGAGTTGTTCAATCTCGCATTCGTGCATCTGCATGAGAACGATCCCGATTGGGCGGCCCGACTGTTCAAAGAGAGCCTTTCGATCTACAGAGCGCTGCAGTCGCAGGAGGGGCTGGCTTTTAACGTCAGCGGGCTTGCGGCGGTAGCTGCCGAACGGCATAACGGGGAACGAGCCGCCCGGCTTTATGGCGCGCTTGACAGTGCAATGGCGAAGCTGGGCATTGTGCTTGATCCCGATGACGCTTTGGACCTGGAACGCTACTCGAAGCTGGCGCGAGAACAATTGTCGGAAGGCCAATTCGACGCTCTCCGCGCCGAAGGCCGCCGCATGTCCGTGGATGACGCGCTCGCTTTGGGCCTTCAGAGTAAGTAAATGGACGGGCCAGCCTGACCCGCCATTCGCGATTTTTAAAGCGGGGGTCTGGCTGACGCTCGCTTCAGCACGATATCTACGCAAACGCGGCCGTGAATGGCCGCTCTTCCACGAAACCGGTTGGTGCAGGTGCGATTCGAAGGCCTCTGCACTCCGCATCTCACCGCCGCACATTTTTCAAAATACAGGCTGCAGGTTGAAGCTCTTCTGGTGAGCACCATACCTCTTGACTTCCGGCCGGTTCAGGCAAATAATCCGTACCGCTTAGCCGAAGGTGGGCGGGGGCGCTCGCTGTTGTTATCGGCTAATCCGGCCCTCGGTTTTCGTCTCGCTAGCACTAACAAATCCGACACTAATTCTTAGGCTAAGGAGGACTCATGACTAAGAAATGGGCGTGGCTTTCCATCTTAAGTCTGGTTGTGAGCTGCGGTGCGCAATCCATCACATCCTTCGCCGGCCAGTCGGGCGCTCTCGTCCGCATGGACATGACCACCACTGTCGGTGTTCTTCTGGACGAATTCCCGCGGGGAGAACAGCGCGAGGATGCCGCCGAATGGGCGCTCTCGCAGGACCATGATTTTTGGGTGAAGAGAGCTATGAGTCAGGTGAATCTGACTTCGTACCGCCTGGTGTTTCGCCAGTTCTACTATCCTGCCCCACCAGTTCGAGGCGACCTTCCTCTTCCTGCTCAGGCCGCATGGGATGTAGACCTTCTTGGCAATCCTCAGCGAATGCAGATTGGAACGCACGAGTACGTAGCCGTGAAGTATCACTTCTTGAGCTACCTGGTAACGGATCCTGCTTCGCCGTCGGCCAGTGAACCTGCGCTAACCTCCATCGGAGGAACCTGGGATGAGCCGTTTCAACTGCCCGCCGATCCCGAACTGGTGATGCAGCGCAGCGGATATGCCTGCATTGACGAGTTCGGATTTCCGCCAAACAGCGCTTTCGAAGAAAGTGTGTACTACTTCTATGACCAAACGTGTCAAGTGGAGACTCCAGCCACGTCGGCTTGTCACGTCACTGCTTTTCCTACGCAATCCTGCACAGACGCTCTCACTCAGGACATCGGAATGGTGCAGCCCAACATGCGCTTTACTCGCGTCGCATACGACCCCGAGGTGGCGTCCGAATTTCGCCAAGGGAAGACCACAAACCCAACTGGTCCCGACCTCGCAGCCGACGAGCAAGCGCTACGCCGGGAGAACCGTATCTACTACCGCTACTTCACACCCGACTCGTGTGATGTTTTTTATGGGACCATCTCGCAACCTGGTTGGCGAAGGCTTCTCACCTTCTCCACCAACACCAGTAACGACGGCGTCGAACCGCTTTATATTGGAGACCTCACAAACCCTGCCAATCCCTGGCTCACAAGCAACGTATTCGAATTTGGTAATTGCGACCAGGAGTGGGACTTCAACTTTTATGTCGACTTTGCCTACAGCACCGCACAGAACGTGAAGCGAGCTTTCTGCATTGAAGATACCAACCGCTACCACAACGACGAACAGACGCCGCTAAATGGAACATTCCAAACCTGCAACTTTCAAGGCATCTCTGCGGGATGGGGTGACGAATATCAGTTTGGAATTAGCGGGCAGTGGGTAGACATTACAAACGTCGATACCAGCCAGCCTCATGACCTCATCTACACCATGAATCCGCAACAATTTCTTTGTGAAGGGCAGACGCTCGGTGCCAACAATCAGCCTGTAGATCCAACAGATCTGCCAGACCTGGTGTTTGATCCGACGTCGCTCACAAACGATCAGGGGAATCCCATATCGCGAATCCGCTGTAAGCTAGCGCCAAACTATGCCGCCAACGATGTCGGAAAGATTTCCGTCTCTCACGGTCCTGGTGGTTTTGTGAATGACGCCTGCGAGCGTGGACAGGCCGGCCCAAAGCGCGATTGTGGCTTCACTCCCCCGGGCGAGGTCCATAGATGTAACGCAGGCTCGACAGTCACATTGCAATGCAAGAGTGGTGGCGCTAAGCAGGTAGTGCGGGTCTGTGAAACCAGCGAGGCGCTCGGGACCGGAATTGCTTGCACCTATCTTAATTCGGCGGCAAACGCGATCATCGATGCGGAAGGAGAGAAGGTCAGCTTCGCTTGCCCTGCGGTGAAAGACGCAACTGTAACGGGCGTGGGCGGCTATTCGCTTGAGCACGCATCGTTGTTGCCGTCCGATCGCGCGGACACGGTGCATTGTGAGGGCTTCTGAATGCCGATTGGCCCAACGTCGCTATAGCCGTGAATGCAACGCTGCGGAACAGCGGCTTTTTCAGCAGGGCGTCGCGGGTCTGGCTGACGTAACGCGGCCATGAATGGCAGCTCTTCGCCTGTCATCCTGAGCGAAGGTGGCTGCTTCGCGCAGCGAAGTAGCTGTGACTCGTACTCTATCGAGCCTTAGACTCACCAGTACATCCTTAGGGTGTTTCGCCGATTGTCAGACGTTCTACTTGCTCGTACCCTGACATCAATCAGTTCCAGCATGCTTTTCGTCTTACTTCGCATTCAGTTGGTGCAGTGAATCAAACCTGATTTCCTTACGCGCAGTTCTGCGCCGTTTCCTACAACCCCGAATTACGCGAAGGTCTGCCCCGGCACAATAGGGGTCAAGCTCCGCAAGTGAAACTGTGATGGAAAAAGAAGAGGTAAATTTGAGAACCAAACTGCTGTCCTTATCGTTTGTGGCGGGATTACTTCTGGCTGGCATCTGCGCCGGATGCGGCAATGGAGGCATTCCAACCGCAAGACTCGCAAACGCACCCTCCAGGGGGGCGGCCGCGCACGTAATTCTCGTGGTTGAAGAGAACCAGAGTTTTTCGACGGTTTATCACAACCAGATGCCGTGGCTGAGCGCTTTGGGCGACGAGTATGGTATTGCCACCAATTATTTGTCGAACGAGAGGGGCTCGCTCCTCGATTACTTGTGGCTCTCTTCAGGTAGAGGTGAGATTGCTTTTGGCTGCGGAGGAAATCAATGCCAGCACACGATAACCGACACGAATATTTTTCGAGAGCTCAATAAGGCGGGTATGTCTTGGAATGTATACGCTGACTCGCTGCCCAAGGCCGGGTTTATGGGGATGTTCGCGGGAAGCTATGTGAAGCGCCACAATCCAGCTGTCTGGTACAGCGACGTTGTCGACAATCGGCAGCAGCAGCAGAATGTTCTTCCTTTTTCGCAATTCGCTGTGGATCTCGCGGCAAACGATTTGCCTGACTATACGATCATCGTCCCTAATCTCAAAGACGACGCGCACAATGGCACACCCCAAGCGGCTGACCGCTGGCTCAAAAGGCATATTGGGCCGCTGCTTGACAGTCCGTACTTTCAAACCAGTAGCACGAATGTAATGTTCATCACCTTCGACAATGGCAAGGACGATGCGGAGGGGCGAGTATTCACTGCCGTGATCGGACAAAATGTTATTCCCGGCGTGAAGGTCGAGACGCTATTCCATCACCAGAACACATTGCGGACCATCATGGAACTGCTGGGATTGAGGAACTATCCGGGCGAGAGCGCGACTGCTGAGCCAATGAACGAGTTTTTCAAATAGACCAACGTGCGCGTAGGTGGGCCTTTTCGTCGCGATGCGGCCACGAATGGCCACGTTTTCTACGTTTGTCATCCTGAGTAGTGTGGCTGCTTCGCAAAGGGAAGCAGCTAGGAGTCGCGACTTTAGTCCTAAAATCAAAAGCCCCGGTAGTCAGCCGGGGCTGGATATTGCCAGTTAGTACGCCATCTGCCAGAGAAGATTATAACAAAGCATTGCCTGAATTCGGCCGAGCGGTCGTGCGGAGGACGACCCATTCGACTCCTTCCGCCACGCCGTGAGTCGCTCAGGCAGGCTGTTGAACCGTAGTGGCTGACGAGGCCACTCGACCATTTGGCAAATGGCGTCCAGTACCCACCGGCAACGTCCTCCCAAACGCTCACCTGCCCTCGCGCATTGTTCAACTTAGCAACACCTGACGCAAGTCCACGAAAGTAGTATCTTGATTCCCGAATTGGAACTTGTCGGTCGGAAGTCGCTGTTCACTATTTGGCTGCGGTTTGCGCATCAGAACTGCTGGGCTGATTTTCCAGGCGCAGCGAGCACTTCTGTTTCCCGAATGATATTTGCGTAAGAGATTTCGCGCCCTTCTCGCCTTGCGCGTACGAGACGTGATCATACCAGGTGCCATCCTTCACTAAAGTCGCGTGGGTCGAGACAGCAGCTTGTTTTCCGCTGTAGATCGTAACCGAAACTTGATCTCCCGTTCCGGTCCACTCCACGCGATACTTGCCCGTCTGCAATTGCGTACCAGCAACATTTACCGGAAATTGCAATTCCATAGAACCTCGGCCTGCGGATGACGTGGCATCTGCGGCCCATACGCTTCCCGAAATCAACATAATTGCTGCTGACACCACTGCGAACAAAGTGCGCTTCACACCTGAATGACTAATCACAAAGGCCTCCTTTTCCCGGCTGGGAAAATGTTGTGGCGGCCGTGTGTCTTTCGAAAGAGCTTGCGTTCGTGCCGGAAAGGCTTACAATGCTCCGGGTCGAGCACACGGGTAGCCGAAAAACGGCGCATTCGTTTGCCGCGAGGGATGTGCCTCACCTGGCCGCCAAACCGCGTGAGGCATTCCCTGACCCAATACCTATTGAGTAACTCCTGCCCGATCTCGCAAAGAGAAAAGAGACTCTGCGAGCCATTCGTTATGTGAATACGTGAAGGTCGTGCGGAAAGTTCCCGCGTTTGTTTGCTAAGTGTTGGACGAGAGCCCATCCTGCTTGTTAGCAGGACCGATGCTGTGTCGCCAAACATCACCAGTAATAAAAGTTGAATTTATCGAGCCAGATTGAATATGGCTCCTGCTTATAATCTCCGTCTTGCTGATAGTTCACGGTAATTCCAGACCATGAGGTTTTTGTCGGAGTGTCGTAGCGGTTCACGGTCGCGCTCTTTCCGTTCAAGGTGATCGACTTGAATAAGAGGTGGCCATCTGAAGTGCGCTGGACCTGAATCGTCAGATGATTCCATTGATTATTCTTCGGCCAGCAGCCAACTCCGGTGGGATGCCACTTCTGTTTGGGATTGTCCCAGACGTCCCACTGGTTGCCGCCAACGAGGCGGCATTCATGTCCCCAGATATAGGACTTGCCGTCAACAAATTGATTGATATCGAACTCGAGGGCCTGCGACGTTTTGAGATCTTTGGCAAGGAAATAAACGTCATATACAAAGTTGTGCGCGTTGGCATTGATGCTGTTGCCGCCGTCCGGCAATCCTTGCGAGGAGAATTGCCCGATCAGGTGGTTGTTCCAAAGTACGTCGGAGTAGTTTTTCTTGCCGCCAATCGTGAATTTCATCGACTTCCCAGTCAATGAAGGAGAACTTACACCCTGACTGGTTGACCATGTGGCCTGGGGGCCGCTCGGAGAACACGAGGAACAAATGCCGAACCAAGGAGGCAAGAGAGCGTAACCCGTCCACCCGCCGCTCTTTTGAAGATTGGCAACGGTTTTGGCTTGGGCGGGAAGGCCATTGGTGTTCGACTTCGAAGAGCTCGAGTTTGAGGAAGAGGACGAAGACGAGGAACTCGAATCGGAAGACGATGACGAGCCGGATGATGAAGTTGAATTTGTGCTGGCGTTACTTAACGAAGTGGAGGGCAAACCACCACAACCGACCAGCATTGCAGCCGCAAGAATGACCAAACAAGTTTTCACACGAAATTCTCCAGCGTTTGAATTGGAAGTGAGACAGTCCGCCGAGCACATGCAGGCGCATGCGGGCAAAACATCTACTTACTTCTGAGCTCTTCTGAGTAGCCCGATTCTATGTAGGGTTCTACTTGCACGCAAGCTCAAACGACCGGTGAGCAATAGGGCGGTGCTGAGGCGGCGAAAGCATGATACGGTTGGCACGGCCGTAACCTCCGCCGAGATGGAATTTGGCATCAGAATAGGCGCAATGCAGCTTCTCTGGAAAATAATGGTTGGCCTGCTCCTCCTGGGAGTTGCTCTGTGTGTGTTCGCACAGGACGATTTCGATGAAGCGGGTGGCCTGCACGCGTCAATGCAAAATGTGGCCGGAAAGACGTCGCACGGAGAGGACTGGAGAACACGCTCACTGACTGCCGATGATCGCTTGTCGCTGCTTGCCGCCGCGCTGGATGGACGCGTGCGGCGAGAGGCCGAACCTGATTGCTCTCATCTCGTACACGCGATTTACCAAGCCGCGGGGCTTTCGTATGCCTATGCGCCCTCGTCGGAGCTGTATGCTGGCACGGAAAGCTTTGAGCGTGTAAAGGCGCCGCTACCGGGCGATCTGGTGGTTTGGCGCGGGCACGTAGGCATGGTGATTGAACCCTCGCAACACGTTTTCTTCAGCTACTTAAGTTCCGGCCCCGGAACTGACGATTATCAGACGGCTTATTGGAAGCACCGCGGCCGGCCTCGTTTCTACCGTTACATACGAAAAGAATTCGCGAGCGGCGACGGCCGATAGCGAAACCTCGAATTACGCGAGCCCTATAAGTAGGCAATTCACCCGGGGGTGTCCACTTGCCTGGCGGGAAGGCTACATCCCGTTCAATCAGCCCTCGAATTAGTCAATCACCCCGGGAACTTCCGCAGTTGTTCACTTGTCCAATTCTGCAGACACGCGCGTGCTGAGAGGAGCGATTGCTATGGCATTCTCGACAGCAGGCGGTGGTCCGCTCAGAGCAGAGATCAACATCACGCCGATGATCGATATTCTGCTCGTGTTGTTAATCATGTTCATCGTTGTCGTCGTGATGTCCGACAAGAAGGGCCTAGACACGCAGATTCCGCAGCCCGCAACGGAAAAGTCTCCGCCGCAACCCGAGCGAACGATAGTCATTCAAATCGCGTGGAAAGGCGACAATCAGGAGCCATCGTTGAAGATCAACGAGGACGCCGTCACCTGGAACAATCTGCACGACCGGCTATCGCAGATTTTCAATGGCCGCGCCGAGAGAGTCGCGTTCGTGAAGGGAGATGACGACATCGATTTTCAGTACGTGGCGGATGCGATTGATATTGCTCGATCATCGGGGGTGGACCGGGTTGGATTGCTTAGCAGAACGGCTGCCGACATGAAGTAACCCCAGTATCCTGATGCCGATTAGAATCATGCCGTGTCTCAGCTCACATTCTTCGTGGGTAAGGGTGGAGTAGGCAAAACTACAGTCGCCGCAGCCTACGCGACGCACACGGCCTTCGAGAGCGCGCGCAATCGAGTTCTTCTAATTTCCACCGATCCGGCCCATTCCCTGGGCGATGTCTTTCAGAAAAAGCTTGGCGAATCGCCGACGCGTGTTCCACTCAATCGCGGCAAGCTATGGGCATGGGAGCTCGACAGCACCGCTTTATTCCGCGAGTTTTTGCGCCGGTACAAGCAAAGTATCTTAGAGATCGTCGAACGCGGAAGCTTGTTCACGGCCGATGAGATTGCTCCGCTGCTCGACAATGCGCTGCCGGGAATGTCGGAGATGGCGGCATTGCTTGCGATTCGCGATGCCGTTGAATCTGGAGATTACTCTCACATCGTGATCGACACAGCGCCATTCGGGCACACGCTGCGTCTCTTCAACTTGCCGCAGCAATTTGCGAAACTAATCAAGTTTCTGGAGCTGGCCGCCGGAAGAGACCGGGCCATCGCTGAGCATTTTGGCGGAATACAACCAGGCAGCGAGCCGAGAATTATTGAAGACTGGCGGGAAAAAATTGAACAGCTCACGAAAGCGATCTCAGATTCGAGTTTATGGCTTGTGACCACGGCTGAGCGATTTGCTTTGCGCGAATCGGTCCGCTGCATTCAAGACCTCTCCAAAACAAATTCCTCTCTCAAACTGCATGGCGTCGTACTGAACCGCGTAGTGCGGGGCGCAGGCAAATGCCAGATTTGCCAAAAGAGAGCTGGCGCCGCAAGGGCAGCCGGATCTTTTCTGCGCAGTCATTTCTCTTCGGTGAAGCTATTCATCGGCGAAGATCCAGGCTTCCCAATACTTGGGGCCGACGCACTCGGTCGTTTCGGTGAGCATGTTTTTAGCGGCAAACCGCTTGCAATCCAACCTGAGATTCCGACGTCGCCGGTTAAGCAGGTAGAACTATCTCGCGCCGAATGGCCAAAGCTGACGTCGCGCGTTTCCTTCGTGGTTGGCAAAGGCGGCGTGGGAAAGACAACGATATCGGCGGCCTTGGGCTTCTATGCGCGGCAAAGCACAAAGACAGCGATTGAAATCTGCTCAGTCGACCCCGCACCTTCGCTGGATGATATTTTCCAAGAACCAATCGGCGATACGCCATCTCCAGTCCTCGGTGATCAACGCTTCCGCGCTTCAGAGCTCGATTCGGTTGAGTTGTTCAAGAACTGGATCGCCGAAATTCGCCAAGAAGTCGATTCAGCCACGACCAGCAATGTTTCCGGCGTACATATCGATCTCTCGTTCGAACGAGAGCTGCTTGCGGCGCTCTTGGACATCGTTCCGCCCGGGCTCGACGAGGTGCTTGGGATATTCCGCATCAGCGACATGCGGCAAGCCACGACCGGCAAGATCATCATTGACATGGCGCCGACCGGCCATGCTCTCGAGCTTCTACGCACGCCGGAAAAAATCGTGAGCTGGTCGCGAGTATTGTTGAAAAGCCTGGCGGCGCACCGTAAACTGGCGATTGCACGTAATGCGGCCGTCCGCATTGCAGAGCTGGAATTGCGGGCGCGGGAGTTGGCGAACGCGCTCAAAGAACCCGGCGAAGCGGCAATTTTTTTGGTCATGCTTCCCGAGCCCTTGCCAGATCGCGAAACAGAGCGCTTGTTGAGCGACTTGGATCGACTCGGATTAAAACCACGCGCGCTGTTTGTGAATCGAATTCTTTGTGCACAACAAACGGGCCGCTGTCCGCGGTGCCGCAGTTCTGCAAAGTGGCAGATGTCCGTGCTGGCCAGACTGAGAAAACGTTCTCTCACGCGCAACAGTTTTGCAATTTGTGACTTTCCCGAGGAAATTGTGGCCCGAAAAGGGCTACGCAAAATCACCAGCAAACTATGGCAACTGGGCTAAAAAAAGATTCCCGAGTCATTTACTTATATGGGATCACGCAAGAAAAACCACGCGACATTCCGGACATGATCGGAGTGGACCGGTTTGCAAAGATCCAGACGATCGACTGCGAAGGGGTAGTTTGTTGGATCAGTCGAGTCTCTGCCCTGGACTTTGACAAGAGCCTTGCGAACAACATGGAAAATCTCGATTGGGTGGCAGAGACGAGCGTAGCGCACCAGCGCGTTATCGCAACCATCGGGAGTAAGGCTGAAATCTTGCCGGCGAGACTGGGCACAATTTTTCTTACCGAGGCGTCACTGTGCAAGCATGTGCTGAAGCGCCTGGAGTCCTTGAAGCGCGATTTCAAACGCATCAAGGGCGCGGATGAGTGGGGTGTTAAGGTCTTCGAGGTGCAACCGCTGGTCGTGCCTAAAATCCGCAGCGGTAAAGATTATCTGAAGGCAAAAGCTGCCCTGCTGCCGGCGCGAGGAAAAAAACTAGACTCAGCGGCTGAGATCGCCGAATTTGAACATGCCCTTCAAGGTGTCGCCAGTGACACCGCGCCAGCCGGAAGCGTCAGCCGGGGCCAGCGCGGGCTGGCTTTTCAGAGGACTTTGCTGGTCCGCCGCGCCAACCGAAGGAAACTTGAATCGCTGCTGCAGAAATTCGCTCGCGACTGGGCAGATGCGCGGCGCATCGAATGCACCGGCCCCTGGCCTCCGTATTCGTTCGTTTCGCGGCCAGATGACGGAGTGCGTTTGAAATGAGTGCTTCGACCAGTGCCGTAATTTTCGCCGGCGATAGTCCCGCCGACGAGATGACGCTACTCGATATTCTGGATCACGTCCTAAACCAGGGAGTGATTCTGCGCGGGAATCTGGTGATCTCACTCGCCGGAGTTGATCTTGTCTACGTCGGACTGGATGTAATTCTCACCTCGGTTGAAACAGCAATACGGCACATCAACGCGTCCCTTGCACAGGAAACATGAGACCCCCAGCCCTCGCTGCACTTTCACATCTTCCTGCAGCTCCCGCCTAAGCAGCTTTCTCCAATGGCGCATGAATTGCCGCAGCGCCCGCAGTTCTGATTGTCGCTCATGAAAGATGCATCGCTCGTACATTGGCCCATGCACGATGAATATCCCGGTGCGCAGCTGCAGGAGCCGCCGGTGCATGACTCCGAAAAGGAACATGAATTTCCGCAGCGGCCGCAGTTTTGCGAATCATTCAAGAAAGCACTGCCATCCACACATTGGCCCTGGCACCACTCCTGACCCGCCGAACATGATGCGGGACCACTATTTGGGGCTGGACTCGACGGGCCGGCCTGTCCCTGTATTATTGGCCGCTGAGGCACTGGCGGCGGAGGCGCATTGGCAGCCGCTTGATTGGCCGCTGATACCTGATCCTGGCTTAACGGCAGCGCCTTAGGCAGAAGAATTTTCGCTGCCGAGCCTTCCTGAATGTAGAACTCGTGATTCCGCTCGGCCAGTACCAACCCTGTGATTCCTCCGGCGATGCCGCCGACGATTCCGCCGATTGCTAATCCCTTGTGCGTGTTTTCAGTGATCGGGGGCAGCGGCGGCAAAGGCGGCAGAGGCGGGAATCCGGGCGGCGGCGGAGGCAGTGTGGGCGCATTAATGGTATGCGGCTTGTCAGTTGCCGCGCCGATTCCCATCCCCAATCCGATGCCGAGCAGAGGCGCGAGAATGATTGCGGCCTTGGCGCCGCCGTGCGGGTTGCTCCACGCCGTCCATTCTTCGCTTTCGATATTCACCGGTCCGCCCATTTGCGCGATATAGCCGTTCGGAAAAACCAGTGATGCAGATTGCATGAGCATTTCTGCGCGAGTCCCATTGCGGGTGAGCTTTTCGACTTTTCCCTGCACGTAAGTTCCGCCCGGAATTACGACCTGGTCGCCAACCAGTACGGGAGCGGTGGTCTGCGCGAAAACCTCATCTCCCTTCGGAGTGGAGTGGCTGTCGATTGGATGTGTGAGCACTAGTGGCAAACGGGTTCCGGCGGGAATGGTGATCATCGCGGCGTTTGTCGCTGAAGTTTGCGACGGTGTCCCCGGTTGGTCTGCCTGCGCTATCAGTTGAGGAACAGGCGCATCCGGAAGCTGACTTACCTGCTGAGCTACACACAGACCATTCATCAACAGAGAAGACATGCCGAGGCCCAGAAGTTTCTTCTTGAGATCGAAAACGAAAGAACGCGAACCGCAACTCGTACTGGTCATTGCGACCTCCTGCGAAGGCTTCCCTCATGGAAAGCCTTTGCTGGCGCGGGCAGGGGAAGTTGCTCGTCCAGTCACATTGAATCATCTGTCGCCGCGAAAGTTGCTTATTGTTTGTTGAAGATGTGTAAAGCAACGTCAGTTCAGGTCACGAGACATGAAGAGGCTTCAGGCTTCAGGCTTTGGGCTTCAGGCTTTGGGCTTTGGGCTTTAGGCTTCAGGCTTTGGGCTTTGGGCTTCAGGCTTCATCTCTGCTCTCGAGTTTTTCATCCTTAGTCTTCGTTTGGGCTGGACCGCCGAATAGTTTGTTGCCTTCAAGTGATGTTGAATCGCCAACTCAGGGCTGACGCCTGCAGCCTGACGCCTGACGCCTGACGCCTAAACCCTGACGCCCAAAGCCCAAAGCCTGGAGCCTGAAGCCTGACGCCGATTTTCCGCTTGTAACCACGCCTGCTACTACCAACCAGATTCCGAAAGACGTAACACCTGCGTAGAGGCAATCGGAATGAACTGCGCGCGTGTTCCTGCCGATGATCCGCTCAGAATCAAAGGAACTGCGGTGCCAGTGTTTGCGCGGATCATCGTAGTAGTGTGCATGATATTGGCAGGATGTGGCAGCAACCCCGGGGCTCCTGCGGGTTTCCTGAATCTGACGAAACATTCAGATGCGCACTTATGGGTCCTTTGGAGGACGGCGCAACACCGCGTGGCAGAGCAGATTGATTTGAACCCGCTCGAGCAGCAGCTCAACAATGCGCCAGCGAATATCGTAGCCGGGGACCCGCGGGCCCTGGGCATTTCGCCGCATCAGGTGAAGGTTTCAAGCCAGCCGGATATTTCATCCGCAATCTTGTACGCATCCACCGGGACCATGCACTCCGACCCAACCGGACTGATCGCGTGTCCTCAACCGTGCAATCTGGACTATGCGCCGGCTTACTCCCTCTACAACCAGCCAAGTAGCAGCTACGCTGCGTCATGGGAGTTTGCCGGGAACAACTTCGATCAGTTGGTGGAGTACGAGTTCGAGAACCAGATATTGAGCGCGCTGGGATATGACATGAGGTGGCGGTAAAGAAAGCTCGCAGCTTTTAGCTTGCAAGCCGCATTATTCGTAGGCCAGGGCGTCGATCGGATCTTTCTCCGCGGCTTTAAAGGCAGGATAGAGTGCTCCCGCGAGCGCTCCAATTATGGCGATGATGGTTGCGTAGGCGAGCCAGGAGCCGGTGATCTGAACGGGTAACGTAGTTCCTCTACGGATTCCGAGACTCGCAGCAAAACTGATTGCGATGCCGACCACGATCCCACCAATCGCAAGCAGCGCGGTTTCCCGCAAAATTGCATTCACGATGTAAAGCTTGGAAGCTCCCAGCGACTTTAGAATTCCGATTTCCCGCGTGCGCTCCATAACCGCGGCATACATCGCCTGAAAAATTACGATCACGCCGATGGTTACGGAAATTCCGATCACGATGTGAATGAACGTAGAGAGCATGGGGACATTATCCGGGGTCATCATCGAAAGCCACTCGCGCATGGAGTAGACGTTGTATGTTTCCATGTGCGGAATAGCCTTAATCTCGCCGGCAATGGTATCGGTGTTGGCGGGATCATCGGCTTTCACATAGAAGATGGTCGCTCTTGAAGGAGCCCCGGTTATGTCCTGCATCGTGCTCAGCGGAACGTATAAGCGGGCGCCTTTTCCGTGGGCGACAACTCCGGAAATTCGGAATTTATGGTTAAGGAGCGTCACTTCATTGCCCACTGTCAAGTTCTTGCCATGGATGTAGACATCGTCTACCAGGAGATCGTCTGGTCCGCTGAACGGCCCCCCTTTCAGAAAAGTGAAAGGACGCAATGCCTGATAAGTATCAAAGTCGATGCCATAGACATTCTGCGGCGACCCGGCCATTGAAATCTGGATGAGCGCGGGCGAAACCACGGCAACGTGAGGCAACTTCGCGATGAGATCCCCGATTTTCGCAGGCATCGGCGCGCCGCTGAAAGTGACGATGTTGGCTGATCCAGGAGGAAGCACGATAACGTCTGCGCCGATGCCGGCTTGCCGATTGCGCGCATCGTTGAGCGTGCCAAGAGAGAAGCCGACGATCAGTAGTATCAGCGTGACTTCGAGCGCGATGGCAACGATGCTGATTATCGAACGCACCGGCCGGTTAGTTAAATTCGCGACGATCAGTTTGTTCATCATGGAAGATTTTGTAATTGGATAAGCTGGTATTGAAAATCGGTGAGATTTCTCTCGCTGCCTCGCAATTTACTCCTCGCAATTTACCAAATTGCTCAATTACCAAATTACAAAATTCTAGTGCGTTCCTCCGCCGCTCGAGGGTGGCTGCTGGTCCAAATGAATCAGCTGCGCTCCAGGAGGTTTTTCGAGGACAAACCTATTTGTGTCGAGCGGGAGGTTGATGTCAAGTTTCACCATGTGGAGGGTGATGTCGTACTCCTCTTCGGGGCGCAGGATCTCAATCGTAGACGGGAATAGGACCGCGTTGTAGTCCTTGTAATCGCTATATCGGGCGTCCGTCACCAAGTCTCCGGATTCGTTATAGATGAGCTGCCGGTCGGGGAGCAAATTGACGCGATTGAACACTATTTTGCGAGATAACCATCGATCGCCATCTTCGCTGCGGATAATATCAATTGCGTAGTCTGGTTGTTGATACTTGCGCCCTTTCTCGCCGTTGACTGTTTCCATGCCGTTCTCCATAACCGGAAATTCGTTTTGATCAATCGCGCGTAGCAAGAGGGCGTCATAAATGATCTGGGGGCGGAGATTCTCCAGGGGTTGCTGCGGATTGGGCACCACAACGTCATTTCGGCCAACCACGAAACGGTTCTTCGGAGGGATGGACAACTTGAATTGCCTCCCGTCGCTGACCATATCAAACGCAGTGTCATGGATGATCGGGAGCAAGCCAATCATGCGCAGCATCGCGGGTTTTCGGGCGAGTACGTAGCCGCTGATTTCCTTGTATTCAGTGACCTTGCCCTTTTTCGCCCCCCCGACGGCAGTAGCGATGTCGACCGCCGCTCGCATGGTTTGCACCTTCGCTGCCTGTGAATTGATGTAAGCCACGAGTTCCGGCTTGGTAGCGCTTTTCAGCGCCACTGGGCTGATGTTCCGCTCAACCCGATGGGTGTGGAACAGGCAGCCGGTCGAAGACAGGACAGCCAAAAGGATGGTGGCGACACAATACCGATGAAAAGAAGACATGAAATTGTTAAAAGGACGACAGAAAGTATTTTTAAACGCTTTGAGCCAGTATATACAGATGGCGGCAAACAGGAACTCGGTTCGAGGAATTTGCGGGCTGAGGGCTATTCAGGTGGGTGTCTACTGCCTCTTAGCGACGGCACGGCGAAGTGCGGCAACATTGCGATTATGTTCTTCAAGGGAGTCAGAAAAACGATGATGGCCGTTTCCGTCGCTGACGAAATAAAGATAGTGCGTGTCTGCTGGATTCATCGCAGCCTGAAGTGAACTCTTTCCCGGATTCGCGATCGGCCCAGGCGGCAGTCCAGCATGGCGGTAGGTGTTGTACTTCGATTTAAAGCTCATATCGCTGTGGTGCAGCGCCCCGGCGTAATCCCCTCGCAGCAGCTCCGCATAAATTACGCTCGGGTCGGCCTGAAGCGGAATATGTCCGGCGAGCCGGTTGCAGTAGACGCTCGCGACTTCGGGGCGTTCGTCGGGCACCGAGGTTTCCTTCTCGATGATTGAAGCCAGCGTAACTGTGCGCTCAATATTTTCGTTTAATCCAATTTCACCAGCCACTCGTCTGAATTCTTTGACCATGGCTGCGGCCATATCGTGCATGCTCTGGGTGCGCGTGAACTCGTATGTGTCGGGAAAAAGATAACCTTCGAGCGATGTCGCATCAGGCGCAATATCTGAAATCAGAACGGTGTCACTGGTCGCAACCTTTAAGAATTCCTGAGCGGGGCCGAGTCCGGCACTTTGAATGGCGGCAGCGATGTCGAATAAGTTAAAACCTTCAGGAATGACGACCGTGTGAAAATAAATGTCGCCATGGGCCAGGCGTCGGTGCACAGTGATTGCGTTCGCATCCTGATCAAAAAGATATTCACCGGCCTTGAGCGATGGGCGGCGGTGAAATGAGTGCCATAAAACAAATGCGTGAACGTCGCGAATGATCCCCGCCGACTTCAGTTCACGTGCCACCCGGCGGGTTGAATACCCCGGCCGCAACATCACAAACTTCTGTCCGCCGGGAGAGACAGGCAGCCACAGCGCCCAGGCCAACCATCCGCCCACGCCCAAAGCGACAATGAACAACAATGCAAGAAGTTTGCGCACTTCGTCTAGTTTAGAGGAACTCGAAGCAGAAGCTGCGCGTACGGAAGGTCAATGAGGAGGTAACCGCTTCTTTAGCGAACAGGGGCGAGCGATGAGCTACGAGCGATCCTCGGTTTGGGTTACTCAAAGCTCGTGGCTCATTGCTCAGCGCCATAGTAGTCACAGCTTCTGTCTGCCGAGCGCGAGAAGCTAGTGGCCAGCTGCTGCCTCTCTCGCCTCCATCCAGCTCTGCAGAATCAGGACCGCTGCCAATCGGTCAACCGCCTGGCCTCGCTTTTTGATTGAGAGTTCGGCCTCCCGCAGAATGCGGTTGGCTTGGCTTGAGGTCAGCCGCTCATCCCATAAGTGAACCGGCAAGTCGAACCGTTCGCGCAACTCCCCGGCAAAACGCTGCATTTTTTCCGACTGAATTCCCTCATTCCCACTGAGGCGAAGGGGATAGCCAACGATAATTTCCGACACTTCATACTGGCGGACGACGGTCGCAAGCTGCTCGAAGTCGAGACGCTTGTTTTGCCGGCGGATAGTCGGGAGACCTTGCGCCGTGATCCCCAAAGGATCAGAAATCGCCATGCCGATGGTCTTTGAACCGACATCTAAGCCCAAGACTCTCGGCTTTACCTTCAGTGCACTGCCGGGGTCCATGCTGAGATTATATGGCGCAGTCGGTTACGAACATCGCAAGCCGGCAGGAATCTGGCGAGGAGAACGTTACTCGGCAGGTCGTGGTGCAGTCAGGCCCCGTGGCCAAGTGGGCGTTACAGATACTCGGGGTGGGGGCCATATTTGCGATCTGTTACTTCGCAGAAGAGCCTCTCGTCGTCATTCTAGTGTCGGTACTGATCGCGTTTGTCCTTGCGCCGGTGACAGATTTTTTCCAGCGATTTCGCCTGCCCCGTCCAGCAGCTGCCGGAATTTCAGTGCTGCTGCTGGTGGGACTGATCGGGCTGGTCGCGTATCTGGGCATAAATCAAGCATCAAGCTTTTTCGACGAACTTCCAAAGCACTCGTCTGAGATTCGGCAAGACGTGAACAAGCTAACCAGGAAGGCCAAGAAACTTGAGGTCCTAAATCCCGCGAGTTCGGAGAAGGACGCCGTCAAGGTGAAAGAGACGCCGAGCTGGCCCGATCTGCTGAGCCGCGGATTCGGGTCTATCACTCAGGTGGTCTTGGCAGCATCGTTCATTCCGTTTCTAGTCTTCTTCATGCTCACGTGGGAGGAACACGCGCGCAGGGCTACTATGGGGCTGTTTGCCGTCGATAACCGGCGCGCGGCGTATAAAACGTTGGGCCTGATATCGAACATGATCCGGAATTTCATGGTGGGAAATCTGATGATCGGACTGATTATGAGTGCCGTCAGCACGATCGTTTTCGGAATACTGCACATTTCATTCTTCTACTTCGCGGGACTCATCAGCGGCTTCCTGAGCTTAATACCCTACCTTGGGGTGGCCCTGGCTTTGCTACCGCCGTTCTTTCTCGGGATCGGACATCTCACACTGGGCAAAGCCATGGTGATCATTGTTACTGTGTTTATGCTTCACCTGGTCTCGATCAACGTGCTCTATCCGAAGTTTTTGGGCGGGAAATTACGGTTAAACCCGCTGACCGTGACCATCTCGCTCCTTGTTTGGGGGTGGCTGTGGGGCGCAGCCGGGCTAGTGTTAGCAATACCGATCACCGGCGGAATGAAAATTGTTTTCGACCACGTGGAACCACTAAAACCGTTTGGGGCGTGGCTGGGTGGAGAACAGCAGCAGGCGCCGAATGATTCGGACTGAGTAAATGGAATTAGGACTGGAATTCGCCGGCTTCGGGGAAGCGGAGATTGGTCTTGGCAAGAGTCTTGGACAGAAGACCTTCGACATTGGCCTCTTCACAATTTTTCGCCATCGCGAGTTCGCTTACCAGCAGGTAGCGCGCCCGCTCCAGCATCTTCTTTTCGCGGAAAGACAGCCCCTTCGTTTCCTTCAATACCAGCAGGCTTTTCAGGACGGCTGCAACCTCAAGAAGTGACCCAGTGCGCATTCGGTCAGAATTCTCTTTGAAGCGGTCTTTCCAGTCGGCGGCACTGTCGCCATCCCCGTCTGAGAGATAGTCAAGGATCTTTTGAATTTCCCCGTTCCTCACCACGCGACGAAGGCCAACGGCACCGACGCTGTGGAAAGGTACGGTTACTTTGAGGTTACTGGATTTTATGTTGAGGAGGTAATACTTCTCGACTTGCTGACCGAGGGTGCGGCTTCCGACTTGTTCAATGATCCCCACCCCGTGGTTCGGATAAACCACGCGGTCACCAATGTGGAAATCACCATTACCGTTGCTGCTCATACTGGGAACAGCCCGCCGCGAGACAACATTAATTGTAGCTGATAGCCAGCAGTTTAGGCAAACTTAGAAACATTTTCGACAGTCTTTTCAACAACTTACAAAGTAATGGTGCCGACAGACGCGTACCGCCTGGGATGAATCCCATTTGTCCCGATCGGAGGGCCGGGGAACCTTATTCGGCGTACATTGGCGGTCGCCGGGGCTGAAGCCGGCTGAGAACTGCGTTTATAATTCGCAGGAATGACCGAGCAAATAAGACGAAAGCTGCAGGATGAAATCAATGCGCTCGAGCACGAGCTCGTACACGAGCTCCCAAAAGAAATAAAAAAGGCCGCCGCCCTGGGGGATTTAAGTGAGAACGCCGAGTACCACATGGCCAAGCAGCGCCAGGAGTATCTAAAGGCGCGCGTCCGCCAGTTGGGCAAGCGGCTGGCAGATTTATCCATGGTGAACATGAACAATATTCCCAAGGATAAAGTGGGCCTGGGTTCGACGGTTAAGGTTTACGACAACTCCAAGGACGAGGAAGTGGAGTACAACCTTGTGACCAGTGAAGAGTCCGATGTGGCAGCGGGTAAGATTTCGACCACTTCACCGATCGGTCGCGCCCTGCTGAACAAGAAAGTCGGCGACACTGCTGTGGTCGTCACGCCGAGCGGCAATCGCGAGATGGAAATACTGAAGCTGACCACGATTCATGATGAGGCGGCAGCACAGTGAAGCTGATCGGATGATCTGGTCATCGGGCGATCGGGTCATCTCAAGCTGTGGAGTGCAGGTTTAAGATTGCCCGATGACCCGATGTGCGATGAACCGATCCAATTATGACTTGGACTAGCGCCTTTGGCCGCACCTGTGCTGTTCTACTAAGGACAATTGTCCGTTGGCTCGCGCTCAGCAAAATCAACCCGAACGTGTTGACATTCATGGGTCTGCTCGTGAACGCCTGGGCCGCATTCCTTTTCGGCTATGCGACTGCCGAGACTCAGCAGCGTATGTTTTTCTATGCGGGCCTGATTATTATCGGCTCGGGATTTTTCGACCTTGTCGATGGCGAGGTGGCGCGTGCTCAGAACCGGGTGACCCGGTTTGGCGCCTTCTTCGATTCGGTTGTCGACCGCTACAGTGATGCCTCGCAGTTCTTCGGCCTGCTGGTTTTCTACGCAAGGGCCGACCGCTTCTTTTATGTCGTACTGACGGCTTACGTAATCGTCAGCGCCATTATGGTCAGCTACAGCCGCGCGCGGGCCGAATCTTTGATCGGGTCCTGCCGAGTGGGATTCATGGAGCGTCCAGAGCGCCTGGTGCTGGTGATACTCGGGGCTTTGTTCAACCGAATGGCGCCCGTGCTCTGGATCATCGCCGTGCTCTCGACTATCACGGTGATCCATCGCATTCACTACACCTGGGCGCGGACGAATGGCCCTGAAACTACTCGTGGCGAGCAGGCTGCGTAGCCTCAATCAGTTCGTAATCTCAAGAAGGCCACCGCGCCGAACGGATGCAAGCCATAGCTCGACCGTAAGACCGGAGGCGCTTCGTACCAATTCAATTGAGCGCCGAGTGCCGTCGAAATATGCGGAATTTTTCCGATCTCACGATCGTAGCCTGCGGTGTAGGCTTGCACGCGCGCGAAATAGCGCTCGACAAATGTCGGCGGCAGGAAATTTTCGCCCAGCAGAAGTTCATTCGTGCGGTCTACGTTCTCTATTCGGGTCCAGAGGTTGTTCTTGCTCTTGAACCGCAAGGTCGATTCCAGCAAATAAGCATTCCCGACGTTTCCATCTTCTAAGCTCTGATTTCGCCCCCACAGCAGCATTGAAGCCCAATTGCCGTTCGGGATCGGGCGATTGTAGATGATCGAAGATGTCATGCGCCGAATATCATCGCCGGGGAACAATGCTTCGGGGCTTGCCAACTGTCCGAGTGAATACTGGAAGCCCCAGTTTTGTCCCGGATTCAGCGTCACACGCGCAGCCCATGAATCAATCTTGCCGGAGTCGATGTTCCAGCGGTATTCATCCGTTTCGCGCCCGTGGAAACCGGAGGCCTCCAAACGGAAAATCCCTCGAGTAAGACCCGCAGTGATCACGTCATCTGCAATGTGTGTTGAATCTTCGAAATGATGCCCTAACGGTGCGAGAGGATTTTCCGCTGCTGACGCCCTATGAGGGTAGGCCGGCGGGCCGAGTGCCGGATCGCCTACAGGAGCTGCATAAAACGAGAGCAGTGTCTGTTCATCGAGTTGACAGTCGTAGGCTGCCGCAACTTCCATAAAAAAGTCATGTGGGTGCTGGCCATCGACGATGGGTCGTCCATACGCTGTTTCTCCCTGCTGAAAGAGTTCTGGGTATCGTTCCATCGAGACAGTTGTGGGCTCGAGACTCAGCATGGTTCGCAATGTCAGCGTGCCGTGTCCGAGTTTCCGCTGCGCCATTGGCATGAACCAGTTTGTTGAGAAGAACTTGTCAGTGCCACGCGGCCCGGTCTGCTGAATTTCATTCAAGAAGACTTCGCCGTGGAACATGAGTGTCCAACTACCTGAATGGAACATGAGCATTTCGCTTGGGGTCGAGTCTGGCTCGATATCGGTCCCTGAGATCGCGTGTCGTTGGATTGTTGCGACCAAGGAGCTCGCCTTCATCGGCATTGCATCACGCGACATGCCGTCCATGCCAGGCATGTGATCGTTCGGTTCTTGCGCGCGCAAGAAAATGGAAATATTTAAGAAGAGCAGAAGCAGGCCTGCCCAACGCATAACACTCCTTAGGCAAACAGACTGAATGGAATCAGCTCAGATATCACGCGCGAAGTTGGTGTTTATTTATGTAACGCTTGCCCAGCGGCTTCAATCGTTTTCGTAATGTCTTCCTCGGAATGGGCTGCGCTCAAGAATGCGGCTTCGAATTGCGATGGCGGCAGGTAGATTCCTGAATCGAGCATACCTCGAAAGAAACGGCCAAACGCCGCGGTGTCGGATTTCGATGCTGAAGCCCAGTCGGTCACCGGATCGGGATTGAAGAACCAGCTAAACATGGAGCCTACCCGGTTGAAGGTCAGCGGCAGGTTTGATTCTTTCGGAGCGGCAGCGACGCCTGCGACGAGCCTTGCGCTCAGATTTTCAAGCTTCGGGTAAATCTCGGCCTTCTTATCTCGCAAGATCTTGAGTTGTGCAATGCCCGCCGCCATGGCCAAAGGGTTTCCGGACAGTGTGCCCGCCTGATACATAGGACCGATGGGAGCGACTAGGTCCATGATTTCTGATCGTCCGCCGTAGGCCCCGACCGGCAGGCCTCCGCCGATGATCTTTCCCAGCGTCGTCAGGTCCGGTTGAATTCCGTATAGCTCTTGCGCTCCGCCGTACGCCACGCGAAAACCGGTCATCACTTCGTCAAAGATCAAAACACTGTTTTCACGCTGCGTGATGGTGCGCAAATTTGCGAGATAATCTCCCGCAGCAGGCACACACCCCATATTTCCCACAACTGGCTCGACAATCACACACGCAATCTGGTGGCGGTATTTGCTGAATGCGTGCTCGACGACTTGTGCGTCATTAAAGGGCAACGCAATCGTGAACTGACTGATCTCGTCGAGCACTCCTGCTGAACCAGGAATCGCGAAGGTGGCGACGCCCGAGCCGGCTTTTACCAGCAACGAATCGGCGTGGCCGTGGTAACAGCCTTCGAATTTAATTATGTATTTGCGTTTGGTGAAGGCGCGCGCCAGCCGGATGGCCGACATTGTCGCTTCCGTCCCAGAGCTCACGAAGCGCACTTTCTGCACACCGGGAAATGCTTCGACGACCAATTCCGCGAGATCCGCTTCCGAGGGCGTAGAAGCGCCGAAGCTCGTGCCGTTCACCGCAGCCGAAAGAATCGCTTCGATGACGTTAGGCTCGGCATGACCCAGAATAAGCGGCCCCCACGATCCGACGTAATCGACGTATTCGTTCCCGTCGGCGTCCCAGATGTGCGCGCCCTGCCCGCGAATGATGAACGGCGCCTCGCACTCCACGGCTTTGAACGCGCGCACCGGAGAGTTCACTCCTCCGGGGATTAGCTGTTCAGCGCGCTGCTGGAGCTTGCGGCACTCGTCGAGCTTGCGGGACATTACCCTCCGGTAGAGCGGAAACTATGTTTTAGGGCGAAGGGCGTGCGCGCCCGTTACAAAACCTTCAGTGGAGCAAATCGGTTACCGCGAAAAAGATGATTTCACGAAGATTTTATATAGGCTACATCATCCCGCAATCTCAACGCGATATCGTGCGGTTAGTAAGACCCTTCTAACCGGGAGGGACAGGGATGATCTGGGAAGGGGACCCGATCATCCTGCGCTTTTTGGAAAGAGCCGGCTACAATCGAGGTTGCGGGCCAGCGCTGGTACCGAGTTTGTGGGCGCACGTCGAGTTCTGACTCCTTCAGAGAATCTCGGGATTAAAACGATGCGGGTGCCCCGCCTTGTCGCGCTCTTTGCAATAGCTGGGGATTTTGAATTCTATTTCGCGGTTTCCAGCTCCGCGTTCAAGTTTACGTTCCCGCCGCTGGCTTTCAGTTTGCGCTCCCAGCTTTTGTATCCGCTCTTAGTGATTGTCACGGTGTGGTCGCCAGGCGACAGATCGAGCATAGAGGGTGTGTTTCCCACAAACGCGCCGTCAACTTCAATATCCGCCCCAGCAGGAGTAGAACCGACAGACAATTTCGTAGTGTTCGATTCGCCAACCGCCTGGATTTGCGGTGGTGCGGGCTTGTCCGACGTCGCTGGTATTGTTGCGATGTCAGTTCTTGCGCTAGTTGGAGATTCGTTTGCCGCCGCCGTGGATGCTGCAGTTGGAGCTGCTTTGGGTTCTGCTTGGTTTGGACTCTTGCCGGTTTCTCCTCTGCAGTCGTCACGCGCCTGCTTGAGTTCGTCGGACGTGTAGGCAGAGTTCAGAATGATAACTTCAGCGCCTCTACCCTGCAGGTTTCGTACGTCGTGGTCGGTTAATCTTCCGTGGAAGGGGAACCCTTCTGGCAGCTTCCCCTCAACGTACTGAAACTGCTTACCACGAATCCCGAATGAATACAGATGACTGGTCACCTGATCCGCAGGCCCCATTCTCTTCAAAATAACGCAGCTGGCCTGCGTTGCGTGCCCCACGCCGCCCTGCGGGATAACCGCTCCTGATTGCGCAAAACTATACACCGACGCGAATAGGCCTAAGATCAAGGCGCTTCTAGTTAGCATGATTCTTCTCCCTTGGGCGGGGACTCTCGGGTAAATCCGAGGGGAAGGAGTCCGGACAAGCCCTGACGCGAATCAGCGGTATTATCCGTGCCCAAGAAGAAATGTCAATGGCGAATTCGTGCTGGATGTCGATACACCCGCCACCCCTGAAGACGCGCCCGATACGATCGCACCGCCTACGTGAATCCGAGACCATTCTTATGGCATCATTTATCCATGCCAAAGATCCTTATTCCAACGCCGTTGCGGCAGTATGCAGGCAAGCAGCCTGCGGTTGAAGTGAAGGGTTCTACAGTAGGAGAAGCTCTGACCGGTCTGGTTTCGCAGCACCCGGATTTGCGCCGTCATCTCTATACAGAGGAAGGCAAGCTGCGCGCGTTCGTGAATGTCTATTTGAACGATGAGGACGTGCGGTACTTGCAAAAAGAAGCCACCGCAGTACAGGACAGTGATCACATTTCCATCGTGCCGTCGATCGCGGGGGGAACGGCTCTCAGCTGTTAGCTTTTGGCTCTAAGCCGAACCGTTTGGCTAAAAGCTAACAGCTAGAGGCTAAGAGCTTTTTGTTTGATTAGGAATTCGAATCATGGCCACACTCACTGAAATCGCTCCAGTTGCTCTGAATAACGACGAAATCCTGCGCTACTCGCGCCACCTGATCATGCCGGAGGTTGGCATGGAAGGGCAGCTGAAGCTGAAGGCTGCGAAGGTACTCTGCATCGGCGCGGGCGGACTTGGCTCGCCTTTGGCGCTGTATCTTGGCGCGGCGGGTATCGGAACGCTGGGAATTGTTGATTTTGACGTCGTGGATTACACAAACCTTCAGCGTCAGGTCATCCACGCCACCGCCGACGTGGGCCGTCCCAAACTTGATTCCGCTGCAGAAAAATTGAAGGCGATGAATCCGTTTCTGAATATCAAGAAGTTCGAAACGCGCCTGTCGAGTGAGAATGCAATCGAGCTGTTCAAGGAATTCGACATCATCGCGGACGGCACGGATAATTTTCCGACGCGTTATCTCGTTAATGATGCGTGCGTGCTCACCGGTAAGCCCAACGTTTACGGCTCGATTTTCCGGTTCGAAGGTCAGGCGAGTGTCTTCGCCACGAAAGAAGGCCCGTGCTATCGCTGCTTGTACCCTGAGCCGCCACCGCCGGGGCTTGTGCCTTCATGCGCGGAAGGTGGAGTGCTCGGAATTTTACCTGGACTGGTCGGCATAATTCAGGCGACAGAAGCCATTAAGCTGATTTTGGGCAAAGGCGATCCGCTGATCGGGCGTCTGCTTCTGATTGACGCGCTCGCCATGAAGTTCCGCGAACTCAAGCTGCGCAAGAACCCCGATTGCCCGGCGTGCGGGAAAAATCCTACAATCACCAAGCTGATTGATTACGAGCAATTCTGCGGAATTCGCGGTGAGGAGGCGCCAGCCGAAGTGACTACAGATGAAATCCAGGTTGAAGAATTGAAGCAACGGCTTGATCGAGGAGAGGACATTTATGTTCTCGACGTGCGGGAGCCGCACGAGTATCAGATCTGCAATCTCGGCGGGCATCTGATTCCACTTGGAGAGTTGCCGAACCGCGTGAACGAACTGGACACCAGCAAAGAGATCGTGGCGCATTGCCGCTCCGGCGTGCGCAGCGCGAAGGCAGTAAATTTCCTTCGTCAGGCTGGGTTTAAGAAAGTCCACAACTTAGCAGGCGGAATTCTCGCGTGGGCGGACCGGGTTGATCCGAGCATGCCGAAATACTAACCAGCGGACAGCTATTTTGAAATTCTCCAGGATGTCATTCCGAATCGCCTTTAAGCCATGAGGAATCTGCTTTTCGTCTGGGATCAGCAGATTCCTCGTTATCGCGCAAGCGCGACGCCTCGGAATGACACTATTTAGTTTCAGGTCGACGCCAGATGCAGCCCGAACCACTGGCGGTCGTCGAACCAGGTCTTCTCCAATTTGAATCCTGAAACACAGAGCAGCGTCTTAACTGCCACGAGCGTGTACTTATAGCTATTTTCAGTATGGATTCGTTCTCCCTGCCTGAAGGTGATGGTGAGCCGGGGCGAGGCAAGTCTCACATTCTGTAGACGCATACTCTCCAAATAGATTTCGATTCGAGAACCTTGCGGGTTCCATTCCGCAACGTGCCGGAAGGAATCAAGGTCGAAATTCGCGCCTAGCTCGCGATTCAGCCGCGCCAGCATATTCTTGCTGAATTCCGCAGTTACACCTTGTGCGTCGTCGTAAGCCGGAATCAAAATATTTCTGTCTTTGAGCATGTCGGTGCCGAGCAGCAGCGCGTCTCCTGGCGAAAGCTGCTCTTGAACTCCCTTGAGCATCGCGACCGCTTCGTTCCAGTCGAAGTTACCAATGCTTGAACCCAGGTAGAGCACGAGCTTTCGCCCGGTAATGTCCTGAAGGAAACGAAAGCCATTGCTGAAGTCAGCAACCACTGGCCGAATCACCGCTCCTGGGCATTGCTCGCGCATGTGCTTCTTCGCGTCCTCCAGCGCCGAGGAAGAAATATCAACGGGAAAATATTTCAGGCGCATCTGTCTGCCAGCAAATGCACGCAGCAGTGTACCGGTCTTGGTTGCGGTGCCGGCGCCGAGCTCCACAATCGAAACCGGAGTTCCGGCTGATTGCACAATTTCTGCTGACCGGTCCTGCAGAATCTTAAGCTCAGTGCGGGTCAGGTAGTACTCCGGCAGGCGCGTGATCTCTTCAAACAGTTCCGAGCCACGATCGTCGTAAAGCAGCTTGAACGGCAGAGTTTTCTGCCGGGATGTGAGACCGCGAATTACTTCATCGCTGTAAGCGGGGAGGGCAACCAGTTCACGCGCGATCATTTGGCGAGCCTTATGCCCATAAATTGCCAGCGCGCGTGCGGCGGAAAGAAATTGCGATAAGTTGCGCGAATGTGGCCCTCAGGCGTCGCGCATGAGCCGCCACGCAGGACAAACTGATTGCACATAAACTTGCCGTTGTACTCGCCAATGGCGCCGGCGGCAGGCCTAAATCCTGGATACGCAACGTAAGGACTCGCCGTCCACTCCCAGACGTCTCCGAAAATTTGTGCCAGGCCTTCACCCGCAGAGGGTTGCGGGTGAAGCTTTCGCGATTCCAGAAATGTTCCCTTTCGTCTCGCGCTCGCGGCCGCAACCTCCCATTCCTCCTCGCGCGGCAAACGTGCCTTGCTCCAATGTGCGAACGCGTCGGCTTCGTAATAGCTCACATGGCAAACTGGCGCCGAGAGATCGAGTTCTCGCAATCCATCGAATGTAAATTCCGACCAAGTTCCATCTTCTTCTTCCCAGTACAGTGGCGAGTGCCATCCTTGCGCGTTCACCACATCCCATCCGTCTGAAAGCCACAGTTCCGGCCGGCGGTAGCCACCGTCATTCATGAATTCCAGGTATTCAGCGTTGGTGACCAGTCGCGAAGCGATGCTGAACGGCTGCAACAAAATCTTGTGGCGCGGCCCTTCGTTGTCGAATGCGAAGCTTTCCCCTGCATAACCGATCTCATGAATTCCACCTTCGAAGTCCACCCATGAAATTGGAGTAGAACTCGTGATCGCACGTGGCTGGTTCACCCGCTCTGGCCGTAGAGGCATGGACCACAAAGCATGCTTCATATCTGTGACGATCAACTCCTGGTGCTGCTGCTCGTGATTCAGTCCGAGTTCGATCAGCGAAGCAGTTCTCTCGTCCGGCGCATCGAGGTGCCTCAGCATCGCTTCATCTACATGCGCACGATAAGCATGAACGTCTTGCAAGCTCGGACGCGACATCAACCCACGCGAGCCGCGATAGGGATGCGAACCGAGTTGCTTGTAATAGGAATTGAAGAGCTGCTTAAAACTCGGATCAAAGGACCTATAACCGGAGAGCTGATTCAGAATGAAAGTCTCGAAGAACCAGGTGGTGTGGGCCAGATGCCATTTCGCAGGACTACAATCCGGCATCGACTGCAACATTTGATCTTCGGCAGAAAATGGCTCTGTCAGCCGCAGCGTGGTACTGCGAACTTCCTGGAACTTGGGTCGAAGCGGGCTACAGGCCAATTGCTCGGCATGGCTGGCGTGCATGGATTCTCCGTGGCCAAGTCCAGCCTCAACCTAATGGCTGAATTCGGCATTCCACAATGGATGCGCCCCCACCCCGGATTGTCACATTTTTAACTAAGAAATCGTAATTCAAGGTGCATTTTTCCGTGCGCAATCTCACCGAACCCTCCCCCCTTCACTCCAACCACGACCTGAGCTGGCATCCTACTCACGTTCGAAGCGCATCCAACGTGGGCTGTCTGTCCCGTCTTTAAGCTGGAGAACTTCCGGGCTGGAGAAATTCGTGCGAAAGATCTGCGTTTGTAAGGTTTGCGCGATCAGTCTTGTCACCTTTGTCTCAACCTTCGTCAGTGCCCAACTTCCGAGTGGTGGAAATGCATTTTTTGGCTACTCCTACGTGCATGGCGAAACGTTCCTAAATAACGGCAGTGTTCTTGCGGGCGGAAACAGCGCCGGTATGAGTGGATGGGAAACGTCTGTCGAAGGCAAGTACCTCCCATGGCTGGGCGTTGTGGCTGATCTCGGGTGGAATTATGGCGGGCACGACACGAAATTTTGCGTGTTGTTCACGAACTGCAAGACATTCCGGATCAATGCCAGTCGTGACACTCTCTTGTTCGGTCCTCGCGCGTCAGTGATGATTGGCCGGTATCGGCCTTTCGCTGAAGTATTGCTCGGAGTTGGATATCAATCTGATAAAGGCGGCGGTATTTCGAATTCCGACCTGTCATTCGCCCTTGGATTCGGCGGCGGCGTTGATTACCACCTCGTCCGCAGTGTCTCGCTGCGCGGACAGGCGGATGTAATTCGAACAAGCTTCTTTGGCCGCTCCCAGCTTGATCCGCGAATTTCTAGCGGAATCGTCTTCAGCTTCTGAGCCTTTTACGTGCGCAGACTGACTAAACGCATCTAACTTCTAATCTCAAGAGGAGAAATGATGGGGAAATACCTTGCGATCGCGATTGCTATCTTTTTTGCCGGCACGCTTGCTCATGCACAGATTCCCAGCGGGAACATTTTCCTCGGCTACTCGTTTTCGCAGACTGGCAATGGCGGAGCAACTCAAAACTTGAACGGCTGGGAAGGATCTTTGGAAGGGAAAATCATTCCTTGGGTCGGAATCGTTGCGGACTTCAGTGCTGGATATGGAACGGACAACGCATTGGTTTCGATCGCGTGTAGTCCGCTCAGCTGTCCACATTTCAGTTCGACCGTTCGAAGATACACTTACCTTGTTGGCCCGCGCCTCTCGCTTCCGATTGGAAGGTTCACCCCATTTGTGCACGCACTATTCGGGGCCGCACACATCAACGATCAAGGGAACACGGACACCGCATTCGCCAACGCCATCGGCGGCGGTCTGGATTACAAGTTGATTAAAGGAATCGCGTTACGACTGCAGGGAGACAACGTACACACTAAGTTCTTTGGCGATAGTCAGAACAACCTGCGATTTTCAGCTGGAATCGACTTGCGGTTTTAAGAAGGCAAGCCTCGCCGACTGCTTTATTACACCAAAAGATAATACAGTTCGGACATCCAGCTCTGGCCAGCAATGCATCGGTATGGTTATCCCTAAAGCGTGAGTGCGACAGGAGGGTTCGGTGCGAAAGTTTGCCGGAGTTTTATTCGCTTTGTTCGTGATCGCCCGAGCGGCCTGGGGGCAGATTCCGACAAAAGGAAATGTCTTCTTTGGCTATTCTCACGCGACTGGCGACGTATTTACAACCAATTGTTCGCCTTCGTGTCCGCCAGGGATCGGATCTATTCTTACGCCATCTGCGAACGCGGGTTTTAATGGCTGGGAAGCTTCGGCGGAAGGCAAGTTCTTGCCGTTGTTGGGAATTGTCGTTGACGTGGGACGCTATTACGGCTCGCATAATTTTGCTTTCGTCTGCACAGTAGTTGGAAATCCCACCTGCCCCACCTCGCCGGTAAAGGTTGACGGCGCGCTCGGCACGTACTTGGTAGGTCCGCGCGTTTCCGTTCCCATCAAGCGATTTACGCCCTTTGCGCAGGTAATATTTGGAGCGGCGCGCGAGACGGACAGTGGCGGCGCCCACAACGCGAGTACCTCATTTGCTACTGCAATTGGCGGTGGCCTCGATTACAGGCTGGTACATGGCCTGGCCTTGCGTTTTCAGGGAGACAACTTGCACACGAATCTCTTCAGTACGAGCGCAAACCATTTCCGCTTTTCGACCGGAATCGATTTGCGATTCTAGGCTACTGGAGCGGCGTACCGTCAATGTTCAGGTTGTAAAAGTAACTGAAGCGAAGGGTAAGATTTGGCCCCGTGAACTCGCTAGGCAGCGGCGGAAATGGATCGGAAGCAGTGATACTTCCATAGGCAGCCCGATCAAGGGATACATCTCCAGAACCGCTGACGTATTGCAATCCAGCGACTTGCCCATTCTTCAAAATTGAAAACTGAAGCGAAACAACGCCTTTCTTGAATAATACCGACTCCGGTATTAGCGGAATCCAGTTCTTTTTCACTTCCCGCTTGATGATCTCGAGGTATGGTCCGAAATCGACACCCATGGTGTCGCTTAGAATCTCCGGGCCGAGACGCCCGGTGGCCTGTCTCTGGCCCAGGCCGAGTTCGCCATCATCGCCGGCGTATCGGCCACGCGTAACTGCGGCCGCGCTCGCAGCCTGCTGAATTGCTCGGCTGGCAGACATTGGCCCCGTGTTGAAAATGTTTTTCGGATTTACGGGAGGAGTCTGCAACTTGGCGACTTGGTTCGCCGGAGGCGCTGGCTGCTGCTGAGGCTGAGTTTGAGGAGGTGCCGCCTGTGCCTGCTGCTGCGGTTGCGGCGGTTGCTCTACGGGCGGTGCAGGGGGGTTGGGGCGCCCGGCGCGCGAGGTGTCGAGAATCTTTCTCAATTGGTCGCGATCAAGCCGCGGTTGTCGGCTCGAAGCAATTCGGTTTTTGTCGGAAAGTTTGTCGGTGTCAGGACGTTTAACTTTAAGATTGTCGGGAGGGGCTTCGACGAAAGTCAGCTCGCGGTTCTGCACGGGCTTGATCAACATTACCGACTGTTTGAACCAGCGCCGGGCAAAATCCGGCGGGTGCAAGATAAGAAGCAGAAGGATGGCGTGCGCGAACAACGACATCCAGAACGCTTCGCGTTTGCGTGAGCGCGCGAGATCATCCTGCGCCTGAATGAGCAGGGTTGGGAAATCGTGCATCTCGCGGTAGGCAGACTCCCATTTTTCCGCGGTGTAAAGGTCCAGCTCCAGCTGATTTGGGTCAGAGCGAGGCGGCGATTCCGGTTCTTGCAATGACGGAATTTGGGTCAGAGACATCGGCCTAAGTTATGAGATGCGGTAGCTGGCGCGGTTCTACCTATTCTCTCATCTTTCCTGCCTGAAAAAGAAACTCTGAGCGTACAAGTACTTACGTTAGAAGCGCCTATAAGGTTAGCGGGATCGGAGCAGGAAGGCTGTCAAAAAGTGTAAACGCAGGGCTAACCTGCGAGATTCAGCCGTGCCGTGTGAGCTTCAATTTGTTCCAGAACTTCGAGCGCGACGGCCAAGGCTCGGCGGCCGTCTTCGAGCGGAACAATGGGCTTTTCTCGAGTGCGCACGGATTGCAGGAAGGCCTGGATTTCGGCACGCAACGGTTCTTCGGGCGCGATTTCGGGCTTAGAAATCTTGATCTCGGGGTTGGCCGAGGGCACACCTTCATTGCTGCCAACACTGAAGACGAGCACATCCTGACGGCTGTAATCGATTGAGATATATTGCCGCGGCTGGAAAAACCGCAGCTTGCGCACCTGTTCGGTAGAGACACGGCTGGCGGTGAAATTCGCAATGCAGCCGGATTCGAATTCAATGCGTGCATTGGCAATATCGACCTTGTTCGACAAGATCGGAATGCCCGCCGCGCGGATTTCTTTAACTGGGGAATTGACAAACGAGAGCACCGCGTCGAGGTCGTGGATCATGAGATCGAGAACGACGTCAACGTCAAGTGACCGAGGAGTGAAAACGCTTAGCCGGTGAACTTCGAAGAACATTGGGCGGTTAATAAATGGAACGGTTGCGCGCACGGCTGGGTTGAAGCGCTCGAGATGACCGACCTGGGCGATGCGACCGTTGATTTGTGCGACGTTGATTAACTCGTCAGCCTCGGCGAGCGATGGCGCGAGCGGCTTCTCGATGAGAACGTCGACCCCCGCCTGCATCAGCTGGCGTGCAACTATACGGTGATGGACCGTCGGCACTGCAACAGAAGCGGCTTGAATCTCAGAATGCGTGCTTAGGAGCTGATCAATCGATCCGAAGGCGCGGCACCCGAATTCTTTGGCTATGGCCTCGGCGCGAGACCCGTTTTCGTCAACGACTCCGACCAGCCGCACCGCATTCGATTCGCGAGCAAGCTGGTGATAGACGCGGGCGTGATTGCGTCCGAAGGCGCCAACGCCGATGACTGCGACGGGAATGGGATCGCGTGATTGCAGATTTTAGATTGTAGATTGAAGAATGAAAGAAATCTAAAGTCTTCAATCTGAAATCTTCAATCCATTACGCTCTCGCTCTTTTCAATATCGCTATCTGACCTCCGTGATATGCGGCGTGTTGAGCTGCACCGGTAACCATGAAGCGAATGTCGTAATCCTTGCCGGGGACGCGGTCGTTTAAGTCTGACTCTTTGAGACTTGAAACTGCTGCCAGGAGTTCCGCATGGGCCGATCGGAGACTACTTATGGTTTCTCGCCACGCAGAATCAGTCCTTTGGCTCACGTGAGGGAAGTTCTCTTCGTCTGTTGGCATGACTGCTTCTCGCTTGGTGATCCTTCTCGCGATGATCCGCTCCCACGCGGCAATATGCAGCACCAGTTCCCAGATGCTATGGCAAGCGGGAATGGGCCGAGCCGCGGCAGCCTGAGCGTCGACTCGGTCAAGAACTTCCGTGAGCGCAGGACCGTGCCAGGCTTCGCCGTCGAATGAGCGCTTGAGTTGGTCGATGATGAAGTCGAGTTCGGACATTTTTTTCTTTCTCCCACCCTTGTATCTTGGTTGCCGATCGTGACCTAGGATTAGGTTGCGTTTCGGCGGAGAGGTCGTCCCACCCTTAGGCCGAGGATGAGCCTGATCGAAGAGCGGCCCCCGCCCCTCTCTTCTGACGCCGTGGAGAATCG
>DATEHT010000002.1:0-13411 GCA_035279425.1 Terriglobales bacterium | reverse complement strand
TATTGGAGTCCGGGCGATGAATTGCTGCACGATGCTGAAGCATTGACGCTCGCCGCATCGTTATTCCCTGACCGCCACAACGAGAACCCGTTCTTTGTCGAAGGCCCGAGGAAAATCTTCGCGCACTTGCTGACCTTCCGGCCTTCGCCTCAGGAGTTGGCGCATTGGATGTGCCATGAAGCGGAGATTGATTGGCGCGTGAAAGGCACGGAATTCGCGGCGATGATTGACCGGCAAGCACCAGCGCAGCGGAGCGGCATACTGGCCTCGCTCAACATGATTGCCGACACGCTGAAACTGCTTCCTTCCGAGGACGAGACCGCCACGCGTTGGAGCGCGGCGGAATGGGCGAAGAATCGGAAAGGTTGGCTCTTCCTCACGAGCACACCGGAAACTCGCAAGCGGCTCATTTCCCTCACCAGTTTGTGGCTCGACACGCTTGTACTGCGGCTTATGAATCAAGGACAGGCGAGTTCGAGAAAGGTTTGGTTTGTTCTTGACGAACTGGCGAGCTTGCAGCGATTGCCACAATTGCATACGGCCATCACCGAGAACCGCAAATCGAATAATCCCGTTGTGCTTGGTTTTCAGGGCCGCAGCCAGATGGAAACCCGCTATGGGCATGAAGCCGAAGCAATGTTGTCGCAGCCCGCAACGAAGATCTTCTTACGCACCAGCGAGCCGCGCGCGGCGGAGTGGATTTCAAAAACCATTGGCGAGATCGAAATCGAGCGATTGGCCGAAAGCCGTTTGAGCGGACGCACAGGGCGGCAGCGAAGCTCGACAAATTACAGCCTGGAGCGCCGCGTTGAGCCGCTGGTAATGGCTTCAGAGATCAGCGGGCTTGCCGACCTGCATGGCTACCTCAAGAAAGGGAATCTCGTTGTACAGATGCAATTCCCGTTTATCGAGCGCTCCGCCAAAGAGCCGAAGTACATCGAACGGCCAATCAAGAAACGAACTGAAATGTCGCCCAAGCCAGCTGCGATTATCGAAACCAAAGCCCCTGAGGAGACAGTCACGGAACATGAATTAAAACAGGCTCACAACCAGCGCGTGAGCCAAACCGTTCCGACGCAAGAGCGTTTCTTTGAATAGGACAACCATGCTGACCATCTCGAATCCTCTAAGCGCCAGCCAAGCACAGGCGTACCACAGCGCGGAGTTCTCGAACGCGCGCGAGAACTACTACACGCAAGGTGACCAGATTCGCGGGGAATGGCACGGGAAATTGGCCGAGGAGTGGGGCCTCACAGGAGAAGTGAGCGCCGAGCACTTCCAGAGACTCAGTGAAGGGCAGCACCCGATCACTGTCGAGCAGCTCGTGCAGCATCGCGCAGCACGCGAATACATCAACGAGGGCGGAGAGAAAGTGAAAGCGATGGAGCACCGTGCCGGTTGGGATGCGACTTTCTCCGCACCAAAGAGCGTATCGCTTACGGCCCTTGTAGGTGGAGATGAACGGGTGAGCCACGCGCACCAAGAAAGCGTTTCCGTCGCACTCGATGAACTCGAACGATACGTTCAGGCCCGCATCGGCGGGAATCTGCCCGCAGAGACAACGGGAAAGTGGATCGCGGCTAGATTCGAGCATGACAGTGCACGTCCTGTGAACGGCTACGCCGCGCCACAACTGCATACGCATGTGGTTTTCTTCAACCTCACGCAAACAGAAAGCGGAGAAGTCTACGCCTTACAGCCGCGCGAACTGTACAAGACCCAGCAATACGCGACGGCTGTTTATCGCTCGGAATTGGCTGCGCGGCTCAAAGCGTTTGGATACGAAATCGAGCGCGCCAAGAGCGGCCAGCCGGAAATCAAAGGTTACTCTCAAGAATACCTGGCCGCATCCAGTCCCCGACGACAGCAGATTGAGGAGCATCTGGCGAAAGAAAATCAGCGCGGAGCCGATGCCGCACAAATCGCTGCACACAAGACACGTGAACCGAAAATCGAACTGTCACGCGACGAAATGCTTGCTCGGCACAAGGAACTGGCACGAACATTCGGCAATCAGCACGACGCCGTTCTCGCAGCGGCGCGCAACAGAGCGGAACAACTCAGCTCGGAGCTTTCCAAAACGAGCACACAATCTGCGCTGACCTTTTCAAGAGACAAACACTTCGAGCGCGAAGCAGTGGTGGGTGAACGCGAGATTTTGCGAGATGCACTGCGGCGCTCTATGGGTGAAGCAATGCTCGGAGAGATTCGCGCCGAATTCAATAAACGTATCGGCACCGGAGAATTCATTGAGATCGAAAGGCCGGCACGAGCAATAGATCGCGTGTTCACCACACAGCAGATGATCGATATGGAGCGCGACACAATCCAGATGATGCGCAATGGACAGAGCAAGTATGCGGAGCTTGTGAAGAATGAAACGCACAAAGAAATCGAGAGGAGTCATCCTCACCTGAGCGAAAGCCAGCGCCGCGCAGTTGAGGAAATCCTAACTAGTCTAGATCAAGTGACCGCGCTCGAAGGTGCTGCCGGGTCCGGGAAAACGACTTCCCTCACTGTGATTCGCGAAGTCGCCGAACGCGAAGGCTATAAAGTTGAAGGTTTCGCCCCGACTTCGCGTGCGGCCCAGAAACTCGCTGAAGCGGGAATCGAATCGAGCACTTTGCAGCGGCGTCTTGTACAGCGAGACCGAAACGATGATGGACAGAAGCATCTTTATCTCCTCGATGAATCAAGCCTTGCCAGCACCAGGCAGATGAACGAATTTTTTCATCGCCTCAAAGAGCACGACCGAGTGCTTTTGGTTGGTGACACTCGGCAGCATCAGGCAGTCGAAGCCGGAGCACCGTATGAGCAGCTACAGGAAGCTGGAATCCAGGTCGCACGCCTTGATGAAATTATTCGGCAGAAAGACCCGGCATTGAAGGAAATCGTGGAGCACCTCTCACGCGGCCAGGTGCAGGAAGCAATCGAGAAACTCCAATTACAACACCGCGTGCATGAAATCGCAGAGCGCGACGAACGGCTACGGGAAATGGCCCGCGAATACGCCAAACAGCCTGAAGGAACGCTGGTCATCTCGCCGGACAATCGCTCGCGCACAGAAATCAACGAGATGATTCGCACCGAACTGCAACGACAAGGCCAGGTAGACCACAGGGAGCGGCAGGTACGAGTGCTTCTAGCGCGGCAAGAAATTACCGGTGCCGACCGCCAATGGGCGGAGCAATACCAGCCAGGCGATGTAGTGCGCTACACCAAAGGAAGCAAGGTTCTTGGCTTCGAAGCCGGAGAATACGCGCGAGTGCAGCACTCGAATGCGAAAGAAAACACGATTACAGTGAAACGCGAAACTGGCAAACAGGTGCGCTACGATCCGCGCCGTTTGCACGGCGTGACCATATATCGAGAGGCCCAGCGAAATTTTGCGAGAGGTGATCGCGTGCAATTCACCGCGCCGAACCGCCAGCAGCACGTTGCGAATCGCGAATTAGGCACTATCGAGAAGATCGATTCACGTGGCAATCTGCAAATTCGCCTCGATTCAGGCCGCAGTATCAAATTCAACATCCGTGAGAATCCGCACCTCGATCACGGCTATGCCGTCACCAGCCATAGCAGCCAGGGTCAAACTGCCGACCGAGTACTCATCCACGTGGACACCAGCCAAGCGCGAGAAAAACTCATCAACCGCCGCTTAGCCTATGTCGCCCTTTCCCGCGCCCGCCTCGATGCCCAAGTCTATACCAACGACAAAACACACTTAAATGAGCAACTCGCGCGGGACGTGTCGCTACGGTCTGCGATGGAGCCGGGGCGCGCACAACAACTGGCAGAGACTACCGAATCTTTCGCGTCGAGCGAGCCGCGAACTCCCGCATCACAAGCACAGACCATCGAGCGTTGATTTCGGGTTCTTACGAACCACGGATCAAACCCGCTTTATTCGTGTCTCAACGCCTCGACAGGCTCAAGCCGCATCGCCCGAAATGCGGGAACGGCCGTCGCCAAGAACGCCACGAGAATTAGCAATAATGAAACGAAAATCAAACTGAGAGCGTCGAAAGGTCTAACTCCATAGAGCAAGCTCGTTAACAGCCGTGTGACTGCAAAGGCAATTATGAGGCCGCATCCCACTCCGACAAACGTCAAAAACATGCCCTTGCCCACAATAAGCCTCAATATGTCTTGACGTTGCGCTCCTAATGCCATGCGTATTCCGATTGCTCGCGTTTGCAGTTTGACAGAATATGAGATAACGCCGTAAATCCCGACAGCTGCCAGGATGAGAGCTAAGATTGAAAAGGCACTCAGGAACGCAGCGGTGAAACGCGGCGTTTCGATTTCATACCTAAGAATCTCCTTCATGCTGCGCGGGTCCCCAATAAGACAATCGCTGCTCTTGCTTCGAAGCTCTGCGACAATTGCTTCCTGCCGTGCAGTGTGAACGTTAGTACGCCAAACAAGGAACATTGAACGTTGAAAATGCTGGCCGTATGGAACGTAGATCGTGTCGCTAGGTCTCTCATCGTTGGAAGACCATCCCTTCACATCACCAACGATCCCGATAATGCGAAAGACTCCACGCTGTGATGCCGACGGTGATCCTCCAGAGAGTGCGTCTGGGGCAGCTAACACGCCAACACTGTGGCCAATCGGATTTTGGTTTGGCCACCAACGATCCGCCATCGCCTTGTTGACAATTGCAAGAGCAGGAGTGGAACCCGAATCATCTTCGGTGAAATCCCGACCCGCTAGCAGGGGGATTTCCATCACGCGAAAATAGTTCGCACTGACGACCTGGTATTGAGCAAGCGGTCCACTGCTGTCAGGTACCGATTGACCGCCGCCCTTATTAAAAAATCTTGTATCGAAACCCCACAAAGGAAGACTGGATGTAAATGCAGCCGACTGTACGCCCGAGGTAGATTTGAGTTGCTCCAATACAGATCGATAGGGAACGAACATCTGAGATGCTGTGGAGTGTATAAACCGGGGAACCTCCAAAGTTGCCGTGACAACATTAAGAGGATTAAATCCTGGATCGAACTTATCGATTTTGAGCACAGTTCGAGTCATCAAGCTGGCGACTGCCAATAGCACCAGCGCAAGAGCGATTTGAGATACCACAAAAACGTTCTGCATTCTTGTTCGGACCGAGTTTCCTATGGAACGGCTTCCCCCTGCCTTGATAACCTCGCCCGGGTTCGTTCTAGCAGCGTCAAATGCCGGCAGCATCCCAAAAAAAACTCCGCTCAGGAGCGAGACTGCGACAACAAACAGCAATATCGAGCCATTGATTCGGATATTCCCCGAGTAGGGTACAATGTCTGCGCCAAGCACTCTCATGACCCTGACTCCTGCAAAGCTCAACAAGAGTCCAAAGCCGCCGCCCAGAACCGCAAGCGAGACATTCTCTGTAATTAATTGACGAGCCAATCTTGAAGGACGGCAACCAAGAGCCATCCGAATTGCCATTTCATGCCGGCGGGATGCCGCTCCTGAAAGTTGCAAGTTTGCGACATTGCTGCACGCGATCAATAATACGGACAGGACTGCTCCCAAGAAAAGTAACAGCACCGTGTAGGGGTCGGCGATATACCAAAACCGAAGCGACTCAAGTCGCAATCCATAGTCCCTGTCCGATTCTGGATATGCCCTCTCCAAGCGTAGAGCGATTGTATTCATCTCGGTCTGCGCTTGAGAAACCTTAGCTCCGCTTTTAAGCCGCGCGATCACATACAGCATTCGATTGGTAGGGTCGCTCCCAATTGACAACCCTGCGAAATCGTAGGGAACCCACAGCGTCTCGTCAGACCAACCTGGAATTCTGACGCCTTGCGCCATTACGCCAATCACAGTGAATTTCTTCTGATCCAGAAGAACTGTCTTGCCAACGATATTTGGATCGCCAGCAAAAACCCGCTGCCATAACAAGTAACTCAAAACGGTTACATTATCTCGGCCCGGTTCACCCTCATCTGAAAAAAAAGTCCGGCCAAGATAGGCTCGCGCACCCAGCAGATCAAAGAGTCCTGGAGACACTAGTGTCCCGTATACGCGTCGTGGCGATGAGATACCCGTCTCGATAAACTGATGATCTTCAAGGGCTGCCATCTTCTGAAACAGGCTATCCTGTCGCTTTATTTCAAGGAAATCGCGAACCGATACCTGCACTTGATTCATACCTTGATTCGGACGAGTGGCCCAAATCATCGATAGGCGGCTCGGAGATTTAAAGGGTAAAGGTTGCAGCAGGGCCGAGTCGATTGCACTGAAGATCGTAGTGTTTAAACCGATTGCCAACCCGATTGCAACTATGGCGACAAAAGTAACGAGACCGTTTCTAGCAAAGAGGCGCAAAGCAAACCGAATGTCCGAAAGGAGATCACGCATGCACCTATCTCCCACATCCGTGGCGCGGAAAATACGCCACACGTTGCAAGCAAATGAAGTTTGCTAACTGACACTCTAGCACCAAAAGCACAGAGGGGAAACGGCATACTTTTTTCTTGACGGTTATCGGTAAGAAAAGTTTCATACTTTTTTAGATCAATTTTTTTCCAGTCCCCACGAATAATGCAACTTCTGATCTCCGCCGTTTTTTTCCCCTTTTGAACTTGCTCATATACGTAGATTCCTTCTTGTCGGCATATATCGCACTCGGAGGCGTGCTTGGTCGTGTAACAGTCTAGCAGGCTCTTGTGGCCGTCATTTGTGTCGCAGCCGCAGTAGCACGGTTCTTGATACAGCACGGCTCTTACTTTGCTTGCCATCTTATACGCGGTCTGCGTTACTGGATCAGTAAACTGACTCGGATTCAGCGTAGACGGAAGTGGCTCCCTGGGAGCGCTTGCATGAAACGAAGGTATGGGTTTCTTCCGCACATTATCAGCCCATACAATGCCCTTAGAACTCCTTACCTGGCTTCGCTTGTGCATCAACCCAACGCACGATATAACCGTCACCAGCGAAACAAAAAAGATCGCGATTCTTGTGAATGTTTTAAACATGCTGCGGGACCTCCAAAGAAAACACGCGGAACACGTGAGTTCCCTTGATTAACTATCCAAATGGACCTTCAAATTCCACCACGTACAGCGACGCGATTCTCCTCGTAAGCAAGAATGAGCGTCTTGTCAGCTGCTTGTTCGACAATGCAGTCCCGACCGAACACGAGCACACGATCCGCCCATGTTGTCACAGACGGACGATGGGTAATAACTACTACTATCCTGCCCTTCATAAAATCGCCCAGCCTCTGTAGAACATCTCTTTCACACGAAATGTCTAAAGCAGACGTGGCTTCATCCAAAATCAGTATTGCGGAACGCCGGAGCAACACACGCGCCAGCGAAATTAGCTGTCTCTCGCCACCAGAAAGGGTCACGCCCCTCGGGCCTAGAGTCTCGTTCCATCCCTTCGGCAGCCGCAGCAGCACCCGATCCAGTTGAACGACCGACGCTACTTCCTCAATCTCTGCCTCTGTAGCTTTCGGATTCCCGTAGAGCACATTCTCCCGAATCGAGTCATTAAAAATGACCGCTTCTTGAGGAACAAGTGAAATGACCTCTCGCAAACTCCTCAATGCGATCTTCCGCACGTCGATTCCGTCGATTAATATTGATCCACTTGAGACGTCGTAGAGGCGAACTGCAAGCTTCGAGAGAGTACTCTTTCCGATTCCAGTCGGACCTGAAAGAACCGCTCTCTCACCACACCCAAATCGGATGTTGATGGCATTCAGAACTGGTTTACCGATTTGATATGTGAAACACACGTTATCAAATTGCAGCCCCAAAGGAGTGTGCTTGGAAAGCACTGCACCCTCCGGCGGGTCGATAACACTGGGCACAAGATTCTCAATTTCGATAAGTCGTCTAACGCTCGCACTGGCCCGGATAAGCTTCGCGTGCATAGTCGTCGCTTGCTCGACGGGGTCGAAGATGCTCATCGAATATCCATAGAAGGCAACAAGCCCCCCGATTGACAAGCCGCCGAAAATTACTCGATATCCGCCATAACCTATGGTAGCCCCTATCGCGAGAATCAATATGAACCAAGTTGCTAAACCGGTCGCAAATTCCAGTAAACTTCGTCTGCCTTCCTGCCGTGCAGCCTTGCTTACTAAGCGAACAAACTTTCGTGCTACGAACATCTCTCTACCGAGCAACTGAACTTGTGTGAGCGCGGCAAGAAACTCCTCTAAAAAAGCATTCCTCGCACCGCTCATGTCCTGGATTAAATCAGAGCTTTCGCGCAGGCGGCTCTGCACACGGCGCCGAACCCAGACGAAAAGCGACACAAACGGAACCACGACAAGCCCGAGATGCCAATCCAAGAGAAATATCGCGCCCAGAGTGAAGCAGACTCCGAAAACAACATAATAACCGGTAGTGAGTCCGCTTCCACAAAATTCCGCCACTGAGTGAGCATCTTCCTCAAGTCGCTGCTGCAAGTCTCCAGGTGACAACCTGCCTTGAACTTTTCCGCACAATCGACTCAAATGCTCGAAAAGGCCCACTCTCAGTTTAATCGCGATTCTCCGGCTTGCAAGATCGCCTAGAACTGCTGCAAACTTATGGCAGACCGCCAACACCAAATAAGAAACACAGAACGTAGCGGTCCCAAGTAGCAAGAGTTTGAAACTGCGTCGAGGTAATGCAATGTCGATAAGCCACTTCATTATCAGCGGCTCCATTAGAGCCGCTCCGACACCCACCATCACAAGAAGGCAATCCGCTAAGTGAATACCCGCAACGAATGCTACTCTTCTCGCTAACCACTTTGTCTCGGAGCAAATTGACATGAGTTGCCTGTTTATTCAGAGAGTTGTTGACGGCCAGTGAACTGGGTAGACAAATCCAACCGCAGCGCTGGCCGTCAACGGCGTTTCCGGTCGCAAAGCTACTGCTGTTTCGCCTTTCCCTTCTTTGATGGACAGTCGCAACCACCGCAGGTACAACCCTGTATCAGTTGTCGCGCATTCCCAACCTTGCGGATTACAGGAGCTTCGTAACGGTTCTGATTCACTTCCATGGCTTTTCCTCCTTTCGTTAGTCTTGTCGTCGATCAAGCGACGGACGACAGAGCTTGAAGAAGACTCGTGGCCACCCAACTATTACGTTGAGCCTTCGACCGGGATTGAAAATAGGTCTAAATTCAAATTATCGGCGCAGAGAATCTCTCCCCCATCCACTGTTCGAAGCCAAATCTCCAGAGAAATTGCCCTGAGAAGCTCGAATGTTGCGATTCGACCGCCATAAGCACATTCATCAATCTCTCGACGCAATAAATCACTCTTAATGTATCCGTGGGCAGCCGACCGTGAATTCTCGAACAATCGATTCAGCCAGCCCCGCCTTCGTACTACAGCTCGCAAAATCGCCTCATCTGGGGTGCGTTTATCCTTTCGAGAAAGAATTTCCGCAGGCACTATTTGGCGCAAAGCTCTTCTCTGCAATGAACGCATTTCTCCTGGACGCATTTTTTGGTCGACTGGGATTCCCAAGCAAAACTCCACAAGAGGCCGGTGCAAATAGGGATACCTGATTTCGATAGGACCGAATTCCTCACTGTGGCCACCAGAAGTGCTGTTGATCGCCTCTGCGATCATCGACGAATGCACACGCTGACTTGGTAGCCGGAAACCAAAGATGTCTGTTGGTCTAAGGTATAGGTCGCGCATCCTTGCGCGCCTCACCAAGTCCGAGTCAATCCATTTGGGAACACGCAAGGCACGAGGCAGCGCCTTGACTTGTAAATGTCGCGGCAAATTGGCCCAAATAGCTCCTCTCAAAAACATCTCAAGATAAGTTTTCCGTTCAGATTCGGCCCACGCTTTGATGCGGCGGTGCAAAGCGCTAAATTTAAGCTCGGCAGCCAGATCAGTGATGTCAAGTGGTGCCGCATCGAACTCGCTCCAGCACACGCTATCGCCCGCGAATCCTGTCAGAAGTACCCGCCCTCTTCCTTCGCGAATCAACTGATATTCCCGCTCGACGAGAGGCGTAAAGCAAATGGCGGGATCGGGGCCCGAAGGACGCAATGCCTTGGAAGGAGAATCAAGCGCTCTATAATCATCTTCCCTTATGTAGTGGCTCCGTTTGCCCCGATGGCGTTCGACACAAGCTATGTATCGTCGTTCATCTGCCGATTTACATTGGTCATAAACGTATGAAACGGTTTCTGGTGAGCCTTGCGCATTTTGCAGCTCGGTGACCATTGTGTCGGCTACGCAAACAATTGAGGTACTGTCCAGCCCGCCGCTTAGCTCGCACCATACCTTGCCGATAGAATCCAGGCGGCAACGCACTGCCTCAGAAAACAACGAGCGAAAGTGCGCTTCGTATTCATCGTCCTGACGGTACTTGATCTCGCGCCGATGCAGGGTCCAAAAGCTGTGAACATTCACGTCTCCACCTCGCCTCACTGTAAGAACACAGCCCGGAGGTACGCAGGAGATGTTTTTGTACGGCGACAATTCTGCGGCAGGATCACTAACCAAGTACTCTGCAACGAATTGGTCATTCACCTTCAAATCAAAATCTGCGTGGTCGATCAGAGACACGAGGTGCGAAGACCACACGATTCGCTTCTGATCAAGGTGATAGCGCAAAGGCCGGGTGCCGGCAAAATCACGAACAAGGAACAGCTTGGCAATTTCCGGGTCCCACAAAGCGAGCGCGAAATCGCCAATTAATCGAGCGAAGGCATCTTCGCCCCACCGTCGATAGGCGGCCAACACAAGCGAAGCATCACCCATACACCCTAAGGTCTGCGCGGTTCGGTCGCATGAGGCAAGGTCTGCCGTCGCAGAATTCAGCCGAAGCCGATCCATTCCATTTCCAAGTCCTCCATGAACGCCGCTGTTTAATTCTGACCATATCTCCTTGCGATTATCGAGACGGCCATCCCATGTAATGAGATGCCCATAGTTTGAAAGCACAGGTTGAGCTTCCCCAGCGGCAATTTCCGTCGTATGGAATGCGCCGAACGCCATTCCAACAGAACCCATGCAAACCTGGCCACCGCCATCTGGTGCATGTCTGTCGAGATGCACTGCGAACGCCCGCAGGTCATTCCGGTCCGCTTCTTTTCCGTCAAAGTAAAAAATGCCACACTGACTGCTCATCGTTGCTCGCCGCTCAAAACCGAAATCGCTTCTAGCATTTCAAAACGACAACGTAATCCTGGATCCTAACGCTCTCGTGAACTGGACTTCCCTCAATCTCCACCCAAGCATGACCTTGGCACGGAAACCTAGCGAACCCGATCACCATCTCGGCAGGGATTCCCTTTGCCCGCAATAAGAAGACCGCAGCAATCGACCTTTGTAAGCAGAGAACACGCCTCGAGTAATAAACTCCTGCCCTGTCAATCGTTGTGAAGACCCTCGTAACCGCTTCCGGAGACTGTCGTCGAAGTCTTGGAGTCCAGTTCGCTATCAGGCGAATAACCCGCCGAAGGCCGAGTATTTTCAATGCGAAATCCGCCGCCAACAACGCAATCCAGCTAGCGAATACCTCGACTTTACGTGCACCGGAACGGCATTGATCCACTTCTGCGCGCTGTCCGTTTCTCGTTTTCGGCCCTTCCCGTTCAATGAGAGCACCATCCAGTTTTGCACCATTCAAGCCCTGAATTCCCATTGATCTTCCTACCTTCCCGCACACCGATGTTCCACGACGGTCACACTACTTCCACGAGTTTCTTTTTCCGTAGGTCATTTAAAAAAATACTCACGTCCTTCAGCGGTTCATCCACAGGAATTTCAAAGTCTTTCGCCAAATCTTCGGCGATTGCTTCGAGAGTTAGCCCATCCTTATTCATCGACAACATTTTCCAGACAGCCGCCCCGACAAGGTTGACGGCAAAGCACGCCTCTCGTTGAAGATCTACGAGCACGCCGCCGTCGTTATCGACCGTCCATCGAATCTCGGGTGCCACAACCCAGCGGTTTTTTGGTTTCATGTCGCAGGCCTCATGTTTGAGAATCTAGCCAGTCGGCACATATGGTTTCAACTGGCCTGATGGCTAGCCGTACAGCACTGAACGGAATAGCTAACTGAACGGCTTGCGCGAAGCAGTACTATTGACAGTACCTTATGTCTGACTACCATAAATAATAAAATCATCTCGTTCGGTCAGTGAGATAGCGCTGATGGCCGTTCATGATGCGGCGACAAAATATGAGAATGACGGTTTCTCTAGTTGAACAGAACCCACTCGCCATGGAGTTCCTGCTTGATCTTTTAACCCGCCACACAAAAGCTGAAATTGTCCCCTTCCGAACCGATGATAAGGAGAACCCGGCCAAGAAGAAAACGCAGAAGGTGTTTGTTCTAGTGATAGACCGCGGTTCTCTCGACAGGCCGTTCCGAAGGTGCCTGGAAATGCTCAGTCAAGACTTTCCCGATGCCAAGCGATTGGTTCTTGATGCCCAGTTGTCAGACGACGATTTATGCTCGTTGTTGAATCATGGCGTTGACGGATTCGTTCCTTACGCCCAAGTCAGGCAGGCCTTGCCCGATGCTATTCGGGCCGTTGCAAATGGACACGTGTGGGTTCCTTTACGGGTCTTGGAGCACTACGTATCCTACGTGCAACAACTATCTCAGGGTAGAAGAAAGAGTCACCAAGGATTGACCCAACGCGAAACGGAGATCCTCCAACTCTTGCAGCAGAAACTCTCCAACAAAGAGATCAGCTCCGCATTGGCAATAAGCGAGAGCACCGTGAAATTTCATCTTGCCAGAATCTTCCAAAAACTAGGAATTCATAATCGATACGCATTTTTGCAAGGTGGTAAGTGACTCGTATTTCAGAACTCTGCGCTCGTTCGCGATCCGGTTGTCACTCGCGCCGCGAAAATAGCCGCACGAAACCGGATACGATGTAGTCTTAATGTCTTAATGCCGCCTTTTGCCGCCTCGTTTCTCTGGAACTTCCGTCAGGTAAAGGAGATATGGCGGAAGCGTGTGGGAGTCGAACCCACCATTCGACCCGCTAAGGGCCGAATCACCGGTTTTGAAGACCGGGAAGGTCACCGGACCCCTTTCGCCTCCGAGGAGAGTATAGGGGTCAGGCACGGACGGTTTCAATCGCAGCGGCAGAAGCTTTGCTGCGGATCAACGCCGCCACCAGATCATAGAGCTTGGAACTGGTGCACACCTCATAGTAGGGATGCGAAGAAGCCGCGCCGATTTTGCCGTCGGGAAGAAGTTCGCGCGCCAGACTCTTGCGCAAAACTATCAATTCCACCGATTCTCCAATGGGCACTTCACCATAGTGCAGCGTCACGTTTTCTTTACCCCACGGCATTTCCAGTTTTGTTTCCACGGAATCCAGCGAGATCTCTTCCGCCAGTTTTTGGAAGCCTTCCTCATTCAGCTCGATGCCATTCATATTGAAGCGCACGAGGAATTCGTCCAATTCCTCGGCGGAGGCA
>DATEHT010000001.1:0-2167 GCA_035279425.1 Terriglobales bacterium | reverse complement strand
TGGCTGACGTGGTGGAGAACACGATCACGCGTTGAACCTCCGGCGTGGCGCTCGGTAGCCTACCTTCTGGCATGGCCGGGAATGGATGCAGACGCCTTTTTGGATACTACGAAACGTGTACCGCCGCCAGCTCCCTCCGCTTGGCTCTGGGCGACGCTAGAAGCGATTTTCGGAGCAAACCTGCTTTGGGTTGTGGCGCGATCCATTCCGCAAGTACAACCTCTCTTACGCGGGTGGACAGGTATGGTTGGTCTGATCCTGCTCCTTCACTTCGGTACCTTTCAGATAGTCGCTCTCCTGTGGCAGAGCCTCGGCGTCAAAACCGAACCCATCATGTCTGAGCCTCTTCGGTCCACGTCGCTCGGAGAGTTTTGGGGGAAGCGTTGGAACCTCGGTTTCCGTCAGCTTGCTCACGAGTTGATTTTTCGTCCGTTATATCGAAGGTTAGGAGCCGGCACGGCTGGTTTCTTCGCCTTCGTGGTTTCCGGGCTGGTCCACGATTTAGTGATCTCGCTGCCCGCTCGCGGAGGCTATGGTCTCCCCACCCTCTACTTCTTACTACAAGGCACGGGGGTGATGATCGAGCGTTCCCGGCTCGGCAAGCGGTTTGGGCTGGGACAAGGGGTGCGCGGCTGGTGTTTCATGGCGGTGTTCCTTACGGTACCGGTTTTTGGACTGTTTCATCCGTGGTTTGTGCTGCGTGTAATACTTCCGTTTATGCGGGCAATTCACGCGCTATGAATAACGCACTCGTACAGCAGCTGTTTGATATCGACCTGTGGTTCCTCGGCGGGGCGCATTTTGTGGTCCTGTTCGCCAGCTTTCAAGTGCCATACCATCTGAAGTGGAAACAGGACTTGCAGCAACTGATACCGTTCAACAGGAAAATGCTTTGGGTACAGAGTGGATTCACGGTGTTGACGATCATTGCCTTTGGCACACTGACGTTAGCGCTCCATGCGGAACTGCTCCAAGGCGACCGTGCTGCCTTGGGACTTAGTTGTTTCATCGGGATTTATTGGACTGCGCGTATTTTTGTCGATGCGATCTACTTTTCACATGCCGACTGGCCCAAGGGAACGATGTTTGTCTTGGGCCACGTTCTCCTAACCCTGCTGTTTTCCGTGCTCGCAGCGAGCTATCTGGGGCTATTCGTCTGGCACGTATGGTTGAAGGCGAACGGTTGATCAGAATTTAAGAGCGGTAGGCCGGCAATCACCCTTCCAGTGCGGCTTATAGGAAATACGACATTCATGGTAATCACAGTATTGGTTATCTCAGTTCTTGCAACCCTACTGGCCCTCATCCTTCTAGTTCGGTTCCGCAAAAGGAGCGTAGCAGCGTTCCATCGAGCTATTACGAACCGATTCGCGAACCGTTTCGCCGCGCGATTCCCGGGCTTTGCCATTGTTACAAGCGTAGGTCGAAGGTCAGGTAGGCTGTACCGAACTCCTGTGAATGTCTTTCGAGAGCCCGACGGATTCCTGATCGCGCTCACATATGGGCGAGATAGCGGCTGGGTCAGAAATGTGCTGGCCGCTGGGGGCTGCCAGCTTGAGACTCGTGGCGTGCCGCATCAACTTTCCGCACCAGTCATAGTGCATGATCCCTCGCGTCGACGATTCCCATTTCTAGTACGTATAATCCTTGGCCTGATAGCTGCGAATGATTTCCTGCAGCTTTCAACTTCTCCGATGCTCACGAAGCAATAATGACCAATCCGCTGCTTCCTTGACGGGATAGGAGACAGAGAGCCGCGAAACCGGCCCCCCCTGCGCGAAAAGTTTTCAATTTGACAAGAATAAAGGTCGGATGTGCGAACGGCGCTGTGTGCGGCGGGGGAAAAACGGAGCGCAGCGCCCGCGTGGGTTCAGTCAATACTGAGAATCCTAGATAAGGTTTAGCTTTCGCAAGGCGGAGATGAGCGATTCACGAGTTTTGATATGCGGTCGGCTGCGTCCGGCCCGCAGTTCTTTTAATGCGCTGCGAGACATCCCGCTCAGTTCTGCGAGTTTTCTGAGGGAACCTCTTTTCAATATAGGCCGAATCCTTACTTCCCATTCATCACGTCGGGGATCGGGATATTGAGTGTAAACACTCGTTTCCGAATGCGCCAAGCCGGATTCGACATCCTCAATGCTATTGGATTCCTTACCGATGTACTTGA